>NZ_FZNW01000007.1 GCF_900188115.1 Haloechinothrix alba | reverse complement strand
ACCGGCGCTTGACCTCCGCTGACATCTTGTTCGGTGCATACTTCGGCATGCGAACCCCTCCCGTCCGGATTCGCAACGACCCTTAGAGAGCAAGCCGGGTCCAATGGCCGGTTCTGCCATGTGGTGATCTCCTCGGCCACCGCGTCAGGGACCCGCGAGATCACGTCCCCGGACACCTCGACTCCGTAGAGCTCGGCCAGATGGGAGCGAATGTCACGCACGCTCATGCTGTGCGCCTACCAGCTCAGGAGCTGCTCGTTGAACCCAGCCAGCCGACGCGCGTGCTTGGGCACCAGCTGCGTCAACTCCGTCAGCAGCCCGTCAGACCCGAGTAGCTCGGCCTGATCAGCATCGGCACGGTTCAGCAGCCCATCGGCCAGCTGATCCACGTCAGTCAACTGATCGACGTTCGTGTCCTCGCTCGTGCTCGTGATCCTCTCCGGGCAGCAGCACTAACCAGTGCTGCCACCCCGTCGGGCCACGAAATCAACACACAAAGTTCCAGACGCGCCCCGCCGCGACGCCGGTGAGGTGTTCCCCGAGCCGGAAGCCGCGATGGCGAAGTAGTACGGAAGCCGGTTGGCGGTCGACGTGGCCCGCGATGCGGTCCAGGCGTTCGGTGGGCTCGGCTTCGCCCGGGAGCTCAGCGCCGACGGCACGCCGGGGCCGGTCGAGGCGATCTACCGCGACAGCAAGGTCGGGGAGATCGACGAGGGCGCCAACGAGATCCTGAAGTGGGTCATCGCTCGCGGCATATTCGGCAAGGAGATCACCGGATGTGTCTCGCGGGCCGCACCCTGCTCATGTCCGGCGGCAGCCGCGGCGCCAACCTGATCCTGCTGGCCAAGAGCGACACTCCGGACCGCCGGTTGTCCGGCACGATCCACACTGCTGCCGCAGCGATCGAGGCCGCGGGCGGCAGTGCGCTTGCAGTCGTCGGGGACGTACGCGACGAGGCATCGGTGCAGCGGGCGGTCGAACGCGGCGTGGCGGCCAACTGCTTGTGGCCCGAGACCTACATCGCCACTGATGCGGTGAAGAACATTCTCGGTGGCGAAGCCGCGATGGACAGGTCGCGCTCACCCGAGATCGTGGCCGACGCCGCCACCACGATCCTCGAGCGGCCCGCGAGCGAGTGCACCGGCAACACGTTCCTCGACATGGAGGTGCTCCACGACGCCGGAGTCACCGACCTCTCGCCGTACGGCGGCGCGGGAGAACTCGAGTACGACATCTCCGTCGATCGACCCGGGTGACGACGTACACGGCCGCGCTCACGCACCATGTGCGCAGCTGCGGCGATCCTCGCCAGGGCGAAGCCGAGATCCGTGACAAGTATACCGACCGGTGGGTTGACATGCTTCCCGGCACGTGTTGTGCTTCGTATGATAGATAAACCGACCGGTATACCTCCAGGTTTGGGGAACTCATGCTCGACCGACATGTGATCGTCGACGGTGTACGCCTGGCCTGCCGCTACACCCAGGGTGATTCCGGCGAGACGCTGGTGTTCCTGCACGGCACGCCGTCACATTCGTTCATCTGGCGCCACGTGATCCCGCCGTTGGAAGAGCGCGGGCACACCGTCGTCGCCTATGACCTGTTGGGTTACGGGGCGTCGGAGCGCCCGCTTGCACGCGACACCTCCGTGACGGCGCAAGCGGAGTTGCTCGGCGCGCTTCTCGCAGAGCTGGATGTTCGCCGGTGCACGCTCATCGGCCACGACATCGGGGGCGCGATCGCGCAGCTGTTCGCCGCCGGCAACAGGCCTCGCGTGAACCGGCTGATGCTCATCGACAGCGTCAGCTACGACTCGTGGCCGTCGACCACCTGGCAGGACATCATCCACCATCACCTCGACGACTACGCGGCAATGCCACAGCAGGACTTCGAAGACATGCTGGCCCGCCAACTACGCATGACCGTCGCCGAACCCGGGCACATGTCCGGCGCTGTGCTCGACGCCTACCTCGCGCCCCTTCGCACGCCGCTCGGGCGCATGTCGTTCTTCGAACACCAAGTTCGCCACTACGACTCGACTCCGACTCGGCAGCTCGCGCCCCAGCTCAAGACGTTCTCCATGCCGACACGCATCCTCTGGGGTGAGCTCGACCAGTGGCAGCCGCTGAGCTACGGGCGGCAACTCGCCGAGGACATCCCGCGCGCAGAACTCGTCACCATCGCCGGAGCCGGGCACTTCCTCATGGAAGACGCCGCTGACCGAGTCGTCAGCGAGATCCGGCACGTGCTGACAACCGCAGGCGGTGCGTCGGCCGATCACGCAGTGGATCACTCGGCCGGATAAGTCCCGGTCGCCGCGTGGGTGACAGCTGCTGCCGGTCGGGGTTCCCGTCCTGGCACCGGGAAGGGAACTGTTCGAGGCAACCTCAGCTGGACGGGAGTTGCAACAGGCGTTCGGCGACCTCGACAAGATCGGGGCCGCTCACGTCGGGGGCGGTGAAGACGTCACCGTAGCGGCCTTCCAGTCGCTGGCACCATCCGGCGAGACAGCCCGCGCGCTTGGCTCCGTGGCAGTCCCAGGCGTGCACCGCGACCAGTGCCATGCGCTCCGGTGATGTTCCGAGTTCGTGGGCTGCCACGCGGTAGATGGAAGGAGCGGGTTTCCAGATACCGGCCTGCTCGGCGGTGATGACGTGATCCATGTGGCGCGCCAGTCCTGCTTGTTCCAGGAACCGTGCCGTGTTCTGCGCGCTGCCGACGGTCAGGCAGCCGACCCGCAGCCCGGCTTCGGACAACCGGCGCAGCGCGGGCTCGGCATCGGGGTGTGCGGGTAGCCGGCCGAAGCCGGCCAGCACGTGGTCGATGTCTTCCTCGGTGGCGGTGTGCTCCGTCTCGGTGCGCAACGCCTGCCGTGCCACCGACTCGAACCTCCCGAAATCCCCGCTGAGGGTCAGCGCCATGGAGTCACGCTGGAAGCGCATGAACCACGGCAGCAACAGCCGTGCCGGTTGGCCGACCTTCTCCAGCCGTTCGCGCAGCGGATCCAGATCCAGCAGGGTCTCGAGTACATCGAAAGCGACGGCGTGCGGACGAGCCGGCACGGGGACCTCCCTCGGTTGGCGATTCAGCTTCCTGAAAGGTACTGCACATACCGGTTTGTATAGTCCCAGTCGATGGTGCGAGACGTCGCGGTGACAGAAGCACAACGAAGGACCGAGAGCGCCCCCTCGGCGGCGGACCGCATCCCGGCCACGCCATCATCCACGAGCACAAGGAAGGCATCCGGCGTTACCTCGAAGGCTTCGCCGCCGAAGCCGGATGCCGCCATCCGGTGGATGTCGCCGAGGAATGGTTCCTCCTGCTCGAAGGAGCCACAGTCACCGCATCGCTACGGCCACAGCACCAAACCCCTCCATCGCGCTGGCCAAGCCGCTCTCCGACTGTTGCCGTCACCGAGCCCCGGGTAGCCGTGGATTGCTTCCATGTACCGGCGTCGCCGTTTAAGCACGATCCGGGCGCAGCCGGCTCAGGCGACCGCGATCGTGGTCTTCGCGCCGCGGTCCTCGTGGTCACCGACAGGACAGTAGATCTCGTACTAGCCATTTCCACTGTGACCGTGAGCTTCTCGGACTCCCCCGGTGCCAGATCTGCGGTCTCCTCCTCCATGCCCTCGCCCGAGCGCGGGAAAGCGCATCGCGCCGATGGTGTCACGCTCGGTGACGATCTGCTGGCCGCACCGGTCACAGGCAGCCCTCCCAGCCGGGTTGGCATCCCTCCCACAGTTTCCCTATCTGCAGGAACAGGGTGTTTTGCCCACGGATGGGGGTAACTTGGAGGTGAGAGCCCGCCCGGAAATCGCTCGGGTTGATGGCAAAGTCGGGGCCACCTCAACACCCTTTCGGGCGGGCTCTCGCCGAACGACCACGGCTCCGCCGACAACCACCTGATTGGGCGAGTGCCTACCGCGCTCGTCAGACCACGCCGAGGGCCAGCATCGCGTCGGCGACGCGGCAGAACCCGGCAATGTTGGCCCCCGCCGTGTAGTCACCCGGCATGCCGTATTCATCGGCGGTCTCGTAGCAGCGATGGTGAATGTCGGCCATGATGTCCTTCAGGCGCTGCTCGGTGAACTCGCGGCTCCAGGAATCCCGCGAGGCGTTCTGCTGCATCTCCAGTGCGGAGGTGGCCACACCGCCTGCGTTGGCGGCCTTGCCCGGGCCGAACGCGATGCCCGCTTCCCGGAACACGCGCACCCCTTCCGGGGTGGTCGGCATGTTGGCACCCTCACCCAGCGCCACGCACCCGTTGCGGACCAGGGTGCTCGCATCCCTGCCGGTGATCTCGTTCTGCGTGGCCGAGGGCATCGCGACGTCGCACTCGATCTCCCAGATCGACCGTCCCGGCACGAACTTCGCCGACGGCCTGCGGTCGGCGTAGTCGCAGATCCGGCCGCGCTCGATCTCCTTGATCGTCTTGACGAGCTCGACGTCGATGCCGGACTCGTCGAGCACGTAGCCTTCGGAGTCCGAGCACGCCACGACAATGCCGCCCAGGTCCTGCACCTTCTCGATGGTGTAGATGGCGACATTGCCGGAACCGGAGACAACGGTGCGTTTACCGTCGAAAGAATCACCCCTGGCCGCGAGCATTTCGTTGACGAAGAACACGTTGCCGTACCCGGTTGCCTCGGTGCGCACACGCGCACCCCCGAAGGGGAGGCTCTTGCCGGTCAGTACCCCGGACTCGTACCGATTGGTGAGCCGCTTGTACTGCCCGAACAGGTAGCCGATCTCGCGGCCACCCACGCCCACGTCCCCGGCAGGCACGTCGGTGTACTCGCCGAGGTGCCGGTGCAGCTCGGTCATGAAGCTCTGGCAGAACCGCATCACCTCGCGGTCCGAGCGGCCCTTGGGGTCGAAGTCGGCGCCGCCCTTGCCCCCGCCGATCGGCAGGCCGGTCAGCGAGTTCTTGAAGATCTGCTCGAAGCCGAGGAACTTGACGGTGCCGAGCAGCACCGAGGGGTGGAACCGCAGGCCACCCTTGTACGGGCCGAGCGCGCTGTTGAACTCGACGCGGAACCCCCTGTTGATGTGCACTGCGCCGCTGTCGTCCTCCCACGGGACACGGAAGACGATCTGCCGCTCGGGTTCGCAGATGCGCTCGATGATGTTGCTGCGCACGTACTCGGGGTGCTTGCTGACCACCGGCCCGATGCTTTCCAGCACCTCGCGCAAAGTCTGGTGAAACTCCATCTCACCCGGATTGCGGATGACCAGCTTCTCGTAAATCGGTTCGAGATCCTCGTGCAGCGCCATTCTCTCTCCCTCGGTCACGCCCCCGAGCCTACGTTTCCCGGTATAGGAACCACTGGCCGACCGCATGTGGGCACCACAGTGCGCCGTCGACCATCTCGGTGACCTGGTCGACCTGGGTCAGCTGTGCGTGGTCGTGGGTAACCAGCACGGTCGCCGTGGCCTGCGCGTGGGTTAAAGACACGAGCAGGTCGATGCTCGCCGCGCCGCGCTCGCGGTCGAGCGAGCTGGTCGGTTCGTCCACGAGCAGTACGGCAGGCTCGTTCATCAGCGCGCGGGCGATGTTGACCCGCTGCTGCTGACCGCCGGAGAGCTGGTGCGGCTTGCGTTCGGCGTGGTCGGCGAGCCCGACCGTAGCGAGGAGCCTGCGCGCGCTCGCGAGCTTGGGCAGGGGAACGGCCCGCGATGTGGGCCATGACCTGTAGCTGCTCGATCGCGCTCAGTGAAGGGAACAGGTTCGGTTGCTGAAAGATGATCCCGAGCTGCTCCCGACGAAGCATGGTTGCTTGCGCACGGCTCAAGCTCGAGGTGGATGTGCCGCCGACGGTGACCTCGCCCGCATCCGGGGTGATCAGCGTGGCTGCCACAGCAAGCAGGCTGGACTTGCCTGAGCCGGACGGTCCGGCCACGGCCGTGACGGTGCCCGCCGGGACGTGGAGGTCGACGTGGTTCAGCGCCGTCAGGCGGTGCCCACCGTCGGGGTAGGTCAGCGTGATGCCGGTCAGGTGCAAGCTCATCGGGCACTCCCTAGCGCGGTTAGCGGGTCGACAGCGGTGATGCGGCGGATGGCCAGCCCGGCGCCGGGCGCGCCGAGCGCGGGTCTGTCCGATGGCTCGGACAGACCCCGGGTGGGTGACTCCGCAGCGCGACCGTGCTGCCGGGCCCCATCGAGCCGTACTCGCTCGTTGGGGCCCGCGCCGGTGCGCCCGAGCGCGCGGCCCCCGCGCCTCGTGCCACGCACCCCCTACCCCACCGCCTGAGAGCGGAGGTCGACGCGGCGCAGCAGCTGGGCGTTGAGGGCCACGACGATCGTGGACAGGCTCATCAGCAACGCACCGACGGCCATGGGCATCACGATGCCCGCCCACGCCAGCACACCTGCGGCCAGCGGGATCGCCACCACGTTGTATCCGGCTGCCCACCACAGGTTCTGCACCATCTTGCGGTAGCTGGCCGCAGACAACCGCCGGACGGCCACCACGGCACGCGGGTCGTCGGAGGCGAGCACGATCCCGGCGGACTCGATGGCCACGTCGGTACCGGCACCGATGGCAATCCCCACGTCGGCGCGAGCCAGCGCGGGCGCGTCATTGATCCCGTCGCCGACCATCGCCACCGTATGACCGCGCCGTTGCAGGTCGGCGACGGCGCGGTCCTTGTCCTCCGGCAGTACCTCGGCGAAGACCTCGTCGATGCCGAGCTCGGCCGCGACGGCCTCGGCGACCTGGCGGGAGTCGCCGGTGATCATGGCGACCGTGACGCCCAGCCGGTGCAGGGTATCGACGGCCGCGCGCGACTCGGCCCGGACCTGGTCCTCGAGCGCGAGCGAGCCCGCGATCCGGCCGTCCCGCACGACATGCAGCACCGCGGCACCGCGCTGCTGCCACTGCCCGACCTCTTCCAGCAACTCGCCGGGAATCTCCAGATCGCGTTCGCGTAGCAGGGCCGGCCCGCCGACCGCGACGCTGTGACCGTCCACCGTGGCCTCCACGCCGCGCCCCGCCATGGCACGCGGGTCGGTCGCGGGGCGCGGGTCCATCCCCCGCTCCCGCACCGCGGCGATGATGGCGCGGGCAAGCGGGTGCTCGCTCTCGGCCTCCACCCCGCCCGCGAGCGCCAGCAGGGCGTCGGTGTCGCCGTCGGCGGCGGCGACACCGGTGACGGCGTGTTCGCCCTTGGTCAGCGTTCCGGTCTTGTCGAACAGCACGGCGTCGACGTCGCGCATCCGTTCCAGCGCCAGCCGGTCGGTGACGAGGATGCCGCTACGGGCCGACTTCGACATCGAGATCGAGGTAACCAGCGGGATCGCCAACCCCATCGCATGTGGACACGCGATGATCAGTACCGTCACCGACCGCACGACGGCCGCGTCGGCGTCCCCGAGCAGCGCCCACGTCGCGACGGTGAGCACGGCCACGGCCACGGCGATGTAGAACAGCAGCGCGGCAGCGCGGTCGGCCAGCACCTGGGTGTGCGAGCGTGACTCCTGAGCCTCGGCCACCAGCCGTTGGATGCCCGCGAGCGCGGTGTCGGCACCGACCGCGTCGACCCGCACGCGGATCGAGCTGTCCGTGGACACGCTGGCCGCGATGACCTGCTCGCTCTCGCTCCGAGTCACCGGGTTCGACTCACCGGTGATCATGGACTCGTCCAGGTCGGCCTGCCCCCGCACGATCGTGCCGTCGGCGGGCACCCGCCCGCCCGGGCGGACGAGGACGACGTCACCCACCCCGAGCTCGCTGATCCGGACGGTCTCGAGGTGCCCCGCGCTCGTCTCCCGCTCGGCCTCGTCCGGCAACAGCTCGGCAAGGGCGGCCAGCGCTCCCCTGGCCTGCCCGATGGCGCGCATCTCCATCCAGTGCCCGAGCAGCATGATCACGATCAGCAGGGACAGCTCCCACCACACCTCGACCGCGAACACACCCACGCCGGCTGCCATGCTGGCGGCGAACGCGACGGTGATCGCCATGCCGATCAGCAGCATCATGCCGGGTTGGCGCCCGCGGATCTCGGCGGCCGCACCGGCAAGGAACGGCCAGCCACCGTAGACGAAGATGACGGTGCCCAGCACGGGCGCGACCAGACCCGCACCGGGAAACTCCGGCGCGGTATAGCCGAACCACTCCTGCACCGTCGCCGCGTAGACGACGACCGGCAGGGCCAGTACCAGCGAGAGCCAGAATCGGTTCCGGAACATCGCCGTCGAGTGCGCCGCATGCTGGTCGTGCCCGTCGCCGTGGCCGCCGCCGTCGCCGTGTCCGGCGTGCTCCGCGCCGTGTCCGGCGTGCTCCGCGCCGTGTCCGGCGTGCTCCGCGCCGTGTCCGGTGTGACCGGCGTGGCCGGTGCCGGCCCGGGCACCGTGCTGCTCGGCCGTGCCCACCCGGTCGTGCTGATCCACGCTGTACCTCCTCGGTCGGCCCCGCACCTGGGCCTTCACCGTACGCAGGGCGGGTGAAGCGTGCCTCCCAGGTCGGGGTACCCGCAGCCGGAGCCCGCATGCACGCCGGCGGTGCACCCGGCACCCACCGGCACCACCTCACCGGGCTCGAGCGCAGCGGCGCGCGGGCGCGGGCAACCCGGGCACAGTGGCCGGCAGGACATGGCGGTAGCGGCTGACCCGCGAGGTGACAGGTGCCGCCCCGGACCCGGTGCCTACCGGTAGAGGACCGGCGCAGCCTCCTCCCGCTCGCTCGCCGGGGTGCCGGACGGGGCGGGCTCGGACCGGTTCCGCGTCAACCGCTCCCCCTCGATGTCCGCGTCCGGCAGGATGCGCGCGAGCAGGCGAGGCATCCACCATGTCGCGCGGCCGAACACGCTCATCAGGGCCGGGATGATGGTCATACGCACCACGAACGCGTCGATGAGCACACCGAAGGCCAGCGCGAAACCCATCGACTTGATCATGTCCTCATCGGAGAAGATGAACCCGGCGAAGACACTGACCATGATGACCGCGGCCGCGGTGACCACGCGCGCGCCCAGCCGGAACCCGCCGACGACCGCGGAGTTCGACTCGGCCCCGTGTACGTACTCCTCGCGCATCCGCGTGCCCAGGAACAGCTGGTAGTCCATCGCCAGCCCGAACAGCACCCCGACCAGGAAGATCGGCATCATGCTGATGATCGGACCGGTCTCGTCGACGGCGAACACCCAGTCCAGCCAGCCCCACTGGAACACAGCGACCACGGCCCCGAACGTGGCGCCGACCGTGAACAGGAACCCTGCCGCGGCCGTGACCGGGATGAGCAGCGAGCGGAACACCACGCCGAGCAGTACCAGTGCCAGGCCGACCACGATCAGCAGGTACGGGACCATGGCGTCGCCGAGCTGGCCGGAGATGTCGATGTTCATGGCGGTCTGACCGGTCACCCACAGCGCCGTACCGCCGCGCTCTGCGTAGGTATCGCCGAGCGCGCGAATGTCACTCACCAGGTCCTCGGTTTCCACGCTGCTCGGTCCGGTCGCGGGAATCACCGTGAGCATCGCGGTGGCACCCTGCTGGTCGAGCACGGGAGGCTCGACGGCCGCGACGTTCGGCAACCCGGAGATCTCCCCGGACAGCTCCTCGACAGTCCGTTGTGGATTGTCAGTGCCCTCGACGTCCGCCGCGACCATCAGGGGGCCGTTGACTCCCGGCCCGAAGCCCTCCGCGACCAGCTCGTAGGCCTGCCGCTGGGTCGACTCCGGGGCCGCCATGCTGCCATCCGGCATTCCCAGGCGCAGGTCGTTGGCGGGCCACGCCAGCGCACCGAGCACCGGGATCGCCACCAGCAGCACCACCACGCGCCTGCCCGTCACGAAACGCCCCCAGCGCTCCCCCAGCCCGGCGCCGGTCGCGCGCCCAGCGGGGGCGTGCTGCCCGTCTTCACCGCCCGCGCGGCGCGCCGCTGCGCGGGCGGTGCCGCGCGCGCCCGCAGGCGAGATGCGGTTGCGGGCGAAGCCGACCAGCGCCGGTAGCAGCGTGATCGCGATCAGCACCGCGACCGCCACCGTCGCGGCGGCGGACACGACCATCGCGGTCAGGAACGGGATACCCACCACCGACAGGGCCGCCAGCGTGATGCACACGATCGCCCCGGCGAAGACCACCGCGTTGCCCGCGGTACCCACGGCGCGTGCGATGGCGTGCTCCGGTTCGTAGCCGCGGACCGCTCGTGCCGGTACCGGGTGATGATGAACAGCGCGTAGTCGATCGTCACGGCGAGACCGAGCATCAGCGCCAGCATGTAGGTCTCCGAGGCGAGGTCGAACCACGCCGTCGCAGCGGTGACCCCTGCCACCCCGATACCGACGCCGATCAGCCCGGTCACCAGCGGGAGGCCCGCCGCGACCAGCGAGCCGAGTGCCAGCGTCAACACCACGGCCGCGACGGCGAGCCCGATGATCTCGTTCTTCGGCGGTTCGGGCTCCGGCTGCATCGCCGAGCCGCCGACCTCCACACGCACGCCGGTGTCGTCCGAGGTGCCGCCGATGTCGTCGAGCAGCTCGCGGGTGTGCTCGGACAGGTCCAAGGGCTGCACAGCGTACTGGACCTGCGCGTAGGCGATGTGCCCGTCCTCGGAGACCGTCCCCGCCTCGAACGGCGACTGCAGCGCCGATACAGCAACGTCGCCACGCACTACCCCCGTTCCGCATCGCCGGCACGGACCATCCCTCCGAGCCGGACTGTCGTACCTGTCCGGAAGACGCGCGCACGCACGCCTACGTCGCGGGAACGAACCCTCGTTCCAGCACGTCGAACGCTTCCTCGACGAACGTGACCGGCTGGGCAGCCGAGTCCGAGGCCATCCACCGGACCATCGCGCTACGTGCCGCGGCGGTCGACGCAGCGACGACCACAGAGGGGTAGGCGTCGCCGGTGGGGTCCAGGCCGGTGCGCTCGGCCACGACGGAGGTCAGCAGCCGTTCCTGCTCGACGACCCGGTCCATCAGCCGCATGCCCAGCCTCGGGTGCGTCCTGACCAGATCGCATCGCAGGCGGGAAAGCTCCTTGTCGGCCGTGAGCTCGCCGACGAACGCCGTCACAGCCACCCGCAACGCCCGCAGCGGCGGCACCTCGGGCGGCTGGTCGCGCACCAGCTCCACGACACGCTCCGGCTCGTCCGCACCGGAGCCCGCCTTGGCGTGACCGAAGGCCGCGTCCTCCTTGGACGCGAAGTAGTTGAAGAAGGTTCGCGTGGACACCTCGGCCGCCTCGGCGATTCCCTCCGCCGTGACGTGGTCGAACCCGTGCTCGACGGCCAGCCGTAACGTCACCCGCTCGAGCAGCTCTCGCGTCGCCCGCTTCTTGCGCGCACGCAACCCCTCCACGGGAGGGTCGGCCGCGGGAGACGTCCTGTCGGTCACTCTCCCAGTATGCATGAAATTGCACACCACGCAAAGTTGCGCGGTATGCAAATTCGTATCGACCTCGCCGGCTCAGCCTGCCGGTGGCTGACCGAGCGGGCCGATCTCGTACAGGTCCTCCGCCTCGTGCTCGGCAGGGAAGTCCGTCGCCGCGAACAGCTCCACGCTGGTCATCTCGGCTCCCCAGCGGGTGGCGAACGAGCGGAACAGTGCGATCGACGCCTCGTTGTCCGGCGTCACCGTCGTGGCCAGGTACCGGACCCCGTCCGCGACGAGCCCGGTGTACATGACGTCGAGCATGCGCCCGGCCAGCCCCTCGCCGCGCTGGCTGGCATCGACGGCTACCTGCCAGACCATCGCCGTGCTCGGATCCCTCGGCCTGCGGTAGCCGATCACGAAACCGACAACGTCATCGCCGTCCCGAGCCACGACCGACGTATCCGCGAAGTCCTGACACCACAGCAAGTACGTGTACGGGGAGTTGAGATCGAGCTTGCCGGAGTCCCGCGCGACACGCCACAGGGCGGCGCCGTCGGCCTTTGTCGGTCTCTCGATCGTCACGCTGCCGGACATCTCACCTCGCCTCATAACCGGACACTTGACCCTAAACGTAACAGGGAGTGGGCGCCGCATCCCGTTGCCCGCACCGGGACCCCAGCACGGCAACGGTCGCGAACCCCGCTCGGTGCCCCGATACGGTTCGATCATCACTGGCGAGAGCCCTGCACAGGCCGGTGTGCCCGACTGACGTGTGGCGATCCTCATACGTCGGCGCCCCCGGATCCTCCCAGGACCCCGGGGGCGCCGACGGGGACTGTCTACTGCTCGCGCAGGTGGCTCGTGAATGCCTGCCACGCGGCGAACGGGACCTGCAGAGTCCCGCCATCGCGGTCCTTTGTATCACGCACACGGGCGCCCGAGCGCAGCGACACCTCAACGCAGTTGGTCTCGCGCGCGCTGCGGCTGCTCTTGCGCCACGCGTCGTTGTTGTGCGGTACTGTCATGTCAACGCTCCTTAGCAGCATCGGCGATGAGCTCCACTGAGTCCTCGGGGCTCATCGCCACTTCTTCTATCTCCTCGCGCGCCGAGAGGTACGCACTCACATCACCATGGTCCCGTAGGAACGCACTGGACTGATAGTGCTCCAGGTGCACCACGGAGTCGGCCTTGGCGAACTCCAAGAGTACGAATGGTCCGGCGTGCGCCGGGGTGAACCCGGCGGACTCCGGGATAATCCGGATGCATACGTTATCGCGTTCCGACATTCGGACGAGGAACCGCAACTGATCAGCGAGAGCATCGTCGCCGACGGGCCCCGCCAACGCTCGTTCGCCGATGAACGCCAGATACTGGGCGGGGTCGCGGTCCCGCTCGATCACGTCGCGGCGACCCAGTCGTACCGCTACCCTGGCGGCTGCTTCGGCGTCGTCGCCGAGAATCGCTCGCGCGTACGCCGACGTCTGCAACAGCCCGGGCACGAGCAGCGGAGACACGTCGGTTATCGAGGTGGCGTTGCGCTCAAGCTGCATCAGCACGGCGAGCTGGTCGGCCATACCGGCCACACCGACCGACACCGAGTTGACGGGCTCGTCATCCGCCTCGCGGGCAAGCGCGATGATCCTCTCCCGCTCCCGACTAGAGACCCCGAGGACGGCCAGCAGCGCGGAGACGTTCTCCGTACCGGGGAGCCGCTGACCCTTCTCCCACCGGACGATCACCGAGTGGGATACGTCCAGTTTCTCGGCTACCTGGCGCACCTTGAGACCAGCTTTCTCGCGGGCGTCGCGCAATTCCGCACCTAAAGCGAATGCCCGTGGGGCGAGGTTGGTCTCGGTCATGCACCACACCCTAGCCCGCGACGGAGAGTGACCGCGCGTCACGCGATCGGATCATTGCTCCTTGGTCTCGGGACCACCACCATTGGTCCCGAGACCAACTCGCAATATGCACCTCAGCCTATCGTTCGCGGGGAGGCCCCGATGTTCTGGATCTGGATGCTGCTCCTGTTCGCTCTGCCGTTTCTCACGCTCGTGCCCTGGGACAGGGCGCGCGGCTGGTTGCTGTCGCGCCGGTGGCAGCACGACCCGCACGACACACGCCCCCGCATGGTCGCCACCCGCGACGGATACGAGCTCGACCGGGGCCGGCGATGACAGCGGCGTCCCGCCTGCCCACGCACGGGTGGATGCCCGAAATCCCCACCGGCAGCCACACACTGCCCGCCCACTACATCACCCCCGGCAGCCCGCTACAGCCGATCGTGCCCGACCACACCTTCCCCCGCGGCTACCAAGCCCCCTGCGGCGCCTGGTGCCTACCCATCTACGGCCACGACCCCTGCAGCCGCCTCGCCCGCCACCCACGCTGCACCACCTGCGAGCAGGGCACGTGACGCGGTGGGTGACGGTGGCGCAGCAACGGCATGCCGTGCGCCGCACCGAGGCGGCACGCGGCATACCGGTGATCATCACCATGTGCGGATACCGCGTATGGCAGACCACCTACGACACACGCATGACCGGACCGACCGTGTGCCTGTCCTGCGCACACCTCACCGAACCACCAACCCGCTGACCCCCGGCCGGTGCACGCCACCCCCGACCGTGCACCGGCCGGGCACCACCCGACCGGCCGGTGTCGTGAGACACACCGATCGGCGAGACTCGACACGAACCACGAGGAGGCCAACAATGGCGGACGACGGTAGATGCCCTGCGTGCGACCAGATCGTCAACTCACCGCCCGGGTCGTCAGCACCGACCCACCGAGCTCCGGGCGAGCAAGGCAAGTGCCCAGGCTCGGGCCAGCCAGTACAGCCTCGGTAGCATCACGCGACGTGACAGGAGACGCCGTGACCACGACCTACCCCACTTGCTCGACTCCGGGATGTGACCAGGAGATCTACCTGCGCCCGGGGGAGCGGACCGTGTGCGCCGGTTGCCACTACAGGGGCGGCCCACCACCGCAGCAGCCCGAGCCGGAACCCGAGGCTCAGGAAGTCGTGGTCGACTGGGGACCGGTCCCCTCGTGCCAGTGCGGCCGCCCGGTCAGCCGACCCGACGTATCCGGCGACCGGTGCATGCGCTGCTGGCGAGAGGACCGCTAACTACACCGAGCCAACGGGCACCACCGACACCGGCCCATGCTCCGTCGGGTCCCCCGTATACATCATCGGCGATCGGTCCCCGTCAGCCGGCGTCTCGCTCGACTGCCAGATTGGCACCGCCACCGTCAGCGGACGGATCGGCGCGTCCACGCTGGACCGGAACCGCGCCCCGGTCCAGCACCGGTAGATGGTGCGTGCGCGGTTCGTCCGTCAGGTCCGATGCCTGGTTCCAGGTCACGGCGAGCGCGGCCGTGACGGTGCCCAGCGGGCGGAACAGCTGGTAGCGCTCCACGTGGCCAGGCGGGAACTCCATGATGTGCACCGGCCCGCGGCAGGCCATGTCGCCGACATCGATCCGTACGTCGTAGGCCGGGTCGCTGCCCTCGTTGCGCAGCAGATACGTGTCCTCCCCCACCGGCTCGAGGTCCCAGAGGACGTGGGCGGCTTCGGCCGCGCGGGCCGTGCGGCGTTCCATCTCGTGCTGCAGCTCCACCGCCGCGCGGGCCGCGCGGGCTGTCAGCTGCGTGGCACGAACCTGGTCCCGGACATACCAGACGGCCGTCGCGGACAGCACGACCGCGATACCGGACAGGATCAGCGCGAACCACTCCATCACGGTGCCTCGACTCCGTTGTCTCGACTACCTTCCCCGAGCGGGTCCGCTCCCCCGGCGACCGCGCCCGCCGCTGGTTACCCCGCACCGCGACGGACGAAACGCACCCGGCACCGATGGTGGAGCACGTCCCGCCGATCGTGTGGTCGCGGCCTAGTGGCCGAGCACCTCACGCGGCCGGTACGCCTGCTCGAGCTCGGTCACCTCCTGGCCGGTCAGCGTGAGGTCGAGCGCGGCGACAGCGTCGTCGACGTAGGACGCCTTCGTCGCCCCGATGATCGGGGCCGTCACCCCGGGCTTGCCGAGCAGCCAGGCCAGCGCCACGTGAGCGGGCGGGACGCCACGCTCACCGGCCACTCGCCGGACGGCCTCGACGATCGCGAGGTCGGCCTCGCCGTAGAGGCGCCGGGCGAAGTCGTCCGAGCCCGCCCGCGTGGTGGGGCGCGCGGTCCCGTCGTCGCCCCGGCTTCCGCTCAACCAGCCGCGCGCAAGGGGGCTCCACGGGATGACGCCCACTCCCTGGTCGCGGCACAGCGGGATCATCTCCCGCTCCTCCTCGCGGTACAGCAGGTTGTAGTGGTCCTGCATGGACACGAACGTCGGCCAGCCGTGCAGCCGAGCGGTGAACTGCGCCTTCGCGAACTGCCACGCGTACATGCTGCTCGCTCCGATGTAGCGGGCCTTGCCGGAGCGCACGACGTCGGCAAGCGCCTCCAGCGTCTCCTCGATCGGCGTCTCGGGATCCCAGCGATGTACCTGGTACAGGTCCACGTGGTCGGTACCGAGCCGTCGCAGCGAGGCGTCGATGCCGTCCATGATGTGCTTGCGGGACAAGCCCCTGTCATTGGGACCCTCCCCCACCGGGAAGTAGACCTTGGTGGCCAGCACGTAGTCGCTGCGGTGCGGGAAGAACTTGCGCAGCAGCCGGCCGGTGATCTCCTCGCTGACCCCCTGGGAGTACATGTCGGCGGTGTCGAAGAACGTGACGCCCTGTTCCACGGCACGGCGCACCACCGGTTCCGCCTCGGTCTCGTCGAGCATCCAGTCCCGCCAATCGCGGCTGCCGTAGCTCATCATCCCCAGGCAGATGCGCGAGACCCGCAGTCCGGACGATCCGAGACGTATGTACTCCACGTGTTGCCCATCCCTTCCTGTGACGACCGGTGAACCCCTTCGTCGGCCGGGTTGCCGCCCACCTTATTCGGTTCCCGCCGTGCGCGTGTCACCGCGACGCGGCACCCTCTACCGGACCCTCCGCCGGGCCGTCGACCGGCACGGCGAGCTGGGTGGGTTCGGACCGGCCGCGCAACGTCACCTCTCCGTGCCGTCGCCACCGGCTCGCCTCCGCCGCGTCGGCGGCCTCCACCGCCCGCCCGGATGCCACAAGCCCGCCCTCGATGTCCTTGGCGACATCGGTCAGCCGCGCAGCCTCGTTGACGGGGTCGCCGATGACGGTGTACTCGTACCGGCTCTGCGCGCCGACGTTGCCCGCGACGACCGGTCCGGCCGCGACCCCGATCCCGGCCTCGCAGTCGCCGACCTCGTTCCGCAGGCGCACCGCCATCGCGCGGGCGGCGGCAAGTGCCTGCCCAGCGGCGTCGGGAAGGTCGTGTGGCGCGCCGAACACCGCGAGCGCGGCGTCGCCCTCGAACTTGTTCACCAGGCCGTGGTGGGCCTCGATCTCCGAGACCACCACCCCGAAGAACCGGTTCAGCAGCTCGACCACCTGCGTGGGCGGCCGAGTCGCCGCGAGCGCCGTCGACGCCATGACGTCCACGAACAGCACCGCGGCCTCGCGGACCTCGCCTCCCAGCTCGAAGTCCCTGCTCACCGCGAGCTGAGCCACCTCCCGCCCGACGTGCCTGCCGAAGATGTCCCGGATGCGTTCCCGTTCCCGCAGGCCCGCGGCCATGCCGTTGAACCGGCTCTGCAGCACACCCAGCTCGGTGGCGTCGAAGACGGACACGTGCGCGTTCAGGTCACCGGCCTCCACCGCCTCCATGGCCGCGCTGACCGTGCGGATCGGCGCCACCGTCGCCCTGGTCATCAGCAGTACCAGCACGAACCCGAAGACCACGGTGACCGTGCCCATCGCCAGGATCGTCACGGACAGCTGGGTCGCGGTGGCGTTGTGCCGGACCAGCGTGAACGCCGCCACCAGCATCAGCCCGGCGACCGGGATCACGGTACCCAGCCCCCACGCCCACAGCGTCCTGGTGATCACCCCGGCCCGCAGCGGCCGCTGCGGCGGTGCGTCGGCCAGCGCCCGAGCGGCGATCGGCCGCAGCGCGAACTCGCTGAGCAGGTAGGAGTTGGCGCAGACGACGACACCGCCGAGACCGATGGTGGCAGCCACCTTGACCATCGCGACCGCATCGACGGCACTGTTCGCCGCCGTCAGCAGCACCGTGGCCACCAGCCACAGCGAGGCCTGCATCCCCGTCAGCCGCCACGGGGCGGCGAGCGTCGCGAGCCGGTCGGCCTCGGTGGCCCGCCGCCCTTCGAGCATCCAGCGCACCGACCGGAACGTCATCCGCGTCCCCCAGACGAGACCGACCACGACGGCCAGCAGGACGTAGCCTGCCACCGCCAGCCAGCCCGCCATACCCAGGTACGCGGTGATCGGTTCCGGGCCGGGAATCACGACCGTGACCAGCGCGGTCACCACGGCGATGCCGATCAGGTTGGACAGCAGGATCGACCCTGTCAGCAGGGTCTGCACCCGCACCCGTAGCCGATCGTTCTGCTCGTCCTCGTGACCGAGCAGGCGCGATCCGAGGGGACCGCCGGGAGGCGGCACCGCCGGAGCGCCGGTTATCGTCGCGCCGTTCCGCGCTGTGCCAGACATGCGCACATTCTGCCTGTCCGGCACCGGCCCTAGGCGTGGGCCCGTAGCTCCTTGCGCGCAAGGGAGGCCTTGTGCACCTCGTCCGGGCCGTCGGCGAACCGCAGGGTGCGGATGCTCGCGTACCACTCGGCCAGGGGCGTGTCCTGGCTCAGCCCACCGGCTCCGTGCACCTGGATGGCCTTGTCGAGGATCCATTCCACTGTGGAGGGAGTAGCGATCTTGATCGCCTGGATCTCGGTGTGCGCGTCCCGATTGCCGACGGTGTCCATCAGCCAGGCCGCCTTGAGCACCAGCAGGCGCAGCTGCTCGATGCGCACGCGCGCCTCGGCGATCCAGTCGCGGATCACGCCCTGGCGCGCGAGCTGCTCGCCGAACGCGACCCGCTCGGATGCGCGCCTGCACATCATCTCCACCGCGCGCTCGGCGATGCCGATCGAGCGCATGCAGTGGTGGATCCGGCCGGGCCCCAGCCGGGCCTGCGCGATGGCGAAGCCGTCGCCCTCGGTGCCGATGAGGTTGTCCGCGGGCACCCGCACGTCGGAGAACTCCAGGTCGGCGTGCCCGCCGTGGTCGCCGTCGTCGTAGCCGAACACGGTCATACCGCGGGTGATCGTCAGGCCCGGCGTGTCGCGGGGCACCAGGATCATGCTCTGCTGCCGGTGCGTCTCCGCCTCCGGGTCCGTCTTGCCCATCACGATGAGGACCCGGGCGTTGGGGTTCAGCGCCCCGGTTATCCACCACTTCCGCCCGTTGATCACGTACTCGTCCCCGTCGCGCTCGATGCGCGTGGCGATGTTGGTGGCATCCGAGGAGGCCACATCGGGCTCGGTCATCGCGAACGAGGACCGTATCCGCCCGTCCAGCAGGGGACGCAGCCACTGCTCGCGCTGCTTCCCGGTGCCGAACATCGACAGCACCTCCATGTTGCCGGTGTCCGGCGCGGAGCAGTTGAGCGCGGCGGGCGCCAGGCGCGGGCTCCGCCCGGTGATCTCGGCGAGCGGCGCGTACTGCAGGTTGCTCAGCCCCGCCCCGTCTGCGCCCGGCAGGAAGAAGTTCCACAGTCCACGGTCCCGTGCCTCCCGCTGGAGCTCACCGACCACGGCAGGCACGGCCCACGGGTCCTCGCGTTCGGACAGTTGCCGCGCGTACTCGGCCTCGGCCGGGTACACGCACTCGTCCATGAAAGCCAGCAGGGCTTCCCGAAGCTCCTCGGTGCGCGCGTCGTAGGCGAAATCCATCAGTTCTCCTCGAGTGCGTCGAGACCGGCGGAGACGATGGGTTCGACGAAATCGCCGACGCTGCCGAATCCCTCACCAACGGTCTTGCCCTGCGTGTAGCGGTAGTGGATCCCCTCGAGGATCACCGCCAGCTTGAAGTGCGCCAGCCCCAGGTAGAACCCCATCGAGCCGAGGTCCCTCCCGGATACCCGGGCGTAGTGGTCCAGGATCTCGGCCGGGTCGGGGAAGCCGGGTGCGTCGCTGGCGTCGGCGATCACCGCGGACTCGTCGATCTCGGACAGGCCCCGGTAGGTCGCCAGCAGTGCCACGTCGGTCAGCGGGTCGCCCAGCGTGGCCATCTCCCAGTCCAGCACGGCCGTGATCTCGTCCCGCTCGTCGACGAGCAGGTTGTCGAGCCGGTAGTCACCGTGCACCACAGCGGTCGGCGACTGCTCGGGCACGCGGGACTCCAAGCGCTCGTGCAGCTCGTCGATGCCGCGTACCGGCCTGGCCCGGGAAGCGTCGAGCTGCTTCTTCCAGCGGCGCACCTGCCGGGGCAGGAACCCGTCCGGCCGTCCGAAATCCGCGAGCCCGGCCGCCGTGGGGTCGACCGCGTGCAGCTCGGCGAGTACCTCGATCATGCTCGTGCTCAGCGCCCGGACACGCTCGGCACCCAACCGCTCGAGCTGGTGCGCGTTGCGGTAGGCGGTGCCGTGCACTTTCTCCATCACGTAGAACGGCGCGCCGAGCACCTCGGTGTCCTCGCACAGCAGGACGGTGCGCGGCACCGGTACCGGCGACGACCCCAGTGCCGTCATCACCCGGTACTCCCGGCCCATGTCGTGCGCGGTCGCCAGCACGTGCCCGAGCGGGGGCCTGCGCACGACCCACTCGCGACGGCCGTCCCCGACCTCGTAGGTCAGGTTCGAGCGCCCGCCCGCGATCACCGAGCCACGCAGCTCACCGGAGACCAGGCCCGGAGCGGCCTGCCCAAGGTAGGTCCGTAGCCGGGCGAGGTCCAGTCCCGGCAGCTCGTCCCCCGGCTCATCGTCGCCGTGCATGCTCGCTTCACCTATCCTCACGTACCCGTCCGGCACACCGACAAGAACCATACCAACTGGTCGGTCCAACGTCGATCACCGCGCGCACCGTGTGGTGTCCCGCTGGTCAGACTGCTTGTCGTTCGGGGAGACCGGCCACGAGCGCGACGCGGCCCACAGTCTCCCCGTCCGCCAGCCGCTGCACCCCGGATGCGACGTCGCCCAGCGGCAGCTGCTCGCTGACCACGGGAGCGACAAGGCCGTCGTCGGCCAGCCGGGTCAGCTCCTCGTGGCACTGCCGGACGGCCTGCGGGTCCTTGCTGTTGTACAGCCCCCAGTGCAGCCCGAGAATCGAGTAGTTCTTCACCAGCGCGTGGTTGAGCGCGGCCTGCTGCAACTCACCGCCTGCGAACCCGACGATGATGATGCGTCCCTCGAAGGCGATGCACTTGGTCGACCGGCGGTAGGTCTCCCCGCCGACAGGGTCGTAGACGACATCGGCGCCCCGGCCGTCCGTGGCCTGCTTGACGACGTCGACGAAGTCCTCGCCGCCGCGGTCGACGACGATGTCCGCCCCGAGCGAGTGGGCCACCTCGGCCTTGGCCGGGCCGCCGACCACGCCGATGACCGTGGCGCCTGCCGCCTTGCCGAGCTGCACGGCGGCGCTGCCGACCCCACCGGCCGCGGCGTGCACGAGCAACGTCTCCCCCGGGCGCAGCTGCGCCCGGCGATGTAGCCCGAACCAGCCGGTCTGGTAACCGATGTAGAACGAGGCCGCCTGGGCATCGTCCAGTGCCCGCGGGGCGTGAAATGTCGTGGCCTGCTCCATCAACGCCAGCTCGGCGAAGCCGCCTGCCGGTATCGCGGCGCCGCCGATGACCCGGTCACCGGCGGCGAACTCCGTCACCTCCGCGCCCGTGGCCACCACCTCGCCGCACAGCTCGACGCCGGGAGTGAACGGCAGCTCGGGCTTGACCTGGTACTCGCCGCGACACATCAGCACGTCGGGGAAGTTGGCAGCCGCTGCCCGCACCCGGACGAGCAGCTGACTCGGTGCGGGCTGCGGGTCGGCGACCTCATCGAGCCGCAGCACATCGGCGGGCTCGCCCAGCTCAGGGACCGTCCACGCGCGCATCACACGCCTCCCGTCTGCGTCACGCCGCCGTCGAGCACGACCGTCTGGCCCGTCATCCACGACGCCTCCGCGGACAGCAGGAACGCCACCGCGCTACCGACATCGCCGGGCACGCCCAACCGCTTGAGCGGGTAGGCCGCCGACACCTCTTCTTCCTGCCCCTCGTACAGCGCGCTGGCGAACGCGGTCTTGACCACCGCGGGCGCGACCCCGTTGACCCGGATGTCCGGCCCGAGCTCGACGGCGAGCTCGGCGGTCATGTGCGAGAGCATCGCCTTGCTCGCCCCGTAGAAGCCGATCCCCGGCGCCGGTTTGAGCCCGGTCACCGACGACACGTTGACGATCGAGCCGCCGTGCTCACCCAGCCACGCGCGGTACGCCTGCTGCACCCAGGACAGTGCGGACAGGCAGTTCACCTCCACGATCTTGCGCGCAGCGTCGAGATCGAGATCGACGAGCGGCCCGTAGACAGGGTTGATACCGGCATTGTTCACCAGCATGTCCAGGCGGCCGAACTCCGCGAGCGTGCGCTCGATCGCCTCGGCCTGGTGGGCAGTGTTGTCGCTCTTGCCCGCCACCGCGATCGCGTGCTCTTTGCCACCCAGATGGCCGACGGCCTCGTCCAGCGCATCCTGGTTGCGGGCGGTGATGCACACCCGCGCGCCGTCGGCGACCAGCTGCTCGGCGATGCCGAGGCCGATTCCCCGGCTCGCCCCGGTAACCACGGCGACCTCGCCGCTGAACCTGCTCGTCATGGAACGCTCCTTCCTCGGCGGCGTGCCGGACAACCGCCCGGTGGACACGGTGGCCACGACGATCTGCCCGCATACCGGTCCCGCGCCGTCAGCGACGTACTAAGCGGTTGCTTATCCGCGCGACGTCAGCTTCCCGCACCCCGGACGCCTACGTCAACATACCTGGGGACGACCGGCGCGTGAATCAGGCCACACGTAGCGGCGGTGTCGTGACGCTACCGGTCTCGGCGCCACGGCCGAGTTCCGCGGTGGGCGAGGCCTGCATTACCATGCTGTCGCCAGTCGAGTGGCGTGGCGCGAGACCCACGCGCTCCCCGTATCGACGACCATGGCACCAACCCTCCCGAAGGATCGTGGCCATCATGCTCCGGAGGCGCTCAGGCGCAGACGACCGCAGGCGGTCCGGCTGGCCGCCGAGCCTGCGCAGGCACTGCCAGCAGCGCGTCAAGGCCCTCGGCCTGCCGCGCACAGGCAGGCTGACCGTGCGCGCGGTCTGCGACCGGGTCAGTGAGCACCGCGGGCGCCCCATTCACCTCGTTCCCCTCGAGCTGAGCACCGTGGCCGACGCCCTGTGGGTCGCCTCCGCGACGGACGATCACATCGTGTTCGAGTCGCGCCTGACTCCGGTCCATCAGCATCAGGTGATCCTGCACGAGCTCGGGCACATCATCTGCGGGCACTCGGCCAACTCGGATGCCGCACTCGAGATGCTCCGCCTGCTCATGCCCTCGCTTGATCCCGCTCGTGCGCGCAGCGTCCTCGGCAGGGAGCATGCGGACTCCGGCTGCGAGCTGGAAGCCGAGCTGGTCGGCTCGCTTCTCGCGCAACGGGTCTCCTCGTGGACGGTCCAGCAGCACTACACCGTGCCCCCGCAAGCACGCGAGCTCGCGTCCCGGTTGTCGGCGCTCATGGAGACGCCGCGCGAACCATGACCGCGGGCTTGTACGCGCTGTGCGTCGGCGTGACGGCCGGTGCGCTGCTGTACCGGATGCGGGCGCTGCGCACCGACCGCTCGCCTGCCCAGGTCGCGCTCACCGGGGTGTTCTTCTTCGCCCTGTGTATCTGGGTGGTGGTCCTGCCCGGGCTCTGGCGGTTCCTCAGCGAGACCGTCGGGATGGCCAACCTGTCCGGGCTGCTGGCGCATATCGCCGTGATGCTGGTGACCGCCTGCCAGCAGATCGTCCTGCTGCACCTCAGGCACGACCGCGACGTCGCGTGGCGCAAGGCCGCGCCCCGCCTGGTCGCCATCGGGCTCGTCATCGGCACGATGGCCGGGCTGTTCGCGCGGGCGATCGACCGGCTCGGCGAGCACCCCACCGACTTCGCCGTGACCGCTGCGGCGAGCAACCCCGCCTACCTGACCGTGTACCTGACGGCGTTCGGTGCCGGGCAGGCCGAGGTCGCGCGGCTGTGCAGGCGGTACCGTGCTGTCGCCCCGACAGCTTGGCTACGCCGCAGCCTCGGGCTGATCGTCGTCAGCATCGGGCTACTGTGGATCTACGTTCTCGGCAGACTGGCAGGCGTCCTCGCCGGGTTCATCGGCGCCACCGGGCACGCGTGGGAGCCGGTCACGCTGGTGGCCGTGGTCGCGGGCAGCACCCTGCACCTGTTCGGCTGGCTGCTCCCGGACCTGGGCCCGCAGCTGTCCCGGCTGTGGGCCTGGCTCGACCGGCCGCGCGCGTACCGCGCGCTCCTCCCGCTGCACAGCGCGCTCACCCGGCACGTCCCCTCGGTCGTGTTGCGCGACTCCGTGGCCATCGCCCGCGATCGCCGCGCCGACCTGCCGCTCCGGCTCTACCGGTTGATCATCGAGATCCGTGACGCGCAGTGGGCGCTGCGCGAGTGGATGTCCACCGACGTGCGACGCGCGGCGGAGCGGGATGCGGGCGATCGCGGGCTCACCGGCGAGGAACGCGACGCGGCGATCGAGGCCGCGATGCTCGACAGCGCGCTGCACGCGAAGGCTCACGGCCTGCGGCCCGAGCACCCCGTCGACACGCCCCGCGTGGGCGAGCCCGCCGATCTCGCGGCCGAGCTGGCGCACCACCGCGCGCTGGCGCGGCATTTCGGCAGGCTGCACGCGGCTCCGGCCGAGCCGACCGGCGAGCCCGCCCGCACCGCAGGCGAGGCGGCGGGCGGGTAGTACCCGGGCCGTCCGGTGGCGGGAGGGCGCTATGCTGCCCGGCGGTGTCGCGCGGTGCCGCGCCGCGGCACCACCCGATCCCACCGCCAGTCCAGGAGCCGTCGTGCCCGACCAGCCGAACCAACAGAACCGGCACTGCCGGCCCGGCAGCCTCGAGCCGGACCTGACGCTCGACGCCGATTTCATCGCCGACCCGCACGCCGCGCTGGCGCGGCTGCGCGAGTCCGAGCCCGTCTGCCGCGTTCGGCTTCCCGACGGCAGCCAGGCCTGGCTGGCGACCTGCGACGCCGACGTGCGCGCCGCGCTGACCGACGCCCGGCTGGCGCTGAACAAGGCCCACTCGGCCGGTGACTACGCGGGCTTCGCGCTGCCCCCTGCACTGGATGCCAACCTGCTCAACCGGGACGGGACCGAGCACGCGCGGCTGCGCCGCCTCGCCGCAGGCGCCTTCGCGCCGCACCGCATCGGCACCCTCGGCGAGCACGTGCGTTCCGTCGCCGATTCGCTGGCCCGCGATCTCGCTACGCGGGTTGGCGGCGACCTGATCGCCGATTTCGCCGCACCGCTACCGCTGACGGTCATCGGCGAGCTCCTCGGCGTCCCGCAATCCCAGCGGGCGCACTTCGCCGCGCAGACGCGCCGCATGCTGGCCCCCGAGCGGCGCGAGGACCTGTCCCTGGCGGTGAAGGAGATCCATGCGCTGCTGCTCGAGGTGATCGCGCTACGGCGCGACGCCCCTGGCGAGGACCTGCTGTCGGCGTGGATCGGCGCCCGCGACCGCGACGACCGGCTCGACGAGAACGAGCTCGTGTCGCTCGCCTTCCTGGTGCTGTGGGCAGGCATCGAGAACGTCACCCACCTCATCGGCAACGGCACGGTCCTGCTGCTGCGGGATCCCGAGCTGCGCGAGGCGCTCCGCGCCGACCCTGCGCGGCTGCCGGGCGTTGTCGAGGAGCTGCTGCGGCTGGTCCACCCGAACACCCTGGCGATCCGCCGGTTCGCCACGACCGATCTGGACCTCGGTGGCGCCCGGATCCACGCCGGTGACACCGTCCTGCTCGCGCTCGCCGCCGCCAACCGGGACCCCTCCAGCCACCCGCACCCGGACCGGATCGATCCCCACCGCCCACTGCCCGCACGCCCGGCGCACCTCGCGTTCGGTCACGGGCCCCACTACTGCCTGGGTGCGGCGCTCGCACGGCTGGAGCTGGAGATCGCGTTCGACATGCTGTTGCGCAGGCTGCCCGGCCTGCGCCTGGCCGTTCCCGAGACCGAGTTGCGGCGCCGCGCGTCGTTCCGGTCGTTCGACCTGGAGTCGCTGCCGGTCGCTACGTAGGTCGCCGGACCTCCCGGCCCGCGCGGCGCGCCATGCCGGGCCGATAGGCTCCAACCATGTCCGACCGACTCTACTTCCGCCAGCTGCTGTCCGGCCGCGACTTCGCCGTGGGCGACCCCGTCGCCAGCCAGATGCTCAACTTCGCGTACCTGATCGGCGACCGTGAGACCCGCGAGGCGGTCATCATCGACCCCGCCTACGCCGTCGGCGACCTGCTCGACGTGCTCGCCGCCGACGGCATGCGGCTGGTCGGCGTGCTCGGCACGCACCACCATCCCGACCACGTCGGCGGCAGCATGATGGGCTTCCAGCTGCCGGGACTGGCCGAGCTGCTGGCACGCCAGCAGGTTCCGGTGCACGTCAACCGCGATGAGCTGGACTGGGTGCAGCGGGTCACCGGCCTGTCGACAACCGACCTCACCGGGCACCACCACGACGACACGATCGAGGTCGGCGCGATCACCATCCGGCTGCTGCACACGCCCGGCCACACCCCGGGCAGCCAGTGCTTCCTTCTCGACGACCGGCTCATCGCGGGCGACACGCTCTTCCTCGAGGGATGCGGGCGCACCGACTTCCCCGGCGGCGATGCCGACGCGATGTACCGCAGCCTGCAGCAGCTCGCCGGCCTCAAGGGCGACCCGGTCGTGTACCCCGGCCACCAGTACTCGACCGAGCCGTCGGCACCGCTGTCCTCGGTCCGCGAAGGCAACTTCGTCTTCCGGCCGCGATCCCTCGAGGAGTGGCGCATGATGTTCGGCGGCTGAGGAGCCGGGCCGACCAGACGGGGCCGACAGGCGGGGGCCGACAGGCGGGGCTGATCAGGCCCGGCGTGCGCCCCCGCGTGCGAGCGTCAGGGCTTGCGGCCGACGACGGCGACGTACTCGGCCTCGAACCGCAGTGTCCCGTCGGTGGCCGTGTTGACCTCCTCGAGCAGGTCGATGATCTCGTCGCGGCAGTCTCCCCAGCGGTCCTCCGCGGACAGCCGTTCGCGGACCTTGACCATCGGGCCGTAATAGTCCTCGAAGAACGCCATGTAGTCCTCCGCGGACGGGAACCGGAACGGGTTGGTCCCGTAGTGGAACTCCAGCTCGATCCCCGTGCCGGTGAACAGGCCGCGGACATGGTCCTCGTCGCCCCACTTGGGTGGTGGCGAGGCGAACGGCGGGGGCGCGGGCATGTAGCCGCCGATGATCCGCAGCATCCGCCCGACCTGGCTGTCCGGCGTCCAGTTGATCAGGCCGATGACCCCGCCGGGCTTGCACACCCGGGCGAGCTCCCCGGCGACCACCTCGTGCCGGGGGGCGAACTGGACGCCGAGCACCGAGAGCACGCGATCGAAGCGGTTGTCACCCATCGGCAGATCCTCGGCGTCTCCCGGGACCCACTCGACGGTCACGCCCCACTCGGCTGCCCGCCTGCGGGCGGCGTCGAGCAGCTCGGGCGCGAGATCCAGGCCGGTGACGCCGGCTCCGGCCCGCGCGGCCCGCAGCGCCACGTTCCCGGTACCCGTGGCGACGTCGAGCACCTCCTGCCCGGGGGCGACCCCGACGAGGTCGAGCAGGTGCCGTGGCGGCACGTCGTCGACGAGCTCGGCGACCTTGGCGTACTCACCCGCTGCCCACGTCACCCGGTGCGTCTGCTTGAGCTGGGCGATGCCGGCGTCACCCGTCCCCTGCTCGGTAGGTGATGACATGGCGGAACCTCCATGGTGTTTACCGTTCGGCTTACGGCTCACAGTCTGCACCGATAAGAACGGGCGATACATCCGTACGCATCACTGATTTGCCACTGATACCGGTTACGGGACAATCGCCGAATGACCGATACCGCCCGGTTGCGCGGCATGGGGATCTCGGCTCGCGAGGCCGAGGTGCTTGCGCTGCTCGGGGATCACCTGACCAACTCCGAGATCGCGTCGCGGCTGTTCATCTCGGTGCGCACCGCGGAGAGCCACGTGGCGTCGTTGCTGCGCAAGCTGGAGGTGGCCGACCGTCGCGCGCTGGCGGCACTGGCAGCCGACGCCGCCGGCACCACCGGGCGGGGTGTCACGCGGCTGCCGACGCCGCTGGGCGTGCTGATCGGCAGGCAAGCCGAGCTGGATCACCTGGTGTCGGTCGTCGGCGGGGCCCGGTTGGTGACCCTCGGCGGCGCAGGGGGGTCGGGAAAGACCCGCCTCGCGATCGAGGTAGCCCACCGCCTCACGGCTGCACACCCGGAGGGAACGTGGTTCGTCGAGCTGGCTCCGCTGCGCGATCCCGGCCAGGTGCCGCGCGCGGTCACCGCCACGCTGGGCGTGGCCGATCACGCGTCCCGCACACCGCTGGATTCACTGATCGACTACCTCCGGCATCGCCGCGCGTTGCTGGTGCTCGACAACTGCGAGCACCTCGTCGATGCCTGCGCGGACCTCGCCGTGTCACTCACCTCGGCCTGCCCGGGCGTCCGGGTGCTCGCGACCAGCCGGGAAACGCTCGACGTGCCAGGCGAGACACTGATCCCGCTCGGCGGCCTCGACGCCAGGTCGGCCGTCGCGCTGTTCGACTCGGTCGCGACCGCGGGCAACCCGCACTTCACCCCGTCCCCCGAGACCGTCGACCGGGTGTGCGGCAAGCTCGACCGCCTACCGCTGGCCATCGAGCTCGCCGCGGCGCAGATGGCGACGGTGACACTGCAGGAGCTCGAGGCCGGGCTGGCCGATTCGCCCTCCGCGCTGCGGGCGACCCGGCGCAGGGCCGACCCCCGCCACCGGTCGCTGGCCGAGGTCATCGCGTGGAGCGTGGACCTGCTCGATCCCCGCGAGCGCGAGGCACTGGCCGCGCTGTCGGTGTTCGCCGGACCGTTCGGGATGGCAGCGGCCGGCAGCGTCGTCGGCACGCCCACCGCGACCGCCGACGTGGCAGGGCTGCATCGCCGCTCGCTGCTCAGCCGGGACGCGGACGTAGCGGGAGAGTCACGGTTCCGGATGCTCGAGACCGTACGGCAGTTCGCCACCGGGCTCGACCGGGCAGCGGTGGGTTCGGCTCGCGCGTACCACCTGCGCTACCACCTCAGGCTCGCCGAGGAGGCCGACAGCGGTCTGCGCACCGCCGAATCGCCACGGTGGATGGAGCGATTACGCGCATCGACCGACGATCTGCGCGTCGCGATCGACGAGGCGTTCGCGGCCGAGCCCGGCAGCGCCGCCCGGCTGGTGGCCGACCTGTCCTGGCCGTGGTTCGTCGATGGCAGGCTCGCCGAACTGCAGCTGCGCAGCGAGCACGCCCTCGCCGGGAATCCCGAGGACCCGCTGCTGCGTTCCCGTCTGTACTTCGGCCTGGCAGCAGCCACGATCGCGCAGGGGGATCTCCCCGCGTCCGAGGAGGCGGCCACACGGCAGATCCGCGAGGCCAACGAGGTTGCCGACGTCGACTTCGCCGGGCACGGGTACCAGCTTCTCGGCATGGCGGCCTGGGCGCGCGGTGACCACGCCGGCGCCGACACCCACCATCGAACAGCACTGAGCTACATACGCCGCACCGGAAGCATGTGGCGGCTCGCCCTGGTGTGTGCCACAGCAGGCCGGTCGGCGCGGGCCGCAGGCGACATCGAGCGCGGCGATTCCCTGCTCCGCGAGGCCACAACCGTCGCGGAGCAGCTGGGCGAGCCGATGGTCCTGGCCAGCGCGCTGGACTACACCTGCGTCGGCCTGCTCGAGCGGCAACACTTCGAGGCGGCGGTGCCGCTGGTCGCGCGCAGCCTCGCTGCCTACCGCGCCGTCGGCTACGCGGAAGGGGTCTCCTCCGCGCTGGCGCTCGAGGCGATTCTCGCCATGCGCCACGACCGGTGGGACGAGGCCGAAACACACTACGCGGAGACCCTCGAGGTCTGCCTGCGCGCCCAACACTCCGGCGGCACCGCGACCGCGCTCGAAGGCCTCGGGCTGGTCGCCACGCACCGGGGCGGAGCGCGGACGGCAACGCGCCTGCTCGGGGCCTGCGACCACATCAGGACGAGTATCGGCGTCGCCGTGCCCGAGCACATGGCCGCCCCACGCGACGACGCGCTCGAGGCGCTGGCGCACACGCTCGGTGACGAGTTCGATTCCGAGTACCTGCGCGGCCGCGAGCTCCGGCCAGAGGCCTACACCGGCGGGATCGACCGTTAGCCGAACCAGTCGACGATCTCGTCGACGAAGGCGACGTTCCACGGCTCGTGGCTGAGCGCGTGGGTGGCGCCCTCGAGGATGTGGTGCGTGCCGTGCCGCGCGGCGTGCAGGTACCCCCGGATGGACTCCTGCGAGATCACCTCGTCGCGCTCGCATTCCAGCACGAGCGTGCGCCCGTCGAATGCACGCAGGGCGCGCAGGGCGGGGTTGGCGTCGATCAGCTCGCGCAGGTGCTGCCTGCTCCCTGTGGGGTCAGGGCCTTCCGCGTCGACGTAGAGGGCGGGCGCGCGCACGAGGAGCCGCTCGACAGCACGTTCGGCCAGCAGCAGGCACGACAGGTAGGCGCCGTAGCTGGCTGCGCACACGCCGATCCGCTCGACACCTGCCGCCGCGAGCGCGTCGTAGGCCGCCACGACGTCCTGTACGTGCTGCCCGCGTGTCATCGCAGGCAGCTCACCGGGGCTCTCGCCGTGCCCACGAAGGTCGAAGGCCAGGCAGGTGTGTCCCGTTCGCCGGGCGAGCTCGGTGGCACGCGGGATGTAGCTGCGGCGCGAGCTGGCGTAACCGTGCACGAACAGCACGCCGTAACCGCTGCGCTCGGTTTCGGGCTCGACCAGGTCGGCGGCGAGCATATGCTCGCCGGAGGGAATACGCATGGTTGTCATGGTGCCCGGCAGCGAGACGTCACCCGGCAGCACCCACGGGCAACCGTCGCCGCACGCGGCGCAGCGCACGCCCGACCGCGACCTCGGCCCGTGCGGCGTCCAGCAGCACCACTGCTTGCAGGACGATCGCACCGATCAGGAACCCGGCGAGCATGTCGGTCATCCAGTGCGTGTCCCTGTAGACCGCCGTCACCCCCATCAGCAGCGTCAACCCCGCCACCCCGGCACCGAGCGCACGCCGCCGGTGCCACAACGGCCCGTAGACGGCGAGCAGGTACGCCAGCATGCCCCAGATCAACACCACGTTGGCCGCGTGCCCGGACGGGAACAGCAGTCCTCCTTGGAACAGCTCGGGGTCGTCGAAGGCGGGGTCCTTGCGTCCGAACCCTAGCTTCGCCAGCCCCACCACGAGGTTGATGGTCAGCAGCGCCGCGGCCGTGACCACGACCGGACGCCACCGCCGCTGCCGCAGGCCGAGTACCGCCGCGACGAGCAGCACGAGTGCGGCAGTCGGGCCGCGCTGCCCGACGAGGTCGGTCACCCGTGCCGCGCCGACCAGGGACGGCCACCGCTGCCGGAACGGGAAGTCGTGCAGAACGTGATCGGCGCGGACGAGGGCCCCGGCGTCGGCCCAGACCTGCGCGACCGTGCACACCAGCAGGAAGACGCAGATCGCCAGCACCCACCGCGCGCGGCGGCCTGCCGGCCCGGTGCCCCCTGGCGAGCAGACCGAAGGCTCCGACCCCGGACCACCGTCACGGGACGGGCTTCGATCCGTCGCCGCCTCCTCTACGACCACGGCAGCGGCACTCCTCTCTGCTGCGCCTCACCGTCGACGATACGGGCCGCGCTGTCGTGCCAGTCACCCCCGCTCCGTGCCACCGTGCCCCGGCGCCGCCGGTCGCCTCCGTGCCAGCAGCCTGCTCGCCCGATGACGTTCCGAGCCGTGCACCTCCTCGGCGAGCACCGTAAACGTCGCAGGAAGGCGGGCACCCAGCTCGCCGTGCGCCACCCGGTACGGGCCTCTCTCCCCGCCCGGCGCCTGCGCCAACGCCTCCCAACCGAGCAGCCCGCCCGGCAGCACGGCGGCGGCAGCCGAGTCGAACACCTCCGGGTCCCAGTAGCGGGTCGCCAGCACGAGCGCGTACCGCTCGGCCGCTACCGGGTAGGCCGCAAGGTCGGCGAGCACGCAGCGCACCCGGCCTTCGAGCCCGTGTCGCCGGGCCTGACGCCCGAGCTGCGCCAGCGCGTGGTCGGAGATGTCCACCGCCGTGACCGTGCGGCCCGCCGCGGCCATGGCCAGGGCGCTGCCGGAGCGGCCGCAGGCCAGCTCGAGCACAGGGCCGGTCGGCAGCCCCGCGGCCAGCGCATCGGTCACCAGCGGGTGCGGCACGAAGTCCGGGTCGGCCTCGCGGTAACGCTCGTTCCACCGGCACCGGTCCGGGTGGTCACGCAGCCCGGACGGCACATCCGGACCACGCGGGCCCGCCGGTTCGCTCGCGCCGCTCATCGCTTCTGGGCGAACTCGACGACGTTTCCGTCCGGATCGGACACATGTAGGGTGCGCTCGCCCCACGGCCGGTCCACCGGCCCGGTCAGGATCGGCACGCCGTGGCCCCGCATCCGCTCGGCCTCGGCGTCCACATCGTCGGTGATGAAGCCGATCTCGCCGCACGGCGGGTTACCGCCGTCCCGCCCGATCAGCTCGCCCAGCTTGGCTGCCTCGAAGAGCGCGAACTTCGTGTTGTCCATGGCGAACTCGACGTAGCCGTCGCCCTCGATCCGGACCTCGAGCCCGAGGACGTCACGGTAGAACGCCACCGCGCGGTCGAGCGACCGCACGTACCAGATGACGTAGTCGATCCGGCTCATTCCCGACACGACCCTTCAGCGCTCGTAGACACCCACGACACGGTTCTGCTCGAGGATCGCGTCACGGTAGTCGTCCAGGAACTCCGCCCGCGACGGGGTACCCGCCACCGCACGATCCAGGGCATAGACCCAGAAGTAGTAGCGGTGCGGCCCGTGACCCGCCGGTGGCTTCGGGCCGCCGTACCCGGTCGCCCCGAAGTCGTTCGGTCCCGCACGGAAACGGCTGTCCGCGTCCGGCCCGATCTCGGTGACATCGGCAGGGATGCCGTACAGCGTCCAGTGCGTGAAGCCCCTCGGCAGCGGCGCGTCCGGGTCGTGGCAGACCACCGCGAGCTCGGCCGTGCCCGCGGGAACACCGCTGACCCGCAGCACGGGTGGCACGTTGTCGCGGTCCTTGGCGTGCCGGTCACCCAGGCGCTCGTCCGGTCCGATGTCGGCGGTGGTGACCGTCAGGTCCTTGATGTTCAGCCCCACGGCTCGTCCCTCCTTCTCGCCGGGGAACCTGTGGCAACACCCTCAACGTAGTAGACCCCGGCGTGCGCCGCGCGCCCTGCCTGCTCAGCCGAGCACGGCCACCACGGCCCGGCCGACCGTCACTCGCCCTCCCCCGCGGCGGCACCGGAGGCGCTGAACATACTCGGGAACATGCGGCGCACCTGCGCGCCGTTCAGCCTCAGGAACCGGGCTTCGGCCTGCACAAGAGGAACATCCGGTTCGGCCACCGTGGTGATGCCGCCGTGGGTGACGGTGCGGTTGCCGTCCACCTCCACCGTGTCCGCCCAGATCCGTAGCGGCACCCCCAGCGGGACCGGCTTGCGGTAGCGCACGGACAGGTTCGTGGTCACGCCACGGTTGTCCGCCGCTGCCGCGGCGTGGCCGAGCGCCTGGTCCAGCCACAACGCGCTCATGCCCCCGTGGCTCGACGACGGGGGTCCCTCGTGTGCGAGCCCCAGGCTGCAACGGCCCTCGACGAAGGTCCCGTCGATCTCGAAGCGAAGCGGCGGCGCGATCGGGTGTCCCTCCCCGATCACCGGGTTGTACATGCGTACCCCGCCGAGCAGGTCGTCCACAGAGGCGGTCTCGGATATCTCCCGCTGCTGCCTGCTCAGCTCCCCGGTCGCCGCGGCCACCTCGCCTGCCACGCGGCGCAGCACGTCCGTGGGCACCTCCGTGCGCACGGCAGCCTCGTTCAGCGCGCGCAGCTGCTTGCCAAGCTCGGCCACCACGTCGCGGCGCTCGGCCAGCTCCGCGGTCTCGGTGACAGCCGCCACCCATGCCTCGCTCGCACCGGGCAGCCCGCCCCCGGGAGTGCGCGAACCCTCCACAACGCCTCCTCGCAGATGGAACTCGTGACAGCCTGCCACGGGTACCCCCGCTCCCGGCAGTCGAGGTGACCGGAGCCACACGCGACCGGTTCCGGACGCTTGCGGCCCGCACCGGGGGTATCGCACAGCGGCTCGCCGATCGGGCGCACCGGGACTACCGTGGCGGTATGGCCCGGCCGAACGACGAGGTCGCAGCCCTGCTACAGGAGTACTCCGACCTGCTGTCCATCAGCGGCGGTGCGGCGTACAAGGTCCGAGCGTACGAGAAGGCTGCCCGGGCGATCAGCGGTCACCCGCAGGACGTCTCGGCGATGGACGCCGACACGCTCCGCTCCGTTCCCGGAGTGGGCAAGGCGATCGCCGACAAGGTGCTCGAGTACCTGCGCACCGGCAGCGTGCGAGCGCTGGACGCGCTCCGCGACGAGATCCCGTCCGGGGTACGCGACCTCACCGCGATACCGAACCTCGGGCCGAGGAAGGCGGCCACGCTCTACCAGGACCTCGGGATAGCCTCGACCGACGAGCTGGTCGAGGCCATCCACGCCGGGCGGCTCCGGGACATCCCCGGGTTCGGCGCGAAGACCGAGGAGAACATCCTGCACGGTGTCGAGCTCACCCGGCAGTCCGAGGAGCGCGTGCACCTCGACACCGCCATGGAGCAGGCCGAGGAACTCGTCGAGCGGCTGCTGTCGGTGGACGGCTGCCAGCGCTGCACCCACGCGGGCTCGTTGCGCCGGTTCGCCGAGACCATCGGCGATGTCGACATCCTCGCGGCCGCAGGCGAACCACGGCCCCTCATGGACGCGTTCACCGAGCAGGAACCGGTCGCCGAGGTGACCGCAGCCGGGGAGAAGAAGAGCTCGATCCGCACCACCGACGGCCTGCGCATCGACCTGCGGGTCGTGCCGTTGAGCGCGTGGGGCGCGGCGCTGCAGTACTTCACCGGGTCGCGGACCCACAACATCCGGACCCGTGAGATCGCCGGGAACGCCGGCCTGAAACTCAGCGAGTACGGGCTGTTCGACGCCGAGACCGACCAGCTCGTCGTCTCCGAGACCGAGGAAGAGGTCTACAACCGGCTCGGCCTCCCATGGATACCCCCGCCGCTTCGGGAGGACCGGGGCGAGATCGAGGTGGCGCGCAAGCGCGAGCTGCCGGACATCGTCAGCGAGACCGATATCCGGGGTGACCTGCACACGCACACCGACCTCACCGACGGCGTGTCGCCGCTGGAGGACATGGTGGCCACCGCAGCCGAACGCGGCTACGCCTACTACGCCGTCACCGACCACGCCCCTGGCCTGCCGATGCACCGCATGACCGACGAGAAGGCCCTTGCCCAGCGCGAACGGGTACGCGAGCTGGACGGCGCCTACCGCGGCATGCGCCTGCTGCACGGCAGCGAGCTCAACATCGGGCCGGACGGCGCGGTCGACTGGCCGGAGGAGTTCCTGAACGGCTTCGACATCTGCGTGGCATCCGTGCACACGCACTTCAACCAGCCGCGCGAGGAGATGACCAGGCGACTGGTACGGGCCTGTGAGAACCCCTGTGTGAACATCATCGGGCATCCGACCGCTCGCCTCATCGGCCGCCGCCCCGCCATCGACGCCGATCTCGACGAGGTGTTCCGTACGTGTGCCCGCACGCGCACCGCGCTGGAGATCAACGCGTCCCCGCACCGCCTGGACCTGCGCGACGAGGACATCCTGCTGGCCAAGAAATACGGTGTACGGTTCGCCGTGAACAGCGACGCGCACTCGGCCGTGCACCTGGCCGGGCTGCGTTACGGGGTGGGCACGGCGCAGCGCGGGTGGCTCACCAGCGAGGACGTCATCAACACCTGGCCCATGCACCGGCTGCGCCGGTTCCTGCGCCCACCGTCGTAGGCGGCCACAGCCACCCCGGCACCCTTCCTCCCGGGCGGGTACGGCGCGCAGAATCGGTGTGACTCGCCAACGCTCTACCGGCAGGGGCCCGGACATGCGCGACGACACACGCGACACCGAATCCGATGCTTACCTCGATGCGAAGCTGGCGGAGCTGCGCACCGCGGTCAGCGACCTCAACGACGACGACATCATCCGGATCGTGCATCACATCCGCGCCGAGGCAGGCTTCACCGCGGCCTCGCGCATCGTCACGGAGCTGCTGCAGGCGTCGCGGAACTCCCTGACGGACCCGACCGCCGCCGCGTGCATCCGCACGGCCCTCGCGCGCTACGAGGCGGACTAGTCGGCCGTGTAGCCACGGCCTGGTGACCCCTCCCGTCGCGGTCGGCCCGGTGTACGGATCGGGAACCGATCACGATGCGCTCATTCGAGCACTCTGGTTACGATCCCGACACGATTGTTCACTATCGAGTGAAGTCCGGTCTACTGTCCCGTCCGCACCCGTCCCTCCCAGAGACAAGGACCGGCTGATGCGTCCAGACCGAATCCGACAGCGAGGCCATGATGCGGTACGCCGCAGACCCCGCGTAGCCGTCGCGTGCCTTGCCGCCTGCGGCCTCACCGTGGCGCTGACCTCCGCGGGGCCGGCGGCGGCCGACCCGAACAACAACTCGCCCAGAAAGCTCGAGAAGGCCGTCACGGTCGACGGCGTGCTGGAGCATCTCGACCGCTTCCAGGCCATCGCCGACGCCAATGACGGCACCCGCGCCTCCGGCACGCCCGGCTACGACGCCAGCGCCGACTACGTCGCCGGGCAGCTCGAGGCTGCCGGGTACGAGGTGACACGGCAGGAGTTCGAGTTCCCCTTCTTCCAGGAGCTCAGTGACGCCGAGCTCGAACAGGTCTCCCCCGACGAGACGACCTACGAACTCGGCGAGGACTTCCTCACGATGGAGTTCTCCGGCTCGGGCGACGTCACCGCACCGGTGGAAGGTGTCGACCTGGTGTTGCCGCCCGGCGACGAACCGAACACGTCGACAAGCGGTTGCGAGGCAGCCGACTTCGCCGGGTTCACGGAAGGCAACATCGCGCTGATGCAGCGTGGTTCCTGCGCGTTCGCCACCAAGGCGGCCAACGCCACCGACGCAGGCGCCGCCGCTGCCGTCATCTTCAACGAAGGTCAGCCCGAACGCACCGACACGTTCGCAGGCACCCTCGGCGGCACGATGCCCGACATCCCGGTGCTCGCCGCGAGCTTCTCCGTCGGCGCCGATCTCGCCGATCCCGAAGGCACCGTCGCGCGGGTCCGGACCGACACGTTCAGCGAAACCCGGACCACGGAGAACGTGTTCGCCGAGACCCGGCACGGGCGCACGGACAACGTCGTGATGGCAGGCGGCCACCTCGACTCGGTACTCGACGGCCCCGGCTACCACGACAACGGCAGTGCGTCGGCGGCCCTGCTCGAGGTCGCGCTGCAGATGCGGAAGGTCAAGCCCAACAACCAGGTCCGCTTCGCATGGTGGGGCGCGGAGGAGTCCGGCCTTGTCGGCTCCGACCACTATGTCGCCAACCTCTCCGAGCAGGAGATCGACGACATCGCGCTGTACATCAACTTCGACATGATCGGGTCGCCGAACTACCAGTTCGGGATCTACGACGGCGACGACTCCGACGGGGAGGGCGCCGGTCCGGGCCCCGAAGGCTCGGCCGAGATCGAGAAGGTGTTCGAGGCGTTCTTCGACGGCCGCGACCTCCCCCACGAAGGCACCGATTTCACCGGCCGCAGCGACTACGGCCCGTTCATCGCGGTCGGGATCCCCGCCGGTGGACTGTTCACCGGGGCGGAGGAGCTCAAGACACCCGAGCAGGTGGAACGCTACGGCGGCGTGGCGAGCGAGCAGCTCGACCCGTGCTACCACGCGGTCTGCGACAGCAGCACCCCTGTTGCGGACGGGGCCGACCCAGCGGTGTACGCACAACTCGGTGAGCTGCACGGCAACGTCAACGTGACCGCCCTCGACGTCAACTCCGACGCCGTGGCGAACGCGGTCATCAACTTCGCCTTCGATACCTCCGCGGTCAACGGCGAGCGTTCGCCCGGCAAGTCACACGGGGCGGGCAACAGCGAGGACGCCTTGTCCCCCGAACCCGAGAAGTAACGGCAACGGCAGCCGGAAGGCACTTGCAGGGCCCGGGAATGCGGCTCGGGAGTGCTCTGCACGTGCCTTCCGGCGTCCGGCACCTCAGGCGGTGATCCCGGACCACAGCAGCGCGGAGATCAGCACACCGAGACCGTTGGTGGCCCAGTGCAACCCGAGGGGCGCGAGCAGGCTGCCGGTACGTCGGCGCAGCTCGCACAGCACCACACCGGCCACGCCGGTGAACACCACGACGGCAGCCACTCCGAGTGCCGGGAACGCGCTGCCCGGGCCGAGGATCACGTCGAATGCCGTGTCCTGCTTGGCGACCTCCAGCGTCGGGAGGATGTGCCACAACCCGAACATGGCCGAGGAGGCGCCCACCGCCCAGGCCCTGCCGGCCGGTCGGCTCAGCATGCCGAGCAGCACGCCACGGAACGCGACCTCTTCGAGCAGGACCGTCTTGAGCGGGATCACCACGAGGGCCAGCAGCAGCGCCGAGCCGAGCGCCATGTCGTAGCGGGCATCGGCGATCACGGCGCGGGTGGCCGGTAGCAGCATCCCGGCCAGGTACACCAGCCCGACGAGCGCGATCGCGGCGCCGCCGTAGGCAGCTCCCTTGCGCCAGGTGTGCCTGCTGATCCCGATATCGGCCCAGGTCAGCCCGAACCGGTGCGCGAGGCCGAGCAACACCACCGCGATCGCGGGCTCGACGAGCGCCTCGGCCCCGGCCGAGCCGTACGCGGTCACCACATTGGCGCCTGCCAGCACGGCCACGACCGTGGCGAGCACGGCGAGCCGGTCGGAACGCGTGACGTTCCGGCGCACCGTACCCGCGGATCCGGAATCGACGAGAGTCACAGTGGGCGCCAGTGTACCGGCGGCTTTCCTGCGGCTTTCCGGCGCTCGCCGCTACTACCGCCCCGGACCGGCCGTGCCCGGCTACGCGTGCCGCGCGTGGTAACGCAGGGCCGACAGCGCGGCGTTGTAGCCGCACATACCGTGCACCCCCGGTCCGGGCGGGGTGGCAGCCGAGCACAGGAAGACCCCCGGAACGCCCGTGGCATACGGGTCCACGGCCACGCGCGGGCGCAGGACCGACTGCACAGGAGTGTTGGCGCCTGTCGCGATGTCGCCGCCGATGTAGTTCGCGTTGTAACGCGCCATTTCCGGTGCCGACCGGACGAACGTCCCAAGGATGCGTTCCCGCACACCGGGCGCGAACCGCTCGATCTGGCGGAGCACGGCCTCGGTCGCGTCTCCCTCGTACCCGTGCGGCACGTGCGCGTACGTCCACACCGGATGCACGTCACCCGAGGATCGCTGCGGGTCGGCGAGGTACTGCTGGGCCACGAGCACGAACGGTCGTTCCGGCATGGTGCCGCGGTAGACATCCCGCTCGGCGCGGGCGACCTCCTCCAGTGTTCCCCCGACGTGGACGGTGCCTGCCTTCCGGCAGTCCTCGTTGCGCCACGGTATACCGCCCTGCACGGCGAGATCGACCTTGTACGCGCCGGGGCCGCGCCGGTACCGCGTGTACGCGCGCCGCACCCGCGCAGGCAGCTGCGGGCCGAGAATCCGCACCGCGGCAGCCGGGTCGAGGTCGAGCAGCAGCACGTCGGAAGGTGGCAGGTCCGCGTAACGGTGCACCGGCCTGCCGGTCTCCACGACACCGCCGTGCTCGGCCAGCAGCGCCACGAGCGCGTCGACGATCGACTGCGACCCTCCCCTGGCGACCGGCCACCCGTACCGGTGCCCCGCTGCCGTGAGCATCGTCCCGATAGCGGCACTGACCGGGCGGTTCAACGGGTAGAACGCGTGCGCCGCTATGCCTGCGAACAGCGCGCGCGCCTCGTCGCTGCGCCAGGCCCGCGCCAGCCCGGTTGCCGGAAGCAAGGCCCGCATGCCGAAGTTGGCCAGCTGCACAGGGTGCTTCGGAAGGTGCGCCACGGGCCGGAAGAGGTCCTCGGCCAGCGCGTCGAACCCGGCTGCCGGACGGCCGAACACGGCACGCCACGCCCGCCCGTCCACGCCGAGCCCGCGCGCCGTGTCCTCCAGCGAGCGTCGCAGAACCCCCGCGCTGCCCGAGTCCAGCGGGTGCGCGAGATCCACCTCGGGCCAGGACCACGCCACGCCGTGACGCTCGAGGCCGAGCGAGTGGAAGAACGGCGAGCCGCACCCGGTGGGGTGCACGGCCGAGCACTGGTCGTGCAGCAGACCAGGCAGGGTGAGCTCGGCCGAGCGCGCCCCACCACCGGCCTCGTCGGCTGCCTCGAGCACGGTGACCCCGAACCCCCGCTGCGCGAGCGCGACGGCCGCGGCGAGCCCGTTCGGTCCCGACCCGACGACGACGGCATCACTCACGCCGCGCCCTCTCGGTATCGCGGGCACGCTCGGCGGCCTGCTCGCTGCCGCGCCCGCTCAGCGGCCGGACGGGTATCGTGCCGTCGCCGCCGAGCCACGGCTGACGCTCGCACATGTCCTTGACGTCCACGTGTCCTTCCTCGATCACTCCGGTGGCGACATCCACGATGCGGTAGTGCTGGCGCTGGTGCTGCATCGGTTGCGACTCCAGAAGGATGACACGCACCTCGCCTTCCTCGAACCCGCAGCGCCGCTGGATCGCCCGGATCAGCTGCTCGTGGTGCAGGTGCCCCTCACCGAAGTTCCACCCGAGCACGACTCCGGCGACGAACTCACCCTCACGCACATCGTAGTCCCGGGTGTCGTCGACGGCACGCGGCAGCAACCCGAGCAGGGCCCTGCCGTGCGTGTGCATGGAACGGAACACCACCGCCTTCTGCATCAGCAGCTCGGCCATCTCCTCACCGTAGAGCTTCGTCAGCTGCGCCTTCTGCGTCGCGACCGACTTGGTGATGTGCTGGTCCAGCTTCTGCTCGCTGCCCTTGCGGAACGCCCACATCGACGTCGCCCAGTTGCCCGCGTAGTAACGCATCGCGGGCAGGAACGAGATCAGGTGCGGCTTGGCGTTGCCCAGCACGGGACCGATCACCAGAAACGCCAGCATGACCACCATCAGCACCGGCGATTCCAGCGAGGTCACGCCCACCTCGGCGTAGTTGCCGAACAGGAACAGTGCGCCGAAGATGACGTAGACGTTCCACTCGAGCGGGACGCCCAGCGGGAACGTCGAGATGATGTGCAGGTGGAAGATCACCATGATCACGAGCGCGACCCAGGTCAGCGGCCCGCCGGTGGACAGCAGCAACACGAGCGGCACCGTGAACTCGATGACCGTGCCCAGGTGAGCCGCCGTCGCCGACAGCTTCGAGGGCCGCATGTCCCTCGGGTAGTCGCGGAACAGCTTGCGCTTGATCCGCTTCACCCGCATGAACGGGCTGTTGCTGATCATCACCGAGACCACGAACGGGAAGTGGCGGTTGAGCTTCGAGGTCGCAGCGCCCCACCAGATCGCCACCATCAACAACTTCAGCGCGACGATGATGTCGGTAGCCGAGAAGAGGAAGAAGAACAGCGGTACCCAGTACTGCTCGCTGCGCGCGGCCAGGAAGATCGTCTTGTCGCGCAGGCCCAGCAGGGGCAGCAGGACCATCAGGGGGACCAACCGGACCGGATCGATCAGCCCCACCGAGTTGCCGAGGGCACCGACCTGCACGGCACCGGGTGAGCTCAGCAGCCAGACCGCCGAGGCGATCACCGCGACGTACAGCACGACGTCCACGGCGCCGCGGCGATCACCCCGGGTGCCGGGCACCGTGCCCGGCCACGGTGGCAACCGCACCGTGCCCGGCCGCAACCAGTACGTCAGCGCCCCGATGGGCGGCAGGAACCGGAACGTGAGCGGCCCCGAGCCGCAGCCGAAACCGAGGACCTCGAACAGCAGGGTCCAGACGATGACCTTCTGGTAGACGATCGGCTCGGTCCACCACGCGGCGACGTCGGAAACCGGGCCGAGGCCGGGTGTGGCTGCGATGATGAACAGCGCGCCCAGGATGTAGGCGATCATCTTGAACAGGTAGAAGAAGTAGACGCCGCCTGGCGACCCGAAACCGTTCTGGCCCCAGTCCACCACGATCGGCTTGATGCGCTCGAGGATGGGCCTCGAGCGCCATTCGGCGATGTCGAAGTCGGGTTTGCGTGGCGCGAGGAGTCCCATGACCGTCCTTCCTCGTGGCTCGGATGGTTACTCGGCCCCTCAGGGGCGCGAGGTGGCCCTGCGCGGCAGGCGCGTCCGCGTTCACCGGGAGCGCAGCGCCGGCTTGTCGATCTTTCCGACCGGGTTCTTCGGCAGGCTCTCGGTGACGACGGTCTCTTCGGGAACCTTGTACCGCGACAGGGACGCCCGGCACAGCTCGTCGAGCTCACCCTCGTCGAGGTCGGTTTCCGGGCGCGGCACGACGAACGCCACCGGTACCTCACCGAGCACGTCGTGGGTGCGCCCGACGACAGCGGCTTCCAGCACTCCCTCGTGGGTGTAGAGGACGGACTCGATCTCCTTCGGGTAGATGTTCTCCCCACCACGGATGATCATGTCCTTGATCCGGTCCACGAGCACCAGGTAGCCGTCCTCGTCGAGATACCCGACATCACCGCTGTGCAGCCACCCGTCGACGATCGTCTCCGCCGTGGCCTCCGGCCGGTTCAGGTACCCGCGCATGACGTTCGGGCCACTGATCACCACCTCGCCTGCCTGCCCATCCGGCAGCGCCGCCCCCGAGCTGTCCACGACCGCGACGCGCTGTCCCGGTAGCGGCAGCCCCACGGTCCCGGGCTTGCGTATCCCGTCGACGGGGTTGATCGTCGAGGCGCACGTTCCCTCGGACAGCCCGTATCCTTCCACCACGGGCACGCCGAACCGCAGCTCGAACCGGTCGATGAGCTCCGCGGGCATGGGGGCGGCCCCGCAGATCGCGAACCGCAGCGACGCCAGGTCGGGGTCGGTGCCGGAGGGCAGGGCCGACAGCATGGCATAGATCGCGGGCACCGCGGAGAAGTACGTGGGACGTACCCGTTGGACGGTGTCGAGGAAGGTCTGCGGGCTGAATCCGCCCGCGATCGTGGCACGGGCCCGGGCCAGCAACGGCGAGAGGATACTGACCACGATGCCGTTGACGTGGAACAACGGGAGGATCAGCAGGCTGTGATCGTTCTCGTCCAGGTGAAGCCCGTCGAGAGCCATCTCGCACATCGCCGTGAGGTTGGCGTGATCGAGCATCACACCCTTGGGCTTTCCGGTGGTTCCGCTGGTGTAGACCAACAGTGCCAGCGATCCGTCGTCGCCCGGAACGGCAGGAGATTCAACGTCCATTGTGGCCATATCTGTCGCATCGAGTGCCGCGATCTCCATCACCGGGCACGACAGTTCCGTCGAGTCCGTGACGACGAGAGCCGTGCCGGAGTCGCTTGCCTGGTACTCGGCCTCGCCAACGGTCAGCTCCGGATTGATCGGCGTCACCGTCGCGCCGAGTCGCCATGCCGCGAACATCGCGACGACGAACTCGATGCGGTTGGGCATCATCAGCGCGACGACGTCACCCGCACCGACTCCCCTGTCACGCAACGCCGCACAGGCGCGGCGGACGCGCAGCAGGAAGTCCTCGTTGGTCAGCTCCGTGCCGTTTCCCGCCAGGCAGGGCGCAGCAGGATTCTCGCCCGCGCGTATGTCCGGGAGCACCGACCAGTGCATAACGTTCCTCCACCCTCGTCCGGCTCGTTGGTTCGGGGCGAACCCGCATCGTGTTCGGACGAGCGTAGGAACGGGCGGCAGGCGCCGGTAACGGGCGCGGGGAACGAAACTTCGCGCCCGCGTCGTGCTCGAGGCACAATACCGGCCGCGAAACGCGCCTGCGGGCTCAGCGTGGACGCAGTACTGCCGGGCCGAGCCAGTGACACACGTTCAGCGCCAGCTCGACGTGCAAGCGCTTCTCCCGGACAGGGTGGCCCAGCTCGTCCTCGGCCTTCCTGATCCGGTACTGGATGGAGTTCTTGTGCAGGTTGAGCCGACCTGCGGCCGCAGCATAACTACCCCCCTCGGACAGGAACACGCGCAGCGTCTCACGCATCCGGGCGTGCGGGGCGTCGTCGATCGCCAGGGCACCGAGCGTGTCGATCAGCCACGAGCGCGTCGCCGCGATATCGGTACACATCAACGCGATCGGTCCCGTCTCGTCGAAACTGACCACGGTGCGCGCCTCCCGGCCTGCGATCAGCGAGACCGACTGCGCCTGGACCGCCTGCCGGTGCGTGGCCCGGAACCCGTCCAGACCCGCAGCAGGCCGCCCCACAGCGGCGCGCAGGGATGCATCGCCGTCCTCGGTCACGGACCTGACGATCTCGCCGTTGACCTCGGTTACGTCCCCGGACACGGGTAGCCACGCCCACCCGCTGGTGGCGTCGCACGGCACGAAGAGCGGGCGGGCGATACAGCCGATACGCTCCGCCAGCTGCCGTACTGCCGTCTCCAGCACCGCCACCGGGCTGTCCAGGCCCTTGTCCTCGGTGAACCAGAGTACGACACCGGCATGGTTACGCCCGGTGAGGCGGTAACCGAGCGTCTTCTCGGTCGCCGCGATATCGATGCCGTCCTCGCCGAGCAGCCTGCGGATGTGCGCGGCTCGAACCGCGTCCCTGTTCTGCAGCCAGCGCTCGCGTTCCTCCTCGTAGACGGCGACAACCTGCTGCGAGACCCGGTCGACGTAGGCGAACGTCAGGGCGACCAGGCGTTGCGACACCGCGGCGATGAGCTCCTCGTCGCCGAACGGCAGGAGCTCGAACGCCCGGCGCAGGAACGTGTCCTGGCCGAGCCGGTACGCCCGGATCAGCGCGTCGACGGCGACCCCGTGCTGGGCCAGCCGCTTCGCGTACTCGACGGCCGCCGACGGCGCCTCGATCCTGCCGATGTCGATGCCGTGCTGCAGCACGTGCAGGGCGGTATCGATGTTCGCCTCGACACTGGCACCGAGCAGGTTGATCAGACGCTCGTCCCCGCCGAGCTGGTCGACCTCGGTCGCCAGGCGGTCGCGTACGGCATCAGTCAACGACGCGAGCTCGCCGTTGAGTTGCGCGGCAAGGGCCGCGATCTGCCCGTCGACCTCAGCGGAACGGTCCACTACGAACGGCCTTCCATGCGCGTGTACTGCATTGAACGTCTGCCAATAGTACGGTCGCTCCCGGCGTGGTGGAAGCCCGCATGCCTCGGCAGTGCCGTGCATCGTTTCCCGCACGGTGTCATGCTGCGGTCAGCAGGGCGTGTGCGCCCGCGGCCAGTAGGAGTGTGGCCGCGACGAGGCAGGCGATGCCGCCGCGGCGGAGGACGCGTGTCCGGTGTCTGCGTTCCTGCTCGGGAAGTGGGGCCGGTGCCAGCTGTGGTGCGTGGCGGATGCCCCACGTGCCGAGGGCGGCCAGGATGGCGGCCATGCCGGTGAGGATGAGGGTGTTCATTCGCCGTCGGGGTCGGGTTGCCGGGGTTGTGGTTGCTGCTGGTTGCCGGGGCCGGGTTCGAGGTTCGGGGGCGCGTCGGGGTTGTCGGGGCGGTACTGGTCGGCGTAGGCGACGTCGGCGGCGCGGATGCGTTCGGCGAGCCAGTCACGCCATGCGTTCAGGGTCTGCTCGTTCTGCAGCTGGGCGCGTAGGTCCTCGGCGACGTCGTCGAAGGTGGCCTCCAGCCGCATCGGCGTGTAGTCCTCGTCGATATCGGCGACGTCGCGCCCCCGCGCGCTCTCGATCGCCTTCAACCTCCTGGTGACCTTATCCATGGCGTACTCGGTCATCTCGTCGAGATCGATCCCGAAGGGAACGCCGTCCGGGAACTGGTCGAAGATCCGGGAGATCAGCGCGAGCGTTCCCTCCACGATGTGGTTGTAGGTCACCGAGGCCCGGATCTGGGCGGCAGGCGAGGGATCGACCGAGAGCGCGTACAGCGACGCGGGCAGCTCCTCGTAGAAGATCGTGCGGTAGGGCTCGCTGTAGTCCACGTAGGGATGCAGGTCCTCGGTCAGCCCGACGGCTTCGAACCACATCCGGAACGACTGCATGTGCTTGGTTTCCTCGAACAGGAACTGCGTCAGGTAGGCCTCGTCGGCAAGTCGGCCCTCCGCGGCCATCGCGGTCAGGAACGGCTGCAGGTCCTGGGCGACCGACTCCTCCCCTGCCATGAAATGCGCGGCCATGGTGCACGTCAGCTGCTTCTCGTCCGGCGACATCGCGGCGAAGTCGGCCGCGTCCTTGCTGAAGTCGATGTCGGCGGGTTGCCAGAACTTGTCGTTGCCCTTCTGGAGAAGCTTCATCGGAAACGAGTCCATCCGGAGCCCGCCCGAGGCCAGGCTGCCGAACCCGGCGCGGCTTCCGTGCTCGATCACGCGGTTCGTCGTCATCGGCATCTCCACTGTCGGCAGGCAGTTGCTACCGGCAGTATCGGCGGGATCGCACTCGTGCCGCGCGGGCCGCGGGGGCCCGTGCTGGCCCTCCGGTGCCAGGTCGTGTGCCTGCCGGTTCAGCGCAACGGGACACGTACGGTCGCGGCGAGTCCGCCGCCCGGGCGCACGGCGAGATCGAGCTCGCCACGCATCGCCTGGACGATCTGCTCGACGATCCACAGGCCGAGCCCGGTACCGCCCGAGGCCTCACCGAGCGAGACGTCCTTACGCTTCACCGCTTCCAGCTGTTCGGGCGCAAGGCCGGGCCCGCGGTCGAGCACATCGAAACGCACCTCCGTCGGGGCGACGGTGGCCGCTACCTCGACGGGTTCGCCTTCGCCGTGCCGTGCGGCGTTGTCGATCAGGTTGGTCAACACGCGGCGGATTCGCTGGGTGTCGATCCGCACGACCGCGTCGGGTGGGGTCACGTTCAGTCGCAGTCGCGGGGGATGCAGCCCGGCCGCGTCGCTCGAGGCGAGCAGCAGCTCGTGCAGCCCGACCGTACGCGGCTGGCCCGCAGGCTGCGTCGGGCTCTTGCTGGCGGTCACGTCGGAGAGCGCGTCGAGCATGGTCGACAGGTGCTCAGCGTGCTCGGCGACCAGGCGCTGGGCCGTGGCGCGCTGCTCGTCGTCGAGCCGCCCGCGTGGATCGCCGAGCTGGGCACTCAGCGCGCGCAGCGAGGACACCGGGGTGCGGAAGTCGTGCAGGATGGCGCGCAACCCGTCGTGTTGCGCGCTGTAGGCCTCGAGCAACCGGGCGCGGAGATCACGTTCCTCCTCTGCGGCGAAATGCTCCGCGAGGGCTTCCGCGTTTGCGGCGGCCCTCGCCGCGTGGGCACGCTCCGCGTACAGGGCGAGGCTGCCCCCGAACACGGCCATGAACAGCAGGTAGAGCGGCCACCACACGCCTGCGACCAGCCGCTGCTCCAGCGGTACGTCGTCCGCGTCGATGAGCAACGCGACCGCGAGGTACGCGGTGCCGAGCACCACGGCCAGCCCGATCGCCAGCCAGAGGTTCAATCGTGTCGCCGCGGCGGTAACGGACAGGAACAGGATGGCCACGGCCGGGCTCGTGGCACCACCGGTGGGAGCGATGAGCCCCAGGGTCAGAGCCCCGTCCACCGAGGTCACGACGAGCGGGGCCGCACTACCCGGCCGTTCCCAGTGCGGCCGGGCTCGCCGGGCAGTTCGGTCTACTGGAGCAGGAGTCGTCACCGGAGACCCGGTGACCGGTCCCGCTCCAGCCCTGACGGGGGTCAGCGCGCGGCCGGACCGCCGGCGTCGGCGCCTGCCCGTGACGGGGCGCCGTGAACGTTGCGGACCGCGAGCTCCGCGACCCGAGCGCCCGTCTCCTCGGCCGGCTCGACGGGGAACAGCATGTGGCTCTCGGTCATGCGGACGATCGCGTCCACGGTCGCGGCCAGCTCACGTTGCTCGAGCTCCGGGTGGTGCGCCTCGACGAAACGCCCGACCACCCCTGCCGCCGCGCTCATGATCGCGTCGGATCGGGTGGTCAGCAGGGGCAGCAACGAGTTCTCCCCGCCGCGCGCGCTGTCCAGGACGGCCCTGATGAGCGAGTTCGTCTCGGCTTCGCGGAGCACGTGGATCACCATGGCAGCTATGGCGCTTCCGAGGTCGTCGGGATGCCGCTCGAACTGGTCCGCAACGCCCTGCAGGACGCGATCGGCCTCCCTCGACACGACCTCCTGGCCGAGGTGGTCCTTGGAGTCGAACTCCGTGTAGAGGGTCTGCCTGCTGATCCCCACGTTCTCGGCAAGGCGCCCCATGCGGACGCGGGCCCAGCCCAGCTCGATCGTCAGCCGCCGCGCCTCGTCGAGCACGGTGTCGCGGAGCTGCCGCCGGAGTTGCCGGAGGCGAGCCAGTCGATCATCGCGATCGACCCGCCGCGGCACAGCAAGCTGCGCAGGCTGATCAGCAAGGCCTTCACCCCGAAGCAGATGAAGCGCATCGAGGACCGGATCCGGGCCAACGCGCGAATGATCGTCGATGACCTGGCACCCAAGGGTGAGGCGGACTTCGTCGCCGAATGCGCCGCGCTGATGCCGATGCACAACATCTGCGACATGATGGGCATCCCGTACGCGGACCGGCAGAAGGTCGCGCACGAGGCCGCGATGCCGACCGGGGTGTCCGACCCGGATGTGGTCGGCGAGGGTGATCCCGTGCAGCGGCTGTTCGAGGCCGCCGGGTACGTGCACGACATGGCCAAACGGCTGGCCGCGCAGCGGCGGGACGAGCCGGGCGACGACCTGATCACCGCGCTGGCCGTCTCCGAGGTCGACGGAGCGAGACTAACCGACGACGAGATCGTCTTCGACCGGCCGAACGAGTTCGACCTGAGCCGGGACCCGAACCCGCACGTGGGCTTCGGCGGCAACGGTATTCACCACTGCCTGGGCAACCAGCTCGCACGCACCCAGCTGCGGGTGCTCTTCGACGAGCTGCTGCACCGGCTGCCGGACATCCGGGCAGGCGAGCCCGACCTGCTCAACGCGAACTTCATCCACGGCATCAAGCGCATGCCGTGTACCTTCACCCCGCAACGCTGACCAGCCGAGGTGACAACCATGAAGATCCACATCGATGAGGACAAGTGCACCGGCCACGGTGTCTGCGAAGCCATCAGGGAGGACGTGTTCGAGGTCGGTGACGACGGCGTCGCGCACCTGATCACCGAGGAGCTGACCGAGAACATACGCGAGGATCTCCAGGACGCATGCGACCAGTGCCCGACGCAGGCGCTGCGCCTGGAAGGCTGAGGGGCGGTGATGAGCACCTCCCGTCTCGTCGTCGTCGGCGCCTCGCTGGCCGGACTCCGCGCGGTCGAGGCCGCTAGGCGCACCGGCTATGACGGCCCGCTCACGCTCGTCGGCGCGGAACCGCACCTGCCGTACGACCGCCCGCCGTTGTCCAAGGAGTTCCTCGCCCCCGCCCCGCAACCGCCGGAACCGCCGACCCATCGCGCCGAGCACTCGCTGCGCGCCGAGCTCGATGTCGACCTGCAACTCGGCACCGCCGCTACCGGCGTCGACACGGCTGCGCGGGTGCTGCACCTTGACAACGGGCGGCTGTCCTACACCGGGCTGATCATCGCCACCGGGGCCACTGCCAGGCAGCTGCCGAACACCCCTGAACTCGGCGGGGTGCACACGCTGCGCACTGTGGACGATGCCCACCGGGTGCGCGCCGAACTCGATGCCGGAGCGCGCAACGTGATCGTGGTCGGCGCGGGGTTCATCGGTTCCGAGGTTGCCGCCGCCGTGCGTAAGCGCGGACTGCCGGTCACGGTCGTCGAGATGGCTCCTGTCCCGCTGGTGCGGGCGATCGGCGAGCAGATGGGGTCGGCGTGTGCGCGGCTGCACGAACGGCACGGCACGTACCTGCGCTGCGGCGTGGGCGTAGCGGGCCTCAAGGCCGGCGAGGGCACCGACCGAGTCGAGCGGGTGCGGCTGACGGACGGCAGCACTCTGGACGCGGACCTCGTCGTGGTCGGCACCGGAGCCGCGCCTGCCACCGGATGGCTCGCCGGGTCCGGGCTCGAGATCGATGACGGCGTCGTGTGCGACGAGACGCTGGCCACTGGCGCACCGGGCGTGTACGCGGCAGGCGATGTCGCCAGATGGACCAACCCTGCCTTCGGTGAGCGGATGCGGCTCGAGCACTGGACCACCACCGCCGAGCAGGGTGCCGCCGCCGCCCGAAACGCGCTGCGCCCCGACGAGGCGCAGCCCTTCGAGACCGTGCCGTACTTCTGGTCCGACTGGTACGAGCACCGGCTGCAGTTCATCGGCGTCCCTACCGCCGAGGAGGTCCGCGTGGTCGCAGGCGACACGGACTCCGAGAACTTCCTCGCCCTCTACCGGCAGGGCGACAGGGTGGTCGGTGCCCTCGGGCTCAACGAGCGCAAGCTGGTCATGACGTTCCGCAGGCTCATCGCCAAACGCACATCGTGGCGCGACGGCCTGGCTTATGCCGCAGAGAAGCGGTAACGGCCGGACGGGGAGTGTCAGCTTCCGTCCACATCAGATCGATGACGCCTGCGACTTGACGTGCCGGCGAACCATCCGTGCAGCGCACTTGCCCGCAGCCGCATCGTAGCGATTCCGCCAGAAACCTGCCTCCAACTTCTTGCGTTGGTCGAACATGTGTTCTATCATGAGTAGTGATGATCACATCTGGGGACGTCGCACTTCCCGAGCCCGGCACCGAGTGGTGGCGGGCGTCTCCGGATGAGCTGATGCGCACGCTGCAGCGCTTGGAGGTGCTGCAGCGGCAGGCGGCCGCCGTGCAGGGAGAGATCCTTGCCGATATCGCCGGGCGCGGAGTCATGGACGCCTACGGCTACGGCACACTGCACTCGCTGGTACGGGATGTACTGCGGGTCGATGCCCGGGAGGCGCGACAGCGGGAGGCGCGGGCGATGGCCTGCAATCCGGTGTGCACCGGCATTCGCGAGACCCCTGCGCCGTGCCCGCGGACCGGGCAGGCGCTGCGGGAAGGTGTGATCGGGCAGGGACATGTGGATGCCCTGCGGGAAACTCTCGAACACCTGCCGGGCAGCGCCACTGCAACGGAGTACGACGAGCTCGAACACCGGCTGCTGGCGCGCGCCGAGGAGTCCGGGCCTGCGCAGGTGCGTACCTTGGGTCGACGACTGCTGGCCCGTTTCGCGCTGCCTGGCGACCCACTTGACGACTCCGACCTGGCCCAGCCCCAACGTGAGCTGCTGCTGGGCTGGCGGAGGGACGGGCGCCTCGCGTTCTCCGGCACTCTCGATGCCGAGTCCGGAAAGGCCCTCGAGGCCGCACTCAGCCCGCTGGCCAAGCCCCAACCCAGCGAGGATGGCACCCGCGATGAGCGAAGCTGCGCGCAGCGGCACGGGGACGCGCTTGCCGACCTGATCGGACTCACGCTCGCCGAGGGACGACTGCCCACCGAGGGGAGTGAGAAGCCCCGCCTCGTGGTCACGATCCCGCTGGGCGAGCTGTCGTCCGACGGGCCGCCGACTGCCACCGGCTTGTTGAATCAGGACGTGCCGGTCACCGCCGAACAGGCGCGTCGCCTGGCCTGCGATGCGGGGGTGATCCCCGCCGTGCTCGGAACCAAGGGCGAGGTGCTGGATCTCGGGCGCGAGCAGCGGCTGGTCTCCACAGCCCAGCGCCGCGCCCTCGCCCTCCGCGACAGCGGGTGTGTATTCCCCGGCTGCGGACGCCCTGAGAGATGGTGCCACGCGCACCACATCGAGCATTGGGTGCACGGTGGACCCACCGACCTCGGTAAGGTGAGACCTTCCCAATAGGTGCTACGCTACACGGCATGGAAGCGGGTAGCAAGGCGCGGGAGTACCTGCGGGTCAGCGTCGACGCCTCGGGGCGGGAACGATCTCAGGATGAGCAGCACGCCGAGAACGTGTCCGTCGCCGATCGGCACGGGTGGAAGCTGGGCAAGCCCTACTGGGACACGGGTAGCGCGTCCCGGTACGCCACAAAGGCTCGTGAAGGCTACGACCTGTTGATCAAGGATCTGGGGGCCGGGAAGTTCGCCGCCGACGTGCTGATCATCTGGGAATCTTCCCGGGGCTCGCGCAAGGTTTCCGAGTGGGTGGAGTTGATCGAGCTGTGTGAGAAGCACGGCGTGCAGATCCACGTGACCACCCACGGGCGCACCTACGATCCGGGGAACGCGCGGGACCGTCGGAGCCTGCTCGAGGACAGTGTGGACTCGGAGTACGAGTCGTCGAAGCTGTCCAGCCGGCTGCGACGGTCGGCCGCGTCGGGCGCGCGGGAGGGCATGCCTCACGGTCGGTGCCCGTACGGGTATCGACGCCGGTATGACGATCGGACACGCAAGCTGATCGCCCAGGAGCCCTACGAGCCCGAGGCTCAGGTGGTGCGGGAGCTGTTCCACCGATTGATCAAGGGGCACTCGCTGCGGGCGATCGCGGCGGATTTCGCCGAACGGGGGATCGCGAAGCGCTCGGGTGGGCCGTTTTCGGCCGCGCACCTGCGCACGATCGCGTTGTCACCGCTGTATGCCGGTTTGCGGCAGCACGCGCCGGGAACGCACAGCGGCAACACCCGCACCCAGCTGGACGCGACGCTGTACCCAGCCACCTGGCCCGGTCTGGTGAGCGAGGCCGACTACTACAAGGTGCGGCGGCTCCTGACCGACCCCGCGCGGGTGACGACCCGCCCGGGGCGGGGGAAACACCTGCTGAGCATGATCGCGCGGTGTGGCCCGTGTGGCGGGCATCTGGGCGCGCGCAACGACAAGCGGTACGGGTGGCAATACCACTGCCTGCGTGGCGGCTGCGTACGCGTCAACTACGCCGAGCTGAACGACTACGCCGAGCAGGTCATGCTCGCCTACCTCGCCCGCGACGACATTCATGAGGCCCTGTCGGCCGGGGACGGGCAGGACGACGGCCAGCTAGCCGCGATCGACGACGAGATCGCCGGTTTGCGGGCGCGGTTGGATGAGCTGGCCGACGCCGTCGCGCAGGGCACCGTGTCCGTGACCCTGGCGTCCCGGTCGGAGCCGCAGATCGAGGCCCAACTCCGCGACGCCGAGCGGCGCAAACAGGAGCTAGCCACCCCGTCGGTGCTGCGGGACCTGGTCACGCCCGGGGCCGACGTCGCCCGCCGCTGGAAGACCGCCGAGATGAGCACCAAACGCGAGGTTGCCCGGTTGCTGCTGACGCCGGAAGTGCTCGGCGAGCTACGCGCCACCCGCTCGCCCACCCGGGGGCACCACCACCCGATCACCCAGCGCGTGGAATGGATACGGCAATGAATAAGGTTATCGCCACGATCGCGTGCGGGCTCTGTGCCGCTGAGGGGCACGAGCAGTGCACCCTTGGGCATGTGGTCAAAGGCGCTGACGGCGCGGTGTATTGGCGCGGCAAGGGTACTTCCGGTGCGGCGCGTCGGCTGCGCGACCAGCACGGTGTGACAGCACGCAAGCACAATTGGGTGGTGCTGCGGACCACGCCGGAGACGCAGAGCCGACTCACGTGGGCCTACCGTCCGCCGGAGCAGCTGGTGGCGCATTGTCGCCGTCACGGGCGTGGCACGATCTCCACCCCCAGCGTCACCACAAGTCGTGGTACGGTTGCGGTGGAATTCACCGCTGACGCTATCTAGCGCGGACCGGGCCCACAGCGCCCGGCAGTCGGGGTTGCAGCCCGGCACACACCTTATAGGAGTGTGCCGTGGCACGACCATCCACCACATCCGCGCGCCAGCGCCACAACATCCTCGTGCGCCACCACGGCGCCGACGCGCCCGAAACCCTCGCGGCCCGGCGTGAACTCGAAGCCGCCAAACTCGCCGAGCACATCGACCAGGTCGTCAACACCGCGCCCAAGCTGAGCCCCGAGCAGGTCGAGCGTCTCCGTGGCCTGCTGCCCGCCCCCGATAACAAAGGGGGTTCGGCCGCGTGAGAACAGAAAAGGGCCCCCGCCGTGGGAGTGGCGGGGGCAAGGTTCACGAGGGCAGCGGAACCACCTGCGAGTATACCGCAGCCACCGACACTCCTGCCCAACTCCGTGCCCGGCGCGCCGCGTCCTACCGGTTCCCCCCGATGGAGTGCGGCCACCGCGACCCCGTTGATTGCTACCCGCGTCCGCGCGACATCAACGCCGCCCGGCTGGCCTGGTGGCATCTCCGCGAGCACGGCCTGCTATCCGAGCACGTCGAGGCCGTGCTCGCCGAGGAGGTGGTGTAGTGAACCAGATCGTGCATAGCGGGTTCACCGAGGCCAGCGTCAACGGCGCCGACCGCCGTCGGCAACTCACCCTCGCCGCTCAACTCCTCGCCGACGGGCACTACGTCGAACCGCAGTGGATGCGAGTGCAACTCCTCGACCTGCGCGACCTAGTGGAGGCTCTCGGTCTGGAGGTGCGGCCATGACGAACTACGACCACCCGTTCGTCCAAACCATGATCGAGGCCCGGATCATTGACCCGCCAGACGAGCCCGACCAGGACACACCGATCGGTGACCCTGTCGACGTCGGCAACCCACGGGCGGCGGCCTACATCCGTGGCCTCTACGACGGGTGCCTGAGTGACGTTGAGAAGGCACCCGAAGGGGAGCGCAACAATACGCTCTACGTGAAGGCCAACAAGCTCGGTCGGTTTGTCGCCGCCGGATACATCCGCGAAGGCGAAGTGCGCGGCCAGCTCGAATCCGTCGGACGCACCGCCGGGCTCGGCGAGGTAGAGACCCGGAAAACGGTAAACAGTGGACTCACCGACGGCAGACAGCACCCGAAGACGTTGTATCTCCCCCCGCGCGACGGTGAGGTCACCACCAACGGGCAAGTCGAGGACGAGCCGTCCGAGATCGACCGGCGGATGCTCGAGATCCGGCAACGGCTGCTCACCGTCGACGGGCTCCGCCACATCCCCCCACCCGAGCCGCTGGTGGAGAACTATCTCTACCGCGACAGCCTCGCCTGGCTGCACGGTAAACCCGGACACGGCAAGAGCTTCCTGGCGGTCGACCTCGCCTGCTGTGTGGCCACCGGCACCCCGTGGCACGGCCACACCGCCACCCCCGGCCGGGTGCTGTACCTGATCGCCGAAGGCGCCGCCGGACTGTCCCGCCGCGTCGACGCGTGGAGCCTCGCACACGGCTCCACCGTCGAACACATCACCTTCCTGCCGGTGCCGGTGCAGCTGCTGCAGCACATCGACACAGCCGCATTCACCCGGCTCCTCGGCGAGCTGCAGCCCGATCTCGTGGTGATCGATACGCAGGCACGGGTGACGCTCGGCGGGGAAGAAAACAGCAGCCGCGACATGGGCACGTTCGTCGACGCGCTCGAACAACTCCGCACCGCCAGCGGCGCCTGCATCCTCGTGGTCCACCACGAACCCAGAAACGGAGACAACCTGCGCGGCTCCACCGCGCTGGAAGGCGCTGCCACCACGATCCTGCGGACCGAGAAGGACGGGCAACTGGTCAAGGTGACCAACCCGAAGCAGAAAGAAGCACCCGAACAAGGTGAACTCAAACTGTCACTACTCAGTCTCGGAGAGTCCGCCGTCTACTCCCACGGAGGCGTGGGAGTAGACGCTCAACTCGCCCAATCGGAGATCGACTTACTGAACACCCTGTGGGAGTTCTTTGGGAGTCGAGGCGCGATCACAAAGGAACTCAGAGCAGTCTCCGGGATGAGCGAAACCACCTTCTACCGCGCACTGAACTCGCTGGTCACGCAGGGACTGGTGAGCAAATACCCGGAAGGTGCTGCATCTCGATACATCCCAACCAACACGACGACTCCCACGACTCCCATCGACTCCCAAGCACCCGTGGGAGTCGCCGACTTTCCCGACTCCCACTCCCACCACCCTTAGGGGACCTAAGGGTGGGAGTGGATGGGAGTAGACGGGAGTCAGGAACGTTCCCGCAGCGGTCCACGGACCACTCAGGACCACCAAGAGATAGGAGACCTGCATGACCCCACTATTTCTCACTGCCCTACTGCTTCTCACCGCTGCGATCACCGTCCGCGCCGTGGCGTGGAACGAGTCCCGGAAGGAGCGTCGCCATGACTAGCATCCGCCGAGTTCACCCCCGCTGCCTGGTGTGCGCTGATGTGTTGGAGCCGGAGCACCGCGAACCGCTCTGCGACGAGTGCGAAGCAGAGCGCCGGGGGCGGCGAAAATGACCCCGGGGTGGGTCGAGAAAAACACCCCGGGTGGGTCGAAAAAGACCCCCCGGGGGTGGTGTCGAAAACACCCCCATGGGTTCAAAAACACCCCCCATGGGGCTGCGCAGCTGGCGCTACTCTTTAACCCCCCGCCCCCACTCACACACACCCCGGGCCGTACCCCACACCCCCGGGCACCCCACCCCGGCTCCCCGGGGCACCCCGTCACGGCACCACGGCAGACAACAGTTTGTTCAAGCAAACTGTTCGCCGAGTTCGCGATCACCACGGCATCCACGCCGCACAGCATTTATGCAGGTCAGGGGGGCGTGGGCATCTTGAGAAAAGCCTTCAGGACCCACGTAGCACCACCCGCTCGTCCCTCTCTAAAAGCTGAACGGGGTTTACCTCAACCAAGGAGGCCTGAATGGCTACTCTGAGCACGAAGATTCCGCGCGAGCTCGCCGAGGCTTTCGAGCGTATCGCCACGGACAAGGGTGTGTCCACGTCGCGTCTTCTGCGCGAGCTGGTGGAGATGCGCGTGCACCGCCGGGTGCTGATCGTGGAGGACGAGGAGGTAGAAGAGACGCTCGGCTACCTGTTCTATTCGGGAGCGTGTCATGTCGGCTGCGCGTTGGAGGACTGATGACTGTCGTTGATGCGATTAGCCGGTTTCATCAGGCCTGGCCGCCTGCGTGTGGCCTGCTGCCGGGTGATTCGGTGGAGGTGCAGGCGCAGCGGGATTTCTACGCGCAGCGGCGCGATGAGGCCTTAGAACGGCTATTTCAAGCGATCGAGGTGGCTGTGGCGAATCCGGGTCAGGACTGGTCGGCCGAGCTGGAGCGTGTGAGCTACGAGTCCGAACTGGAGGCGCATCGTGTCATGCGCGCGGTGATGGCCGTCAGGTAGGATCGTGGGGACGAGCCTCCAATCGTCGCTGCCCGCCCCGTGCTTGCTCCTGCGGGGCGGGCTTTTATGCTATTGTGGAGGTGACCGATAGGCCTCGCGTCATGGGGGCCACGGTCCACAGTGTCGCCGCAGGGACACTCTTTCGTCGCCGCAACGCGATGTTGGACGACTTTTTTCCAGCAACGTTCAAGCGGAGGCGGCATATGTCTTCTTCCCCTTCTCGCCGTATGTCGGCTCGCGAGTTCCGCGCATTCATTGAGGGTCTCGGTGAGCGCGGTGAGCAGCTCGCGGCGCGGGTCCAGAACGCCACTCCTGGGGAAGTTCCCCAGTTGGAGCGGGAGTTCAAGGAGTGGGAGTCGCAGGCGGCCGCCGCTGAGTCCGAGACGGAGCGGCGAATAAAGATGGATGAACAGCTACGTAAGGTGCCGCGTGGGACGGGTGGCCCGGCCACTGTGACTCGCGAGCAGAGTATCTACAGCCCTGACGAGCGCACCTCGTTTGTGCGTGACCTGGCGTTTCAGGGGTCCGATCCGGCTGCTGCGGAGCGGTTGCAGCGTCACCAGCGGGAGATGCGTGATCTGAGTTCGGCGGATGCGTCGGCGGGTGCTTTTGCTCCTCCGCTGCACCTGCAGGACGAGTGGGCCGAGTTCGCCCGCGCCAGCCGCGTGTATGCAAACCAGGTGCGGTCTACCCCGCTGGGTGGTGTGGGGATGCAGGTGACGATCCCGCGGGTGACGGGTGGCACCTCCACGTCGACACAGTCGGAGAACAGCCAGGTCAGTGAGACCGATGCGACCACGGACGAGATCACCGTGAATGTCCGCACGATCGCGGGCCAGCAGGATCTGTCCCGGCAGGCGCTCGAGCGCAGCGAGCCGGGGCTGGACAGGGTGATTTTCGCCGACTTGGCCGCGTCCTATGCGGCCACACTGGACCAGCAGGTGCTTAACGGTAACGGGTCGGCCCCGAACGTTGAGGGGGTCCTGCAGAACTCAAACGTTAACTCGGTGACCTACAACGACGCCGACCCGACGGTGGCGGAGCTGTACCCGAAGATCGCCGAGGCGGTGAACCTGGTGCACGCGGGGCGGTTGTTGCCGCCGGACTCGATCTTCATGCACCCCCGTAGGTGGGCGTTCATGCTGAAGGCGTTGGACACCAGTGACCGCCCGTTGGTGGTTCCGTCCGGTAATGGGCAGAACCAGGTGGCGGCGACGGGCCAGCCGGCCGCTGAGGGGCTGGTGGGCAACCTGATGGGTCTACCGGTGTTCGTCGACCCCAACATCCCGACGAATCTCGGTACCGGCAACAACGAGGACGCGATCATCGTGTCCCGCACCGCCGACGGGTTGCTGATGGAGGAGTCGCAGGCTCCCCGCACACGGGTGTTCGAGAGCGTCGGGTCCGATACCTTGACCGTTCGGCTGCAGGTTTTCGGGTATGTGGCGTACACGTCGCAGCGGCACTCGAAGGCCCATGCGAAAATCACTGGTTCGGGCTTGACTGATCCATTCGCATGATCGGTCATGGCTCCCGCCGTAAGGGGGTGATTAGGGGTGGCTGACACCTCGCTTTAGCTTGTCTTCAATATCCTTGCTCGGGACGGGGCGAGCGGCACGATGCGGGACGTGGCCCGGTCGGTCGACCACGTGGGCGACGAGGCTAAGCAGACGCGCCGTCAGCTCGCGGCGATGGGCGCCACCGCGGTGGCGGTCGGCACCGCCATGAAAACCACCATGACAGCTGTCGGTGTGGCTGTGGGTGCGCTGCCGGCGATCATCGCGACGGCCGGCACGGCCATGGTTGGCGCGTTGGGTGGTGCGATCACGGCGGTTGGCGTGGCGGCCGCGGCCACCAACAAGGAAGTCAGAAACCAGTTCAGCGCCACCAAGAACCACATTGTCAGCATCATGAAGGACATCTCGTCCCCGTTCGAGGGCACGCTGACTGCGATCGCCCGCATGGCCCGGGACACGTTCGACACGTTCGCTCCCGAGCTCGAGAAGGCGTTCGCCAAGATCGCGCCGGTGTTGACCACGTTTAGCCATCAATTTTTCAAAGCGTTCGAGGAACTCAAGCCGGTGATCCAGCCGGTGGCGGACGCGTTCGTGGCGATCCTGAAAGCTCTCGGTCCGAAGCTGCCGGACATCATGCGCAGCTTCGCGGGCGGGATCACCGCGATCGCCCGCGCCATCTCCGAGGACGGTGGTGCGGAGGCGTTCGCCCGGCTGATCAAGAATGTCGCCACGTTGGCGGGGGTGGTGCTGCGCGGGATCGCGGTGTTCATCCGCTACCAGGACGAAATCCTGGGGGTTGTTGCCGTGGTCGGCACCGTGGTGGCGGCGTTCACCGGCAGCGTCATCGCGATCGGCGCTGCGGTCGGGGCGATCCTAACCATCGTGGTCACGAACTTCGGGCGGATCAAGTCAGCCATCAGTGGTGCTTGGAACTTCGTGGTCAACAAGACTCTTGCCACGTGGAACTGGCTCAAGGCGAACACGATCGAATCCTGGAACAACATTGTCGGTGCGATCGTCGGGGCGAAGGACAGTGTGCTGCGGACGGTGGGGAAACTGCCGGGCGAGATCGAACGCAAGCTTGGTGCGCTCGGTGGTCTGCTGGTCGACGCGGGCAAGGACCTCATGCGGGGGTTGTGGCGCGGCATCAAATCCCTGGGTGGCTGGTTGAAGGACCAGCTACTAAACCTGGTCAAGAAAGTGGTGCCCGGGCCCGTCGAGGACATTCTCGGCATCAGCTCGCCGTCGAAGGTGATGGCCACCATGGGTCGCCAGGTCGCGCAAGGACTGGCTCAAGGGATCATGCAAGGTGGGGATCTGGTGTCGCGGGCAAGTACGGATCTCGCCAGGGCGGCCACCGTCCGGCCGGATGTGACGATGGCTGCCCAACACGGGCGGCTCGCCGCTGGCGGCGGCCGTCGCGGCAAGCGTGAACCGATCACGCTGGTGCTCGAATCCAGCGGCAGCAGCGAGGACGACGAGCTGCTTCACCGGCTCCGCAAGGCGATCCACGTCAATGGCGGCAACGTGCAGAAGGTGCTCGGGCCATGACCGACGAGGTTCCCGACGTTGTGCCCGCACAGTGGCAGATCGGTGAGGCGATCCGGGGATTTCGCGCGAGCCTGCAGGAGGCGCTGGACCGGCCGGAGGACGAGTTGCGCGCCCGGGTCCGCGACTTTATTGGTGATCTCGACGAAGCGATATACGTTGTGGAGCGCACCAAGATCGAATTCAACTACTAGCCGCCTCGCGCCCGCGCACGCGCGGGGAGCATGTAAGTACTTACACCCTGACACGACGAGGCCCCCGCCCGATCAGTCGGACGGGGGCCGTTGCGTCGCTGTACGGGCTACTCAGCCTGCGGATCGAGACTGTTCGCGAACTCGTCGAATCGGTCGGCTAGTGATCCGAGGAAGGTTCGCATGTCCTCCTCGGGCAGCGACTGCGCTTCCCGGCATGCGTCGCGGAGATTGCGGTAACCCTCAGCAAAGCTCATTCCGGCGGGAATGTGGTCTGGGATGTTCACTTTCTTGGCCCCTTCCTTTCCGTACCAGGTACGTCGTGCGAGCGCGCGAGAACGCTACTCAGCCGCCCGTGAGAGCGCCTCAGACACGTCGACCGCCTGCGTCAGGGTCAGCACCGCTGCGGCCTCGAATACACCGTGCACGAGCAGCTCGACCCGCTGGCCGACGCGGCGCACCACGATCGAGCAGTTGCCGCCACCCACCTCGGCAGGACGGAGCGCGGTGAACGTGTACCTCCTGCTCTCCTCGTTCACGAGTTCTCACCCGCCTCGGCCTGCTCGAGCGCCATCCTGGTGGCGGTGACGAATAGTTGCGCCAGCTCGAGCGCCTGACGCGGCGTGAGTATGCAGCACTCGGCGTGGTCCTCGACGCACACCGCGATCTCGATGGGGCGGGGTTCGTGCCGAGCAATGCTGACCGTGAGCCCGTTGCCGATATCGTAACCGCCGAGGTCGTTGTGGGTGGTTTCGACGGTGCCGACGTGGCGGGTATGCGCCCAAGTGTCTGCAATGTTGTCGTAGTCGTGCTCGCTCTCACCCGTGAAGCAGAACGATGGACACGTGGTGGGGTGGGTAGGGTGGGACATGCCGGTACCTCCGTTACCGGTAGGGCCCCGGACTCGGCGGATACTCGCCGGCCGGGGCCGACTTACATCGGTAGGAAGGCCGTTTCCCCTGGTCAGTCGCTAGAGCATATTCTCAAGGTCCCGCCAACCTGGCCTTGCTGTGCACCGAGCACCACCGCATCATTCACCACTCCGAGTGGAACATCCACATGGGAAGCGGCGGCAACCCCTACTGCACCCCACCACCCTGGCTCGAACCCGCGATCCCCCGGCAACGCGAACCCGTGTGGGAAGAACGAACACGGAACACGGCGCGTTCCGCAGGCTATCCGTAACCTCCTGGTGGGGCACACCCCCGTTCCGGTTGGGGTGCGCACCGCATGTCGGTCGCGCGGTGCCATGTCGAGACTCGGTGCATGACCAGCGACTTCACCGAGCTCTCCCGGCAGGTCCGCGCGGCAGGCCTGCTGCGCGGGCGCCCCGGCTACTACATCGCCCGCATCACCGTGGTGACCGCATCACTCGCAGCGACGTGGGCCGCATTCCTCGCCCTCGGGTCCACATGGTGGCAGCTCGGGATCCCGGTGTTGCTCGCCGTACTCAACGGGCAGGTAGCCCTGCTCGCGCACGACGTCGCGCACCGCCAGGTGTTCCGCACCAGGCGCGCGAGCGAGATCGCGGGCAGGGTGCTCGGCAACCTGGCCATCGGCATGTCCTACGGCTGGTGGATGACCAAGCACACCCGGCACCACGCCAACCCGAACCACGAGCGGCTCGACCCCGATTTCGACCCGACGATCCTGGTGTGGTCGCGAGAGCAAGCGAGACGCAGCGGCGGCGCGACGCGGCTCATCGCCAGGTGGCAGGCGTTCCTGTTCGTCCCCCTGCTCACGCTCGAAGGCCTGAACCTGCACTACGCAGGCGTGCGGGCGGTACTCGACCCGCGCACCAACCGGCGCGGGACGGAGGCCACGCTGCTGCTCGTGCACTTCGCGTCCTACCTCGCAGCCGTAGGGGCAGTCCTGCCCCTGCCGCAGGCGCTCGTCTTCATCGCTGTACACAAAGCACTGTGGGGCGTCTACCTGGGAGCGATATTCGCACCCAACCACAAGGGAATGCCGGAACCGGACGAGCGAACCGACTTCCTCCGCAAGCAGGTCCTCACCTCGCGCAACGTGCGCGGAGGGCGGCTGACCGATCTCGCCCTCGGAGGCCTGAACCACCAGATCGAGCACCACCTGTTCCCGAACATGCCGAGCCCGCACCTGCGAGCGGCACGCCCGATCGTGCGAGCACACTGCGCCCGCCTCGGCGTCACCTACCACGAGCTGGGGTTGCTCCACTCATGGCGCGAAGCGTTCCGGCACCTGCACCGTGTGGGCGAGCCACTCCGTGACGGGCGCCCGCGCGCCGGGGGTGGGGCTAACCCCACCTCGGGAACGCCCGTGAGCGGTATGGCGACCGGACACCCCGCATCGCCAGACTGGCAGCATGACACAGACCAGCCCCGACGTCGTGACCGAACGCACCGGTGACCGGCCCGCGACCGGACGCCCACCGGTACTCGGCTCGCTGGCTTTCCTGCTGCTGAACCTCCCTCTCGGCGTGTTCTGGTTCTCCCTGCTCGTCAGCCTGATCGCGGTGAGCGTCGGAACCGCCGTCATCTGGATCGGCCTGGTCACCGGAGCCGCCACAGTCCTGCTGTGGCACGGCGGCGCCGTGCTCGAACGCGCAAGGGTGCACGCCCTGCTGGGGACCGCCATCGCCGAGCCGTACCGGGAGCTGCCCGATGCACGCGAGTCGGTGCGCTGGAAGGCCCGCCTGCGAGACACCGCCACCTGGAAGGATCTCGGTTACCTGCTCACGCTGCTCCCGATCGGTATCCTCGAGTTCGTGCTGATGGTCACGACGTGGTCGACCAGCCTGGCGCTCGTCGGGTTGCCGATCTACTACCGGTTCCTCCCCGGCGGGGCCTACCACTTCCCCAGTTACGAGCCCGGGCACCAGTGGTTCACGGTCGACTCCGTCGCCGACGCGCTACCGTTCGCGATCGCAGGTGTGGTGGCTGTGCTGGTCACCGTAGCGCTCACCAAAGCACTCGGCACCGCCCACGCGAGGTTCGCGCGCAGTATGCTCGGCACAATACCGGCGAGCGCGTCATGACTGCGGTGCGGGACGGCACGGAGAGCGGTCAGCTGCGGCGGCCGCGCGCCGTCGCGGCGACCACCTTCCTGGTCGCGAGCTTCCCGATCAGGCTCGGGCACTTCGTCGCGATCACCGTGCTCACCCTTGTCGGCATCGCCACCACCGTCATCTGGGTCGGCGTTCCGATCCTGATGGCCACGACCGCGCTCGTACGCTACCTCGCCGACCGGGAACGCCAGTGGGTGCGCACCCTGCTCGACGCGCCCCTGCCGCCGGTCACGCGCATCCCCGAGTCAGGAGGGCCCGTGCAGCGCTGGCGCACGCGGCTGACCGACCCGAGCACCTGGCGTGACCTCGCCTACCTGCTGCTTGCGTTCCCGCTCGGCGTGCTCGAGCTGGTGGTCGGGCTCGCGGGTATCGTGCTCGTCCCGGTGGGGGTCTGGGTAACGCCGGGGCTGGCCTGGCTGCACGGCAGAATGGCCATGGCGTTGCTCGGCCCGGACACGTCGCGACGGTTGGCGGCCAAGGCCCAGCGATTACAGGCTTCGCGAGCACGCGGGGTGAACGCGGCCGAGAGCGAGCGGCGGCGCATCGAACGGGACCTGCACGACGGGGCACAGCAGCGCCTGGTCTCGCTGGCCATGAACCTCGGGAGGGCGAGAGCGAAGATGAGCACCGATCCCGACGCCGCACGGGACCTCGTCGACGACGCGCACGCCAATGCCAAGACCGCGGTCACCGAGCTGCGCGACCTCGCCCGCGGCATCTATCCCGCCGTGCTGGCCGACCGCGGTCTGGACGCCGCGGCCTCGGAGCTCGCCGCGAGCTGCCCCGTCCCCGTCGAGATCTCCGTCGACGAGGCGGTCGTCACGCCACGACCACCGAGCGCCGTGGAGACCTGCGCGTACTTCATCGTCGGCGAGGCCCTGACCAACGTCGCCAAGCACTCCGGCGCGAACCGGGCGCGGGTGCGTATCGAGCGGGACAGCCAGGCCGTCGTCGTCGAGATCACCGACGACGGTGCGGGCGGGGCGCAGCTACACCAGGGACACGGCCTGTCGGGGCTGGCCGACCGCGCGGCCGCGATCGACGGCACGGTCACCGCGCACAGCCCGCCGGGCGGGCCGACAACGATCAGGACGGTGCTGCCGTGCGTGTGGTGATCGCCGAGGACGCCGCGCTCGTCCGCGCGGGGCTCGAACACGTGCTCGCCGACGGCGGCATCAGCACCGTCGCGGCGGTCGACAACGGCGAGGACCTGCTGGACGCCATCCGGCGCCACCGGCCCGACCTCGCGCTCGTCGACGTCCGGATGCCACCCACCTACACCGCGGAAGGGCTCAGCGCGGCGCTTCAGGCGCGTGAGCTCGTTCCCGGCCTGCCGGTTCTCGTGCTCTCCCAGTACGTGGAGGAGACCTACGCCGTCGACCTGTTCGCCGGAGGGACGGGCGGGGTCGGATACCTGCTCAAGGAGCGCGTGGCCGACGTCGACGAGTTCCTGGACGCTTTGCGCCGGGTAGCCGCGGGCGGCACGGCCATCGACCAGCAGGTGATCGCGCAGCTGATGGCCCGCCGTGGCGGCAGCCCGCTCGAGCGGCTGAGCGCGCGCGAGACCGAGGTGCTGCGGCTGATGGCGCAGGGGCTGTCCAACACGGCGATCGCGCGCGAGGCCGTCCTCTCGCACGGCGCTGTGGAGAAGCACATCGGCAACATCTTCGCCAAGCTCGACCTGCCGGGTGACGCCGAGGGGCACCGCAGGGTCCGCGCGGTGCTCACCTACCTGGACCGCCGCTGAGCGGTACCTCAGGTATCCAGCATCTGGAAGTCGGCGAAGTCGAATCCTGGGCAGACCACGCAGCTGACGAGAACGTCGCCGTGTGCCCGTGCGCGCTGCCAGGTCCCGCCGGGCACGAGCACCTGCGCCGTTCGTGCACCGTCCAATCGGGACTCACCCGAGTCCAGCTCGAGATCGAGCGTTCCCGGCCCGTGCCACAGCCACAGCTCGTCCGAGCCCACCCTGTGCCATCGCGAGGTCCGGCCGTCGGCGAGCAGGTAGTGGATCGCCGTGGCCGCGGCACGGGACCCGTCATCGACGGGCAGCCGCGTGGGGCTGGTCCACGTGCGGCGGTACCAGCCGCCTTCGGGGTGCGGGAGCAGGTCCAGCTCCTCGGCGCGGGACGGCCGGGGCTCGAAGTCGACAAAGCGGCCGTCCAGCGTCCTGCGCGCGTACCGCAGCCCCACCACAGCCGAGAGGTCGATGGGCCCGTAGATGTGCGGGAACCGGACCGACGCGTCGACGCCGGGGGGCGGTGCGGGCGCGGCCTCCTCGAACACGGTCGATGCCGTGTTGCGCGCGGTGTCGACCTCCAACGCGACGAACTGGCCGTCGGCCTCGCGGTAGAGGTGGTTGGCCACCGCCAGCAGCGTGTCGCCGTCACCGGTGCAGTGCACGAAACCTTCGGTATCCAGCGAGGAGGGATGGAGCCTCTCCCCCGCGGCGTCGTACTCCTCGAGCGGAGTCAGGTGCAGGACCGTGGTCATCCTGCGATCGTACGGGCCGGATCGCTCCGGGTGAGCGCGCTCCCTCACACCGTGCGGCCGCCGACGACCGTACGCATCACCCGCGCCCGTAACAGCGACTCCGGAGGCCGGCCGAACGTGTCCGCGCCGACCAGCTGCCCTACGGCGGGGGTGAATGACTCCGGGATCGGCAGGGAGGGCCTGGCCTCGGCGGTCGCGGAGGCCACCGAGGAACGCGTGCTCGTGCTCACCGGCCCGGAGCTGTAGGCGCGGGCGTCACCGGCTGCGTCTACGTGACAGCCTCGGCGTCGGCGAAGGTCATCTCCAGGCGGCCGATGCCGCTGGTACCCAGCGCCGCCTTCGGTAGGCCGAGCCGTCGCAGCTCCTCGGCGATCGGGTGCTCGCCGAGCTCCATCCGCACCCCACCGGGCCGGGAGCGCACACCGCCGGGACGCATGACCCACGGGGTGCGTCGCAGCTTGCCGTCCAGGCAGGTGTAGGCGGCCACGGAGGTGCGCGCGATCCCGCTCGGCACGGGCAGGCCCCTGCCGATGCGTAGGTCGATGACGCCCTGCCCGCCCGCGCTGACCACGCAGCGCTGCACGGGCCCGTCGAGCTCCAGATGGATGTCGGCCATCTCCTTCGGAAAGCCCCAGATCACCCTGCCCGCCTCCAGCGTGAACTCCTGGTTGACCGGCAGCCAGTGAATGAACGCGCCGACCTCCCGCTTCGACGCCCCGGGTCGGCGGGCGAGGAACGCGATGGCGAACTCGTGGTACGGCCCCAGGTCGCTGTCGACATAACGCACGAACGCCAGCGAGCACATCGCCCTGCCCGGCAGGGGCTCGACGACGTCCAGCCCCGAGTAGTCGATGATCGACCGTGCCGTCCGCGCCGGCACCAGGAACATGGCCGAGCACGCGCTCGCCTGCCGCACCTCGACCGGCATGGTGACCCGCTCGCCCTGGATGAGATGACTCGCCATAACCATAGTAGAACATGTTCTTGCTAGTTCGTCACTACTCCAGCACAATGCTTGCCATGACCAACGATCACGTTCACTCGACCAGGAGAACCTGTTCCCCTTCGGCGCTCGGGCGGTGCGCATCATGAGCGTCGAGGGCATGGGCGTCCTTGTCACAGGGGGCGGCAGCGGTATCGGCCTCGGCGTGGCGCGGCACCTCGCGGCCGAGGGAGCGCACGTCACCGTGTGCGGCCGCACGGAGGCCACGCTGATCGCCGCGGTCGAGGAGATCTCCGCGCACGCCGCCGCGGGCAGCCGCGCGGGATACGTGGTCGCCGACGTCTCCGATGAGGACGCCGTCGCGGGCGCGGTGGCACGGGCGGGCGAGCGCGCCGGTGGCCGGCTGGACGGCGTGGTGACCTGCGCGGGCGGGAACAGCTGGGTCGGCCCCATCACCCATATGCCGGTCGAGGAGTGGAACGGCGCGCTGGACACGAACCTGACCGGCACGATGCTGGCGCTCAAACACGCGGGCGCGTATATGGCCAAAGCGGGCGGGGGCGCCATCGTCGGTATCTCGTCGATCGCCAGCTCCAACACCCACCGCTGGTTCGGCCCATACGGCGTGACCAAGGCCGGTGTCGACCACCTCTGCCGGCTGGCCGCGGACGAGCTCGGGCCGAGCAACGTGCGCGTGAACTGTGTCCGCCCCGGCCTGGTCCGCACCGAGATGGTCGAGGCCATCACCGGATCCGACAACCCCGTCCGCGACGACTACGAGTCGTGCATACCGCTCCCGCGCCTCGGGGAGGTCGGCGACATCGCCGCGGCGGTCCGCTTCCTCATCGGCCCTGAGTCGAGTTGGCTCACCGGCCAGGTGATCAATGTGGATGGTGGGCACTCGCTACGCAGGGGCCCCGACCTCCGGCCGTGGCTGGAACCCGCCTACGGCGAGGACGGCCTGCGCGGCATCGTCAGCTGACAGCTCGCCGTGTCGAGCGTACGGACATGGTGTGCCGGGCGCGTGGGCACGATGTGCCTCAGCTCACCCGCGCCTCGCGGGCCGAGCCGCTGTCGTCGAGCAGGCCCTCGAGATCACCCGCCGCGTCCGCGGCCGCCTGCTGCGCGTGCGCGACGGCGTCGCTGTCGAAGTCCTGCACGAACCCGGTCACCGACACGGCGGCGCGGCAGTGCCCGCCCGCCCCGCGCACCGGCACCGCCACGTCGGCGATGAGCGGGTCCAGCCCGCCCGAGCTGAACGCGTAACCCGCCTGCCGGGCGTCCTCGAGCCGTGCGCGCAGCCCCGCGACGTCGACACCCGCCTCGGTCGCGGACTCCAGAAGGACTCGCACCGGCCCGGGTCGCTGAACGCGAGCAGCACGAGGCCACTCGCGGAGCGCCACGGGTCGAAGACCTCTCCCTCGAACCCCAGGAACCGCTGGTAACGCTCGGAACGCACGGTCTCGATGACCCGGCATCCGCCTTCCTCGAGGACCTCGATACCCGCGATGCGCTCGGTGTCGGTCGCCACTCTGCTGAGCATCGGCCGCGCCACGTCCGTCCTCCTCTTGCCGCACAACCTCCACCGCGAGTAACGGCACACGAAACCAATGTTGCCTTCTACGCAATCGGGCGCGATGTCAGGTATCGCTCTCCTTCTCCACTCCGGACACATCACCACGCTCGACGGCGGTTTCGCCGGCCGGTACCGGTCCATCACTGTGCACATGCTGCCCTGATCGGCAGCGCGCGCCGGCTCAGCCGGTCAGGCGTTCCGGGCCGATGGCACCGATCGAGCGGCAGCCGGTCAGGCCCATGGTGATGTCCAGCTCGGCGAGCAGGTGCTCGGTCACCTCGCGCACGCCGGTCTGCCCGGCTACGGCCAGACCGTAGGCGTAGGGCCTGCCGACGAGTACCGCGCTCGCGCCGAGGGCAAGGGCCTTGAAGACGTCGGCTCCGGTGCGGATGCCGCTGTCGAACAGCACCGGAACCTGCCCTGCCACCCTGTCCACGATCCCGGGAAGCGCGTCCAGCGACCCGACGGCCCCGTCGACCTGCCGTCCCCCGTGGTTGGACACCACGATCCCGTCCACGCCGGCGTCGAGGGCGCGTGCGGCGTCCTCGGGGTGCTGCAGACCCTTGAGCACGATCGGCAGCGAGGTGTGCTGCCGGAGGAACGGGAGGTCCTCCCAGGTCAATCCCGAGTTGGAGAACACGTCGAGGAAGGTCTCCACAGCTGTCCGCGGCAACGGCGAGCGCAGGTTGTCCCGGAAGCGACCCGGGTAGCGGCGTGACATGGAGACAAGCGACCTCAGCGCCGTCAGCGTCGGCCGCGGCGTCTCACCGTCCTGCCGCCCGTGCTCCGCCCGCCTGCGGACCAGGTCGGTGAAGGCGGGATCGCTGGTGTACTGCGCGATGCCCTGCCCCCGCGCGAACGGCAGGAACGCGCGGTCGAGGTCGCGGGTGCGCCAGCCAAGGATGTGGGTGTCGAGCGTGACCACGATCGCGCCTGCCCCGCAGCGCTCCGCGCGGTCGAGCATGCTCGCCACCACGTCCTTGTCCTTGCTCCAGTACAGCTGGAACCACCGGTCGGTCTCGCCGAGCTCTGCGCAGATGTCCTCCATCGGGTGGGATGCCTGCGTCGAGATGGTCATCGGGATGCCGAGCTCCCGCGCGGCCCGCGCGACGGCGAGGTCGGCGTCGCGGTGCATCAGCTCCAGCACGCCGATCGGCGCGAACAGCAGCGGGGAGGAGTGCCGCCTGCCGAACAGCTCGACCGAGATGTCGCGCTCGGCCACGTCGGTCAGCATGCGCGGCACGATGCGCCGCCGGTCGAACGCGGCCCTGTTGGCAGACGCGGTGGCCTCCAGCCCGGCCGAGCCCGCGGTGTAGCCCCACGCGTCCCTGCCCATCGCCCTGCGAGCGGCCGCTTCGAGCCGGTCGGGGTGCACAGGGACCGGCGGGCGCTTGCCGAACACCCCGTCGCGGTAGATCCGCCCCTGGATCGCACGGCCCACGGTCTCGATCGGATCGGTCATGCTGCTCCCTTGGTGCTCGCCCGAGCGTGCAGACACGCCAGCATAATGCCGTGTCGGGCACCGGGACACACCGTGTTCGTCGATCCGGCATGGCGTGTCGGGCTGTCCGGCATGGCCCGGTGGGAGTCAGGCGATCCGCACGCCTCGTGGCAGCGAGCGGACGGGCGTGTGGAGCCGCCGGATGGTCAGCGCGATCGCGCCGGCTGCGAGCAGCACGTCGAACACGAGACCGTACGGCCACACCGGATCCGGCCTCGGCGGCTCGGGCTGCTCCGGTCCCGGCGGGACGCTGCCGGGCACGGCCCGCGGATCCTCGGAGGCGCGGGCATCGCGCACCGCGGTGGCGATCTCGCCGAGTGGGTCGAGGCCCAGCACGAACAACATGAGCCCACCGAACATCGGTGTCCCGAGCGGCGCGGGCGGCGGGACCTCCGCGGCACCGGCCCCGGGCACGGGACCGGTTACCGGACCCGAGCGCGTCTCGGCCAGCGCCCAGCGAAGCAGCGCGGTGAACGCCAGCAACACGGCGAACCACGTGCCGAGCAGCCACCGCCACCGCCCTGGGTTCCGTCACCTGGGCCGGCGGGCGAGCACGGCGTGCAGCCGGCGTCGTGCGCGCTCGGCACGGCGTGCCTCGTACGCGATCGGCAGGTAGCGCAGCCGCTCCGGAAGCACAGGCAGGAGGTAGGCGATGGCGCGGCCGAAGCGGCGCAAGCGCCGCTCGTCGGCGGCCGTCCACGCGATACCGAGCTTCTCGCGCGCCTTCCCGGGAAGCGTGCCGATGGTCACGAAGTATTGCAGCCTCCCGGGGAGGTCCATCAGCACCCGCCACAGTGGCCGCAGCAGCCCCGGCATGCCCGGTGGCGGCGGTACGTGACGGACGGTGCGCAGGTACTCCCACGCCGTCCGATGGGCGACCAGCACCTGATCGATGATCTCGTCGAATGTGACGCGGTACTCCTCGTACGTGGCCGCGATCTCCTTCTCCGGGACGTGGAGGTTGCGCATCACCTGGACGAGCTCGCCGTACAGCGCTTCGCACTCGGCACCGGTGGGGCTACGCCGCGCGAAGTACTCCCCGGCGATCAGGAAGGAGTACGGTGCGGTCAGCATTACCCACGCCCACGGACCCGACGTCAGCGCGTGGTGCGTCACACCGTGCTCGTCGACGGACTTGAGGGGCGCGTGCATCGCGCGGAGCCGGTCCCCCTCGGCCAGTGCCTCCTCGCCCCCGTAGATCCATGTCATGACCGAGGCGACGCTGCGCGCCGCCCGGCCGACGGCGTCGGTACGAAAGACCGAGCGCTCCCCGACGACGGCGCCGATCGACGGGTGCATGACCTGGAGCAAGAACGCAGATCCCGTGGTCAGCGGGAAGGTGACCAGCCCGGCGTCGTCCCACAGGATCCCGCCCGGCTCCATGGGACGACGCCGCTCGTCGCCGCTCTTGACCGGCTCGGCGTCGCGCCGGCTCGCCGTCCGAACCATGCTCCACCTCTCCTAATCTGGTGTCACTCAACACCATATTTATTTGGTGTCAGCCTCCACCAGATAACGCTTCCCGTCAAGCGTGAGACGATGCGCGCGTGACAACGCGCATGTACGGGGGGAAGACGGCCCGCGAGCGGCAATCCGAACGCCGCGCCGCGCTGCTCGATGCCGCCCTGGACGTACTGGCCGAGCACGGCGCGACCGGCGTGACAATGCGCGCGGTCTGCCACAGGGCACGGCTCAATGACCGGTACTTCTACGAGCACTTCCGGGACCGCGACGCTCTCCTGAAGGCGGTACTCGACGACGTCACCGCCGCCGGTATCCAGCACGTTCTCGGCGCCGTAGCCCGCGCGGAAACCGATATCCCCACGGTCATGCGCGCCGCCATCGCGGCGGGTCTGGAGTTCGTCACCGAGGATCGGCGACGCGGCACGCTGCTTGTCGAGTCCCAAGCCACCGACGCGCTCCGCGCCGGGCGGAACGAGGTCATCAGGTCACTGGCCCGCACCATGACCACCCAGAGCCGCGCGCTGCTCGGGGAGCGAGCACCCTCGGAGTCGGACGCCGAGCTGGCCGCGCTCACCCTGGCCAGCGGCGTACTCGAGGTGGTGGCGATGTGGCTACGTGACCGGCTCGACACCTCGCGCGAGCAGCTCACCGACGTGCTGGCGGGGATGCTGGTCACCAGCGTCGATCTCCCTCGCGCCATCAGCCGTTCGGCGGACGGCGCTTCCCGCGCTGACCCGACCGAGTAAGTACGGCCCGCTCCTCGAACGCCACGATCAGCCGCGCGAAGAACGCTCAGGCGTCGACGTGTTCCATACCCCAGCTGACGACGCCGGCTGGTGTGATCCGGATCATCGGCACCGGCCCGCCGCCGCCGTAAGGGGTGGCCGCGGGCAGTGCCTCGGCACGGCCACGGACCTGGACCGCACGCGGCCTCCATGGCGGCAACACGTCGTCGACCACGAAGCACACCAGCGGGTTGCCCTGCACGTTACGGAACTTCCGGGTGCGGGCGAAGTCGTGTCCCCCGATGTCGATGGTGTCCAGATCGGCGTTGTAGGTCCACCCCAGCGGCACGTTGTGCGGCCGGCCGTGCTCGTCGACGGTGGCGAGGTGACCCAACTTGCCTCCCTCGGCGAGAAAGGCCCGCTCGGCATCGGAGAAGGCGCTGCTCATCACTGTGCTCCTTTCATGCGGATTCGTGCACGTGCTGTTCGGTCGGGGCCGGGGATGCTGCCTCCACCGGTCCGCTGGGGGTCCGCGCGGCGGCTGCGAACACTGCAGCGAGGGCGGCGAGCGCGAGGACGGCTCCGGCGCCGAGGTGGAAACCACCGATTCCGCCGCCTGCCAGGTGCCAGGTCAGCGCAGCCACCGCCGGGCCGAGCGCGAAGCCGAGCGTACGGCCCATCTGGGTGACAGCACCGACGGTGGCCGCCATCCCGTCCGGTGTGGCCGACAGGATCGCGCTGCTGTTGGGGCCGGTGAACAGCCCGGCACCGATTCCCACCACGGCCAGCGGCCACGCCACCGCGACGGCTCCGGCCTGGGCGTCGACGGTCTGCAGGCCCAGCGCGCCGAGCGCTGCGACCAGCGCCCCGGCGGCCGCCACCCTGCGGGGGCTGATGTGGTCGGCCAGCCATCCCGCCAGCGGCGAGCAGAGCGCCATCGCCAGCGGTAGCGCGGCGAGCGTGGTCCCGGCCAGCACCGAGTCGCTGCCGACCACGGTGACGAGCAGGTACGGGATGAGGAAGAACAGCCCACCGCTGGTCGCGGTCCCCAACGGCAGGGCAACCAGTGAGGGCCACAGCGCGGGACGTCCCAGGACGTCGAGCACCGGTCGGGAGTCGGCGCGTCGTACCCACCACCCTCCGGCGACCGCGGCGAGGGCGAGCGCTGCACCGATGCCGAACCAGTCGACATCCGCCGTGGCCACGGTCTCGACCCGGTCGAGCGCGACGAATGCGGCGACCAGCACGGTTCCGAGGCCCAGTGCGTCGGCGAGCCAGCCGCGGCCGGGCAACCGGAGCCGGCCGCCTCCGGGAACGGTGCGGTGCGCCAGCCACGCGACCGCGAGCGCGACCGGCAGGTGCACCAGGAACGTGGCCCGCCATCCCCAGGCTTCGATCAGCGCGCCGCCCACGGCGGGGCCCGCCACCGTGCCGATGGGGCCGAGGGTGGCGAACAGGCCGAATGCCCTGCCGCGGTGCTGGGGTTCCACGAGGGTGGAGACAGCAGGAAAGATCAGCGCGGTCATCGCGGCGGCGAACGCGCCCTGGACAGCCCGGCCCGCGGTCAGCAGCGCGAACCCGGGCGCCGCCGCGATCAGCGCGCTCGCGACTCTGAACCCGAGCGCCCCGGTGACGAGCACCGGACGCAGCGCGGCGCTGTCCAGCCAGCGACCGACCGGGATGACCAGTGCCACGAGCGGCAGCAGGTAGCCGAGCTGGACCCACTGGGTGCTACCGGCGGGCACGCCGAACTCGTCGCCGATGGCGGGCAGCGCGATCGCCGCGATGGTCATGTCGAGGCCCGCCAGGAAGATGATCATCGCGAGGGCCACGACGGCTGCCCAGCGGGTGCGTTCGGGCGTGCCGTGATGGGCGGACATGTCAGGTGGTCCGTTCCGTCATGTGCCCGTCGTCGGCCGTGTCACGTCGACCCCTGACCCATGCGACCAGCTCGGCGGTGCGCCTGCGGCGTGCCACGGCCAGGATCGCCGCGAGTACGAGCAACGGAAACGCCGCGGCCACCCCCTCGCCGAGCACGACGAGGTGCACGAGGACGGCGCCGACCATCAAGCCGACGAACGCCAGTCCGGCCAGGCCGGCCAGCAGCGGTACCAGCAGGGCGACGGCCCCGGCGATCTCCAGAACGGCGATCAGGTAGCGGAACCAGTCACCGAAGCCGATCGCGTCGAACGTCTCGACCACAGCAGGGTCGCCCGCCAACTTCGCGCTCGCGGCCAGCCCGAAGCCTGCAGCGGTGATGATCTGCACGACCCACAGGGCGATGGTGCCCGCGCGGCCGCGACCCGCATCTGCCTGCGCCGCTACGCGGTTTCGCTCGGTCATACTCTCCAACCCTTTCAATTTCGTTGCTGCGGGGATATTTGTCGAAGCAACAATCTACGGACAGTTATTCCCCGCGTCAATATTCCCTCAAGCAACGAAAACTGCTATGCTGCGGCCATGGCCAGTGACCTGTTCGACGATCCGCGACTGACCGCGATGGGGCTCCTCGTCGAGGTGTACGAGGGGGTCAGCGCCCGGATCTCGGAGGTCCACGCTGCCCACGGCCTGTCCGGCAACGAGTTCGACGTGCTGATCCGGTTGGCGCGCTCACCCGGACGGCAGCTACGGATGGCCGACCTCGCTGCCCAGACAGCACTGTCCACCAGCGGCATCACCCGGGTCATCGACCGGATGGAACGCGCCGGATTGGTCGAGCGCGCTGCCTGTCCGGGAGACCGGCGCGCCTCCCTTGCCGTGCTCACCCCGTCCGGCGAGGAACGGCTCGCAGCCGATGTGCCGCCGCTGTTGGACGCACTCGACACGTGGTTCACCGGCCGGCTGTCCGCCGAGGAGCTCGACGCGTTCCTCACCGGACTGCGCAAGCTCCGCGAGGTGGTCCGACCCCGCGCCACCGCAGGCGCGGACGCACCGGATGCGAGCCCCGCCGACCCCGCATGACGCGCACCGGGCACGCCGTGTCTGGCCACCGGGCACACTGTGTCGGGCTTGCCGGCATGCCGTGCCGGGTTGGCCGGCACACCGATGTCACGTACACGTCAGCCGGCATCATCGTCGACATGGCACATGGCCGCTTCCGGGCTGACCCACACCACCCGCGCACCGATGCGACTCCCGCGACGGAATCGCCGCAGGGCATCCTCTGGCTCCCGCAGGCTCATCCGGACGTCACCGTCCACTCCGATCACCTCGACGCGATCATCGAACGCGATCCCCCATCCGGCGATCCGGGCATCCACCCTGTCGCCGAACTCCTGTACCACAGCGAACACCCGTGGCGCATCGTCCGCCACCATCCCCTCCAGCAGTTCAGCGAACCGCGCCTCGCTACATAGCGGCGGCAACCCCGACGGATCCTGAATCAACCGATCCAGCAGACACCCCCGGCCGAGCTCTTCTCCGGCCATCCCCCAACGGAGTCGTCGATGTCCGGGACGTGCTCAGTCGATACATAGGTCATGCGATCCTCCTCAGTCGCACTGGCACCTGGGCGTGATTTCCGAGGCCCAGCACCCGACAGGCCCGCGAAGTTTGCCGCGACACCCCTCGGACACCGACCAGTCATTCTACTATATACATAGTATACTAGGTATAGTATTAGTCAAGCCAGGTCCATCGCTGTATGCCGGTAGCGGTGTCCGTTACCGTGATCACCAAGCACACCGGGTATGCCAGGCCTGCGATGGAGGAACCGCACTATGGCCACACGATGGAGCGGCACACCCGCGTACCTCCAGATCGCAGCCGACTATCGGGGGAAGATCCTCGACGGTTCGCTGGCACCCGGTGCGAAGCTGCCTTCCGAAAGCCGGCTGATGTCCGACTACGGGGTATCGCGCATGGTCGTGAAGATGGCGCTGAACGTACTCCGCAACGAAGGGCTGATCCTCGGGCACCAGGGCAAGGGGAGTTTCGTCAAGGAATCACGCCGGGTCGTACGGGACAGCACGGGCCGGTACTCGCGCCACAAGCCGCACAGCTCATCGCCGTTCACCAACGACGCCGCGCAATCCAGCCAGCGCGGCGACCGGGAGTACGCCAGCAAGAAAGTACCGGCTACCGAGGACCTCGCCGTTCGCCTCGGCATCGAACCGGACGCGGAACTCATGCAGACGGACTACCGGTACTTCGCCGACGGTGCCGTCATTCAGGTAGCGCGATCCTGGGAGCCGCTGGCGATCACGGGTGGAACGTCGATCGAACTCCCGGAGGAGTCCCCGGCCGTCGGTGTCATCGCCCGCATGGACCTCATCGACCAGCGTGTCGATGAAGTGGTCGAGCGCGTGCATGCTCGCCCCGCACGTCCCGATGAGACCGAACGCCTCGAGTTACCCGCTCAGAGCGTCTACGTGCTCGCCATCGAGCGCACTCACTACGTCGGCGACCAGCCGGTGGAAACGTGCGACATCACCTTCCCCGGCGACCGCTACGAGTTGACGTACCGCATACCCGTCGACAGCTAGCCGCCGGGCCTTGGGGCGATGGTGCCGGCCTGCGCGCCGGTGAACACCAGGAGCGGGACCAGCGATCAGGAGCGGAGCAGGTCGCCGAGCACCCGCTCGGCGCGCTCGACGGTGTGGTCCGGCACGTCGCAGAGCTCGATGTCGGTTCCGGACTCACGGGCGTGCTCGATCACCGAACGCAACGACAGCAGGCCGGTCAGGTCCACCCGGCCCAGCCCCTGCAGGTGCACCATGACCCTGTCCACATCGGGCTGCTCGGCGAGCAGGGCCAGCAGGCGCCCCTCCAGCACCGGCGCGGACGCGAAGTACAGCACCCCGCTGAGCCACACGTGCAGCGTCGTGCCCGCGTGCGTGGCCGTGACGTCCAGCCGCATCTCCCGCCACAGATGCACGGCCAGCGACAGTACGACCCCCGCGACGATCCCCCACTCGACGCGAGGTGCCGCTGCGAGTGTCATGACGAACGTCAGCACCGCGATCGCGAACTGCGGGCGTGAGCAACGCCAGGCCTGCGTGAACGGGCGCACCTCGAGCAGCGAGAGCGCCGCGGCGATCACCAGCCCGGCCAGCACGGCCGTCGGCAGGTCCGCTAACACCCCGGCGGCAGGCAGCACGGCCAGCACGACGAGGCCGGTCACCGCCCCGCTCCATCGCGTCCGCCCGCCGGATAGCCGGTTCAGCGCCGAGCGGGAGAACGACCCGCCTGCCGGCAGGCCGCTGAACAGCCCGGCAACGATGTTGGCAAGACCCTGCCCGGTGAACTCCCGGTTGGGGTTCCACGGCGTGCGGTCCATCGAGGCGTAGCGGCGCGCGATGGAGGACGGCTCGGCGAAGCCGACCAGCGCGATGACCACACCGGGCACCACCAGCGACGGCAGGGCCTCCCACGGCAACCCGAGGTCCATCGGCGGCAGCCCGGCAGGGATCGCCCCGACCACCGGCACCGCGACGAGGTCGAACACGCTGAGCAGCAATGCGCCGACCGTGGCGAGCAGCACCGCGGGGAACAGCGGGCTGATCCTGCGCCCGGCCAGCACGAGCAGGACCGTGGCCACGCCGATGGCGACCGCGACGGCGTCCCAGGCCCCCGGCGCTGCCAGCGCCTGCCCCGCGCCGAGGAACGGGTTCGCGGCGTCGGCGTCGCTGTCGATGAGCGTGGGAACCTGCGAGGCGATGATCAGTATCGCGGCCGCGACGGTGAACGCCGACACCACGGGCTGGGACAGCAGGTAGGACACCGCTCCCCAGCGCAGCAACCCGAACAGCAGGCGCACCACACCGACCACGATCGCCAGCAGCGCGGCGTGCGCGGCGAAACCGGCCGTGCCGGTCTCGGCGAGCGGGGCCAGGGCGCTCAGCGTCAGCAGGCTCGTCAGCGCGACCGGGCCGGTCTGCAGGTACGGCGAGGACCCGATCAGCGCCGCCGCGACCGGCGCGACGGCCGCGGCGTACAGGCCGTGTACCGCAGGCAACCCGGCCAGCTCCGCATACGCCAGCGACTGGGGGATCAGCACCAACGCGACGCTGAGCCCGGCCACCAGGTCACCGCGGCGCGGCAGCGTCAGCGACCGACTCCAGCGCACCGCCTCAGCCCGCCGGCTCGCAGTCGGCAGCGTGGATCGTGCCGGTCACCGCGCCGAACCCGATCCGGCCGCCGTCCTCGGCGGGGGCGGTAGCGCTGATGCCGACGGTGTCGCCGTCGGCGAGGAACGTCCTCTGCTGCCCGCCGGAGAGCTGGAGCGGCTCGGTACCGTTCCAGGTCAGCTCGATCAGCGAGCCGCGCGTCCCGGCCGCCTCGCCCGAGACGGTTCCCGAGGCGTACAGGTCGCCGGTACGCAGGCTCGCGCCGTTCACCGTCATGTGCGCCAACATCTGCGCGGGTGACCAGTACATCCCGGCGTACGGCGGCCGGGAGACGACCTGCCCGTTCAGCTCCACCTCCAGCTGAAGGTCCAGGCCCCACGGCTCGGGCTCGGTGAGGTAGTCCATCGGCGGCGGGTCCTGCACCGGGGTGGTGACCCTGGCCGGGGCCAGCGCCTCCAGCGGCACGACCCACGGCGAGACCGAGGTCGCGAACGACTTACCGAGGAACGGGCCGAGCGGCACGTACTCCCAGGCCTGGATGTCGCGCGCCGACCAGTCGTTGACCAGGCACACCCCGAACACGTGCTCGGCGAAATCCTTCGGCGGCACGGGCTGTCCCAGCCGGCTTCCCGCACCGACCACGAACCCGACCTCTGCCTCGATATCCAGCTTGGCCGACGGGCCGAACGTCGGGGAGTCCTCGCCGGGAGCCTTGCGCTGCCCGCACGGCCGCGCGATCGGCGTACCGGAGGGCACGACCGTGCCTGCCCGGCCGTGATAGCCGACCGGAAGGTGCTTCCAGTTCGGCAGCAGCGGCTCGGCATCCGGGCGGAACATCCTGCCCAGGTTCGAGGCATGCTCCTCGGAGGCGTAGAAGTCGACGAAGTCGGCGACCGCGAACGGCATGTGCAGGCCGACCCGCTCCAGGGGGTGCAGCGCGGGCTCGACGACCTGCCGGTGCGACTCGTCGGTGAGCAGCTCGCGGATCCGCGCGCGGGCCTCGCTCCAGCGCGCGCGTCCGGTTGCCAGGAACGGGTTCAGCGATGGTCGCGCGAACACCTCGTCACCGAGTGCGCCGGCGAGGTCGAGCACGTGGTCACCGATGCGGACTCCCACCCGAGGCGCCTGCCCCTGCGGGGAGAACACGCCGTACGGCAGGTTGTCCACACCGAAGCCGGCTTCGGCGACGACCGGAACCCATGTCGTGCTCACGTAACCCTCAACCTTTCTCGCTCGTCGTCCTGCCTTACCAGGCCCAGCTCGGCAGCCTCGGTAACCGGGACGGCCGTGCTGCACGAGCCGAAACCGGCCAGCGCGCGCCGGGTCACCCCGGCGGCACGCGACGTCATGCTCCTGGCCTGCCGGGCGAGCTCGGGGGTGTCCCTGCTGCGCAGCGTATCGGCCACGGCATCGACCTGCGAACCCGCCACCGCACGGGCCACCGCGAGCACCAGGTTCAGGTAACCGTGATGGTCGAAGCCGGTGTCCGGGTCGGTGTAGCGCACCGCGTGGTGCAGCCCCGCGGTGGCCTTGATCGTCACCCCGGCGCGCGCGGCGGCCACCACGGCGCGCGCCAACTCCCCGGCACCCGGGAACGCCCCGGCGGTCGCACCCCCGCAGCGGAACTTCAGGCCCACCTGCCGCGTGCTCGGCCGCGCGGCACCAGCCGCAACCAGTCCGTCCACATCGGATGATTCCTGGGTCATGCTCGCTCCCTCGTGTCGTTTCCTCGCGCGGCCACCCGGTCTCCAGCCCCCGCGGCGCGGCCGAGTGCGGCGGCGAGTCGGCGTGCCAGTAGGGCTCGGCCAGCCTGCCCGAGTTCACCTCGGCGTGGGCCGTCCGGTCGCGCACCGCGCGTTCGAGCACATCCAGCCTCGTGCGCCGCTGCTGCTCGGTGTGCGGGACGAGGAAGCCCATGGTCGCCGTGGTGACGTCCAGGTTCTCCAGCGCAGCCGCGTGCCGCTCGTCGTGGTAGCTCTCCAGCAGCTCCTCACCCGCCCAGCCGCGCAGCACCAGCGCCAGCTTCCACGCCGCGTTCTCCACATCGGGCGTGCCGTGCGGGTCGACCTCACCGACCGCGGGCGTGCGGACATCGCCCGCGCGTTCGGCACGCACAACGAGCGCGAGCAGGCGTGGGCGAGCACGCTCAACGAGCAGGAGCGCACCACCCTCATCGGGCTGCTGGACAAGCTCATGATCGGCACCGGGGCCGACGAGGTCCGCCGCCGCTTCTAGACACGCGCGCGGGGAGCCCGATGTCACCTTCGGCTCCCATCCGAACGCCGAGCGAAGCGGCGCGAGGGAGCCGAAGGTGACCGCCGTTCCTTCTAAGTCGCCGAACGTGACATTCGGCTCCACCCCGCCCGGCGGTCAGACGTAGCGGGGCCTGCCGGCGACCCAACCGAACAGCATCTGGGCGAGCAGCACGCCGATCAGCATCAGCAGCGGCACGGTCCAGCCGCCGGAGATGTCGTGCAGCAGCCCGAACAGGAACGGCCCCACCGCGGCGAGCAGGTAACCGAAGCCCTGCGCCATCCCGGACAGCCGCGCGGTGTCCTCCCCGGTGCGGGCACGCAGCGCAAGCAGTGTCAGTGCCAGCGAGAACACGCTCATCCCCGTCCCGATCAGCAACGTCCACAGCAGCGGCACCGTCGTAGGGGCCAGCATCAGGCCGACCATCCCGGTCAGGCCGATGACGCCGAGCCCGACGATCCACCCCGACTGGCTGCGCCGCCGGGCAGCCAGCGCGGGAACGGTGAGGCTGACCGGCACGCCGACCAGCGACAGCGCGCCGACGTACAGTCCGGCGTCGCCCTGGCTCACCCCTGCGTCGATCAGCACGAGGGGCAGCCACCCCATCAGCACGTAGGCCAGGCAGGCCTGTAGGCCGAAGAAGACGGTCACCACCCACGCCAGGGGGCTGCGCAGCAGGGAACGCGCAGGACCCTGGCTCGCAGGGACCGTCTCACGTGCCGCACGGGGATCAGCGGGCTCGGCGCGACGCCGGGCCCGCGCGGCCAGCGACCACACCACAAGCGCGACCACCGCGAGGGCAGCCCAGCTGGCCAGGGCGGGCCGCCAGCCACCAAGCGCGGCACCCAGCGGCGCCGTCACCGCCGAGCCGAGCGCCCCGCCTCCTTGCAGCGCGGCGGTATACATCCCCGTCATCAGCCCGATCCGGGCCGGGAACGAGGACTTGACCACGACCGGGACCAGCACGTTGGCGAGGGCGATCCCGCCGGTGGCCACCATCGTGCCTGCCAGCACCAGCACCGGGCCCCCGAGCACCCTGGCCAGCAGCCCGCAGGCTAGCACCGTCATCGACAGGGCAACCGCGGCGGTGGTACCGGCACGGCGAGCGAGGGCGGGGGCTGCCAGCCCGGCCAGCGCGAAGCACAGACCCGGGATGGTGGTCAGCAGCCCAGCCCAGGTGGCAGAGGCACCAAGCCCGTCGCGGGCCTGGCCGAGCACCGGCCCCACGCTGGTGATCGCGGGACGCAGGTTCAGCGCCACCAGCACCACCGCGACACCGAGCAGGAGCCCACCCCCGGCGACCCGGCCGTGCCGCGTCGCGGGCCGTGCCGCGTCCGTGCGTGTGGAGATCCCCGTTCCGGCTGTCACGTCCGCTATCATGTCAGACATAGGATGATTGGATGAAGTGATCCTCGGCCGACGTGACCCGTATCAACCCGGCGAACGGCCGTGACACGATCACCACCGGAGTCGGACCGAGCGAAAGGACACGAGCGTGCCCCTCAGCGCAACTCGCCGGACGGGGCTGGTCGAGCAGGTGATCGGCCAGCTCCGGGATGCCATCACCGGCGGTGAATGGCCCGTCGGGCACCGCATCCCGACCGAGCCCGAGCTGGCCGCGTCCCTGAACGTGGGACGCAACACGGTGCGGGAGGCCGTGCGGGCCCTGATGCACAGCGGGCTCCTCGAAGTCCGCCAGGGAGACGGCACCTACGTCCGTGCGACCAGCGAGGTCTCCGGGGCCATCCACCGGTTGTGCGGCTCCGAGCTACGCGAGGCCCTCGAGGTACGCCGCACGCTCGAGGTCGAGGGCGCCAGGCTGGCTGCGATCCACCGCACACCCGAGGAGCTCGCCGAGATGACCGAGCTGCTCGACGCGCGTGACACCGCGCGGCAGCGGGACCGGTTCGAGGAGTTCGTCCGCACCGACGCCGCGTTCCACACCGCGGTCGTCCGCAGCGCGCACAACACCCTGCTCACCGAGCTCTACCACGGGCTGACCGAGGTGGTGCGCGGCAGCGTGGCGGCCACTTCCCCGCAACACACCGCGCCCGGGCACGATATCGAGCACCGCGGGCTGCTGAACGCGATCGCCGAGCGCGACCCGGAACGCGCCGCAGCCGAGGCGCGTGGATTCCTCGACGAGCTGCTCGCCGGTATCGGCGACCGGGAATGAGCGGCGCGACCCCGAGGGGCGCTCAGCCCGGGGCGTAGCCCACGTAGTTCTCCGCCAGCGACCGTGCCGCCGCGGGCGACTCCACCACGTAGCGCAGGCGGGAGAGCTGCATCCGCGCCTGCACCCCCGAGTCGCCCGGCATGCGGTGCAGCATCGAGGTCATCCAGTACGAGAAGTCCTGCGCCCGCCACACCCGGCGCAGGCAGGTGTCCGAGTAGCCGTCCAGTGCCTGGCTGCGCCCGCGCGCGTACCAGTCGTCGAACGCCTCGGCGAGAACCCTCACGTCGGCCACGGCCAGGTTGAGCCCTTTCGCGCCGGTCGGTGGCACGATGTGCGCCGCATCGCCGGCCAGGAACAACCTGCCGTACTGCATCGGCTCGGTGACGAAGCTGCGCACCGGTGTGATGCTCTTGTCGATGATCGGACCTTCCCGCAGCGCGAACCCGTCGTCGGTGCCGAGCCTGGTCTGCAGCTCGGACCAGATGCGATCGTCGGGCCAGTTCTCGATCGGCTCGTCCGGGTCCACCTGCAGGTAGAGCCTGCTGACCTCGGCCGAACGCAGGCTGTGCAGCGCGAAACCGTTGTCGTGGAAGGCGTAGATCAGCTCGTCCGTGGACGGGGCGACCTCGGCGAGGATACCGAGCCAGCCGAACGGGTAGGTGTACTCGTAGGTACGCGCGTGACCGGCAGAGATCCGGTCCCTGCAAATGCCGTGGGACCCGTCGCAGCCTGCGACGAAGTCGCAGTCGATCTCCACCTGCCTGCCGTCGATGGTGGCCCGCAGCACGGGCGAGTCCTCCTCGATACCCGAGACGGTTACGTCGTCGACCTCGAAGTGCACCGCCCCGCCGTCGGCCCGCCGGGCCGCGATCAGATCCCGCACGACCTTCTGCTGCCCGTACACGGTGACGTGTCTGCCGGTGAGCTCGGTCAGCGGGATACGGTGCATGGTGCGGTCGAAGCACAACCGCAGCCCCTCGTGCACGATCCCCTCGCGGTCCAGGCCCGCGCCGACACCCGCCTCGCGGAGCAGGTCCGTCGTCCCTTGCTCGAGCAACCCCGCCCGGACCCGCTCCTGCACGTAGGTCTCGCTGCGCCGTTCCAGCACGACCGAGTCGATGCCGCGCAGGTGCAGCAGGTGCGACAACAGCAGCCCGGCCGGCCCGGCCCCGACGATCGCCACCTGCGTACGCATGTCGCCTCCTCCTGCTCGCCGTCGAACGCCCCGCAATGCTGACCCGCGAGCGCTCTGCTTGGCGAGTCCCGCCTTCCGGTGAACGGAAGCTGACAGTTGCGCGCGGAACCGGCTGGGTATTCTTTCTGGTCAGCGAGAGACCCGCACTGCCCACGTCAGGATGGAAGCGCAGCGATGGCAGGTAACAGCTCCGAGTCCGGGCGAACCGTCGCGGCACGTACCCTCGCGCTGCTCGGCGCGTTCGACGTGGCCCACCCCAGGTTGTCGTTGTCCGAGATGGCCCGGCGCGCAGGCCTGCCCCTGGCCACCGCGCACCGCCTTGCCGGCGAGCTGGAGGCCTGGCGCGCGCTCGACCGTGACGAGCAGGGCTGCTACCGGATCGGGTTGCGGCTGTGGGAGACGGGCCTGCTGGCTCCGGTCTCCAGCAGCCTCCGCGAGGTCGCTCTGCCGTTCATGCAGGACCTGTACGAGGCGAGCAGGGAGAACATCCACCTGGCCGTGCGGGACGGGTTCGACGCCCTCTACGTGGAGAAGCTTTCCGGGCACAGCTCGGTCCCGGTCATCTCACGGATCGGCGCGCGCCTGCCGCTGCACGCCACAGGGGTCGGTAAGGCCCTGCTGGCCTTCGCGGAACCGGCCTTCATCCGCGCCTACTGCGAGCGCCCGCTGCCCCGCTACACGCGCTACACCATCGCCGAGCGGGGCAGGCTGTACCGCGAGCTCACGCGCACCCGGGAACGGGGCCACGCCGAGACCAACGAGGAGATGACGCTCGGTTCCACCTCGGTGGCGGTGCCGATCCCGCACACCAGCGGCGCACCCACGGCCGCGCTCGGGTTCGTCGTGCACTCGCACCGGTCCGAGCTGGTCAGTCTCGTCCCCGCATTGCGCGCGGCCGCCGAGGGAATCGCCCAGCGCTTGAACGAGTCCGCCGACGACCGCGCGCCCGGGCTGGTACACGACCCCTCGGTGTAGCCCGAGCCGCGCACGGAGGTCCGCAGTGCTTCCGCTGGACGGAAGCGCGCCGTTGACCGCCGGTGTGGCCCTGCTTACGTTCGCACAGCAATAAGCCCTCGACTCCCCGACCGTGGAGCACTCCATGAAGCGAACTCCGACTGTGGCAACGGCGGCCGTGGCCGCGCTCGCGCTGGCCGCCTGCGGTGGCGGCGAAAGCGAGCAGGCAGGCGGCGGAACCGACGAGGTGACCGTCGGCGTCATCCCCATCGTCGACGTCGCGCCGATCTACCTGGGCCAGCAGCAAGGCTTCTTCGCAGAGCGGGACATCGAGCTGACGCTGGAGACCAGCCAGGGCGGCGCGGCCATCGTGCCGGGTGTCGCCAGCGGCCAGTTCGACTTCGGCTTCAGCAACATGACCTCGCTGCTGACCGCACAGACACAGGACCTGCCACTTCAGGTCACCAGTGCCGGCGTGGCCACGACCGGCGACGTCGACGACGACTTCGGCGCGATCGTCGCCCCCTCCGGTTCCGGCATCGACGACGCGTCCGACCTCTCCGGCCGGTCGGTTGCCGTGAACACGCTGAACAACATCGGGGACACCACGGTGCGCCACACGGTCGAACAGGCAGGCGGCGACCCGTCCGATATCGAGTTCGTCGAGCTCGGTTTCCCCGACATGCCCGCAGCCGTGCAGGAGGGTCGCGTGGACGCCGCGTGGATGGTCGAGCCGTTCGTCACCATCGCCACCGACCAGGATGCCGAGGTCGTCGCGTCCAACTTCGCGGCGACGCACGAGGAGCTCGCGGTGGCGGCCTACTTCACATCGACCGAGCTCGCCGAGTCCGATCCCGACCTTGTCGACCGGTTCACCGAGGCGATGAACGCGTCGCTGGACTACGCCCAGGACAACCCGGAGCAGGCCCGCGACATCCTCGGCAGCTACACCGACATCGACTCCGCGACCGCCGAGTCGCTGACGCTGCCGGAGTGGCCGACCGAGATCAACGAGGAGTCGGTGCAGCTGCTCGCGGATCTGGCGGTCGAGCACGGCCTGGTGGATGGTGAGCCGGATGTGGGGGCGCTGCTGCCATGAGTGTGGTGACGTCGGCCCGCGCACCGCGGCTCGGAGCGCGGCGTGGGGTGCCCGACAGCGTCCTGGGCCTGGCCGGCCTGGCTGGTGTGGCGGTGCTGTTCGAGCTGGTCCCCCGCGTGGGGCTCGTCGACGAGCGGTACCTGCCGCCGGCCAGTGTGACGGCGGCCGCCCTGGCCGAGCTGGTCAGCGATGCGGCGTTCTGGCAGGCCCTGACCTCGACCCTGCTCGGCTGGGCACTCGGGCTGGCGATCGCGACGGTGGCGGGTGTGGTGCTGGGCATCGTGATCGGCAGCGTTCCCGCGCTGCGGGCGGCGACCAACTCGACGATCGAGTTCTTGCGCCCGATCCCGTCGGTGGCACTGATCCCGCTGGCGGTGCTGCTGTTCGGCGCGGACCTGCGCTCGACGTTGATCCTGGTGGTGTATGCCAGCTTCTGGCAGGTGCTTGTGCAGGTGCTGTACGGAGTGGCCGATGTCGATCCGGTCGCGCGGGACACCGCCCGGTCCTACCGGTTCTCGGCGGTCTCGCAGGTGCGCACGGTGATCTGGCCGACAGCACTGCCGTATGTGATGACCGGTTTCCGGTTGGCCGCCGCGGTCGCGCTGATCCTGGAGATCACCGGCGAGCTGATCATCGGCAGCCCGGGGCTTGGTAACGCGATCGCCACGGCCCAGTCCTCCGGTGCGGTGGCCACGATGTACGCGCTGGTCGTGGTCACCGGTCTGCTCGGCGTCGGCGTCAACGTGCTGGTGCGCCGCACCGAACGGCGGGTGTTGCGCTGGCACCCCTCGGTGCGTAGGGAGGTCGCGGCATGACCGCAGTCGCGTGGGGCAGAAAGTTCGCCATCGTGGCCGGGTTGCCTGCGGTGCTGGTCGCCGTCTGGTGGTTCGCCACCGCCGGCAGCACCAGCGTCTACTGGCCCCCGCTGAGCACGGTACTGGAGACATTCGGCCCGACCTGGCTGGAAGGCCGGCTGGCCTCGGATGTGCTGCCCAGCCTGCTCCGGCTGGCCGCGGGCTACGCGCTGGCACTGGCACTGGGAACCGCGCTGGGCACCGTGATCGGCTCCTGGCCGAAGGTCCGCGCGCTGACCGAACCCGCCCTCGAGTTCTTCCGCGCCATCCCGCCACCGGTACTGGTGCCGATCTTCATCCTGTTCGCCGGGATCGGCGACGGTATGAAGATCCTCGTCATCATGGTCGGCTCCGTCTGGCCGATACTGCTCAACACCGTCGAGGGGGTCCGCTCGATCGACGAGGTGCTGCGCGACACCGCCCGCTGCTACCGCTTCCGCCGCCGTACACGCCTCATCCAGCTGGTGCTGCGCGGGGCGAGCCCGCGCATCGTCACCGGCGCCCGCCAGGCGCTGTCCATCGCGATCATCCTCATGGTCATCAGCGAGATGTTCGCCGCCACCAACGGGCTCGGGTTCTCCATCGTCCAGTTCCAACGCAGCTTCGCGATCCCGCAGATGTGGAGCGGCATCATCCTGCTCGGCCTGATCGGCGTCGCCCTGTCACTGATCTTCCGAGCCTGCGAGGCACGCATTCTCGCCTGGTACCAGGGCCAGCGCGCAGCGCAGCGCTAACGCCACCAACCGGAGGCCACCCATGAGCACCCTCGAGACAGCATCCGCGCCACCACCCCAGGACACCACTATGGACCACGATGCCCACACCACCCCGCTGCTGGACGTGACCGGACTGCGGAAGGTCTTCGCCGGGGCCAACCGCGCGGTCGAGGCACTGCAGGAGGTCACCTTCACCGTCTCCCGCGGCGAGCTGATGTGCCTGGTCGGGCCGTCCGGCTGCGGCAAGACCACGCTGCTGCGCTGCGTGTCCGGCCTCCTGGCACCGTCGGCGGGCGCCGTCACGCTGAACGGCGCACCGGTGACCGAACCACCTCGCGGCATGGCCGTGGTGTTCCAGGAGTACGGGCGCAGCCTGTTCCCCTGGCTGACGGCCTGGCAGAACGTCGAACTCCCCCTCAAGGAAAAGAAGGTCCCCCGCGACGAGCGGAAACGGCTCGTCACCGAGGCGCTCGACGCGGTCGGGCTGACCGACTCGCGCAACGCCCACCCCTGGGAGCTCTCCGGAGGGATGCAGCAACGTGTGGCCATCGCACGGGCCGTGGCCTACGAACCGCAAGTCCTCCTGATGGACGAGCCCTTCGCCGCGGTCGACGCCCAGACCCGGGGCGAACTCGAAGACCTCGTCCGCGCGCTCTGGCAACGTCTCGGCGTCACCGTCCTGTTCGTCACGCACGACATCGACGAAGCCGTCTACCTCGGCCAGCGCGTCGTCGTACTGTCCGCATCCCCCACCGTCGTCCTCGACGACGTGGCCATCACCCTCCCCGGCGATCGCGACCAGATCACCACGCGCTCACTCCCCCAGTTCGCCGAGCTGCGGGCGGCCATCTACGAGCTGGTACAGCGCGCCAAGAACGGGTACAGGCCACAGCCGGACACCGAACGCCCCGCATGAGGGGCCTGTCAGCCCTGGCGCGCATGGCGACGCGTGCCCGCGTCCCCGGCGTGCCTACCCGGTCGCGGTCGTGGGTACTGCTGGTCGCAGTGGTCCTGGTCGCACTCAACCTGCGCGGTCCGATCGCCGCCGTGGCACCGGTTCTCGGAGACGTACGCGGCTCGATCGGCATCGGCGGCACCGCGGGGAGCCTGCTGACCACGCTGCCCGTGCTGTGTTTCGCGCTAGCCGCGCCACTGGTGCCGGCCCTGTCCGCGCGGTCCGGCCCGGACCGCGCCGTGCTGCTCGGCCTGGCCGGTATCGCGGCCGGAACGGTGCTTCGCTCGGTGGACGGTTTCGCAGCCGCGCTCGCGGGGACCGCGCTCATCGGGCTGGCCATCACGATCGGCAACGTGCTCGTGCCGGTGGTCGTCAAGCGGGACTTCGCGTCCGCGGTGGGGCCGGTCATGGGCGCGTACACGGCAGCGCTGGCGTCCGGGGCAGCCCTGACAGCCGCGCTGACCGCTCCCCTCGCGCAGGCGCTCGGCGGGTGGCGTGCCGCGCTGGCGTGCTGGGCGGCCCTCGCCGTGCTGGCCGCGCTGGCCTGGATGCTCGCCGTCCCCGGACGCGCAGCATCGCACGAACCCGCGGCATCCACACCGCCGAGCCGGGTCTGGCGCAGCGGGATCGCGTGGGCGGTCGCGCTGTTCCTCGGGGCGCAGTCCGGCCTGTACTACGCGGTCACCGCATGGTTGCCGACGCTGCTCGCCGACCGCGCGGGCTACACGGCCGGTGCGGGCGGTGTGGCCATGGCCCTGTTCCAGATCGTCGGCGTCGCCAGCACCCTGGCGGTTCCCACGCTGGCAACGCGCGCCCGCGACCAGCGCGGCCTCGCCGTCCTCGTCGCCGCGCTCTGGACGGTCACGCTGGGCGGCCTGCTCGGCGCGCCGGGCATGGCAGTGCTGTGGACCGTGACCGGTGGCCTTGCCCAGGGCGCCGGCATCGCGCTGGCCTTCACGCTGATCGTGCTGCGCGTGCACGGGCTGGACACGGCACGGCACCTGTCCGGCATGGTCCAGGCCGTCGGGTACTCCCTCGGCGCGGCCGGGCCGCTGCTCGCCGGGGCCCTGCACGACGCGACCGGCGGCTGGTCGGCGCCGCTGGTGCTGCTGCTCGGCGCGGCGGGCGCCCTCGCCGCCGCCGGTGCCGTCGCGGGTCGCGGCACCACCATCGACCGCTGACACACCGCCCGCCCTCGCCCCGTCCGGCCGCTAGCGCGAACCGTCGACGGGCACGTCCTCGGCGCCCCAACCGCCTGCCAGCTCCACGAGATCACGATAGTTGCCGTTGAACTCGTTGGAGTCGAGCGGGTCTGTCGTGTACTGCCAGAACGTGTAGTCGTCCCATTCCGGGGGAAGCTCGCCTGCCTCGGCCGCGTAGCGAACAATCCATAATGGATTGTCGAGCTCGAGCTCCCGGTCCTGGCCGACGCACTGCCGCCACCACACCGTGTTCGTGTAGATCACAGGGGACCGTCCCGTGAGTCTCTCGTAGGTGTCTCCGAAGTCCTCGACCCAGCCGACCACGCCGGACGGGGACCTGCCGTAGCAGGTCTCGCCGTACGGGTTGAACTCGATATCCAGCACACCCGGCAACGTCCGGCCGTCCGGTAGCCAGTGCCCGCCGTTGGCCACGAAGTGCCTGGCCTGCGCCGCCCCACCCGAGCGGTCCGGCAGCGCGAAGTGGTACGCGCCCCGGATCATTCCTGCCTCGCGCGCTCCCCTGTACTGCCGCGCGAAGTAGGGGTTGGTGAACGTCGTGCCCTCGGTGGCCTTGACGTAGGCGAACCGCTTGCCCTCCTCCCACCAGCGCTGCCAGTCGACGTCTCCCTGCCAGCCGCTGACATCGATCCCCCACTGCGTCGCCGGTCTCTCCTCCGGACGCCGGGCCGCCGCCGTCGCCCCGTCCGCCCTGCCGGAGCCGGCGGCCTCGGCACCGGCCTCGGGGCGCACAGCCGTCGGGTACCCCTCCTGCCGCAGGCTTCCCGGCATCGGTGGCTCGAGCCGTGCTGTCGTGGGTGCCAGCCCGGGCACCGGCACCCGCAGTGAGCCCGTATCACCCGGTGACGGCCCCACGAGCGGAACGTGCACCCACTCGGCCACCGGCTGCAGCGCGCCCACAGGGACATCAAGCGAGTCGGCGACCGGCCGGGGCTGCCCGGGGAACGTTCCCGGCATGGGTGGCAACGTCACCTCCGCACGACCCTGCTCGCGCGCCGGGTTCCCTCCACCGGCAAGCCCCCCGGGCAGCAGCAGCTCGGTCAGCGCGGCGCCGTCCGGGGCGGAACGGTGCGGCAGGAAGAGCGCTACCAGCAGCAGGATTCCGGCCGCAGCCACGAGGAGGGCCTTCCGGGTGCTGCTGCCCGGACGGCGGGACACACGCGACATCGGCATCCGGACCTCCGCAACCCGCCCGGAGCCGGCGCAGCGGCCCGGACAGCGGCCGGTCGTCAGTGGCTACGGTCCGCCCCCGATTGTCGCCCACGGCTCGATGATTGTCGCCGCTCCGGGGTGCCTGCCGGCAGGCGGTATGTCGCTATGCTCGTGCACGTACCGGCCGCGGAGAGGGAGGCGAACGCATGCGATTCGCGCTGCTGGCCACCTGCATCGCCGACTCGGTCGCCCCGCGAGCGGCCCGGGCGACCGTGCGGCTGCTGGAACGACTCGGCCACGAGGTGGCCTTCCCCGCCGAGCAGACCTGCTGCGGCCAGATGCACATCAACTCCGGGTACCCGGATCTCGCGATGCGCCTCATCCGGCACCACGTGGACACGTTCGGCGACTACGACGCCGTCGTGCTGCCGTCGGCCTCCTGCGCTGGGTCGATCCGCCACCAGCACGCCGTCGTGGCTCGCGGCCAGGGCGACCCGGAGCTGGCCGAGCGTGCGGAAGCGCTGGCCGCGCGTACCTACGAGCTCTCCGAACTGCTGGTGGACGTCCTCGGGATGCACGACGTCGGCGCGCGGTACCCGCACCGGGTCACCTACCACCCCACCTGCCACTCGCTGCGCATGCTGCGCGTCGGCGACCGGCCGCTCACCCTGCTGCGGCACGTCCGCGACATCGACCTGGTCGAGCTGCCCGACGCCGAGGAATGCTGCGGGTTCGGCGGCACGTTCGCGATGAAGAACTCGGCCACCTCCGGGGCGATCCTGGCCGACAAGGTGGCCAACATCCGCTCGACAACCGCCTCGGTGTGCGCGGCGGCCGACCCCTCGTGCCTGCTGCACATCGGCGGCGGGCTGTCCCGGTCGCACACGCCGGTGCGCACCGTCCATCTCGCGGAGATCCTGGCGAGCACGGAAGGGACCGATGCGCTGTGAGCACGGCGTTCCTCGGCATGCCGGAGCTACCCGGCGGGCACGGCAACCTGCGGGGAGCGCAGGAGTTCCCGCACGCGGCGCGGCAGGCGCTCGGCAACAGGCAGCTCCGGGACAACCTGGCACACGCGACAGGGGCGATCAGGGCGAAACGCTCCGCCGTGGTCGACGAGGTACCCGACTGGGAGGAGCTGCGCGCTGCGGGAAGCGCCGTCAAGGCCGACACGCTCGCCCGCCTCCCTGACCTGCTCGAGCAGCTCGAGTCGGCCGTGCAGGCTCGCGGTGGGGTGGTGCACTGGGCCAGGGACGCCGAGGAGGCGAACCGGATCGTCACCGAGCTGGCCGCGCAGCGGGACGCGCGCGAGGTCGTCAAGGTCAAGTCGATGGCTACCCAGGAGATCGGGCTGGACGCCGCGCTCGACGCCGCGGGCATCACCGCGACCGAGACCGACCTCGCGGAGCTGATCGTGCAGCTCGACGACGACCGGCCCAGCCACATCCTGGTGCCGGCCATTCACCGCAACAGGCGGGAGATCGCCGAGATCTTCGCCGAGCACATGCGCGACGACCAGGGCAGGCCGCTCACCGACCCCGGCGATGACCCCGCCGCGCTCACCGAGGCCGCGCGCAGGTACCTGCGCGAGAAGTTCCTCCGCACCCCGGTGGCGATCAGCGGGGCGAACTTCGCGGTCGCCGAGACCGGGACGCTGTGCGTGGTCGAGTCCGAGGGCAACGGCCGCATGTGCTTGACGCTGCCGGACACACTCATCACCGTCATGGGTATCGAGAAGGTCGTACCGACATGGCGCGACCTCGAGATCTTCCTGCAGTTGCTGCCACGATCGTCCACAGGCGAGCGGATGAACCCCTACACCTCGATGTGGTCGGGGGTGCACGGCGAGGGCGGGACCCCGGACGGTCCGCGGGAGTTCCACCTGGTCCTCCTGGACAACGGGCGCACCCGTGCGCTGTCCGATGAGGTGGGGCGCCAGGCGCTGCACTGCATCCGGTGCAGCGCCTGCCTGAATGTCTGCCCGGTCTACTCGCGCACCGGCGGGCACGCCTACGGTTCCACCTACCCCGGTCCGATCGGCGCGATCCTGTCGCCGCTGCTGACCGGAATGGACGCGGGCGATACCAACGCGTCCCTGCCGTTCGCGTCCACACTGTGCGGAGCTTGCTACGACGTCTGCCCCGTCAAGATCGATATCCCCTCGGTGCTCGTGCACCTGCGCGGGCAGGCGACGCGCTCCGGGCACCGCACGGAACGGACCACGATGCGCTTGCTCGCCTGGCTCATGTCGTCGGCAGGCAGGTTCACCGCGGCCCAGCGGCTGATGCGGCTCGGCAGGTTCGGTGCCCGAAACGGGCGGTTCCGGCGACTGCCACCGCCGCTGTCCGGCTGGACCGACCATCGTGACCTGCCTGCGCCGCCGCGGCGCACGTTCCGCCAGTGGTGGGCGGCGCGCCGCCACCGGGACGGTGGAGGTACGCGGTGAGCGCGCGCAGCGAGATCCTGGCACGCGTCCGCGCGGCGCTGGCCGACAACCCAGCCGTGCATCGGGTGCCCCGGGAGTACCGGCAGCACAGCCGGGACGCGGGCACTGCGGAGCTCGTCGAGATGTTCGGCGAGCGGCTCGCCGAGTACACCGCACGGGTGCACCGTGCGGCTCCGGAGCACTCCCCCGCCGGGATCACCGCGGAGGTCCTGCGAGCGCGTGGTGCCCGCAGTGCCGTGGTGGCACGTGGTCTGCCCGCGCGGTGGCGCCCCACCACCGCCTCGATCACGCTGGTCGACGACGCCGGGCTGGACATCGACGAGCTCGACCACACCGACGCCGCGGTCACCGGATGCGCCGTGGCCATCGCCGAGACGGGCACTCTCGTACTGGACGCGGGGGCCGACCAGGGACGCCGCGCGATCAGCCTCATCCCTGACCATCACGTCTGCGTGGTGCGTACCGACCAGATCGTCGGCACGGTAGCCGAGGCGCTGGCCGCGCTGGACCCGCTACGCCCGCTGACCTTCGTCAGCGGGCCCAGTGCCACCAGCGATATCGAGCTCGACCGTGTCGAGGGCGTGCACGGCCCCCGGCACCTCGACGTGATCGTCACCCCCGTGGAGTGCTGAATGACGCTTTCGCTCCGACAGATGGAGTGAAAGCGTCATTCAGCACATACCGGACGAGCGGATCGCGGGTGTTACAGGATGTCCGATTGCGATTGGATTGCGATCTACCTTCAGTCTGAACATCAATAACACCGGTGCCGGTGGTCGGGCTGCAGAGCGATCGCGAGATGACTAGCCTCGATGCCAGAGAGCGAACAACGTTGCGGGGAGCAGGAGACCCGCGGACTGTTGCGGCCGTCGGGGATCCCCCAACGTCCGGGCGACCGGCCTGCAAAGAACGTCCCCGGTCAGCAACCCGTGCCGCGCGTGACCGTCCGACGAGAGGTGCCAGGTGAGCGCGATACGCGCGAAGGAGCTGTACAAGGTGTTCGGCCGCCGGCCAGACGACGCGGTACGGCGACTCAAGGAAGGGGAGCCCCGCGAGGACGTCGCGTCAAGCGGCGTCACCCCCGCGGTGATCGATGCGAACTTCGAAGTGCCCCCCGGGGAGACCTTCGTGGTGATGGGGTTGTCCGGCTCGGGTAAGAGCACCCTGATCCGCATGCTCAACGGACTGCTCGAGCCGACCGCGGGCGAGGTCCATTGCGGCGACGAGAACGTGACCACGCTGGACGCTGCCGGCCTGCGGCGGATACGCAGCCAGCACATGAGCATGGTGTTCCAGCACTTCGCTCTCTTCCCGCACCGGACCGTGCGCGAGAACGCCGCCTACGCCCTCCAGGTGCGCGGGGTGGACAGGCAGACCCGCCTGGCCAAGGCCGACGAGGCGCTCGAGATGGTCGGCCTCGAGGGATGGGGAAGCCGGCTGCCCGCGCAGCTGTCCGGCGGTATGAAGCAGCGGGTCGGCCTCGCTCGCGCGCTCGCCTCGGAGACCGAGGTCCTGCTCATGGACGAGGCGTTCTCCGCGCTCGACCCCCTCATCCGGCGCGAGATGCAGGACCAGCTCGTCGAGCTGCAACACCGGCTCGGCAAGACGATCGTGTTCATCACCCACGACCTGAACGAGGCGATGCGTCTCGGCGACCGCATCGCGATGATGCGGGCGGGCCGCATCGAGCAGATCGGCACCGCGGAGGAGATCCTCAACCAGCCCGCCAACGAGTACGTCGCGCAGTTCGTGCAGGACGTGGACCGCACCCGGGTGTTGACGGCGTCGGCGGTGATGGATACACCACGTGCGGTCGTCTCGGACACGTCCAGCCCGCAGGCTGCCCTGGATGCGATGCGCGAAGGGCACGTGAACGCGGCGTTCGTCGTCGGCAACGACCAGCAGCTGGTCGGGGTGGTCGGCGACGAGGCGGCCGCCGCCGCTCTGCAGCGCAGCGGTGACTCGCTGCGCGAGGTGCTGGATACCAAGCCCACCACCGTCAAGTCCGACACGGTGCTCGTCGACGTGTTCGACGCCAGCGCCCGGTCCGCGATGCCCGTTGCCGTCGTCGACTCCCGTGATCGCCTGGTGGGGGCGATCGCGCGGGCAACGTTGCTGACGGCGATGGCCAAGTTGCGCGCGGCCGAGGAAGCGGTAGACAACTCCGAACCCGGCACGCAACCGGATGCCGAGGTGAGCGAGGTGGACCATGGATGAGTGGCGGATCCCGCTCGGCGACTGGGTCGAGAGCTTCATCGACTGGCTGATCACGGTACTCGGCCCCCTGTTCGACGTCATCGGCACCGTCTTGAAAGAGACGTTCGAGGGGTTGCAGTCCACGTTGAACTTCGCGCCTGCCTGGTTGATGATCATCATCCTCGCGGTACTCGGCGGGCTGGCCCGTAACTGGATCTTCGCGATCGGTGCCGCCATCGGGCTGTTCCTGATCGCGCTGATGGATCAGTGGGAACAGGCCATGCTGACGCTGGCCCTTGTCCTGGTCGCGGGGGCCGTCGCGACGATCATCGCGATCCCATTGGGCATCCTGGCCTCCCGCTCGCGGGCATTCAGTAACGCGATCCGGCCCGTGCTGGATTTCATGCAGACGATGCCGCCGTTGGTGTACCTCATCCCGGCCGTCGTGATCTTTACGGTCGGTGTGGTGCCCGGTATCGTCGCGACGATCATCTTCGCGATGCCCCCCGGGGTGCGGTTGACCGAGCTCGGGATCCGGCAGGTGGACGCCGAGGTCGTCGAGGCCGGTCACGCGTTCGGAAGCCCGCCGAACGCGATCCTTCGGCAGATCCAGCTACCCCTCGCGCTTCCCACGATCATGGCGGGCATCAACCAGGTGATCATGCTCGGTCTGTCCATGGTCGTACTGGCAGGATTCGTCGGTGGTCCCGGCCTCGGCCAGCAAGTACTGTCGGCGATCTCGCGCATAGACGTCGCTCTCGGTGTCGAGGCAGGCCTGTCCGTGGTCATCCTGGCGATCTTCCTGGACAGGGTGACAGCGGGCCTCGGGACCCGATCGACGGTCGCTCGCCAGAAGGAGGCGGCATGACAACCCCGATCCGGGATGTCACCGTGACAACCCACCGCGATACGTCTCGACGTCAGCGTCCCAGCGGCGCTCTAAGGAGGTCATCATGAGAACGGGATTCCGCAAGAGGTCTATGGGCCTGATCGCGGGCTTCGCCGCGAGTGCCCTCGTCCTCGCCGCCTGCGGCGAGGACGGTGACACCGGGGCCGAGGAAGGCAACGGTGACGGCAACGGCGCTGCCGAGGAGCAGGACATCACCATCGGCGTGTTCAGCGGCTGGGAGGAAGGCATCGCCTCCTCCTACCTGTGGGGCCACATCCTCGAGGAAGAGGGCTTCAACGTTACCTACGAGACCGCCGACCCCGGCCCCATCTACCAGGCCGTCTCCCAGGGCCAGTACGACTTCTCGACGGACGCCTGGCTTCCGGCCACGCACGAGGACTACTGGGCCGACCTGGGCGATGATATGGAGGACCTAGGTACCTGGTACGACGATGCCCCGCTGACGATCGCGGTGAACGAGGACGCGCCGATCGACTCGCTGACCGAGCTCGCCGACAACGCCGACGCGTTCGACAACAAGATCGTGGGCATCGAGCCGGGTGCGGGCCTGACCCGGATCACCAAGGAAGAGGTGATCCCGACCTACGGTCTGGAGGACATGGAGTTCGCCGAGTCCTCCACACCGGCCATGCTCGCCGAGCTCGAGAGCGCCGTCGACTCGGGCGAGAACGTGGTCGTGACACTGTGGCGGCCGCACTGGGCCTACGAGGCGTTCCCGATCAGGGACCTCGAGGACCCCGAGAACGCGCTCGGCGACCCCGAGGAGATTCACGCGTTCGGGCGCACCGGGTTCTCCGAGGACTTCCCCCAGGTCGCGGAGTGGCTCGGCAACTTCAAGATGACCGGCGAGCAGCTCCACTCGCTCGAGGAGATCATGTTCAACCAGAACGACGGCGAGCAGAACGAGGAGTCGGTCGAGCAGTGGCTCGAGGACAACCCGGACTTCGTCGAGAACCTCAAGGCCGGTGAGCTGAGCGGGTAACCGCCCGCTCCGGGCATACGTAGAGAACGGGGTGCATCCACGACGGGATGCACCCCGTTCTCTACGTGGTCCAGCTCACGCGGCACTCGGCTCGCGCCGACCGATCGTGCTGTTAGGCTCGAGCGTGCCACTGGTTCCCCACCGGCGCGCCTCGGCGTCGACCGGTGGGGAGGCAACAGGGAACCCGGTGAGACTCCGGGACTGCCCCGCAGCGGTGAGTGGGAACGAACGCCGTCACCACGGTGCGCGACACCGTGGTAAAGCACTGGATGGACATCCGGGAAGCGACGGCCACTAGGTCGGGCCGGACAGGTCAGCGCCCACGAGTCCGAATACCTGCCCGTGGTGCGCTCACCGGCCGGTGAGCGGGAGTCCGGGCCTCGAGGGTGGGCGCGACGACACGTGACGCGAATGGCTTGTCCACCATCCGCGCCGTCTCGCTTTCCCCGTACGGCTGGGCCTCATCCGATGAGCTCGCGAGGGAGAGAGCGATGAGTGAGAGGACTCGAATCGGCACGACCGTACTCGGCTACCCCCGGATCGGCCCCGACCGCGAACTGAAACGCGTGTTGGAAGGCTACTGGTCCGGGCGCGTCGACGAAGCCGAGCTACACCGCACGGCACGCGGTCTGCGGCAGGACACCTGGCGGGAGCTCGCCGGGGCAGGGCTGGACAGTATCCCGTCGAACACGTTCTCCTACTACGACCACGTGCTCGACACCGCCGCCCTGTTCGGTGCGCTGCCGCGACGCGTCACCGAGCTCGACCTGTCCACAACCGACACCTACTTCGCGGCAGCACGTGGTGCGCAGGGCGCGCAGCCACTCGAGATGACCAAGTGGTTCGACACCAACTACCACTACCTTGTCCCCGAGCTCGGCCCCGACACCACCTTCACCGTCGCCGGGTCCAAGCCGCTCGACGAGTACCGGGAAGCCCGTGCGCTCGGCTACGAGACACGACCTGTGCTCGTCGGCCCGCTGACGTTCCTGCTGCTGTCCAAGGCCGCGGAAGGCGTGCCACAGGACTTCGACCCGCTGCAGCTGCTCGAGCCGCTGCTGCAGGCCTACGCGGACCTGCTCCGCACGCTGCACGACGAGGGCGTGCAGTGGGTGCAGCTCGACGAGCCCGCGTTCGCAGCCGATCGCACGCAGGGCGAGCTCGACGCGCTGTCGCGGTGCTACGAGGCGCTCGGGGAGCTGGCGGAGCGGCCGGGCCTGCTTGTCGCGGGCTACTTCGGCAACCTCGGCTCGGCACTGGGGATACTGGCACGCTCGCCGGTCGACGCGCTCGCCGTCGACCTTGTCTCCGACCCGTCCGCGGTGGACAACCTCGCCGCGGAGAAGGGGGTCCAGGACAAGGAGGTCCTCGCCGGCGTGGTCGACGGGCGGAACATCTGGCGCACCGACGTCGACACCGCACTGTCCAAGGCGGCCACGATGCTCGGCACGGCCGGGCACGTCAGCGTATCCACCTCCAGCTCGCTGCTGCACGTGCCGTACGACGTCGAGTTCGAGACCGGGCTCGAGGACCGGCTGCGCGGGTGGCTGGCCTTCGCCAGGCAGAAGCTGGGCGAGGTGGTCCTGCTCGGCAGGGCACTGCACGAGGGCACGAGCGCGGTCGGCGAGCAGCTCGACGCCGCCCGTGCTGTGGTGCGCGAGCGGGCAGCGGCCACGGATCTGCGCGAGCCGAGCGTGCGCGCCAGGCTGGACGCCCTGCGCCCGGAACACACCCGCAGGGGCAGCTACGCCGAGCGAGCGAAGGCCCAGCAGGCGTCGCTTCGGCTGCCCGAGCTTCCGAGCACCACGATCGGCTCCTTCCCGCAGACCGGCGACATCCGCAGGACGCGTGCGGCCTACCGTGCCGGCCGGATCGGCTCCGGGGAGTACCGGCAGGCCATGCGCGCCGAGATCGAGCGTGTGATCCGGCTCCAGGAGGCCATCGGGCTCGACGTCCTCGTACACGGCGAGCCCGAACGCAACGACATGGTCCAGTACTTCGCCGAACAGCTCGACGGTTTCGCCGCGACCGAGCACGGCTGGGTGCAGTCCTACGGATCGCGCTGCGTGCGGCCCCCGGTGCTGTACGGGGACGTGTCCCGGCCCCGCCCGATGACCGTCGAGTGGGCCGGGTTCGCGCAGTCGCTGACGGACAAGCCCGTCAAGGGGATGCTCACCGCGCCTGTCACCATCCTGGCCTGGTCGTTCGTGCGGGACGACCAGCTGCTCGCGGACACCGCACGGCAGGTCGCCCTGGCGATCCGGGACGAGGTGCACGACCTGGAGTCGGCCGGTATCCGGGTGATCCAGGTGGACGAGCCCGCGTTGCGCGAGTTGCTGCCGTTACGTTCGTCCGAGCACAAGGCCTACTTCGACTGGGCCGTGGAGTCGTTCCGGCTGGCCACGTCGGGGATCTCGGATGCGACCCAGATACACACGCATATGTGCTACTCGGAGTTCGGCGACATCCTGCCCGCGATCGAGGCCATCGACGCGGACGTCACCAGCATCGAGGCCGCGCGCTCGCGCATGGAGGTCCTCGACGACCTCGGCGCGGCGGGCTTCACCCGCGGCGTCGGTCCCGGCGTGTACGACATCCACTCCCCGCAGGTGCCCGATGTCGACGAGGTCAGCGAGCAGCTCCGCAGGGCGCTGCGCGCGGTGCCCGCCGACCGGATGTGGGTCAACCCCGACTGCGGCCTCAAGACGCGTGGCTATGCGGAGGTCGAACCCGCGCTGCGCAACCTCGTGACCGCGGCGCGGCGGGTACGTGCCGAACGCGGCACGGCCGGCGAGTAGCGCAGCTGCGCTTGTGGAAGCTCGTGGGAGGCCGGTCCCCGCCGAGCCGACCGGCCTCCCACGGCCCGCTCCGGCGGGAGCACGGCACGTGCCGTGCTCCCGAGGCGGCCTCGGCCTGCACCTCCTCACGCCGGCGTCCGGACGGTCCGCACCAGGCCGGCCAGCCCGCCGCCGGTGAATGCACCGCCGACCCCGATACCGGCGGCCCCCGCACGCAGGAACGCCGGTGCGGTGTCGATGGTGACACCGCCCGTGACGAGCACGCGTAGCTCGGGAAACGGCCCGGCGAGCGCGCGTACCCAGTCGGGCCCGAGGGTCGATGCGGGGAATGCCTTCACGGTGGCGACGCCGAGCCGCAGCGCCTGCCCTGCCTCGGTCGGAGTGGCGATACCCGGCAGGAACGGCATGCCGCGGTGTCCGGCGGCCGCCACGGTGTCCGGGTCGAGGCCGGGAGCGACGGCGAACCGGGCACCCGCCTCCGCCGCCGTGTCGAGGCGTTCGGGCGTAGTGACGGTGCCGGCACCGACGGGCAGTCCCTCGGGGGCGGCACGCACGACCGCGTCGAGCACCCCCGGTCCTCCCTCGCTTTCGAGAGTGACCTCGACAAGTCGGACTCCCGCGTCCCATGCCTCGTGCGCGGCGGCTACCGCATCCCGCTCGGACAGTCCACGAAGTATCACGACGAGCGGTACGGGGTCCAGATGGCCTGCGAAGAACCCCGTCCAGTCCGGAACGGGTTCCGTGGCAGGTGTCATGGTCGGATCCATCCCAGCTCCTCACGGCCGGTGCTGGTGTTCGGGGCGCACTGCGGGAACGGGGCCGGCGAGCAACCGGCCCCGTTCGGCGCGAATGTCGCACACTGTACTGGCGACCACGCAACAGGGTCGCTCCCGACGTGCCGAACCCGTTCCCCGAGGAGCACGCGCATGACCGGCCCCGCACGATCCCCGCGCCCCCACCCGGGCGGTGCCCTGCCCGCGCAGCGGTTGGCCGAGCTCGACGCGGAACCGGTACCCGCGCGCAGCCTGCCTGCCAGCCCCGCGACGGCCGCCGAGGCACGCTCCGCAGGCTGGCAGCTGGACGACCTGTGGCTGCCGGCTGTCGTGCTGCGGGACAGCGCGCTGACGCACAACCTCGACCGATTCGCCAGATGGTGCACCGAGCACGGCGTCGAGCTCGCCCCGCACGGCAAGACCACGATGGCACCCCGGCTGTGGTCGGCCCAGCTGGCCCACGGCGCGTGGGGGCTGACCGCGGCCACCGTGGCCCAGGCACGAGTGATGCGCACCTGCGGCGTCGGCCGCGTGCTCATCGCCAACGAGGTCGTCGAGCCCGCCCAGCTCCGCTGGCTGGCCGACACGCTGGCCGACCCGGACTTCGAGCCCCTCTGCCTCGTCGACTCCTCCGACGGGCTCACGGTGCTGGAGCGGCACCTCGAGCCTGCCGAGCGCCCGTTGCCCGTGCTGCTCGAGCTCGGCGTCGCGGGGCGCCGCACCGGGGTACGCGGCACCGCCGAGGCGCTCGAGCTGGCCGAGCGCATCGCAGGAAGTCCCCGGCTCGAGCTGGCCGGGATCGAAGGGTACGAGGGTGCGCTGCCCCAGGTCCGGGACGGGCAGGCGCCCGAGGTGGCCCGCGACTGGCTGGCGCGGCTCACCGAGTTCGTCGTGCGGGCGGACGCCCGCGGCGTGTTCGCTGCGAACGACGAGGTGCTCGTGACGGCGGGCGGCAGCGCCTACCCGGACCTGGTCGCCGGGGCCTTCGCCGCGATGCCGCTGCTGTCTCGCCCGGTGCGGTTCATCGTCCGGTCCGGCTGCTACCTCGCCCACGACGACCTGTTGTACGAGCGCAGCTCGCCGCTGCGCTCGGCGGCCGACCGGGACCCCCTGCGTCCCGCGCTGTCCTGCTTCGCTCGCGTGCTGTCCTGCCCGGAGCCGGGCCGGTCATTGCTGGGTGCCGGCAAGCGCGATGTCTCGTTCGACATCGACCTGCCCGTGCCGCGCGCGATGTATCGCGAGGGGGTTCGCGAGCCGCTGGACGGCAGGGCGCGGATCGTCGAGCTCAACGACCACCACGGGTTCTGCGACACCGAGCCCGGCCTGCTCGGCGTCGGTGATGTCGTCGAGCTGGGGCTGTCCCACCCCTGCACCGTGTTCGACAAGTGGCAGCTGATCCCGGTGCTCGACGACGCCGACCGCGTCGTCGACGCCGTCCGCACGCTCTTCTAGCTACGTGTCGTAGTCGACGGTGACGCGCTCGGATGTGGGCAGCGTCTGGCATGTGAGCACGAAACCGTCGTCCACCTCGGACTGCTCGAGCGCGAAGTTCCGTCGCATGTATCCGGTGCCGTCGACGAGCTTCGCCCGGCACGTGCCGCACACCCCGCCCTTGCAGGCGAACGGCAGGTCGGGGCGGCTTCGCTGGGCACCGTCCAGGATCGGGGTCTCCCGCGAGACCGCCGTTGTGGTCGACCTGCCGTCCAGGATCACGGTGACCTCGGTGCTTGCGCCCGACATCGCCTGCTCGACGTGCCGCTCCGGTTCGGGGGGCTCCTCCCCGACATAGAACAGCTCGTGATGCACCCTCTCGCCGGGTACACCCCACTGGTCCAGCACGCCCTCCGCCTCCGTCACCATCCCGAACGGGCCGCACAGCCACCAGTGGTCGACCTCCGGCACGCGCATCAGCTCCGGGACCAGCTCGCGCAGCTTGGTCCCGTCCAGCCTGCCGGTCAGCAGCTCGGACTCGCGCGGCTCCCTGGACAGCACGTGGACCAGCTCGAAACGCTCCGGGTAGCGGTCCTTGAGGTCGGCCAGCTCGTCGGCGAACATCACGGTGTCACTCCGCCGGTTGCCGTAGAGCAGGGTGACCGTGCTGCGCCCGTCCGCGAGAACCGAGGCGGCGATGGACAGTGCAGGCGTGATGCCCGCCCCCGCCACCACAAGCACGTGGTGCGCGGCGGACGCGGTGTCCGGGGTGAACGATCCCGTCGGGGTGGAGACCTCGAGACGCTCCCCCGGCCGCAACCGGTGCACCAGCCACGGGGAGAACTCCCCGCCGGCGATCTCGCGCACCCCGATCCTGGGCCTGGCCCCGGCGGGGGCGCAGATCGAGTAGTTGCGGCGCTGCTCCCGGCCGTCCACCGTGCGCCGCACCACCACGGACTGACCGGGGCGGAACGCGTAGTCGGAGGCCAGCTCGGCAGGCACGTCGAAACTGACCGCGACCGCGTCTGCGCAGAGGCGCTCCACCTCGGCGACGGTGAGCGTGTGGAACCGCACGCGCGTCCGGGTGCTGGTACTGGCGGTCACCTCAGATCTCCTTGACGTGTTCGAAGGGTTCGGCGCAGGTCGAGCATCTGCGCAGTGCCCTGCATGCCGTGGCGCCGAACCTGGAGATCTCCGAGGTCTCCGCGCTGCCGCACCACGGGCAGCACACGTCGCTCGGCACCTGGCTGCGGGGTGTGTGCAGGGTCACCGGGATCGGGCCTTGGCCGTGCGCGGGCGCGGGGCCCGGTGGTGCGATGCCGGCCTCGGCGAGCTTGCGCCTGCCGTCCTCGGAGATCCAGTCGCTGCTCCACGGGGGATGCAACACGGTGCGTACGGTCACGTCCCGGTACCCGGCTACCCGCAGCTCGCCGACCAGATCGTCGCGCATGGCCTCCAGCGCCGGGCAGCCCGAGTAGGTCGGGGTGATCGTCACGACCACCCCGTCCCCCGTGACCGTGACGTCGCGCAGTACACCCAGGTCGTCCAGGGTGAGCATGGGCAGCTCGGGGTCGGTCACGCGCGCGGCCACGGCGCGGGCGTGCTCCTGGGTGGTCACCATGTCGCCTCCGGGTACGCCCTCGCCACCGACTGCAGCTCCGCAACCAGGTAGCCCATGGACTCGGTGTGCACGCCGTGCCTGCCCGCGCGTCCGGCGACCCCGGCTCGTGGCGACACCTGCGGCACCTCGAGCGTCGCGCTCTCCAGCACCGTGCCGAACACCGCGGCGCACTCGTCGCGCAGCGACGCCGGGTCGGCGCCCACGCCGGCCTCGGCCATCCGCCGCTCGACAGGATGCGTGGCGAAGAGCTCGTCCACGTACGGCCACACGGCCTCGAGCGCGTCGCGCATCCGCTGCCGCGAGTAGTCGGTGCCGTCCCCGAGCCGGACCACCCACTGGGCCGCGTAGTCACGGTGGTAGGTGACCTCCTTGATGCCCTTGGCCGCGATCGCGGCGAGCACCGGGTCGCGCGAGCCCGTCATCCGCTGCAGCAGCGCCAGCCGCCATGTCGTGAACACCAGCAGGGTCGCGACCAGGAACGCGAAATCCGGCTGGGCGAGCTCGGCCAGCCGCACGTTGCCGAACTCGGACTCGGTGCGGAAGTACGCGTAGTCGTCCTCGGCGCGGTCGCCGCCCTCGGCCTGGCCCGCGCGGGAGTACAGCATCCGGGCCTGGCCGAGCAGGTCCAGCGCGATGTTGGCCAGCGCGACCTCCTCCTCGAGCTCCGGAGCGTGCGTGCACCACTGCTGCAGGCGGTGCGAGACGACAAGGGCGTCGTCGGCGAGCATCAGGCTGTAGGCGGCGAGGTCCGCGCGATCCACCCCTTCGGGCAGCTCGGAGTCCACACCGGACAGCGGGCTGTCGAACCCGGTCCCGAACGCCCAGCGTGCGTCGTTCTGCTCGGTGATCGCCTCGTAGGCGTTGTCGAAGGACACAGCGCGCCACCCCCTCACATGTGCGGCACGTCGTCGGGAATGTCGTAGAAGGTCGGATGCCGGTACACCTTGTCGCCGCTCGGCGCGAAGAACGGGTCCTTCTCGTCCGGGCTGGATGCGGTGATATCGGCCGCGGCGACCACCCAGATACTCACACCCTCGTTGCGGCGGGTGTAGACGTCGCGTGCGTGGCGCAACGCCATCCGCTCGTCGGCGGCACGCAACGAGCCCACGTGCACGTGGTTCAACCCTCGCTTGCTGCGTACGAACACCTCGTACAGCGGCCACTGCGCGCCGCTCGCGTCGCTGCGCTCGCCAGCCTGCCCGCTCATGCCGCTCCCTCCCCCTGCCGGACCCGCCGTCGGGCCTCCTGCTTCTGCGCGTGCGAGGCCGCGGCCTCGCGCACCCAGGAGCCCCCCTCGTGCGCGTGCCTGCGCTGCGCGACCCGCTGCGCGTTGCAGGGACCGTTGCCCTTGACCACGGCGGTGAACTCGGTCCAGTCGATCTCACCGAAGTCGTAGTGCCCGCGCTCGGCGTTCCACCGCAGGTCGGGATCGGGCAGCGTGACGCCGAGGGCTTCCGCCTGCGGCACCGTCATATCGACAAAGCGCTGGCGAAGCTCGTCGTTGGTGTGCCGCTTGATCTTCCAGGCCATCGACTGCGCGGTGTTGGGTGAGTCGCCGTCCGGCGGACCGAACATCATCAGCGACGGCCACCACCAGCGGTCGGTGGCCTCCTGCACCATCCGCCGCTGCCCCGGCGTGCCACGCATCATCGTCATCAACAGCTCGTAGCCCTGCCGCTGGTGGAACGACTCCTCCTTGCAGATCCGGATCATCGCCCGCGCGTACGGCCCGTACGAGCAGCGGCACAACGGCACCTGGTTGCAGATCGCCGCTCCGTCGACCAGCCAGCCGATCACCCCGACATCGGCGAAGGTCAACGTCGGGTAGTTGAAGATCGAGGAGTACTTCTGCTTGCCGCTGATCAGCTTGCCGGTCAGCTCCGACCGGTCCGCCCCGAGCGTCTCGGTAGCCGAGTACAGGTACAACCCGTGCCCCGCCTCGTCCTGCACCTTGGCCAGGAGGATCGCCTTCCGCCGCAGCGAGGGTGCCCTGGTGATCCAGTTCGCCTCGGGCTGCATCCCGATGATCTCCGAGTGGGCGTGCTGGGCGATCTGGCGCACCAGCGTCGAGCGGTACCCCTCCGGCATCCAGTCCCGCGGCTCGATCCGCTGGTCCCTGCCGATCGTGTCCTCGAACTGCCGTTCCAGCTCGCTCTGGTCCGGTTCCGTCGTGGTCATGCCGGGTTCTCCTTGGCGACCATGGTCAACACGTCGTACTTGGCGACCGAGTCACCGTCCTGGTTGGTGACATCGGTGTCCCACCGCACCTCGCCGTAGTCGGCGTCGGTCCGCGAGGTGATCTGCTTGCACGTCAACGAGACGGTCAGCTCGTCACCGGGTTTGACCGGGGTCAGAAACCGCAGGTTCTCCAACCCGTAGTTGGCCAGCACCGGCCCCGGCTCCGGGGCGACGAACAACCCGGCCGCGAACGACACCACGAGGTAGCCGTGCGCCACGATCCCGCCGAACAGCGGATTGGCTTCCGCAGCGTCCTTATCGGTATGGGCGTAGAAGGTGTCGCCCGTGAACTCCGCGAAGTGCGCGACGTCCTCGGCCGTGACCGTGCGCGGTCCGGCGACCACCGCGTCGCCGACCCGCAGCTGCGCCAGCGACTTGCGGAAGGGATGGGTCTGCGAGACCGTCCTGCTCGCCCCCGGCATCCAGCGTCCCGTCACAGCCGTCAGCACGTCGGGGCCGGCCTGCACGGCGGTGCGCTGCATGTGGTGCAGGATGCCGCGCACCCCGCCGAGCTCCTCGCCGCCGCCCGCGCGACCGGGACCACCGTGCACCAGCGCAGGCAGCGGCGATCCGTGGCCGGTCGACTCGGCCGCGTTCGACTCGTCCAGCACCAGCAGGCGACCGTGCCACGGCGCCGCGCCGACGACGACCTCCCGCGCGAACTCCGCGTCGGAGGTGACCACCGAGCCCGCCAGGCTGCCACCGCCGCGCGCGGCGAGGTCGACGGCGTCCGCGGCCGACGAGTACGGGATCAGCGTTGCCACCGGCCCGAAAGCCTCCACCTCGTGCGGCTCGGCGCGCTCGGGGTCGTCCGCGCGGCGCAGCACCGGTGAGACGAACGCTCCCCGCTCGGCGTCTGCGCCGGTGACCTCGACCGACTCGGGATCGCCGTAGACCACCCGGCCCGCGTCGCACAGTGCCTTCAACGAGCGGCGCACCTCGGCACGCTGCTCGGTACTCACCAGCGGCCCCATTCCCACCGACGGGTCGGCGGGATGCCCGACAGTGACTCCCCGCAGGCGCTCCACGACGGCCTCGGTCACCGGCTCGATCAACGCTTCCGGCACGACGGCCCTGCGGATGGCTGTGCACTTCTGCCCGGCCTTGACCGTCATCTCGGTCACCAGCTGCCGCACGTACAGGTCGAACTCGGCGGTGCCGGGCCCGGACTCCGGTCCGAGGATCGAGACGTTCAGCGAGTCCGCCTCGGCGTTGAACCGCACGGCGTTGCGTACCAGCGTCGGGTGTGTGCGCACCTTCTGGGCGGTGGCAGCCGACCCGGTGAACGACACCACGTCCTGCGGGCCGACCTGTTCGAGCAGCTCGCCGGCTCCCCCGCAGATCAGCTGGACGGCACCGTCGGGCAGCAGCCCCGACTCGGCGATCAGCTCCACGAGGCGCGCGGTGAGGTAGGCGGTGGGGCCCGCGGGTTTGATCACGCTGGGCATGCCGGCGAGGAACGCCGGAGCCAGCTTCTCCAGTGGCCCCCACACGGGAAAGTTGAACGCGTTGATCTGCACCGCCACCCCGTGCAACGGCGTGGCGACGTGCTGGCCGAGGAAGCTGCCGCCCTTGCCGAGCGGCTCGACGGCCCCCTCGGTGTAGACGGTATCGTTCGGCAGCTCCCGCTTGGCCTTGCTCGCGTAGCCGAGCAGCACGCCGATACCCCCGTCGACGTCGAACTTCGCGTCACCGCGCGTCGCGCCGGTCCACGTCGAGCGCTCGTACAGTCCTTCGCGGTGTTCGCGCAGGTAGGAACCGAGTGCCTTGAGCAGCGCTCCGCGCTGGTGGAAGGTCAGCTCCCGCAGGGCAGGCCCGCCGACCCGGCGGCCGTACTCCACCGCGGCGGCCTTGTCGATGCCGGTGGCCGACACGCGCGCGACCTCAGCCCCGGTCGCCGCGTGGTACACCGGCGTGCCCTCGTCCTCGGGCGCCTGCCACCGACCCTGGACATAGCTGCGCACCAGCCCCACGGAATCGCTCACCTCAGAGCCTCCCACACGAATTACCGACCGCCCGTTCAGTAATTTATCCTAGCGCCACCACCCCGCGAACGGAAGACGGTCCGATGGGCTGAATGACGCTTTCAGTCCACTTGGCGAGCTGAATGCGTCATTCACTCCGCATGACGGACTGAAAGCGTCATTCAGCCCACATCATGGGGTGGCCGTCAGGATGCGCAGGGCACGCAGGGTGAGCGCACCGCGCCAGGCGAGCTCGGCGGCCACGCCCGGCGGCTGCCAGGACAGCGGCCAGCCGCCGTCCTCCTGCTGCGCGGCGGCGAGCACGTCGAGATGCGCGGCGACGGCGTCGGCGGGGAACGCGCTCCGCAGCGGATGCGCGGGAGTCGCGGCGAGGTCCAGCGGGCTCAGGCCGTAGCCCTCACCAGGGTAGAGGTGGAACAGACTCCACTCCCCCATCCGGCTCAACAGCGTCGCACGGCACTGCTGAGCCCATTCCGGGGCCCATTCCGGGGCCCATTCCCGGTCGGGATGATGGTCGAGGAAGCACAGCACGTTCGACACGGTGTGCGCGTCCACCGCTGCGTCCAACGCGTCGATCTCGCGGCGGCAGTACTCCTCGGCCGCGTCCAGCCACGCCCCGCGCACACCGGCACGGCGCAGCCGCGCGGCGATACCGGCCGTGGGGTTGAGACCGGCAGGGAACCGCCCGTCCCCCCAGTGCTCGGCACGGGGATGCGCGGCCACAGACGGCAGCACGATCGGCACCCCACCGCCCGGCGCGGTGACCGACTCGAGGAACGGAAGCACCCCCGCGGCCAGCGTCCCGGCGCGCTCGCACACGGCGGCGTCCCGGCCACCGGGTGCGTCGAGAACCTGCTCGACGATCTCCAGCCCGAAGTCCACGGCGAGCGGCTGGCTCGCCGGATCCTGGGCATCGGGTTCCAGGCCGTGGCCGAGCCCGCCGTCCGGGTTGCGGTAGCTCGCCACCGCATCCAGCACCGCGCTCGCCACTGCGGGACCACCGCCGTCCAGGTGCAGCTCGGCCAGCCTGCGCTCGAGCACCCGGCCGTGCGCCTCAAGGAACTCCCGTCCGCGCCGCACGCGGCTCTGCGTCGACATCTCGTTCGATTCCATACCGGCACGGTATGCCTGTGCACGCGCACGTGGCTTGAACGGAACGGTCATCCGGCGGCGATGGCGCCGAAGTACTCGGCGGGGGTCAGCCCGGTCAGCGCACGGCAATCCCGTGCGAGATGCGCCTGATCCGCGTAACCGGCCACCACGGCGAGCTCGGCCAACCCCGTCGGGCGCGCCGTAGCGTGCGCACGCGCCCGCTGTAACCTCGCCACTCTGAGGTACGTGGCCGGGCCGTACCCCACGGCCGCGGTGAACCGCCTGCGGAGCTGACGCTGCCCTACCTCGAGATCGGCCAGCGCGGCACGCACCCGGGGCACCCCGGCCCCCAGCCGGTCGAGGAGCAGAGCCACCTGGTGATCCTGCGGACCGGTGAGGGTAGCCGAGACGACGTCGGCCAGCCCGGAAGGCCGGTGCAACAACCGTTCCGTCACCTCGCCGCCCCTGCGGCACCACAGCTCGTCGAGCGGTACGCGCCGGTCCCGTAGCTCCTCGGCCGCGACACCGAGCGCGCGCGGCGCCTGGCCCGGACGGAAGCGGATACCGTGCAGCGTGGACTCGCCCGCGAGCGTGGAGATCCACGCACGGGTGTCGGGACCGGCGACGAACACCTGGTCGTGCCCGACGATCAGGTCGAGGCAGCCATCGGGCACGATCCGCTTCGGCCCGTCCGCGCTGGACCACCACAGGCAGGCCACTGCCGGGCGTAGCCGGTGGGGCGGAGCGAGCTCGCGATACATGGCTCCATCGTGCCGTGCGGCACCGACAGCGAACCGTCCGGCGCGCCATCCCTTGACACCGGCGTCGGCCGGTTCTTTACTGGGCGCGCTCGACAATAACCGTCCGTTCGGTCAGTTTCCGAGGTGGTGGCGCTCGTGACGCAGGCATCGGCCCGGCAGTCGAACGATCCGGAGGCGTACGAACGCATCGGCCGCGAGGAGCTCCGTGAGCTGCAACTCGAGCGTCTGCAGTGGACGCTACGGCACGCGTACGAGAACGTGCCGTTCTACCGGCGCAGGTTCGACGAGGCAGGCGTGCATCCCTCCGACTGCCGCACCCTCGACGACCTCGCGGGGTTCCCCTGCACGACCAAGTACGACCTGCGGGACAACTATCCCTTCGGCATGTTCGCCGTACCCCGGCAGGACCTGCGCCGCCTGCACGCCTCGAGCGGCACGACGGGCAAGCCGACCGTCGTCGGCTACACCCGGCAGGACCTCGATCTCTGGGCCGACATGGTGGCACGATCCATGCGCGCCGCAGGAGCCCGTCCCGGCCAGCTCGTGCACGTCTCCTACGGCTACGGCCTGTTCACCGGAGGCCTCGGTGCGCACTACGGCGCGGAGCGGCTGGGCTGCACCGTCGTACCCGCCTCCGGCGGTATGACCGCCCGCCAGGTCCAGCTGATCACCGACTTCCGGCCGGAGATCATCATGATCACGCCGTCCTACATGCTGACCCTGCTCGACGAGTTCGACAGGCAGGGCATCGACCCGCGGTCCGCCTCGCTGCGGGTCGGGATCTTCGGGGCGGAGCCCTGGACCGAACGGATGCGAACCGAGATCGAGGAACGCGCCGGGATCGACGCCGTGGACATCTACGGGCTGTCCGAGGTGATCGGCCCCGGGGTGGCGCAGGAGTGCGTCGAGACCAAGGACGGGCTGCACATCTGGGAGGACCATTTCTATCCCGAGATCATCGACCCGTTCGACGAGAGCGTGCTCGACGAGGGCGCGCACGGTGAGCTGCTGTTCACCTCGCTGACCAAGCAGGCCATGCCGATCATCCGCTACCGCACCCGCGACCTCACCCGGCTCCTGCCCGGGACCGCGCGACCGGCCATGCGCCGCATGGAGAAGGTCACCGGCCGCTCCGACGACATGATCATCATCCGCGGGGTGAACGTCTTCCCCACCCAGATCGAGGAAATCGTGCTGGCAACGCGCGGCCTGGCACCGCACTTCCAGCTCGAGCTGTCCACACGCGACCGCCGTGACGAGATGACCGTGCGGGTCGAGGCCCGCCGCGACGCGGACACCGAACGCAGGGCGGCAGCTGCCACCGAGGTGGCGGCACGGGTCAAGGACAGCGTCGGCATCTCCGTCGGGATCGACGTCGTCGACGAGGACACCCTGGAGCGCTCGGTCGGCAAGATCCGGCGCGTGGTCGACCGGCGCGGCGAGTAATCCGGCACCTGCTACCGGCCGGACGGGGGTGACCAGCGCAACGGCAGGTGCGTGATGCCGTTGATGAAGTTCGACGTCAGCCGGGTCACGGGGCCGTCCCGTTCGACCTGCGGCAGCCTGCCCAGCAGTGCCTCGAAGAACAGGCGCATCTGCAGCCGCCCGAAGTGCGCGCCGAGGCACACGTGCGGACCCTGCCCGAACGCCAGGTGATCGTTGGGGTCCCTCGTGACATCGAAGCGGAACGGGTCGGTGAAGGCTCGCTCGTCGAAGTGCGCCGAGACGTGGTAGACGACCACCTTGTCCCCGGCGGCGATCCGCGTCCCGGCCAGCTCGGTGTCCACGGCCGCTGTCCTGCGGAAGCTGAGCACGGGCGGGTGCCAGCGCAGCATCTCTTCGACCGCGGCCGGGAGCAGCTCGGGGCGTTCGCGCAGCAGCCGGTACTGGTCCGGGTGCTCGGTCAGTGCGAGCACCCCTCCGGGAAGCGCGCTGCGCACGGTGTCGTTACCGGCGATGACCAGGAGGAAGAAGAACATCTCCAGCTCGGCGTCGTCGAGCTGCCTGCCGTCGACGGATGCGTGCACCAGCGCGGTCATCAGATCGTCTGCCGGGTTCCGTCGCTTGTGCGCGGCCAGGTCCTGCGCGTAGTCGAACATGTCCCGCAGCATCGCCGGCGAGCGAGGGTTGACCGGTGTGCCGGTCTCGTCGCGTACAACCTCCGCGTGCTCGGGGTCCTGGTAACCGATCACCCGGTTGGTCCACTCCAGTAGCAGCCCCCTGTCCGCCTCCGGCATCCCGAGCAGCTCGGCGAGGTTGGCGAGCGGGAAGTCGTCGGTGACCTCCCCTGGCAGGTCGCAGTGCCCCTGCGCGGCGACCGCGTCGACCAGCGACCGTGCGCGAGCGGCGATCCGCCCGGCGATGTGCTCCAGCCTCCGCCTGGTGAACACGCCCGCGACGATGCGTCGCAGCCGGACGTGCTCGGGAGCGTCCATGTTGAGGATCATGCGCCGGATGAACGCGAGGTCCTCGGGGTCGGGGTCGCGTATCTGCGTCGCACCCAGCCAGGACGAGTACACCTCCGGGGTGCGCAGCACATGCTTGACGTCCGCGTAGCGGGTGACCGCCCAGTACCCGGGGCCCGCAGGCCAGTCGAACACCTCGTGCTCGGCCTGCCAGCACACCGGCATCGCGTCCCGCAGCACACGGAACCGTTCGTGCGGCGGACCCTCCGCGAAGATCCGCGGGTCGAACACGTCCGGCGGCGAGGTGGGCTCATCGCTGCCCGGCACGCTCATCACCGCTGCCCGAGGAACCGTTCCATGCACGTCGCCAGCGCGACCGGCGTCTCGTCGATGGCGTAATGCCCCGCGTTGGCCATCACCTCCATCTCGAGGCGCGGGTACCACTCGGCGAAGGTCGCCCGCATCGTGTCCTCGCCGAGTGCCGGGTCGTGCTCGCCCACGATCACCTGTACCGCGACGTCGCTGCCGTCGATCTCCTCGTGGAAGTCCGTGGACGACCATGCCCGCAGGTACGCGTCCAAGGCGTGCTGGTCGGAGTGCTCCAGCGAGTGCGCGACCACCGAGTCGAGCCAGACTCCGGTCAACCGGTTACCGGTGGTGAAGTCCACGATCGCGCGCCTGCTGCCCGGATCGGCTGCCGCGCCCGCGAACAGCTGCCAGGTCTGCTCGTCGAACGGAACGCCGCTCGCCGGAACCGGCGAGATGCCGACCATGGAACGGACCCGCTCGGGCGCATCGGCGTAGACACGCTGCATGACGCTGCCGCCCATGGAGTGCCCGACCAGGGAGAACGAGGAGAACCCCAGCTTGTCGGCCGCGGCGAGCACGTCGGAGGCCGCCTCGGCGATGGAGTACTCGCCGGTCACACCGCGCCGCGCCCCGTACCCCCTGTACTCGGGGAAGGCGTAGCTGAAGGTGGCGCCGTCCAGGTGCGGCCACAGCGGTCGCCACGCCTGTCCCGAGCCGAACCACCCGTGCAACCCGATGACGGGATGCTCTCCCGAGCCGACACGGTGAATCTCCGCACTGACCACAGCAACCTCCGGTGTCGTGACGAGGACGGCAGGTGCTATATTCGCTCCTACCGTGCGTCATTCGCACTTATCGAGGAGTAATGGTGAACCAGCTCACACCCGATGTCAACGCGGCGGGTGCCGCGTACTCCCGAACGCTGGGCAACGGCCTGCGGGTGCTCGAGCTGCTGCACCACAACCCGGCGGGCCTCGGCGTGGCCGCGATCGCCTCCGCGCTCGACCTGCACCGCACGGTGGTCTACCGGCTGCTCGGCACGCTCCGCGCCCACGAGCTCGTCGTGACCACCGGCGACGGCAGGTACCAGCTCGGCACCGGCCTCGTCGAGCTCGCCGGCACCGTCCGCGCGGACCTGCGCTCCGCAGCGGAGCCACACCTGACCCGGCTCGCCGCGGACACCGCGGCGACCGCGTTCCTCGCCGTCGCCGACCGGCACGAGGCTGTCGGCATCTGCGTGGTGGAGCCGCCGCACGCGCAGCTGCACGTGAGCTACCGGCTCGGCACACGCCATCCCCTCACCGTGAGCGCCGCCGGCGTCGCCATCCTCGCCGGTCGCCCTCCCGTGCCCGGCGAGCGCGACGAGGTCACCAGGGCACGGCAACGCGGCTACGCGGTGACAGCCGGCGAGCTCCAGCAGGGCGCCTGGGGGCTGGCCACTGCCCTGCCCGCCGCCGACGGTCCCGCGGAGGCGAGCGTCGGCGTGGTCGCCCTGTCCGAGCTCGACACGCCCGCCACGGCCGAGGCGGTCCGCGCGGCCGCCGAGGCGATCGCGGGCAGCTCCGCGGCCCGGTCACTTGACACCCGGATCGGGTACTCCGTTTACTGCCCTTGAGCTATTCCCAACCGTCCATTCGGTCAACACAATGGTGGGCCAGGTGCGAGAGAACGCGGCGCATGCCATGTTCGACGTGGACACGGCATCGCAATCGCTGGGTATCGAGCTGCTCGAGGCAGCCGACGGCAGGGCGGTCACGCGGATGACCGTCCTGCCCGGCATGGTCAACGGGCACGACATCGCACACGGCGGGTACGTGTTCCTGCTCGCCGACACGGCCTTCGCCTGCGCGTGCAACAGCCACGGCCCCGTGACGGTCGCCTCGGCCGCGGAGATCACGTTCGTCGCTGCCGTGCACCGCTCGGACGTGCTGATCGCGACCGCCGCGGAACGCACCACCTTCGGCCGCAGCGGCATCTACGACGTGACGGTGCACCGCAGCCGCGCGGGCGACCTCGACGTGGTCGCGGAGTTCCGCGGGCACAGCCGCGTCGTCGATCAGCAACGTCACTGACCGTGTCGGCCCCGAGAGTCTGGGAGACTGCGCGTCATGGCGACAGCACCCGGTAGCGCGGGCACCCGCGGCAGGCGGCGCGGGCGTCCCGGCTACGACAAGGAGACCTTGCTGCACATCGCCGTCACGCTGTTCAACGAACGCGGCTACGACGGCACGAGCATGGAGGACCTCGGCAAGAAGCTCGGCATCACCAAGTCGGCCATCTACTACCACGTCGACAGCAAGGAGGAGCTACTGCGGCTGGGCACCAACCGGGCACTCGACGAGCTCTTCGCCGTCGCCGCGGAGGCAGGCGCGGCCGACGGCCGGGCCATCGACCGGTTGGAGCATCTGGTGCGCGGCAGCGTGCGCGTGCTCGTCGAGCAGCTGCCATTCGTCACGCTGCTGCTGCGTGTGCGGGGCAACACCGAGGTGGAGCGCGCCGCGCTCGACCGCAGGCGGGAGTTCGACCGTATCGTGGGCGAGCTCGTGCTGCAGGCGGAGAAGGAAGGTGACGTCCGGCCCGACGTCGACCCCGCGACGACGGCCCGGCTCCTGTTCGGCATGGTCAATTCCATCATCGAGTGGTACCGGCCGCGCTTCGACACCGACGATGCCGGTCTGGCCGATGCCGTGGCCAGGATCGCCTTCGACGGTATCCGGGTGAACGGTCGCGCATGACGGTCGCCGGGCTACTGCTGGCCGCCGGAGCGGGTACCCGTTTCGGCGGCCCCAAGGCACTCGCCGAACTCGACGGCAGGCCCCTCGTCGAACACGGCGCCGCCCTGCTACGCGACGCGGGCTGCGAACCGATCCACGTGGTGCTCGGCGCGGCAGCGGACCGGGTGCGCGCCGTTGCCGACCTCGGTGACACGCACCTGGTGACCAACGAGGACTGGGCGGACGGCCTCGCCTCCTCGCTGCGCGCAGGCCTGCGCTCCTTGCCGTCCGGTGTGGACGCCGTGCTCATCACGCTCGTCGACCAGCCACTCATCGATGTGGAGGCGCTGCGCAGGCTGCGCGCGGCGCACGCGGCGGGCGCGGTGGTAGCTGCCGCGCGCTACCTGGGGGTGACGCGCAACCCGGTCCTGCTGGACAGGTCGGTCTGGTCGAGCGTCGTCGAGCACGCGCACGGCGACTCCGGTGCACGCGGGTTCCTTCGCGCCAACCCCGCGCTGGTGACCGCCGTCGACTGCGACGACGCGGGCACTCCCTTCGACGTCGACACCGCCGACGATCTCGCCGAGGTACGGCGGGTGCACGGTGCCCGCGCGCGGCTCGGACACGGTACGGTGACGCCCATGGCTCGTGTCGAATCCACCATGCTTTCGCTAGATACCCATGCACCGGACTTCGCACTGCCCGACCCGTCGGGCAAGATCTGGTCACTGGACGCTGTCGCGGGCCGGCACGGCACGCTGGTCGCCTTCCTGTGCAATCACTGCCCCTTCGTGGCGCACATCGCTGTGCCGTTCGGCGAGGCGGCAGCACGATGGATCGACTCCGGGGTCTCGGTCATCGGGATCAACAGCAACGACACCGACTCCCACCCCGAGGACAGCCCGGAGAAGATGGTCGAGTTCGCCGCCGAATGGAACTGGACGTTTCCGTACGTCTCGGACCCCACGCAGTCGGTGGCCCATGCCTACCGTGCCGCCTGTACGCCGGACTTCTTCCTGTTCGACTCCGGCCGGCGGCTGGTCTACCGGGGGCGCTTCGACGCTGCGACTCCCGGCAATGACGAGCCCGTCACCGGCGCGGAACTCGACAACGCGGTCACGGCCCTGCTCCGGGGCGCGCCGCTCGACGCCGAGCAGCGGCCGAGCATGGGCTGCAACATCAAGTGGAAGCCGGGCAACGAGCCGGACTGGTCCGGCTGAGCCCGGTTCGGGAGTGGAGCCGAAGGTGACCTCGGTTCCATAGAGGGAGCCCGATGTCACCTTCGGCTCCCACCCCCTGGCGTGCCGCGCGGTTCGTCACGCGGACTCGGTGGGCACGTCCTCGACCTCGAGGCCGAGATGCTCGATGTGGTAGATCGCCTCGTCCAGCAGCTGCGCCACGTGGTTGTCGTAGAGGCTGTAGACGATACTGCGGCCCGAGCGCCGTCCCGAGACCAGGCCGAGCGCGCGCAGCAGCCGGAGCTGGTGGGACACAGCGGACTGCTCCATGTCCACCGCCTCGGCCAGCTCACCCACCGCGCACGGCCCCTGCCGCAGGCGGGTGAGCATCAGCAGCCTGCTCGGCGTGGCCAGTGCCTGCAGGGTGGCGGCGACGGTCACGGCGCTGTCGGCGTCGAGCGCGGCGGCGCTCGGACTCGTGCCCTTGACTCCGTGACCCACGCGGCAATACTAACAGCCGGTATTGTTGAAGAACTCTTCATATGATCCTATATTCTTCCGAGTGACGTTGAGCCACGACTCGGAGGACCAGGTGAGCCCGACAGACCAGGCGAGCTCGCGGGCCGATCCCGCAGCCCCCGCCGCCGACAAACCCGCACCGCGACCCGGTCGCACGCGCACCGTCGCGGTGCCCGAGGTGCGCTGGGCCACCGCCGCGACGGCCCTGTTCTCCGCAGGCGCGCTCGCGCAGCTCGCCGGGGCACCGGACGGGCTGTGGTGGGCGCTCTACCTGGCCTGCTACGTCACCGGCGGTTGGCGGCCCGGCCTCGCAGGCCTGCGCGCCGCGCGGGAGAAGACGCTGGACATCGACCTGCTCATGATCGCCGCCGCGCTCGGCGCGGCCGCCATCGGACACATCCTCGACGGGGCGCTGCTGGTCGTGATCTTCGCCGTCTCCGGCGCGCTCGAGGCCCTGGCCACCAGGCGCACCGCGGACTCGGTCCGCGGTCTGCTCGACCTCGCGCCGGACCGCGCGCACCGGCTCTGCCCCGACGGCACCGAGGAGAGCGTCGACACGGCCCGCCTCGCGGTCGACGACGTGATCGTCGTGCGCCCCGGGGAGTGCATCGGCGCGGACGGCGAGGTCCTCGACGGCCACAGCGACGTCGACCGGTCCTCGATCACCGGAGAGCCACTGCCCGTGCCTGCCTCGGCCGGTGACGGCGTCTTCGCGGGCACCCTCAACGGAGCGGGCACGTTGCGCGTACGGGTGAGCCAGGACCCCTCGGCGAGCGTGCTCGCCAGGATCGTGACGCTGGTCGAGGACGCATCGGCCACGAAGGCGAAGGCGCAGCTGTTCATCGAGCGGATCGAGCAGCGCTACTCGGTCGCCGTCGTGGCCGCGACGCTCGCGCTGTTCTTCGGGCCGCTGGCGTTCGGCGCGGACCTGCAGCCCACCCTGCTGCGCGCGATGACCTTCATGATCGTGGCGTCACCGTGCGCAGTGGTGCTGTCCACCATGCCCCCGCTGCTGTCGTCCATCGCCAACGCAGGCAGGCATGGCGTGCTCGCCAAGTCGGCCGTGGTCATGGAAAAGCTCGGTGCCACGACCACCGTCGCCTTCGACAAGACGGGCACGCTGACCGAGGGGACGCCGCGGGTCACCGGCGTCGAGGTACTCGCAGGAGGCGGCTTGGACACCCACGAGCTGCTGGGCCTGGCGGCAGCGGCAGAGTACCCGAGCGAGCACCCCCTCGGCCGGGCCGTTGTCGCGGCCGCTACGGAGCGCGGCATCACGATACCGCCGGTCACCGATTTCGAGGCACGCCCGGGACTCGGGGTCCACGCCCGGGTCGGTACCCGGCGCATCCAGGTCGGCAGCCCGGCCGCGCTGCTGGCCGGGTGCGACGGCACCGCGCGGGAGCGGGCCCGTGCCGGGGTCGCGCGGCTGGAGGCCACCGGGGCCACGGTCGTGCTGGTCGTGGTGGACGGAGTGCCCGCGGGCGTGTTCGGGCTCGGCGACCGGTTACGCCCGCTGGCACGGCAGACGGTGCACGATCTCGCGGCGCTGACCGGCACCACGCCGGTCCTGCTCACCGGGGACACCCACACAGCAGCACGGACCGTTGCCGACGAGGTCGGCATCGGCGAGGTGCATGCCGGGCTGCTGCCGCAGGACAAGGTCGCGCTGGTGCGGCAGCGCGAGGCACGGGGCGAGCGGGTGCTGGTAGTCGGCGACGGGGTCAACGACGCCCCTGCGCTCGCGGCAGCGAGCTGCGGAGTGGCGATGGGCCGTGTGGGCGCCGACCTCACGCTGACCACGGCCGACGCCGTGGTGGTGCGTGACGAGCTGGCCACCGTTCCCGCCGTGCTCCGGCTGTCCCGCAGGGCGCGCCGGTTCGTCATCGCCAACCTGGCCATCGCCGGGTCGTTCATCGTGGCTCTGGTGACCTGGCCACTGGTCGGCCACCTCCCGCTACCGGTGGCCGTGGCGTTCCACGAGGGATCGACGGTGCTCGTCGCGCTCAACGGGCTACGCCTGCTGCGCGAGGCGGCATGGCGGGCCTGAGGCGGGCGTGCCGCCTATCCCCTGCCCACCCGGCGCGGGGCGGTGACGGCCAGATCCGCCTCGATCCGCGTGGCGCACTCGCGCAACCTCGGCAGCACGTCGGTACACATCGACTCCAGCGTGGTCCTGCTGGCGTGCGAGGAGATGTTCGCGGCGGCGACGACCTCTCCGCCGCGGTCGCGGATCGGCACCGCGATCGATCGCAACCCTTCCTCCAGCTCCTGGTCGACCAGCGCCCAGCCCTGCTCGCGCACCGCGCGCAACTCGGTGGCCAGCTCGTCCGGGGTGGTGATGGTGCGCGAGGTCAGCCGGTCCAGGCGTGCCTCGTCCAGGTAGGAGCGCAGCGCCTCCTCATCCAGCCCGGCCAGCAACACGTGCCCCATGGACGTGGCGTGCGCGGAAAAGCGAGTGCCCACATTGATCGTCACGGCCATTATGCGCGACACAGCCACGCGGGCGACATAGACGACGTCGGTGCCGTCGAGGATCGACACCGAGCTGGACTCGTGCACCTCCGCGGAAAGCCGCTCGAGGTGCGGCTGGGCGACCTCGGGCAACGACATGCTCGACAGGAAGGAGTACCCCAGTTCCAGGACCCGGGCCGTCAACGAGAAGTACTTCCCGTCGGTACGCACGTATCCGAGCCCTTCCAGGGTCAGCAGGAAGCGGCGCGCCGCCGCGCGGGTCATCCCGGTTGAGCGGGCGACGTCGCTGAGGGTCAGCTCCGCGGCACCGGAGTTGAACGCCTTGATCACTGCCAGCCCGCGTTCCAGCGACTGCACGCGGTGCGTCCCGCGCTCCGTGTCGGAGTCCGGCTCGTCCATCCCGATCCCTCGTGTCCCGGCTGCCCCTGCTGGTCAGCGTGTGTCGGTGCGACCGCCCGCGCCGGGGTCCGCACGCGCCTGCGCCTCGGGGTCGCCGAGTTCGGCCAGCGTGTTCCCGGCGAGCGCGAAGGCCGCATTCGCGGCGGGCACCCCAGCATAGACGCCGGTGTGCAGCAGCACCTCGGCGATCTCCGCGGGTGTCAGGCCGTGCCCGCGTGCCGCGCGCACGTGCATGGGAATCTCACCGTGGCAGCCGAGCGCCGTCAGCACCGCCAGCGTGATACAGCTTCGTGTCCTGCGGTCGAGCCCCTCCCGTGACCAGACAGCGCCCCAGGCGGCCCTGGTGATGTAGTCCTGGAACGGCTGGGTGAACTCCGTCGTGGCCTCGACGGCGCTGTCCACATGGGCGTCCCCGAGAACCTCCCTGCGGGTCGCCATGCCGTCGGTGTACGGGTCCGTGGGCGCGCTGTCGCTCATCGCAGCTCCTTCAGGTGGTCGAGCAGCAGGCGGTTCATCTCCTCGGGCCGCTCCACGTTCGCCAGGTGCGCCGCGGGGTCGAGAACCTCCATGCGTGCGCCGGGCACCGACTCCGCGATCCACCTGCCGTGCTCGGGGGGTGTGGCCACGTCCTGCTCCCCCGCGATCACCAGCGTCGGCACGGAGACGGCCTGCAGCCCGCCCGCGATGTCCATCCCGCCGATGGCCGCGCAGCATGAGGCGTACCCCTCGTCGGGGGTCGCCTCCACCATGCGCCGCAGCCGTTCCACCGTCTCCGGGTGTGCCGTGGCGCAGCCCGGGGTCAGCCAGCGGCCGACCACCGCCTCGGACACCGCGCGGGTGCCGTGCTCGCGGACCAGCCTGGCCCGCTCGGACCACGGCTGCGGGTCCAGCGCGGCGGATGTGCAGCACAGCGCCAGGCTGGCGACCCGATCGGGGGCATGCTGGGCCAGCCACATCCCGACCATCCCGCCGAGGGACAGGCCGACCCAGTGCACCTGCCTGCACCCGAGCGCGTCCAGCAGCGCGACCGCGTCTGCGCCGAGGTCGGCCATGTCGTACGGCCCGTCCGGCACAGGGGACAGCCCGTGCCCGCGGTGGTCGTAGCGCACCACCCGGTATCCCGCGCCGAGCAGCGCGGGAACCTGCGGGGTCCACATCGTTCTGTCGCTGCCGAGCGAACCGCTCAGCACGACGGTCGGCGCGCCGTCACCCGCGGCGGGGACGGCGGTCTCCTGGTACAGCTCGACGCTCATGAACCACTCTCCTGGCTGTCCTGTCGCCGGTCTCGGGAGGCCGGGGATGCACTGTCACGGTGCCTGGCGAGTGCCCGCTCGACGAAGACGCCCGCGCTGCCCAGGTACCCGGCGGGATCGAGCAGCTCCGCGAGCCGCTGCCTGCTCAGGTACGCGCCGACCAGCTCGTCTGCGGCGAGCACGTCGGCGAGCTCGCGGTCCTCGGTGACCGCGCGCCGGCAGCAGGCCGCCACTGCGTCGTGCGCGGCGAGCCTGCCGACCGGCCCCTGGCCCCTTTCCTGGTCCTGTCCCGCGCCCGCGACCTCCACCAGCTCGGTCGTCACCCGCTCGGCCAGCGGAAGCCCGCCGGCCGAGTCCAGGTTCGCCCGCATGCGGGTGGGATCGACCCGCAGGCGGTCCAGGCTGGTGCGTAGCCAGGTCACGGCAGAGCCGGTGCTGCGCAGCAGCTCGCCGAGCGGGCGCCACTCCGCGTGCCACGCGCCCGCCGCACGCTGCAGCTCGTGCGCCGCGCTGCCGAGCAGCGTGCTCACCAGGCCGGGAGCCTGCGCGCTCGCGGCGGCAGCCGCGACGGCGGCGACGGGGTTGCGCTTGTGCGGCATCGCCGACGAACCGCCCGAGCCCGCATCGACCTCGAACACCTCGGCCACCTCGGTCTGCGCGAGCACGGTGACATCCCGCACGATCTTGGACACCGCCGCGCTCACCGCGCCGAGCGCGGAGGCGAGCGCACCGACCCTGCCGCGGTCGGTGTGCCAGGGCAGGCCGGGATCGGCCAGCTCGAGGTGGCGGGCGAGGGCGGTGACCACGTCGGGCCCGCGTGCCCCCAGCGAGGCCAGCGTTCCCGTCGCACCGCCGAGCTGCACGGCCAGCCGCCCGCGCGCCGTGGACAGCTGCTCGCGCGCAGCGCACACCGCGGACAGCCAGCAGGCGGCCGTCAGCCCGAACGTCACCGGCTGCGCCTGCTGCAGCAGTGTGCGGCCGGACTGCACGGTAGCCGCGTGCCGCTCGGCGAGCCGCGCCAGCGCGTCCCCGCACCCGGCCAGCTCGTCGAGCAACACGTCAAGCGCACGGGCGGAGACCAGCATCGTGGCCGTGTCGAGAACGTCCTGGCTGGTCGCACCGAAATGGACATACCGGCGCGCCTGCTCGTCCACCCGGGCGCTCAGCGCCCGGACCAGCGGGCCTGCCGGGTTGCCGATCCCGGTCGCCTCGGCACCGAGCTCGGCCGGGTCGAAGTCCGACGCGTGGCACTGCCCGGCTATGCGCTCGGCGTCGGCAGCCGGGAGCAACCCGCAGTCCGCCTCGGCCCGCGCGAGCGCGGCCTCGAAGTCGAGCATCGCCTGGAGCCAGGCCGTGTCATCGACCGCGGCCCGCACCGGCCCGGCGGCGAGCATCGGATCGAACAGTTCAGACATCGAAGAAGACTGTCTCGCGTTCGCCCTGCACATGCACGTCGAAGGTGTACCCGTCGGTGCTCGGCCGGGCAAGGAGGGTCTGCCTGCGGTCATCGGGCACCGTGCTCAGCACCGGGTCGGCCGCGTTGGCCTCGGGCCGGTCGGCGAAGTACGCGCGGGTGACGACCCGGTGCAGCATGCCCCGCGCGAACACCGATAGGTCCACGTGCGGTGCTTGCAGCACCCCGCTGCGGTCCGGCACACGGCCGGGTATCACGGTGAGGATGCCGTAGTCGCCGCTGCGGGTGTCGCTGCGCCCGAACCCCCGGAATCCGCTGCCGATCTCGGCGGAGCGGGGGTCCTCGGGATGTGCGAAGCGCCCGTGCTCGTCACACTGCCAGGTCTCCACGAGGGCGTCGGTGATCGGCTCACCGGCGCCGTCGATGACCCTGCCCCGGATCCACACCGCCGACGGCGTGCCTTCCGGCACGACGAACGGGCCGTCCTGCCAGGTCAACCCGATGTGCAGGTACGGGCCGACCGTCTGGGACGGGGTGCTGGGCAACGTGCTGCTAGTGGTCATGGTCGTCGTCCTCGAACGGCGTGGCCTCGCGGCCGCGGAGCACGATGTCGAACTCGAACCCGAGCGCCCAGTGGTCGGTCGTGCGGTTCATGTCGAAGCGCGATACCAGCCTGTTCCTGGCCGCCTCCGGAACGGAGTTGAAGATCGGGTCCTGGTCGAACAGGGGGTCGTCGGGGAAGTACATCTGCGTGACGAGCCGCTGGGTGAGCGACCTGCCGAACAGGGAGAAGTGAATGTGCGCGGGCCGCCACGCGTTGTGGTGGTTCTTCCACGGGTACGCGCCCGGTTTGATCGTGGTGAACTCGTACCGCCCGTGCTCGTCGGTCAGCGTGCGCCCCGCCCCGTCGAAGTTCGGGTCCAGCGGGGAGGGCCAGACATCCGCGTCGTGCCGGTACCGGCCACCGGCGTTGGCCTGCCAGATCTCCACGAGCGAGTTCGGCACGGCCCGGCCGTCGCCGTCGAGCACCCTTCCGTGCACCACGATCCGCTGCCCGACGGGTTCGCCGGGGTGCTGCACCGTCAGGTCGTTGTCCCGCTCTCCGATGCGCCCCTCACCGAGCACCGGGCCGGTGATCTCCGTGGCCGACTGCGGCAGCGTCAGCGGCTGCCGCAGCGGATGGCGCAGCGCGGTCGACCGGTAGTCGGGCGAGTCCAGCGGTGGGTGTGTCCCATCGGGGTCGGGCCGGTAGGCGGGCAACGCGAGGGTCCGCTGGTGGCGGGCGCTCACGGCCGGATCCCCTCGACGACCACCGCGAGGCCCTGGCCCACCCCGATGCACAGCGCGGCGAGCCCCCACCTGCCTCCGGAGCGCCGTAGCTGGTGGGCCAGCTGGGTGATGACCCGCCCGCCGGAGGCGCCGAGCGGGTGGCCGATCGCGATCGCCCCGCCGTTGATGTTGACGATCTCCGGGTCGAGCTCGGGCCAGTCGGCCAGGCAGGCAAGCGACTGTGCGGCGAAGGCCTCGTTCAGCTCCACAGCGGCCAGGTCCGGCCAGCCGATCCCGGCACGCCGCAGCGCGGTCTCCGCCGCCTGGACCGGCCCGATGCCGAACACGTGCGGATCCACACCGGCCGCGCCGCGCCCGGCGACCCGCGCCAGCGGCGTACGCCCCAGCCGGTCGGCCGCGGCCTCGTCGCCGAGCAGCAACGCCGCCGCGCCGTCGTTGAGCGGCGAGGAGTTGCCCGCGGTCACGGTACCGTCCGCGCGGAAGACCGGCTTGAGCGCGGCCAGCTTGTCCAGCGAGGTGTCGCCACGCATCGACTCGTCCCGGCTCAGCTCCGTCCCGGGCACGGCGACGACATGGCTGTCGTAGAAGCCGTCGTCCCAGGCGCGTGCCGCCCGCTGGTGGCTGCGCAGCGCGAACTCGTCCTGCCGGGCACGGTCGATCTTGTACTGCTCGGCGAGGATCTCGGTGCCCTCCCCCAGCGACACCGTCCACTGCTCCGGCATGTCCGGGTTCGTCATGCGCCACCCGAGCGTGCTCGAGTGCAGCGTCGCGTGACCGGCAGGGAACGCCTTCTCCGGTTTCGGAAGCACCCAGGGTGCCCTGCTCATCGACTCGACGCCACCCGCGGCGACCAGCGAGGCATCCCCGAGCGCGATGGTGCGGGAGGCCTGCATCGCCGCGTCCATGCTCGAGCCGCACAGCCGGTTGACGGTCGTCGCCGGGACCGAGGTGGGCCAGCCGGCAAGCAGCGCGGCCATCCGGGCCACGTTGCGATTGTCCTCCCCCGCCTGGTTGGCGTCGCCGAGACACACCTCGTCGACCGTCGCCGGGTCGCAGGAGGTGCGCTCGGCGAGCGCACCGAGCACGACCGCGGCCAGATCGTCCGGCCGCACCCCGGACAGCCCGCCGCCGTGCCGGCCGAACGGGGTCCGCACCCCGTCGTAGATGTACACCTCGTTGGTCATGCCGGTCCTTCCCTGCTCAGCCTTCCCCGTTCAGCCTTCCTTGCCGTCCGGACCCCCGGTGAGCGCACGCAACGCCGTCAGCTCCCCGGCCGTCGGGGCCGTCGTGGTGCCCACCTCCGAGGCGACAGCGAGCTCCCAGCCGGTGGCCTCGCGTACCTGCTGCACGGTCACGCCGGGATGAACCTGCTCCAGCACCAGCTCTGCTGTGCCGGGGTCAGGCCGGAACACCCCGAGGTCGGTGATGACCATGGTGGGCCCCGCACCCGGCAGGCCGAGACGCGCGCGGTCACCGGCGCCCGACCCGTGCCCGACCGAGGTCACGAAGTCCACCTTGTCCACGAAGCTACGCCTGCTCTGCTTGACGACGATGAACACCTCGCGGCACGAGGCCGCGATCTCGGGTGCGCCTCCGGCCCCCGGCAGCCGCACACCAGGATTCGCGTAGTCCCCGCCGATGACGGTCGTGTTGATGTTGCCGAACCGGTCGAGCTGGGCCGCGGAGAGGAAGCCGACGTCGATCCGGCCGGGTTGCAGCCAGTAGTTGAACACCTCGGGGACGCCGACCACGGCGTCCGCAGTCTCGGCAAGGATGCCGTCGCCGATGGACAGCGGCAGGCTGTCCGGTCTGGCACCCAGCGCACCGGACTCGTAGATCAGCGTCAGGTTCGGCGCGTGGCCGCGCCGCGCCAGGTTGGCAGCCGTGGACGGCAGGCCGATCCCGACGAAGCACGACGTGCCGTCGCGGAGCGCGCGTGCCGCGGCGACCGACATCATCTCGCTCGCGGTGTGGGCGGCGTGCCCGCTCGTCTCCACGCTCGTCCCGGTCATGTAAGCACCGCCTCTGTCAACCACTTCTCGAACGTTGCCCTGTCCCTGCTGATCGCGTCCCACTCCTGGTAGTAGGTGTTGTCCCGGTCGCTGTAGCCCTGCGCGTACGACGGGTGGGCACCGCCTGCGACCTCGGCGACGGCCGTCACGGCCCAGGACGGCAGCACGACCTGGCCCGCAACCGGACTCAGCTCGTCGGTGACCTCCTCGACAGTGACGATACTGCGCCCAGCGGCCAGCACCGCCTCCTTCTGCACCCCGACCAGCCCCCACATCTGGACGTTTCCCGCCCGGTCGGCCCGCTGCGCGTGGATGACCGTGACATCCGGGTTGATCGCCGGAACCGCGGTGAGCCGCTCGCCGGTGAACGGGCAGGTGATCGGCTTGATCGTGGTGGTGACCGACGGCAGGTCGGTGCCGGTGTAGCCGCGCATCACGGCAAAGGGCAGCCCCGAGGCACCCGCGACGTAGCGGTTGGCCATCCCGGCATGGCTGTGCTCCTCGAGCTCCAGCGGCGCGGGCCAAGCGTTCTGCACCGCGTCCCGGAACCGGTGCAGGGAGCCGACCCCGGGATTGCCGCCCCAGGAGAAGACCAGCTTCCGCGCGCAGCCCGCGCCGATCAGCTGGTCGTAGACGATGTCCGGGGTCATACGCACCAGGGTGAGGTCCCGCCTGCCCTGGCGGATGATCTCGTGCCCCGCCGCGACCGGGATGAGGTGGGTGAACCCCTCGAGGGCCACCTGGTCCCCGTCGCTGACCAGCTCGGTCACCGCTTCGGCGAGCGTCACGATCTCGGCCACGTCATCACCTCACGCAGTCAAGTGTGCGTATGCCGCACATATGTTCTTAATATGAACATAGTGGCTCACCGCTGGCGCGTCAATCCCGGAGCCGGCCCGAGCGACCGCCTGGTATGTTCGACACGATGTCCTCCCCCACGGGTGCGCCTCGCCTGAGCTTCCGGGGCAGGCAAGCCGCTACGGGGCGCGCACTCGTCATGGCCATCGTCAACAGGACGCCGGACTCCTTCTACGACTCGGGTGCCACCTACGGCTTCCGCGAGGCAATGGTCGCGGTCGAGCGGGCCGTCGCCGACGGCGCCGACATCGTCGACATCGGTGGCGTGAAGGCCGGCCCCGGGCCCGACGTCGGTATCGACGAGGAGATCCGCCGCGTGGCGCCACTGGTGGCCGCCGTGCGTGCGCGCTTTCCCGACCTGATCATCAGCGTGGACACCTGGCGCGCCGAGGTAGGCAGGCGTGCCTGCACCGAGGGTGCGGACCTGCTCAACGACACCTGGCAGGGCGTCGACCCACGGCTGGCCGAGGTGGCGGCCGAGTTCGGCGCGGGGTATGTCTGCTCGCACACCGGTGGAGCGACGCCCCGCACCAGGCCGCATCGCGTGCACTACCCGGATGTGGTGCGCTCGGTGCTCGACGAGCTCGTGCGCAGGGCAGAGCAGGTCGTCGAACTGGGTGTCCCCCGAGAGGGTGTGCTCATCGACCCTACGCACGACTTCGGCAAGAACACCTGGCACAGCCTCGAGCTGCTGCGCAGGACACGCGAGCTGACCACGACACCGTGGCCCGTGCTGATGGCGTTGTCCAATAAGGACTTCGTCGGCGAGACCCTCGGTGTCGAGCTCGCCGACCGGCCGGACGGGACGCTCGCGGCGACGGCCGTAGCGGCCTGGGAAGGCGCGGCTGCGTTCCGCGCCCACGACACCCGGCGTACCAGGCAGGTCGTCGACATGGTCGCGAGCATGCGCGGGACCCGCGCGCCTGCCAGGACCGTGCGCGGGCTGGCCTGAGGCGTATCGAACAGCACCCCGTGTACGCAACGCCCCGCGGGTCGGGTGGATCCGCACCACCCGAACGTGCATAGTGATGAACTCGCCCGGATGACGTTCGAGGACGAGAGGAACACACCGTGAAGCGCCCGGCCGTCGTCGTGCTTGCCGCGACCTTCCTCACCGCCTGCACGAGCGGTGCCGACGACCCAGCCGAGCCTGCGGATCCTCCCTCGGCACCTCCTTCCGCGCCCCAGTCGCCGTCCGAGCAGCAGGAGCCGGACTCCACCGTCGTGCACGTGCGGGTGACCGGACCGCAGGACACCGTCATGCTGGTCGCACGGGACGGCCAGCAGTCACAGGTGGAACTGGAGGGCGAGCCGTTCGACTTCGAGTTCACCGAGACAGGGACCGCGTCGGGGCACCTGGACATCCGGGTGTTCGCCAAGTCCGAGCACCCCGAGGAGGAACCGGTCCGGTGCTCGATCTCGCTCGACGGGGAGGTCGCCATCGAGGACTCGGCGTCCACCGTCGACGAGAACGGGATCGCCGAGGTCAGCTGCACCCTGGCCCGCTCGACCTAGCGGTTGCTCCAGGGCCCGGGGCCGTCACAGCGGCCGGACAAGGGCTCGATACACGCCAGAGTCCGGACCCGCCTCACCCGTCCCAGTGCCCGGCCAGCTCGCCTGCCGGCACGATACCCGGCGCGGTGGCGGGCGTCGCGCCGTCGACACCGGCCAGCGAGGCGGGCGGCACGCCCGCGCGGTCCAGTGCGGCGGCGGTCACGGCCACCCTGGCGCGGTCGCCACCGTCGGCGAGCTTGACCGCCACGGCGGTGCCATCGCCGCACGCCGCCACGTACATACCTTCCGCGCCGTCCTTGGCCAGCATCCCGGGTACCGCCGTCATCAGCAGGGTCGCCGAGCGCCCGTTGCCACCCACCATCTCCGGGTGCGCGCGCATCGCCGACGCGACGGTGCCCTCCGGCGTGCCGTCGGCTGCCGCGGCGATCCGGCCGATACAGCGGGCCACCCCGCGCAACGACAGCGCGAACAGCGGGGCGCCGCAGCCGTCCACAGCGACGTGCGCGACCGCCTCGCCGGACAGCTCCGTCACGGTGCGCTCGATCTCGCGCTGCACCGGATGGTCCGGGTCCAGGTAGTTCGCCGTGGAGTGCCCGCGCAGCTTCGACACGGCGAGCATCGCGGCGTGCTTGCCCGAGCAGTTCTGCGGCAGCCGCTCGGCACCGCGCCCTGCGGCCAGCCACTCCCGCCGGGCCGCCTCGCCCGCTGGCAGGCCAGGGGTGTTGCCCAGATCCGGCTCGTCAAGGCCGTAGCCTGCCAGCAACCGGCGGACACCATCGACGTGCCTCGCTTCCCCGGAATGGCTGGCAACAGCGAGCGCGAGCAGCTCGGCGGGCAGCTCGAGCCCGCAGCGCACCAACGCGGTCCCCTGCACCGGCTTCAGTGTCGACCGCGGGTAGCACGCGGCATCCACATCGCCCATCGCGAGCAGCTCGGAGCCGTGCGCGCCGAGCACCACCACAGAGCCGTAGTGCACGCTCTCCACGAGCCCGGAACGCATCACGTGGGCGACCGGCTCGTGCGCCGGAACGCGCCTGTCCGCGGCGGGCATACCCCTCCTCTGCCGTACCGTGCCGCCGTCCGTCACGCGGTGCGCAGCGCCAGTGCCTCCGCATCGACGATGTCGATCGCACCGTAGCGGACCCGGATCAGCCCGTCCCCCTCGAACTCCTTGAGTACCTTGTTCAGCGAGGGCCTGCGCACGCCGAGCATCGCGGCGAGGGTGCGCTGCGGAAGGGGGACCTCTCCGCTGGTGGACTCCTCGATGAGCAACGTAGCCACCTGCTCCGGCAGGCTCCTGCCGAGCACGCCGAGCAGCCTGCTCTGGCTGGCCGCCAGCCGCATCGCTATGCTCGACAGCCAGCGTCGGGCGATCGGTGGCCTCTTGACCAGCAACTTCTCGAACTGGGAGCTGTCGAGGTGCAGCACGGTGGCGTCGTCGACCGCTCGTGCCGTGTACGGGAACGGCATGTCAAGCAGGTACTCGACATCGCCATCCACATCGCCCGGTTGCAGGAGGTGCACGACGACCCGCCTGCCACCCGAGCCGACCGACAGCTCGACCCGGCCGCTGCGCACGATCCACACCCCTGCCGAGGCCGTGCCCGCGGTATAGAGCACCGTCCCCGGCCGGTAACGGCGGGTCCGCAACAGGCCCGCGAGCGCCGAGATGTCCTCGCGCCCCAACGGGGCGGCCTCACCCCTGCCGACGCAGCGGGCGACCCACGCGGCCTGCCGGATCCCCTCCTCTTCCGGGCCTGCGGAGCCGAGCATGCGCAGCGGGCCGTCCAGGAACGAGCCGTACGCACCGAGCAGGGGAGAGTCGGACACCCCGCCAGTGTGTCACGTGCCCCCAACCATGCACGCCCGGAGACCACACGCGGAATGCCGCGGAACGGGACCGGGCCCGGGCCCGGGCTCGGGGCCTCTCAGCGGTCGGTCGTGAGGATCGCGCCCTCGGTGAGGCTGCCGCAGTACAGCGTGCCGCCCTGCTCCCGCACGCCGGTGAGCATCGTGAACCCCTCGACCGTCCCGCCGCGCCGCCGCACGACGCCGCCGGTCGCGTCGAACGCCACGGCGCCGACCTCGCGTCCCGGGGACGGCTGCAGGGAGGTGGGCAGCCTGCGCACGAGCGACCGCGCCGCCGCAGGCATACGCTGCACGAGCGGGAGCGCCGGGACGGCAGGGCTGGGTATCGCGACCCAGATCAACCCGTCGGACCCTGTGGAGGCGTTGTCCGGGTAACCGCTCAGCCCCTCGGCGAACACTTCCCGCTGCCCTGCCCGGTCGCCGGCTATCCAGAGCCGGTGTAGCCGGCAGGTGGTGGTCTCGGCGATCACCACGAACGACTCGTCCGGGGCGAGCGCGACCCCGTTGGCGAACTGCAGGCCACCTGCCACCTCGGTGACCGTGCCGTCCGGGTCGCGCCGGAACACCCTGCCCGTTCCGGTGCGCTCGATCATGTCCGAGCGGAAATCCGGGATGGGGAAGCGCTGCGAGGAGTCGCTGAAGAACACCGTGCCGTCGGCCCCGACCGCGGCGTTGTTGCATCCCAGGATGCGACTGCCCGCGACGCTGTCCACCAGCGTGCGCACCTCGCCTGTCCGGATCGTCACCGCGAGCAGCCCGTGGTCGGATGCGCAGACCAGCAGCTCGTCCGCGCCGTAGAGCTCGATGCCCAACGGCCTGCCCGCGACACGCGCCACCGTGTCGATGCGGTTGCCGCCGCCGGCGACCCGGATGATCCGCCCGTCGTCGAGACCGGCGTAGACCTGCCCGTCGTCATCGACGACGACGTCCTCGGGCCCGGTGCCGTTGACCGGGATGAGCTGCGTACCGGTGAACGAGGTGATCGTCATGGCATCTCCCGTCAGCGATAGGTCAACAGATCGGAGGAGTCGTTCTCCAGGTGGCCGTGCTCGTTGAACGACACCAGGTTGGTCCCGGAGCGACCCGTGACGAGCTTGGTGATACCCCCGTTGCAGGTCACCCTGTGCAGGCCGATGAAGGTCTCCGCCTGCTGGCCGAGCACGCGCGCCACGAGCGCGCCGATCACGCCACCCGAGGTGAACACCACCGCGTCCTCTCCCTTACCGAGCGACCCGAGGACCTCGTCGAACGCGGCGTGCACGCGGCAGGCGAACTCCGGCCACCCCTCGGCCCCGTCCACGGCCGAACCCGCCCGGACCCACTGCCCCAGCGCCGAATCCAGCGCGGCCTGGAACGTGCGGGGGTCGGCCAGCTCGCTGCCGTCGAGCGCGGTGTGCGCGGCGAGCACCTCCTGGTGGGCGTACTCGTTCCAGCGGGCGTCCTGCCGCGCGTCGAAACCCGCGGCCTCCGCGGTGTCGCGCTGGCGCCGCATCGTGCCGCTGAACACGTGGGTGACGCGCGGGCCCCTGCGCCGCAGCTCGTCTCCCACCACGGCAGCCTGCCGCAGTCCCCGCTCGGACAGCGCATCGTAGTCGTGCGAGCCGAACGACGCCTGCCCGTGCCGGACGAGGTAGATCGCACCCATCAGGCGGCCCCTCCCGGACGGTGACCCGCGATGATCTGCTCGCAACGCCACTCGAGGTAGCCGACGAACATCCAGAAGTCGGCGAAGGCCGGGTTCGTCGTGTACCCGTCGTGGTAACGCCGGTAGATCTGCTGGATGATCACGGCGAGCCGGAACAGCCCGTAGACCTCGTAGAACGTCCAGTTCTCCGGGGAGAGCCCCGTCCGCTCGGTGTAGCGGGCGACCACCTCGTCCCTGGTGAGCATGCCGGGTAGGTGCGTTGACTGGCGCCTGCTGCTGTGCATGATCTCGTCGTCGTCGGCCTGCACCCAGTAGGCCAGCGTGGCGCCGAGCTCCATCAGCGGGTCGCCGAGTGTGGCCATCTCCCAGTCGAGCACACCGACGACGTTCATCGTCTCCGGCGCGTCGAACACGATGTTGTCGAAACGGAAGTCGTTGTGGATCAGGCAGATCCGGACATCGTCCGGCTGGTTGGCGTCCAGCCAGCGCATCACGCTCTCGAAGTCGCCGACGTTGTCCGTGCGTGCCTTGCGGTACCGATCCGACCAGCCGTCGATCTGCCTGCGCACGTACCCGGCGCCCTTACCGAGGTCGGCGAGCCCCGCCGCGTGCACGTCCACGTTGTGCAGCTCGACGAGCGTGTCGACGAACCTCCTCGACAGGTCCCTCGCGCCATCCTCGCCGAGCTCGAGCCCCTCCGGGAGGTCGCTGCGCAGGATGATGCCGGGCAGGCGCCGCATGACATAGAACTCCGAGCCGATCACGCCAGGGTCGTCGCAGTAGGCGAGCATCTCCGGCACGTACGGGAACTCGCGTCTCAACCCGGCCTGCACGCGGTACTCCCTGCCCATGTCGTGCGCGGAGGCCGCCTTGACCCCGGCAGGCGGCCTGCGCAGGACCAGCTCCCGGTCGGGGTAGGTCAGCAGGTAGGTGAGGTTGGACGCGCCCCGGGAGAACTGCCGCACCGCAGGCGGGCCGGACAGCCCTGCCACCCGCTCGCTCAGCCAGGCGTGCACAGCGTCCGTGTCGAAGGCGTCCTCCTCGCGGAGGGCATCGGGGTTGTCGAACACGTCTGTCACGAGAACTTCCTCACCCATCCCAGCGGGGCGAAACGCAGGACCTGTGCCAGCAGCGTCCACGGCCACCACGGCACGTAGGCCTTCGGACGTTCCTTCTCGATGGCCGAGACCAGGGCCTTGGCTCCCGTGTTCGCGTCCACCATCAGCGGGGTCTTACCCGCCCGTCCGGTCATCTCCGACTCGATGAAGCCCGGGTACAGCGTGGTCACGGTGATCGGCCCGCGATGGTGTTGCGCCCGGATGCCCTCCGCGAGGGAGGCGGCTGCGGCCTTGGACGCGGCGTATGCGGTGACAGGACCCCGCATGCCGCGCACGGCGGCGACCGACGAGACCACGACGAGATGCCCGGAGCGTTGCTCGGTGAAGATCTCGACGGCGGCCTCGCACTGGGCGAGCAGCCCACCGATATTGGTCTCCAGCGTCTGCTTGTTCGCCTCGAAGTAGCCCGTACCGATCGGCTGCCCCTTACCGAGCCCCGCGTTGGCGATCACGCGGTCCAGCGACCCCAGCTCGGCGCGGAACTCGCCGAAGGTCCGGAACACCGCGTGATGGTCGCAGACATCGAGCTTCTTGGTGACCACGGTGATGTCCGGGTACGAACGGCGCAGCTCCGCGGCGAGCTCGTCCAGCCGGTCCGTGCGGCGGGCACACAGGCCGAGGTTGCAGCCCTTCGCCGCGAACTCCCGTGCCATCCCCTCACCGAGGCCGGAGCTCGCCCCGGTGATCACGATATTGGTCCGTCCCCGTGTCATCCGGCACCCTTCTCTGTCGGGTCCGCTCCCGCCGCGTCGCGTGCGCGCGCGGCTTCCTGGTACGGCGCGAGCTCGTTGCGCGCCACGACCCCGAGGTGCACCTCGTCCGGGCCGTCGGCCATGCGCAGCGAGCGCGCGTTCGCGAAGGCGGCCGCCAGCGGGACGTCGTCGGTGAAGCCCGCAGCGCCGTGCATACGCATCGCCGTGTCGATCACTCGTTCGGCCATCTCCGGAACGGCGGCCTTGATCTGCGACACCTCGGAGTACGCCCCCGCGATGCCCTGGGTGTCGAGCAGCCACGCGGCGTGCAGCACCAGCAGGCGCGCCTGGTTGATCTCGATCCGCGCGCGGGCGATCCGTTCCCGGTTGCCACCGAGGTTGGCCAGCGGCTTACCGAAAGCCACCCGCTCGGTGCCGCGCCGCAGCGCCAGCTCCAGCGCCCGCTCGGCGAGCCCGATCAACCGCATGCAGTGGTGCACCCGGCCCGGCCCCAGCCTGCCCTGCGCGATCTCGAAGCCGCGCCCGAGCCCTGCGACGACGTTCTCGCGCGGCACACGCACATCGGTGAAGGTGACCTCGCCGTGCCCGTACGGCTCGTCCCGGTAGCCGAACACGGGAAGCATCCGCTCGACCCGGAAGCCCGGCGCATCCGTCGGCACGATCACCATCGAGTGCCGCGCGTGCCGGTGCGCGTCCGCGTCCGTCACCGCCATGAAGATCACGAAACCGCAGTTCGGGTGGCCGACCCCGGTACTGAACCACTTGCGGCCGTTCAGCACGACCTCGTCGCCGTCGGCGACCGCGGTCGCGGCCATGTTCGTCGCGTCCGACGAGGCGACGTCCGGTTCGGTCATGCAGAAGGCCGAGCGGATCCGCCCCTCCAGCAACGGTTCGAGCCATTGCTTGCGCTGGTACTGGCTCCCGTAGTGCAGCAACACCTCGGCGTTACCGGTGTCCGGTGCGTTGCAGTTGAAGATCTCCGGCGCGATGAACGAGCGGCCCATCAGCTCGGCGAGCGGAGCGTAGTCCACATGCGACATCCCGCTTCCGTCCGATGCCGGGGGCAGGAAGAGGTTCCACAACCCCTCGGCGCGCGCCTTGCCCTTGAGCTCGTCGATGACGGGAAGGACCACCCACGGATCGTCCAGGCCGCGCAGCGATCGGTGGTACTCCGCCTCGACCGGCTCGATCTCGCGCGCGATGAACTCGGCGACCCGGTGCCGGTACTCGGCGGCCGCCTGCGATGGCGAGAAGTCCATGCCGGTACACGCTACAGTAGCTATCGAGCATTGCTCAACAGCCTGCGAAGGGAGGTCCATGACACGACGGCCCGCTCCGTCCGGCACCGGGCGGAGCGCGACACGGCGCAGCAGGCAGGACCCCGTCCAGCGGCGCGAGCAGCTGATCGGTATCGGGCTGGAGATGCTCACGCGGCGCCCGCTGCACCAGATCACCGTCGACGACGTGGCCGCCGGCGCCGGGATCTCGCGCAGCCTGCTGTTCCACTACTTCCCCACCAAGCGGGACTACTACGCCGAGGTGGTCCGCGCGGCCAGCAGGCGCCTGCTGCACGCGATGTGGGTCCGCGAGGACTCCGCGGGGCGCGCGGGCACCATCGAGGCGATCCTGACCGAGTACCTCGACTTCCTCGAGCGCAGGCACGAGCCGTACCTGGCACTGCTGCGCAGCTCCGGCGCCGAGGACTGGGCGCGGGAGATCTTCGAGGAGACCCGGGCCGCGCTGGCCGGGAAGCTGATCGGCGCGCTCGGGATCGAGCAGCCCAGCGAGCTGGAACGCGCAGCGGTGACCGCGTGGCTGTCCTTCGCAGAGGAGCTCGGACTGACCTGGGCCCGGCACACGATCGGCGACCGTGCCGAGGTGTTGCGCCTGCTCACCGGAACGCTGCGGCGGGCGGTGCACCTCGCCGGGCAGCGGGCCGAGTCCGCACGTTAGCGCTATGCCCCGGACAGCTCGTTGCGGAGCAGCTTTCCGGTGGCGTTGCGCGGCAGGACGTCCAGGAACACCACTTCCCGCGGCACCTTGTAGCGCGCCAGGTTGGCCTTGACGTAGTTCTTGATCTCCTCGGCGTCCGTCTTCGCGCCCTCTGCAGGCACGACACAGGCTTTCAGGCGCTGCCCGAACTCCTCGTCGTCGACCCCGACGACGGCCGCCTCCAGCACGTCCGCACGCTCGGCGAGCAGGTTCTCCACCTCCAGGGGGAAGACGTTCTCCCCGCCCGAGACGATCATGTCGTCGTCGCGGCCAACGACGAACAGCAACCCCTGCTCGTCGAAGTACCCGACGTCACCGCTGGAGAGCAGCCCGTTGATGAGCTCCTTGTTCCTGCCGTCGGTGTAGCCCTGGAAGCTCAGCCCGCTACCGACGAAGATGCGTCCGATCCGGCCCGGCTCGGTCACGCTGTTGCCCTGCTCGTCGTAGAGCTCGATCCGGCAGCCGACGGGAGCCTTCCCCGCGGTGCTGGGGTGGGCGCGCAGCTCCTGCGGTGTCGCCACGCTGGCGACGGCCACCTCGGTGGAGCCGTAGAGGTTGTAGAGCACGTCGCCGAAGACATCCATGGTCCGGGTGACGACATCGCTGGGGATCGCCGAGCCCGCGGCGAAGATGATCCGCAGCGAGGACGTGTCGTACTTGGCGAGCACGCCGGGGTCGAGGTCGATGATGCGTTGCAGCATCGTCGGGACCACGACCAGCGCGGTGCACCGGTGCTCGGCGACGCGCCGCAGCGTGTCCTCCGGATCGAACTTGCGGGTCAGCACCACCTTGCAGCCGAGCGCCCAGGACAGCAGCGCCTGGGACAGCCCGGTGCCGTGGAAGATCGGGGCCGCCATGTAGGTCACGCCCCCCTTGCGCAACGGGATCCGGTCCAGGAACTGCGCTGAGGCCAGCGGGGAGGTCCGTTCCCGGGGCGCGCCCTTCGGCGTACCGGTGGTTCCGCTGGTGAGCAGGATGAACCCGCCCGGTTGGTCCGGCGTGTCCACCGGCTGGTCGTCCGTGCTGGCGATGAGCTCCTCGAGCACCGGGATCGAGCGGTCCGACAGGGTGCTGTCCTGGTCCACCCACGCCAGGTAACGATCGACGTGCGGGTCCACCGCGTCGAGCAGGTCGGTGAACTCCTCGTCGTAGATGAGCGCCTTGACGCCCTCGCGCCTGGTGACGTCGGCGAGCTGCGGCTTGGCGAAGCCGGTGTTCATCATCAGCAGCTTCGCGCCGAGCTTGCCGGAGGCGGCCATCGCGGTCACCAGCCCGCGGTGGTCCCTGCACAGCGCAGCGATCACCGTGCCGGATCGCACGCCCCGCGTCGCCAGCGCACGGGCCAGCGCGTTCGCCCGCTTGTTCAGCTGGTCGTAGGTCAGCTCGCCCAGCTCGTCGGCCAGCGCGACCGAGCCGCCGTGTTCCCGGGCGCCCATGTCGATCACGCCGGCGAACGGGCCGTACTTGCGGATGGCCAGCAACGACCTGATTCCCTCGTCGGGGCGACCGACGAGGCCGGAGCGCCGCAGCACCACAACGCTGCGCCCCAGGACACCGGCCTTGTGCACCGCGTCCTTCAGCAGTGTCGTCGGGCCCATCCGCTGCACCTCCGTTGGCATCATGCACGTCGTACCGCCGGTATCCCTGGCGACCCTAGCGAACCGACCGTCCCGTATCCAGGGCATGGCTCACATTACCTACTAGCGAGTAGATTCTTGCGCCCCGGGCAACACTCACGCCCTGTGTGTTGAATGACGCTTTCAGTCCATCTCGTGGACTGAAAGCGTCATTCAACCTTCCGTACGGAGTGAAAGCGTCATTCAGCACAGGCCTCGTCGAGGGCGCGGCGCACCCGCTTCTCGGAGACGGGGTGGGCGGTGCCGAGGGTCTGGGCGAAGAAGCTCACCCGCAGCTCCTCGAGCATCCAGCCGACCTCGGCGAGCGGCCCGGCACCGCCGTACCCGGCCCGGTCCTCGCGGCATCGCCGGTAATCCTCCTCGAGCTCAGCCACGATGCGCATCCGTTCGGTGTCGCGGTCGGCCGCGGTCGCGAGCTTGTCCACGCGGCGCTCGATCGCGCGCAGGTAGCGTTCGAGGTCCGGCAGGCGGTGCCAGCCCGTGTCCGCGACGAACCCGTCGTAGACCAGGCGGGACAGCTGGGCGGTCATATCGGCGCGGGCCTCGGCGAAGGCCGCTTCGGGTAGCTGCTCGACGGCCTGCACCGCGCGGTGCCAGGCGACGAGCACCCCGCGGACCCGCTCCACGGTCTCGGCGACCGTCGACTCCAGACCGGCACGCACCACCTCGGTGAGCCGCGCGAACCCCTCTGCGTCCCACGCGGGACCTCCCGCCTCGGCGATCAGCTTGTCCGCTGCGCACCGCGTGCAGTCGTCGAGCAGGCCGCCGACCCCGCCGTGCGGGTTGTTCGCCAGCTCGAGCTTGGCGGTGTTCGACAGCGTTCCGCGCAGCGCCTTGCGCGGCGACGGCACGTTGAGCAGCACCAGCTTGCGCGTTCCCTCGGCCATCGCTGCCTGCTGCTCGGCCGGTGTCGCCAGTACCCGGACATCGACGGCCTCGCCCTCGTCGACGAGCGCGGGAAACCCCCGCACCGCACCGGAGGCCGAGTCATCGCCGGAGCCGTCGAACGACCGCGGCAGCTCGTCCATCGTCCAGTCCCGCAGGCCGCTCCGCTCGATGTCGCCGCCCGCCTTGGACAGCTCGGTACGCAACCGCGGCGCGAGGTCGGCCCGCAGCGCCTGCAGATCCTTGCCCTCGCCGAGCGGGCGGTCCTGCTCGTCGACCACCCGGAACGTGATGGTGAGGTGCTCTGGCACCCGGGAGTAGTCCCAGGCGTCCGGGGGGATGTCGATGCCGTACAGCGCGCGCAGCTCGCGCGCGAGCGCCGGACCGAGCGGTTCCTCGTGTGGTGTCAGCCGCGTCAGCACGGCCCGCGCCGTGTCGGGGGCCGGAACCAGGTGGCGACGCAGCTGCTTGGGAAGGGACTTGATCAAGGCCGTGACCAGGTCCTCGCGCAGCCCCGGCACCTGCCAGTCGAACGCCTCCGCCCCGGAGTCGGCGACCTGGTTGAGCACGGCGAGCGGGATGTGCACGGTCACGCCGTCGGCGTCGGCTCCCGGCTCGAACTGGTAGCTCACCGGCAGCTCGATCCTGCCGTGCCGCCACGTCGTCGGGTAGTCGTTCTCGTCGACGTCGGCGGTGCCGGAGTTGATCAGCATGGCCTTGGTGAAGTCCAGCAGGTCCGGCTGCTGCCGCCGGACCTTCTTCCACCAGGTGTCGAAGTGGCGGGCCGAAGTGACCTCGGAACCGATGCGGCTGTCGTAGAACTCGAACAGCGCCTCGTCGTCGACGAGGATGTCCCTGCGGCGTGCCCGCTCCTCCAGCTCGCCGACCTCGGCCAGCAGCTCGGCGTTGTGCTGGAAGAAGCGGTGGTTGGTGTCCCAGTCACCCTCCACAAGCGCGTGCCGGATGAACAGCTCCCTGCACAGCTGCGGGTCGACGCCGGAGTAGGTGACCTTGCGCCCCTCCACGATCGGGACGCCGTAGAGCGTCACCGTCTCGTAGGCCATCACCGCACCGCGCTTGCGTTCCCAGTGCGGCTCGGAGTACGTGCGCCGGACCAGGTGCGCGGCGAGTTTCTCCACCCATTCGGGCTGGATCCCGGCGACCACCCGCGCCCACAGACGTGAGGTCTCGACCAGCTCACCCGCCATGACCCAGCGTGGGCTGCTGGAGAACAGCGCCGATCCGGGAAAGATCGCGAACCGCGCCCCGCGGGCGCCCAGGTAGTCCTTCTTGGCCGCGTCCCGCAGGCCGACGTGCGACAGCAGGCCCGCCAGCAGGCTCTTGTGGATGCGTTGGTACCCGGAGTCGGTGGTCTCGTCGTAGGCGAGCTCGCGTTTGGTCACGTCGATGTTCAGCGACTTCGCTGTCTCACGCAGCTGGTTGTACACGTCCTGCCACTCGCGCACCCGCAGGTAGTTGATGAACTCGGTCTTGCAGAGCTTGCGGAACTTGCTGTTCGAGTTCTCCTTCTGGCGCGCGCGCAGGTGCTCCCAGAGGTTGATCAGCGCGAGGAAGTCGGACCTCGGGTGCGTGAAGCGGGCATGCGCGGCATCGGCGGCACCGGTGTGCTCGGCAGGGCGCTCCCGAGGATCCTGAATGGACAGCGCCGCCGCCACGACCATCACGTGGTGGGCACAGCCGTGCTGCTCTGCCTCGAGAACCATGCGCGCCATGCGGGGGTCGAGCGGGAACCGCGCCAGCTTGCGGCCGACCGACGTGATCCGGTGGGCCGAGTGCGCGCCCGCCCCGCGGGAACCGTTACCCCCGCCGCGTTCCTCCAGCGCCCCGAGCTCGCGCAGCAGCTGCACGCCGTCGGTGATCTGCCGGGTGTCCGGCGGGTCGAGGAACGGGAACTCGGCGATGTCGCCGAGCCCGGCCGAGGTCATCTGCAGGATCACCGAGGCGAGGTTGGTGCGCAGGATCTCCGGGTCGGTGAACCGCGGTCGCGCGGCGAAGTCCTCCTCCGAGTACAGCCGGACGCAGATACCGGGACCGATACGCCCGCAGCGCCCCTTGCGCTGGTCGGCGGAGGCCTGCGACACGCGCTCGATCGGCAGCCGCTGTACCTTCAGCCGGTTGCTGTACCGGGAGATCCTTGCGGTACCCGGGTCGATGACGTAGCGGATCCCCGGCACCGTCAGCGAGGTCTCGGCGACATTGGTGGCGAGCACGATGCGCCTGCCCCGGTGCGACTGGAACACACGCTGCTGCTCGGCGCTGGTCAGCCGGGCGTACAGCGGCAGGATCTCGGTGTCCGGGAGCTTCCGCGCGGACAGGGCCTCGGCCGTGTCGCGGATCTCCCGCTCGCCCGACAGGAACACCAGCATGTCCCCCGGCCCCTCCGCGACGAGCTCGTCGACCGCGTCGCTGATGGCCTGCACCTGGTCCCTGTCCGGATCGGCGTCCGGGTCGTCGGGGTCGACGACCGGCCGGTACCGCACCTCGACGGGGTACGTGCGCCCGGAGACCTCCAGCACAGGCGCCGTCTCGGCCGCACCGCCGAAATGCCTGGCGAAGCGCTCCGGGTCGATGGTGGCCGATGTGATGACCACCTTCAGGTCGGGTCTGCGCGGCAGCAACCGCTTGATGTAGCCGAGCAGGAAGTCGATGTTCAGGCTGCGCTCGTGCGCCTCGTCGATGATGAGGGTGTCGTAGGCACGCAGCATCGGGTCGTGCTGGATCTCGGCGAGCAGGATGCCGTCCGTGGCGACCTTGACGAGGGTGTCCTCCCCGACGTGGTCGGTGAAGCGCACCTTCCAGCCGACCGTCCCGCCCGGCTCGGTGCCCAGCTCCGCCGCCAGGCGCTCGGCCACCGACCGGGCCGCGATACGCCGTGGCTGGGTGTGCCCGATCATGCCGCGTACACCCCTGCCGAGCTCGAGGCAGATCTTGGGCAGCTGCGTCGTCTTGCCGGAGCCGGTCTCCCCCGCAACGATCACGACCTGGTTGTCCCGGATCGCCGCGGCGATGTCCTCGCTGCGCCGGCTGACCGGCAGCTCGGCGGGATAGTCGACGGCCGGAACGGCGGCGCGGCGGGCGGCGACGCGACGCTCCGCGGCCGCGACGTCCTCGGCGATCGTCGCCAGGGTGGAGCGCAGTGCCTCCTGGTCGGAGAGCTTGCGGGTCCCGTCGATCCGGCGGCGCAGCCGATGCCGGTCGCTGATCAGCAGGCCGTCAAGGCGTTCGCGGAGGTCACCGGCTGTGACGGGCCCGCTGCCGGTGACGGCCCCTGCCGGTCGTGATGTAGACATACCGGGGTCCAGGATATCGGGGCACAATGAGGGCATGTACCGCGTCCTCGCGGACGCCACCATGAGCCTGCACCTGGCATTCCTCGCTTACGTTCTGCTCGGTGGGTTCCTGGCCTGGCGATGGCCCCGCGCGATCGTGCCGCACGCGATCGCCACGGGATGGGCTGTCACGATCGTCACGTTCGGGTTCACCTGCCCGCTGACGCCGCTGGAGAACCACTTCCGCGCCGAGGCAGGCGAGCGCGGTGCCGGCAGCGGGTTCATCGAGCACTACCTGGCCGACATCGTGTACCCGCAGCAGCACATCGAGCTGCTGTGGGCGGCCTCGGCAGTGGTGGTACTCGTTTCCTGGGCCGGGCTCGCCGTGCTGCTGCGCAGGCGGTCGGCCGTTCGCGGCTGACGGTGCTTGTCGGTGCCGGTCGGTGCCGGCCGGTGCCGGCCGGTCAGTTCGCGATGCTGGACTGCGCGGCGCGGAGCTTGTTGCACAGCCGTTCCAGGACGCGCAGCTCCTCCTCGTCGAGCGCGCCTCCGACGTACGCGGCGATCGCGTCCGCGTGCGCGCGCCCTACCCTGCGCTGCACGACCGACCCGTGCTCGGTGAGCACCACGAGGGTGCCGCGACCGTCCGCGGGATCACGTTCCCTGCGGACCAGACCGTCGGACTCCATGCGCTCGATGAGCCTGCTCAGGCTGGGCTGGGCGAGCAGGATGTGCTCGTTGAGCTCGTTCAGGCGGAGCCGGGCACCGGGGAACAGGGTCAGGTTGTAGAGCACGTCGTACTCCGAGAGACTGATCTCGGCGGTACGGAAGTTCGCCTTGAACCGCCGCAGCAGGGTGACCTGCGAGCGGAACAACGCTTCCCATGCTTGGACGGCCTGCTTCTGGCCGCGCTCCATCGCCCACCTCCGGTTCGTCCTGGTCGGGTCCAATCCTGCCAGCGACGGGCGAGCAGTGGGGGCCATTCGGCGCGATCATGCGACACGCCCACAACCGTCCATCCGCCGGGCGATCGGCCCGAACTGATGCGCCTCGTGGCGTCACGATCACGCAACGGCGGCGTCACACCTGTCGGAAAGGGCTGGACGACGCGCGAGGAATCAGCACCATGTCTGCTCGAGATACCTGGACGATCGCCTGCCGAGACCTGGCAGGCAGGCGGAGGAACATCACGGTGTTCGCCAGCGACAGCAAGGTCGTGCTCATCGCCCCGCCGGGCGAGTCCGCGGTACTGACCCGGTTGGACGTCGGCAAGCTGCGCGCGGCCCTGCGGGACGCGGTGATCAGCACCGAGGCCGTGGACGACACCCAAACCCAGTGACCGGTCGGCTTCCGGAGCCTCCACCCGGCGGTCGGACCGGAACCGGTCGGGATGACCGGCTAGCGTTACCTACTCGCGAGTAGGTATTGTCGACCTCGCCTGTTCCCGCCCCAGGAGGTCGAGCATGCCCACGTACTTCGTCACCGGCGCGACCGGTTTCATCGGACGTCGCCTCGTCGCACGGCTGCTCGAACGGGACGCCACCGCGACCGTGTACGCGCTCGTTCGCCCGTCGTCGAAACACCGGCTCACCGAGCTCGCTGCCACGCTCGACCGTCCGGGGGCCCTCGTCCCCGTCCCCGGCGACCTCACCGAGAGCTCGCTCGGTGTCGACCCGACGACGCTCGGGTCCGTCGACCACGTCGTCCACCTGGCGGCCATCTACGACTTCACCGCGAGCGAGGAGGCCAACACCGCGGCGAACGTCACCGGCACCCGCAACCTCATCGAGCTGGTGGAACGGCTCGGATCACCGCGCCTGCACCACGTCTCCTCGATCGCGGTCGCAGGCGAGTACGCGGGGCGCTTCACCGAGGCCGACTTCGACCTCGGGCAGTCCCTGCCGTCGCCGTACCACGCCACCAAGTTCGAGGCGGAGAAGCTGGTGCGCGGGCAGCGCGCTGCCCCGGTCACGGTATACCGGCCGTCCGCGGTGGTCGGTGACTCGCGGACCGGGGAGATGGACAAGGTCGACGGGCCGTACTACTTCCTGCCCGCGATCTCGCGGCTGGCCGCGATGCCGTCCGGGCTCCCGCTGCCCGGCATCGACCTCGGTGCCACCAACCTGGTTCCGGTGGACTACGTGGTCGAGGCGATGGCATACCTCATGCACCGCGAGGCGCCCTCGGGGACCACCTACCACCTCGGCGCTGCCGAACCCCAGCCACTGAACGAGGTCTACAACGCGTTCGCCCGCGCCGCGGGCGCGCCCCGCATCGCCGCTGTGGCGCCCGAGCGGGTCTCGACCCTCCTGCGCACCGCCGCAGGCGCGGCAGGCAAACGGGTGCTCTCGGCGGTGGAGTCGGGGCGCAACGGCGCCGAAGCCGTCGCGTCGGTGCTCGCCGAGCTCGGCGTGCCGCGCGAGGTCCTCCCGCACCTGAGCACGCCCGTGCGCTTCGATACCGCCGCCACCAGGGACGCGCTTGCGGGAAGCGGCATCGAGCTGCCCCGTCTCGCCGACTACGCCGGACCGCTGTACCGGTACTGGGCCGAGCACCTCGACCCCGACCGCGCCCGCCGCCGTGACCCGCGCGGAGCCCTGTACGGGCGCACCGTGCTCATCACAGGGGCGTCCTCCGGAATCGGGCGGGCCGCCGCGCAGCAGGCCGCCGACGAGGGCGCGGCCGTCGTGCTGGTGGCGCGCCGCGGCGACGAGCTCGACGCCGTGTGCGAACGCATCCGAGAGTCCGGCGGAACCGCGCACGCGTTCCCCTGCGACCTCACCGACGGCGAGTCGGTCGACACCCTGGTCAAGAACGTGCTCGACGAGGTAGGCGGGGTGGACATGGTGGTCAACAACGCAGGCCGCTCCATCCGCCGGTCGGTGCACCTGTCGACGCAGCGCTTCCACGACTTCGAACGCACAATGGCGATCAACTACTTCGGGCACGTCCGCCTGGTGCTCGGGCTGCTGCCGTCGATGCAGCGGCGCGGGTTCGGGCACGTCGTCAACGTCACCAGCCAGGGGCTGGAGACGGACACGCCGCGGTTCTCGGCCTACCTCGCCTCCAAGGCCGCGCTCGAGGAGTTCGGGCTCGCCGCAGGCAGCGAGACGTTCGTCGACGGCGTGACGTTCACGTCGCTGCGTATGCCGCTGGTGCGCACCGAAATGATCGCCCCGACAGGGGTGTACCGCACGCTGCCCACGATCAGCGCCTCCTCGGCGGGCAAGCTCGTGCTCAAGGCCCTCGTCCGCAGGCCGGTGATCCTGAGCCTGCCCGCGGGCAACGCAGCCGAGCTCGCGGGCCGCCTGAGCCCCCGGGTGTCCCGGCTGGTCGCCAACACCCTCTACCGGATCATGCCCGAATCGGCCCCGGAGGCCGCGGACCGCGGCAGGAGGCCGCTGCCTGCCGTGGCGGCCACGATGACCCGGCTGGTGTGGCGGCGCAAGCCGTGACCGTCGTCGCGGCACCCGCGAGGCGCGCCGACCGCGCTCCCGGGAGCCGCCGGGCCCGTGTACCTTCGGCGACATGCCGGCCTTGATGTCGCTGTCACGAGCCGTGCGGCAGCGCATCACACGGTCACCACTGCTGGTCCAGCTGCTGCGGCAGGGCGCGTGGTACGTCGCTGCGGGTGTGGCTGCCACCGGTATGCACGCCGGACTGTTCCTGCTGCTGCGCGAACCGCTCGGTACCTACCCGGCCAACATCAGCGCGATCGTGGTCACGACCGTGGCCAACACCGAGTTCCACCACTACGTCACGTTCAACGCGCGCGGCAGCTCCAGGCTCCGGCGTCTGGTCGCGATCGCGGTCACCATCACCTTCTACGCCACGTACAGCTCCACGACGCTGGCCGTCCTGCAGCTGGTGGTGCCGGACCCGTCGGCCGCTCAGCAGACCGCGACGATCGTCGCCGCGGCGCTGGTGTTCGGGCTCGTGCGTTTCGTCCTGCTTCGCGTGTGGGTGTTCGCGCGGACCAGCCGGTCCCGCCGCCGCGCCCGCGAACTGCGCGGGGACCGGTAAGCACGCCGCGTTCGCGCCCTCCGCACCGGGTACGAGCAGTCACATTGCCCGGAACGCACCCGGCACCCTACGCTGGGAACGCTGTCCGACGGCAGCCGGAAGCCGGTGAGAGTCCGGCACGGTCGCGCCACTGTAACCGTCCCGCACGGGAGTCAGACCCGGCTCGCCGTCGATCCGCCCCGACTGGGCCGCACGAGCCCGAGGAGGTTGAACATCATGACACAGGCGGTCGCGATTCCCGCCCCGCAACCCGTCAGCATCCCGATCAGGGAGATCCTGCCGTACGCGGTCCTGGTCACCGTGCTCGCGCTGGCCGCGCTGTACTTCGTCAGCACGGACAACAACGCGATGACACTGATGGCCGAGGGCTACGTGCACGAGTTCCTGCACGACGGGAGGCACCTGATGGCCTTCCCCTGCCACTGAGGGGAAGGGGTCACCTCACATGATGCGGACATTGCTGGTCCGCGGCCTGCTCGCCGGCCTGCTCGGCGGTGTGGTCGCGGCCGTTTTCGCGTACGTGGTCGGCCAGCCCCTGATGGACGCCGCGATCGAGATCGAGGAGGCGGCCGCGCACGGGCACGACCACGGTGACGAGCTGATCGGCAGGGGCGTACAGAGCACGATCGGGCTGCTGGTGGCGCACGCCGCCTACGGTGTGGCCATCGGCGGTCTGTTCGCCCTGCTGTTCGCGCTCGCCTACGGGCGCTTCGGAGCGTGGAGCCCACGCGCCTACGCGGCGGTGCTCGCCGCCGGTGCGTTCCTGGCCGTGTCGCTGGTCCCGTTCCTGGCCTACCCCGCCAACCCGCCGGGGGCCGGCGAGGGCGCCAGCGTCAACGCGCGCACGGGCGCCTACTTCGGGCTGCTGGCGATCTCGGTGGTCGCTGCCGGTATCGCGCTGTACGTCGCCACCCGGCTCACCGGCAGGTGGGGCGGGTGGAACACCGGCATCTGCCTCACGGCGGGCTACGTAGCCGTGGTGACGGTCTCCGGCGTGCTGCTACCTGGCTTCGAGGAGGCCGACGGCTTCCCCGGTGAGCTGTTGTGGGACTTCCGAGTCGCCGCGCTCGGCGACCTCGTTGTGTTCTGGGTCGTGCTCGGCGTGGCGTTCGGTGCGCTGGCGCAGCGCTCACTGGCTGGGCACGTGTCCGCGAGCGCCCCGGCGACGGGCCGGGCCGGCGGCGGAGCCCCGGCAGGCCGACGCTAGCTAACCCACCGGTGGCGCGCCGGGCGGCACGAACGGTAGCCCGTCCGGCGCGCCACCGGTGACCAGCCGGAGCAACGCCGCGGTGTCCAGGTGCTCACCGACGGCGTCGGCGAGCCGGTCCAGCATCGCGTCCCGCAGCCGCCCGAAGCCCGGCGCGCCGTGTTCGGGCTCCCACGGGCGACCGGCCTGGGCGGCGGCCTCGGCCAGCCAGGCCCGCCGGAACCCGTCGTTGTCGAAGGCACCATGCCAGGTGGTCCCCCACACCGCTCCGAGACGCCAGCCGTCAAGGAACGTCTCCACCTCGGCGGCTCGCCCGTCGCGCTCGTCGAGGGTGGCGCTGCCGTGATGGATCTCGTAGGCCTCCACGGGATGCCCCCGCCAGGAGCCGCGCGGGGTGCCGAGCACCTTGTCGCTGTGAAAGCGCACCGTCGCCGGTAGCAGTCCCAGCCCGGGGCACGTCCCCGCACCCGACTCCCACTCGTCGTGGATGGCTCCGGCCAGCATCTGGTGTCCCCCGCAGATACCGAGCACCGGCCCACCGGCGTCCGCACGCGTGCGCACCGCGTCGGCGATCCCCCGCTCGCGCATCCACCGCAGGTCGTCGACGGTGGCGCGGGTTCCGGGCAGCACGACGACGTCGCTGGTGCGCACGGTGTCCGGGTCGGCGGTCAGCGAGACGGACACGCCGGGCTCGGCGGCGAGCGCGTCCACGTCGGTGGCGTTCGACGCGCGGGGGAACCGCACGACGGCCACCGACAGCGGGCGGCCGTTCCCGGCGCGCGGGGCGGTGTCGCGCTCCCATCCTGCCGCGGCGAGCGCGTCCTCGGAGTCGATCCAGGCGCCCTCGACCCACGGCAGCACGCCGAGCACCTGCCTGCCGGTGACGTCGGCGAGGCTGTCCAGCCCCGGCCGGAGCAGCCCGAGGTCGCCACGGAACTTGTTGACCACCCATCCCGCGACCAGCCGCTGGTCGGCCGCGTCGAGCAGGGCGAGGGTGCCGAACATGGCGGCGAACACCCCTCCCCTGTCGATGTCCCCGACGACGAGCACGGGCAGGCTTGCCCGCCGGGCGAGCCCCATGTTCACGTAGTCGCCGGAGCGGAGGTTGACCTCGGCGGGGCTTCCCGCGCCCTCGCAGATCACCGCGTCGAACCGGCCGCGCAGCTCGGCGAGCGAGCCGTGCGCGATCTCGGCGAGCGCGGACCTGCCGGTGGCGTACTCGCCGGAGTCCAGCGTGCCGTACGGCTTGCCGAGCGCCACGACGTGGCTACGCCGGTCGGAGCCCGGCTTGAGCAGGATGGGGTTCATCGCGGCCTCCGGCGTCACCCCAGCCGCCCGTGCCTGCAGCCACTGCGCCCGGCCGATCTCGGCACCGTCCGGGCAGACCATCGAGTTGTTCGACATGTTCTGCGCCTTGAACGGCGCCACGGTGTAGCCCTGCCTGGCGAGGTACCGGCAGATCCCGGCCACCACGAGGCTCTTGCCCGCGTCCGATGTGGTCCCGGCAACCAGGAGCCCGCTCACCGCCGCACCCCCCGTTCCGCCACGGCTTCCCGCAGCAGCGCGGCCACGCAGCCACCGGCCAGCGCGGCCAGGCCGACGGCGCGGGACAGCCGGACCGAGCGGCGCAGGTCGCCGGGCCCCGGGGCCGGTCCTGTGCCGAGCTCGCCGCGGTCCTCGACGGCCTCGCCGTAGCGGTTCAGCCCGCCGAGCCGCACCCCGAGGGCGCCCGCGAAGGAGGCCTCGACAGGGCCGGCGTTCGGGCTCGGGTGTCGCGCCGAGTCCCGCGCCCACGCGCGTAGGGCAGCGCGGGGGCGCCCGCCCACGAGCGGCGCGCACGCGGCCGTGGCGGTCGCGCTGAACCGCGCGGGCAGCATGTTGGCGAGGTCGTCGCCGCGCGCACTGGCCCACCCGAACCGGCGGTAGCCGGGCGACCGGTGCCCGACCATGGCGTCGAGCGTGTTCAGCGCGCGGTAGGCGAGCATGCCGGGCACGCCCGCGACGCCGCCCCACAGCAGCGGTGCCACGACCGCGTCGGAGGTGTTCTCGGCGATCGACTCGGTCGCGGCGCGAGCCAGCCCGTCGGCGTCCAGCTCGCGCGCGTCCCTGCCGCACAGGTGGGAAAGCCGGGCACGGGCCGCGGTGAGGTCACCGTCCGATGCGGACTCGTCGAGCAGCCCCGCCATCGACTCCCCCTCGGAGGCGAGCCCGCGGCCGCCGAGCACGGCCCACGTCACGATCGCGGTCGCCGCGGCCCGCGCCAGCGGGGACCGCGCGGTCGCGACCCGCACGGCCACGCCGAGCGCCGTCGCCGCCGTCACCGCCGTCACCGTGTAGCAGGCACCGCGCGCGCGGGAGTCGGCCCACACACCGCGTTCGAGGGCGAGAGCCGCCCTGCCGAACACGGCGACCGGGTGCCCGCGGCGCGGGTCGCCGAAGGCCGCGTCGGCGACGTACCCGGCGGCGAGCCCGACCGCGGCCGGCAGGCCACGAGTCGTCACCGCGCGACCCCGAGTGCCTGCCGCAACGAGGCGCAGATCTCGGCCACAGCCTCGCCCGCGGCGGGCACGAACGGTCCGAAGTGCAGGAAACCGTGAATGAGGCCGTCGAAACGCAGTTCCTCGACGGCCACGCCCGCCTCGCGCAACTCGCCGGCGTAGGCCTCCCCCTGGTCACGCAGCGGGTCGAACTCCGCGGTGGCCACGATCGTCCGGGGCAGCTGGGCGATCTTGGGGTGCAGGATCGGTGACATCCGCGGGTCGGTGAGCAGCGCGAGATCGGTCACGTAGGCCTCGGCGAAGAGCTCGAGCGCCGCCCTGTCCAGGAAGTAGCCCTCGTTGAACGCCGCGCGGGAGGGGTAGTCCCTGCTGACGTCGGTGGCCGGGTAGATCAGCAGCTGCGCGGCCAGGTCGGGCCCGTCCTCGTCGAGCGCGAGCTCCTGGGCGGTGACGGCGGCGAACGTACCGCCCGCGCTGTCCCCGGCCACGGCGATGCGTGCGGGGTCGTTGCCCAGCTCGGATATGTGCTCGGCCACCCACCGCGTGGCCCCGACGCAGTCGGTGAGCCCGGCAGGGAAGGAATGCTCCGGGGCCAGCCGGTACTCCACGCTGACCACGACGGCGCCGACCTGCCGGCAGATCTCCCGGCACACCAGGTCATGGGTGTCCACGCTGCCGACGACATAGCCGCCCCCGTGGAAGTACACCACCGTCGGCATCTCGCCCTCGCCGTCCGGGCGGTACACGCGCGCGCCGACCGCGCCGTCGCCCCCGCGCACGGTCACGTCGCGAACCGAGCCGACGGCGGGCGCCGCGTCGGTGACCGCGGGGCTCGCGGCGACCTCGGCGAACTTGCTCCGCACCTGCTCCACCGTGTCGGATTCGCCGACCAGCGGGGGCATGGTCCTCAGCAGCTGGTCGAAGACCGGGTCAAGTGGCACACGTACCTCCCTGCGTCCTGTGGCCCCCGTGCATCGGACCGACCAGCACGGCCCGGCGGAGGAGCGTCCCGCCCGGCCACCCGTCCGGCAGCCCCGTGTGGTGGCTGTCCGGGCCGGCCCGGGGCAACACTATGCGGGCTCCACCCTCCTCGCAATTGTGCGCGCGGCCACGGTCACACCGGCCGGACACTGCGCCAGTGCCCACCGGGTCCCTGCCTGCTGCCGGCACTGCAACAATGCCTGCCATGCCCCTCTCACCCGCGCGCCGCATCGCCGGTGGCGCTCTCGGCGCGCTGGCGCGGCAGCTGGATCGCGTGGCCGCCACCGTCGACCCGCCTCGCAGGGTGCTCGTGCTCGGCGGCGCGCGGTCGGGAAAGTCACATCTCGCCGAGCGCATGGTGTCGCGGCATCGCGAGGTCGTCTACATTGCCACCGGGCATGTCCCGGACGGCGACGACCCCGAATGGGCCGAACGGGTCAGGGCACACCGCGCGCGCAGGCCCGCGAGCTGGCACACGGTCGAGACCACGGACCTGCCTGCCGCGCTGCGCGGGGCGCGTGCCCCTGTACTCGTCGACTGCCTGGCCACGTGGCTCGCGCGGGTACTCGACGACGCCGGTGCGTGGGACGACGCCGGTGCGTGGGACGGCGACGAGCGGTGGCGGCGGCGTGTGGACGAGCGCGTCGCCGAGCTGGTCGAGGCGTGGCAGGGTCTGACCGTGCCCGCTGTCGCGGTCAGCAACGAGGTCGGCAGCGGTGTGGTGCCCGCGACGCCCGCGGGCCGGTTGTTCCGCGATGCGCTCGGCTCGGTGAACAGCACCGTGGCGGGCGCGTCGGACAGCGTGCGGTTCGTGGTCGCCGGGCGCGCCATCGAGCTGCCGCGGCAGCGACCGTGAAGGAGCGAGGACTTCGATGACCGAGTTCGACATACCGGTGCCCGACGAGCGCGCGCGCACCGCGGCCCAGGACCGGCTCGACGGGCTGGTCAAGCCGGTCGGCGCGCTCGGCAGGCTCGAGGAGCTCGCCGCGTGGCTGGCCGCCGCGCACGGCAGCGTGCCTCCCGCCGAGCTCGAGGACGTGCGCGTGGTGGTCTTCGCAGGTGACCACGGCGTCACGCGCGCCGCAGGGGGCGGTGTGTCCGCCTACCCCCGGGAGGTCACCGCGGCCATGGTGCGCGCCTTCCTCAGCGGCTTCAGCGGGGTGAACGTGCTGGCCGCCCAGGTCGGGGCACGGGTCGACGTCGTGGACATCGCCGTCGACGACGATCTCGACGGGGTGCCCGAGGCCGTCGCCCGGCACAAGATCCGGCGCGGTTCGGGGTCGATCGACTCGGAGGACGCGCTGTCGCCCGACGAGGCGCGCCGCGCGTTCGAGGCCGGGCTCCGGATCGCCGACGAGGCGGTCGACGCGGGCGCGCAGCTGCTCATCCCCGGGGACATGGGTATCGGCAACTCCACGGTCGCGGCCACGCTGGTCGCGGCGAGCCTGGGGTTGCCTGCCGGGGAGGTCGTCGGCACCGGCACCGGGATCGACGAGGTGGGCCTGAGCGGCAAGACGGCGGTGATCGAGGCGGCGCTGCGGCGTGCGGGCGACCGGGCATCCGACCCGTTCGACCTGCTCACCGCACTGGGCAGCGCGTGCGCGGCCGCCACGGCCGGGTTCGTGCTCGGCGGGGCGCGGCGCGCGGTGCCGGTGCTGCTGGACGGGGTCTTCTCCTGCGCGGCCGCGCTCGTCGCCCACGACATCGCCCCGGAGGCGGCGCGATGGTGGCTCGCGGGCCACCGCTCGACCGAGCCGTCCCAGGCCTTCGCGCTCAAGACGCTCGGCCTGAAGCCGATCCTCGACCTCGGGCTGCGGCTGGGCGAGGGCAGCGGGGCGGTGCAGGCCGTGCCGACCCTGCGGGCCGCGCGTGGGGTGCTGGCCGGGATGGGCTCGCTGGCCGACCTCGACATCGGATGATGTTCGACCCCCTGCGCATGGCCGTCGGCACCCTCACGGCGCTGCCGGTGCCGGCGCCCGGCACGATCGACACGCGCGTGGCGCGGCGGGCGATGCTGCTCGCCCCGGTGGCCGTCGTCCCGGCGGCCGTCCTCGCCGGTGCGCTGGTGTGGGCGGGGCAGGCGCTCGGCCTGCCCGCCCTGCTGATCGCGACGGTCGTGCTCGCCGCGCTCGCGCTGGCCAGCAGGGGCCTGCACCTGGACGGCCTCGCCGACACGGCCGACGGGCTCAGCGCGTCCTACGACCGGCAGCGCGCACTGGAGATCATGCGGCGCGGCGACACCGGGCCGATGGGGGCGGCCGCGCTGGTGCTGGTGCTGCTGGCGCAGGCCGCGGCGCTGGCGGGGGCGATCACGGCCGGGCACGGGGTGCTGGCTGCGGCCGTAGCCGTGCTGGCGAGCAGGCAGACCCTGGTGCTGTGCTGCGCGCGCCGGGTACCCGCAGCCCGCGCGGGCGGGCTCGGCGAGACTGTGGCCGGCTCGGTCCCGCTCTGGCAAGCGGCCCTGAGCACGCTGGCGATGCTCGCGCTGGCCGCGCTCGGCGCGGCGGCGGCCGGGCTTCCGCCGTGGCGCGGGGCGCTCGCCGCCGCGCTGGCCGCCCTTTTCGCCGGTGCCCTGCTGCTGCGCTGCACCCGCAGGCTCGGCGGCATCACAGGAGACGTGCTCGGCGCCTGCCTCGAAGCAGCCACACTCGGCGCCCTCCTCGCCCTGGCCGTGTAACCCGCGGGGTGGGAGCCGGGGTGGGAGCCCAATGTGACATTTGGCTCCTTCTATGGAACCGAGGTCACATTGGGCTCCTTCGCATCACGGCTGTTCGTACGCGCCACGCAGGAGACCGCCCGTGAAGGCGACCCAAGTGGCTATCGGGACGGTGAGGCTGTTGCCGTTCGGGACTTTGCTGTCGCGGATACCGGTAACCTCGGCGCGCCGGTCGATCTCGACGCAGGCGTTGTTCTGCCCGCCGGAGTAACTGCTCTTACGCCACCTCGTGCTGCTGGTCATCGGTGTCCAGGGCCCCTATCTGTCGCGTGAGCAACGCCGCCGAGTCACCCGGGGACAGCGCGGCTCGCGCGGCGTCGTCGAACATGGTGGTGAAGCGTTCTACGTCGCTCGCATTATCCACCCAGGAGCCGCCTGCCGGGTACTCGAGGTAGACACCGGGAACCTCGTCCGGCTCAGGATAGTCGACGATGATGCAGGACCCCGCCATGGGTCCGTAGGCGCCGACGCCGAACGGCATGACCTGAATCGTGATGTGCTCTCGGTCGCCGAGTTCGAGCAAGTGCTCCAATTGACCTCGCATGACGTCGGGACCACCGACCATTCGCCTGATCACCGCCTCGTCGATCACGGCGTGAAGCGCCACCGGACCGGATTCTTCGAGGAGGCGTTGCCGAGCCAGCCGTGCACTCACCAACTTGTCCGTTTGTTCGTCCGTGTCGTGGAAGCGATGCCCTGCGGCGATGAGCGCACGGATGTAGGGCTCAGTTTGCATGATTCCTGGCACGACAAACGGTTCGACGGCTCGGATACGCTCCGCTTCCCGTTCGGCGTTGACCAACCTGCGGAACGACTTCGGAGCGCCGGTCGGGAGCCGGATGGAGGGCGGCTCGTCCCGTGCGTTCTCCCACAGCTCGACGGCGCGCGAGCGGCTCTCGTCCGTGGCCCCGTAGCGGTTCAACAGGGCGAGCACGGTCGCCCAGACGGGCATGACTTGACCCGACTCGTAGCGGCTCACGGTGCTGTCCGCGGTCTTGAGCTCGGTAGCCGCATCTTCCAGACGCACACCGGCTTGGACGCGTGACTCGTTGAGGAACCGTCCCAGGCGCCGCTTCGCGCGGGTGGCAGTCTTCATGGACCGCATCCTATCGGCAACTACACGCTATATGGGTACACACGATCGGTACATTGATCGTGCAATTGCGTACTTATATTCTGCATATGTCGGCCGGGTGGGCCGGCTCCGCTCGTGGTGAAGCGTCCATGCCCACCCGGCCGGCCCGACCCATCGGTACGGAGCAAGGGAGCGCGGGAATGTTCAGCAGTCACGGCATCGAGGTCGATTCCTGGGTCAGGATCGACGGTTCGTGCCGGATCACCGGCGAGGTCGTGGGAGACGAGGCCCAGCTCCGCCTGGGCGGTGTGCGATCGAGCGGCCTGGACATGATCGCGGACGAGGCGGGCTTGGAACGGCTGGTCGCGCGGTGCTCGGAGGTGCTGGACACCATGCGTTCCGGAGAGCCGTGACGGGCGCCGCCTCAGCCGTGCCGCAGGGTGGTCTCCAGCTCACCGAACTTGTTGGCGATCGTCATCACGTCCGCGCCGAGGAGGGTGACCCACCCGCCCGTGGTCTCGCTCAGCAGGACACGGCCGGACTCGACGGTGTCGAACCAGCACGGGACCGGGGTCGTGGTGACGTTCCCGCCCCCGTAGCCGTCGCGGACTGCGGCATAGAGCTGCCCGGCGTGGGTGCGTTCCTGCTCGAGGACCCGCTTCATGCGTTTGGCGTCGCGCGAGCTGGCATCGGAGCCGAACGCCTGGTCCTTCTGCGCCGCGGTCAGATCGGCCGGGTCGCAGCTCATCGAGTGCACCCGGGCGGCGGGGGTGGCGGGCAGTGCCGCAGCAACACGCGCCCCCATCTGCTCGACCGGGATGGGTTCGATCTCGATGTCCTGCCCCCGGCTGGTCACCAGTACCGTGTCCCTGCCGTGCGCGGCTGCGCGGATGGTCACCGTCTGCTCGTCGATGGAGGCGATGGTGTAGTACTCGACGGTGGGGCGCTGCATGGTGACCAGCGTGTCGTAGAAGGCCTCGGACACCCGCGTGCCATCCACCAGCCCCTGCTCGCGCAGCTCACCGAGCACCCGCACATCGCGCTCGCGGGCGGCATCCGGCGGATACCACATGGCGCCGCCGAGCAGCGTGGTGTGGGCCTCGCCGAGGTTCTCCTTGTCCAGCAGCGTGGAGTAGGTCTCCAGGCTGATCGTCACCGGCCGCGAAATCACCGCCGCTCCCCCTCTCGTGTACCCGTGGCGCTACTCGCCGATGACCCCATCGATGATGACCATCCCCGTCACCGGGTCGTACTCCTTCTCCCCATGCTCATCCCGCATCACCGGCAACCCACTGTCCAGCTGCTCATCCTGCACGAACTTGCGCTCATGCTCCTCATCACCACCCCCCTGGCCACCACGACCACCACCGGCACCCATCATGCCCCCACCCATCGCACGACCACCCCCGGCACCAGCCTGACCCCCGGCAGCACCGGCCGCACCCCCCGAACCGGTCGGCCCGAACTGGCCCTGCCCGCTATAGGCACCCGCACCACCCGGACCCCCACCAGCAGCAGCACCACCGGCACCAGCCATTCCGCCGGCCACCATCCCCCCAGCGCCACCAGCGCCCGAGCCGGTCGGCCCGAAATCCCCAGCGGCACGCCCCGCCCCCACACCCGAGGCACTCGTGCCACTCGGCGGGATCACCGTCCCATCCGGACGCACCAAACTCCCATCCGGCCGCCGGATCGTGCCATCCGGATACCGAATACTGCCATCCGGCAACCGCACACCACCCTGCCGACCACCAGCACCAGCGCCCCCAGCAGCACCACCGGAACCAGCAGTGCCACCACCAGCGGCACCAGTCCCCCCGACCCCCGGCGCCGCCGTCGAACCACCGCTCCCAGCGGGCGCCGCCCCAGCCGGAGCTGTCGTACCAGCACCACCCGACGCGGTCGGCGCCGTCGTGCCGGGCTGGGTAACCGACGAGGGCGCGGTCGTTCCGCCGCTTGATTTCGAGGAGCCGCTCGAATCCTTGTCCGGGTCGGGGTAGTCCCGTTCCTGGGAGATCCGGACCTGGTTCTCCCCGGACTCCGTGGCGTAGGCAGAGTACGCTTGGCGGTTCTTGGCGTCCTTCTCCCGCCACGCTTCGCGCTGCTCTTCCTTCGAGTCGACCAGTTGAGTCCAGCTCACGTAGTCACGCCAGTCCCCGCCGGTGGCTTCCTCGATAGTGCCCTCGACGGGCTCCACCTCGTTGTAGACGCGGTCGAACGAGCCGTTCTGGCTGCTCATGCTGAAGCTGGACGGGCTGACGGCGGCGGCCGTCTCGGCGGAACGGTTCCGGATCTGGTCCAGCTTGGCCTTGAACGCCTCGGCCGACTCGCCACGCCACACCTCGTCGACGGTGCGATGCAGCGACGCCAGCTCGTCGGAGATGTCCATGTGACGGCTATGGAGGTCGCGAGCGGTCGCCTCACCCTCGCCCAGCGAATCGGTGAACCGACCGTCCTCCGTGATCTTCTTGTAGATCTCGGCACCGGACAGCCCATGCCCCGTAGCAGGATGCCCCATCACCTAGCCCCCTTCATCGTCTCCACAGCCATCGCTGCGATCTCATGTGCCGCACCGCACGGGTCGTTGTAGAACGAGCTCTCCGGAACAAAAGTGCTCAACCCAACATAGAAGCTGAGAACGTCCCGAAGTTCGACTGCAACGTTGCAGTACCCATCCTCTCGATCATCATTCAGATCGACCGCGATAGCAGGATGTCCACTAATCGGATCCAGCTCCATGAACAACTCCGCGCCGTCGTCCTGCGCATTGGCATAGGAGCTGCTCAGTCCTTCACCGTCAGTTGTCAGTAATGCAGTGGTGAACTGCTCGTTTCCAGTCTCGGTTTCCCATCGGCACGTCGGCCCGATGTCGTGATCAACCTCTGATTCTCCCCCACTGATGTCAGCTGGCAAACGATCCCAATGGTCCTCGGGTAACACACTGCAAATATCGTCCTCGAACTCTGAGGTGTCCTTAATCGGATCCCCCACCGCTGGAGCCCCGCTATGCGGCAAATCCGCGCTCTGCTGGTGACCGCAATCGGGGCCTTCCGCCTCGGCGTCGCCACCAGTATCCTCAGAACACCCCGCCAACAGCATCGCAGCAGCCACCATCACACTCACCCCACACCAGACCACGTGACCCCACCCGACATCACTGACCCCCCTTGATGGTCTCCACAGCCATCTCCGCGATCTCATAGGCTGCATCACAAGGGTCATCGTGATACGGACTCGAGTCGCGAATGGCGTCAAGACCAAGATAGAAGCTTAGGTCATCCCGCAGCCCAACCGAAACATTGCAGTATCCATCCTCGCGACCATCATTCAGGTCTACCGCGATTGCTGGATGGCCATCAATCGGATCCAGCTCCATGAATAACTCAGACCCCCCTGCTTCTGCATTCTCATACGAGCTGCTCAAACCCTCGCCATCAGTGGTCAGCAGTGAGCCGCCAAACGATTCGTCGCGCGTATCAGTTCGCCAATTGCAGGTCGGCCCGATGTCGTTCTCCGGATCCGGCTCCGCCTGGGCCACGTCAGCGGACAACCGATCCAACTGCTCATCCGTTAACACGCTGCAGATGTCGGTCTCGAACGCCGAGGTGTCCTCGATCGGATCTTCCACCGCAGGAGCCCCACTGTGCGGCAAGTTCACGTCCTCTTGCTGCTGACCGCTATCCGGGGCCTCCGGCTCAGCCTCCCCACCAGCCTCGTGAGAACACCCTGCCAACAGAAACACCGCTGCAGCCACCACACTCACCCCAGACCAGACCATGCGGCCCCGCCCCACATCACTGACCCCCCTCGATGGTCTCCACAGCCATCCCCGCGATCTCATACGCCGCACCACACGAGTCATCGTGATACGGGCTGGAATCGACATCTGCACTCAATGCCAGATAGAAACTCAAGTCATCTCGCAACCCAACCTCAACGTTGCAGTAGCCGTCTTCACGGTCATCGTTCAAGTCCACAGCGACCACGGGGTGTCCCGCAATCAGATCCAGCTCCTCGAACAGCTCCACGCGATCCGCCTGCTCATCCGCATACGACGTGCTCAGTCCCTCGCCATCAACGGTCAACAACGCGGTCGTGAACGACTCATCGCGTGTCTCGGTTCGCCACCGGCACGCCGGGCCAAAATCTTGCCCATCCTCTTCAGATTGTTGGATTTCAACATCCAGCCGGTCCACCTGCGCCTCAGTCAGCACACTGCAGACGTCGTTCTCGAATGCCGACGTGTCCTCGATCGGATCCTGCACCGCAGGAGCGCCACTATGCGGCAAATCCGCACTCTGCTGCTTACCACTATCCGGGGCCTCCGCCTCGGCGTCGCCACCAGTCTCCTGAGACCGCCCCGCCAACAGCATCGCAGCAGCCACCATCACACTCACCCCAGACCAGACCACGTGACCCCACCCGACATCACTGACCCCCCTTGATGGTCTCCACAGCCATCTCCGCGATCTCATATGCCGCACCACACGGGTCGTCATAGAACGGGCTGTCCGGAACGAACGAGCTCAATCCCACATAGAAACTCAAATCATCTCGGAGACCTACAGCGACGTTGCAATAGCCCTGGTCACGACGGTCGATCAGATCAACCGCGATCGCAGGGTGACCCGCAATCGGTTCAAGTTCGTTCAACAGCCCATCGTCATCAGCATTCTCGTATGAACTGCTCAATCCCTCACCATCAGCGGTCAACAAGGCAGTCGTGAACGACTCGTCACGGGTTTCGGTCCGCCACCGACAAGCTGGCCCGGCCTCATGATCTCGTTCAGTTTCGGTCCCAGCCACGTCAACTGCCAGTCGATGCAGCTCCTCCTCGGGCAACACAGCGCAGGTGTCCTTCTCGAACGCCTTGGTGTCCGCGATTGGATCCTCCACCGCAGGCGCACCACTATGCGGCAACATTGGTGCCTCCTGAGACTCGTTTTCCGAGTCCGTGGGTCCGGCTGTCCCCTCAGCACCGTCCGAGCATCCCGCCAGCACCAGAATCGCCACAGCTACCAACGAAATCAACCCCGTAGCACGTGTCCTCATTCAGGCTTGTCCCTCCAGGCCGGCTGCGACATCGTCCTCGTGTCGTTCCCGCTCAGCCTTCATCTCCTCCGCTTGCTCGATCAAGTCCGTAAGCTCAGCGATCTCCTTCGTCAGGAAAGCGAGGTACGCGGCGCCTCCGTCATTCGCCGTGTCAGCGTAGCTGCTGCTTACCGGGTCACTCTTCTTTTGGATGTTGCGGAGCGGCTCCGCCAACTCTTGCGCATCCGCCAGCTCCTGCCGGATGTCCTTCAGCCGCTTGATCACCTTGTCGACGCCCTCGCTGTCGAAGGCGATGTCCTCCAGCCCGGCTGCCTGCGCTTTCGCATCGGACTGCGCGCGCACCTGCTGCGGGCCTATCGGCATGGGGGCGTCATCCACGTGGGGCAACGGCAGTGGCGGTGCCCCGCTGTCTTCCTCGTCGGCCATCCGTGTCCCTCCCTCGACCGGCGGCCTCAGGCGCTCATCCCCAGTGCCGCCACGCACACGTACCGTATCCGGAGCGTACTATCCCGGCAATCACACCTGGGACGGAGCGTGCTGACGCGCGGTTCCCTCCAGCGCCTGCACCAGCGCGTCGAGGAACCCGCGGGTGGTGTGCTCGTCTCGCACCGCGACCCGCATCCAGTCCGCCGACAGCCCCGGGAACGTATCCCCACGTCGCACCGCGTACCCCAGCTCACGCAGCCGCAGCCGCACCCGCTCGCCGTCGGGCGCGCACAGCAGCACGAACGGCGCCCTCGGTTCCCCCACCAGGTGCACACCTCGCGGCTCCAGCGCGCGCAGCCCGTCCACCAGTACCTGCCGGTCCCGTTCGGCCGCCACGGCCAGCTCGCGGGCCTGCGTCGTCGCCCGCGCCCCACTGCAGGCCACGACGGCTGCCGCCGCCGGTGTCGACACCGACCAGGGCGGCTGCACCGCGCGCAGCCCCTCGATGACCTCGGGCTCACCGAGCACGTACCCGGCGCGCAGCCCCGCGATCCCCCACGTCTTGGTGAGGCTACGGATCACCACCAGCCCGGGGGCACGATCGGCGGCGAGGCTCTCGGGCTCGCCGGGGACGGCATCGGCGAAGGCCTCGTCGACCACCACGATCCTGCCCGGCCGGCACAGCTGCCGGACCGACTCGGCGGGATGCAACACCGACGTCGGGTTGGTGGGGTTGCCGATCATCACGAGGTCGGCCTCGGCAGGCACCTCCTCCGGGCGCAGCGGGAAGCCCTCGTCCGCGTCCAGCACCACGTGCTGCACCGGGTGCCCCGCTGTGCGCAGCGCCACGTCCGGCTCAGTGAACTGCGGGTGCACGATCGCCGCCGAAGCCGGCCGCAGGGCACGCGCCAGCAGCGAGAACGCCTCCGCGGCCCCCGAGGTGACCAGCACCTCGTCGGGGGTGCGGCCGTGCAGGGCTGCCACGGCCTTGGTCGCCTCCGTCGCGTCCGGGTAGGCGGCCAGCCGGTCGAGGCTGGCCACGATCTCCTCGCGCAGCCATCCGGGCGGTTCGGGCAGCCGCACGTTCACCGCCAGGTCCACCAGGCCGTCGGAGACATCCCGGTCGCCGTGGTGGCGCAGGTCCATGCCTTCCGACTCGGCAGGCTCAGCCACGCTCGCTCACCAACCCGGGCGCACGGGCGTGGGCGGCGGCGGCGAATCGGGAGGCCAGCACCGGATACCCCGCCCAGTGCACGTGCAGGTACGAGGCGTGCACCGACGGCGTGACGAACCCTTCCCGGCTGTCCTGCCAGCGCCAAGCCGCGCTCTGTCCGTGCCTTGGCGTGACCTGGGTGCGGTGGAACTCGTGTCCCGTCACCGGCGCCCCCGCAGGCGCGAGGAAACTCTCGCTGTCTACAGTGGCCGTACGGTAGCCGAGTGTGCGGCGGCTCGTCATGGTCGCGGTCGCGTCCAGCACCCCCGTCATCGGCGCGCCGTCGAGCTCGGTACACAGGTAGGTCAGCCCGGCGCACTCGGCGACGATCGGGACCCCGCGCGCCACGGCAGATGCGACCTCGGCGCGCAGCGCCGCGTTGGCCGCCAGCCCCTCGATGTGCACCTCGGGGAACCCGCCACCGAAGTACAGCCCTGCGCAGCCCTCGGGCAGCGACTGGTCGGACAGCGGATCGATGTCGACGACGTCGACGCCTGCCGCGCGCAGCAGCTCGATGTTCTCCGCGTAGCGGAACGTGAACGCCTGACCGGCGGCAGCCGCCACGACCGTGCGCCCGCTCCCGCCCACGGAGGTTCCGGCAACCGGCACCTGCGCAAGCTCCTCGGCGGGATCCCACGCGGGCCCGGACAGCTCGGGCGCCTGCCGGGCCACCCGCATCACCTCGTCGAGATCCACCCCCGCCGTGACCCACTCGCGCAGCCTCCGCAGCATCCCGGCCGCCTCGCGCTCGCGCTCGGCGACGGGGACCAACCCCAGGTGGCGGCTGGGCGCGTGAATGCCGTCCGCGCGGTGCAGGGCACCGAGCACCGGAACGCCGAGCGGTTCCAGCGCCGCGCACAACTCGGTCTCGTGCCGCTCGGAGCCCAGCTTGTTGAGGATCACCCCGGCCAGGTGCACGCGGGAATCGTACGTCGCGAAGCCGTGCACCATCGCCGCGACGCTGCGCCCGGTGGCGCTGGCGTCGACGACGAGCACGACCGGCGCCTCCACCAGCCGCGCCACGTGCGCCGTCGAGGCATACCCGTGCGAGCCGAGCGCGCCGTCGAACAGGCCCATCACACCTTCGACGACCGCCACGTCCGCTTCGGGCGCCACACCGGCGCCGTGCCGCAGCAGCGGCACCACCCGCTCCTCCCCCTGCAGGTAGGGGTCCAGGTTGCGGCCGGGCCTGCCGGTGGCCAGCGCGTGGTAGCTGGGGTCGATGTAATCGGGGCCCACCTTGTGGCCGGACACGGACAGCCCCCGCTCCCGCAGCGCGGCCATCAGCCCCGTGGCCACGGTGGTCTTCCCGTGCCCGGACGCGGGTGCGGCGACGACCAGTCGCGGCAGGGTCACCATTCGATCCCCCGCTGCCCCTTCTGGCCGACATCCATCGGGTGCTTGTGCTTGGTCATCTCGACGACGAGGTCGGCCGCGTCCATCAGCGCGGGCGGTGCCTTGCGCCCGGTGATCACCACGTGCTGGCGGCCTCCCCTGTTGCGCAGCGTCTCGACCACCTCGTCGGTGTCGACCCAGCCCCAGTGCAGCGGGTAGCTGAACTCGTCGAGGACGTAGAAGTCGTGCTGCTGCGCCTCGACCCGGCGCTTGATCTCCGCCCACCCCTCGCGGGCGTTGGCGGCGTGGTCCTCCTCGCTGCCCTTCTTGCGGGTCCAGCTCCAGCCCTCGCCCATCTTGTGCCACTCGACGGGTCCGCCCTCGCCGGTCTGCTCGTGCACGGTGCCGAGCGCGCGCAACGCCGACTCCTCCCCGACGCGCCACTTGGCGGACTTGACGAACTGGAACACCGCGATCGACCAGCCCTGGTTCCACGCGCGCAGCGCCATGCCGAACGCCGAGGTCGACTTGCCCTTCATCTCCCCGGTGTGCACGGCCAGGATCGGCCGGTTCCTGCGCTGGCGGGTCGTCAGCCCGTCGTCCGGGATCACATCCGGCTGCCCTTTCGGCATTACGCTGCCCTCCGTATCGTGCTCGCCTGCGCGGTGCGCGCCTTGATCTCCCCGGCCAGGGCGTCCGCGGCGACCGAGCCCAGCGGGACGTGCTCGCCGCCCAACCGCTCGGCGAGCTCACCGGCGAGCCCGAGCCGCATCCGGCCGGTCTCACAGTCCATCACCACGCTGGCGGTCCCGCTCGCGGCCAGCGCGTCCGCGGCCGCGTGCGAGCGGGCGACCGGCTCGCTACCGCTGGTGGCCCGCCCGTCCGTGACGACGACGAGCAGCGGGCGCCTGCGCGGGTCACGGATCGCCTCGATCCGCAGCGTCTCCGCGGACTTGCGCAGCCCCTCGGCCAGCGGGGTACGCCCACCGGTGGGCAGGTCCTCCAGGCGCGCGGCCGCGGCCTCCACGCTGGAGGTCGCGGGCAGCGCGAGCGTGGCCTCCGAGCCCCGGAACGCCACCATGCCGACCTTGTCGCGCCGCTGGTAGGCATCCAGCAGCAGGGACAGCACGGCCGACTTGACCTCCCGCATGCGTTCCCGTGCCCCCATCGAGCCTGATGCGTCCACGCAGAACAGCACCAGGTTGCTTTCCTTGCCCTCGCGCTGTGCGTAACGCAGGTCGCGCGGCTGGACGACGAGACCGGATCCGGTGCGCCCCCGCGCGCGCTGGTGCGGCGCGGCGGCGCGCAGCGTGGCGATCAGGTGAGGGCTGCGTGAACGGCCCGAATCGCGGCCACCCGGGGGCTGCACACCGATCGTGCGCCCGGTCTCGGTGATCGCCCGGGAGCGCTTGCCCTGCTCCCCGGAGCCGCTGCCGTCCACCGACAGCAACCGCGCCCGGTACGGGCTGCCGGAACCCACGGTGCGTTCGGGGTCCTTGCCCCCGCTCCCGGACTCCTGCTCGCTGTTGCCCTGCTCGCTGTTGCCCTGCTCGCCGTGCTCGCCCTGCTGCTGCGTCCGGTCCTGCCTGCCACCCTGCTGCTCCTGCGGTGCGCCCTCCGGCACACCACCGCCGGGCCCGTCCGGCCCGTCCGGACCATCGGGGCCATCGGGGCCATCCGGACCATCGGGACCGTCCGGGCCGTCCTGCCCGCCGGGCGGGTCGTCGGAATCCGGACCGTCCGAACCGGACGAGTCCAGTTCGGATCGCGCCTGGTCGAGGGCGTTCTCGAGCTCCTGATCGTCGATGCCGGGGGCATCGAACGGGTTGCGCCTACGCCGGTGCGGTAGCGCGAGGCGTGCGGCGACCCGGATGTCCTCGGTGGTGATCTCGTCGCGACCGGCCCACGCGGCGTGCGCCGCCGCGGTGCGCGCCATCACGATGTCCCCCCGCATCCCGTCGACCTCGAACGAGGCGCACACCTCGGCGATCTGCACGAGCGCGCTGTCGGTCAGCCGCACGGACGGCAGCAGCTGCTGCGCCGCGTCGATCTTCTTGGCCAGCTCGGCCTCGGAGTCGGCGTAGGTGTCGGCGAAGTCGTCCGGGTCGCTCTCGTAGGCCATCCGCCTGCGCACGACCTCCACCCGCTCCTGGGCGTCGTGGCTGGTAGCGACCTCGACGGTGAGCCCGAAACGGTCAAGCAGCTGGGGGCGCAGCTCGCCCTCCTCCGGGTTCATCGTCCCGATCAGCACGAACCGCGCGGCATGCGAGATCGACACGCCCTCCCGCTCGACCGTCGACCTGCCCATCGCCGCGGCGTCCAGCAGGACGTCGACCAGGTGGTCATGCAGCAGGTTGACCTCGTCGACGTAGAGCAGGCCACGGTGCGCCGCGGCGAGCAGCCCCGGCTGGTAGTCGGTGACGCCCTCGCCGAGCGCACGCTCCAGGTTCAGCGAACCCACCACGCGGTCCTCAGCGGCCCCCACCGGCAGCTCCACGAGCCGGGCCGGACGCCGGTGATGGCCGCTACCGTCCTCGTGCGGGCCGTCCGGGCACGCCGGGTCCGGGTCGGCCGGGTCGCAGGAGAACCGGCAGCCGTCCACCACGTCGACATCGGGCAGCAGCCCGGCGAGCGCACGGACCATGGTGGATTTCGCGGTGCCCTTCTCGCCGCGCACCAGGACCCCTCCGATGGCCGGTGACACGGCGGAGAGCACGAGGGCGAGCCGCAGGTCGGCCATGCCTACCACGGCGGTGAACGGAAACGGTCGCACGAACGACTCCTTCGCTATCGACGGGTATCCTCGCCCGCTCCAGCTCGGCCACGCCCGGGATATCCCCGGCACGGGCGACGGCCAGCGACGCTCTGGCTCCCGGCCGCCCCGCGAGCCGACGGGTGTCGGCTACCGGCGAGGGCGGGCCGGTCACAGTGGCGGGACCGCCCTGGACTCGCGCTCGCGGCGCTCACCAGGTTCCTCGCTTGGCCGCCCGGCGCATCATCCCACAACCGTATGCGGAGGTGGACGTGAGAAGTCCCATCGTGTACCCACAGTGCTGATCACGCGGTGACACATCGACTCGACGGGAGTGTTCCAGGCGTGCGCAATGCATCCACACCACGCATCGCGGTGATCGCGCTCGGCGGCACGATCGCCATGACCCGATCGCCGGACGGGGATGGCGCGGCACCCGAGCTGGATGCCGATGACCTGCTGGAGTCGGTTCCCGGGCTGGCGGAGCGCGGCGTCGAGCTGACCACGCACACCCTCCGGTCCGTGCCGAGCCCGTCGCTGGGCCTGGCCGACCTGGCCGAGCTCACCACGCTCGTCGACAAGCTCGCCGATTCGGATACCGACGGCGTCGTCGTCACCCAGGGCACCGACACCCTGGAGGAGTCGGCGTTCTTCCTGGACCTCACCGTGCGCGCGGACATCCCGCTCGTGGTGACCGGCGCGATGCGCAGCCCCAGCCTGGCCGGGGCCGACGGTCCCGCCAACCTGCTCGCGGCGATCGCGGTCGCGGCCGAGCCCGCCGTGCGCGGCCTCGGCTGCCTCGTGGTGATGTCCGACGAGATCCACTCGTCCAGGCACGTCCGCAAGACACACACCACCAGCACCGCGGCCTTCGCCTCACCGGACACCGGCCCGATCGGGCACCTCGTGGAGGGCACGCCCCGCCTGCTGGTGCGACCGGAAGCGCGCACCGTCCTGCCGCGACCGGACGCCCCCGACCCGCGGACCGTGCCGGTCGTCCCGACCGCGCTCGGCGACGATCTCGCGCTGCTCCGGCCCTACCGGCCGGGGCTGGACGGGCTGGTCGTCGCCGGGTTCGGGGTGGGCCACGTGCCGGAAGACACGGTCGACCTGCTCGCCACCTACGCCGCGCGGGTACCGGTGGTGCTGGCTACCCGCACCGGAGCGGGTGCGGTGCACCGTGCCAGCTACGGCTATCCGGGCTCCGAGCAGGACCTGCAGCGGCGCGGGCTGATCAACGCCGGGTTCCTCGACCCGTTCAAGGCCCGCATCCTGCTGGTCCGGCTGCTGGAGCGCGATGCCGGCCACACCGAGATCTCCGACACGTTCGCCGCCCTGGCGGGCTGACCTGCCCTGCAGCGCCACCTCCGAGCTCTGGACCGACCGCGCCGCCGGTCAGCCGCTCGGATACCGTGCGAGGCGTGCCCCCCGCCAACCACCCCACGAACGACGTGCTCACCGTCGTCGGTATCGGCGCCGACGGCTGGCCCGGCCTTGCGGACGGGGCCCGGGACGAGATCGGCGCGTGTGACGTGCTGTTCGGCGGCAGGCGCCAGCTCGAGCTCGTCCCGGCGTCCGTCCCGGCGACCAGGGTGGAGTGGCCGAGCCCGCTACTGCCCGCGCTGGACGGGCTGCTCGCCGAGCACGCCGAGCGGCGCAGGTGCGTTCTCGCCAGCGGCGACCCCCTGCTTTCCGGGATAGCGACCACGCTGATCACGCGGTACGGGCAGGCGTCGGTCCGCGTCGTGCCCGCGCTGTCCTCGGTGACGCTGGCGCGCGCCCGGCTCGGCTGGTCATTCGAGGAGACCGAGGTGATCAGCTCGGTCGCGCGCAGCGTGGACCGCGTGGCACGGGCACTGGCACCGGGCAGGCGGCTGCTGGTGCTGTCGTCCACCGCCGACACACCGGGCGAGGTCGCCGGGCTGCTGGCCGACCGCGGCTACGGGCCAAGCACCCTGACCGTGCTGGAGAACCTCGGCGCGGACGGCGAGCGCAGTTACCAGGGGACGGCGCGCGGCTGGTCGCACCCGCCGGGTTCCGACCTCAACGTCGTGGCCGTCGAGTGCGCCGCCGACGCCGGCACGGTCCCGCACACCACCATCGCGGGCCTGCCCGACGACGCGTTCGAGCACGACGGTCAGATCACCAAGCGGGACCTGCGTGCCGCTGCGCTGGCCAGGCTCGCCCCGTTACCGGGCCAGTTGCTGTGGGACATCGGCGCGGGCGCAGGCAGTGTCGCTGTGGAGTGGTGCCGGGTGCACCCGAGTAACCGGGCGCTGGCTGTCGAGCGCGACCCCACACGGGCCGCGCGGATCGGACGCAACGCGCACCTGCTCGGCGTACCCGACCTGCGCGTGGTCACCGACGCCGCACCGGACGGCCTGCCCGCGGACGAAAGACCGGACGCGATCTTCCTCGGCGGCGCGGTGAGCGCGCCGGGGATGGTTCCGGCCTGCGTCGACGCGCTCGCGCCGGGCGGCAGGCTCGTCGCGCACGCGGTGACCGTGGAAGCCGAATCGGCCCTGCTGGCCGCGTATCGCGACTACGGGGGCGAACTCCTCCGCATCGGCGCGGAACACGCCGCGCCGCTCGGCGGGTTCACCGGCTGGCAGCCCGCCCGGACCGTCACCCAGTACAGCCTGCTCGTCAGCGAGCCGGGCCAGGACAGCTCCGGCTAGGAGGGAACACGAGATGACCGTGCATTTCATCGGGGCCGGGCCCGGAGCGGCGGATCTCATCACCGTCCGCGGTCGTGACCTGCTCGGGCAGTGCGCCGTGTGCCTCTACCCCGGCAGCCTCACCCCCGTCGACCTGCTCGCGCACTGCCCGGGCGAGGCCCGGATGGTCGACACCGCCGAGCTCACCCTCGACGAGATCGTCGACGAGCTGATCAGCGCCCACACCGGCAGCACCGGAGACGGACCCGCAGTGGCCCGCCTGTGCTCGGGCGACCCCTCGGTCTACAGCGCAGTCGCCGAGCAGATGCGCAGGCTGGACGCGGCCGGTGTGCCGTACGAGGTGACGCCCGGCGTACCCGCGTTCGCCGCGGCCGCCGCCACACTCAAACGCGAGCTCACCGTGCCGACCGTGGGGCAGAGCCTGGTGATCACCCGCACGCAGGCACGGTCCACCGCCATGCCCGAGGGGGAGGATCTGGCGACGTTCGCCGCCAGCGGCACGACACTCGCGGTGCATCTGGGGGTGGGTCGCATCGAGCAGGTGGTCGAGGAGCTCCTGCCGCACTACGGTCCGGACTGCCCCGTCGCCGTGGTCGCCCACGCCAGCCAGCCCCAGGAGCAGGTGGTGCGTGGCACGCTCGCCGGGATCGCGACACGGGTGCGTGACGCGGGCATCTCCCGTGCCGCCACCATCTTCGTAGGTAAGGTTCTGGCCACAGAGGACTTCCCGGACAGCTTTCTCTACTCGAAGGGCCGGGACCGGCGCACCCAGCCGGAGTCGCTCTGAGGCGGTTCAGAACGGCGGGTCGCCTGGTGGGTCGGTGCCGCTGGTTGTGCGGTCGGTGGGGGTGTCCGGTGGGGTCGGTTCGGGTGGTGCTGCGGGTGGACGCTGTTTCGTGGTGTAGCACCGTCCGGTGGGGGTGGTGATGGTGGTGGTGCCGGTGGTGGGGTTGTGGTGGAGGGTCCAGTGGGGGTGGTCTTTCATGCGGTGGTGCCGGCGGCATTTGGCTCCGCCGTTGGTGTGGGCAGTGGTGCCGTGTTCACCGCGTCCCCATCCGTGGAGGTGGTCGTAGTCGCTGTGCTGGGCGGGCCGGTGGCAGCCGGGTGTGGTGCATTCGGCGTCGCGCACGGCCACCAGGTCGCGGATGGCGGTGGTGGGCCGGTAGCGCCTGCGCCCCACGTCCAGTACCGCGCCGCTGGCGGGGTCGGTGAGGACTGTGCGCCACACGCTGTTCTCGCCGGCCAGGATGTGGCGGGCGATGGGTGCGGGGAGGGGCCCGTAGCCGGAGAGCTCGCAGCCGGTGTCGCTCATGCCCAGTGCGGTGTTGATGGGCATGTGCAGGAACACGGTCGCCGCCGCCTCCGGCACACTCACCCCGGGATCCTGCCCGAGGAGGAGGTTGGCGTGGATATCAGCCCGGAGCTGGTCCAGGGTGCGCTCGTCACCCCGGTGACGTTGCTTGCGGGCCATCGCGTCGATGCGGGCGTAGGCGGAGGCGGCGACTTCGGCGGGCAGGTCGGCGGCGAGGGTGGATAGACCGTCTTCGCCGGGCAGCAGTTCCACCTTGCGCCCGGCACGGGCTTGGCGGGCACGCTCCGTCTGCCCCTCGGGGTCGGCCTGTTCCACGAGCCTGCGGGCGGCGCGGGCCAGGTTGGCCGGATTCGTGGGGCTGATGCGGCCGGATTCGAGTTTCTCCGCGAGCTGCTCGTCCACCTGGCGGGCCTGCTCGTCCTCCACCGTGTCGGTCGCCTCGACCACCCGTCCCGCGGCAGCACCCTCCACGTCCCCGGCTTCCATCGCCGCCAACACCCGCGGCATGCGGGCGGTGAGCTGGCGGGACCGGTGCAGCCGCAGCGCCGCCGTGTGCCGCGAGACCCGCAACTCCAGCGCCGCCTCATCGGCCACATACCGGTCACCACCGCGCAACTCGTCGAGGCGGGCCAGGGCGTGGGCCTCGATCGCATCGGTGTGCGCCCGGATCCGGCGGGCCGCGGCCAGCGTCTCGATCACCTGCTCGGCACTCAACTCGCCGACCTGCTGCCCGGTGAACGTGCGGCACCGGATCTCGGCCTGCTCGGCGGGCGTGAACGCGACCGCAGGCGCCTGCCCGGCCGGGACGAACATCACCCCAGCCGGACCAACCACCTGCACGAACTCCGACACACCACCATGGTATCGCACACACGTTCGACACTGCAGCAGCGACACGCCGGGAATCCCCGGCATCGGCACAGCGAGGAAGCGCGGCGGCTACGGGGACGACGTCGCGCCGGGTTCGGGGGCCCGGCCGACGATGGTCCCGGAACGGTCGATCACCACGATGTCCACGTCCACGGGCGCATCGCCCAGCACGTCGAGGGCGGTGCGGCGCGCCTGCTCCGCCACGAACCCGCCCAGGTCCAGCCCTTCGGCGGTGGCGATGTCCAGCGCGTGCACCGCCGTGTTGGCGTTGCCCATCGGCTCCGCGAGGTGCTCGTACCCCGCGTCCCGCGCGATCGAGGCGAGCAGCCCGAAGTTCACCTGCGAACGCTGCGAGTGCAGGTCCAGGAACCCGGCCGCGAGCTTGGACATCTTCGCGAAGCCACCCGCGATGGACAGCCGGGGCACCGGGTGCTTGCGCAGGTACTTGAGCACCGCACCCGCGAAGTCGCCCATGTCGAGCAGGGCAGTCTCGTCCAGCCCGTACAGTTCGGTGACCACTTGCTCCGAGGTGCTGCCGGTGGAGCCCGCCACGTGACGCACGTCCAGCGCCCGCGCCACGTCGATACCGCGCCGGATGCTGTCGATCCACGCCGAGCAGGAGTACGGCACCACCACCCCGGTCGTGCCGAGCACGGACAGCCCGTCCACGATGCCCAGCCGTGGGTTCCAGGTGTGCCTGGCCATCTCCTCGCCGTGCGGGATGGAGATCTCCACGATCACATCACCGCTGCCCCCGAGCTCGGCGGCGACGCGTTCGACGGCTTCGCTCATCAGGCGACGCGGGACCGGGTTGATCGCCGGCTCCCCCACGTCCAGCGGCAGCCCCGGCCTGGTGACGGTTCCCACACCCGGCCCGGCCACGAAGCCGACCCCGCTGCCGGGAGTGCCGTGCCGGACCGTGGCGACGATCAACGCGCCGTGGGTCACGTCGGGGTCGTCACCGGCGTCCTTGACCACACCCGCGTACGCCGCCTCGCCCGTGTGTCCCTCACTGGCCAGCGCGAACGCCGGTTGCTTGCCCTTGGGTAGCCGTACCTCGACCGGGTCGGGGAACTCGGAGGTCAGCAGCGCGGTGTACGCCGCTGTCGTGGCAGCGGTCGCACATGCCCCTGTGGTCCATCCGTAACGCAGTGTCTGTCCCATAGTCTCGTGGTTGTGGATTATCCCTTGCTCGTTCTCGGCGGTACCGCCGAGGCACGCGCGCTGGCCGCCGAGCTGGTGAAGCGCGGTGTACGTGTGGTTTCGTCCCTGGCCGGACGGGTCGAGGCCCCTCGCCTACCCGAGGGTGAGGTGCGCATCGGGGGCTTCGGCGGGCCGGAGGGGCTTGCCGCCTGGTTGCGCGAGGAGCGGGTCGCCGCGGTGGTCGACGCCACACACCCGTTCGCCGGGCGCATCAGCTCCTCGGCCGTCGACGCTACACACCGGGCCGGAGTGCCGCTCCTGCGGCTCGAGCGGCCCGGATGGTCACCGCACCAAGGGGTCGAATGGCACTGGGCGGCCTCGCTCGACGAGGCGGCCGCGATGCTTCCGGGGATGGGCGAACGGGTCTTCCTCACCACAGGCAGGCAAGGTCTCGTCTCGTTCGCGGGTAACGTCACGCAGTGGTTCCTGATCCGCTGCGTGGACTCCCCGGAGCCACCGCTTCCCGCACGGCACGAGGTCGTGCTCTCCCGCGGCCCGTACACCGTCGAGGGTGAGCGTGCGCTGATGCGCAGGCACGGCATCGACGTGCTCGTCACCAAGGACAGCGGTGGGTCGATGACCGCAGCGAAACTCGATGCCGCAGGCGAGCTGGGAATCCCCGTGCTCGTCGTACGCCGTCCGCAGCGTAGAGATGTCCCGACCACCACCGAGGTCGACGATGCCGTGCGCTGGGTACTGACCAGATTGGATGCGAAGTGACACGCAGCGAACCCGACACCGCGCTCGACGCGTTCTACCAGGTACTCGAGCGCAGGCGGGACGTCCGCGCCGAGTTCACCGGTGAGCCCGTGGAGGACGACGTCCTACGGCGGGTCCTGGGCGCCGCGCACTCGGCACCCAGCGTGGGGTTGTCCCAGCCGTGGGACTTCGTGGTCGTCTCGGACACCGATACGCGTTCGGAGTTCCGCCGGCACGTGCTCGGCGAGCGGGAGGTGTTCGCGGAGTCGCTCAACGCCGACCGCAAGGGCGCGTTCAGCCGCATCAAGATCGAGGGCATTCTCGACTCGAGCCTGGGCATCGTGGTGACCTACGACCCGCAACGTGGCGCTCCGGCCGTGCTGGGCAGGCACGCGATCGCCGACGCTGGCCTGTACTCGGTGTGCCTGGCGATCCAGAACCTGTGGCTGGCGGCCACGGCGGAGAACCTCGGCGTGGGGTGGGTCAGCTTCTACCGGGAGGAGTTCCTCGCGGAGCTGGTGGACCTGCCGGAGGGGGTCAGGCCCGTCGCGTGGCTGTGCCTCGGCCCCGTCCGCGAGCTCGCAGACGTGCCGGACCTGGAACGGCACGGCTGGCGGGAGCGCAGGCCCCTGGACCAGGCGGTGCACTGGGAGCGCTACGGAGGCTGACCCGGCAGCCGGAGGGCGGGCCCGAAGGCCCGGAGACAGCACTTCCGTTCCCGCGAGCCGTGAACCTCACGCGGTGTCGGTACCGTGCTCTACGGTCCGCACCATGGCACTGAGCGTTTCGGAACGCGAGGCGTTCCTGGCTGAGCCGCACGTTGCGGCACTGTCCGTGTCGGCGGGCACTGACCGCGGTCCGCTGACCGTCCCGATCTGGTACCAGTACACGCCTGGTGGCGAGGTGTGGGTGCTGACCTCGGCCGATTCACGCAAGGCCCGGCTCATCCACGAAGCGGGGCGCTTCACGCTGATGGTGGAGCGGCTCGAACCATCGGTCCGCTACGTCTCCGTGGAGGGACCGGTCACCCGGACGTTGCCGGACACGGGCGAACAGATGCGGGAGATGGCCGCCCGGTACCTCCCCGCGGAGAAGGTCGGACCGTACGTCGAGTTCGCCGATGCACAACTGGGTGAGCAGCTTGCCATCGTCATGCGGCCGCAGCGGTGGCTCTCCGCCGATCTCGGCGCGATGTAACCGGACTCGCCGTAACGGCGCCCGTCGTCACTCCTGCTGCCGCCACTCGCCGTAGGTCCGGGGCGTCCACACGGTGGTGGAACCGTCCCGCTCGACCGTCGTGGTCGTCGACGACCCGACGATCAACACGCAGCGCATGTCCACCCGTGCCGGGTCCAGCCCGGCCAGCGTGGTCACCCGCACCGACTCCTCGTCACCGCCGACGTCCCTGGCCACCACGACCGGTGTCTCCGCGGCCCTGTGCCGCAGCAGCACCTCTGTGGCCTTGGCGAGCTGCGTGGTCCGGCTGCGTGAAGCCGGGTTGTAGATCGCCAGCGTCAGGTCCGCCGCACCGGCGGCATCCAGCCTGCGCTCGATCACCTCCCAGGGCTTGAGCCGGTCGGACAGCGAGAGCACGCAGAAGTCGTGCCCCAGAGGGGCACCGACCCGCGCGGCCGCCGCCTGGGCCGCCGTGATCCCCGGCACGACCCGCACCCGCACGCCGTGCCAGCGCGGCTCCTCGGCCCTTTCCAGCACGGCCGATGCCATCGCGAACACTCCCGGGTCGCCGGAGGACACCACGGCCACCCGCGCGCCCTGCGCGGCGAGGTCCAGCGCGTGCGCGGCACGGTCGGCCTCAACCGTGTTGCCAGAGGTGTGCCGCTGCTGGCCCGCCCGCTGCGGCACCCGCGCCACGTACGGCCCGTACCCCACCACGTGCTCGGCCTCGGCCAGCACCTGCTCGGCCTCCGGCGTCAGCCACTCGGCAGGACCCGGCCCGAGGCCGACGACCGTCAGCTCGCCGGTGCGCACGTCCGGCCCAGCCGGCCCGGCGCTCGCGTCCTGCTCACCGGAGGTGCGTGCCGCGTACGCCGGGCTGGGCAACACCGCCACCGAGAAGTACGGCACGGAGTCCGGGTCCACGTCGGCCAGCGGTTCCAGCCGCTGCGCGCCCCAGGTCGCCCGCTCCACGTAGTAGGCCTCGTCGAGCCTGCCTGCCTCGGCCATCGCCGAACGCACCGAGCTGAACGTCCTGCCGAGCTTCATCACCGCCGCCGCGTCGGTGTCGGCCAGCCGCATCGCGAGCTCCGGTTCCGGCATCGTGCCCGGCAGCACCGTCAGCACCTCGTCGCGCTGCGCGAGCGGAAGCCCGAGCTGTGCCGACGCCGCGCTCACCGAGTTCACCCCGGGGACCGCCTCGGCCTCGTACCGGTCACACAAGCGCTCGTGCATGTACATGTACGAGCCGTAGAAGAACGGGTCCCCCTCGCACAGCAGCACCACGTCCCGGCCCGCGTCCAGGTGCTCGGCCAGTCGCTTGGCCGCGTGCTCGTAGAACTCCGCGATCGCGCCCTCGTAGCCGCCGGGATGGTCGGTGGTCTCGGTGGTGACCGGGTACATCAACCGTTCCTCGACCTGGTCACCACGCAGGTGGGGTTCCGCGACCGACCGCGCGATGCTGCGCCCGTGTCGGGCGCAGTGATAGGCGATGACATCCGCCTCACCGATAAGCCGTGCGGCCTTGACCGTCATCAGTTCCGGATCGCCCGGCCCGAGGCCAACGCCCCACAGCTTGCCGGTTGTCGCCTCGCTCACAACTCCGCCTCCGTCGCAATCGCGTTGATGGCGGCGACAGCCATCGCGCTGCCGCCCCTACGCCCGTGCACCACCAGGTACGGTGCCGGAGCGCGCCTGGCCAGCTCGACCTTCGACTCGGCAGCACCGACGAACCCGACCGGGGTGCCGATGATCGCGGCAGGCGCGCCCACCCCCTCGTCCAGCAGCTCCAGCAGCCGGAACAGCGCCGTCGGCGCGTTACCGATCGCCACCACGGCGCCCGGCAGCCGCTCCCGCCACAACTCCAACGCCGCCGCGCTTCGCGTGTTCGCCGTCCGCTCGGCCAGCTCCGGAACCGCCTGGTCCGCCAGCGTGCACAGCACCTCGTTGTCCGCGGGCAGCCGCTTCCTTGTGACGCCACCCGCGATCATCTTCGCGTCGGTGAGTACCGGTGCGCCCCCGGCGAGCGCGCGGTGACCGGACGCCACCACATCCGCCGAGTACTCGAGGTCACCCGGCAGGTCGACCATCCCGCAGGCGTGGATCATGCGCACCGCGACCCGCTCCACGTCGGGCGGCAAGCCGTCGAGCTGGGCCTCGGCACGGATCGTGGCGAACGAGCGACGGTAGATCTCCGAACCGTCGCGGAGGTAGTCGATCACGACCCGGTCCTTTCCTGCTGCGACCTGCCCGGTCGGGCGGGGTGCCCGTGGTCGGCGGCAGCCTCGCCGCCTGCGTCCGTCGCGCGTGCGAGCGCCTCGGCCAGCCGCTCGACGGGAACCCAGTCCCCGTCGACGCGGTAGCCACCGTCCTCGGCGAGCACGTCCACATGCTCGGCGCGCGGGCGCCCGCAGCGCCGCTCACACCCCGAGAAGTGTGCCGCCGTCGCCGCGCCCGCAAGCGCCCCACCTGCCGTACGCATGACCTCACTCACGTCGGCGCGCACGTCCGCGCGGGACTTCGCGCAGCCCGGGCTGCCGATGCACGCACTGACCGCGTGCTCCGGCGCCCCCTGGCTGAGCAGGAAACCGGCCGCGTCGAGCCCCGCGGTCACCGTGTCCACCGCGTCGGCGTCGAGATCGCCGACGACCACCGAACGCCACGGCGTGAGCGTTACCGTCCCGGCGAGCCCGGCGAGCGTGCGCGCCTGCGCACCGGAGAGCGCACCGAACGTGATCCCGGCCACGACCAGCCACCCGCCGTCGTCCTGTCGGGTCGCGCCGAGCGGCGGCTCCGCCGAGCGCGGCAGCGCACGCGGGGTCTGCCGGGGGCAGCCGATCCCGGAACCGAGCCGGGCCGCGACCGCGACCGCGATCCAGTCGGCACGCGTGCCCAGCTCGCGCACCTGCCACGCGTCGCCGCGTACGCGGCCGAATGCCGCGGCGGCCTCCACGAGGGCCTCCGCGGCCTGCCCGGCTGGTACTCGCAGGCCGGTGTCCCGGCCTGCGAGTACCAGCGCCCCGGTCCCGGCATCCAGCGCGTACCAGCAGGCATCGATCCGGTCGTCGGCCACATCCGCCCTGCCGTCGTCCAGGCCGAACAGGAAGCGCCCGGGAAGTGAGGCCAGTTCAGGGCGCGCGCACACCGCCTCGTCCAGCTCGCCGGCCAGCGGGCGCACGTCGGCCACTCCCCCGCTCAACCCGCTCAACGGCGAGGCGACGATGTTGCGCACCCGCTCGTGGCTCGCCGAGGGCAGCAGACCCGCCGCCGCGATCCGGTCCGCGAGGCCGGCATCGGCACCCAGCCCGCGCAGCTGCACGTTGCCGCGCGATGTCAGATGCAGCACACCGTCACCGAACTCCTCGGCACACGCGGCGAGCTCGCGCAGCTGGCCCGCGCCGAGCCGACCACCGGGGACCCTGACCCGCGCGAGCTGCCCGTCGGCCGCCTCGTGCGTGGTCAGCGCACCCGGGCAGGCATCAGCGCGCGCACCGCGGCGGTAGCCTGCCGGAGTCGCTTGGTGAGGATCGGACATGCCTGCCACTGTAGGTTGTCGTTGGCCACCCCAGCTTGACGCGGGCACCCGCGCCGGGCAAGAGTGAGGTGCCAGCCTGCCGCTGGTCGTGGAGGAACCCGGTGCGAATCCGGGGCGGTCCCGCCACTGTGAGAGGGAAGCGAACCCCGTATAAGGTCACGGGCGCGTGCGCCTGGAAGGCCGGGGCGAGCGGCGATCCTCCGAGCCAGGACACTCCAGCCAGTGATGACCAGACCGAACGGGGCGAGGACACCCCGAGAGGAGTCGAGACCACAGTGATCCTTCTGCTGTCCACCTCGGACACCGACCTGCTCAGTGCCCGTGCCAGCGACATGGGCTACCGCCTCGGTAACCCCGCCCGCATCGAGCTCGACGAGTTGCCCGCGATGCTGGAGGGCGCGCTGATCGTCGTCGTGCGCATCCTCGGCGACGAGCGCGACTGGAAGGAAGGGCTGGACATCGTTCGCTCCAGCGGCGCGCACGTCGTGGTCCTCGGCGGTGAGCAGGCCCCCAACGCGGAGCTGATGGCGCTGTCCACCGTGCCGGGCGGCATCGCCCGCGAGGCGCACACCTACCTGGCGCACGGTGGCCCGGAAAACCTCACCCAGCTGCACCGCTTCCTGTCCGACACGCTGTTGCTCACCGGGGACGGCTTCGACCCGCCTGCCGAGCAGCCCGCCTGGGGGGTGCTGGACCGTCAGCCACGCACCACAAGCGGTCCGGTCGTGGCGATCCTCTACTACCGGGCACACCACTTCGCGGGCAACACCTCGTTCGTCGAGACCCTGTCCCGCGCGATCGAGGACGCCGGCGGCCAGGCGATGCCGATCTACTGCGCGACCCTGCGCTCTCGCGAGCCGGAGATGATCGATCAGCTGCGCAAGGCGGACGCGCTGCTGGTCACCGTGCTCGCAGCCGGGGGATCACGGCCCTCGGCGGTCAGCGCGGGTGGCGACGACGAGGCCTGGGATGTCGCCGAACTGGCCGAGCTCGACATCCCCACGCTCCAGGCGCTGTGCCTGACCAGCGACCGGGACACCTGGTGGGACAACGACGAGGGCGTGTCCCCGCTGGACGCGGCGTCGCAGGTCGCCGTGCCCGAGTTCGACGGCCGGATCATCACGGTGCCGTTCTCCTTCAAAGAGACCGACGAGGACGGGCTGCCCCGCTACGTGCCGGACGCCGAGCGGGCGGGACGCGTTGCCGGCATCGCCGTCGCGCACGCACGGCTGCGGCACACGCCACCGGAGCAGCGCAAGATCGCGCTGGTCCTGTCGGCCTACCCCACCAAGCACTCCAGGGTCGGCAACGCCGTCGGCCTGGACACCCCTGCCAGCGCCGTGGAGCTGCTGCGCACGCTGCGGGCGAACGGCTACGACCTCGGCGACGGCATCCCCGGGGTGGAGACGGCCCCGGACGGTGCGGAGCCCACCGACCGGTCCGAGGGTGACGCCTTCATCCACGCGCTCATCGCCGCGGGCGGGCAGGACCCCGAGTGGCTGTCCGAGGAGCAGCTCGCCGGCAACCCGGTGCGGGTGCCCGCCGCGCGTTACCGCGAATGGTTCCAGACCCTGCCCGAGGACCTGCGCGGCCAGATCGAGGAGCACTGGGGACCGCCGCCCGGGGAGCAGTTCATCGACCGCACCCACAACCCCGAGGGCGACATCGTGCTCGCCTCGTTGCGGGCGGGCAACGTGCTGATCATGATCCAGCCGCCGCGCGGGTTCGGGGAGAACCCGATCGCGATCTACCACGACCCCGACCTGCCGCCCAGCCACCACTACCTCGCCGCCTACCGCTGGCTGGAGGCCGCGGAGGACGACGGCGGGTTCGGTGCGCACGCCGTGGTGCACCTTGGCAAGCACGGCTCTCTGGAGTGGCTGCCGGGCAAGAACGCGGCCCTGTCGGCCTCCTGCGCCCCGGACGCCGTGCTGGGCAGCGTGCCGATGATCTACCCGTTCCTGATCAACGACCCCGGTGAGGGCGCGCAGGCCAAGCGGCGGGCGCACGCGACCATCGTCGACCATCTGATCCCCCCGATGGCGCGCGCGGAAAGCTACGGCGACATTGCACGGCTGGAGCAGCTGCTCGACGAGTACGCCAACATCTCCGCGATGGACCCCGCGAAGCTGCCCGCGATCCGCGCGCAGATCTGGACGCTGATCCAGGCCGCCAAGCTCGACCACGACCTCGGCATCGCGGAACGGCCGCACGACGCCGAGTTCGACGACTTCCTGCTGCATGTGGACGGCTGGCTCTGCGAGGTCAAGGACGCCCAGATCCGCGACGGCCTGCACGTGCTCGGCAAGGCCCCTGAGGGCGAGGAGCGCGTCAACCTCGTGCTGGCCATGCTGCGCGCGCAGCAGATGTGGGGTGGGCAGGCCAACGCAGTCTCCGGCCTGCGCACGGCGCTTGGCCTGAAGGAGAACTCGGACACCGCGAGCAGCGAGGTGGACGCGATCGAGTCGACCGCACACCAGCTCGTCGCGGCGATGGAACAGCGTGACTGGACGCGGGCGGCCGTGCCCGAGGTATGCCGGGAGGTACTCGGCGACCCGAACGAGGACGTGGCGGGCGTGCTCGACTTCGCTGCGACCCAGGTCGTCCCCCGGCTCGCGGAGACGACCGGCGAGATGCGCTCGGTGGTGCACGCCCTCGACGGCGGGTACATCCCGGCCGGTCCGAGCGGGTCCCCGCTGCGCGGGCTGGTGAACGTCCTGCCGACCGGGCGCAACTTCTACACCGTCGACCCCAAGGCGATTCCCAGCAGGCTCGCCTACCAGACCGGTCAGTCGCTCGCGGAGTCGCTGCTGCAGCGCTACCGCGAGGACACCGGCGACTGGCCCCGCTCGGTCGGCCTGTCGGTATGGGGAACCTCGGCGATGCGCACGGCCGGCGACGACGCAGCCGAGGTGCTGGCGCTGCTCGGTGTCACGCCGGTCTGGGACGAGGCCTCGCGCCGGGTGAGCGGGATCGAGGTCATCCCGCTCGAGGAGCTGGGGCGCCCGCGGGTCGACGTGACCGTGCGGATCTCCGGGTTCTTCCGGGACGCCTTCCCGCACGTGGTGGAGATGCTCGACGACGCGGTCCGCGCGGTCGCGGAGCTGGACGAGCCGGAGGAGGAGAACTTCGTCCTCGCGCACGTGCGCGAGGACCTCGCCGAGCACGGCGACGAGCGGCGCGCGACCACCCGCGTGTTCGGCTCGAAACCCGGAACCTACGGCGCTGGCCTACTTCCCCTGATGGACTCGGGCAACTGGCGCGACGACGCCGACCTCGCCGAGGTCTACGCCGTGTGGGGCGGCTTCGCCTACGGCAGGGACCTCGACGGGATACCGGCCAGGCAGGACATGGAGTCCACCTACCGGCGCATCCAGATCGCGGCGAAGAACACCGACACCCGCGAGCACGACATCGCCGACTCGGACGACTACTTCCAGTACCACGGCGGGATGATCGCGACGGTCCGGGCGCTCAGCGGCGCCTCGCCCGCCTCCTACATCGGCGACAGCACCACCCCGGACGCGGTACGCACCCGCACCCTCGGGGAGGAGACGGCGCGGGTGTTCCGCTCCCGCGTGGTCAACCCGCGCTGGCTGGCTGCGATGCGCAAGCACGGTTACAAGGGAGCGTTCGAGCTCGCCGCCACCGTGGACTACCTGTTCGGTTTCGACGCCACCTCCGGGGTGGTCGACGACTGGATGTACGAGAAGCTCGCCGAGACCTACGTCGTCGACGCGGAGAACCAGGAGTTCCTCCGCACGTCCAATCCGTGGGCCCTGCGCGGCATCGTGGAACGGTTGACCGAGGCCGCCGACCGTGAGCTGTGGTCCGAGCCGGACCCGGAGCTGCTTGCGAGGATGCGGGAGATCTACCTCGAGCTGGAAGGTGACCTGGAGGCCGGGGACTCTTGATGCGGTCGTGACCGCGCGGGGCTACTGCTCCGACCCGGTCACCAGCTCGTCGAGGTGCGGCCCGAGCACCTCGGCGAGCGTGGCCCCGACCTCGGCGGGAGCCGCCGTCGGTGACGCGGCGTGGCTGATGGCCAGCCGTACCAGCTGCTCGGCGACCTGGCGCAGCGACCGCGAGGCCACGCCCGGCCAGATCGTTGCGAGGTACGCGGTCACGTTGTCTGTGGCGAACGACAGCACAGGGCCTGCCTGGTTGGTGACCAGCGGCAGCAGCCCGTCGCTCTCGTCGCCGGCGACGATCGCCGCGATCAGGGGCTCGGAAGCCGCGGCCGTCAGGAACACCTCCACGGCAGCCGAGACCGCGGCACGGGGCCGGTCGCGGTGGGTGTGGATGGCGTCCCGGACGGCGGCGAGGAACTTCTCGGCCTCGTGGATGATGTAGGCCTGGGCGAAGGACTGCCGGGATCCGAACTCGTTGTACAGGGTCTGCCTGCTCACGCCTGCAGCCCGCGCGATATCGACCATCCGGACGGCCGACCAGGGGTGTTCGCTGAGCAGCGCGCTCGCCGCGTCGAACAGCGTCTCCTGCAACAGTGCGCGAGTCGCCTCGGCGTAGCGAGCGCGGCGCCCGCCTCCGCGCGTTGCCGGTAGGGGGGCGCCGTCGGCACCCCGCGTCGTCGACGGTGACACGATGATCTCCTTGCCGGTCGCGGGCACGTCAGCTCGAGGTGCCCGCGACCTCGAGCGAGGCGAGTGAGGCCAGCTCCGTGGCCGGGTCGGCCAGAACCGCCTGCTCGGCGTGCGGTGCGGCGGAGACCACCTTGCGCAACGCGCGCAGCTCGGCGGGCCGGTTCATCCCGACCGCACCGACCACCCGGCCGTGCCTGCGGGCGATCGCCGTGAAGTCCCGCGCGCCGGGCTCGCCCCGGACCGTGAGGTCCTCGGCTGCCTCGGGCCAGCCGCACACGTGCATCGTGACGCCGTGCTGGTCGGACCAGCTCCACGGTACGCAGGAGTACGGGGTGCGGTCACCGAGCATGGCCCGCGCCGCTGCGGCGCCCTGCTCCTGAGCGTTGAGCCAGTGCTCGACGCGTTGCCGTCCACCGAGGACGTGGTTGGGGTGGTTCGCGACGTCCCCGGCGGCGTACACGCCGGGTGCCGAGGTCGCGAAGTGCTCGTCGACGATGATGCCGTCACCGGTGGCGATACCCGCGTGCTCGGCGAGCTCGGTGCGGGGATCCAGGCCGACGGCGACGACGGCGGCGTCGGCGGAGTGGACCCGGCCGCCGGCGTCGGTCGCCGCGAGCTGATCCCCCTCATGAATCAGCTCGCGGACGTCGACGCCGGTGTGCAGGTCCACTCCGGACGCCCTGTGCAGCTCCTCGTACACCCGGGTGATCTCCCGGGGGAGCACACGGGACAGCGGCGCGGGCTGTGCCTCGAGCACGGTCACCGCGCAGTCCATGTCGCGGGCGGTCGCCGCGACCTCGGATCCGATCAGACCGGCGCCGATGACCAGCAGCCTGCTCCCCGCCGCCAGCACGCCGTGCAGTGCGGACACGTCGGCCAGCGTGCGCAGCGTGTACACGCCGCCGACCCCGCGCGCCTGCGGGAGCACCTTGGGCAGGCCGCCGGTGGCCAGCAGGATCCGGTCGAAGTCCAGGCCCGTGCCGTCGGCGAAGATGATCCGCCGCGCCTCGGCGTCTACTCCGGACACCCGGGTGTCGGTGCGCAGCTCGATGCTGTGCTGGCTCCACGTGTCCGGCGCACGCAGCCGGGTCCGCCCCGGTGACATCGTGCCCCGCAGGACGTCCTTCGACAGCGGTGGGCGGCGGTAGGGCTCGTCCGGCTCGTCGCCGATCAGCACCACCCGGCCTGTGAAGCCCGCGTTGCGCAGGGTCAGCGCCGCCGTTGTCCCAGCGACGCCCGTGCCGACGACGGCGATCGTGCTCGCCGCGTCGACACCGCTGGCAGCGGTCATGCCGGACTCACCTCGACCATCACGAAGTCGGCCTTGGCGGCACCGCAGTCCGGGCAGCACCAGTCCTCGGGAATGTCCTCCCATTTCGTGCCCGGCGCGATCCCCTCATCGGGCCAGCCCTGTGACTCGTCGTACTCGAACCCGCACACCTCGCAACGGTAGATCTTCATGACATCCTCCTTCCCTGTTCCGCGGTCCGTGCCTGCGTCACGGCTACCCGGCCGGCTCGAAATCCACCTTCTCCCGCACCCCGCAGTCCGGGCAGCACCAGTCGTCGGGCACCTCGGCCCATGCGGTGCCTGCGGGAAAGCCTTCGCGCGCGTCTCCGGTCCGCTCGTCATAGGTGTAGTCGCACACGGGGCACCGGTAGGCGCTCATCGCGCACCCCCCTCGACGGCCGAGCCTGCCGAGCCCGCCGAGCCCGCCGAGCTCGCGGCTGGCGCCTCGGTCACGCCGCCGTGCCTGGCCAGCACCTTGCCCCGGTTGCGCGGGTCGATATTGGCCAGGGTGACGTCGCCGTCGTAGTGCGCGAGGACCCGCCTGTCCATCACCTTCCGCCACAATGGAGGGATCCAGGCACAGACGATCATCGACGCGTAGCCTGCCGGCAGCTGCGGAGCCTGCTCGAAGTCCCGCAGGGCCTGGTACCGGCGCGTCGGGTTGGCGTGGTGGTCGCTGTGCCGCTGCAGGTGGTAGAGGAACACGTTGGTGGCGACGTTGTTGCTGTTCCAGCTGTGCCGCGGCGCCGCGCGTTCGTAGCGGCCGCTGTCGGTCTTCTGCCGCAGCAGGCCGTAGTGCTCCAGGTAGTTGACCACCTCGAGCAGCGAGAACCCGAACACCGCCTGGACGGCCAGGTACGGCAGCACGGCCGGGCCGAAGGCCACGGTCAGCCCGGCGAACAGCACACCCGACATCGCCCAGGCGTTGAGGACGTCGTTGCGCAGCGTCCACGGGCTCTTGTTCTGCCGCGCGAGCCGGGCCTTCTCCAGCGACCACGCCGATGTCAGGCTGCCGACCACGCTACGCGGCAGGAACCCCCAGAACGTCTCGCCGAACCGCGAGCTCGCCGGGTCCTCCGGGGTCGCGACGCGGACGTGGTGCCCGCGGTTGTGCTCGATGAAAAAGTGCCCGTAGCAGGACTGCGCCAGCGCGACCCTGGACAGCCACCGCTCGTGCTTCTCCTTCTTGTGGCCCAGCTCGTGCGCGGTGTTGATACCGATACCCGCGACGACGCCGACGGATACCGCCAGGCCGACCCTGTCGACGAGCGTCATCGGGTACGTGGTCCACAACCAGCAGGCCAGCACCAGCCCCGCGTACTGGATCGGCAGGTACAGGTACGTCACCCAGCGGTAGTACCGGTCCTGCTCGAGCCATTCGATCAGCTCGTCCGGCGGGTTCTCCGCGTCGGTTCCGACGGCGACGTCGATCAGCGGGATGAGCACGAACACGATGACCGGGCCCAACCACCAGAACGCGCCGAGACCCGTCGCCGACACCAGCCCCCAGGCCAGGAACGGGATCGCGGGCACGACGAGCCCGAGCAACCACGCGTAGCGCTTCCCGTCCCGCCACGCCGCCGTCTCTCCCGTGCCGTGATCCGCGGTCGCCGACGTCATGACACAGCCTCCTCACGGACTCCCGGACCGTGCACGACGAGACCGGGTTTACACAATCGCCAAACTGTGTCCTGAGATTAGACATGTGCGGTACTAGTGTCAAGCAAAGAAGACACATTTGCCTACTTGTAAAACTCTGCGAAGGCACGCGCAGGCATACGCAGGTATACGAAGGACGGATTACCCGCCCCGAGCGGGAAGCTCGACAGTCCCGACCGCGTCACACACGCCTGCGCGCTCATCGCCGGTCGCGCACCGGCGACCACACGGTTCAGTCGAACAGCACGAGCGAGCGGCCACCCTCGCCGCGGCGCATCCGGTCGAACGCCGCAGGCGCCTCGGACAGGCCGACGCGATCGGTCACGAAGGTGTCCAGATCGAGCTCACCGGTGCGCACCGACTCGGCGAGCTTCGGCACGTCGACATCCGGATCGGCAGAACCGTAGACCGAGACACTGATCGACCGCGCGAAGTGATACAGCTCGAGGCCGCTGAAGCTGACGTGGTCGTCCGCGGAACCGACACCGAGAATGACGACGCGCGCTCCCCGACGCGAGCTCTGCCACGCGGTGCGGATCGCCGCCGAACGGCCGGCACACTCCAGCGCGACGTCGGCGCCCCTGCCCCCGGTGAGCTTGCGAGCCTCCTTCGCCGCCCGGTCACCCGCCTGCAGGAAGTGCGTCGCGCCTGCGGCGAGGGCCAGTTCCCGCTTGGACTCGGAGGAGTCGATGCCGATGACCGGGTCGGCTCCGGACAGCCTGGCACCGGCGATGGCCGCCAGGCCGACACCTCCGAGACCCACCACCACAGCCGACTCGCCGGGGCGCACCCGCGCGTTGTTGCGCACTGCCCCTACTCCGGTCACCACCGCGCACCCGATCAGCGCCGACTCCGCGAGCGGCAGCTCGTCCGGGATGCGGATCACCGCGTTCTCCCCGATCACGACCTGCTCGGCGAGCGCGCCGACGCCCAACGTCACATGGGTGGGTGTGCCGTCGGCGAGCGCGCCCCTCGGCAGCGAGGCGACACCCTCGGTCGCGGTGCAGAGCCAGGGTTCGGCGTGTTCGCAGAACCAGCAGCTCCGGCACGGAGGGGTCCAGTTGAGTACGACATGGTCGCCGACACCGACGCGCGTGACATCCGCTCCCGTCGCGGTGACCACCCCGGACGCCTCGTGCCCGAGAACGAGCGGGAACGATGGGTGCAGCACACCGTCGATCATCGACAGGTCCGAGTGGCACACCCCTGCGGCCCGTACGGCCACGCTCACCTCGTTGCTGCCCGGCTGGGGCAGCTCGATCTCGGTGACTTCCGGATCGGTGTGCACTCCCCGTGCGATCAAGGCCTGAACCATGCACGCTCCTTCGCCGCTGGACTGACAGCGATCAACCTATCGATCATCGGGGTGAGGCCGCACCCCTCGCGGCACATCCGATCGCGGGCGCGCCTGCGATCAGGCGCTGGACGCGTACCGTCACACCACCTCGAGCGCCTGCCGGAAGTCCGCGATCAGGTCGGCGGAGCTCTCGATCCCGCAGCTGACCCGCACCAGATCGTCCGTCACCCCGGCCGCCTCGCGCTCCTCCCGGGTCAGCGCGGCATGTGACGTGGTGACGGGCCGCGTGACCAGCGACTCCACGCCGCCCAAGCTGGGCCCCGACGCCGGGATGGTGACCGACTTGAGCAACGTCTCGGCCGCCTCCGCCCCGCCGTGCAGGCGCAGGCTGAGCATGCCGCCGAACCCGTCCATGAGCTCGCTGGCATGCCCGTGGTCGGGGTGCGAGGGCAGGCCCGGGTAGTGCACCTCGGCGACCCGGGGATGGTCCGCGAGGAAGCTCGCCAGCGCGAGCGCGTTGTCGTTCTGCGCGCGCACCCGCACCGACAGGGTCTTCAGTCCCCTGGCGAGCAGGAACCCGACGTACGGGTCGAGGCTGCCACCGAGGTAGTTGAGGCTCGTACGCACCTCGCCCATCAGGTCCTCCACACCCGCGACGCACCCGGCGACGAGGTCGGAATGGCCGCCGAGGTACTTGGTGGCACTGTGCACGCACAGGTCGAAGCCGGCAGCGAGCGGCCGGAAGTTGACAGGGCTGGCGAAGGTGTTGTCGATGATGCTGACCAGCCCGTGCTCGCGGCAGAACTCGGCCACCTCGGCGAGCCTGCCGACCCGCACGAGCGGGTTGGTGATCGACTCGACGAGGAATGCCCTCGTACGCGGGGTGCGGGCCGCTTCCCATGTATCCGGCCTGCCCGGGTCGACCAGCGTGTACGTCCAGCCGAACCGCTCGGCGAAGTGCGACAGGAACCCGGCGGTGCCGCCGTACAACACGTCGCCCGCGATGAGGTGGTCCCCCGCACGAAGCACGCTGAGCAGGCTCGTCGTGATCGCGGCCATGCCGGAGGATGTCGCGATCGCGGTGTGGGCTCCCTCCAGCTCCGCGAGCTTGTCGTGCAGGTACACCTGCGAGGGTGTGGAGCTCAGTCGGGGGTAACGGATATCGCCGTAGCCGTCACCGTCGGCCGGGGCATACACGGTGCCCGGGTAGATGGGAAACACGACGGAGCCTTCCGGCCCGGGGCGCCGCTCCCCCGCGTGCACTGCCGTGGTGTCGAACGCATGGTCATCGCGCATGGCGCAGGCCCCTCTCGCCGCAGGTCCGTGGTCGTCAGGAGCGCTCGCTCGCCTCCGTCCCGGCCACCCTGTCTACCAGCCACGAGACCTGTTCGGCGATCTCCTGCGCGGAGCCGAGCGGCATCATCACGTGACTGACCACGAGCCGCACCACGGACTCGACGACGATCTTCCGCTGCTGCTCGGTCAGTGCGAGGTCCGGCCAGTTCCGGGTCACGAAGCCGAGCAGGACATCGGTCGCAGCGGACAGGATCGGTTCGGACCGCGTCGTCAGGAAGGGCAGCATTTCCCCTGCGCCCCCACGGGTCGCGGTAAGCACGGCCTTCAGCAGCGGATTCTCCGCCGCTTCGGACAGGGTGAACTCCACAGCCGACTCGATCGCCTTGGCCAGGTCGTCCGGGTGCATCTCCAGCCGTTCGGACACCCCTGCGAGGAACACCTCGGCCTCCCGGAAGACGAGCGCCTCGCCGAGGCCGGTCTTGTTGCCGAACTCGTTGTACACCGTCTGCCGGCTCACCCCGACCTGCCCGGCGATACCGGCCATGCGCAGCCGGCTCCAGCCCCCCGTGATCACGACCTCACGCGCGGCGTCGAGGAGGTTCTCGCGGAGTAACGATCGGACGGACTGCTGGAAGGCGCCTCTGTTTACCACGGATCAACTCTAGAACCGGCCCGTCCGTGACACAAAGTGCCCCGTATACACACTCCGTGCTACCGCGCGGCTCGTGCCCCACCGGTCAGAGCTTGCCCGGCGAGGCGGCGATCCGGTGTTGTTCGGTCTCCAGGCACCGGCAGAACAGCTCCTTGCCGAACTCGGACAGTTCGACGCCCTTGTGCACGGTCTTGAGCCGCACCAGCCGCCCGCCGGGCCTGCGGATCTGCTTCATCTCCGGCTGCGCGTAGAGCAGGTCGTAGTTCGGCTGGCCACGCAACCGGTACGGCCGTACGTGTATCAGCCCCAGCCGTACCAGGTTGTCCAGGTACACCGGGACCCGCTCGGGGCGGATGCACCCGGCTTCCCTGCCCAGCAGCGAGAAATGGTGCAACATCTCGCGCTGCTTGCGCGACATCGGGTTGTGCGCGAGCACGTCCACCAGCGCCTGCGGCCCTGCGGCGGCCAGGTAACGGATGATGCGTGCCTCGTCCGGGCTGAGCTCGCGCAGGATCACCGCAAGCGCCGGATGCTCGTCCGGGTCGTCCAACGCCGTCGACCGGTACAGCAGCTCCTGGCCACGTTGCCGGAGCTCGCTCCGCGCGCCCTGCGGCGCGCGCCCGTTCGCGGGGGTCGCAGGCATCTCGATGACCGCCGAACGCGCCTGCCCAGGCAGCGGGGTGGCCGGCGCGGGCATGGGACCGCCGAACCGCTCGTCGGTGCCGTACCCGTCGGAGTCGAGACCGAACGCCTTGCGCACTCCCCGCACCCATCCGTGCAGCACGACGCCTGCCAGCTCCGCGGGCGGCCGGCCCTCCCACGCGCCCTCGACGACGTCCCTGCTGACCGACACCGCGTGCGTGGCCACATCGGTGCCGAGCCTGCCCGCGACCGACAGCGCCGTCCCCGTCAGCCGCACCGAGATGTCCAGCACGTCACCGAGACCCGGACCGGTTGTGCTCCGGCCCTGCCCCGTGTCATGCCCGGTCTCATGCCCGGTCTCATGCCCAGCCATCACGTACCACCCGGATCATTGCCATAGTCTCCTCCTGGCACCACCCTTCACAACGTGGTGGACAACTGCAAGAGCCCTGCGAGGAAACCGAGCGCCGCGCCGACCACGATCAGCTGCCACTCGTCCTCGCGGAACGCCGAGCGCAGCATGTCGGCGAACTCCTCGGGCGGCAGCTCCCGCATCCGACCGGCAAGCAGCGCGTGCAGCTTCTCGGCCCGGCCCTTGACGAACTCCTCGTCGGTGAGCGACTCGATGGTGTGACCGACGGTCCCTGCCGCGATGTTGCGTTGGATGGCGTCGTAGTGGCTGCCTGTCGCCGCGCGCACCATGGGGCGAGCGACACCGACCGTGCGGTCCACGATCGGCCGTAAGGTGTCCGCGATGAGCCGGTAGGTGCGGTCACCGTCCGGGCCGTGGAACATCTCCGCCGCGATGTTGCTCATCGTCACGACCTCGTGGGCGATGATCCCGGAGTACACGTCCGAGACCTCGGCCTGGCGCCGGAGGAACAGCCCCTGCACGGTGAACGGGCCGATCTTGACTGGGTTCACCGGGGTGAAGATCACCTTCAGCGCGAGCCAGTTGGTCAGGTACCCGACCACAGCCGCGCCGAGCGGCACCGTCCACCACTGCGGGGCGAACTGCCACATCAGCATGGGGATGACGCCGAGCACGAAACCGAACACGGCCCCTGAGCGGATGATGAAACGGAACTCCTTGGCTCCGACCTCGAGGAAGATCCGGTTCATCAGGCGGGGGTTGGCTTCCATATGCCGGATGACCATCAGCTTGAGGTCGACGAGCCGGTCGATGTGCTCGCCCATCTCGTCGGTGACCCGGCGGACCGCGTCGGGAAGTTCGGCCTCGATCCTGCTGTGCACGGCCTGTTTGAGCACGAGCGGGAGCTGGGCCCACAGGTCCGGGTACTCGCGAGCGATGATGTCGTCGATCATCGAATGGATCTCGCTGCGAGAGGTCTTCACGATCTGTGCTGCCAGCTCCTCCGGGTCCAGCTCCCGGTAGAACTCCGACATCGTGCCCAGCTTCGCCAACCCCGTGTCGACAGCGATACTGCCCATCTTCGCCGCCTTCGAGGGAATGATTCCCTGCCAACCGAACACCGGGAAGCCGAGGATCCTGAACGGCATCTTCCAGCCTGCGAAGTCGATCGGCTTGAACATCATCTTGATGGCCAGCCAGTTCGTGGCGTAGCCGATCAGTCCGGCGAACACCGGGATGAGCAGCGTCCCGGTGTCGACGTCCATGCCGAACACCGTCATCCAGGCCTAACCCCTCCGCGACTCCGAGTAATGTGACGAATGTCTACCACCCCAGCGTTAACGCGATCAACTACCGCCCTGGCACCACCGGGACTCGGCCGGTCGGCGGAGGCGCACCGGACCGGTTCGCTACCGTACCCGCATGACCGACTACCCTATGAATCCAGCATCGGTCCGGCTCGGCCGCAGGCGCGTGCTCGGCATGACAGCCGCGGCAACGGCAGGCATGGTCGCCTCCGCCGGTCCGGCCGCGGCGGGCTCCCTTCCGGAAACCTCGGCGGATCCGGAAACCGCATGGCGAACATTGCTCGCGGGCAACGCCCGGTTCGCCGAGGCACGCCAGCGGCACCCGCACCAGGACGCCGAACGCCGCGAGGAGCTCGTCGACGGCCAGGACCCGTTCGCCTGCGTGCTGGCCTGCGCGGACTCGCGAGTACCTCCCGAAGTCGTCTTCGACCGCGGGCTCGGCGACCTGTTCACCATCCGGACGGCCGGTGAGGTACTCGACGAGTCCGTCGTCGGCAGCATCGAGTACGCGGTGGAGTACCTCGGAGTGCGGCTGGTCGTGGTGCTCGGACACACCGGGTGCGGGGCCGTCTCGGCAGCGGTCGACCTGGTGCGCGACGGCGCCACCTACACCGGCTCGGTGAGCACGATCGCCCGCGCCATCGAGGCAACTGTGTTTGCCACTGCGCCGCAAGCCGACCAGGAGAAGCCAACCACCGCGCCGCAGGCCGAGCGCGAGCGGTTCATCGACGCGTGCGTCGAGAACCAGGCCCGCCGCGTGACCGCGCAGCTGACCGAACGCTCGGCGATCATCCGGGAGGCCGCGTCAGGCCAGGGCGTCGAACTGGTGCCTGCCGTCTACGACCTGCACGACTCCACGGTGTCACGCCGCTGACGCAGTACAGTCGATCTCCCGGGCCGCGGTTCATCCCCGCTGTTGCTGTGTCCGCTGCTGGCCCCGCTGGGCGCGCAGCCCCTCGGCAAGCACCTCCGCGAGGTGCGCCGAGGGCATCCCGGCCAGCTGGTCGAGCTGGGTCCGGCAGCTGAACCCGTCGGCGACGATCGCTGCGGAGGAGGGCGCGGCCCGGACCGCCGGCAGCACGCCGTGCTCGGCGACCAGCCGCGACGTCTCGTAGTGCCCGCGCTCGAACCCGAAGTTCCCGGCAAGCCCGCAGCACCCGGCGTCGAGCTGCGCTGCCTCGACGCCAGCCGCGCGCAGCAGCCCCTCATCGGCGCTCGCCCCCATGATCGCGTGCTGGTGGCAGTGCACCTGCACCCTGGCCGACCCGCCCACGTCGGGCGGGGTCCAGTCGCCGGCGTGCTCACGCAGGAACTCGGCGAGGGTGTGGGTGGCTCCGGCAACCGCGCGCACATCCGGGGCGTCGCCGAGCAGCTCGGTGGCATCGGAGCGGAACAGCGCCGCGCAGCTCGGTTCGAGCACCACCATGGGCACGCCTGCCTCGACGTGCGGCGCCGCCGTATCGATCGAGCGGCGCAGCTTCCTGCGCGCGGTGTCGAGCTGACCGGTGCTCATCCACGTCAACCCGCAGCACCGCGCGCGCCTCGGCACGAGCACCTCGAACCCCGCGGCTTCCAGCACCTCCACCGCAGCGGCCCCGACCTGGGGGGAGAAGTAGTTCGTGAAGGTATCCGCCCACAGCAGCACCGTCCGCCCTGTGTCGTTCGCACGCGCGGCGCCGCCGGTCTCCGGGCGGCGCGCGAACCAGTCCAGGAACGTTTGCTCGGCGAAGCGGGGCAGCTCACGCTCCGGCGCGATCCCGCCGGCCCGCTTGAGCGCTCCGCGAAACGGTGCGGAGGAGATCGCGTTGACCAGGCGCGGCATCCGGGAGGCCAGCCGGGCGAGCGAGGGCAGCCGGCCCATCGAGTAGTGCGCGGCCGGGCGCAGCTTGCCCCGGTAACGCTGGTACAGGTACTCGGTCTTGTAGGTGGCCATGTCGACACCGACCGGGCAGTCGCTCTTACATCCCTTGCAGGACAGGCACAGGTCGAGGGCCTCGCCCACCTCCTCGGACTGCCAGCCGTCCGTCACCAGCTCGCCCAGGATCATCTCCTGCAGCACACGGGCCCGCCCCCTGGTGCTGTCCTTCTCGTCCCTCGTCGCGCGGTAGCTCGGGCACATCACCCCGCCCGAGGTGTTCAGGCACTTGCCCACGCCGATACAGCGGTGCACGGCCGTGCCGATGCTCCCGCCGTCCTCGTGCAGCTCCAGCGATGTCGGCAGCGACCGCCAGGTGTTCTCCGGCCCCATGCGCAGCCCGGCGGACTCCTTGTCGGGGTCGGTGATGATGCCGGGGTTCATCCGGTTGTCCGGGTCCCAGATCGCCTTGAACTCGGCGAATGCGGTGAGCATCTCCGCGGAGTACATCGCGGGCAGCTGCGCCGAACGTGCCCTGCCGTCGCCGTGCTCGCCGGACGGCGCCCCGCCGTGCCGGACGACGAGCCGGGCGGCCGCGCTCATGAACTCCTCGAAACGCCGCACACCCCGCTCGCTGGAGAGGTCGAAGTCGAGCCGCACGTGCAGGCAGCCCTCGCCGAAGTGCCCGTAGACCACACCGAACAGCCCGTGCTCGTCCAGCAGGTGATGGAAGTCCCGCAGGTAGGCACCCAGGTTCCTGGGTGGTACGGCGGCGTCCTCCCAACCGGGCCACGACATGGTTCCGTCCGGCGAGCGCGTCGCCAGCCCCGAACCGTCCTCCCTGATCTTGAACACGGCCCGGCGCTTGGCGGGGTCGGCCACCGTGGTGACTCCCCGCACGCCGGCCATCCCGGCCAGCTCCCCCGCCAGCTCCTCGGCGCGTTCGGCCGAGCCGTCGACGTCGATCAGCAACCAGGCTGTGCCCTCGGGCAACACGCCCTGCGGGATGGACTCCGGTCGCCGGACCCGCAGCACGTCGAGGATCCGATCGTCCATTCCCTCACAGGTCAGCGGCCGGTGGTCGAGGACGCGCGGCACCGCGTCCGCGGCCGCGACCGAGTCGTCGAAGCCGGCGACCACCAGGCGTTCCTCCCGCGGAACCCGCACCAGGCGCACCGTGGCCGACAGCACGATCGCGCAGGTGCCCTCGGACCCCACAAGGGCTCGTGCGAGGTCGGCGCCGTTCTCCGGCAGGAGGTGATGCAGGCCGTAGCCGGACACCTGGCGGGAGAACCGGCCCAGCTCGGTGCGCAGCGCCGCGCGGTGCCGGTCGACCAGCTCGCGCAGCCCGGCGTGGATGGCCTCGGCCCGGCCGCCCGGCGCGTCGCCGCCCTCCGCTGCGGGCTCGTGGCCTGCACCGACCGACAGCCGGGTGCCGTCGTAGCACAGCACCTCGAGCGCGACCACGTTGTCCGAGGTCCGGCCCCAGGCCACCGAGTGGGAGCCGCAGGAGTCGTTGCCGATCATCCCGCCGACCGTGCACCGCCCGTGTGTCGACGGGTCGGGACCGAAGCGCAGCCCGTGCTCGGCCACCGCGCTGTTGAGCACGTCCGGGATGACGCCCGGCTCCACGGTCGCGGTCCGTGCCTCGGGGTCGACGGACACGATCCGGGTGAGGTAGCGGGACAGGTCGACGACCACTCCCTCGCCGACCGCGTTCCCCGCGATCGAGGTGCCCGAGCCCCTGCTCGTGACGGGCACGTCGTGACGGGCGCAGACCGCGACGGCCGCTGCCACGTCGTCCCGGTCCACCGGGTACACGACACCGAGCGGGGTGCGCCGGTAGTTGGACGCGTCCGAGCTGTACTCGGCGCGCCGCCTGCTGGAGAAGTCCACATCACCGCGTACGTGCGCTTCCAGGTCCGCATGCAGGTCCATCGGTGTCCTCACGGATAGCTCAACCCATTCACCCCGGCCAGGATCCCAGACATCCCCGTCACCTGCTCCACGGCGGCCGCGACTCACCCGCGGTTCGCGGCCCGTCACACGGTGCCGCGCACCCCGGTCACGAGCACTTCGAGGACCACCCTCAACGGGTCGACCGTCGGCGTCCGGTACCGCTCGGCGTACTCCCGCTCGGCCTCGGCCACCGCGTACCGGTCGTCCCGCAACAGGGCGCGTCCTTCCAGTGTGGACCACCGGCGACCGTCCATCTGGCACAGGGCAACCGGAATCCCCCGCTCGCCGCCGTCGGCGACCAGCCGTGCCTTGTCCGATGTGCGTGCGCAGATCACCCTCGCGACCCCGCGCTCGACATCCAGCGTCACCCCGACCGGTACGACATGTGGGGGGCCACCCGTGCGCGGGGTGCTCAACGTGCAGTAGTGCGGCTCGGACCAGAACCCGGCGAACGCTGCGCCGCGCGACGTCAGATCCGGCAGCGAGATGTCCACACATCCCACCGTAGTCGCCGCCGCCAGCCGGGAACGCCGTCCCGTGGAGCGGGGCCGCGGGACGCACCGAGCCGGTCCCGCCACGTCCTCGAGCACGACAAGGACGTGGCCCGAAGCGTAGTCGATTCGGTAACACACGGGATCGAGCGCGGCCGTAGCGTATACCGTTGCCGGACCACGCACCCGAACCGAGAGGTGGAGATGCTGCGATCCAGCTTGCTGCTCGCCAGTCGCTCGGCAACCATCCGGCGATTCGTCGAGCACAACCCGCTCACCCAGCGTGTCGTCGGCCGGTTCGTCGCCGGAACCGGCGTCGACGACGCGCTGAACACCGCTGCCGAGCTGGTCCACTCAGGGCTACGGGTGTCCCTGGGCCACCTCGGCGAGGACATCACCGAGGTGGCCCAGGTCAGCACGACCGTGCAAGCCTACGAGAGCGTACTCGAGGCACTGGCCGAGGCAGGGCTGGCTGCTGCCGTCGAGGTGTCGGTGAAGCTGTCCGCACTCGGGCAGTCCCTGCGCAGTGACGGCGAGCGAGTCGCGACCGACGCCGCCTACCGCATCTGCCGGGCCGCCGGGACCGCGGGTACCACCGTCACCCTCGACATGGAGGATCACACGACGGTGGATTCCACGCTGGGTATCCTGCGCACACTGCGCGCCGACTTCCCCTGGGTGGGAGCCGTACTGCAGTCCTACCTGCGCCGCACCGAGACGGACTGCGCCGAGCTCGCGGCCGAAGGAACCCGGGTCCGGCTGTGCAAGGGTGCCTACCAGGAGCCCGAGTCCGTTGCTTTCCGGAGCAAGAACGCGGTCGACCACTCCTACGTGCGGTGCCTGCGCACGCTGATGGCCAGCAGCGCCTACCCGATGATCGCCACACACGACCCGCGCATGATCGCCATCGCGGGCACGCTCGCCGCCGAACACGGCCGCGGCCCGGATGAGTACGAGTTCCAGATGCTCCACGGGGTGCGCCCTGACGAGCATCTGCGCCTGGCGCGAGCCGGCCACACCGTGCGGGTGTACGTACCGTACGGCGACGACTGGTACCCGTACTTCATGCGCAGGCTGGCCGAACGCCCCGCCAACGTCGGCTTCTTCCTACGCTCGGTGACCACCCGGCGGTGATGGTCCTCACCGGCGTCAGGATCACGGCTGGGTCGTCATCACGACCGTGCCGTCACGGCGACCGGGTGGTCATCGCAGCCGGGTCCTCAGGACTCCTGCTGCGAGATGGTGAAGTTGAGCTGCCCTTCCTCGTCCTTCTGCACGTCGAGGACCTTGTCCTCGAGAAGCTGAGCCGCCTGCTGCTCAAGGAAGACCTTCGCACCGCTCTCGCTGCTGACCACCTGGTCGCCTTCCTCCGGAGTCGTCGCCACCGACAGCGACAGCTGCGCGCCACCGTCGGAGGCCTGGTCCACGGCCATCCGGAGACCGGCGTCGGTCTGCTCCTCGTTCTCCTCGGTCAGCGCGTTGATCGCCTCGGCGGCGACATCCGTCATCGCAAGCATGGGATTTCCCTTCGAGTTGCCTGTTCTGGCGTAAAGTCCCCACGGTACGTGTCGACGTACCGCGAAGCACGCGGGGTGTATCCCACGACGGACTCGCTCGTTGACGGAATGACAACTGCACGGGGATACTGGCCACTACCCTGCACTGCTGCGATCTTGTCACGATCGCCGTGCGTCTGAGCGGGACAGCGTACACCGGCCACTAGGATGCTCCTACCAGGACCAAGTGGCCGTGGCAGCACTGCCCGTGCGTACACGACAACCGACCGGAGGCCGGATATGACCAACGCTGACGAGATCACCTGCCCGCATCCCGCAGGTGGAACCGTGAGCACGTTGTGTGAGGCGTTCCAGCGTACCGCGTCGATGCGACCGGACGCTGTGGCGCTACGGGTTCCTGGTGGACAGATCGAGATCACGTGGCGGGAGTACGCGGATCGGGTGCGCGCGATCGCGACCGGCCTGTCCGCGCTCGGCGTCAAGCGCGGCGACACCGTCGGCATCATGCTGACCAACCGTCCCGAGTTCAATCTCGTCGACACGGCCGCCCTGCATCTGGGAGCTACGCCGTTCTCCATCTACAACACCAGCACCCCCGAGCAGATCAACTACCTGTTCTCCAACGCCGAGAACGCGGTCGTGATCACCGAACAGCAGTTCCTTCAACCGATCACCAATGCCGAGACCGGCATCGAGCACATCGTCACCGTGGACGGCGGGTCGGACTCCTCCATCAGCCTCTCCGACCTCGAGTCGCGCAGCAGTGAGGGCTTCGACTTCGAGGCGGCCTGGCGAGCCGTGCGGCCGGACGACATCGCGACGCTGATCTACACGTCCGGCACCACCGGACCGCCCAAGGGCGTGGAGATCCCGCACAGCAGCATCGTCGCCGAGGTCAACGCCCTCATCCCGATCCTCGAGGTCGGACCGGACGACAGCACAGCCTCCTACCTACCGTCCGCGCACATCGCAGACCGGGTCGCGTGCCACTACGCGGGCATCATGCGCGGCATGCAGATCACCAGCGTGGCCGACCCGAAGGCGATCGCAGGGGCCCTTCCCGACGCCCGCCCGACGATCTGGTTCGCGGTGCCCCGCGTGTGGCAGAAGATCAAGGCGGGTATCGAGGCGAAGCTCGCCGAGGAGCCCAGCCCGGTCAAGAAGAAGCTGGCGAACTGGGCGATCGAGACCGGCATCAAGGCCGCCAGGGAGCGTCTGGCAGGAAGGCAGCCCGCAGGCCTGCTCGGCGCACAGAGCGCGCTTGCCGACAAGCTCGTACTGGCCAAGCTCAGGGACACACTCGGTCTCGACCGCATACGCTGGGCTGCTTCCGGCGCGTCGGCGATCCCGCCTGAGGTTCTGGAGTACTTCCACGGGCTCGGCATCCCCGTCTACGAGGTCTGGGGCATGTCGGAGTCCACAGGTGCCACCACGAGCAACGCGGCGGGCGCGACCAAGATCGGCACGGTCGGCAAGGCCGTTTCCAGGGCCGAGGTCAAGCTCGCAGACGACGGCGAGCTCCTCGTCCGCGGTCCCGTACTGATGCGCGGCTACCGCAAGCAGCCGGAGAAGACGGCCGAGACGATCGACTCCGACGGCTGGCTGCACACCGGCGACATCGCCGAGATCGACTCCGAGGGCTTCGTCAAGATCATCGACCGCAAGAAGGAACTGATCATCAACGAGGCCGGCAAGAACATGTCGCCGACCAACATCGAGAACGCGATGAAGGCGGCGTCCTCGCTGATCGGCCAGGCGGTCGCCATCGGGGACAACCGGCCCTACGTCACCGCGCTGATCGTGCTCGACCCCGATGCGGCTGCCGCTCGCGCGAGCTCGCTCGGCATGTCGGACACCTCGGTCGCCGCTGTGGCCAAGCGCCCCGAGGTGCGCGAGGAGATCACCAGGGCGGCCAAGGAGGGCAACGAGCGCCTGTCGCGTGTGGAGCAGATCAAGCGGTTCCGGATCGTGGCCGCCGAGTGGGAGCCGGGTGGCGTGGAGCTCACCCCCACGCTGAAGCTCAAGCGCAAGCCCATCGCGGACAAGTACAAGGCCGAGATCGAGGAACTCTACGCCGACTCACCCGGCGAGGACGTCATCAACCTGGCCTGAGCGCACAGGGAAGGCTGAATGACGCTTTCAGTCCAGATGACGGACTGAGAGCGTCATTCAGCGCACAAGGGCTAGGTGAGGTCGACCTTGTCGACCTTCCACTCGCCGTCGACCTTGGTGAACGTCAGCACCATCCGGTTGCGGTCGATCTTCGGCTGCGGGCTGTTGACGTTGGTGGTGGTCTGGTCGACGAACGCGAGCACCACTGCCTCGTCCGCACTGAACTCGGCGAGGCCGACATGCGTCACCTCACCCTCCGAGTCGGCCTTGTTCTCCTCGAGCAGCTCGGTGAACGACTCGTACGCGTCGCCGTAGACCTCCTCGTACCGCTCGGTCAGGCGAGCCGAGATGTTCTCGAAGTTCTCGTCGAGCTCGTTGAAGTGGTACGTGGTGAACTCCGCAGCGAAGGTCTCGGCTTCGTCGAGCAGCTGGGCGCGCTCGGCGTCCGTGCGGTTCTGCGAGTACCACAGCAGGCCGAATGTCGCCGCCGCGGCCAGCGAGCACGCCACGGTCACCGCGGCCAGCACGACCGGCAGGCGTCCCCTCAGCCGTCCGGCGCGTTCATCCGGGTCATGCTGCAGGCCAGGTCGTTCCTCCTCGCCCGAGCCATCGGTGGCGCCTTCCTGGGCGTCTTCCGGGGCGCCTTCATCTCCCGCGGCCGGTCCCGCACGCGGGTGCGGCGAGGGCTGGCGCCGCTCGTCGTCGCTGTCTCCTCCGCTCACTGCCTACTCCACTCCTTGCAGGTAGACGGCATACCAGGACTCGTCGCCGAGGACATCGTCCTGCCCACCGTTGGACCCCATCCGGACCGGGTCCGAGCCGGGAACCCGGGTCCGTCCTGTGTTGGGGTCCGATGTGGTCACGACGGTGCGCTGCTGCGCGTCCGGGCCGGGCGCGTTCGCCGCACCCCGGACCGTCGGCCCGTCGGGTGGGCAGTGATAGCCGAGGTTCGGCTCCTTCTCGGAGGTATCCGTCGGCGTACGCCGTTCCTCGGGGAAGTAACACGTACCGCCCTGCGTGGTGACGAACTCGAAGTTCGCCCGGTCCCCGTCGGCGATGCCGGCCAGCTGGCTGAACGCGTCCGGGATGACGACCAGCCCGTGCTGCAGTGCCGGTATGCGTTGCGAGACGATCTGGGCGGGCGTGATCAGGTTGCTCAGCAGCACCGACACGGACGGTTCGAGCTCCCGTAGCAGCGGCACCACCTCGTCGGTCACCTCGGGGACCGACCGTGCCAGCTCGATGCCGTGCGGGGTCTGGTTGCGCACCTGCTCGGTCGCCTCGGCCAGCGTGCGGGTGAGCTCGGGTAACCGGTCGGCGGTCCCCTCGCTGGACTCGAGGAACCGCAGGGTGTTGTCGATCAGGTTCGAGGCCGTGGGCTCCAGCTCGGTGAACCGGTCGACCAGCTCGATCGAGTTGTCCCCCAGCCGCTCCAGCTCCTCCGCCGTTCCCGACAGGCCCGCTGCCAGCTCGTCGGCGATGACCGCGACGTCCGCTGTGTCGATGTTGTCGGTCAGCCGCATCAGGTTGACCAGCACGGTCTCCAGCGGCACCGGCCTGCTGGTGTCCTCGGGACCCAGCTCGTCGCCGTCGGACAGGTAGGGCGGGTCGTGGCTCGACGGGCGCAGGTCGATGTGCTTGAGCGCCACGGGCGTGTCCTGCGCGACGACCACCTCGGTGTCGGCAGGCACGTCGGCATTCGAGCGGATCGCCAGCTCGACCTCGACACCGTCGCCCCTGGCCACACGCACGTCGGAGACCGTGCCGACCGTGACCCCACGGTAGGTCACCGGGACACGCGGGGTGATGCCACCGCCGTCGGCCATCCGCACGGTCACCTTGTCCTTGGCCATGACCGCGTCCGTTCCGACGGCGTTGACAGCGATGTAGACACCGCATGCCAACGCGATCGCCAGGAACAGGGCGATCTGACCGGCCGGTAGACGCTGCCGGAGGCCTCGCGATTCCGCCATGGTCTACTCACCTTCCTCCAGCAGCCGGTCGAGCGTGGTTTCCATGCCCCCTGTGGCGCCGCCGCCTCCCAGCGGCACCACGTCGGGAATACCTTCCAGCACACCACCGACCGAGTCGGGCACGTGGAAAGCCGCGTCGAGGTTCAGGTAGTCGCCGGGAGCCGCGGCGTTGAACAGCGGCTCGAACTCCAGGAACTTGGTCAGCAACGTCTCCACGTCACGGTCGATCTTGGTGAACTCCGCGAGCACCGGCTCCAGCTTGCGGAGCTCGCTGACCAGGTGCTCCTCCGTCGCGTCGATCGCGTCCTGCACGTCGCCTGCCAGCGTGTCGACCTCGCCGAGCAGCGTGTCGAAGTTGTCCTGCTCGGCGACGAGCACGTCGACGGCGGGACGGATCTCGGTCAGTGCCTCGTCGAGCAGGTCGGTGTTGTCCTCGACGGTCGCGCCGAGCGTGTTGACGGCCTCGAGGGTGCGGTTGATCTCGTCGGACCGCTCGTCCAGCGAGGCGAGCACCTCCTCTGTCCTGTCGAGCAGGTCGCGTACCGTGCCTTCCCTGCCCTCCAGCATGGTGTTCGTCTCCGTGATGATGGTGCGGGCCTGCTCGATGCCGCTGTTGTTGAGCATGTTCGCCAGCAGCGCCATGCTGTCCTCGACCTCGGGACCGTGCCGTGTCTGCTCGAGCGGGATCGTGTCCCCGTCACCGAGCAGCGCGCCGTCGTGCTCGTCCGGCACATCCAGCGCGATGTAGGGGTCACCGAGCGCGGTGCTCATCTCGATCCCGGCCTCGGTCTCCTCGGGAAGCTCCACATCCGAGCGGATGCGCAGGGTCACCCTGGCGGTGAACTCCTCCGCACGCATGGCGATGACCCTGCCGACGGTGGCCGGCCCGATACGCACCCGGCCGCCCCGTGACATGCCTGCCACATCCGCGAACTCCGCGGTCACCTCGTACGACGGGCCGTCCACACCGGTACCGAGCGGGGAGTTCTGCAGGCTGATGCCACAGCCGGGCAGCGCAAACAGCACGCCGAGCAGGATGAGCACGCGCAGCACGGTCGACATCACTCACCCTCCGTCCAGCCGCGGGCCAGCTCGGGTGGCAGCGGGATCGGGTTGACGATCCCTGGGCCGTCGCACAACGGCAGGGGCAGCTCCGCGCACAGCGGGCGTATCCGGTCGAACTGCGAGAGGTTGGTGGTGATGTCCAACCGGATGCGCAGCTTCTGATCGTCGGTGACCGCGCGCGTGATGTTGTCGGCTGCCAGGGGCAGCGTGTCCATCACCTCGGTGAGCTCGGCCTGCTGCTCACCGAGGTGCACCGACACGTCGGCCAGCCGCTCGACACTGTCGGCGATCGAGTCGCCGTGTTCGCCGGTCAGCTGGGCCACCTCACGCAGCACCGAGGTCAGCGACGTCAGCGCCTGCTCGACCTCGCGCTCCTGCCGCGCGAACTCGCCTGCCACGTCGTTGACCGACCGGGTAAGCGAGTCCACTGTCGACTGGTTCTCCACGAGGATCTCCATCAGGGCGTCGACGGACTCGAGGAGCGCTTCGGCGTCGGGAGTACCGTCCAGCGCGATCTGAGATGCCTGGCTGATGTTCAGAATGGCCTCGCGTAGTTTCTCCCCTCGCCCGTCGAGCAGCCCCGCAGCGCTGTCGATCATCCTGCCGAGCGAGCCGTCCTCGCCCGCCCCGTCGGGGCCGAGTGCCACCAGCAGGTCGTTGACCGACTCGACGAGGGTGTCCCAGGCGATCGGCGAGCGCGTACGCTCGGTGGGGATCACGGCGCCGTCCGCCATCTTCTCCCCTCCGGTGTAGGCCGGAGTGAGCTCGATGTACTGGTCGGGTACCACGGTCGGGGAGGCGACCCACGCCTCGGCGCCGGCGGGGATGTCGGTGTCGGCGGGCAGCGACATGGTCAGGCGCACCTTGTCGCCCCGGGGTTCGATCCCGTCGACCCGGCCGACCGGTACGCCGAGCACGGCCACGTCGCTGCCCACGAACAGGCCGTCGGCCTGCGCGAAGTCCGCGTGCACTGTCAGCGAGGGTTCGGGGCGCGCCGCGAGGAACAACCCCGCAGCCAGGAGCACGGCCACCACGACCAGTGACAGCGCGCGTGCGGGTTTCGCCGTCATGCGCACCCCTCCAGCAGGCCGGCGAGGCAGAGGATGTTGTCCGGCAGCGGGCCCGCCGGGCCGGCCACATCACCCCAGGGGCCCTGGCCGAAGGTGTTCGCGATGTATCGCGTGGTGGGGGCGAACTGGCGCAGCATCTCGTCGAACTCGTCCTGGGTCTCGCTCAGCGTCCTCGTGATGGTGTCCATGCGCTCGAGCACGTTGTCGATCTCCGGCCTGTTGGTGTCGACGAAGTTCTCCAGGTCCCTGCTCAGGGCACTGATGTCCTGGATGAGTCTGCTGATCGTCTCCTTGCGCTGCGCGAGCACGTCGGCGACGAGGTCGGCGTCGCCGAGCAACGTGACCAGCGTGTCGGACTGTTCGAGGATGCTGTCGGTGACCTCCCGCGTCCCGGACAGCAGGGCCTGGAACTGGTCACTGTGCCTGGTGAACATCTCCGCGGTAGCCGACACACCGTCCAGTGCCTCGCCGAGCAGCTCACCGTCCGGCGTGTCCTGCTCCAGCGACGCCATCAGCTCGCGCAGCGTCCCGAGGTCGAGCTCCTCCGCGCTGTGCTTCGCGGAACGGGAGAGCTCATCCAATGTGTACAGCACGGAGGTACGGCTCAGCGGGATGGTGTCGGACGGATCGAGCGTCCCCTCTCCCTTCGAGGCGATGTCCAGGTAGCGCTGGCCGAGCACCGTCTTGATCTTCACGCTGGCCGTGCTGTCCTCCCCGACCCGCTTGCCGTCGTCCATCCTGAAGTGCACGACCGCCCGGTCACCCGCGATCTCGATGTCGCTCACCCGGCCTGCGCGCACGCCTGCCACGTAGACCGGATCATCCGGGGCCAGGCCCGTCGCGTTCTCGAGCTCGGCGGAGTAGTCACTGGTGCGCGAATAGAAGATCGCTTGGGGCAGCAGCAGGGAGGAGGCCACGATCGCCACCAGCAGCACGGAACCCACAGCCGCGAGCACCCGCGGGTCACGCTCCCGAAACGGCACCCTCATGTCCGGCACACCTCCGAGTGGGGGCCGACGCCGGGGTCGACCTCGCCCACGAGCGGCAACTCGGTCTCGATCGTCATGAAGCAGACGTAGACGTTGAGCCACGCGCCGTACTCCAGCGTCCGGTTGACCGTCGGCAGCATCTCCGTCCCGGCATCCAGCGTCGCGGCGAAGTTCTCGTTCTGCTCCACGAACGTCTCGGTGATGGAGTCCAGCGAGGCGATGTTGCTCTCCAGCGGCTCCCGCATCTCGGTCATGAGACCGGAGACCGAGCGCGCCAGCTCGCCGGCGCCGTCGATCGCCGCGCCGATCTCCTCGGCGCTGTCTGCCATCCCAGCCGCGAGCTCGGCCAGGCTGTTCACCAGCCGCTCGAACTCCGGCTCGTGCTCGAGCGCGAAGTCGGTCGCCGAGCGCAGGTTCGCCAGCACCTCGCCGATCACCTCGTCCTGGTCGACGAGGTTCTCGGTGACCGAGACGAGGTGCGACAGCAAGCTGTCGAGCGTGCCGCCCTGCCCGTCGAACACCGCGACGAGCTTGCCTGCCAGCTCGTTCACCTCGGCAGGCTGCAAGCTCTCGAACACCGGGGCGAACCCGTTGAACAGCTCGGTCAGGTCCACGGCCGGGCTCGTGCGCTCCAGCGGGATGGTGGTCCCCGGCTCCATCTCCGCCGAGCTGCCGCCCCCCGGCTGCACGGCCAGGTAGCGCGCGCCGAGCAGGTCGGCGAAGCGCAGGTCGGCCTCCGCGTCGGCGGGGACGTGCTGGTCGTCGGTGACTTCGAAGGTCACGGTGGCGTGCTTTCCTGTCAGCTCGATGCGGTCGACCTTGCCCACCCGCACGCCTGCGATGCGGACGTCGCTGCCCTTGGTGAGCCCGACCACGTCGGTGAACTCGGCCTGGTACGTGGTCGTCGCCTGGCCGAGCGGGCGGTGCAGGGTGTTGGTGACCAGCGCCGTGCACAGCAGCGTGATCACCAGGAACGCGCCCAGTTTCAGCCAGGTGCCGAGGAGGTTGCCGTGTGTCATGGCACGACCACCTGCGACCCACGCACCAGCGGCCCGAGCAGCACACCGACGGCACCCTCCGCTTCGGAGTCCCGTGCTGCCTGCATGTCCTGTGGTACCGCCTCAAGCAGCTCGTTCAGGGTTTCCTTCTCGGCGTCACTGCCGACCGGACCGCTCGTGCCGCCGTAGCGTTCCCGCTGGGCGTCCTGCTGGGCGTCCTGCTCGCCCGCACGCTCGTCCTGCTCGGCTCCGGAACAGTTGGGCCCGTCCTGGCCCGGGTAGCGCGGGCAGTCCTCCGCGGTGTACGGGTACGGCTCCTCGGTGGTGAGGTTCGCGCGGATCCGGAACCACGGACCTTCCTGGAACGTCGGCGGCGCCGCCTCGAGCAGCTCACGCACGCTGCGCACGGTGCGCGGCAGGGCGCCCGGGTCCGCGGCCAGCTCGTCGGTGACCGGGTCGGCGGTGCGCACGAGCTCGACGAACCGGTCGACGTTGTCGCTGCGCGCCAGCCGGGAGCCCTCACCGGCGAGCGTGCTGCCGCTGGTCAGCAGCTGGTGGATCGTCCGGCGTTCCTCGACGATCGTCCGCGAGATGTGCACCGCGTTGCGCAGCGCGCGGATACCGTCCGGGGTGGCCTCGACGGCTTGCTCGGACAGCGTGGTCACCGCCTCCATCCCGTCGTCGATCAACGCGATCAGGTCGTCCGTGTCGTCGGTCATCTCGTGCAGCTGGTCGAGCATCGTCCCGAACCGTTCACCACGCCCGTCGAGGAAGCTGGACAGGGCACCGAGGGCCGTGCTGATCTTCGCGGGCTCGATCTCCTCGAGCAGGGTGGTGAGCCGCTGGAACGCGTCGTAGAGCTGCACGGTCTCCGCGGACTCATCGGGGCGTAGCTCGTCGCCGTCGGAGATCGGTTCGCCGGCCTCGTCCGCGGGGACCAGCTCGACGAAGAGGTCACCGAACAGCGTGCGGGGCAGCACGCGTACCCGCGCACCGGTGGAGACCGACTCCGCGTGCCGCTCGTTGATGCGCATCGTCAGCACGGAGGTCGTCTCGGTGGTCTCCACCTTGGTCACGGTCCCGACCAGCACCCCCTTGTACTCGACGGGTGCGCGCGAGGGCACCCCGATGGTGTCGGCCGCGACCTCGGCCGTGACCTCGGGATGGCCGCTCAACGCACCGGTGCCGTAGACCGTGGTGGTCACCGTGACCACCAGGAACGCCACGAGCCCGACGGCTCCCCAGGCCGCCAGCCGGAACCTGCTCATCTCACTGCGCCGCCGCGCCGGCCTGATCATGTCTCACCCGCCAGGCCGGGAAGTTCCATGTACACACCCCAGAACGCGAAGGTCAGCAGGATGTCCGCGATCATGATCAGCACGATGCTGGTGCGCAGCGCCCTGCCCGCGGCCCTGCCGACGCCTTCCGGTCCGCCGGTGGCGTAGTAGCCGAAGTAGCAGTGCACGAGCGTCACCACCACCGCGAGCGCCACGGCTTTGGCCAGTGACAGGAACACGTCCTGCGTGGGCAGCATGAGCTCGAACCAGTAGTCGTAGATACCTGCCGACTGGTTGTTCAGGTTCACCACGACCACGCGCGTGGATACGTACGCCGCGAAGAGCCCGACGAGGTACAGCGGGACGACGGTGATGATCGCCGCGATGATCCTGGTCGTGACGAGGAACGGAAGCGAGTTGACCGACATCGTCTCCAGCGCGTCGATCTCCTCGGAGATCCGCATCGCGCCGAGCTGCGCGGTGAAACCGGTACCGACCTTGGCAGCCAGCGCGATCCCCGCGACGACCGGCGCCAGCTCCCTGGTGTTGACCAGCCCGGACACCGCTCCCGACAGCGGGGACAGGCCGACCAGGTCCAGGCCGCGGAACCCTTCGAGCCCGACCTGCGCGCCGCTGACGAACGACATCGCGAACACCACGCCGATGGTGCCGCCTGCGGCCAGCAAGGTCGCGCTGCCGAAGCTGATGTCCGCGACGTGCCGCACGATGTGCCGCCAGTACTGCTTCAGCGCGAACGGGATGTAGGCCAGCGCCTTGATGTAGAACGCAAGGTGGTTACCCACCTCCGTGAGCGCGTTGACCAGCCGGTTCGCCGGTACGCGCGCCGCGCGCTGCGCGCGGCCGACCTCACGGAGGACCATCTACAACCCCCCGCCTTCCGGTGTGATCAGCGCGTAGACCTCACCGATGCCGACGTTGGCGAAGAACACGAGGATGAACGCCAGCACGACGGCCTCGTTCACCGCGGTACCGACCCCGCCGGGGCCGCCCTTGGCCGTCAGCCCTTTCGCGCAGCACACGATCGCCGTGGACACCGCGAACGCGATCGCCTTGACCTGAGCGGCGATGAAGTCCGGCAGGCCCGCGAAGTCGGTCATCGTGTCCAGGAACGCTCCAGGGGACACGTCCATGACGGCGACCTGGAACGCGAAGCTCGCCCCGATGCCGAGCGCCATCACCAGGCTGGTGAGCAGCATCGTCACGATCACGGCTGCCACCAGACGCGGCACGACCAGCCTCTCCAGCACCGAGACCCCCATGACCTCCATCGCGTCGGTCTCGTCGCGGATCTTGCGTGCGCCGAGGTCGGCGGTCATCGCCGAGCCACCCGCCCCGGCGATCATCAGCGCAGCGACCAGTGGTGCGATCTGGCCGACGATCACCAGGCCGACGACCGCTCCGCTGTAGATCTCCGCGCCGACCTGCGCTGCGAGCGAGGCCACCACCACGCCGACGACGACGCCGAGCGGGAGCATGACCAGCACCGCGGGTATCGAGCAGACGGCGGCCAGGAACTGCAGCTGGACGAGCGTCTCGCGCCAGGCGAACCGCCTGCGCGCGATGGAGGTCCATACCGCGACCACGGTGTCGGCCGCGAAACCGAAGAGCAGCCCCAGCTCGAGGACACTCGGGGAGATGTCACGCTGCCGGGCCGCCTTCCTCCGCGCCAGGATCGCGCGCGCGCTCCACCGCTCGGCGGCAACGGCCATCTGATCCCTCCGGTCGATCGGTCCAGTGACATCCCCGCACAGGCCATGCACCACGCACACCACACCGGATGCATGCTACTGCCTTCATAACGAATGTTGTGTGAAGCAAGTTACGGATGTCGCTCCGGAAACACAACCCCATTGTTGGCGCTATGTCAATTACCGCTCGGAGGTGGCCTCCGGCGTAGCCCGTTCGGCGGGCTGATCGGCAGGCCGGGACCGCGCAAGGCCGTCCAGGTAGTCGCTCAGCAGGTCCTCGGTGCGCCGACGCACCTGCTCGAGCTCCTGCGGGAAGCCGCCTGCCATCAACCCCAGCCCCGCGACGAGCACCAGCGCCCGCTCCGTCTCGCGTTCCACGTCGACATCGGGGTCGAGCTCCCCAAGCGACACCGCGTCCCGGAAGATCTTCACCAGCCAGCTGCGCAGCCCGGTTGCCCCGCCCTCGGTCACCCAGGAGTCCAGCATGCGGTGCGCGGGCACGTGCCCCCAGAACGCGATCAGCACCGTCCAGATGTGCAGGCTCTCCTCGTCCATCGGCACGAGCGCCTCGACGGTGGCCCCCAGTGCATCCAAGCCGCGCCTGCCCGCGACCCTGCCGCTGATGCGGTCCACGGCGAGGTGGTTGTTGTACTGCAGCACCGCGGCCATCACATCGGCCTTGTCGGCGAAGTAGTGCGTCACGGCTCCGGTCGTCACGTCGGCTTCCGCCGCGATCCCGCGCATCGTCGCGGCGTGCACGCCCTGCTCCGAGACGACGCGCCGCGCCGCGATCACGATGCGCCGCTTGACGTCGGAGTCGCGAGCTGTTTTCACCATCATGTGATGGTAACGACATCCGGCCACCCGAGATGCGCGAAACGCGCATCTCGGGTGGCGGCGACGCCACGTGATCACGCCACGGAGTGCACCTCCTGGGTCAGGCCCAGGCGTCCAGGCGCTGCGCCACGTTGTCGACCGTCCACGGCCCGTCCGTCTCGGTGTTCTCCGCGACCGTCCAGCCCTGCAGCTTCTGGATCGAGCCTCCCTGGACCGCGAACACCTGGCCGGTGTGCTGGCACTTCTCGGTGGCAAGGTAGGCCACCAGCGGCGAGATGTTGGCAGGCGAGAACGCGTCGAACTCGTCCTCGCCGACCTCCTGGGCGAACAGCGCTCCCATTCCCGGCGTGGCCAGGGTCAGCCGGGTACGCGCGATGGGGGCGATCGCGTTGACCCGAACCCCGTACCGCTCCAGCTCCTCGGCGGCCACCAGCGTCAGCGCGGCGATGCCCGCCTTGGCGGCGCCGTAGTTCGCCTGCCCGGCGTTCGGCAGCGTGACACCGGAGGCCGATGCCGTGTTGATCACCGCGGCTCGCGGGTGGCGGCCCGCCTTGCTCTCGGCCCTCCAGTGTGCGGCCGCGTGGTGCAGCACGGCAGCGTGCCCCTTGAGGTGGACGTCGATGACCGCGTCCCACTGGGACTCGTCGATACCGGCGATGAAGGCGTCGCGCAGGATTCCTGCGTTGTTGACAACGACATCGAGCCTGCCGAACTCGCGCACGGCCGTCTCGACGAGCGCCCGCGCGCCGTCCCAGTCGGCGACGTTGTCCGTGTTGGGCACCGCGCGCCCTCCCGCAGAGGTGATCTCATCGACCACCTCCCGGGCCGGGCCCGAGTCGGCGCCCGCACCGTCGTTGCCCCCGCCGAGGTCGTTGACGACGACAGCGGCACCCTCCGCGGCGAACAGCAGCGCATGCTCGCGCCCGATGCCCCTGCCTGCCCCGGTGATCACCGCAACCCGTCCGTCCAAAGTACCCATAACGCTCCTCGTCCCTCGGGTGTGTCGTCCGTCAGTTCACGATCTCGGCGAGCCCGTCGGTGATCACGGCGTCCGCGCCGACGGCGGTCTCGTAGGCGTAGCTGGTCACACCGCCGGAGGAGCCCGCCTGCCAGATCCGGGTGTGGATGTCCTGCCCCGGCAGCACCGGCTTGGAGAAGCGCACGGCGAGCCTGCGCAACCTGCGCACGTCCGAACCGGCGAGCTCGGACAACACCGCCCATGACGTGAACGCCATCGTGCACAGGCCGTGCGCGATGATGCCGGGCAAGCCCGCGTCCTTGGCCACGTCCTCGTCGAGGTGGATCGGCATCGGATCGCCCGCGGCCGGCCCGTACCGGAACGTCTGGTCCTCGTCGACGTGCGCGGAGACCGCCGCCACCGGGTCGCGTTGCCGCAGCTCCTCGTCGAACTTGTGGTCGGGGGCGAGCTCACCCACCGCCTCGCCACAGTCGAAGCCGCGCACGAAGAAGGTCACGTACTGCTCGTTGACCAGGGAACCGTGCGCATCGCGGCTTTCCAGGTACACGGCGGCCCTGCTGCCCTTCGGCAGGCCCTGGTAGCCGAGCATCGTCGCCCGGGAAGTCAGCACGTCACCCGGTTCGATCGGGCGGTGGAACCGGAAGTCCTGCTCGCCGTGCACGATCCGGCCCATCAACGACGTCGGCACCACCTCGAGCGCAGGCTCCATCAGGGACTGGAACACCGGCACGATCGCGAAGACCGGAGCGGCGATGTCGCCTGCGCGGTGCGCCTCGATCGGGTCGTTGGTCGCCTCGGCGTACTCGACCAGCCGCTCGCGGGTGACCTCGAACCTGGACTCCTCGGTCCAGGTACCGAGCCCGCTGGAGTCGAAGGCCAGCTCCTCACTCATCGACACCTCTTCTCCCGTCTTCTCCCGCCGCTCACGCGAGCAGCGCTCGTCTCGCCCACGCCGCTCACGCGAGCAGCTCGGCGAAGCGTTGCATGGACTCGTCCAGGTTCTTCTTGCCGTCCTTCTCGACGGCCTTGCCGAGCGCGCCCACGATCATCTGCCCTTCGAACTCCGCGTCGATCGTCGCGCGCGAGCCGCTGTCTGCCGGTTCGACCAGCAGGTCGAAGGTGACCTTCACACCGGCCATACCGGTGCCGGAGATCGACAGCTTGCGCGGCTCGTCGAACTCGTCGACCGTCCAGGTGATGGTGTTGGGCATGCCCAGCATGGTCACCACCTCGGACACCTGGCTTCCCGTGGTGAACTCGGCGGGAACCTCGCCCTTCCACTTGGTGTGGATGGTCAGCCACTTCTCGAAGTTGTTGGGGTTGGAGAACTCCTGCCACACCTTCTCCGGCGCTGCCGGAAGCTCCACCGAGGCACTGATCCGACCCATGATGTTCCTCCTGCTTACCTGTCGTGTCCGGCCGGCTGTTCCGGCCGGATCCGGGGCCGCGCGAACGCGTACACGGCCCGCTGCCGCCCGCGGTGCGTGCCGCTCACCCGCCGCGGTTCGCGCGCTGGTAGGCGGTGACCACGGCTGCCCCGCCGAGCCCGATGTTGTGCTGCAACGCCGCGTCGACCCCGTCGGCCTGGCGCGCGCCGGCCCGTCCGCGCAGTTGCCAGGTCAGCTCAGCGCACTGCGCCAGCCCGGTCGCGCCGAGCGGGTGCCCCTTGGAGATCAGCCCACCCGAGGGGTTGACCACCCACGTGCCGCCGTAGGTCGTCGCACCCTCCTCGACCAGCCGCGGGGACTCGCCCTCCGCGCAGAGCCCCAGCGCCTCGTACAGCAGCAGCTCGTTGGCCGAGAAGCAGTCGTGCAGCTCGATGACCCGGAAGTCCCGTGGCCCCAGGCCGGACTGCTCGTAGACCTGCCGTGCGGCCTGCACGTTCATGTCGTGGCCGATGATGTTCTTCGCGCTGCCGTCGAACGTGGACTCGAAGTCGGTGGTCATGGCCTGCCCTGTGATCTCGACAGCCTGTTCGGCCAGCCCGTTGGCCGCCACGAAGTCCTCACCGGCGAGCACGGCCGCTCCGGAGCCGTCCGAGGTCGGCGAGCACTGCAGCTTGGTGAGCGGGTCGTAGATCATCGGCGCGTCCAGGATCTCCTCCAGCGAGTAGACGTCCTGGAACTGCGCGTACGGGTTGTTCTGCGAATGCCGGTGGTTCTTCTCCCCGATCCGGGCGAAATGCTCAGGGGTCGACCCGTGCTTGGCCATGTGCTCGCGTCCGGCCGCACCGAACATCCACGGCGCAGGCGGCATCCCGACCTCCGAGATCTCGGCGAGTGCCTGGATGTGCCGCATCATCGGCTGCTCACGGTCCTCGTAGGTCGCCCCGAGCGAGCCAGGCTGCATCTTCTCGAACCCCAGCGCCAGCGCACAGTCCACCGTCCCGCTGCGCACGGCCTGCGCGGCCAGGAACAGCGCGGTCGACCCCGTCGAGCAGTTGTTGTTCACATTGACCACCGGTATCCCGGTCATGCCGAGCTCGTACACCGCTCGCTGGCCGGAGGTCGACTCGCCGTAGACATAGCCGACATAGGCCTGCCGGACCGCCTCGTAGGAGACCCCGGCGTCGGCGAGCGCGTTGGTACCCGCTTCCCGCGCCATGTCCGGGTAGTCCCAGTCTTCCCGGCGACCGGGCTTCTCGAACTTCGTCATCCCCACTCCGATGACGTACACCCTGTTCACCACAGCCAACGCACTCCTCTCTGACGCGTCTACGGCAAGAAACATACATACTTGATTGCTTGTTATCTAGAGGTGGCTTCAGCAGCCCCCGGAACCGTGTTCTCGAACAGCTTTTTTACCTGCTAATCCTCTTGAAGAAGAGAGGCACGTCACATACCTGGCGCGTCCCATGGTGCTCGCGAACACAGAAGCGACCTGTCACTTACAATCACTATCGACTGCAAGTTAGACTTTTCCCATGACGGCTGAGCCCAGAAGCGCACCTCGGCGCAGGCGCACCCAGGGGGAACGCAGCGCGACGACCCGGCGCGCTCTTCTGGAGGCGACCATCGACTGCCTGGTCGAGGACGGTTACGTCAACCTCACGACCACCAAGGTCGCCGCACGGGCCGAGGTGTCGCGCGGGGCGCAGGTGCACCACTTCCCCACACGGGCCACCCTGGTCATCGAGGCGATCCAGTACTTGATCGGCCAGGTCAGCCAGTCGTTGTTCAACGAGATCGAGCAGCTGCCCGTCGGCTCCGACCGCGCGGACCGTGCCTTGGACCTGCTGTGGAACACCTTCCGGGGCAGGTTGTTCCAGGCCGCGCTGCAGATATCCGTCGCGGGCCCCGGCGACCCGGAGATCGAGGACAAGCTCTCGGTACTCAACCAGGTCACGGCCGACCTCATCCGCGGATCGGTTCCGCTGCTGTTTCCCGAGGAGGCCAGCCATCCCGACTTCGAGGACGCGCTCTACACCGCGCTGAACACGATGACCGGGCTCGCGATGAGCCAGCGCGTAGCCAAGCTCAGCGAGGCCGAGGTCGAGGGCCGCTGGCGGCGCACGAAGGCCCAGCTGCTTCGCCTCCTCGAAGACCGCGGCTGATGCGATTGCAGGCTCCCCCGACACAGCGGTCCCCCACCGGACGCCGTGACCACCGGCCGGTGAGAGAGGGGAGCGCGTAGTGGGGTCCGGAACGGTCGACGCTGTTCTCGCCGACATCGTCGAGTACTGGTGGGTGTACGCGGCGATGCCGGTCATGGCCGCCGTGATCGGGTACCTGACCAAGCTGCTTGCCGTGCGGATGCTCTTCGAACCGCTGGAGTACCGCGGCATCCGCCCGTTCCTCGGCTGGCAGGGCATGATCCCGGCACGCGCGGGCAAGATGGCCGCGATCGCCTACGACACCATGACGTCCGGGCTGATCGACCTGCAGGAACTGATGAGCCGCATCGACCCCGACGAGCTGGTCGACGAGCTCGCCGGGCCGCTGGACGAGGCCGTCGAGGATCTCGCGCGGGAGTTGCTCTCCGAGTACCAGCCGGGACTCTGGGACTCGCTTCCCGAGCCGGCACGCGCGCTGCTCGTCCGGCGGGTGCAGGCCGAAGCGCCGAAGGTGGTCAAGCAACTGGCCATGGAGGTCACCAGCGATGTCCACGCGGTGGTCGACGTGCGGCACATGGTGGTTTCCAACCTGGTGCGCGACAAGGAGCTGCTCAACCGCCTCATCCGTGATGTCGCCGAGCCGGAGCTGCGGTTCATCGTACGCTCCGGCATCTACTTCGGTGCGGCGATCGGCGTCATCCAGGCCGTGGCCTGGGGGCTGACCAAGAGCCCGCTCGTGATGCCGATCTTCGGGTTCGTCACCGGATGGGTCACCGACTACCTCGCGCTGAACATGCTGTTCCTGCCCCGTGAGGAGAAGCGCTTCCTCGGGATCCGCCTGCACGGCAAGTTCCAGCGGCGCAGGGCGGAGGTCGGCGTCCGGTACGGCGACCTGATCGCCAAGGAGATCCTCACCCCGCGAAACCTCTTCGAGGGGATGCTCTCCGGCCCCAAGTCCGACAAGCTCGTCGCGATCGTGCAGCGCGAGGTGCGGCGCACCATCGACGAGCAGGCGGGTATCGCCAAGCCGCTGGTGATCCTCGCGGTGGGCGGGCGGCGCTTCCAGGAGCTCAAGCAGGACGCGACGGCCCGCGTGCTGCGCACGGCGCCCGAGACGGCACGGAGCATGTTCGCCTACACCGAGCAGGCGCTGGACATCCGCAACACCATCGCCGAACGGATGAAGGTGCTCACCTCCGGACAGTTCGAGCAGATCATCCGGCCCGCGTTCAAGGAGGACGAGAAGACCGCGGTGATGGTCGGGGCCGTGCTCGGTGGCGTCATCGGCGAGATGCAGGCGCTCGTGCTGATCTACCTGCCGATGGCGCTCGGCATCCTCGCCGTGTAACCAGTACCTACGTCGCCTGTCACGGGTAGCTGTGACGTAGGTGACGCCTCATGATCAACGGAGATCACCCACCGGCTCTTGGCATAATCACCTGAACGGGTAGTATGTCGAACCATTGGGAACGCGAAGAGTGACAGTTCGCGCCAGCCGGGGTCCCTGGCGCGCCACGACGCGAGAGGTTCGAGCGACACGATGAGCACGGGACGTAGTCGGCGCAACGCAGAGAATCCACGCACGGTCGCCGAGCTCGTGGCTCGGGAAAGCCGCGGGGACGCTTCCCCGGACCGAGTGAGGCCGGACGCGCACGAGGGCGAGCAGGCATCCGTCGTGCCGGTCGCGGAGCTGCTCCGGCGGGAGGGATCCTCCGGCACGCGCGCCGGCAGTACGGCCCCCGCGACAAGCACCGGAACGAGCTTCCCGGCGTCGGCACAGTCGCTGGGCAAGGTCGCCACGCAGGCGACCGCCGCGCGGATCCCGGACAGCACGGAAGCCGGTGAGGGCCATAAGAGCCACTTCCGCGGAGCGACCGTCGGCAGTGCAGCGGTCCTGTGCGGGTTGACCCTCGCGGGGCTCGTCGCGCTCAAGCCGACAACGGCCCTGTCCCCGGAGACCGATGACCGTGCGACCGGCTCGTCGGACTCGACGCAGCCGCACATCCTCGAGCCGGACGGTGGTGACATCACGACCGCCTCGGTCGCCATGGAGACGACCTCGTCCAGCAACACCGGTGCACACGGCGTGCAGGGCGCCAGTGAGCGGCAGGGCGACGAGCGGGACACCGCTTCGTCGACCTCGGGCGGTGACACGGCATCCGGCACCACCACGCGGTCCGCGCAGCCCACCTCGACCACGCAGTCGGAGGATGACGCCGACTCGGGTGCGCGGTCCGGCACGGTCGACGACTCCACCGGCGACGGTGACTCGGACGGCAGTACGGACAGCGGCAGTGACGACGGGACCCAGGACGGCGACGGCGACAAGGACGGGAACGAGGACGAGGACAGCTCGCTGCTCGACCCGGTCGAGGGCGTCGTCGGGGGCGTGCTGGACACCACCGGCGCACTGCTCGGCGGGTAACTGGCCCGGCTACGCCGCGGTGGGAGGCTGCTCCCCTGGGGGCGCCGCCTGCCGGGCGATGCGGCGCTCATCGGCGGCACGGCCTGCGGGGTCGATGGAGGTCAGGACACGGTCGTCACCGCCGAGCCCGCGCAGCGGACCCCACACGTTCATGTCCGACGTCGTCCTGCTGACCTCGTCCGCCTCGTCGACGAACCCGCCGAGCGGCATCGCGCCCGCGTTGTTGACCCGAACGTCCACCCGGTAGGCGCGCGCCCCGTCACCGATCTCGTGTTCCGCACGGCGCACCGGGAAGGTCGATCACCGGGTAACCCCGGCCCCGCATGCCGGTCATCGCGCTGCCCCCGTGGTGTCGCGGTGGCGGATCGTGTAGTCGGCGGGGTCGAACGCGCGGATGGTCCTGCGCAACCGGGGCGTGGACCACGGCCAGTTGAAGCTGTTGCGGCCGTTGGCATCGAGGTAGTAGCTCGAGCAGCCACCCGCGTTGTACACCGTGCCCTGCAGCGCCCGCTGCACCTCGGCGTTGAACCTGTCCTGCACCTCCGGCCGCACGTCCACCGACGACCAGCCGTTGCCGAGGATCCTGCGCACGGAGTCGATCATGTAGTCCAGCTGCGCCTCGAGGATCGTGAATGCCGAGGAGTGCCCGGTGCCGAGGCTCGGCCCGAGCAGCAGGAACGCGTTCGGGAAGCCGCTCACGGTCGTGCCGAGATACGCCTGCGGGCTGCCCTGCCAACGCTCGGCGAGGCTCCTGCCGTGCCCGTCGAAGACCTTCTCGGCGACCGGCATGTCGAGCATGTGGAACCCGGTGCCGAAGATGATGGCGTCCACCTCCGCGCGGGAGCCGTCCGCACCGACGACGGTGCTGCCCCGCACCTCGCGCAGTGCCGTGGGGTGCACCCGCACGTTGGGGCGCGCGAGGGCCGGGTAGTAGGTGTTGGACATCAGCAGGCGCTTGCACCCGAGCGTGTAGTTCGGGGTCAGCGCCGCGCGCAGTCCCGCGTCGCGCACGGTCCTGCGCAGGTGCCACAGCCCGACCCGCTGCACGAGGCGCAGGATCCACGGGTGACGAAAGCCCACTCCCAGCGCCTCCATGAGCCCGTACTCCGCGGCGCGTAGCGCTCGCTGCGCACCGGGTACGCGGCGCAGCACCCACCGTTCGGCTTCCGTGAGCTCCCTGTCGGGTTTCGGTAGCACCCACTGGGCTGTTCGCTGGAACAGGTGCAGGCTCGCGACCTCGGGCTGGATCTCGGGTACGAATTGCACGGCCGATGCTCCGGTGCCGACCACCGCGACCCGCTTGCCGGTCAGGTCGACGTCGTGTGCCCACCGCGAGGAGTGGAACACCGCGCCCGGGAACCCGGCCAGCCCGTCGATCTCGGGTATCCGGGGTTCGTGCCAGGGGCCGGCACCGGCGATGAGGACGCGCGCGCGGAACTCGCCCGTCGTGCTGCTGACGCGCCAGCGGCCGGCCGCCTCCTCCCAGCGCGCGTCGGTGACCTCGGCGCCGAACCGGGTGTAGCGGCCGACTCCGTGACGTTCGGCCACGTCGCGGAGGTAGGTACGGATCTCCGGCTGGGTGGCGAACACCCGGCTCCAGCCCGGGTTCGGCGCGAACGAGTACGAGTACAGCGCCGAGGGCACGTCGCACGCGCAGCCGGGGTAGGTGTTGTCCCGCCACGTGCCGCCGAGATCGCCGGCCTTCTCCAGCACCACGAAGTCGGTGATGTTCTCCCGCAGCAGCCGGATCGCCGCCCCGATCCCGGACGCGCCCGCGCCGACCACCACGACGTCGATCTCCCGTGGCTCGGCGTCGGGGCCGGAGCCCGCTGTGTTCCTCGCGCGTGCCATCGCCTCTCCTTACCGGTTCGGAAGCCGAGTACCTGCCAAGTTCACATACCGATAGTATCTGGATTGCGACGTTAGCACCCCCCGGGGTGCCACACAACCGGCCCGCATGTCAGGGTCGGGCTGTGCGGGACGACACGACCCCTTGGGCCGATCCGGACACGATCCGGTCGGTACTGACCGAATGCCACACCTGGGCCATCGTCGGGCTGGGCGACAACCCCGACCGGCCCGCCTACGGCGTCGCGAGTTTCCTGCTGCGGCACGGCAAGCACGTCGTCCCCGTGCACCCGAGCGCGGCGAGCGTGCACGGCGAGCGGGGTTACGCGAGCCTGGCGGACATCCCGTTCCCGGTGGACTGCGTCGATGTCTTCCGCAACTCCGCGGCGGCGGGCGCGTTCGCCGACGAGGCCGTCCGCATCGGCGCGCGTGCGGTGTGGTTCCAGCTGGGGGTGGTCGACGAGGCCGCGTTCCGGCGCACCACGGAGGCGGGGTTGTCGATGGTGATGGACCGGTGCCCCGCCATCGAGTGGCCGCGGCACCGGGCAGCCGGCTGACGGCTCACCCGCGTGCCGCGCGGAGCACCGCGCGCACGGCCTCGTCGATGTGTTCGTGCGTGGTCGCGTGGTCGGAGACGCTGATACGGATCGCCGTGCTGCCTCGCCAGGTCGTCGTGCCCAGCCACGTGGCCCCCTCGACCTGCACCGCCTCGGCGACGGCCCTGGTGCGCGCGTCGTCGTCACCGACCCGGATCAGGACCTGGTTGAGCACGACATCGTTGAGCACGGTGATGCCCTCGTAGCTCGCCAGCAGCTCGGCGCAGCGGCGCGCGTGCGCGCAGCACGTACGCACCATCTCGGCGACACCGGAGCGTCCAAGGGAACGCAGCGCGGCCCATACCGCGAACACCCGCGCCCGCCGCGAGCTCTCCGGGGACCAGTCGCTGCCGTCCCGGCCACCGCCGCGGGCCAGGTACGCGGCTGACAGGCCCATCGCGGCACGGTGGCTGTCCGGATGCGCGCAGAGGACGATTCCGCAGTCGTAGGGCACGTTGAGCCACTTGTGCCCGTCCACGGCCCAAGAGTCGGCGAGCTCCGCGCCGTCGGTCAGGTGGGCGAGCTCCGGCACGGCCGCTGCCCACAGCCCGAACGCACCGTCCACGTGCAGCCACGTGTCGTGCGCGCGGGTGAGCTCGCCGATACGGCGCAGCGGGTCGGCCGCGCCGGTGTTCACGTTGCCCGCCTGCGCGCACACGATCGCCGGACCGCGGCCGAGGGCGCGCTCGAGCTCGTCGGGGCGCATGCGTCCCTGGTCGTCGACGGGGACCGGGGTGATGCTTCGCGTGCCGAACCCGAGGAAGCGCAGCGCCCGGTCCACCGTGGCGTGCCGTTCCTGTCCGGCAAGCACCGTCACGGCAGGCGCGCCGAACAGGCCGTCCGCCTCGACGTCCCACCCGGCGGCGCGCAGTACGTGATGCCGCCCCGCGGCCAGTCCGGTCAGGTTGGCCAGCTGCGCGCCGCTGGTGAACCCGGCCGACGCGGTCCCGGGCAGGCTGAGCAGCTCGCACAGCCAGCCGCGGCAGACCTCCTCGGCGGCGGTCGCGGCAGGCGAGAGTGCCGAGAACGCCGGGTTCTGGTCCCAGACCGAAGTGAGCCAGTCGGCCGCGAGCGAGGCGGGCACGACGCCACCTTCCACGAACCCGAAGTAGCGTCCGGCGTTGGTCACCACCAGGCCGGGGTCCACGGCGCGGGCCAGCTCGTCGACGACCTCGGCGGGGTCGCTGGGTCGTTCGGGTACCGGGCCACCGAGCGCGGCGACCAGCTCACCGGCCGATACCTGGCGCCTCACCGGCCGGTCACTCGCGCCATCGAGGTAGGTGAGCGCGTGTTCGGTCGTGCGTGCCAGCAGGTCCCGCAATTCAGTCATGGCGGGGCGACGTCACATCTTCTCGCCCGGCAGATTGCTGGCCTGCTCGATCCACGTTCGGAGTCGGTCCTCGTCCAGGCCATCGTCTTCGTGGATGTCGAGGTAGCGCACCTCGTCGTGCTTGGACGCCTTCGGCGGCACGGGATCGAGCGATGTCCCTCTGAAGAACTGCAGCTGCACGTAGCGTGTGTAGCAGCGGAACGACAGGAACCAGCCATCGCCCTCGGTACCGTAGAACGGTTGATTCCATTTCACGGCCTTACGCACACCGGGGACCGTGCGCACGACGAGGTCATCGAGGCGTCGCCCGACGTCTCGTTTCCAGCCGGGCATGGCAGCGATGTAGTCCTGCACCGGGCCGTCTCCATCGCCCTTGGGGATCTGCGGGTTGCCGCCCGAGAGCAGCTTCGGTGTCGCGTCGTCCTTCTTGTGATCGGTCATGGGATTACGTCCTGAATGAGTTCCGTGACAGTTGGCGAGAAGCTTCACGAGCGTGCCGACGCGAGCATTGTAGCCCGCACTTCATGCGGAAGGCCGTTGTCTCGGCGGTCGAGTCCCATGTCGTCCTGGCATGGCGCGGTGGGATGACGGCACCGGCGTGTCGCCCGGCTCAGCGCGATGCGGCCTCCCATACGAACCCGTCCGGGTCGGTGAAGTTCCCGGCATCGCTCCCGATCACAAGCACGCTCGTCGCCGGAGGTGGGAACCCGTACAACGTGGCTGTCATGGACGTGAATGCGTGCGGCCCCGAGGCCAGCGGCAGTACATGCATCACCACGTTCTCCATCGACCGGTTCACGTGGATCAGATGCGCGAGTTGCTCGCACATGACCCGCAGGCCGCCGATGTCGCTGCGCAGCGCGGCCTCCCCGAACACGCACCAGAACCGCAGGGCGGCAGCGACCTGGACGTGGTGACCGACGGCGAGGGTCAGGCGCACTGCATCGCTCGGCTGAGTGCCGCACCGGCAGCGCATCGCGCCGGGCAGGAGCGCGAGAGCGACGACTCCGCGGGGTAACCGTGGACCTTCTACGACCCGCGCATGCGGATCCGCTATAAAGAACGACATGAGTAGCGGTACCTACGGTCGTTACGTAGCACTCGGAGACAGCCAGACCGAAGGCTTGTGGGACGGTGACGACGAGAGCGGCCTGCGCGGCTGGGCCGACCGGCTCGCAGGCCAGCTCGCCGAGCTCAACCCCGAGCTGCAGTACGCCAACCTCGCCGTCCGGGGCCGCCTCGCCCACCAGGTGCGCGCCGAGCAGCTCGATGCGGCACTCGCGCTCGAACCCGACCTGGCCACGGTGGTCGCGGGGATGAACGACCTGCTGCGTCCGGGATTCGACGCCGACGCCGTGGCAGGCGAACTGGAACACATGTTCGCCGCGCTCACCGGGGCAGGCGCCACGGTCGCCACGCTGACGTTCCCCGACGTCGCGAAGCTGGTGCCGATCGCGAAACCGCTGACCCATCGCGTCGTGTCGCTCAACGCGCGGATACACGAGGCCGCCGTCCGTCATGGCGTGGCGATCCTCGAGACGTTCCACCACCCCGTCACCACCGACCCGCGGATCTGGAGCCCGGACCGGCTGCACGCCAGCCCCCTCGGGCACGAGCGCATCGCCGCGGGCATGGCCTACGCGCTCGGCCTGCCCGGAAGCAGTGCCGACTGGCGCGAGCCGCTACCGCCGCTGCCCTCGTCCGGCTCCCTGAACTTCACCAAGACCGAGCTGTGGTGGCTGGCGAGCTTCCTCGGCCCGTGGATCGGCCGCCGCGTGCGGGGCCGCTCCTCCGGCGACGGGCGCGCGCCCAAGCGGCCGGATCTGGCCCCGGCACGCTGAGCCGGCGCGCTGAGCCAGCACGCCGGGGCGGCAGCCTTACCCGAGGGTCAGCGAGTTGCCGTTCACCGACAGCGCGCGCTCGTCGAGCGGGCGTTCCGCGGGGCCGTTGACGACGCTGGCGTCCTCGATAGAGAACTTGCTGCCGTGGCAGGAGCAGTTGATCGTCCCGTCGGCGACGCCGGCGACGGTGCAGCCCTGGTGCGTGCACGTCGCGGAGAAGCCTTTGAACTCGCCCTCTGTCGGCTGGGTGATGACCACGCCCTCGTCATCGAACACCACGCCCCCGCCGACGGGGATCTCGTCGGTGTTCGCGATGCTCTCGCCGCTGCCGTCACCGTTGCCGCCGTCACCGTTGCCGCCGTCACCGTCGCCGCCGTCACCGTCGCCGTTGCCACCGCCGCCGCCGCCGTTGCCGCCGTCCTCCACCTGGCACCCGGCCAGCGCGAGGCCGGACACCGCGATGGCACCGACTCCGGCCATCGCCGCCCGCCGCGGCATCACCGAGCCCGGCCGCTCGGACGCGGTCGCACCGTCGGACGGTTCACCGGTCGAGACTTCATGTGTGTCGTCCATGTCCTCGAACCTCCGTTTCGTCTCCCACGTCGGGTTCCCGACACCCGGCGCGGCTCGGGCCTTTCGCGATCCTGTCCATGATGCCGTGAGACGCCCGTAAGGCGCCCGCGATGTGCGCGGTAAGGTTCCGGATCAGCGCAGCAGCCACCTGGAGCGACACAGTGCCACACTCCGCATCGAACCCCCACGGGGTCCTCCGCAAGTCGCGGGTCAGCCCCATTGATGTCGGGATGCTGCTGCTGGCGGTCTTCTCGGTAGGGCTGCTGGTCTACGCGATGTTCTTCGACCGGGTCGACATCGACGCCCGGTGGGTGCTGATCACCGACACCTCCATCTGCGGGATCTTCGTGATCGAGTTCCTCTACCGCTGGCGAGCCAACGGCTGGACGCGGAAGTTCCCGTTGCGCAACTGGTACGAGATCCTGGGCATGATCCCGGTGGCCCACCCCGCCCTGCGCGGCTTCCGGCTGCTCCGGCTCGTCGTGATGATCATCCGCCTGGTCCGCGCGGCCGACAGAGCCTTCGGGGAGCGGTTCGTCTACCGGCTGGTGGAGCGCCTGTCACGACCGATCGTGCTGGCCATCAAGAAGCCCATCACGGTCGCGGTACTCGACGAGGTCGTCAAAGTGCTCGAAACGGGCAACTACCCGCACAACCTGGCGCGCTCGCTGAACGAGAACAGTGACCAGCTGCGCGCGATCGTCACCGAGAAGGTGCGCAACGACCCCCAGGCCGGGCGGTTCAAGCGCGTACCGTTCCACGACGAGATCGTGGAGTCCGTGGTCGACACGGCGCTGCGCGTGACGCTCGAGGTGCTCGTCGACCCGCGCACCGACGAGTTCTTCGCGCACGTCGTGCGGGAGAACCGGGAACAGATCCGGATGGCCGTCCAGGAGGGCCTGCACGAGGAGGACCTCGAGGCGGACGCGGCACCGGACCCGTCCGGCGACGGCTACCCCCAGCGGGTGAGCCCGGACAGCGCGTATCGCCGGTAGGTGCCCGTCACCCGCGTTCGACCTCGGGCGGAGGCGGTATCTCGTACTCGGACGCGCCGATGTTGCTCTCCAGGGAGTCCCGCCACTCGCCGCTGTCGATCATCTCCTCGATCGCGTCGTTCAGCGCGCGCCTGCCCTCGGGGTCACCCTTCGCGAGCCCGATCCCGTAGCGCTCCGTCGAGAACCGCTCCCCCACCACCTTCAGCAGCTCCGGGTGCTGGGCGGCGTACCCGGCCAGGATCACCGCGTCGGTGGTGACGGCATCCACGTGGCCGGCGAGCAGCGCCGTGACGCATTCCTGGTAGCGGGGGTACTCCACCAGCTCGACGTCGTCGGCGAAATCCTGCTGCACGTGCTCCGCGGGGGTCGACCCGGTCACCGAGCACAGGGCGTTGCCGTCCAGCGACTCCGGGCCGGTGATCTCGGTGTCGTCCGCCCGTACGAGCAGGTCCTGGCCCGTCTCGAAGTACGGACCGGCGAAGTCCACCTTCCGCCGGCGTTCCTCGGTGATCGAGTACGTCCCGACGACGATGTCGACCTCGCCCTCGACCAGCGCCGACTCCCGTTCGGCGGCCGGTACGTCCTGCCATCGGATGTCCTCGGGGGCAACGCCGAGCTCGCCGGCCACGAACGTGGCCAGGTCGATGTCGAAGCCCGTGTAGCGGCCATCGACCGTGTACCGGGACAACCCCGGCTGGTCGGAGCGGATACCGATGGTGATGGCGCCGTTGTCCTCGACCCGTTCCACCAGGGACGCCCCGGAACCCGCAGAGACGTCGCCGCACCCGGTCGTCACACCTGCAGCGCCGACCGCGACTGTCACCGCGAGCAGCAACCGGGCGAGCCCCATAAATGCCTCCTCGGCCGCACACGTCCATCGCCCGCTTCACATGGACTCCAGCCCCCAACTCTGGTTCCCACCCGGGGCGTCAGCATATAAGGCACGTCGACCGCTCGCCTGCCCCGCACACGACCTCGCTACCGCATGTGGGGGGCGGCTTCAATGGGGCGCGACCCATCATGTAGCGTATGTACCCGGCACGACGAAGTGCACGGCTTGGGGCTGTGGCGCAGTTGGTAGCGCACTTGACTGGCAGTCAAGGGGTCACGGGTTCGAATCCCGTCAGCTCCACCCCGCTGACCAGGGAAAAGGACCCTTCCGAGATCACTCGGAGGGGTCCTTTTACTGTGCGAGTAGCCAAAGGTGTAGCCAAACGGTTGTTACGTAGCCGCGTGGCAGGCCAGCCGGTGAGGGTCTGGCAGTGGGGGCGGTTGGCAGGTGGGATAGGTCGTTAGGCAGCCTAACGGGTTGTTGGGCGGCAGCGGGTGAAGTCGGGATACCGGCGGTATGTGGAGATGGCATAACAAGCGTTACGGCGGCAGCACATCTACCCGTTGTGTGCCGTCCCACGTGTGCGAGGGTCCGGGCTAGGCTGGGGTATGGGCCAACAGTGCCACGGGGTCGCCGAGTCTTCCGGTCAGCGCTGCCGCCGACGGACTCCACCGGACTCGGCGTACTGCTTCTGGCATGAGCCGGTGCGCGAGCTTGCGGCCCGCCTGGCCGGGCCCGCCGAGCGGGACTACCAACGGCGGCGGCAGCGCTCGGCGCTCGTGGTGCCTCGCCGGTCCCGGAGGACGTGACGTGGCTACCGCTCGGGCTACACCTGGCCGGTGAGGGCGGCTCGTTGGCCCGCTGACCTGCGATAACGAACGGGTGACCGCTTCGTACAACAGGAAGTACTTGCCCACGGGCGGGGGCGGGCGCGCGCGGCGGCGCGCGTGTATGACCTTCGTGCTCGCTTGGAAGCCTCGCGTGCGTGCGAGCGAGCGCGTACACGCACATGCGCGCGCATGTCGCTATCGTTGCAACGTCAGAGTTGACACGAAACATGTCGAGTTCTCGACACTGACATGATCACGTGAAGTCGAGATCATCACGCTCTTGTGCACGTCATCGACATGATGATCACGTCGAGTCGAATGCATTCGTCGTCGAGTCACGCTGCTCACGCTGCCGAGCGTGTGGAACCCCTGCCGAAGGTCCAACGAGCCTCACACGCAGCGCTGAGCGCTCCACCTGGACCGCGCCGAACGTGTCGTACGCCGAGCTGGTGGACGCCTGGCAGGTGGCTGCTCAGTGGTGATCATCTTCAGAATTTCGAGAGATCAACTTGGGCGCTGACCCCACTCGCAGAGAACACCCCCGTATAGGGGTAAATGGCCCGATTAGCGCATATCGCGTAGTTGACGTCGTACGTCTTCAAGATCCCATTTATACCGGCCACCAGGGGTGACCAGCGCCGGGGTCAGTGAGCCTTCCTTCGCCCAGCGCGAGAGCGCGCGCGTGCTCACGCCCAGCTCACGGGCGACCTCACCCGTGCTGTGCAAGCGTCCCCGGCGATCTTCCTGCATGGCCCCACTGTCCTGCCTGGCTTCTCTGGTATCCAGCTCACAGGCCCGTTAGGCTGTACTTGCCTTATAGGCCTCTCGGGCCTTGCAGGCCTGAGTGTCCGTTTCCGAGACGCACCGGGGTGGCGACCATGACGGCCGAAGCCGACGCACGCGACCAACACCACACCGTGATCACGCGCGGCACCGAGCACCATGTCCTCTACGAGCTGGACGCGGGCAAGATCGTCACCGCCTGCCGCATCGAGGTCTCCCCCGACCACACCGCCGAGCCGGTCGATAGGTGCCCGCTGTGTGACCACGCCGCCGACGGCCTGGACGCCTGGCGGCAAGCCGTGCTCTCTGCGCTCCAGCGCTCCAGTCCCGATCTCCTCCGCGAGGTCGTTCGGGACGGCTCCAGGTCGTTGGTCAGCGCGCAGGAAGTCATGCGGTCACGCTTCGGGCCGCTGCTCCGGCTGTATCTATAAAGTGAGCCCCGACCTCGTAAGGTCGGGGCTCACTATGCAGGGCAGCCGGAAGCAGGATATGCCGGTGGCCAATGACAACACCCTAGGGTGGTTACCCACTACTGAGCCTACCGGCAGGCGGTCGGGTCCACAATGGTCACCCGCTGCTGGAATGATTGATCATCACACCATCCTGGTTTACCTGTTGCCCATTCGAGTCCGTGGTCACGTCTTGGCGTTCCGCTTCGGGATCCCGGAGGACCCACCAATGTTCGGGATTCTTCGCGTCCAGCGGTTCTACTCCCATTGCCCTCCGGTCCATGTTGATCCGAACGAACTCTTCCTCCGTCAACTTCTGCAGTGTCTTTTTCTCGTCGCGTTCCCGTTGCAACTCTTGTCCGGTCGGCACGTGGACGCCCATGGCTTGTGCGTCATTGTTGCTTAGCGTTCCATTCAAACTGCCAATCGCATATGCGTCTGCGTCCGTGGCGTTATCGCCAAACACCTTTTTAGCTTCCGCGCGTGCCCTGTCTATCGGGTTCTTACCGCGTTCCTCTAGGTCTTTTCGGGCCTGCTCGTAAGCGTCGTCCCGATCCCAACCTTTATTCGCGTACATCGTTGCTCGGATGTTCAGGTTGTTTTTATCCACGGGAGCTTTCCTCCTCTGTTGTTCGGCGCGTTCCTTTTCTGTATTCACCCAATGTACTGACATACTTCATCCCTTCCTTTTCAGCCCAGCGTCAGCCGGACTTTGGCACGGTTCCCGGCTGTCGCACCGGTTGTTTCCACGCAGATTCCAATAATCTGATCGTCCGAGTGGACTCCGGAGTCGTACGGCTGAACCTGTCCGAGATCCGCCGGGACCAGCCGTTGCCCAAACGCTGCCGCCGTTGCGAAGGTCAGCGGAAACACTCCCCGGAATCCCACGGCGATGTGCGCGGGGTTGATCGCCGCTGTGACGACAAGCCCGTCCGTCGATTGACTACCTTCCACGTCTCCGTCCGTGATCGCCACGCCGAGCACATCTGCTGTCGGGCCACTTGTCGGGCTGATCTTCTCGGCATTCGGCACCACGAGCTGTCCGCCGGTGATCTGCTCGGCGACTTCGTGTGTTTCTGGTCCGTGCGCGATCACTTCCTGAATTGCTGGCATGTCTCACTCCAAACTATTCCGCCACGCCTGGTGCGTAGCCTGCCAATCATCCGTTGCGGGTGTCTCCGGACTACCGTTGCCCTTTTCCGTATCGACTTCGCTATTCGACAGCTCGTATCCCTCCTCTCTGAATATTTCCTTGATTCGGCGTGCGATCTCCCAACGATCCTCGGTCGGCGCTTTGAGCAGCTTTCGCTTCGTCGGCTCATCGAGTGCGACCTCGTTAACGAACTTCTCCCAATCTCCGCGCGATTCGTATAGTAGTGCGTCGGCCGTTAGCCGCACTTGTTTCAGGAAGCGTTCTCGCGAGGCCGATTTCTTACCACCGGATTTCGGCCGCGCGTCTTTCTCGTTGCCGGTTCCCGTACCTTTGATCGCCAGCTCGGCTATATCCCGTATTGGATGTGCTGAACATCTGCACTGTGGGTGATTAGCTCCCGGAAGCACGCCGTAGCCTTGTTTTCCTATCGGCCAGCTTCCGGGGTCGTTCAGGCTGAGCCGTCGACCATGTAAGTCCCAGCATGACTTACATGTCGCGCTGTCCCGGTGACTTCTCCATTCTACGAGGTTGTTTCTGCTCTCGCGCGCCACCCGTTCGGCTTGTCGTGCCGCGTCACGGCGACGTTCCTGCGCGACAACGTGTTTCGCGTATCTCTGCTGCTCATTCTGTGACCATTCCTCACGGGTGGGTGCCGAGCGCGCGCGCTCGACAGCATCCCGGAGATATTGCCGTCTCGCTTCGCCTTGCTGGGCTCGCGCACCGGCCAGGGTGCTACCGGGTTGCGTGTCATCCGGTAGCAATGCCTCGACGTAGTTATTCGACGTCAGTAGTCGCAATAGCATTAACGCGATTCGCACATCGATCGCCAGTGCTGCCGCCAGGCTTTCGGCGACTTCCTCTGCCGCCAATCCTCCGGCCACGGCTGCGAAGGCTTCCGCCACGATGTCTTCCTGCTCTTGAACTTCTGGTGACGTCACGCTGCTCTCCCCTCCCTATCCGGCACCGTTCGGTGACACGGACATGTACATTCGTCCGACTCGCAGGCCCAATGTCTTCCGGATCTGCAATATAAACTCTCCATTTTAGTCCTCCCACGGGAATCTACTTGGGGCTCCGGCTACTGTTCTAGCTTCTGGAACGGGGTTGTCTAGTCCGAGTTGTCGCATTCGGCGATCCCGTTTCTCCGCTTCGGACTCTTGTCGTGCTGCGTCCGCATGGTTGAGTGCAGCCGTCTGTTGTTCCTCCCATTCGCGGACGCGCTTCCGGTGGTCCTCGATTGCCTTCCGTTTCCTGCGTTGCGCTGCCTCGTTGAGTTCGCGGACTTCCTGCTCATGTTCAGGACACGGACCTTCGGTGCGTTCCCCTAAGTGAAGTTTCGGCTGTGCCCTTCGGTAGAAGGTTCCGCAGTACCTACACCACTCTTGGGTTGTTGGATATTTCGGTTCGGGCGGTGGCGGCAATTCCCAGTACCAGTGATTGCCTGCCCGGAACACCTCAACTCCGAGTTCTTTTTTTACCTTCCGCAATGTCCTCACGGGGTAACCGTGTTCAGCTCCGTCATTGAATATCTCGATTGCCGGCACGGCTCCGTCCGCGAGCCGGTCGCGCAGCCATTCCCGCATGGTGATCATCTTGGTACGTGGTGCCATTCGACTAGCCTCCTCGTGTCCATTGTGCGTTGCCGTGGGGATCTGTGGCCGGTCATCACGGGGGCGGGCCCATCACTCCGGCTCGGGCGCGTGCGCGGCCACAGCTTCCGTGACTCGGCCGCGCTTGGCGGCTTGCGCGCGCTCGGGCATGGCGGGACCGCTCCAGATCCCGTCGACCTGCCGGAGGTAGCCCCCGCCGTGCCACACCGACGCGGGATCCCGGCAGGCACCGTCCCGCCGATGTGCGTCGAACAGTCCGGCCGTATTGAATGTCCGGTGGCAGGCGCCGCAATGGGCTCGGGCCAGTCCCGTCCAGGTGGTACCGCATCGGCAACTGTTGATCTGTTGAGTCACCGTCGGTCCCTCCACTCGTCGATGAACACGTGGAGCATCACCGCGAGCCCGGCGAGCACCAGGGCGAGATATGCGAGTGTCATCGGGTGCCCTCGCGTTCCGAATCGGTCCAAGTGCGACATTCCGCGCACGCCGCGTAGAACAAGATCATCGGGCCGAGCACGACCTGACCGGTGTGTAAGCCACCGGGAGGTACCACACCGCAGGCGTCACAGCGGGTGTCAGCGTCATCGGGGACACCCTCGGTCAGCACCTCGATCGCGTGTCGGCGGCACGCCACCGTGCCCGGCATCCACGCGGCGGCGATGATCGGCTGAGGCCGGTCGATGCGGGGGCGGCACCGGCACGTGGTGGCCGTGCCCTCGGCGAAGGTGAGCAGCGCGGCCAGTGCTGCCAGCCGGAGCCACCGGGGCGGCTCGGCGTGGACGTGCTCGCCGGGGAGGTGGCTCGCGGCACGGTGGCTGTCACGCGCCGCTGACCGGAGTTGGTCACCGAGCCAGCTCGGGGTGTACTCCGCCAGCTCGGCGAGCCGTTCGGGATGCTCACGGATGAGCCGGTCCAGCTCGGCGGCGTCGGTCGGGAACTGCATGTCGGGGCTCCGTTCGTCAGGGGTTGCTCGGGCGGTGTGTGACGGTCGCGCCGGGCGGTCCGCGCGCCGTGCCGCATATGTTGTTGCTGCCGCCTGTCCCACGGCAGGCACACATATATATGGGACAGTGGGACAACGCTGTGACCTGCGAAAACGGCGATGTGGGACAGAAAGTTTGTCCCACCCTGTGTCGTACCCGTTCTGACCTGCGAAAACAGGGGTGGGACAAATCCACGGGACAGCGGGACAGAGGGCAAAACCCTTGCCATAGAGCGGAAAAGGGCGTGGGACAGTCCGTGACCTGCGAAAACGTCGTCATGTCGCTAGCTCCTCCCACTCCGTACGGTGATCCTTAATGACGCGGCTCACCGTCGACTTGGACACGCCGATCCGCTCGGCGAGCGCGCGGTGGGTGAGCCGCTCCCCCTCGGCCTGGACAATCTCGACGATCTGCGCCCAGACGGCTTCCTGCGACCGGGATTCGACCTCCCACGGCCAGGTGGTGCCGTACTTGAGTACGAAGGGCCACGCGCGTTCATCCCGGGGGCCACGCCAGTGACGGAGGTGTCCCGTCTGCCCGTCCAGGTAGATCCCGAACTCGGGCCACCGGCTCCACAGGCTCGCGCCGTAGGGACGTTCGGCTCGCTTGAACCCGTTGCCCGCGTACGGGGTATGCGCCTCCAGGATCACGGCGCACTCGTAGCGCACACGGAGGTCGTCGAGTACCGCCGTAGCCGCGCGGGCGGTGCGTTCGTCGAGGGGATCACCGCCCGCGAGCTTGTAGATCGGCCCCGTGATGATCACATCCGGCTTGGCCCGGTCGACGGCATCACCGAGCCAGGTCGCATCGGTGCCGGTGAGCACGTCCAGGCCTTGCGGGCGGACGTGCAGGAGCATCCCTCCGCCGTAGTCGCTTCCGGCGGACTTCCGGAGCGGTGCCACCGCCCGGTGGACCTGGCGACGGGAGTTCTCCAGGTCCACGATCAACACCCGGAGGGGCTCGTACCGTTGATCGCTGAACGGGTGAATCCCACTGGCACACTGGACGGCGATCTGTCGGAGCAACGTGGACTTGCCGCATCCCTCCGTGCCGGTCACGATGAGCCGGTCGGCTCGTTCCAGCAGCCCTGGCACGGTCCAGTCGTAATCCGGCAGCCCTTCGGCGAGGAAGTCGTCGAGTTCCAGCGGCTCAGCCTCACTCTGATCGCCTTGTGACTTCCCGTCGTTCGGTTCATCCCTAGGGTTTCGCATACCGGCCTCCAGGCCGCTTCGGATGGTTTTCTTGATCTCGGTGTCGGTGAGGCCGATACCCCTCGCGGTGTCAGTGAGTTGGTGTTCAGCATCGGCGCGGGCTATGTGTCCGGCTGCGACAAGCTGCCCGATGCGGTACGCCGAGCGGTTCAGTTGCTCGTTGCGCGTGCCGACCTCGGCGCGGCTCAGCCGGTCCAGCTCGGCGGCGAGGGCCTGTGCCCCGTAGTCGGTCGTGCCGGTGGCTGAGTAGCCCGCGTGTGCTCCGGTGCCGCCCCGCTGACGTGAACCCCCGGAGGTGCCCTTGCCGCTGCGGTGGCCGGGACCGGGACGCTCGGCGAGTGCGAGGACCCAGTGAGGACACGGGGCCGGTTCCTCGTTGACGTCGAGGAAGAACCTGCCAGGGGCGGGCGGAGCCATGACGTACCCGCCGTCGGCACGGATGTCGACGCCGGTACGAACCTGATCGCTGGTCAGGCTGGCGATGTAGTGATCGGGTCCGGGGTGGGCATAGTAGAAGTGCCACCCACCGGAAGGGCTGGCGGCGGTTAGCGTCGGCGGCAGGTGGTCGACGGTGCCGCCGTGCTGCGGATCCACGTCGACCACGACCAAGCCGGACCGGTGGCCGGTGGCGATGCCGATGTACGGCGGACGGCGGCCACGCCAGATACGGCGGATGATGTCCGTGCGGGTCGTGGCCTTGCGCGGCCATTCCGGCCACCACGGTGCATCCTTGCGGTCCACCGGGTGGAGTCGCCAGGCGCGTCGGGCGTAGCTCAGCGCCGCGTCAACAAGGTGACATTCGTGGGCGTCCGACTCGGCATCGGCGGTGTCACCTTCCCACGGTGGGGCCTCTGCGCTGCTAGAATAGGTGGTGACCAACAGGTGTCTTCCTTCATATCTTTGGTCTTGTGGGTTCACAGCGGGACCGTCCGCATTGGGCGGTCCCGCACCCTTGTCTGCTACTCTGCGATCGGAAACTGACAACCAAGTCCCACGGTTCAGATTCCAGGAAGTCCACTAGTCCGAACCGACGCTCGGCGGCTTCCACGGCGAGGGGCCGGTGCTTTACGAGGCACCGGCCCCTTGTCGTTATGCGGCTCCGTGCTGCGTGTGCTCGGCGATGTACCGATCGATCTCGGAGCACGGGACGCGGCGACTTTTGCCGATCTTGACGCTGGCGATCTCCCCCTTGTTGATCAGTTCATAACCGAGTGAGCGACCGATGCCTAGCCGGTGAGCCATCTCGGGCACGGTCACGAGTTCGCGCTTTACGGTGGTGTCTGTCATGGCGGTGGATTCCCTTCCCGTGGTCCATTCCTGAGTGCGACCGTACGCACAATTCTCAGCAGTCCGCCATCACCTTTTTTCGGGCGCCGCAGAATGAATGTCAGACAGCCGCGGAATGACCTGCATATGCGCCGTGACCTGCGAGCGAGTGAGTCACCCGGTCGGGGTATTCGAGCTGGGAAAGTGCAGTGACGCGACCGCGAATGAATGTCAGACACTGGCAGAATGACCAGGGATGAATGGATCCCTATGGACTCTCTGGCATCACGTATGGCATACTTTAAGGCATGACATACACGGATAAGGTTCGCGAGAACCGCGCGCGCCGCGCAGCACAGCGACAGGGTTACCAATTGATCAAGTCCTCACGGCGGGACCCGAGAGCGATCGACTTCGGGAAATGGTGGCTCGTTGACCCCAGCACGACAGCACTCGTGTTCACCGACGAGTGGGGAGCATCCCTGGAGGAGATCGAGGAGTGGCTATACCGGCCATTCGACGTGGACCACAGTAGACGGTGAAGGGATAGCAAGCGTAATGACTCACTCACAAGGAAAGAGCAAGAGGCGCGGAGCCGGTGAAGGTTCGGTGTTCAAGGACGAAGCATCCGGGCGCTGGGTTGGATTCGTCGACCTCGGGCGGGACGCATCCGGTAAGCGCAGGAGACGCAAGGTCCAGCGCAGGACGAAGAAGGAAGTCGTCGACGCGCTGGACGATATCCGGCAGGCCGAACGGGACGGGAAGCCACAAGGCGACGCGCGGGACACGCTCGGCAAGCTCGCCAGCGATTTCCTCGCGCGCGGGCTACCTCCCACGGCTCGGGCGGAGTACACCCGGCAGGGCTACAAGTGGGCCATAGAGCAGCACATCACGCCCGCGCTCGGGGCTCGGCGGCTCATGGAGCTATCGGCTGACGACGTAGACGGCTGGCTGCGAGGGCTCGCCGAGCGGGGCTACGCACGCAGCACCATTGCCGGACTGCATCACAAGCTGACGGCGCTGCTCCGGTGGGGCGAGCGGCGCGGGCGGGTCCAGCGCAACGTATCGACCTTGGTCGACACGCCCAGCGGGACGCGGCGTGAGAGCCGAGCCCTGACGATTGAGCAAGGCAAGGCGCTGCTCGCGGCGGCGGCCAACGACCGGCTGGAAGGGATGATCATGCTCGGGCTCACGGTGCCGAGTCGCCCCGGCGAGCTGGCCGGACTCTGTTGGAATGACCTGGACTTAGACAACGGGGTCGTGCACTTCCGGCGCGCACTGCATCGGGAGACGGACGGGAGCCTCACGCTCGGCGAGCTGAAAACACCGCAGTCCCGCCGATCGGTCAGCCTGCCCGCGATCACCGTGGACGCCTTGAAGCGGCGGCGGGCGGCACAGCGCCGAGAGCGGATGGCAGCCGGGCCACAGTGGGAGGAGTGGAGCGAGGCTGCCGAGCACGACGGGCTCGTGTTCACGAGCGTGGAGACGGGCGGGGCCAAGCGGGCCGGTCAGCCGCTGGATCCGAGCAACGTACGCCGGGCGTTGCGACGGCTGTGCCGGGCGGCTGAACGCCACCACACGGACGAGCGGGCCGACTGTGAGTGCCTGACGGCACGGGCGGGACGGCCCGGCCCGAAACGACACCGATGCGGCGGTGCGCACGTCTGCGACGGCCGGTGCTTGCGGTTGCCGACGGACTTCACCGTCTACGAATTACGGCATAGCGCGGTCTCGGCGCTCAGCCACGCTGGCGTGCCAATCGAGGCGATCGCCGATGCGAGCGGACACCGCAACTCGACGGTGACCGCACGGGTGTACCGACACGGGCTCGCGCCGGTCGTGCGGGCAGCCGGGGACGTCATGGACGGGGTGTACGGTGCCGCTTCCGAGTAGCCATCAGAGTAGCCATCGGCGGCGGTTCGTGGCGGACAGTGACGGATGATGGCGGGCAACGTAGCGTAGTATTCGCAGCTCAGCGGGGTTGTTTGGGCAGGCCACGCGACTGTCGGTGATCGCTGGCAGTCAAGGGGTCACGGGTTCGAATCCCGTCAGCTCCACCTTAGAGGTACTACTAGAACATGTACCTGATTGAAGGCCTTGGAGTAGGACCGCTGAGGTTCCCCCGCTGTTCCGGAGTGTTTGGTGTGTCCCGGGGTTGGCGGAGCCGGGTTTCTGGATCTCATGCCACGGTGAGCCTTCTGCGTTCGTACTCGACCGGCGTGTGCATGTCGAGTCGGCTGTGGCGCCGCTGCCGGTTGTGCCAAATCTCGAGGTACTCAAAGATGGCGTTGGCCAGCTCCAAGCGCGTGCGCCAGCGTTGCCGGTCGAGCAACTCGACCTGCATGCGTGACCAGAAGGTGACCTTTCCCCTGTTGGCCGGACACGTGGTTATGCGGCCTTGAGTAGTTCCTGCTGTTCCCACTGCTCGGGGCTGGCATAGCCCAGGGCGGAGTGCAGTCGTCTGCGGTTGTACCAGGCTTGGATCCAGACGAAGATGGCCTGGCGTGCCTGAGCCCGGGTCGCGAAGCGGTGTCGGTGCACGAGTTCTCGTTTCAGTGCCCCGAAAAACGACTCCACGATGGCGTTGTCCCAGCTTTATCCGGCTAATAGCTTCGCCTTCCGGTTTTTGGCCGGTTAACGTTTTCAGTCTCGTCGGGCTGTGAGTCGCCTGATTTGTTCTTCGTGGTCTC
>NZ_FZNW01000005.1 GCF_900188115.1 Haloechinothrix alba | reverse complement strand
GGCCTGGTCGGGGTGCTGGATGCGGAGGCGGGTCAGGCGTTGGAGGCGGTGTTGAGCCCGCTGGCCAAGCCCCGCCCCTCCGGCGAGCACGGGGTTGATGAGCGCGATCCGGCGCAGCGGTACGGCGACGCGCTGGCCGAGCTGGCCGACCACTCCCTGCGGGCAGGCAGCCTGCCCAGCGAGGGCGGTGAGAAGCCCCGCATGGTGGTCACCATCGGCCTGCGCGAGCTGTGCGCCGACGGGCTGCCGGGCGCGACCGGGCTGTTGAATCAGGATGTGCCGGTCACCGCCGAACAGGCGCGTCGCCTGGCCTGTGACGCGGGGGTGATCCCCGCCGTGCTCGGGTCGAAAGGCGAGGTGCTGGATCTGGGGCGCGAGCAGCGGCTGGTCTCCACAGCCCAGCGCCGCGCCCTCGCGTTGCGCGACGGCGGGTGCGTCTTCCCGGGGTGTGATCGGCCCGAGGGCTGGTGCCACGCGCATCACGTTCAGCACTGGAGCGAAGGCGGCCCCACCGACCTGCACAACCTCGCCCTCCTGTGCGGTGAACACCACCGGCTGATCCACCACTCCGAGTGGAACATCCACATGGGAAGCGGCGGCAAACCCTACTGCACCCCACCACCCTGGATGCGACCCCACATACCCCAACAACGGGCAGGACCGATGACTCGCGCACCCGCACGCGCTACGCTCGATGGGTGAAGATACGTCCGAGTAGTCGATACTCGGACGGTGTCGGTGCAGGCTACGGATTGCGTACATGTCGTGCACCGACCCGGCATCGGTAGCAAGCGCATCGGCACGGAACCGAATACGTGTGCCTCCTGCGGCGACACGTCGGTCCATCGCTCAGTCAGGGTGGAAACGGGTCAGTGAGCGGCACCGCCAACAGTCTCATCGATCCAGCCGTTCACGGCATCGAAGTACCGCTGTGAATCGGGTGCCTGATTGAGACTGTGTCCAGCCTCCGGCAACACGAAGCCGTCGACAGAAGGGGTGTTCGGCCCGAAGTGCGCTGCCTCGTCGGAGACGAGGGCTTCCGTGGAGTCGCAGTCGGTGCCACCCAGCGTGCTGCCAGTAAGTTCGTTGGTCTGCGGTAGCGACCCTTTCAACGGGGTGGCCACATCCTCCAGTGCTTCACCGATATCGCCACTCCCACCTGTAGCTGCTGGTGCTGCCGAGAAGTTCTCCTTGCAGAACAAGCTGTCCTCGCTACCTGCCACCAGGAATACGGGTACCCGCACGTCGAGCGGTCGATTGAGGATCAACGGGTAGTTCGCCAGTTCGGTGGCTGCATACGTGGATTTGTTCGCCTCGTCGTACCGGACGACCGCCGGGTCGACGGTCATCGGTTCGTAGAAGACGTTGCGACGGGTGTCGGGCAGCGTCGTCATGTAGCCTGGATCCACAGTACTGCCGAGGAAGTTCGGATCCGCGGCAGCCGGGTAGGACGCGGGTAGCACCAGCAGAGGCGCGGATACGGTGAGCTTCTCGAAGGCTGCTGTGAATACCGCCGCGTCGAGTCCCTGGCCGTAGTCTGTGGCCATGTACCAGCCGGTGAAGGTGCCGTATGAATGTCCAACATAGACGATATTCTCGAACGAGTCTCCATCCGGAGCGCTAATATCGCCACGGTCGATAGCTTGGACGACCTAGTGGACCGTATAGGCATTGGTGTCGATGTCGATCAGCGTCGACAACGGATGGGAGGACCTTCCGGAACCGATGCGGTCGATAGCGAGAGTGGCGTACCCGGCGTCATTGGCCGCCATGGAATAGTCGTAACGTGCGGTGCCTTCTGACGGGTCGGGGAAGTGCCAGTACTCGTGGGTGTAGGTGATGCCGTGCACCAGTACCTGGATGGTGTCTGGGGACTGCCCGGCCGGCACGCACAACCGGCCGAAAATGTGCTGGTTCTTCGGCGTACCGGCGCTCAGAGCGACCGGCACCGTGACATCCTGGCACTCGCGCTCACCGGAATCCGACTCCGCGATTGCTGGAGCGGTGCTCAGACCAGCCGAAAACACGATCGCCAGTGCGAAGCATGCGAGCTGTCGCCACGAACGTCTCCTGCGGTTGTCACCCATCGAAGGACTCCCTGTGCGGCGTGATCGCGTAGTCGGTCCGTCCTGAGATGGCGGGACTCTAGCACGGGTCGTTCCTGCGCGCAGGACGGCCGCAGAGGCGGCCCGTGGTGACAGCTGACTTCGCGAGGGCGATCCCGCTCGTGCAACAGCGCTGGGGCCATGCGCCGGTGGCAGCCGTTACGAGCACGTTGGACCGTTCTCGTCGGCGGGAGCGATGAGATACTCGGCGGATACCCGCCGAGTCGCTTACGTCCCCGCGCCTGCCTCGTTCAGCCACGGGTAGCGCTGCGTGTCCTTGCCAGCGTAGTCGGGGTCGAGGTAGATGAAGCAGCGCTGGATCGTCCAGTCGCGGATCTCGAAGACGTCGCACCAGCGTCCCGCCGCCCACTCCGGGACACCGGCGCGCCACGCGCCGTCCTGGTGCTCGCCGTGGCTCGTGCCTTCGGCGACGATCGTGTCGCCGCCGGAGAAGATCCAGTTGAACGTCGCGTAGTCGTGTTTGATGCTGTTCAGCGTTCCACCGATATCGCCGAAGAGTTTCCCGATCTCTTTCCGCCCGTTGGCCAAGCCCCATTTCGGGAAGAACACCTGGGCGTCCTCGGCGAACAAGTCGAGAATGCTTCCCCCCGTGCTGGTCACCCCGCCGTTGTCGAACGCCTTGAGGTACTCCAGCGCGACGGACTTGCGTTGCTCGTCGGTCATCGTTCCCGTCGTGATCGCCATGCTCACTCCTCCCACATCGCAGGCTCCCGCGCGCACGGCACCAGCACCGTGCGTGGCGCTGGAGCGGTCCTCGCCCCCTTGGTACTTAGCGTCCTCCGGCTGGCGGTGCGGCGCAACAGGTACGTCACCCGGTGCTCACGTGTCGGGCAGCGCGGAGGGGTGTCGCGCCAGGGGCGTCACGTCGATGTCGAGGTAGGGGAACAGCGGCAGGCCGGACAGGATGTCGTGCAGCTGCTCGTGCGAGTCGACGTCGAAGATGCTGATGTTGGCGTAACAGCCGGCGACCCGCCAGAGGTGGCGCCACGTTCCTGCGCGCTGCAGCTCGTGAGCCCGGGCCTTCTCGCGGCTCTTCAGATCTTCCGCGACAGCCGGGTCCAGATCGTGTGGGAGGTGCACTCGCATACGCACGTGAAAGAGCATCGGTTACCTCCTTGACGTTCACGCTCACCAGGTCATACGGGGGCGGTTCACGCCGTTCTTGACACACAATTGTGCTCTGCACCACACTAGCTGGTGACCGGATAGCGACCAATCCATACGCATTACGTACAGATTGGTGGAGAGGTGCTGTGCGGATCGATCCACGATCCCTTCGAACGTGCCTTGGTCATTTCGCCACGGGCATCACGGTCGTGACGTGCGACGCGGAGGGGGCGCCGCACGGTGCCACGGTCAACGCGTTTACCGCGGTATCCCTGGAGCCGCCGCTCGTGCTGGTGTCCGTCGACCGGAACACCAGGATCTGCAAGTACCTCGACGACCGGCCGTTCACAGTCAACGTGCTGCGCGATACGCAGGATGACGCGGCGCTGCACTTCGCGGGCAAGCCCATGGCCGAGGAGCCGAGGTGGGAACGCCCGGAGGAGGAGCTGGCCCCACAGCTCGCCGGCTCACTCGCCACCATCGCCTGCATGCCGTGGCGAAGCTACGACGGCGGAGACCACGTGCTCTACCTGGGCGAGGTCGCCACCTTCGAGTTCAACGGGGGCGAGCCCCTTGTCTTCTACTGCGGCAAGTTCCGCCGCCTCGGCACGGCATTCAGTGAGGTCCCGTGGCTGGAGTCCGGGGACTACCCGGGACTGTCGTGGTTCCCGTCGAGTTGACCACAACCGACAACGCCCAACGAAGGAGCTAGACGTGACCGCTCAGCAAGAAACACCTCCGCCCAGTACCGCGCACCGAGCAGCGCGTCCGATGACAGGCGATGAGTATCTCGAGAGCCTGCGCGACGGCCGCGAGGTATTCATCTACGGCGAGAAGGTCGATGACGTGACGACGCATCCGGCCTTCCGCAACGCCGCGCGGATGACGGCGCGGCTGTACGACGCCCTGCACGACCCGGAGAAGCAGTCGGTGTTGACGGCGCCGACCGACACCGGAAGTGGCGGCGTCACCCACCCGTTCTTCCGCACACCACGGTCCAGCGAGGACCTCTACGCGGACCGCGACGCGATCGCCGAGTGGGCGCGGTTGACCTACGGGTGGATGGGCCGTAGCCCCGACTACAAGGCGTCCTTCCTCGGCACGCTCGGCGCCAACGCCGACTTCTACGAGCCGTACGCGGAGAACGCCCGGCGCTGGTACACCGAGTCGCAGGAGCGCCTGCTGTACTGGAACCACGCCATCATCAACCCGCCGGTGGACCGCAACCGGCAGCCGGACGAGGTCAGGGACGTGTTCGTGCACGTCGAGGAGGAGCGCGACGACGGTCTGATCGTGTCCGGCGCGAAGGTGGTAGCGACCGGCTCGGCGATCACGCACTACAACTTCATCGCCCACTACGGGCTCCCGATCAAGACACGGGAGTTCGCCCTGGTCTGCACGGTCCCGATGAACTCGCCAGGCATGAAACTCATCTGCCGCGCCTCGTACGCGCAGACTGCCGACGTGATGGGCAGCCCGTTCGACTACCCGCTGTCCTCCCGGCTGGATGAGAACGACACGATCTTCGTGCTGGACAAGGTCAAGATCCCGTGGGAGAACGTGTTCATCTACGGCGACCCGGAGAAGGCCAGCACGTTCTTCCCGGGCTCCGGGTTCCTGCACCGGTTCACCTTCCACGGCGTGACCCGCCTGGCGGTCAAGCTCGACTTCATCGCAGGCCTGCTGATGAAGGGCGTCGAGGCGACGGGGACGAAGGACTTCCGCGGCATCCAGACCCGCGTCGGCGAGGTCATCGGGTGGCGCAACATGTTCTGGGCCATCTCCGATGCCATGTGCGCGCGGCCGGACGAATGGGTCGGCGGCGCTGTGCTACCGCATCTGGACTACGGGCTGTCCTACCGGTGGTTCATGACCGTCGGCTACCCACGGATCCGCGAGATCATCCTGCAGGACCTCGGCAGTGGCCTGATCTACCTGCCTTCGCACGCCGACGACCTCAAGTCGCCGGAGATCCGCCCGTACCTCGACCGGTACGTGCGCGGCACCGACGACATGGACGCCGTGGAGCGGATCAAGCTGATGAAACTGATCTGGGACTCGATCGGCAGCGAGTTCGGCGGCAGGCACGAGCTCTACGAGCGTAACTACTCGGGCAACCACGAAGGTGTGCGTGCCGAGCTGCTCTTCGCAGCGCAGGAGTCCGGCATGGCCGACGGCATGAAGGGCTTCGCCGAGCAGTGCATGGCCGAGTACGACCTGGACGGCTGGACCGTGCCCGACCTCATCAATCCCGACGGGTCCCGGTGAGCGGCATCCGCACGCCGGACCGGGACCAACGGTACGAGCGTCCGGAACTGTCCGGCACTCGGCCGGAAAGGAGCTGAGCATGTCGACTGAGCGCGTCGCTACGGTCGTTGGTGACCTCATCAAGCGCATCAACGACGCGATCGACGAGCACGAGGTGACCTACGACGAGTACCACGCGGCGATGAACTACCTCATCCGGCTCGGTGAGGCCGGGGAGTGGCCGCTGTTTCTCGACGTCTTCTTCGAGCACACCGTGGAGCGGCTCAACCAGGGCGAGGGCGGCACGATCGAGGGGCCGTACTACGTGCCGGACGCTCCCTGGCTGGAACGCCCGTACGTACTGCCGCAGCGCGACGACGAGAAGGGGGACGTCCTCATCCTGTCCGGGACGGTGCGTTCCACCGGCGGCCGGCCGATCCCCGGCGCGGTGCTGGACATGTGGCAGGCGGACGCCGACACGTACTACTCCAACGTGCAGGAAGGACCCCCGCCGTACAACCTGCGCGGCCGGATGACCGCCGACGACAACGGCGAGTTCGAGGTGCGCACCATCGTGCCGCCGTCGTATCACCTTCCGCGCGGCGGGCCGATGGAGGAGCTGCTCAACGCGGCGGGCTGGCACGACTTCCGGCCGGGCCACCTGCACTTCATCGTCTCCGCAGACGGGTACACGCCGCTGATCACGCAGCTGTACTTCGAGGGTGACCGCTACCTCGACTCCGATGTCGCGAGCGCGGTCAAGCCGGAGCTGGTCCTGAGCCTGCGTAAGCACGACAGCCCTGAGGAGATGGAGGAACGGGGACTGAAGAAACCGTTCTTCACCACCTCGCACGAGTTCCGTCTGAAGCCGCAGGACGGGTAGGTGGGCCGGGTGGTCCGTACGCGATCGCTGGAGGGCATATGTGTCATCCCGAGGCCGTGAACGAGTCGCTGTCGGGGGTCGAGCGGCACGAGGTGGGTGTGCCGCTGCCCTCCGGCGAGCGGCTCCCCGGGTTGTGCTGCGTTCCGGAAGGCAGCAGTGGCCCCGGGGTGCTGCTGCTCTCGGACATCTACGGCAGGACCCCGTTCTACGAGCATCTTGCCGAACGCTTGGCCGCGCAGGGCTATGTGGCACTGCTCCCGGACTGCTTCTTCCGGCTCGGCCCGCTGGAGGAGGTCACCAGGGACGCCGCATTCGCCCGGTGGGGCCGTCTCGACGAACACCGCACGCTGGCCGATGTGGAGGCAGCTGTCGGGTGGCTGCGGGAGAACTCCCATCAGGGAATGTCGACGGTCGGGTTGCTGGGTTTCTGCCTCGGCGGCACGTTCGCCCTCGACCTGTGCGCGCGGCTGGAGAACCTGGTGACGGTGTGCTACTACGCCTTCCCGCGCACCAGGGCTGGACCGAACGCCGCGCCGAGGCCGATCGATATCGCCGGCTCGATCCGTGGTCCCATCCTGTCGTTCTGGGGCGACGAGGACTACATCGACCTGACCGAGGTCCGCGAGTTCTCCGACGCCATGGCCGCGCACGGCGCCGACTACACAGGCGAGATCTACCAGGGAGCCGGACACGGATTCCTGAGCGGGCTCGTGGAAGAGGGTTCCGGCAGCGCGGCGGCAACGGACTCCTGGGCAAGGACCCTGGACTTCTTTGCCACGCACCTCTCCGGAACGCGGGTTCGCTGAGGCGTACGGCCGGGCTCGGCCGCGTTCGCGGTCGACGACGCGTGTGAGGAGGACGTGTCACGATGACGCGCTTGACCATCGAGTCGGTGGAGACCACCATCGTCGATCTGCCGCTTCGCAGGCGCCACCGGTTCTCGGCGATCACCATCGACCACCAGAGTTACGTGCTCGTGCGCCTGCGCACGGCCGAAGGCGTCGACGGGATCGGTGAAGGGGTCGTTCCCGGCGGGCCGTGGTGGGGTGGCGAGTCCGTCGAGGGCATCAAGGTAGTGATCGACACCTACCTCGCGCCGCTCCTCGTGGAGCGCGAGGCGACCAGGGTCGAGCAGCTCCGGGCCGCGATGGACACCGTGGTGGCGGGCAACCCGTTCGCCAAGGCGGCGGTGGAGATGGCGCTGTTCGACGCTTGGGGCAAGGCGCTCGGCGTGCCGGTCTACGAGTTGCTCGGTGGGCTCTACCGCGAGTGGATTCCGGTGACGTGGGCTCTCGGCGCCGACGAGGCGAAGGTCGCCATCGAGGAGGTCGAGGCGAAGCTGGAGTCCGGTCTGCACTCCAGCTTCAAGCTCAAGATGGGTGCGCAGGACCCGGTGAGCGACGTGGCGCGTGTGCTCGACATCGCGCGCGGCGTCGCGCCCGGCACGAGCCTGCGGGTGGATCTCAACTGCGCGTGGGACGAGCTGACCGCGACACGCTGGCTGCCGGAGCTGGAGTCGGGCGGCATCGACCTGGTGGAACAGCCCGTGCCCGGCTGGAACACCGACGCCATGGTGCGGCTGGCCGCACTGCTGCGCATCCCCGTCATGGCGGACGAGAGCCTGTGGAGCCCGCACGATGCCCTGACCCTGGCCCGTACGGCCGCTGCGGACATCTTCGCGATCAAGATCGCCAAGTCCGGTGGCCTGACCATGGTCCGCAGGATCGCCGGTATCGCGGGCGCGGCCGGTATCGCCTGCCACGGCGGGACGACGATCGAGAGCACCATCGGTACCGCTGCCGGCGCGCAGCTCTACGGCGCCATCCCGGAGGTGACCGCGGGGTGTGAGCTGTTCGGTCCCCTGCTGCTCGCCGACGACATCGCCGTCGAGGACATCGAGTACCGGGACGGGCACCTGCGCGTACCGCAGGCGCCGGGCCTGGGGATCAGCATCGACGAGCGCAAGCTGCGCGCGTTCAGCCGCGCGTAGCGGAGCCGCTCGTCACCACCTTCAGCGCAGCTGGCCGCGGATCTCTCCCGCCGGGTGCTGCTCGGTGTGCACGTTGACGTAGATGTTCCCGTCCGCCAGCTCTGCGGCGAGGTCGGACATCGACCGGCCCTCCATCGGGCCGACGAGGTCGTCCTCGGTGACCGTGCCCGTGGCGAGCACGCCGTCGGTGCGACCCGGGATCGGCTCGGGCGGGGGCGAGTCGGGGTAGAGCCACACCACGACCGGACCGTTGGCGCCGGCCGGTGCCTGGTGCAGGTGCGCCATCGTGACGTCCTCGATGTTGGCCACGTTCAGCCGGTAGCGCAGCTGTGTGCCATCCCTGCTGAACTGGAGCTTGACCTGGCCCTGCGCGGCCGTGTCCACCGGCGGGACCTCCTCGTCCCCCGTGGCGTGCGCGGCGAAGTTGCGCTGCTCCGGCGGGTCGGCGTGGATCGCGGGCGCGGACGCGACGCTTGCCGCCGTCAGGACAACGCCGAGCAGCAGAGCGGGAACGCGCAGTGACCTCGCCCGGCGTTCCGGTGCGAGTGTGGCGGGAATTTTCGGTAAGTACCTCATATCCTGAAGTCGTATGCCGGGTACGCGCCGTTACGCCGGGACGAGCCGCGCGGGTACCGGGCAGGAACGCGACCGTGGACGTACCGCGCGAGTGAGGACGGTGATGGGAGTGCCCGACGCCGCGGCCGGGGTCGCGGGCGGTCTCGGACCGTCCGCGTGTGAGCCGGACAGGCCACCGTGGTGGCGGCGTTGGGCTGCCGGGAAGCGCTGGGACGTGCTGGCCGCGGTCGGGCTCGGTGGTGCGGCAGGAACCGGCGCGCGGTACGGGATCGCCGTGGGGATGCCGCACCCGGCGGGTGGATTCCCGTTCTCCACGCTGCTGGTCAACGTGCTCGGGTGTTTCCTGATCGGGGTGCTCATGGTGGTCGTCGCCGAGACGGTGGCCTCCCACCGGCTGGTGCGCCCCTTCCTGGGCGTGGGGTTGCTCGGCGGTTTCACCACGTTCTCCACCTACACGGTCGACACCGCCGAGCTGGTCATGGCCGAGCGCGCCGGTACGGCGCTCGCGTACCTGGCGAGCACCGTGCTGGCCGCACTGGCGGCGGTCGTGGCGGGTGTGCTCGTGACGCGCTGGATACTCAGGGCTGCACGGCGAATGTCCCGGAGGAGGGCCACATGACCGTGGTGCTGATGCTGCTCGGCGGCGCGGTGGGGGCCAACCTGCGTTACCTGATCGACCGGAGGGCGCAGCGATGGCGCGGCTCGCCGTTCCCGTGGGGCACGCTGACCGTCAACGTGCTGGGCTCGGTGGTCCTGGGCTTCGTCGCGGGCGGCGCGCTGTACGGGGTGGATGCCGAGGCGGTCCGGCTGGGGGTCGGTGTCGGCCTGTGCGGGGCACTGACCACGTACTCCACGTTCGGCTACGAAACCTTCCGGCTGGCGACCGAGGGTGCTCGCGCGCTGTCACTCGTCAACGTCGCCACCAACGTCCTCGCCGGTATGGCCGCGGCCGCGGGCGGCATCCTGCTCGCCGCCGCCATCTGGGCGTGACCGCCCGGCGAGGAGCGCTCCGGCGGCGCCGAGTAGGAGGACGGCTCCGACCCAGGCGAGGTGGGCGGTGAGGAACTCGTCACGGTAGTCCGGCAGGACGGGGCGCAGCAGCCGGTAGACCGGCGCGTCCACCGATGCGAAGCCGCTCACCCAGGTGATGGCGCGGGCGTAACCGTCCACGAGCAGCCCCGCATAGGTGAACGCGCCTGCCGCACCCAGCACGGTCGCGGCAACGCGCGCCACCCGCCCCGTGTGGGCCAGCCACACGAGGATGACCAGCAGCGCGAGCGGGAGCACGACTACCACCTGCCTGCCCGGCCACCAGAACCCGTGCATGGTCAGCGCGACGTAGGTGGCGACGAGCCACCCGGTCGCCAGCGGCAGCACCAACAGCGCCGTGCCGCGCGGCCGGGCCGCGAGGACGAACCCGAGTGCGGGCACCACCAGCAGCCAGGCCGGTTGCCAGGCCACCAGCCCGAACTCGCGGTCGGCGAGCAGGCCGACCAGCCGTAGCGACCGGCCGAGGTAGTCGGGATCGGTGCCCACGACGGAGAGCTCGCCGGACTCCTGGAAGTGGTCCCCGCTGGCATAGACCGTCAGCCCGCCCCACACCCGCAGGTGGACGGCCGCGTAGCAGGCGCCCATCAACGCCAGCACCCCGGCGGCCACCGCGACGTCCCGCCCGCGTCGCGCACGCCACCAGCGCACCAGGCCCAGGACCGCGAGGACGGCCGCGACCGGTACGTACTTCACCGACAGCCACGGGGCCGCGGTGACGGCCGCGGCGAGCAGCAGCGCGTTCGCCCTCGTGGGCATACCGGTCAGCGCGGTCACCCCGAGCAACACGACGAGCGCGGCGGGCAGCTCCGGGTAGAGCTGCTGGCCGTAAACCGCGAGGGGAGCCGATGCGGCGGCCAGCCCCGCGCCGACAGCGGCGAGCCGGAGCGGCACGGCGAACCGGCGCACGGCCAGCCACAGCGTGAGGCCGGCAAGGAGACCGGACAGCAGCGCGAGCGTCGTCTTCGCGGCGACCCAGCCGCCCAGCCCCATGGCTGGGGCGAGCAGCAGTGGCAGCAGCGGGTCGTGCGGGCTGATGCGCCTGCCGTCCGGCATCTGCGCGGACTGCTCGGGCGGCTCGACGTCGGCGAACGGGCGCCACCGATGCCCGGCGAGCTCATCGGAGATGTCCAGGTCGCCGTCCTCGGCGAGGGACAGGGCGGTGAGCAGGTACTGCGTCTCGTCCACAGCGACGTGCGCGCCGAACGTCGCGCGCACACCGATGCCGAGCGCCGCGGACAGCACGGCGAGGACGGCGACCGCAACGATCGCCGCGCGCAGCCGGGACGGCCGCACGGCTACCCGGCCGGGGCGAGAACGGGATCGGTGCTCGCCGCGGCCTGCCGTGCGATGAGCTCCGCGAGGTCGGTGCGCGGCACCCAGCCGAGTAGCTCGCGCAGGCGGCGCGTGTCGGCCAGCGTGTGCGCGACGTCGACCTGAGGGGCGGGCACCACATCGGTGACGACGTCGACGCCGAGCACCCGGCCCACGGTCCTCGCCATCTCGGCCAGCGAGTGGCAGGCACCGGTACCCAGGTTCACCGTGCCGGTCGACTCCACCCGCCCGAGCTCGGCCAGCGCGCGGACCACCTGCATGACATCGGTGAGGTCCCGGGTCCGCTCGGGGGAGCCGAGCAGCCGCAGCGGCCGCCCTGCGCGGGCCGACTCGATCCACCGTGCCAGGCCCATGCCGGGACGTTGCCCCTCGCCTGCCACCGTGAACGGGCGCACAACCAGGACGTCCCCTCCCGCGGCATGCCGCAGGGCGCAGCGCCGCTCGACGGCGAGCTTGCTGCCGGCGTAGCTGCCGCGCGGGCGGGGCGTGTCGCCCTCACTGCTCGGCCGCCCCGGTCGGCTGCCGCCGTAGACCGAGGACGACGAGGTGACCAGCAGGCGGGTGTGCATCGGCACCGCGTGCAGGACCGCCTCGGTCGCGAGCACGTTGTCGCGATAGCGGCGTTCGGCCACACCGGGCCGCTGATCGCGCACATCCGTGCTGCCCGCGAGGTGGAACACCACGTCCGCATCGGCGAGCGCCTCGTGGACAAGGGGGTCGCCGTCCAGCAGGTCGGCCGTGACCGGTACCAGGCCTGGCTGGGGTGCCTGCGCCGCGCGGTCGATCCCGACGACGGTGCCGTGGCCGGCGAGACGGCGGACCAGTGCCCGCCCGAGGAACCCGGCTGCACCGGTGACGACCACGCGCACGCCTGCTCTCCTCTCGTCGGCAACGGGCTACTAAGGTTAGCCTTACGCTACATTCCGGTCGAGCCGCGGGGAAGTGAGGGCGATCACTCGTGCGATGGGCACGCTTGGCGGTCGGCCTCCTGGTGCTCGCGCTAGCCGTCGGCTATCTGGTGCGCGGCCTCGGCGACGCCGACCCGGTCGGGGAGGTGGCCGAGTTGGTGCGCGCGATGCTGGCCGACCCGGCAGGCCCGGCCCTGGCGATCGGGTGCTACGCGCTCGCCTTCGCCCTGCGCTCGTGGGCGTGGTGCGCGGTACTGCCGGGCTTGCGGTTCGGGCAGTCCTGGGCTGCGTTGCACGTCAGCCTGCTCGGCAACCACGTCCTGCCGCTGCGGCTCGGTGAGGTGCTGCGGGTGACGAGCGTGCTGCGCCGCACCGAGCTGTCCCGCGGGCCCGTGCTGGCCTCGGCCGTGACGCTGCGCGCCGGGGACCTGGCCGCTGTCGTCGTGCTGGCCCTGCTGGCGGCGCCCGCGCTGGTCCCGCGACTCATCGGGGGCTGGGGTTGGCTGCTCGCCGCCGCGGGGTTGTGCGTCGCCGGTGGTGGCGTGGCGTGGTCGTGGCGGTTGGTCCGGCGCGGGGCGGCGTTGCGGTTGCCCTCGCCGTGGGTCGTGCTGGCCGTCGTGGCGGCCTGGGGGCTGGAGTCGGTCGTGATCTGGGAGGTCGCCAGGATCGCCGGGTTCCCCCTCTCGGCGTCCGAGGCGCTGGCGGTGACCTCGGTGACGATCGTGGTCCAGACCGTCGCGGTCACGCCGGGAGGGTTCGGCTCCTACGAAGCCGCGGCCACCGCCGTGCTCGGCGCCATCGGTGTACCGGCAGGCGCGGCGTTCGGGACCGCGCTGGTGACACACGTGGTCAAGACGGTCTACGCGCTGGCAGTGGGGGCGGTGGCGCTGTTCGCTCCCGCGCCGTCGTACTGGGGATGGCTGCGGTTGCCGCGTCGCCTGCCTGCCCGGCCTGCCAGGGAGCCGGTCGCCGACGACGCGCCCGTGGTGGCGTTCCTCCCGGTGCACAACGAGGCGGCCAGCATCGGCCGTGTGCTGGCCCGGCTGCCGGAGCGGGTCGCGGGCAGGCCCCTGGCCGTCGTCGCCGTCGACGACGGCTCGGCGGACGACTCGGCGGCCCGGGCGGCGGAGGCGGGCGCCACCGTCGTCGCGCACGGGGTCAACCGCGGGCTCGGTGCCGCGGTACGGACCGGGCTGGCCGATGCCGTGGCGCACCGCCCGGCTGCCGTGGTCTACCTGGACGCGGACGGGGAGTACTTTCCCGAGGACATCGACAGCGTCGCTGGCCCGGTACTCGCCGGTACGGCCGACTACGTCGTCGGCTCGCGGTTCGCGGGCGAGATCCGGCGCATGCTGCCGCACCGCAGGGCCGGCAACCGCGTTCTCACCGTGTGGGTGCGGTGGCTGACCCGCAGGCGGGACCTCACGGACGGGCAGAGCGGCTACCGGGCGTTCTCCCCGGAGGCAGCGGCGGCCGCCGAGATCGTGCACGACTACAACTACGCGCAGGTCCTCACCCTCGACCTGCTCGCCAAGGGCTTCGCCTACGCCGAGGTGCCGATCCGGTACACCTTCCGCGACACAGGGACCTCGTTCGTCAAGCTCGGTCGCTACCTGCGCCGGGTCGTCCCCGCCGTGCACCGGGAGCTCAATGCCGACCGGCCGCGCGGCGGGCTGCTGCGTGCGCAGGGCTCGGCCGCGCGCTAATCCTCGACCACGTGGTTCGCGAACCGCCTGCGGGCGGCGTGCCACGACTCCGTGTCGAACGAGTCGCCGCGCGCCGCGTGCCCGCGCAGTGCCGCCACCGCGTCGTAAGCCATGGCCAGCGCGTGGTGGGTGTTGTCGTGTGCGAACAGCCCGAGCCTGCCGAAGGTCGTCACCCGTGGCAGGGTGTCCGCCCACGCGTCCACACCGGCCAGGTGGTCCCGGTATCCCGTGCGGTAGATCGGGTAGACATGGCGGAGCCGCCGCACGTGCACCCCCGCGGTCCGCAGTGGAGGGAGATCGCAGCCGGTGACCGCCTCACTCACCAGCTCCGCCAGCTCCTCGTCGGAGGAGCTCCACAACGAGTCCCCTGCGTCGCAGGGGATCTCGGCGCACAGCACCGTCCTGTCGTGCGGGTCCCGCGAGCTGTCCCGGTAGTTGGCGGGCTCGGAGATGCGGGTGATTGGCGTCCCCGGCTGCGGCAGGTAGTGCGCGTCGAACCGGGTCCACGGCCGGGCACCGCCGTGGGTGAGGTAGACCAGCACCATGGAGCGGAACTCCAGGCGTGCGGTCGACTCCAGCGCCGCCTCGTCCGGCGCCGGAGTGGTGATCCGGCCGAGGATCGGCAGCGGGATCGTGCTGAACAGCTGCCCGGCGCTCACGCGTTCCCCGCCCGCCGTGGTCAGCTCGACCCGGTCGTCGCCGGTGTCGATGCCGGTCACCTCGGTGTCGCACCGCAGGCTCGCCCCGGCTGCCACGGCCGCGTCGGCGAGCGCCTCGACGATCTGCCCGAAGCCCCGGCGCGGGTAGTAGAACACCCGCCCCTGCCCGGTACCGCGCCGCACGCGCAGCATGCGCTTGGCGATCTTGACGGGAGTGTCGGCCGTCACCCGGCGCCGCGCCTGTTCTGGGTCGATCTGCTCGCCGGGCAGGCCCCACAGTTTGACGGCGTACGGGCCGTACAGGGCCTCGTAGAGTGTCGGGCCGAGTCCCGCCCGCAGCGCGGCGGCATAGTGGCTCGGGTTGCCGTCCCGTCGCAGCGGCGCACCAGCCGCGTCGCGCGCCACCTTCGCGATCATGCCCGGCGGCAGTGACCGTGCCAGCTCGGCCGGTCGCAGCGGGAAGCCCACCCAGCGGCCGGCGACCCGCAACCGGCCGTTGCGCTGGCGTCGCTGCAGGTCGTCACCGAGCAGTTCGTGCAGATCACCCAGGATCCGCCTGTCGATGCTCGGGTGGAGCCGGTGGCTGCCGTGGTCGACGCGCACGCCGTCCACGGTGAAGCTGGCGGCCATGCCTCCCACGGCGTCCGCACGTTCCAGGACGGCCACGGAGTGGCCCTGACTGGCTGCCCGCCACGCGGCCGCCAGGCCGGCAGGTCCTGCCCCGAGGACGGCGAGATCCACGTTCATGGCCGGGCGCCTCAAGCCGGGCGCCTCAACCGGATGACTCGAGCTGCACCTCGGTGAACTCGACCTCCGCGCCCTCGGTCAGCGCCGGGTCCCCGTCCTGCTCGCCGTGGCGGAGGAACCGTGGCGGCTCGAGCGTGACGCGCAGCGTGTACTCGCCTTGTTCGGGCACCGCGAAGTTGTTCCCGTAGTGGAAGGCCTCGCCGTAGAAGAACTCCAGGTCGTTCGCGTCGACCACCCGGCCGTCCCCGTCGAGGATCTCCACATGGATGGGCACCTCCGGGACCACCCGGCCGGAATCGGCCTCGAACGGGACGACCTCGATGTGATGGGTCTCGTCACCCGCGGGCTCGCGGTACCGCACGTCGTCGCCCTCGGAGGCGTGCCAGCCCTCGGCGGGCTCGACGATGTAGCCGATACGCCACGGGCCGGACTCGGTCTGGCCGCCCTCATCGGCGATCTCCTCGGCCAGGTGGGCGTACTGCCTGGCAACGCCCTCGGGCACGCCTCCCGGCTCGGACCCGCTGGCGGAGGCCGACCCGCTGCCGGACCCGGAGCCACTGCCGGATCCCGAGTGGCTGCCCGACCCCGAGTGGCTGCCCGACTCCGAGCCGTCACTCCCTTCGAGCTCGCGGACCTCAGCGCCGTCGTCGGCGCACCCGGCGAGGAGGACGCCGAACGCGGCGAGGCACGGTACGAGTCGGCGGTACGAGGCTGTTCCGGTGTTCATCGGCTTCCTTCTCTGTGTGCGCACGTCCTGAAACCCGGTCGAGACGCCGGTCACATCGGCGAATCACGCGATCATCCGGGTGTTAACTTAGCCTAAGTTATCCACAGCGGAAGAGCTTGACAACCCACCGGCGCCCTAGCATCGTTGTCCTGGATTGGTTAGGTAAGCCAACCCTGCCCTCCAGGCCGACAAGCGCCGTCATCGGTGCGAGCCGGGAACGGGGTCTCGATCCCGAAGTACGGAGGAATGTGACGTGTTCGGCTTGTCAGGTGTCGGTAGATCGCACAGGGGGAGGGCGGCGAACCGCCTGACCGTTCTCGTCTCGATCGCCGCGTTCGTGGTGCCGCTGTCCGGTTGCGGTGCCGTCACCGCAGGCGAGTCGGACACCGTACGCGTCTACACGGGCAGGCACTACGACCTCGAGCAGGCATTCGAGGACTTCTCCGAGGAGACCGGCATCTCGGTCGAGTTCCTCTCCGGAAGCGATGCCGAGCTGCGCGAGCGGATCGCGGCCGAGGGCGAGGACACCCAGGCCGACGTCTACATGACCGTGGACGCTGGCAACCTCTGGAAGGCTGAGCAGGACGGGCTGCTCACCCCGCTGGACTCGGCGCGGCTCGAGGAGGGGGTGCCGGAGGGCCTGCGCGACCCGGAAGGGCACTGGTACGGGCTGTCCATGCGGGCGCGCACGGTGATGTACAACCCGGACGAGGTCGACCCCGGCGAGTTCTCCGCCGAGGACACCTACGCGCAGCTGGCCGAGTCCGCGTGGAAGGGGCGGCTGTGCATGCGCAACTCCACGAACTCCTACACCCAGTCGCTGGTGGCGAGCCTGATCGACAACCACGGCGAGCGGCGCGCCCGCGAGATCGTCGGCGGCTGGGTCGACAACGACGTCGAGATCATCAACAACGACGTGCGGATCCTGGAGAACGTGGACGCGGGGACCTGTGACGTCGCCATCACCAACCACTACTACCTCGCCCGGCTGCTCGCCGACGACGGGGACCTGTCCGTCCGGCCGTTCTGGGCGAACCAGGACGGCCGTGGCACGCACGTGAACATCTCCGGCGCGGGCGTGCTCGCCGAGGCCGACCATCCCGAGCTGGGCCGCGAGCTCATCGAGTGGCTGGCCACCACCGGCCAGAACAGCTTCGTGGACGGCAACCACGAGTACCCGGTGAACCCCGAGGTCGATCCCGAGCCGATCATCGCGGAGTTCGGCGAGTTCGACTACGAGCCGATCGAGGCGGAGGCGTACGGCAGCCTCAACTCCCGCGCCGTGCGGCTGATGAACGAGGTCGGTTACGAGTGAGTGTCCGGGCACCCGCCATCGCACCGGTGCGGCTGCGACGCGGCAGCAGGCACGGGTGGTTCGTTGCGGTGGTCTCGGTCGCCGTGCTCGCGATCATTCCGGTCGCCCTGGTCGCCGTGAGCGCTCTCACCCCGACCCTCGAGGTGTGGGCGCAGCTGTGGGCCGGGCCGCTACCGGGGATGCTCGGCTCCACGCTGGCGCTGATGGTTGCCGTTGCCGCGGGCACGCTGGTACTCGGGGCCGGGCTGGCCTGGCTGGTGAGTGTCTACCGGTTCCCCGGCAGCGCCGCCTTCGGGTGGCTGCTGGTGCTGCCGCTGGCCATGCCCGCCTACGTGCTGGGGTTCGTCTTCCTTGCCCTGCTGGACGCACCGGGGCCGGTCCAGTCGGGCCTGCGCGCGCTGATGGGACCCGAGGTGTGGTTCCCCGACGTGCGTTCGATCCCCGGAGCCGCTGTCGTACTCTCGTTGAGCCTGTATCCCTACGTGTACCTGCTCGGACGCTCGGCGATACGCGAGCAGGCGCCGGCGACGTTCGAGGCGGCCCGGACCCTGGGGGCGGGCCGCGTCCGCGCAGGCGTGCGGGTCGCCCTCCCATTGGCACGCCCCTCGCTGGCCGCCGGGCTCGCGCTGGTGCTGATGGAGACGCTGACGGACTTCGCGACCGTGTCCTACTTCAACGTCCAGACCGTGTCCGTGGGCATCTACCAGGTGTGGAAGGGACAGTTCGACAGGGAGGCCGCGACCGAGCTGGCCAGCCTCGTGCTCGTGTTCGCGCTGCTCGTGATCGCGGGGGAGCGGATGCTGCGCGGCAGGGCGCGTTACCACCAGAAGGGTGGCACCGGGCACGGCCTGCGCCCGGTCCCGTTGAGCGGGGTGCGTGCCGCGGCCGCGACCGGTACCTGCGCGGCGGTGCTCGCGGCGGCGTTCGGGCTGCCCGTCGCGCAGCTGCTGTGGTGGTTCGGGGCGGACGTGCTGTCCGGCGCCGCCGGTCTGCTCGACCCGCGCTACGCCGGGTACCTGCTCAACAGCATCACCGTCGCGGCGGTCGTCGCGGTCAGCTGCGTCGCCATCGCGCTGGTCGTCACGCACGGGACCCGCACGGCAGGCGGGCGGCTGACGGCGGCGGCCGCGCAGCTGACCACCGTCGGGTACGCGATCCCCGGGGTGGTCGTGGCCATCGGTGTGCTGCTCACCTTCGCCTACCTGGACACCGGCCTCGAGGCGCTCGGCGTGCCGGGCGGCACCGGCCTTCTCGCCACCGGCTCGGTGGTGGGCATCATCTACGCCTACATCGTGCGGTTCCTGGCCCTCGGCTACCACACCGTCGACGCCAGCTTCGCCAAGGTGAACCCGGCCATGACGGCATCGGCCCTGTGCCTCGGCGCCGCACCGATGCGGGTCATGCGCCGGGTACACCTCCCGCTGGTCCGCACCGGCATGGCCACCGCCATGGTGCTTGTCGCCATCGACGCGCTCAAGGAGCTGCCCATCGTGCTGCTGCTGCGCCCGTTCGGCTTCGACACCCTCTCGGTGTGGACCTACGAGCTGGCTTCGGAGAGTCGCTGGGAAAGCGCCGCGCTGCCCGCGCTGACGATCGTCGCCGTCGCCGTCATCCCGGTCCTGCTACTCGTTGGCCGACGTCCGCAAAGCTTGGAGGGAGCGCGGTGAACCCGAACCACGACCCGACGCTCGTGATCGAGAAGGTACGCAAGAAGTTCGGCAGGGTACCTGCGGTCGACGAGCTGAGCCTCGAGGTCGGCGACGGCGAGGTGCTCGCGCTGGTCGGGCCGTCGGGCTGTGGCAAGTCCACGCTGTTACGCCTGGTCGCCGGGCTGGAGCAGCCCGACGGGGGCGCGATTCACCTCGCAGGCGAGCGGATCGCCGGCGACGGCGTGTGGTGCCCGCCCGAGCGGCGCAATGTCGGCATGGTCTTCCAGGACCACGCGCTGTTCCCGCACCTGACCGTCGCGGGCAACATCGCCTTCGGGCTGAACGGCTGGTCCGGCAAGCGCCGCCGCGACCGGGTCGATGCGGGTCTGGAGATGATCGCCATGCAGGGGATGGGTGAGCGGTACCCGCACGAGCTCTCCGGTGGTGAGCAGCAGCGGGTCGCCCTCGCAAGGGCCCTGGCATCCGAACCGGACCTGGTGCTGCTCGACGAGCCGTTCTCCAACCTCGACAGGCACCTGCGCGCGCAGGTTCGCGCCGACACCGTCGCGATCCTGCGGAAGACGGGGACGACGGCGGTCTTCGTCACCCACGACCAGACCGAGGCTCTCGCGATCGGGGACCGGGTGGCCGTCATGCGGGCGGGGTGCGTCGAGCAGCTCGGCGACCCCGCGTCGGTCTTCCACGCCCCGGCCAACCGGTTCGTCGCGACGTTCATGGGCGAGGCGGACTTCCTGCCCGCGGAGCTGGTTTCCGGCGGGCTGGTCACCGAACTCGGGCCGGTGAGCGCGCCTGCCGGGCTCGATGCCACCGGCGAACTGGAGGTGATGGTGCGCCCACACGAGGTCACCCTTACTCCCTCCGACGACGGCACGGCCCGAGTCGTCGACACCGAGTTCCAGGGCGGTTTCGTGCTGCACACGGTCACGCTCGCCTCCGGGCGCAGGTTGCGCTCACTGCAGCCGCACACGGCGTGCTACCCGATAGGGACGCGGCTGCGGGCGGTGCTCGCGCACGGGCACGCGCCTGCCGTCCTCAACGGCGATGAGGCGGGGACCAGCGCCACAGGCCAGCAGGCTTGACGCGATACTTAGATGTATGTCAATTTTGATGTATGTCTAATAATGGAAGTGTGGGCGAGTCCTGTTACTCGCCGCTGGTGCGCGAGCCGCTGAGCGAGGAGCATGCGCGGCAGCTCGCGGGAACGCTCAAGGCCGTTGCCGAACCCGCCCGGTTACGGCTGCTGTCGCTGATCGCCTCCCGCGCAGACGGCGAGGCCTGCGTGTGTGAGCTGACCGGGGCGTTCGACGTCTCCGACGCGACGATCTCGCACCACCTCAAGGTGTTGCGCGAGGCCGGGCTGATCGAGCGGGAGCGGCGCGGCACGTGGCTCTACTACCGGGTGTGCCCGGAGACGCTGCGCACCATCGCCGACGTCCTGATGCCCGCCGGGGCGGTGCCCGCGTGACCGGCGTAACCACCGAGGACCGTGCCGGGCACGCCGTCGCGTCCGAACTGTCCACGCTGGATCGGTATCTGCCGCTGTGGATCGGCGCGGCCATGCTGGCCGGGCTGCTCGCGGGCCGGTGGGTTCCGGGTCTAGCGCCCGCGCTGGACGCTGTCCAGGTCGACGGGATCTCCCTGCCGATCGCGCTGGGGCTGCTGGTGATGATGTACCCGGTGCTGGCGAAGGTGCGCTACGACCGGCTGGACACGGTCACCGGCGACAGGCGGCTGCTGGTGTCCTCGCTGGTGTTGAACTGGCTGGTGGGGCCCGCGGTGATGTTCGCGCTCGCCTGGATCTTCCTTGCGGACCTGCCGGAGTTCCGCACGGGACTGATCATCGTCGGCCTTGCGCGGTGCATCGCGATGGTCATCGTGTGGAACGACCTCGCGCGCGGGGACCGGGAGGCGGCAGCCGTGCTGGTGGCGCTGAACTCGCTGTTCCAGGTCGTGGCCTTCGCCGCGCTGGGATGGTTCTACCTCTCCGTGCTGCCCGGGTGGCTCGGGCTGCCGCAGACCGGGATCGATGCCTCCACCGGTGACATCGCCAGGTCGGTGCTTGTCTTCCTGGGGATCCCGCTGGTGGCCGGATACCTGACGCGCCGGTTCGGTGAGCGCGCCAGGGGGCGCGCCTGGTACGAGGAGCGGTTCCTGCCCCGGATCGGGCCGCTGGGCCTGTACGGCCTGCTGTTCACGATCGTGCTGCTGTTCGCCATGCAGGGCGAGGCGATCACCGGCGCCCCGCTGGACGTGGCGCGCATCGCCGCGCCGCTGCTGGGCTACTTCGCCCTGATGTGGGCAGGCTCGCTGGTGCTCGGCCGGTTGCTGCGGCTGCGCTACGAGCGTGCGGTGGCGCTGGCGTTCACCGCGGCGGGCAACAACTTCGAGCTGGCCATCGCGGTGTCCATCGCGACGTTCGGCATCACATCGGGCCAGGCCCTCGCGGGGGTGGTCGGCCCGCTGGTCGAGGTACCTGTGCTTGTCGGCCTCGTCTACGTCTCGCTGTGGGCGCGCAGGTACTTCCCGCAGGCACAGCACATGTCCGGGACGTCCGTGCGAGTCGAGGAGGAGCGTTGACCGCAACACCCGAGGTCCTGTTCGTCTGCGTGCACAACGCGGGCCGTTCCCAGATGGCCGCGGCGCTGCTCGAGCACCGCGCCCGGGGGCGGGTGACGGTCCGCTCGGCAGGAACCGCCCCGGCGAGCGACATCAACCCGGCCGTCGTCGACGCCATGGCCGAGCTGGGTATCGACCTCACCCAGGCATCTCCGAAGCGGCTCACGCCGGAGTCCGTGGAGGCCGCCGACGTCGTGATCACCATGGGATGCGGTGACTCCTGCCCCGTCTACCCCGGCAAGCGCTACCTCGACTGGCAGCTCGACGACCCGGCAGGCCAACCCGTCGACGTGGTGCGAGGCATCCGGGACCGCATCGACCGCCACGTCACCGACCTGCTCGACGAGCTGATCACGACAGGCGGCTGACGGCCGGGACCCGCTCGCTCGCGCTCGTGACGCGGGCGCTGTCACACCCACGGTCCCCGGCTCGTCTTCTGGATACACAGGGTTCCACGAGACAGCCGGAGGCGGATCGACATGGCTGAGGCGGATGCGAGGTCGAGGCGCGTTGTCACCCTCGTGAGCGCGCTGGCGGGGCTGGCGATGCTGGCGGCCGGGGTCTGGTCGTTGGCGGGCACGCGGTCCTTCGCCGCGTTCGCGAACTTCGGCCACCACGAGCACTTCCTCCATGACCTCGGTGCGTTCCAGATCGGTATCGGGGTGATGGTGCTGCTTGCGCTGATCTGGGCGGATGCGCTCGCGACGGCGCTTGCCGCGTTGTTCGTCGCGAACACCCTGCATGTCGTCAACCACGTCATCGATCTGTCCCATGGCGGCTTCGCCTGGCAGGCGTGGGCACTGGCAGCGGTCTCGGTGGCGGTCGCCGTCGCGCTGGTGCTGCGAGTGCGACAGCTCGGTTCCGTCCTCGGTGCCGTGTCGGTGTCCACCGAGCCCACGTTGGAGCGATTCCTCCGGCAGAAGACCGTCAACGTGACGACCTACCGGGCGGACGGCACGCCGCGTGCTGCGCCGCAAGACCGGTAGGACCGTGCACTTCGAGTTCGTCCCGAGTGCAGCCCCGCGCGAACCGGAGTCCGATGTCGTCGGTGGTTCGGCAGCCGATGAGGCGTGACGGACCCGCGCCTCGTGCTCACGCCTCCTCGAGGAGGAAGTCGATCACCACTCGTTGGGGGTCCTCCAGGCGCTGGACCGTGAACGGCACCTCGCTGTCCAGCCCGACGTGGAACAGGTGCCTGCCCTCGAACACTGTGTCCTCGACGACCTCGACGATGTGGCCGCCCTCGGGTCCGTCGAGGCGTTCCGGGCCGTCCCATGGTTCGACCCCCGCAGGCACCGCCTCCTCATCGGTGGGCATGGCGACGTTGCGGATCGAGATCGCGAGCACGGCATCGCCGTCGACCTCGACCTTCTCGCCCTTCCCCTGGGTGCGGGGGTCGTCGGTGTAGGCCACGTCCCAGCCGGCCTCGCCGTCCCCGCCGATGTCGAACACGAGACGGTCGAAGCCGTCGTGGCTGCCCATCCGGACATCGGTGACCACGATCATGGGCCCGGCACCGGCGGCTGCCTGCTGATCGGTCCCGGAACCGAAGGTGAACGGGGTGGTGCCCTCCTCGCCGGACGACGCTGCCTCGCTGGACTGCGTTGCCTCGTCGGGTGGTGATGCGGGTACGGCCTGCTCACGTTCACTCTGTGCGCAGGCGCCGAGCAACAACGCGATCGTCGCCGACGCCGCGAGGGTGGATCTCAGGCGCAATCGATATCCCTCCTGAGCGGTTCGTCCGTCCCTGCCGGTGGAACGGAGCCTCGGTGGAGCACGGGCGCGATGTCCGCGCTCCACCCTTATCGTAGGAGGTCACGCACGTTCCAGCAGGTTGAGCGATCGGCAGGGGAGCGCGCCCTGTCAGCTCCTGGCCCAGCCCTCGGCGATGTCGCCGATCACAGGCAGCTCGACCGGAAGGCGCGTACGGCCGGATGGCGCCGCTGGCATACGGTGTTGCGGGCGGCAGGATGTGTGCCGGCGGTGGGCGGCGTCGTCTCGCTGGGCCCTGGAACGCGCCGTCACGTGAGGCGAAAGGAACACCGACCATGAGCGTGCTGCTTGCCGGGTGTGGCGACCTCGGGACGGAAGCCGCTTTGCGGTTCGCGGCGACCGGTCGCCGGGTGGTCGCGCTGCGCCGCTCGCCCGCGCGCCTCCCGACGGCCGTCGAAGGCCGGTCGGTGGACCTCACCTGCGAGGTTCCCGAGGTTCCCGGGGACACCGACATCGTGGTGATCGTCGTGACCGCCGACCGGCGTACGGAGGACGGGTACCGGTCGACCTATGTGGATGGTCTCGCGAACACGCTGGCCGGAGTGGACCGTGCGGGCGCGCGGCCGAGTCGCGTGCTGCTGGTGTCCTCGACCTCGGTCTACGGTGTCGACGACGGGAGCTGGGTCGACGAGGACACGCGGGCGGAACCGGCCTCGGCGACCGGGTCCGTGCTCGTCGAGGCCGAACGGATGCTGCACGATCGGGTTCCCGGCTCCATCGTGCTGCGGCTGGCAGGCCTGTACGGGCCCGGGCGCGGCGCCTTGCTCGACCGGGTGCGGGAGGGTGTGCCCGTGTCCAACGCGGCGAGCTACACCAACCGGATACACCGGGACGACGCCGCTGCCGCGATCGTGCACCTGACCACCCGGGCGGAACGGCCGGCAGCCGTCTGTCTCGGGACCGATCACGCGCCGGTCGAGCGGGGCGAGATCGTGCGTTTCCTTGCCGGGCAGCTGGACGTGCCACTACCGGAGCTGCAGCGAGCAGGCTCGTCACGCGGCAAGCGCTTCCGTAACGACCGGCTCGTGGCAAGCGGGTTCACGTTCGAGTACCCGACCTACCGGGAGGGCTACCGCGCTGTGCTCGCCGGCCACGGCACGCCGCACCGCTGAGGCGGCGCACACGGCGGCGGCGTCGTGGGTGTGGGCGTGTCATGCCGCGTCGCCGTCGCCTGTCGAGCCCGGGTCCTGCCGTTCGGCGAGCACCGCGGAGCCGCGCGCGGTCAGGACCGCGGCGACACGCGATCCCGGATCGCCGGACGTCTCGCTGGTGATCAGGCCGGCGTGCACGAGGCGGTGTGCGCTTCGCTGGTCGGAGCAGTACAGCCCGTCGATGAACAGGTCGGGTTCGGAGCTGCAGGTCAGCTCCACGCGACCGGCGCGGACCGCTGCAAGGATGGCCCTGTCGCGGTGGGTGGGTAGGTCTCCTGTTGGCTCGGTGGCGGTCACGGTCACCACTCCTCGATGTTGCGGCGATGCTCCTCGCCGGTGACACGTCGATGGGACGTGCCGCGCGCGTGAGCATGACGCGACGTGCGGTGATTCCGCCGCTTTCACCCGGTCGGTCGAGTCCCGTCCGGTCTCAGTCCCTGGCGGCGCAGGTCGAGGGTGAAGATCGTTTCCCTGCTGAGGGCGCGGCCGGTCAGGGTGGCCGCGAGGACCGCTGTACCGGCCGGTAGCAGAACCGCCGGGTCGCCTGCCAGCTCGGCGGCCAGGACGACAGCCGTCGCCGGGGCGCGAGCCGCGGCCGCGAGCGCGGCCGCCATCCCGATCAGGCCGTACAGCCACGTTGAGGCGGTGAAATGGGGCAGTGTCATGGCCGTGGCCTCGGTTACCGCGACTCCGGCTGCCGCGCCGATGAACAGCATCGGGCCGAATACCCCGCCGTACCCGCCGATGCCGAAACTGAGACTGGTCGCCAGGATCTTGCCGAGCAGCAGGACGACAAGGAAGCCGAGCGCGTAGTGGCCGTCGAGCACGGTGCCCGTGACGAGGTCGCCGACCCCGTACAGCTCCGGAACCGCGAGCAGCAGCGTGCCGAGCAGCAGGCCGCCCGCGGCGGGACGCAGCCACTGCGGCCACCGCCACACCCAGTCACACGCGTCCTCGACCAGGTACAGCACCCGGACGAACAGCATTCCCGCCGCCCCGACGACGATCCCGGCGAGCACGAACAGCAGGTAGTCCGCCGAGCCGTGCGGGGTCAGCTCGGGTGGGCTGAACACGGAGATTTCCCCGCCGACGGCGCGCGCGACCGCGTTCGAGGTGACGCCCGCCAGCGCCGAGACAGCCAGGGCGACCACGCTGAACCGGCGCAGGACCAGCTCGAGAGCGAAGACCGGCGCGGCGATCGGCGCGCCGAGCACACCGGCGAGGCCGCCCGCGGCACCCCCGGCGAGCAGCGGCCGCAGGGTGGACCACGGCTGCCGGGTGACCCTGCACAGGGCCGCGCCGAGCGCGCTGCCGAGGTGTGCGACAGGGCCCACCGAGCCGACCGAGCCGCCACCGGCGATGCACAGCGTGGAGGCGAACACCTTCACGGCGGTTTCCCGCGTCGACATGGCGGATGCCCGCGTATCCACGACGTGCATGACCTCGGAGATCCCCTGCCCGGAGACGCCCCGGCCTGCCGAGTTCGGGGCGAGCAGGGGGATCAGCGGGCCGTAGAGGAGACCGGCCAGCACGGGCACCGCCAGGAGGAACCAGGGGCCGAGCCCCGGCAGGAGCGGGTGGGACGCCTGCCCGGAGGTTCCGTAGTCGCCCTGCCCGGTCAGTGCCTTGGTGAAGATGGTGGTCAGCGACAGAAAAGCGGTGGCAGCCATGCCGGCGAGGGCGCCGACCAGCACGCTGAGCGCGAGGAGGATGCCTGCGCGGCGCGCAGCGCGCGCGAGGGTCACTGCTCGCCGCGACCGGAGAGCTCCTCGACGAGGGTGAGTAGCGCCGAGTGATCCAGCGCCCCATCACCTCGCGCGACCATGGCCCCCATCAGCTGTGCCACGGTCGCTCCCGCCGGGATGGCCGCGCCGACCTCGCGGGCCGCGTCCTGGGCGATACCGAGATCCTTGTGGTGCAACTCGAGGCGTCCGCCGGGGGTGAAGTCGCGTCGGAGCATCCCGCCGGCCTTGCGGTCCAGCACGGCGTTACCCGCCAGCCCTCCGGAGAGCACCCGGACCGCGGCTTCGGTGTCTACCCCGTGCGCGTCGAGGAAGACGATCCCCTCCGCCACTGCCTGGATCATCCCGGCCACGACGAGCTGGTTGGCGGCCTTGACCGTCTGCCCGGTGCCTGCCGGACCGACGTGCACGACCGTGCGCCCCATCGCGTCGAGCACCGGCCTTGCCGCGCGGAAGTCGGTCTCCCTGCCACCCACCATGATCGACAAGCTCGCCTCGGCAGCGCCCTGGTCCCCGCCGCTGACCGGGGCATCGAGTGCACCGACCTCCCGGTCGGCTGCCCGGCCGAAGATGGTTCGCGCCGCCTCCGGCGCGATGGTGCTGCAGTCGATGTGCAGTGTGCCGGGACGCGCGTTGGCGAGGATGCCGTCGGCGCCGAGCGTGACAGCCTCGACAGCCTCGGCATCGGGCAGCATCGTGACGACGACGTCGGCGACACCTGCCACTTCCGCGACCGAGGCTGCCGCGTGGCCGCCCCGGTCGGCGAGCCGCTGCCGCGCGGGCAGGCTCCGGTTGTACCCGATCACGTCGAAGCCCGCCGCGAGCAGGTTCGCGGCCATGGGCCCGCCCATGATGCCGAGCCCGATGAATCCCACGGTCGTCGTGCTCACGCGTGACACCTTACCCAACCGGCACCTGTCGTCCGCGTGGCCGCGGCTCAGTCGGGCAGGCCGGAATGCTCATCCGCCAGCAACCGGGCAAGCGCGTCCTGCTCGGTGCGGAGGATGCCGGCATACGAGGTATCGCTCTCGGCAAGCAGCCGCAGGGCGTCGATCCGTAGCCTGGCCTGCCGCTGGTGCCACTCGGACATGCGCATGCGGAACGCGGCCTGCTCCTGGTGGCCCCGTTCGCGTGCCTCGTAGGCGTTGTGGAACTCGAAGCCTGCGTCTCGGTAATGGTTCGCTGCGGTGGTCACGGCGGCTCCCGGGAATCGATGACGGTGGCGTGCGTGTGACGTGTGATGGCTCTGCATCGGTGAGTACCAGCGTGTTCGGCGCCGCGCAATCGCACCACCGGTACCGGGAATCCGGAACGGACCCGTGCCCCGGAAGACGCCGGGTCGTTAGGCACGGGCAAGGCCCGGTAGCGAGGAGCACGGGAGGCTTGCGTTGCGCCCACGCACAGCACTGCTGGTCGGCGTCATGTGCTCAAGCCAGGCAAGGAAGGCCGGGACGCCAGCGCGTTGATCGACTGGCTGGCCACCGAGCCCGGCGTCGCCGCACGCCTCGCCTGCGAGAGCGGTCGCGCCGCGGACGGGACGTGCGCCGACCCGGTGATCGGGATGACCGGGGGCTCAACTTCGGCTGGGCGGAGTTGCTCTACGTGGTCGGGGTGCCGGCGGCTCGTGGTGAAGGGCTCGACCCCCGCAACCCGGCAGGCCCCCAGGCCGGTGGGCTGCACCTGCGGATCCACCAGGCGCAGGTGGAGGGCGCGGCCACCAACCAGCTGTCCGGCGAGTCCGTGGACTTCTTCGGGCGCAGCAGTAACGCCCGCTACGGCGAGGCGAATCCGGTTGCGGTGCCGTCGCTTGTCATGCAGGGCAGCGTGGACACGCTGTTCGACCTCACCGAGGCGGTCGGCAACTTCGACCACGTGCGCGACCGGGCACCGGCGCGACTGGTCGCCTTCTGCAGCGGGCACGTCTCCTGCCCGGACAGCTATGCCGACGCGGACGACCGCGCCTTCCTCGACGCGGCCATCCTCGACTGGTTCGCCAGGTACCTGAAGGGCCAGGACACCGACACCGGGCCGCCGGTGAGCCGCAGCGGTTCGACATCCCGATGTCGGGCATCGCCTAGACCCTCGCTGGTGATGACGGCGGTCTTCCTGTTCGCGCTGGTCATGGTCACGTCGCGGGTCGCGGCACAGCTGTCCCGCCCTGCGGTCCGTCGCCGGCTCGACGGCGTCACCGGTGTCGTGTTCATCGGGTTCGGCGTGCGCTTGTGCAGCGCGGCCACGGTGCAGGCCGAGCTCGCGGGCGTGCTGGGGGCTTCCAGCCGGTGCGTGGTTCCGTCCGCGCTCCCGGCGGACGTATGCACATTTCTTCTACATAACCTTGACGCTCGTTGTGAACAGTGTAGATAATAAGTCCATCATTCGTCACCGCAGCGAGAAGGAGCTGGACATGACGGTCGCCATGAAGCCGGCCGAACCAGCCGGGTCCGTCGAGGTAGCGGCCGGCGAGGACGGCGCCCCGGCGGGCGGGCAGCAGGCCATGCCGGAGGTGACGTTCGATCGTCACCCCGACGCGTACCGGCACTGGCGCCTGCGCGTCGACGGGACCGTGGCCTGGCTGGAGATGGACGTCGACGAGAACGGTGGGTTGGTCCCCGGCTACGAGCTGAAGCTCAACTCCTACGACCTGGGAGTCGACATCGAGCTCTACGACGCGATCCAGCGGTTGCGGTTCGAGTACCCCGGCGTGCGTTCCGTGGTGGTCACCAGCGCGAAGGAGAACGTCTTCTGCGCGGGGGCGAACATCCGCATGCTTGCCGGCTCGCCGCACGCGTGGAAGGTGAACTTCTGCAAGTTCACCAACGAGACCCGTAACAGCATGGAGGACGCGACCGAGAACTCGGGCCAGACGTACCTGGCAGGCGTCAACGGCGTCTGCGCGGGAGGTGGCTACGAACTGGCGCTCGCGTGCGAGGAGATCATGTTGATCGACGACAACTCGTCGACCGTCGGGTTGCCGGAGGTGCCGCTGCTCGGAGTGCTTCCGGGTACCGGAGGGCTGACCCGGGTGGTGGACAAGCGCCGGGTGCGCAAGGACCGCGCCGATGTGTTCGCCACGCGTAGTGACGGGATCAAGGGCAAGACCGCTGTGGAGTGGAACCTGGTGGATGAGCTCGCGCCCCGCCGCGACTTCACCGAGCGGTTGCGGCAGCGGGCTCTCGAGGTAGCCGAGAACAGCTCGCGCCCGGCCGATGCGCGAGGCATCGAGCTGACACCGCTCGAGCGGGAGGCGACCGCCGAGGGGATCACCTACCGCTACGTCGACGCGCGGTTCGACCGCGCGGCAGGCACTGTGGATATCACCGTCCGGGGCCCTGGCGAGCCCGCGCCGCAGAGGGTGAGCGAGGTTCACGAGCAGGGCGCACGGAACTGGTTGCTGGCGGTGACCAGGGAGCTGGACGATCTGATCCTGCGTCTGCGCACCAACGAGCTGGAACTGGGCACGTGGCTGATCCGCACGCAGGGCGACGCCGAGGCTGTCGCGGCGCACGAGAAGGTCGTGCTCGACGGTGCGGTCGAGGACTGGCTGTGCAACGAAATCGTGCTCTACTACAAGCGCACGCTCAAACGCCTGGATGTCACCAGCAGGAGCCTGATATCCCTCATCGAGCCGGGAAGTTGTTTCACCGGTGTGCTCTTCGAGCTGATGCTTGCCAGCGACCTCCAGTACATGCTGGACGGTCCACCGATCGCGGACGAGGACAGCGACGAGCGGGCCGCGGTGATGCTCACCGAGGCCAACTTCGGGGTTCTCCCCATGTCGAACGGGATCTCCCGCCTCGAGTCGCGCTTCTACCGCGAGGACGATCACGTGGACTGGCTGCGTCGCGAGGCCGGTCGTGCCATCTCGGCGAGCGAGGCCGCCGAGCTCGAACTGGTGACCGACGCTCCCGACGACATCGACTGGGAGGACGAGGTCCGCATCGTGGTCGAAGGGCGCGCTGCCTTGAGCCCGGACGCGCTCACCGGGATGGAAGCCAACCACCGGTTCGTCGGGCCGGAAACCATGGAAACCAAGATCTTCGGCCGGCTGACCGCGTGGCAGAACTGGATCTTCAACCGTCCGAACGCCTCGGGTGAGGAAGGGGCATTGCGGCGCTACGGCACCGGTAAGCGAGCAGCCTTCGACAGGAAGCGGGTGTGAGACACGATGGGTACGAAAGTCGACTACGACAGCAAGATTCCCAATAATGTCGACCTGTCGTCGGATCGGCGGCTGCAGCGAGCGCTGGAAGGCTGGCAGCCGCGGTTCATGGACTGGTGGGCCGAGATGGGCCCGGCGCTGGAAACCCAGGGTGTCTACCTGCGCACGGCGGTATCGGTCGGCAGGGACGGCTGGGCGCATTTCGATCACGTGATCCCGCACGAGTACCGCTGGGGCATCTTCCTGACCGAGCACGACGCGGATCGGCGGATCGCCTTCGGCCAGCACGCTGGCGAGCCGGTGTGGCAGCAGGTTCCCGGTGAGTACCGCGCGGATCTGCAACGGCTGATCGTGATTCAGGGTGACACCGAACCCGCCTCGGTCGAGCAGCAGAAACTGCTCGGGTTGACCGCGCCGAGCCTGTACGACCTGCGCAACCTGTTCCAGGTCAACGTCGAGGAGGGGCGGCACCTGTGGGCCATGGTGTACCTGCTGCACGCGTATTTCGGCAAGGAAGGTCGTGAGGAGGCCGAAGCGCTGCTCTACCGCAACTCGGGCAGCCCCGACCAGCCCCGGATCCTCGGCGCGTTCAACGAGGAGACCGCCGACTGGCTCGCCTTCTACATGTTCACCTACTTCACCGATCGCGACGGCAAGTACCAGCTGGGCACGCTCAAGGAGTCGGCGTTCGACCCGTTGTCGCGGACCTGTGAGTTCATGCTCAAGGAAGAGGCACACCACATGTTCGTCGGCACCACCGGTGTCGACCGGGTGGTGCAGCGCTCGGCGGAGTTGATCCGCGAGCACGACACCACCGACATCGCCGGTTTCGGCGGTATACCGCTGGAGATCATCCAGCGCTACATCAACTTCCACTACAGCGTGTCGCTGGACCTTTTCGGTGGCGAGACCTCCACGAACGCAGCCAACTACTACACAGCAGGCCTCAAGGGCCGCTGGCAGGAGGAACGCCGGAAGGATGACCACCAGCTCACCGAGGACAGCATGCTGCTCGATGTCCCTCAGCCGGATGGCACGTGGAGCCAGGAGGAGGTCCAGTCCCTCCTCGCGCTGAACCTCGACCTTCGTGAGGAGTACATCTCGGACTGTCAGAACGGTCTGAAGCGGTGGAACAAGATCCTGGCCGACCACGACATAGACTTCCGGTTCGCGCTCCCGCATCCCGGGTTCAACCGCGATGTCGGCATCAACGCCGGCTACCACATCACGCCGGAAGGCACCATCGTCGACGAGGGAACCTGGGAGGCCAACCGCAAGAAATGGCTACCGAGCAGCGAGGACCTCGCCTTCGTTCGTTCCCTGATGCAGCCGGTCTACGAGCGCGGGAAGATCGCCAGCTGGGTGGCTCCACCCCGCCACGGCATCAACGGTAAGCCGTTCGACTACGAGTACGTCTACCTTCCGTGAGGTGCGGCCATGACCACTACGTCTGCCACCGCCGCGTACGCTGAGTTCAACGCTACGGACTACCTGGTAGGCCGGCAGGTCGAGCGCGGTAACGGCAGCCGCGCCGCGGTGATCGCCCCGAGCCGGACACTGACCTACTCCGAGCTGGCGGTCGAGGTCGACAGGGTCGCGAGCGGCTTGCACGAGCTGGGCGTGCGGCCCGAGGAACGCGTGCTGATGTGCATGCCCGACGAGGTCGAACTGTTCACCGCGATCCTGGCCACGATGTCGGTGGGCGCCGTCGCCGTCCCGGCATCGACCATGCTCACCGGGGCCGAGCTGGGCAAGCTGGTCGTCGACTCGCGTGCTCGGGTCGTGCTCGGCTCGGCCGAGTTCGCCTGCCAGGTTCGGGACGCCGTCGCGGAGGCCCCCGAGGTCGGCGATGTCGTGATGGTGCGGGCGCGTCCCGAGCCGCTACCGGCCGGGGTGCGGGGGCACACCTGGGCCGAGATGCTGGCAGCCGACAGTTCCGGGACCGCCGGCCGCCGATTCCGGACCTGGGAGGACTCGCCCGCCCTGTGGCTGTACACCTCGGGTACCACCGGTACGCCGAAAGCCGCGATGCATCGTCATGTCGACATCAAGCTGGTCGCCGAGAACTACGGGCAGCAGGTGCTTGGCATCACCACTGAGGATCGTTGCCTGTCGGTGGCCAAGCTCTTCTTCGCCTACGGTATCGGCAACACGATGTTCTTCCCCCTCTCGGTCGGGGCGACCGCGTTGCTCGAACCCGCGCGGCCGGCTCCCGAGTTGCTCGCCGACCGTGCGCGCCGGGACCGGGCGACCCTACTGTTCGGGACCCCCAGCTTCTGGGGGCCGCTGCTGGCCAGCGAGGTGCCCGACGACGCCTTCGCGTCGGTTCGCCAGGCGGTGTCGGCAGGCGAGGCGTTACCTGCCCGGATGTTCCACAGCATGGCCGACCGCTTCGGTGTGGAGATTCTCGACGGCATCGGTTCCACGGAGATGCTGCACATCTTCATATCCAACCGGCCGGGCCGGGTGCATCCCGGTTCCTCCGGCACCGTGGTACCCGGCTACGAGGTCCAGCTGCGCGACGAGAGCGGCGAGGTGATCGACGCCGAGGACACCCCCGGTGAGCTCTACGTCCGGGGCGGCAGCGCGGCCACCGGTTACTGGTGTCGAGCCGACATCTCGCGCCAGGTATTCCTCGGCGACTGGATGCGGACAGGCGATACCTACCTCCGCAACGCGGACGGCACCTACAGCTGCCTCGGGCGGGCGGGAGACATGCTCAAGGCGGGTGGCATCTGGGTGAGCCCGGGTGAGGTGGAGAACCAGCTGCTGGCGCACCCCGACGTCGCCGAGGTGGCCGTGGTGGCCGTGCCTGACCCGGACGGGCTCGACAAGCCCATCGCGTGCGTGGTGCCGATGCCCGACAGGACGGTGGACGGCGAGGCACTCATCGAGTGGTGCCGGGGTGACCTGGCCGCCTTCAAACGTCCCCGCGAGGTCGTCGGGTTGACGGAGCTGCCCAAGACGGCGACGGGGAAGATCCGCCGCAACGTACTCCGCGAGACCTTCGCCGATGTGCTCCGGACGGGTTCGGGCGATCCGTACGGGCAAGAGACCGCAACGGACGAAGCCGACAAGGAGACGAGGAATGTCCGTACCGGATGACGACGCCCGGGCGGTCGATGCCGACATCCTCGTGGTCGGCGCGGGACCGGCAGGGTTGTTCGCCGCGTACTACGCGGGATTCCGGGACCTGTCGGTCGTGGTGGTCGACTCGCTTCCGGAACCGGGCGGGCAGGTCAACGCGATGTACCCGGAGAAGGAGATCTTCGACATCGCAGGCTTCCCCTCGGTGCGCGGGCGGGATCTGGTCGAGCGGCTGCTGGAACAGGCCGCGCCCTACGACCCCATCCACCTGCTCGGTCACCGTGCCGAGGAGCTGGCGCGCTACACGCCTGTTGAGGGCGGTCCGGAACGGTTCACTGTCACCACCCACAGGGGCGCGCGGGTGGACGCGAAATCGGTGATCATCACCGGCGGCATCGGGCACTTCACCCCGCGCCCGCTGCCTGCAGCGGCAGAGTTCGAGGGCAAGGGCCTGGCCTACTTCGTCCGCGAGCTCGACGAGTATGCCGGCTCCGACGTGGTCATCGTGGGAGGCGGGGACTCGGCGTTCGATTGGGCCCGAGCGTTGCATCCACTGGCGAGCTCGGTCACGCTGGTGCACCGTCGAGCGACCTTCCGCGCGCATCCGGGCACCGTGGAGTCGGTACGCGAGGCCGGGGTGGAGATCGTCACCGGCGCCCAGGTCGGGTCGGTCCGGGGTAACGGCTCGATCGAGGCCGTCGACATCGTCGACTCGGAACAGCGGACCCGCACGTTGCGGTGTCAGCGTGTCATCGCCGCATTGGGATTCACGGCGAACCTCGGGCCCTTGTTGCAGTGGGGAGTCGAAGTGCACGGTCGCAGGCACATACCGGTTCCGCCGACGATGCGAACCAATGTGGACGGGATCTTCGCCGCGGGCGACATCAACGACTATCCCGGGAAGGTGCGGCTGATCGCCGTCGGATTCGGGGAGGCCGCCACCGCAGTGAGCAACGCGGCGCACCACATCGACCCCGAGCGGCCGGTGTTTCCCGGACATTCCACCGACACGCCCCTCCCGCACGGGGCGGCTGCCTAGCCAACACAGGAGTGTGGCCATGCCGTACGTCATCGGCGAACCGTGCATCGATGTGATGGACCGGTCCTGTATCGAGGAGTGCCCTGTCGACTGTATCTACGAGGGCGGGCGCAAGCTCTACATCAACCTCGCCGAGTGCATCGACTGCGGGGCGTGCGAACCGGCGTGCCCGGTCGAGGCGATCTCCCAGGACCGCAAGATCGAACCCGACCAGGAGCAGTTCGTCACCGACAACAAGCGCTTCTTCACCGACCCCCTGCGGGGTAGCGCCGAGGCCCTCGGTGAGCCGGGCGGCGCGATGGTGGTGGGCCCGATCGGGGTGGACACCGAGCTGGTGGCGGGCTACGTGCCGCGTGGTTGAGCCCGCCGGCGGATCAGGGAGACGGGAGAGGCGATGTTCGATGGCGAGTGGGTGGTCGACGCCCACGTGCACGTGCCGCGGCTGGCGACGGTCAAGCCCGACTGGCTGGAGTGGGCCGACCGGTTCTCCGGGACGCACCCGTGGCGGTCGGTCTATGACGACAGTGGCGACCCGGTTCCGGAGCGCGTCGACGCGTTACTGGAGTCCGAGGGTGTGGACCGGGCGTTGCTGTTCTGCGAGTACAGCCCGCGGGCGACCGGGATCCAGGCGATCGAGGACCTGCTGCCATTGCTCGAGTACAACCCGGAGCGCTTCCGGCTGGTAGCGGGCGTCAACCCGCACCTGCACTACCCGGCAGTCGCGGAAGTGGAGCGGCAGCTGGGCCTCGGTGCGGTGGCGCTCAAGCTTCACCCGGTGCACGGGGCGTTCGACCCGCGCTCGCGCGATCTCCACGCGGTATTCGTGACCTGTGCCGAGCGGTCGGTCCCGGTGATCGTGCACTCCGGAACCTCGAGCTTTCCCGGCTCCCGTGCGAAGTTCGGCGACCCTGAACTGTTCCTGGACATCATCGAGGACTTCCCGTCGTTGCCGTTCGTGTTCGCGCACGGAGGCCGGGGGTGGTGGTACGACACGGCAGCGTACCTGGCGCTGGCCAAACCGAATGTGTGGCTGGATCTGGCCGGCCTGCCACCGAAGAAGCTTCCGGAGTACTACGCACGGTTCGACTTCACCCGTCTGGCAGGCAAGTTCATCTTCGGCACCGACTGGCCGGGTGTTCCTGGCGCGGCTCGCAACATCGGTGCGCTGCGGGAGCTGGGACTACCACGGGCCGTGTGGCGGGATGTGATCTCGGGCAACGCCGGTAAGGTCTTCGCGAGTCTGGACGTGTGACATCCCGGCAGGCGAGTAGTCAGTGTGTCAACGAGGAGCGATGGAGTGGAGGTCGCGTGCAGCCACGGACCGCGGTTCGAGCGGCCCCGGTTGCCTGTCGACAAGGTCGCACGGGGCGTGACCGGCGCCGAGTCGGGACAGGGCTGCTACGACTGGAGCCGGCCATGACGCTACTCGACGAACACGCTAGGCCGCCGGTTCCCGGGTGACCAGCGCGTTCCAGTAACGCTGCGCGCCGTCGCGCCATTCGGCGTGCTTGGTATGGAAGAGGTCGGCGGCCTTCTTGCCGCTCCAGTTGGACGGCAGCAGGCGCGACGGCAGCTGCGGGTCCAGGAAAGGAAACCTGCGCCACTCGTGCACCAGGCGTGTCTGCGCGTGCAGCAGAGGCTCGCCCGCCGCGGGGTTGGTCCCGGTGAACTCGTCGATGAACTGCTCGTAGTGTTCCTCCACGGAGCTGAGGTCCCAGGAACGCGCAACCATGGACTCCTCGTCCCCGATCTGGCCGTAGGAGGCGATGAACGACATCGGTGAGCCGACGTCGAGCTCGTTGACGATGGTGTGGGCCTCGGCCTCGCGGTCGACATGCGGGCTCACCCACACGCCAGGAGCCGGGGAGCCGAAACCCGCCCAGGTCAGCTGCGTGCGCAGCCGGTGGCGTAGATCCCGCTTCGACTCGGGCACCGAGACCAGCAGGATCAGCCAGTTGCCGTCCCACTCGTGCGGGTCGCGACCGAACTGGTAGATCCGCTCCGCACCTTCGGTGAGGAGCCGCCGCCCCGGAGCGGTCAAGGACCAGCGCACGCGGCGCCCGATGCGTTCGGACGTCAACCAGCCCTCGGCCGCGGTGCGGGCCAGCGCCTGGCGCGCGGACTTCTCCTCGATGTCGAACAGGGCCAGCACATCCACCAGCGTCGCCGTCCAGACCGGCTCGTCCATGGGGAGGACGTACTCACCGAGGATCGTCATCAGCAACGAGCGCGCGCTGGTGTGACTGAGCTCGCGTCGCCTGCTGACCGTCGGACGCGAGTTGCTCCCCGCCATCGTGCGTCACCAACTCCACTCGTGTCGTCGATTCGTGTCACATGTCGCCTCATGCAGCGTACCTGTACGGGCTCTACCGGCGAGAATGGATCCACATAAATGATACATATAGTTGGCGTTAGTCAATAAACAAGTAGATAATTTGTTGATGTCGAGATACGCTCTCGGGGAGCACGAGCCCTACGTGCACCCGACCGCGTTCGTGCATCCCGATGCGGTGGTTATCGGTTCGGTGGTTCTCGGTGTCGAGTCGACGGTGCGCACGGGTGCGGTGATCGCAGCGTCCGCGCTGGTCCCGGAAGACTTCGAGGTGCAGCCGTACACGATGGCGCTCGGCGTGCCCGCCCGGATCCGGGAGGCCCGCGTGGACCCGCGTGGATGGAGCTCGCGGTTCGCAGCTATGTCGACGCGGGCGCCCGTTGTCGCGCCGAGCTACGCCGACCGGTTCGCTCCGCTACAGGACCTGGCCGTGGCCACGAGCTGCACGACGAGCCGGCCCGCGCTGGCGTGACTGATCAGCAAGGGCGCGGTGCCGATACCGGGAAGGTGCGATCCGCGGCATGTCGAGGAGAACCCGGCTGCCGCGAACCTTCCGCTGTCCGCGGATGAGGTCGCCGAACTGGACGCGCGCTTCCCTCCCGCGACGGCAGCCGGGGGCACCTTCCTCGCCTGAGACTCGAGCGTCACCCGATCAGTTGACAGTGACGCACGTCATTCCTCATACTTCATGACGACCGTTATGAAGATGTAGAACATCATGAGGTGACTCACGGTGCAGGGCAACGGGATGAACAGGCGGCAGCTGCTGAAACTGATGGGATTCTCGGGTGCGGTGGTGGCCGTCTCCGGCTGCGGCGGGGCGTTCGGGGGAGGCAGTGCGGGCGGTGAGGGATCGGTCAAGGTCGGCCTGCTGATTCCCCAGTCGGGCGTGTACTCGCCGTTGGGCGAGGACATGCGGCGAGGTTGGGATCTCTGGCTCGAGCAGAACGGCGGCACGTTCGGCGAGTACGAGGTCGACACGGTCGTCGCCGATGAGGGTGAAGGACCGCAGACGGGTGTGGCTGCCGCGCGGCGGCTGCTGAACGAGGAGCGGTGTGACGTCATCGTCGGTATCGTGAACTCGGCTGTGGCGCTCGGGATCGTGGATATGGTCAACGAGGCCCAGAAACTGCTCCTCGTCGCCAACGCAGGGGCAGGCGACATCACCGCTGGGCAGGTCAGTCCGTATATCTGGCGTACCTCGTTCACCAACGCACAGGTCGCGAGGGCTATGGGTGCCCATATGGCGACGTTGGACCTCTCCGGTGGCGTGTATGTCGTCGCTCCCGACTATGCAGCGGGCGAGGAAGCGGTCGACGGGTTCACCGCGGCGTTCACCGATGCAGGCGGGACCGTCGCCGGGCAATCGATGCCGCCGTTCGGAACGACGCAGGACTACCAGCCTGTACTGAGCCGGATCCGCAACTCGGGGGCCGAGGCGACGTACAGCTTCTTCGCCGGTTCCGAGGCAGTGACCTTCGTCCAGCAGTACAACGAGTTCGGGCTGGCCGATGAGGTGCCGCTCTACGGCTCCGGGTTCCTCACCGAAGGGCAGGTGCTCTCGGCTCAGGGGCAGGCCGCGGTCGATGTGCGAACAGCGCTGCACTACTCCACCGAGCTGGACTCGGAGGCGAACTCGACGTTCGTCGAAGCTTACGAAGGTGCCTACAGTGCCGCTCCGACCGTCTACGCGGTGCAGACCTACGACGCGGCCGCGGTTCTCGATCAGGCGTTGCGCGGAGCGGATGCGCTGGACGGCGACGCGATCTCGGAGGAGCTGTCCGGACTCGACGTGCTGGCCAGCCCCCGAGGGGAGTGGCGGTTCGACGGCCAGTCGCCGCACCAGGAGATGTACCTGCGCACCGTGGAGTCCGTGGATGGTTCGCTCGTCAATGCCGTGACCGACTCGCTCGGCGAGTTCGGCCAGAGCAGCTGAGACGGGTGCAACCGTGCCTTCGATCCTGGCGTCGAACCTCACCAGTCTCCTGAACGGGCTGTCCATCGGATTCCTGCTGTTCACACTCGCCGTCGGGTTGACCCTGGTGTTCGGCATGATGGATGTGCTCAATCTCGCGCACGGCGCGATCTACCTCGCAGGCGCCTACATCGGCTGGTACGTGATGGGCGCGGATCCGACATGGACGGTGTTCCTCGCTGCGCTCGGCGTGGCGGCCGTCGTGGGGCTGCTGGCCGGAGGGGCGCTGTCGTTGCTGGTCCAGCCACTTGCCAGCAGGCCGCATCTCGACCAGGCATTGCTCACCCTCGGGGTGGCGCTCATACTCGCTGAACTGCTCTCGATGGCCTTCGGTGACGACGTCCGCTCCGTCAGCCCACCCTCCGCGCTCGCCGGGTCCGTCGACGTCGCGGGCGGTTCGTACCCGATCTACCGGCTGTTCCTCATCGGGGTGGGCCTCGCGCTGGCCGTGGTGGTCTACCTCGTGGTCGAACGGACCACCGTGGGCGCGTTGATTCGCGCGACCGTGGCCGACAGGGACATGGTCTCGGCGGTCGGGGTGGACAACCGCAAGGTCAGAATTGCCGTGTTCGGCGCGGGTGTCGCACTGGCGACCGTAGCGGGTGTGTTCGGCGCGCCGGTGTACGGCGCCCGGCCGGGGCTGGACTGGACGATCTTGATCCTGGCCCTGGTCGTCGTCGTGGTGGGTGGCCTTGGCTCGATCAAGGGAGCGCTGGTCGGCGCGCTCCTCATCGGCCAGGTCGAGACTTTCGGGCGCAGCCTGTTCCCGGAGTTCGCGTCTTTCGTGCTGTTCGGTGCGCTGGCCCTGGTCCTGATTGCCCGGCCACGTGGCCTGTTCGGCGCTCCGACTGGGGTGAAGGTATGAACGCGCACGCGACCGTGGCTCCGACGGTGGAAAGCGCGGGGGCGGCGACCCCCCGCGGGCGCCGGGACATCGTCCGGGTCGTGCTGCTGGTGACGCTGGTGCTGTGCCTGGTTGGGCTCCCGCTCGTGGCCGATCCGTTCGCCACCACGACAGCAACCCGCGTCCTGGCGTTCGCGCTGCTCGCGGTGAGTCTCGACCTACTCGTCGGGGTGACCGGCCTGCCCTCGCTGGGACACGCGGCCTACTTCGGGGTGGGAGCCTATACCGCCGGATGGCTGTCCATCCACATCGGAATCGACGGTCCGGTCGCGTTGCTGGCCGCGACCCTGGCGGGAGCTTCGGTAGCTGCCGCCACCGGGTGGCTCGCGGTGCGCAGCGGCGGGATCTTCTTCCTGATGCTGACGCTGGCGATCGGCGAGGTGCTGCATCAGGTCGCGCACAGCTGGCGGTCGGTGACCGGAGGGTCCGACGGCATGTACGGGGTTCCGGCGACGACCGTCGGCGGGGTCGACCTCGCCAATCCCGGCTTCCTCTACTGGTACGTGCTCGGCGCGTTCGGGGTCGGCTACCTGCTGATCCGGATGGTCGTGCGTTCCTCGTTCGGTGCCGCGTTACGCGGGATCCACGACAACGAGCCACGAATGCGCGCGCTGGGGTACCCCGTGTTCGGATACAAACTTGCCGCATTCGTGATCGCAGGCGCGGGCGCAGGCCTCGCCGGTGGCCTGCTCGTCGCCCAGCAACGCATCGTGACACCGGATGACCTCGGCTTCACCACGGGCGCCCTTGTGCTGCTGGCCGTGGTGATCGGAGGAGCGGGCACCCTGTGGGGTGCGTGCATCGGTGCCGCGGTCGTGGTGCTGGTGCGCGACTACTTCGGGCCTGCGCTCGACGGTCACGGCCCGCTGCTGCTTGGCATCGTGTTCGTGATCGTCGTCTACGTCATGCCGCGTGGTGTGGCCGGTGTCGCGGGGATCCGGGGGAAGGAACGAGCCGCATGACTGCTGTGCTCAGTTGCAGAAATCTCAGCCGTCGCTTCGGTGCGGTACACGCGGTCGACGATGTCGACCTGGATGTCGAACCGGGCGCTCGGCACGCGCTGATCGGCCCGAACGGGGCGGGAAAGAGCACGCTGCTGCACCTGCTCTCCGGCGTGCTGTCACCCAGCTCCGGTGCGGTCGCCCTGGAGGGCCGCGACATTTCCCGGCTGTCGGTGAGCAGGCGGAGCCGGCTCGGGCTCAGCCAGACCTTCCAGCATTCACTGCTGTTCCTGTCGATGACCGCCCGGGAGAACGTCGCCCTTGCGGTGGCGCGGCGGCACGGTGTCCGACCGTGGCCCCGGCGACGGGTGCACAGCGCGGTCGCGGACCGGGCCGGGCAGGCGCTGGGCACGGTCGGCCTCGCGGACCGTAGCGAGGTCCCGGCGGGTTCTCTCGCGCACGGGGAGCGGCGCCAGCTCGACATCGCCGTCACGCTCGCCTGCGAGCCGCGGCTGTTGCTGCTCGACGAGCCTGCTGCGGGCATGTCCCCCGCGGAGGTCGAGCGTCTGGGTGCGCTGATCGAGCTGATACCACCCGAGGTCACCGTGCTGTTCGTCGAGCACGATCTCGAACTCGTGTTCCGGCTGGCGACAACGGTGACCGTGCTGCATCTGGGAGCGGAGCTGATCACCGGGACTCCGGATGAGGTGCGTGCGAGCGATGCGGTGCAGGAGGCATACCTCGGCACGGAAGGGCAGCACACGGATCTCTTCCTCCGGCCCGAACCCGCGGTCGATCCGGCGTCGCGTTAGGAAGGAGGTGGGAACAGCGATGTTTCTCCAGGTCAACGGGTTGTGTTCCGGGTATGGCAGGGGCACGGTGTTGCACGGCGTGGACCTCGAGGTCGATCGCGGCGAGGTACTCGGACTGCTCGGTCGTAACGGCGCGGGCAAGAGCACGCTGGTGATGACCATGCTGGGACTCGTCCCGGCCCGGCAGGGCTCGGTGCGGTTGGACGGTCGCGAGATCGTGGGGCTGCGTGCCGACCAGGTCAGCAGGCACGGGATCGCGGTGGTCCCGCAGGGACGGCGCATCTGGCCCGGCCTTACCGTCGGTGAGCACGTGGATGTGGTCGCCGGGCGGCGCCCGAAGGCCGGCGGGTGGTCGCGTGACGGTGTGTTCGACCTGTTCCCGAACCTGGCCCGGCGCGTCCGGCAACCCGCGGGGCTGCTGTCCGGCGGGGAGCAGCAGATGCTGGCGATCGCGCGTGCGTTGCTGACGGATCCGGCGCTGGTGCTCATGGACGAGCCGTCCGAGGGTCTGGCGCCCGCGGTGACCCGGCAGATCGGTGAGGTGATCGGCTCGATGGCCGCCACCGGCGTCGGCATCCTGCTCGTCGAGCAGGACCTGCGCCTGGTGTTCGCCACGGCGAACCGGGTCGCGGTGATGGAGAAAGGCGAGGTCGCGCACACCACCGACACCGGCACGTTCCGGCGCCAGCCCGAGTTGGCGCACACCCTGCTCGGGGTCGGCTAGGCTCACACCGCGTGTCGGGCGCTACGGCCCCTCGTGTCGGCCGTTGTAACCCGGGTGTTGGAGGTCTCGTCCTGTCCTGCCGTGCATGCGGTGCGAGAATGGTCCGGCATATGGATTGGGTCCGCCCTTTGTCACCGGGTGGCGCCCCGCCCCGACCGCGCCTGGAGCCCGCCGATGTCGAAGAACGTTTTCGTGCTGGGGATGGATGAGCACAACCGCGCGGTACTGGAGGCGATGCCGGATGCCGCCGAGTGCACGTTCCACCCACTGCTGACCTTCGACGAGATCTACGGCGAGGAGATCGACTTCAACTCGGTGCTCGCCGCCGCGCAGCGGCAGCTGGATGCCTTCGCAGGCCCCATCGACGCGATCATCGGGTTCTGGGACTTCCCGGTCAGCACGATGTTGCCGTTGCTGCGCAGGCGTTTCGGCCTGCCGACGGCGAGTATCGAGCAGGTGCTGATGTGCGAGCACAAGTACTGGAGCCGGTTGGTGCAGCAGCGGGTGATCGAGGAGTACCCGGCGTTCGCGGTGATCGACCCGGACAACGACGGGGAGCCGCCGGAGGAGCTGCGCTACCCGATGTGGATCAAGCCGGTGAAGTCGTTCGCGTCGGTGCTGGCCATCGGTGTCGCCGATCAGGATGCCTACCGCGAGGCGATCGAGACGATCCTCGCGAGAATGGACTGGGTCGCCAGACCGTTCGAGGCCCTGCTCGAGCATGTCGAGCTGCCCGCCGAGGTCGCTGCGGCCGGTGCGCGGGCGTGTCTCGTCGAGGAGGCGATCGTCGGCAGGCAGGTGACCGTGGAGGGTTACCGGTACCGGGGCGAGGTCGTCATCTACGGGGTCGTCGACTCGATCTGCTACGACAACAGCCCGAGCTTCCTGCGCTACCAGTACCCTTCCTCGCTCCCGGAGGAGGTCATCGCGCGGCTGGAGGACATCTCGCGACGGCTGGTCACCGAGATCGGGCTGGAGCGGATGACGTTCAACATCGAGTTCTTCTGGGACCCCGGCACGGACGCCATCTCGCTGTTGGAGATCAACTCCCGGCACTCGCAGTCCCACGCGGAGCTGTTCGCCGATGTGGACGGGATGGCCAACCATGCCGCCATGCTGCGCCTGGCGCTCGACCGCGACCCACGGTTCCCCCGGGGTGAGGGGCGCTACGACGTCGCGGCGAAGTGGTTCGTGCGGCGGTTCTCCGACGGGATCGTGCGCCGCATCCCGACCCACGAGGAGATCGAGGCGATCCAGCACATCGTGCCGGGCACGACCATCGAGCTGGCGGTGCGCGAGGGTGACCGCCTGTCGGAGCTGCACCGCCAGGACAACTACTCCTACCAGCTCGCCAATGTGTACATCGGTGCCTCCGACGAGGCCGAGCTGACCACGCGGTTCGACCAGGTCGTCGCCGCGCTGCCGATCGAGATCGACGACGTAGACTAGCGAGTAGACGGAGTCGCGAGGAGCTGTGCGTCATGTTGACGGTGCCCACGTTGCCCTACGCCGTCCGGGAAGAGGAGCACATCTGGATCCCGATGGCCGACGGCACGCGACTGGCCGCGCGTGTCTGGCGGCCGGTGCATTCCGATCTCGAAGCCGTTCCGGGGATCGTGGAGATCATCCCCTACCGGCAGCGTGATCTGACGTCCCGCAGGGACTCGATCCACCACCCCTACATCGCCGGGCACGGCTACGCGTGCATGCGCGTGGACCTGCGGGGCAGCGGGGAGTCCGAGGGTGTGCTCACCGACGAGTACCTGGAGGAGGAGCTCTCCGACGCCGAGGACGTGCTTGGCTGGCTGGCCAAGCAGCCGTGGTGCACCGGGCGGATGGGAATGATGGGCATCTCCTGGGGTGGGTTCAACGCCTTGCAGGTCGCCGCACGCAGGCCGCAGGGACTGGACGCGATCGTGACGGTCAGCTCCACAGACGACCGCTACACCGACGACGTGCACTACATGGGCGGCTGCCTGCTGTCGGACAACCTGTCCTGGGCCTCGACGATGTTCGCCTACAACTCCTGCCCACCGGACCCGGCTGTGGTCGGGGAGCGCTGGCGGGACCTGTGGTTGCAGCGCCTGAAACGCAGCGGGTTGTGGCTCGAGGAGTGGTTGCTGCACCAGCGCAGGGACGAGTACTGGCGGCACGGCTCGATCTGTGAGGACTACTCGGCCGTGCAGTGCGCAGTGCTCGCGGTCAGCGGCTGGGCGGACGGGTACACCAACGCGGTGTTTCGCATGCTGGAGAACCTCTCGGCGCCGTGCAAGGGGCTGGTCGGGCCGTGGGGGCACAAGTACCCGCACATGGGTGAGCCCGGCCCGGCGATCGGCTTCCTCCAGGAGGTGGTGCGCTGGTGGGACCGCTGGCTCAAGGACGTCGACAACGACGTGATGAACGAGCAGAAGCTGTGGATCTGGATGCAGGAGACCGTCCCGCCGTTCACCGCGTACGAGGAGCGGCCCGGTCGCTGGGTCGGCGAGCCGAGCTGGCCGTCCCCGAACATCCGGCAGGTCGTCTACCCGCTGCAACGGCACCGCATCGGGCACCCCGGCGAGGCAACCGAGTCCGAGGAGCTCACGGTCGAGTCGCCGCTGTCGGTCGGCCAGTATGCCGGCAAGTGGTGCTCCTATAACGCGCCGCCGGACCTGCCCTATGACCAGCGCGAGGAGGACGGCGGCTCGCTGGTGTTCGACACCGGGGAGATGACCGAGCGGTGCGAGATCCTCGGCTCACCTGCCGTGGAGCTGGACTTCGCGGTGACGAGGCCGGTGGCGATGGTGGCGGTGCGGCTGTCCGACGTCGCGCCGGACGGCCAGGCGACCCGGATCAGCTACGGGCTGCTCAACCTGACGCACCGTACCGGCCACGACACCCCGGAGCCGCTTGTTCCCGGCAGGCGCTACCGAGTGACCGTGCACCTCAACGCGATGGCACAGGCCTTGCCGCCCGGTCACCGGCTGCGGGTGGCGATCTCGACGTCCTACTGGCCGCTGGCCTGGCCCCCTCCTGAGCCGGTGCGGCTGTCGGTGTTCACCGGCACCAGCAACCTCGTCCTGCCGATCCGGCCCGCCCCGGAGTCCGGCGAGGAGCCGGAGGAGCCGGAGGAACCGTTCGGGCCCCCGGAGGGCGCGGAGCCGATCCCTGTGACCCGGATCGAGGGCGGCGACGAGCGCTGGACGGTCTCGCGGGACCTCGTGGAGTACCGCTCGGCGCTGGAGGTGGTCAAGGACCTCGGTGCGGTGCGCTTCGACGACATCGACCTCACCGTCACCCGCCGCGCCTACGAGCGCTACTCCTGGGTGGGTAACGACGTCGGCTCGGTCAGCGGCGAGACCGAGTGGCGGATCGGGTTCAAGCGGGGGGACTGGGAGATCTCCACCTACACCCGCACGGTGTTGACCTCGACGGCCGACGAGTTCCACCTGCGCGCCGAGCTCGACGCCTACGAGGGCGAGAAGCGCGTCGTCTCGTACAACTGGGACGACTCGGTGCCGCGTGACCTCGTCTGAGGTCCCGCTGCCGAACCGATTTGCGGGCGCGTGGCCTGCCTGCAGACCCGGGCGGGCGAAGCCGGGTTCCCGCTTGACACCGGACTAGAATATTCTTCTGGTCGTGAGATGGGTGCAGGTATGTCGGTCGACGATGGGGAACCGGAGCGCAGGCGCGCGATCCTGGACGCGGCGCTCGCATGCTTCACCGCGAAGGGCTTCTCCGCCACAACGGTCGACGACATCCGCATCCGGTCCGGGGCGAGCGTCGGGTCGATCTACCACCACTTCGGCGGTAAGGAACGGATCGCTGCGGCGCTCTACGTCGCGGGGATCCGGGACTACCAGGAGGGCACCCTCGCGGTGTTGCGCGAGCACCAGGAGGCCAGGGCCGGGATCACCGCGCTGGTCGGTCACCACCTGCGCTGGATCGCCGAGCACCCGGATCTGGCGCGTTTCCTGCTGCGGCGCCGCGAGACCGAGGTCGCGCTGGCCAATGACGGCGAACTGCGCGAGATGAACTGGGCGCTGTTCGAGGCCATCGCGGAATGGCTGCGACCGCACGTGGCGGCGGGCCGAGTCCGCTCGTTGCCGACCGACCTGTACAGCGCGCTGCTGATCGGGCCGAGCCAGGAGTTCGCGCGGCACTGGTTGGAAGGGCGTACCAAGAGCACGATCGAGCGAGCCGAGCGCAGCCTGGCCGAGGCGGCCTGGGCCGCTGTGTCCCTGGAAGGAGAGTGACGATGGCGACGTCGTACCCGGAAGCCCTCGAACAAGCCCGGCAGAGCACGCAGGAGTACGTGCGGGTCGAGCGCCACGGAGCCCGCGCGGTGGTGCGGATGGACGACCCTGACCGGCTCAACGCGCTCAGCGCACCACTGACGGTGCAGCTGCACGACGCGCTTCGCGACCTCGCGGCCGACCAGCAGCTGCGGTGCATCGTGCTCACCGGTACCGACCCCGCGTTCTCGGCCGGTGGGGACCTGAACCTGATGGCCGATACCGCGCATCCCATGATCGACGAGGGCGCGGGCGGGGCGACGTCGGTGTGGCGGTGGATCAGGGGCCAGTTCGGCGGCATCGCGCGCCTGCTCGCCGGTACGGACAAGACGGTCGTCGCCGCGGTGAACGGAACGGCGGCAGGCGTCGGGCTGGCGTTCGCGCTATCCTGTGACCTGGTCATCGCCTCGGAACGGGCGCGTATCGTCCCGGCGTTCGGCCGGATCGGCCTTGTGCCGGAGGTGGGCACCAGCTGGTTGCTCACCCGCAGGCTCGGCTACCAGCGGACGTTCGAGCTGTTCGCCTCCGGCCGGGAGCTGGACGGGGCGGAGGCGGCCGAGCTCGGGCTGGTCAACTCGACGACCCCCCACGATGAGCTGCTGACCACCGCGCACGGATGGTGCGATCGGGTGGAGGCGCTGCCCGAGCACGTCCCGGCGATGATGAAGCCGATGCTGCGGGCCGCGGCGGACATGAGCTGGGAGCAGGCGATGGCGATGGAGGAGTTCGCCGAGCCCATGTGCTTCACCACGAGCCCGCACCGCGGCGCGGTCTCCGACCTGCTGGGCAGGTGAGCGGGCAGCGCGTCACGTGCCGCTGCGCCGCACGGCCAGCGGGGCCTCGCATTGCGGCCGCCACGTGCCCAGGTGTAACCACTGGCGGCCCCACGGGTAGCTGACCAGCACCGTGGGCCGGACGCAGCGAGGGCAGGGTTGCGGGGTGGAGTCGATGGCCATGGCAGTCGATCCCTTCGGCTCAGGCGGCCGCGGAGAGCGTGGCCATCGCTTCCGCGCCCGCACGGCTGAGCAGTACCCGGCGGTCGAACGGGCCGCGCCGGGCCTCGATGGTGATCAGGCCGCGGTCGGCGAGCTGGTCGAGCACCGGCTCGTCCCAGGGCGGGACCTGGCCTGCCTCGCTCCCGTCCGGGCCCTGCCACCGGTAGCCTGCGGGCCCGCCCCAGGAGCCGATGTGGAACAGCAGCTCGTCGTCGGCCGCGCATCGGAGGAGTCGGAGTTCGTGGTCGGTCATAGCGCACCTCACAGCCTTATGACGTGTCCCACGTTCCCCCGTGATTCGTGGCCGCGCATCGCGTGGATTGCGGAGATGCCTACCTATTCCGGGTACGTACGTACCTCACAGCAGCAGTGCCCCGGCCGCGCCCGCGGAGATGACCACGGCCCAGGCCGGTACACGCCACGCGGCCAGTGCGACGAAGGAGACGGCGGCGACGGACATGGTGACCGTCGACGTCACGCCGGAAGTGAACACCGGCGTGTAGAGCGCGGCGGCGAGCAATCCGACGACACCGGCATTGACGCCCATCAGCGCCCGCTGAGCGAGCGGGTTCCGCCTGAGCTGCTCCCAGAGCGGTAGCGCGCCGATGACCAGCAGCGCAGAGGGCAGGAAGATGGCGAGCAGCGCGATCGCCGCGCCGATCGCCGCGGTCGGTACGGTCTCGGCGAATGCACCCAGGTATGCGGCGAATGTGAACAGCGGGCCGGGGACCGCTTGGGCCGCGCCGTAACCGGCCAGGAACGTCTCGTTGTCCACCAGCCCGGTCCGCACGGTCTCGGCCTGCAGCAGCGGCAGTACGACGTGCCCACCGCCGAAGACCAGTGACCCCGCGCGGTAGAAGCTGTCGACCAGGCGGACGATCCCGTCACCGGTCACTGCGGCAAGGACGGGCAGCGCCGCCAGCAGTGCGCCGAACGCGACCAGGCAGCCCGCCGCGGTCCCGCGCCCGATCCGCACGGCGAACGAGTCCTGCGCGTCCACCCGCTGGTCCGGGGTTTCGAGCCACAGCAGGCCTGCTATGCCGGCGAGCACGATCACCAGCGCCTGCGCGATCGCGGTGGGGGCCAGCAGGGCACCGACCATCCCGGCCACGGCGATGGCGGCGCGTTCCCGATCGGGGGTGAGGTTCCGGGCCATGCCGAGGACGGCATGCGCGACGACGGCGACCGCGGCTGCCTTGAGGCCGTCGATCCACCCCGCCCCGGCGTCCATGCCCACCGCCCGCGCGCCGTAGGCGAAGGCGACCAGCGCGACAGCCGAGGGCAGCGTGAACGCCGTCCATGCCGCGAGCAGTCCCCCGATGCCTGCTCGGTGCAGACCGATGGCCATACCCACCTGGCTCGACGCAGGCCCCGGAAGGAACTGGCAGAGTGCGACCAGGTCGGCGTAGGCGCGCTCGCTGAGCCACTGCCGCCTGCTCACGAATGTGTCCCGGAAGTACCCGAGGTGGGCGACCGGCCCACCGAACGATGTCAGGCCCAGGCCGAGGAACACGGTGAATACCTCGCGCGCCGTGCCGCGACGCCGGATGACCATGCGCACACCGTATCGGCGCCGGGCTGCGGGCCGGTGGCGGATGAACGGCCACGGTGCACCGCAGACGTATGGACTACTAGGCCGGTGCGGCTTCGCCGCCGGGGGTGACCACCAGCCACAGGCCGCCGTACTCGTCCACGTTGTGGCACTTCACCTCGCCGGGGTCCTCGTCGGCGTAGAAGTACAGCGGCCGGCCGGCGTAGGTGACCTGGACGCTGCCGTCGGCGCGCTCGGTCGTGCCGAGCAGGTCGTCCTCCGCGTCCCCGCCTGCGCGGGGAGCCCCGTCGGTCAGTACAGGCGGCCATGCGGCGGCGCACGCGTCGTAGCATTCCGGCTCGCTGCTCGTCTCCCGGTCGAACAGGTAGATGGCCTGTCCGCGCCCGTCGAAGAGCATCTCGCCGAACTCGCTGTCCTCCGTCGTCACCAGGGTGCCGGTATCGGCGTCGGTGGTTGCGGTCGTCTCGGCAGGGGTGCCGCCGGTTGCCGGGCCTGCCCCGGTCGTGCTACCGGGTTCCCCGGAAGGCTCGCTCCCGGTCCCGCAGCCGGACAGGGTCATCGCGAGCACTGCCGCCAGTACAGCGATGCGGCGCATCGGGTGCCTCCTCACCGCCCCGTGCGGGGCGCCGCGCTCCAGCGTAGCGCCCCGCACCGGGATTCACAGGCCGAAGGTCTTACCGATGATGTCCCGCTGGATCTCGCTGGTCCCGCCGTATACAGTGGACACTACTGTCGAGCGTAGTAGCGCCTCCATGCCGTACTCGGTGGCGTAGCCGTAGCCACCCATCATCTGCATGCCGTCCAGAGCCATCTGCTTGGCGAACTCGGTCGCCTTGAGCTTGGCCATGGACGCCTCGCGCGGCAGCATCGTGCCGGGATTGGCGTCGATCGTGGCTGCCACGTCGTGCACGAGCAGCCGGGTGCACTCCAGCTCGGTGGCGTGGTCGGCGATGCGGTGCCGCAGGGCCTGGAAACTGCCGACGGGCTGGCCGAACTGCTCACGCTCGCGGACGTAGGAGACCGTGTCGTCGAAGGCGCGCCGTGCCGTGCCGAGCATCAGCCCGGCCAGGATCATGCGTTCCAGGTTCAAACCGGCCATGAGCTGCTTCCAGCCCTGCCCCTCGGTGCCGACGACGGCGTCGGCCGGGAGCGTGCAGTCGGTGAGGAAGAGGTCGTTGACCTCCTTGCCGCCCATGGTCTCGATGCCGCGGATCTCCAGGCCCTCGGTGTCGGTCGGTACCGAGAACATGGTCAGGCCCGCGTGCCGGTCCTGCTGCGCGTCGGTGCGGGCGACGAGCAGGATGTTGTCCGCGATGTGCGCGTTGGAGCACCAGGTCTTCTGCCCGTTGATCACCCACTGGTCGCCGCGCCGCTCGGCCTTGCACGTCACCCCGGCGACGTCGGAGCCTGCCTCGGGCTCGGACATCGAGATTCCCAGTACAGAGCCGCCGACGACGGCAGGAAGTATCTGCTTCTTCTGCTGCTCGGAGCCGAACTTCTCGTAGGCGGACGCGGCGATGATCGTGGTGGCGAAGCCGCTGATCGGCGCTCGCCAGTAGGAGGTCTCCTCCAGGAAGATCAGCAGGTCCACCATGCCCTGCCCCGCTCCGCCGTACTCCTCGGCCACCGCGACGCCCAGCCAGCCGAGGTCGGCCATCTTGCGGTACAGCTCCACGCTGTGCGGGTGCTCTCCGTTACCGGTCAGCCCGTCCCGCTGCTCCTTGCTGCCCGCCTCGCGCCTGCAGAACTCGCCGATGGCCGCGGCGAAGTCGCGCTGCTCGTCAGTCGGTCGCACGATGAGTGCTCCTCTCCTCGAAGGGTGTTTCCGGTGCCCGGAGTCGTCAGACCAGCGGGCGGCCGGTGCGGATACGGCGGCGCAGGTCGGCGAGGCACAGGTTGTACGGGAACTGCCGCAGCGGGCGGGGGAGGCGCTTGACCACTGCCGCGATCACCGACATGAGGCGGTCGAAGCGCCGTTGCTGGCGCGGGGTCCAGGTCAGCCCCATCTCCTCGCGGAAGCGTTGCGGGAGGAACCCTGTGGTCACGAACCTGTGGAACGGCGCGAGGGGAACCCGCACGGCACCGGGCAGGAACCGCAGCATGACCAGGTCGTGCAGGTAGTCGCGCACGGTGTCGTCGATGGAGACCTGCTCGAGCCCCCACTGCCAGTACTCGGCGAACGCAGCGCGGTCGGCGGGCCACATCTCGGCCGGTACCTGCAGGGTCGTGCCGAGTGCCGCCGCGCGTGCGTAGATCTCGTCCTTGCTGTGCTCGTCGGGCTCGTCGAGAAGCGCGGCGCAGGTGTCCTCCACACCCTTGTACAGGCAGGCAGCCACCCAGAGCTGCAGCTCGGGGTCGAAGGCGTTGTAGGACACCGGGCTGGACTCACCGGAGCGCACGGCCGCGTGCGATCCGTTCACGGCACGGCGGTAGTGCGCCCGCTCGGTGTCGGTACCGAGCGTGGCTACCGCGAGGTAGGTCAGCGTGGTGCGGGTGCGCTTGACGGGGTGCCGGAACACCTGCCCGCTCTCCACTGTGCTCTCCACCACGCCGTAGCCGACGCCGGGCCTGCCGAGCTGCATGATCACGTTCGCCGTTCCGGCCAGCAGGCTCGCTCCGACGATGATGTCGTCCATCGCCGTCGAGCGAGCTTGGCTCGCATGTGTCATCGGGACCCCCGGGATCCGGAGAAATCTGAATACGGTCGTTATCAAATATGAGACGCCTCTACGGCCGGATCTGTCAAGATGGAACGCATGGGAAGCACATCGCTGCGCGTGTACGGGGGAGTGGCCGGTAACGACCGCAAGGCCGAGCGTCGTGCGCAACTCATCGAAGCAGGCCTGGAGCTGCTCGGGACAGGGGATGGTGAGCAGGGCGTGACCGTCAGGGGCGTGTGCAAGCGCTCCGGCCTCACCGCGCGCTACTTCTACGAGAGCTTCGCCGACCGGGACGAGCTCGCCGTGGCCGTGTTCGACCACGTCGTCTCCGGCATCGCCACTGCCACCCTTGAAGCTGTGGAGTCCGCCCCTTCCGGCACGCGCGCGAAGGTGCGGGCGGGTCTGGCCACCATCGTGCGCACGGTCGCGGAGGATCCGCGTCGGGGGCGGTTGCTGTTCTCGCCTGCGCTGAGCTCGACGGTGCTCGCGCACCGCCGCGTCGACTCCACCCGCATGTTCGCGCGCCTGCTCGGGGGCCAGGTGCGGGAGCACTACGGTATCGGCGGGTCGACCGCGCTCGACCTGATGACCGAGTTCCTGGTCGGAGGTCTGGCCCAGGCATTGACGTCCTGGCTCAACGGCGTGCTCGACCTCACCGAGGAGGGGCTCGTCGAGCATTGCCTCGAGATGTTCCTCGCGGTGCAGGGTGGGCGGTTGGAAACGAGCGAGGCGGCGGCAGTCAGGCGCGCAGGGGCAGGCTGACGGTCGCCGGGACGGCCCCGCAGCGCAGGCTCACGCCCGCGTGGGGATGGTCGGTCTGCGCTCGAGCAGCCATTCGACGAGCCCGCCGTCCAGGCGCCGTGCCGCCTTGCCCTTGCTGCGCAGCAGCCGCACCGCCGCGTACGGCCGCGCGCAGTAGGCGCTTCGGCCGTACACGACGATCTCGACATCGTCCGGGAGGGCACCGATGTGGTCGGTGAGCCGGTCGAACGGCAGGCACAGCGCCCCGTCGATGTGTCCGGCATCGAACTCCTCCTCGCCGCGCACGTCGACAACCACGACGGGGCCGGTGCGCAGGATGTCGGCGAGCTCGGCGCGCCCGACCGGTGCCTGCTCGTCGTCGCCGAGGAACTCGCGTGTCGCCCGTTCGGTTGCGGCAAGCTGGCTGTGCGCGACCCGCTGCACGGCCGCGAAGGCGTCCAGTACTTCCGTACCGGCCAGCCGGTAGTACACCCGGTTGCCGACCTTGCGATTGGTGACCAGCCCGCTCTGGTGCATGGTCTGCAGGTGAGCCGAGGCCGTTGTGATCTTCAGCGCCGCGGCTTGCGCGAGCGCCTCCACTGTGCGCTCGCCCTGCGCGAGGACGTCGATCAGTTCGAGCCGCTTGGAGCTGGCAAGCGCCTTGCCGACCCGAGCGAACTGCTGGTAGATCGACTCCCGTGCGGCAGAAGCCTCAACCATACCGATACTTTCTCATGGAGTACTGGAATTCCCGACCGTTCAGCCCTCCGCTTCGCCCAACCGGGGGATAGCGTGGGCCGTGACGTTCACGGCCGGTACCCCTCTGCGGTAATCGCCCCGTCGGTGCTGTAGAAGCCTTCGGCATCCACCGACGCGGCGAGCTGCTGGTACCCGCGGGTCCGGCCGTGCCGCCACATCACCATGTCCTGCAGGTCGAGCAGGTGTCTGTCCGCGGGGTTCGAATAGTTCATCGACAGCAGCAGGCCGCGCAGCCGTTCGACGAGCTCGGCCGGTGCCGTCGTGCCGACGGTGACGTTGCCGAGGTCGTAGGGCGCGGTCCGGGTCAGCACCCGTGTGCTGCGCGGCGGGAGCGTGTTCTCCCTCGTGAAGATCAGGTGGTTGAGGTCGATCACGGCGGCGGCGTCGACCGAGCCCGCCAGCAACGCCGCCGCGGCCGCACGCTCGGCCGTGTCGTCGTTTCCGTGCAGGCCGGCCCCCTCGTCGAAGTGCCGTACCGTGATGTTCTCCCCGGGAACCAGCCCGGAGTCCCGCAGGAGGGCACGAGGAAGGAGGCCTGCCTGTGGCGAGTCGACGGCACCCAGCCCGATGGTGTGCTCGGCCAGGTCGGTGGTCTTCTCGTAGGGGGAGTCCCGCCTGACCAGGATCACCGAGGTCAGGTCCTGGTCCGAGTCCCGCATGACCAGTGGCCACGCCGAGCGGCCCGCGGCCTTGGCGAGCCGCTCGGTCCTGATCCACGCGAGCGGGGAGTTCCACGCGGCGTGCACACGGCCGGCGACCAGCTCCTCGACCTGGAGCTCGTAGTGCGAGTAGAGCACGAAGTCGACGGGCAGCCCACGCTCCCTGAGCCACGTGCGTAGTGCCGTCCAGACGGTGACGACCTTCGGATCGTGGGCGACCGCGCCGAGGACCAGCGTCATGTCATCACTCCCTCAGCAGGGCGGGAGATGTACGGGAGCGGTGAAGCTCGATCGCGACACTGCACTATTCCATGGGTAACTGGACAATACACAGGGTAACTGTTAACGGTGCGTATGTCGAGAAACACTGTCTGACAACACGACCGTGACGGTGCGGTCCCGACCGGCGGTCACCGCAGGGCGGCAGGCGGCAGGTCACCCTCGTTTCCGAGCGGCCACCGATGCGGGTGCAGGCCGAGCCGCGTGAGCTCCTCGACCTGCAGGCGGCACCACGGCGACACCTCCTGCCTGCCAGCGAGCACATCGGAGACGACGCTGGTCCAGTCGGCCCACGCGAACTCGGCGACCTCGTCCGGGTCGGGCTCGGGAACCGCGCCGGTGCGCGCGCGGAAGACGGGGCAGATCTCGTTCTCGACCAGGCCGGAGGCCATGACAGCCCGGTAGCGGAACGCGGGCAGGATCAGCTCGGGTGGTTCGACGGTCAGCCCGAGTTCCTGCCGCAGTCGCCGGGTGACCGCGCCACCGAGCGACTCGCCCGGCTCCGGATGGCCACAGCAGCTGTTGGTCCACACCCCCGGCCAGGTGAGCTTGTCGTCGGCGCGCCTGGTGAGCAGGAACTGCCCGCGCGTGTCGAAGACGTAGCAGGAGAACGCCAGGTGTAGCGGGGTGTCCGTGCTGTGCACCTCGGCCTTGCCCGCGGTGCCCGTGCGGTTGCCCTGCTCGTCGAGCAGGACGACGCGTTCGTCCGACACCGGGGCTCCTCTCCACTCTGCGGAGGGTCCCGAGCCTACCGTGCCGGGGGTTCGTGCCTCACGGCTTGCGCCACACCGTGGCGACCGAGATCGGGTGGTGCCGGAACCGCTTCCACTGTGGCTTGACGGCGAGCCACTGCTCGTCGATGACGCCCTCGCGCATCTCGGCCAGCTGCCAGCCCGCGGCCAGCGCTGCGGTGACATGATCGCTGATCAGGTGCACCGTTGTGCTGATGGCGGTCGGCTCGCCGTCCGGCGGCGTGTAGTGCGTCGGCATACCCGCATGCATGATGAAGTGCGGGTGGTAACCGACGAGCACGAACACGCCACCGGACGCGGCGAGTCGCCACGCCTCCCGGTACAGCGGGGACAGATCCGCGAGGTGCTCGTCGACAAGGGACGCGACGACGAGGTCGTACGCGCCTCCGGCGAGACCGGTGTCGCGGACGTCGGCCTCGCCCAGGTAGTCGTGCGCGCCGCGAACCCGGGCGCGGTCGAGCATCTCCGGGGTGAGGTCCACCCCGTCCACGGCCGCGGCACCGCGTTCGCGCAGCCACGCTCCGGTGCGTCCGGTGCCGCAGGCGAGGTCGGCCACGCGCCGGGCCCGGTCCCAGGACGGTTCGGTGAGCCGGTCCAGCAGCCCGATGTCCATCACGTCCTCGACGGAACGCTCGTAGGTGCGGACCCATTCGCCGTAGCCGGAGCGCACGTCGACCGTCCGGTACCCGCGCGCGTCGAAGTCACTGAACAACATCACGCGCATTATCTGCCGTTGCGGGTGATGCGGCCAGCTGTTTTCGTGCCTGGCGGGTTGCCTCCGAGGCCGGTGGCCGCCTACCGGGAGGCCTCGGCTGTGTTGCTCTCCGGCATCTCCTCGAACTCCTTGCCCTTCGTCTCCGATATCGCCCTCGCGACGAACACGACGCTCAGGCCTGCGCACGCTGCGTAGATCCCGTAGGCGAGACCGACATCGCTGAGCACCGGGAAGGTCGTGGAGACCGTGAAGTTCGCCGGCCACTGCGCCGCGGCGGCGACATGGGGCCCTCGCCCGCGCTGGCCTTGAACGTCAGTGCAGCCGCGTGAGCGTACGGGCGCGGGGGAGGCGTCCCCGGCGGACGGGGAGTCGTCGCCACGGCTAGCGTGTGACCATGGCCCGGCCGACTCGTGAGGAACTGGAAGCCGCCCGCGACAAGACCATTCCCGATGTGATCGCGGCCGATCTCGCCGTGCTCTTCTGCGGGATCAACCCCGGCCTGTACTCGGGAGCGACCGGGTTCCACTTCGCGAGGCCGGGCAACCGGTTCTGGCCTGCGTTGCACCGGGCAGGCTTCACGCCACGGCAGCTGCGTCCCGGTGAGCAGGACGAGCTGCTCGGCCATGGCGTCGGCATCACCAACCTCGTCGCACGGACGACCGCGCGGGCCGACGAGCTCGGCACCGACGAGCTCCGCGACGGAGCCGAGCGCCTCGCGCGGCTGGCGGGGCTGTACCGCCCGCTGGCTGTCGCCGTCGTCGGGATCAGCGCGTATCGCGTGGCCTTCGCCCGGCCGCAGGCGCGGGTCGGCAGGCAACCACACGACCTCGACGGCGCGGAGCTGTGGGCGCTGCCGAACCCGAGCGGTCTCAACGCGCACTACCAGCTGCCCGCGCTCGCGGCGGAGTTCCGCGCGATCAGGCAGGCCGGTGCCGCGGGGGAACGATCCCGGTGATCAGCCATCGCCTGCCGCGATGTCCTCGTCCCAGACACCGGGGAACCGGTCGATGAACTCCCGCATCAGGCCCGCGCACTCGGCGTCGTCGAGCACCCGTACGTCCACGCCGTTGCCTGCGAGGAGGTTCTCTGTGGCCTCGAACGTGCGGTGTTCTCCGATGACCACCCGGGGAATCCTGTACAGCAGCACCGCTCCGGCACACAGGTGACACGGCGACAGCGTGGTGTACAGGGTGGACCGCCGGTACACGGGCGGGGCAAGGCGACCGGCGTTCTCCAGGCAGTCGGTCTCGCCGTGCCGGATCACGCTGCCCCACTGCACGCGCCGGTTGCGCCCCACGCCGAGCACGGAACCGTCCGCGACAAGGGCAGCGCCCACCGGTACGCCGCCCTCCGCCAGGCCGGTGCGGGCCTGCTCGATCGCCAGTCTCATGGCCCCGTCGTCGTTCATCGCCACACCTCGACCTCCTGACCGCTCGGTTCCGCGCACCGATCCGGTTACCGGTGCGCGCGCTGCCCCGCCGCGGCCAGGATGCGCTGCAGGTGCAGGCCGCGCCGGACGTCGCAGGGATGTTCGGGTTTGCCCGCGCGTACGTGCTCGACGAACTCGTCGAGCAGTGCCGCGTACGCTGCCGCGGGATCCTCCGGCTTGCCCGAGACGGTGCGGTAGCCGTGCCTGCCGTAGGCCGCGCATTCCAGCACCGTCGGCCGCATCGGCAGGGACAGCGACAGTGTCGCCGTGCTTGTGGCCCCGCAGGCGTGGCCGAGCAGCAGGTTCCACAGGTCGGGTGTGGTGTGCCGGGCGGCGAGCACCGAGGTGATCTCGCCGATACCGGCATCCAGCAGGTCGAGCGCGTGCGGGCCGATATCCGCGAGCGCACCCCCCTCGTGCCGCCACGGGGAGCTGTGCCCGCTCAGCAACGCGCCGGACAGCCACCGCAGGCTCGCACCCGCCCAGCCGTCGTGCGCGGCGAGCGAGTCCAGCCAGCTCCTGGTGCGCGACCAGTACCGCAGGGTCAGCACCAGCACGGTGGTGACCCCGGCAGCGGCGTCGGCCAGCCGCCCGGCCGCATCGACATCGGCTGCCAGCGGCTTCTCCAGGATGAGGTGCCTGCCTGCGCGGGCGGCGCGGACGGCCAGCTCCGCCTGCACATCGGGGGGAACGGCGAAGGCGACGGCGTCGCACCGCGCGAGCAGCTCGTCGACGGAGTCGCAGACCCGCGCCCCGGTGCCGGTGGCGAGCGCGGACGCCGCGTCCGGCCTGCGCGACCAGACCGCGGCCAGTGAGGTCCCCGGATGCCGGGCCAGCCCGGGAGCGTGTACCGCGCTCGCCCACGGTCCCGCTCCGATCAGCCCGACACGGACAGCCATGCCCCCATCCTGCCGCACCCCGTGCAGCGAGCGGGGAGGAGCCGAAGGTGACACTCGGCTCCTTCTATGGAACCGAGGTCACCTTCGGCTCCTCCCCGCCGGCGCTGCGGTGGGTCAGCTGTACTCGTAGAAGCCGCGGCCGGACTTCTTGCCGAGCAGGCCCGCGTCGACCATGCGAAGCAGCAGCGGCGGCGCCGAGTACAACGGCTCCTTGAACTCGTCGTACATCGACTCGGTGATCGACTTGATCGTGTCCAGCCCGACAAGGTCGGCCAGCCGCAGCGGGCCCATCGGGTGCGCGGTGCCGAGCTCCATGCCGTTGTCGATGTCCTCCGCGGAGGCGAAGCCGGACTCGAACATCCGGATCGCCGACAGCAGGTACGGCACGAGCAGGGCGTTGACGATGAACCCGGCCCTGTCCTTCGAGCGGATCACGGTCTTGTTCAGCGTGTCGGCGACGTAGCTGCGGGTGCGCTCGACCACCTTCTCGTCGGTGAGCAGGGACGGCACCAGCTCGACCAGCGGCAGCACCGGAACCGGGTTGAAGAAGTGCACCCCGACCACGTGCTCGGCCCGGTTCGTCGCCATGCCGAGTTTCATGATCGGGATGGACGACGTGTTCGAGGCAAGGATGGCCTCGGGCTTGTCGACGACGGCGTCCAGTTGGCCGAACAGGTCGACCTTGGCGGCCTCCTGCTCCACGATGGCCTCGACCACGAAGTCGGAATCGGCCAGTGCGCGCAGCTCCGTGGTGTAGCTCAGCCGGTCCTGCGCCTGCCGTGCATCGTCCTCGTTGAGCTTACCGCTGCGCACGGCACGCTGTAGCGACTTGTCGATGCGTGCCCGGCCCGCTTCCAGCGCCGACTCGTCCATCTCCCGGACCGTGACGTGGCGACCGGCCCGTGCGTTGACTTCCGCGATCCCCGAGCCCATGAGCCCAGCACCGACGACGCCCACTCGTTCAATCTCGGTCACAGCTCACTCCTTCACAGCTTGCCCTGCTTGCTTCGCGCACAACGAACACCCGAAAGGATGCGACCCGTATACACATCACGAGCGCGAGAGAACGCCCCCGTTACCGGGACGACTCCCGCGCTCGTGATGTGTTCAGCTACGGTGCCCGTCCTCACCCTCGTACGGGTCGTACGAGTCGTAAGGGTCGTACGGGTCGTGGTACTGATCTTCGTTGTGGCCTTGGCCAGGCGACTTACCCGCCAGCTCGCGCTCAAGGGCGTTTAAGTCTGTGGGGGGAGTGCGGTACTTGAGCTCCCGGGCCACTTTCGCCTGCTTGGCCTTAGCTCGGCCGCGCCCCATGGCTCGACCCCCTCACACAGGGGCGGGGCGGCCGCGGGAAACGGCGGCCCCGCATCTCGTCTCGACAACTCTTTCCTGGCTCCTACCGTACCGTGTCCCCGCGGACGGACGCGACGCGGTTGGGGCATGAATCCGAATCGGGCGTTGCCCAGCGGTGTGATGACCTGGATCTGCCCTGGAGTGTGACGCCGGACACGCGTCCGGGTGCCGGTCCGCCGACGCGACGGGGAACGGCCCTCCCGGGAGTCCCTCCGGTCACGGAACGTGCCACGATTGGAACGTGCTCCGTCCGTACTCCGCGTACTTGCGGGTCTACGAACCACTGTCCGCGTTCAACGGGCAGGTCGACACCGCGACGATCGCCGAATCCGCACTCGACTCCGGTGAAGCGGAGCGTTACGAGCAGGCGATGTGGTTGCGTTCGCAGGCCGGCTCCACGCCGACGCTGCTGCCCGCCGAGCTCACCGACGGGCGCCCCGAACCGGGCACGGCCACCGACATGCTGGTGCGCGAGCCGGAGGAGATCCCGGGTGGAGCCGACGCAGGTGTGGGACCCGAACCGCTGGTGTGCCCGCTCGAGCTGCGCGCCCGCTCGGCCGCGGCCCTTGTGAGCTTCCTCGGCGAGGCGCATCCTGCGCTGCGCTCGGTGATCGTGAGCGGGGCAGACGGCTCGGTGGAGTCGGTCCGGGCCAGAGCGAACGCGGTGCTGTCCGAGCGGGAGACCTCGGCGATGCACGTGCTTTCGGTGAACTGGTCCGTCCCGCTGCCCTGGTTCACGCTGATCGACCCCGCCCAGCGCAAGCTCGTGCTCGGCTCGGGGATGCACGACCCGGAGCGGGAGCTGTCCTGGCGAACGGCCATGGCGGACGCGCGCAGGAGGGTGGCCGAGGCCAGGGAGCTGGCCGAGCGCACCCTCGGCGACGAGGGGCCCACCCAGGTGCTGATCGACACCGAGCGGTGGCTGACGGCCTTCCACCCCAACTCGGCCGTCGAGCTGGACTACGGCGGGCTCGTGCAGCTGATCGACGACGCCACGCTGGAGTCGGACACCTCCGCGGACGACGTGCACGCGATCGTGGCCGCGTTGCGTTCGGGGGACATCGAGCAGCTCACCGACCTGTTCCAGGAGCTGCGGGAGTACTGGGGCGCACTCGCCGCGCGGGAGCGCTACAACTGATCACCGCGCTCGGTGGCCAGTAGCTCGTCGACGGAGGCATGGCCTGCGGCGTAGCGGGTGGTGATCTCGGCGTTGAGCCGGTCGACGACGGCCTGGACCTGCTGCCTCCGCCCGGAGACCGAAGCCTCCTCGGTCAGGTAGGCATCCAGCCCTTCGGCGAGGGCGTCATCCGACAGCGACTCGACGTCGGTCAGTCCGGCGTCGGCGATGAGCGACTCGACCTGCCGCCTGCACTCACCGGTCCTGGTCGGCTCCATCGGTTGGTACCGGCCGGGACGCGCAGGGGTGTGGATCGCGTTCTTGGCCAGGATGGCCGTGAGCTGGTCGACCACACTGTGCTGCCCGCCACTGGCGCGCCGGGTCTGCTCGGCCCGCACGATGTCGATGCGTGCGTGCAGCATGCGCCGCAGGAAGGACAGGTCGGTCTCCTCTTGCGCCGCCTCGTCGCGCCGCTCGCGCAGCTCGGCAAGCGGCATCTGCTCGATGCCGCTTGTGTAGTCCTCGCCGAGAACGCGGTCGATGCGTCGACGGCCGCCAGGCCGAACTTCGATCACGTGATTATCCTGCTCCCGCGGGGTGCGTGTTGCCAAGCGACTTCGGTAGGTATCACGCGGATGGCGGTGTTATCGCCGTGCTCACCCCTTCAGCTTGGACACGGCTTCCCGACCCGGCGCGGTTCCCTCCTCGGGAACAGAGTCCGGGTCGATCGAGGCCTGTACCGGGTTGTCCTCGTTGCCGACCAGCAGTTCGGCGTCGGAGCGTACGGAGCGTTTCACCAGGCCGAGCGCGACGGGACCGAGCTCGTAGTGCTGGACGACCGTGCCGAGCCTGCCGACGGTGCGTTCACCCGATCGGATCGGGTCGCCGGTCTCCGGTGTGATCTCGGGGGAACCGTCCAGATGGAGTAACAGCAAATTGCGGGGTGGCCTGCCCACGTTGAAGACCTTGGCGACGGTTTCCTGCCCGCGGTAGCAGCCCTTCGCCACATGCGCGGCCGAACCGATCCAGTTCACCTCGTGCGGGATGGCGCGCTCGTCGGTGTCCACACCGTGGCGTGGCCGCACCGACTCGACGCGCAGGGCATCGAAGGCCCACGAGCCTGCCGGGCGCGCCCCGGCGTCCGTGCAGCGCCGCCACCACGCCGTCAGCTCGGACCTCGGCACGAGCAGGTCCACCCGGCCGGGGTGGGGCCATGGCATCCGGCGCGCGATCACGCCGCCCGCGCCGGCCACCGCGTAGGGCTCGTCACCGAGCTCGATGCCGAGCGCCGACAGCACCGAACCCGACTCCGGGCCGAGCAGGCTGAGCACGGCGCGCTCCTCGGTGGCGTCGCGGACGGTGACATCGGACCAGAAACGCATCGCGTCCAGGTACTGCAACAGCGGCTGCCGGCCGCCCTTCGGCAGTGCGCTGGTCGCCTCGTTGCCCTGCTCGGTGTCCATCCAGACGACGCCGTCGTGGTGGGCGAGCACCAGGTGGGCCTCGATGCGTCCCTGGCTGTCCAGTACCAGTGCCTCGGTGCCCGCGCCGTCCGCCAGCTCGGTCACGTGCTGGGAGATCACCAGGTGCAGCCAGGACAGGCGCTCGCTGCCCTCGACGGCGTAGACCGCGCGGTGCGAGCGGTCGACGACCGCGACCGACCGGGCCGCCACCCGCTGCTCGGTGAACGGGTCACCGAAGTGCCAGGGCACCCCTTCCTCGGGATGGCCCTCCGGAGCGGGAATCGCGTCGTGTGTCTCGAGGATCGGGGAGGTCAACCGTGTCTCCTAGCTGGTGGGGCGGGTGCCGCAGGCGGGCCGGCTGCCGCGGCTGCGGCCGGTCCTGTTCCCGCCGGCCGGGGTGAGTAGCGCGACGGGACTACGCTGTCCATTATGCGCGTACTCATCCACCTCGACGGATCCGTGGCCGACCCGGACGCCCCGCAGGTCCGCGTGGACGACCTCGGACTGCTCCGCGGCGACGGGGTCTTCGAGACGGTCCTGGTCTCCGGCGGGCACGCCCGCGAGCTCGACAAACACCTGGACCGCCTGGAGCGCTCGGCGAGCATGCTCGACATGGACACGCCGGACCGGCAGGCGTGGCAGCGAGCCGTGGCGGCGGCGATCGAGCGCTGGCCGGAAGGATCCGAGATGGCGCTCAAGCTCGTCTACACCAGGGGACTCGACTCCGACCCCTCTGCAGGGCCGACGGCGTTCGCGCTGGGCATCGAGGTGAGTGAGGGCTTGCTGCGGGCGCGGGCGGAAGGCATCGCAGTGGTGACCCTCGAGAGGGGGATCGACACCGATCTCGCCGCGCGCGCACCGTGGCTGCTGCTCGGCGCCAAGTCGCTGTCCTACGGGATCAACATGGCCGCGATGCGTGAGGCCGAACGGCGCGGGGCGGAGGACGTGATCTTCACGGCGGGGGACGGCACCGTGCTGGAAGGGCCGATCGCGAACGTCGTCGTGGCCGATGGCGGCACGCTGTACACGCCACCGCCGAGCATCGGCATCCTGCCGGGGACCACCCAGGCCGGGCTGTTCCGCGCCGCCGAGCGGGCCGGCTGGAGTACGAAGATTGAGCCGTTGCGTATCGAGGACCTGCGCGGTGCCGACGGGGTCTTCCTGACGTCGTCCATTCGCAAGGTCACCCGGGTGCACACGCTGGACGGCGTGCAGCTACCGGACTCCCGCACGCTGCATGCCGAGCTCGCCGCCGCCTACGAGTCCGAGTACCCCGGCTAGGAGGCGAACCGAAGAACTCCTCCGGTACACCACAGGTACCCGGGGAGTTCTTCGGCTCGCCGCGCTCAGCCTGCCACGCGCTCCAGGCGTGCCGAGACGTGTGGCTGCATCTCCTGGCCGGACATCGCGCGTTCCTCGACGTAGGCGAGGTCGCCGGTGCCGACGATGCCGTAGAGCCGCTTGGCTGCCGAGACGTCCTTCGCGCTGACCGTGCGCACCACCGCGTCGGTCTCCAGCTCCCAGGAGGTCTGGTTGCGCGGCGCGCCGTAGAACACCTCGACGACGCCGGTCATGTGGGCCAGCAACAGCTCGATGGAGTCGTTTGCCTGCGGGCGCCACCAGCCGACCTCGCGGGCGGCCGGCCGGATCACCGCGCCGTCGGCGTCGAGCAGCCAGGAGCGCGCCTCGTGGTAGAGGAACGGCCGCCCGTCGTGCGCGATGGTGATCTGCTGGGCGAACCGCACCGGACCGTCGATGGTCGGGTAGTCCACCTCGCCCTCGCCGCGCCACACGCCGACGAGCGGGAGCAGGGCCAGGCAGGCGTCGTTGAGGTCGGCGCCCTCCCGCAGGTTCGCGGTGTCACCGGGGATCGGCAACTCGTCGAAGGCGGGGATGTTGCGCCCGCGGGTGTACTCGGCGCGCGCTGCCGCCGCTTCGACGGCCTCGTTGCCGCTGCCAGGGGTCGGCGGGGTGGTGCCTTCTGTCATCTTCTCAGCGGTTGTCCGAGTACAGCCTGTAGACGACGTAGCCGGAGAACCACGTCGTCAACACCATTACGAGCAGCATCAGGGCGGTAAAGAAGATTTCCACGCCGACCAGGGTAGCGGGCGCGGCCCGCCGACGACGTGCGGGTGGCCCCCGACGTTGCGGAGGCCACCCGCACGGTGGTGCTGTCGGCCGGTGTCAGTTGACGGTGACCGGGACCTCGTAGAGGCCCGGCTCACCGGTGCGGACCGAGGCCTCGCCGCTGCCGCTGGCGTGCAGCGCGCGGACCGTCCACTCACCCGACGCCGCGTAGAACCGGAAGTCCCCGTCCGCGGAGGCCTGCACCTCGCCGACGAAGTCGCCGTCGTCGTTGAGCAGCCGTACATAGGCCCCGCCGAGCGGGCCGTCGTTCCCCGTGACCTTGCCGGCGAGCACGACCTGCCCCTGGGTGTCGGTGTCCGCTGGGGTGGCCGTCTGGGCCGGCGCGCCGCAACCGTCGCTCATGCTTACTTCTCTCCCAACTCGATCGGCACGCCGACCAGCGAGCCGTACTCGGTCCACGATCCGTCGTAGTTCTTCACGTCCTGCAGCCCCATCAGCTCACGCAGCGCGAACCAGGTGTGGCTGGAGCGCTCGCCGATGCGGCAGTAGGCGATGGTGGGCTTGGAAGTGTCGATGCCGGCTTCTGCGTACAGCTCGGCGAGCTCCTCGGCCGTCTTGAACGTGCCGTCCTCGTTGGCCGTCTTGGCCCACGGTACGTTCGCCGCCGAGGGGATGTGCCCGCTGCGCTGCGCGGACTCCTGCGGCAGGTGCGCGGGCGCGTTCAACTTGCCGGTGAACTCGTCGGGCGAACGGACGTCGATGAGGTTCTTGGTGTTGATCGCGTCGACGACCTCGTCCCGGAACGCCCGGATGGACAGGTCCTGCTCGGAGGCGACGTAGTTCGTCTTCTCGCGCGTGGGCACCTCGGTGGTGAGCTCGCGGCCGTCCAGCTCCCACTTCTTGCGGCCGCCGTCGAGCAGCTTGACCGAGTCGTGGCCGTAGAGCTTGAAGTACCAGTACGCGTAGGCCGCGAACCAGTTGTTGTTCCCCCCGTAGAGGATGACCAGGTCGTCGTTGCTGATGCCCTTCTCGGACAGCAGCTTCTCGAAACCTGCCTTGTCGACGAAGTCGCGCCGGACAGGGTCCTGCAGCTCGTTCTTCCAGTCGATACGCACCGCGCCAGGGATGTGCCCGCCGTCGTAGGCGGTGGTGTCCTCGTCGACCTCGACGAAGACCACGCCCGGTGTGCTGAGGTTCTCCTCGGCCCACGCGGTGGTGACCAGAACGTCTTCACGGCTCATGTCAGCGGTACTCTCTTTCTCCTTCTCGTGTGCCTACTTGTCATCTCGTGCGCGGTGAGCTCACGCCGTGTTCTCCCCGGACCGCACCACGAACCGGCGGACGAGCGGGTACATCTCGCAGCCGAGGCAGTAGCCGAACGCGGCATTGAGGAACGCGGCGAGCAGGGCCAGGCCCGTGGCGACGATGCCCAACACGGTGAGCCCGGTGGCGTAGCCGACGGTGCCCACAACAGCGAACGCGAACCCGACCCCCTGTGCGAACCGCGGTGGCGCGGGGTCCTCCCGGTCGGCCGGTGGACCGAGGCGGGGTGCGACCACTGCCCGGTACAGCGTCGAGTAGGGAGAGTAGCGCAGCCCGGCGAAAGCGCCTGCGGCGAACACCACGGCTTGCGCGGCCAGTAGCGGCCACCAACCGGTGATCAGGACGACCGCGAGGACCACGGTGGTGATCCCCGCTGCGAATCGTGGACCACGTGGGTCGATGTATTGGGTGGGTGACATGACCCTCTCCCGGCAGTGGACGGACGGGCGTGCTCGTGCGGCGAACTACACGAGCACCAGACACAGGCTGCTGCGCACGCGACAGAAGTCGATCGCGCGCCGCTGTGTCAGCATTCGTCGCTGTGGGTGCATGATCACGACACCGAGCCTACCGGCTCCGTCCTGACTCCGGGAGCGGTGTCCACACCGTGGACACCCCATGGGCACGCTGGACAGGATGCGTGGTCACCGTCACGGCTCGGTGGCAGGGGACAGGTGCGGCCGGAGAGCGTGCACCAGCGAGTCGGTGTCCGGGACGCCGGTGACACGTAACACCTCGGTCCCGGTGGAGTCGTAGGCGACCGTCGTCGGGGTGCGCAGCACACCGAGGGCGGATCCGACGTCGGGCCGCTCGGTGATGTCGATCGCGGCGTGGTGCACCTCCGGCGAGTGCTCGGCGGCAGCGGACAGCCGCGCGTGTGCCTGGCGGCACGGGGCGCAGGCGGCCGAGGAGAGCTGGACGAGCGTGATCCTGCTCTCCGGGTCGATGGCTCGCATGACAGGCGCGGGTAGGTCCGCGGCAGCCGACGACCGGACAGAACCCGGCCGGGTCAACCGGATCGAGCCGTCGCGGGCGCGCAGCACGAGACCGATGGCGGTACCCACCGCGAAGATCACCAGCGTGATCACTAATCCGGTCATCGCCGCGAGACCCTCCGTGCTGACGTGTTGCCGGGAAGTTCGGCTCGGGCACCGCTCCCGTGCCACCCACGGTACCGGTCCGCGAACCACGAGTCCGCTGCTGCGGCGCGGCGCCCGGGAGGATGCTCGCCTCAGGCTCCCTGGCCGAACCGGACGTCGCTGGCCTCCCCCTGGACGACCAGTGCCCCGCGCCGCACAGCGACCCCGGACGGGGTAACGCCGAACGGCAGGTTTCCCGGGTCGATCGTGGTCTCGAACTGCGGCAGGAAGGCGTTTCGTACCTCGTCGGGCACCTCCACGGTGCCGCTGTCCCTGCCGAACTCGAGCCGCCTCGGCGCGACACGTACGGATCCCCCCGTGAGCTCGATCACGCCGTAGGCGACGACCTCCACGTCCCGCTCACCCGCGATGTCGGTGGTCGCGGCGAGCCGGACACCGGCTGTGGAGCCGATCGCATCCGGGCCGCCGCCGGTGTCGTCCGTGGATTCCCCGTCGCGTGTCAGCTCGTCGGTCGCGTCGTCGATGCGCAGGTCGGGCAGTTTGACCGCGCGGCCGACGTCGTCCTGAGTGATCGTCACGGTGCCTTCGAGCTCGCTGATGATGATCGCGTCGGTGTCCCCGCTGAGCACGTCGGGCAGGGGAGCGTGCACGTCCCGCAGCTCGGCGGCGAGCTCCAGCTCGCGCAGGACGTCCGTGACGGGCACGCCCTCCGCGTCGATGGAGATCCGCTGGTAGGTGCCACCGACTGCCTGGGTCGTGAAGGGGAACCCGTGGATCGTCACGGCCGGGTCCTCGGACAGCTCGAACTGCTCCCTGGCCTCCTGCGCGAGCCGGTTCTCGGCGACGGCCGCGAGGGCGAGGTCCGCACCGACGAGCAGTGCGGCGAGGACGATGACAACGACGATGGTCTTCTTCATCACGCGTCCCGGAGCTGGTCGGTCGTCTGGTGCCTGCGCGCGTGCCGCGCGGCTGTTGCATCCGCCATTCAATCATCGACCGCGTCCGGGCATGCCCGGAGATGCGCCTCGAGAGGCGCCCGGACATATGGCCCGAGGGGCGCCGCACAGGCATCGCACAGCGGTGTGAGCGTGTGACATGAGCTGCATCGCCGATGTGTCCAGCGAGATCAGTGGTTATGCTCGGGCGGCAACGGCCGTGGCGCCGTGTGCGTAGTACGCCATGAGAACAAGGCGGTGTGTCCATGGGTATGGACCTGTTGGTGTTGACGTCGGAGAAGGAAGCAACGACGCTCCTCCCCTCACTCGAGTTGCTGCCGCATGACGTGCGCGTGCGGCCGCCCGAGGTCACGGCGCTGCTGGACGCCGGAAGGCGGGATGTCACGCTCGTCGACGCGCGTAGCGACCTCGCCTCGGCGAAGAGCCTGTGCAGGCTGCTCAAGGGCGCGAACGAGGACGGGGTCTCCCCGGTCATGGTGGTCACCAACGAGGGCGGACTGGTGGCCGTGAACGCCGAATGGCGTATCGACGACATCGTGTTGCCCACTGCGGGGCCTGCCGAGGTCGATGCCAGGCTCCGGCTTGCGAGCACCCGGCAGTCCGGCGGCCCGCAGGCCGAGTCGGAACTGCGCGTCGGTGACCTGGTCATCGACGAGAACACGTACACGGCGCGGCTGCGCAAGCGCACCCTCGAGCTGACCTACAAGGAGTTCGAACTGCTCAAGTACCTGGCGCAGCACGCGGGGCGTGTCTTCACCCGTTCGCAGCTGTTGCAGGAGGTGTGGGGGTACGACTTCTTCGGCGGCACCCGCACCGTCGATGTGCACGTGCGGCGGCTGCGCGCCAAGCTCGGCCCCGAGCACGAGCAGATGATCGGCACCGTGCGCAATGTCGGCTACAAGTTCGACAGCCACCTCAAGTCGGCAACGAGCCGTCCGCCCGAGCAGGTGGACGGTGCCGAGCACGTGGAGGCACCCGGCCCGGTGCCGACGACGCGCACCGGATGGTGGCGCACGGAGTAGGGCGGCCGGCTCGGGCGCGGCGTCCCGACGGCGCGGACGCTCTCGGGACGGACCAGTAGGCTGGCACGATGCCGCATGTCGTGTGGGTGGATGAGCTGAACGCCGAACATCAGCCCGCTGTTCTCGAGCTGCTGCGGGCGGTGCGCGCGAGCGACGGGCGCCCGGATCCCGGACCGCGCGGTGGCCTTCCGGAGGACCTGTCCACGGGGCCGTACGCCCTGGCATACCAGGACGCCGAGCTGGTCGGGTTCGCACAGCTGGACCAGCGGGGCGACGCGTTCGGCCGGGAGGTCGCCGAACTGTTCGTGCACCCCGAACTTCGGGGGCGAGGCCACGGGGGCTCGCTGGCCGCGGCGGTGACGGAACGGGCGAGCCGGACGCTGCGCTACTGGTCGCACGGCGACCACCCGGCGGCCGCCCGCATCGCCCGCCGCGCCGGGCTGCGCAGGGTGCGCGAGCTCCTGCGCATGCGTGCCGACCTCACCTCGTGCGCGCTCGGCGAGCCGCGGCTGCCCGCGGATGTGCGGGTGCGCACCTTCGTGCCGGGGCAGGATGAGCGCGCGGTGATCGATGTGAACGCGCGCGCGTTCGCCTGGCACCCGGAGCAGGGCGCGCTGACCGTCGACGAGCTGCGTGCGACCGAGCAGCAGGAGTGGTTCGACCCCGGCGGGTTCTTCCTCGCCGAGCGCTCGGCGGGCTCGGCGAACGCCGGGGAACCGGAGGGGCCTGCAGGTGGGCTGCTCGGCTTCCACTGGACGAAGGTGCACCCGCCGGACCCGGACGGGCGTGATGTCGAGGTGGGGGAGGTGTACGTGGTCGGCGTGGACCCTCAGGCGCACGGTCGCGGCCTCGGTACGGCGCTGACGCTGGCTGGGCTGCGGTACCTCGCCGAGCGGGGGCTGCGCGAGGTGATCCTGTACGTGGAGGGGGACAACCCCGCGGCGATCACCGTGTACAACCGGCTCGGCTTCGGCACCGAGAGCACGGATGTGCAGTACGAGCTGGCACGTTGAGTAACGGGAATGTCACGGGATGTTCACTGTCACCCGGCGGTCGGCCTACACCCGGAGGTCGCCTGCGGTTAACCTCGGGCGACGTCCCCTGCAGGGTCCCCTGCCGGCGACGGAACACCCGGTGGCGGGGGTGATTCCGGGGACTCCCGTGCCGGGTTAGCCCGCTCACACCCGGCCCCTGTTCACCTTGTGTTCATCTTGCGGGGGGTGGCTGTCTACCCGAGCTGTTTACCGTCTCCAGGGACGTCGACAGATGTGCGTGGAAGGGACGACTGTGACCCGAGTGCGGCGCGGGAAACTGGCCTGCGCGCTGGCAACGATGGTCCTCGTTCTCGCCGGCTGCGGAAGCGACGACAATACCGCCCAGACCGGTATCGACATCCCCGATGTCGACTGCTCGGGCGCGCCGACGATCAACGCGAGCGGGTCGACCGCGCAGTCGAACGCGATGATCAGGTTCATCAACATCTACGACTCCGCCTGCTCCGGGTACACCGTCAACTACAACTCGAGCGGTTCGGGCGCGGGGGTGAACGAGTTCATCGGCGGACTGACCGACTTCGCGGGCTCCGACGTCCCGCTGCAGGAGGAGTTCGACGAGGTGTCCGACGCGAAGCAGCGCTGCGGCGGTCACGAGGCGTGGCACCTGCCCCTGGTGTTCGGGCCGATCGCGGTCACCTACAACCTCGAGGGATTCGACGGAATCGCGCTGGACGGCCCCGTGCTGGCGAAGATCTTCAACGGGACGATCACCGAGTGGAACGACCCGCGCATCGCCGAGCTCAACGACGGCGTCGACCTGCCGGACAAGGAGATCACGGTGATCTTCCGCAGCGACGAGTCCGGTACCACGCAGAACTTCCAGAACTATCTCCGGACGGCGTCCGAGGACGCGTGGGGGCAGGGGACCGGCAAGATGTTCCTCGGCGGGGTCGGGGAAGGTGCGCGCGGTAACGAGAACACGTCCTCGGCTGTGGACAGGACCCCCGGTTCGATCACCTACAACGAGTGGTCCTTCGCCGAGCAACGCGGGCTGCAGATCGCGAGGATCATCAACTCGGGTGGGGGCGAGCCCGTCGAGCTCGACTCCGAGAGCACGGGCAAGGCGATCGACGCGGCCACGGTCGCGGGCGAGGGGCACGATCTCGTGATCGAGCTCGACTCCATCTACGGCACCGAGGAGAACGGGGCCTACCCGCTGATGCTGGTCTCCTACGAGATCGTGTGCTCGACCTACCCGGACCCGGACGTGTCCGAGGCGATCCAGACCTTCCTGCGGGTCGCCGCCACCGACGGCCAGCAGGGGCTCACCGATGCGGGCTTCACTCCCCTCCCCGACGTGTTCCAGAAACGGCTGCTCGATTCGATCGAGGCACTGTCCTGACATCGAATGGTGCGTGACGACGGCATGACGACCCCACCTTCCGGACCGTCCGGCACCGGCACGCCTGGTGGTGCCGGCGACACCCACGTGCGAGACGGACCGCTGAACGAGATGTCGTCCGGCGGCAGGCGTAAGGCCGATGACCTCTTCCGGTGGGCCTCGACCGGCGCCGGGATCACCGTCGTCGCCTCCATCGGGGCGATCGGGCTGTTCCTCGCCGTGCAGGCGTGGCCGTCGTTGATGGCCAACAGCGCCAACTTCTTCCTCAGCACCGAGTTCGAGACCAGCGATGTCGAGGACCTCCGTTTCGGGGTACGCGACCTGCTGGTGGTGACGGTGCTGTCCTCGGCGTTCGCGCTGGCGATCGCGATGCCGCTCGCGCTGGGTATCGCGCTGTTCCTCACCCAGTACGCGCCGCGGAACCTGCAGCGGTTGTTCGGTTACCTCATCGACACGCTGGCGGCTGTCCCGTCCATCGTCTACGGGCTGTGGGGCCTGTTCGTGCTCGGGCCGGTGCTCGTGCCGGTCGCGCTGTGGCTCAATGACACCCTCGGCTGGATACCGCTGTTCGCGGAGGGGAACGTCTCGATCACCGGCGGCGGGACGATCTTCACGGCGGGGATCGTGCTCGCGGTCATGATCCTGCCGATCATCACGTCGGTGACACGGGAGGTGTTCCGGCAGACCCCGGTCACGCACATCGAGGGCGCGCTCGCGCTCGGCGCCACGAAGTGGGAGATGATCCGGATGACGGTGCTGCCGTTCGGCCGGAGCGGCTACATCGGTGCGTCCATGCTCGGTCTCGGGCGCGCTCTCGGCGAGACGGTCGCCGTGCTGGTCGTGCTGCGCATCGCGACGGAGCCTGCGACATTCTCCCTGTTCGACGGGGGATACACCTTCGCGTCGCTGATCGCTTCGGCCGCGAACGAGTTCGTCCACCCGTTGCCGACAGGGGCCTACATCGCGGCAGGCTTGGTGCTGTTCGTCCTGACCTTCATCGTCAACGCGATCGCCCGCACGATCGCCGGTGGGAAGGTGCAACGCGGGTGACTACCACCGAGACTTTCGTCGACCGGCCGGACGGCGCGCCGACGTTCCAGCATCTCAGCGCCGGGCGAAGGGCGCGCGACACCCTGGCCACGGTGCTGGTGACGGCTGCGTTCCTCGTCGCCCTGGTCCCGCTCGTCTGGCTGTTGTACACCGTGATCTCGCGGGGGTACGAGGCCGTGCTCTCCAGCCGGTGGTTCACCCACTCGCTCAGCGGCGTGATGCCCGACCAGTTCGCGGGCGGGATCTACCACGCGCTGTACGGCAGCATCGTGCAAGGCGTGCTGTGCGCGGTCATCGCGGTGCCGCTCGGCGTGTTCACCGCGATCTACCTCGCCGAGTACGGGCAGGGGTGGCTGGCGAGAACCGTGACGTTCATGGTGGACATCCTGTCCGGCGTGCCGTCGATCGTGGCCGCGCTGTTCGTGTTCGCGCTGTGGATCAGCGTGTTCGGCCTGCCGAAGAGCGCGTTCGCGGTGTCGCTCGCGCTGGTGCTGCTGATGTTGCCGATCGTGATCCGCTCCACCGAGGAGATGCTGCGGCTGGTGCCCGACCAGCTGCGCGAGGCCAGCTACGCGCTCGGCGTTCCGAAGTGGAAAACCATCGTCAAGATCGTCCTGCCCACCGCATTCTCCGGGATGGTCACCGGAATGATGCTCGCGATGGCCCGGGTGCTCGGGGAGACGGCACCCGTACTGGTACTTGTCGGGTACAGCCGTTCGATCAACTACAACGTCGTCGAGGGCAACATGGCGTCCCTGCCGCTGACGGTGATGAACGAGCTGCTCAACCCGGAACCCGCGGGCGTGGCACGGATGTGGGGCGCGGCTCTGACGTTGGTCCTGCTGGTGATGCTCTTCAACTTGATGGCGGCGGTGATCTCGAGATTGTCCGCCGTGAAGACCGAATAGGGTGGTAGGAAGCAGTGGCGAAACGTATCGACGTCAACGACGTCAACATCTACTACGGCAAGTTCCACGCGGTCAGTGATGTGACGTTGTCGGTCCCGCCGAAGCATGTCACGGCGTTCATCGGGCCGTCGGGCTGCGGCAAGTCCACCGTGTTGCGCACCCTCAACCGGATGCACGAGGTGATTCCCGGCGCGCGGGTGGAGGGCAAGGTCCTGCTGGACGGGGAGAACATCTACGCACCCTCCGTGGACCCGGTCCAGGTGCGCCGCACCATCGGGATGGTCTTCCAGAGCCCCAACCCGTTCCCCACGATGTCGATCAAGGACAACGTGCTCGCGGGCTTGAAGCTCGGCGGGGAGAAGAACAGGCAGCGACTCGACGAGATCGCCGAGCACGCGCTACGCGGCGCCAACCTGTGGAACGAGGTCAAGGACCGGTTGAACAAGCCGGGCGGCGGACTGTCCGGCGGGCAGCAGCAGCGCCTGTGCATCGCACGCGCGATCGCGGTACAGCCGGACGTGCTGCTGATGGATGAGCCCTGCTCGGCGCTGGACCCGATCTCCACGCTCGCGATCGAGGACCTGATCAGTGATCTGAAGCAGGACTACACGATCGTGATCGTCACGCACAACATGCAGCAGGCCGCCCGGGTGTCCGACCAGACGGGCTTCTTCAACGTCCCCGGCGTCGGTGAGTCCGGCAGGCTCGTCGAGATCAACGACACCGAGAAGATCTTCTCCAACCCCGACGAGCAAGCCACAGAGGACTACATCTCCGGCCGCTTCGGCTGACCGACCCCACCCAGGAGGTGGAGCCGAATGTCACGTTCGGCTCCTTCTATGGAACCGAGGTCACCTTGGGCTCCCCGTCAGACGTCCTCGTCGGTGCCGTAGCCGGGCATCTTGCCGGTGACGACGAAGATCATCCGGTTGGCGACCGAGACCGCGTGGTCGGCGTAGCGCTCGTAGAAGCGCCCGAGCAACGTGGTGTCCACGGCCGCGGCGACTCCGTGCGGCCAGTCCTTGTCCATGATGACGGTGAACAGGTGGCGGTGGATGTTGTCGACCTCGTCGTCGGCGGACTCCAGAGCGCGGGCGGCGTCCACGTCGGTCGTCTTGATGACTTCCTCGGTCTGGCGGGCCAGCCGCACCGCGACCTTGCCCATCTCCCCGAAGTACGGGGTCACCTCGGGGGGCAACACCGGGTCGGGGTGCCGCCGGCGGGCGGTGCGCGCGACGTGCAGCGCCAGGTCCCCCATGCGTTCGAGGCTCTCGGCGGCGTGGATCACCGCGAGCACCTTACGCAGCTCGGTCGCCACCGGAGCCTGCAGGGCAAGCAGCGAGTACGCCTGCTCCTCACACTGCGCGCGAGTGTCGTCGACGTGCTCGTCGTCGCTGATGACCTGCTCAGCGAGCTGCAAGTCGGTCTCCAGCAGTGCCTTGGTCGCCAGCTCCATCGCGTTGGCGACCATCCCGGACATGCTGGCCAGTTTGTCTGCGAGCCGGTCCAGCTCGACGTGGTAAGCCTCGCGCATGGTGCCTATTTTACGGCTCTACCCGGCATGACGCTGGTCCGCGGGGTGAACGGAGAGGGAATTCTCGTTGAGGGCGTGGCGCGCTTCCGCGACCTTCCCTGGTCAGCGCCGTGCCCGCGCGGTGGCGGGGCGCGTCGGCCGAGGGCCGGGTGACGGTTCCGGCGGCTGCCGTCACCGGTCACCACGCAGGGCGCCGTGTCCGTCGCCGAGCAGCGCGGGGACGGCGAATCGTTCGATCATGCGGCGTTCCTCGGCCTCGTCCCGGCCGGGATTGCTGAGCAGGGAGATGATGATACGCAGCAGCCAGTTGGCGCGGTCCTGGTTGGCCGGGTCGGTGGGGTCGCCGAAGAAGGCGGCGCACAGGGACTGGATCACCGGGGAGGACCCGGCGAGCTCGCCGGTGACGCCGCTGTCCGGGTGGGTGAACCAGGCTGCCAGGGCAGGCGTGTCGCGCACCTCGCGCAGTGCGCCGCGGATCGCCTCGGCCAGGCGCGGAGCGGGGTCGGTGATCGCGCTGACCTGCTCGGCGATGCGGTGCGCGAGCCGCCGTGTCTGCCGGTGCATGAAGGCGACGCGCACCTCGTGCCTGCCGTCGAAGTAGCGGTACAGCGTGGCCCGGGAGCAGCCTGCGGCCGTGGCGATGTGGCTCATCTCGGTGGCGGCCACCCCACGCTCGGCGAAGACCTGCTCGGCGGCGTCCAGGATCCGCTCGGCTGCCAGCTCGGTGCGTTCGGTGCGCAGCCACGGCGTGCTCATGCCCGGTTCCCGAGGTAGCACGGCAGGCTCTGGTACCGCCGCACGTAGTGGCCGCCCGCGAATACACCGCGGGCGGCGTCGACCTCGAAGCGCGGGTACCGGGCGAGTAGCTCCTCCAGCGCGACGCGGGCCTGCAGGCGGGCGGCGGATGCGCCGATGCAGTGGTGTGGCCCGACGCTGAACGAGAGGATGTGTCGCGGCCTGCGCGTGATGTCCAGGCTCTCGGCGTCCGGGCCGTACTGCTGCGGGTCCCGGTTGGCCGAGGCATAGAGCAGCAGCACCTTGCGGCCCGCGGGGATGGTTGTGCCGTGCAGCTCGACGTCTCGTGTCGTGGTGCGGGCCAGGCCTTGCACCGGGCTGGTCAGCCGCAGCAGCTCGTCGATGGCGTCCGGGATGAGCGCAGGGTCCTCGGCCAGGGCGTCACGCTGTCGTGGATGCTCGGTCAGCAGCTCGGAGCCGGGGCCGAGCAGGCCGGTCGTGGTGTCGTTCCCGCCTGCGACCATGGTGAACGCGAACCCGAGGATGCGGATCAGGCTGTGCTCCTCTTCGTCGCCGAAGACGCGGATCAGATCGGAGATCGTGTCGTCGGCGGGTTCGGCGCGGCGGCGCCGGACGAGGTGGTGGAAGTAGTCGAACAGCTCCCCGACCGACTCGCGGGCGGTGAGCGGGTCGCCGTGGGCGTTGGCCGCCACGATGTCATCGGTCCAGTGGTCGAACTTCGCCCGGTCGGCCGGTGGGACCCCGAGGTAGTGCGCCACGACGAAGCTGGGCATCGGCTTGAACAGCTCGGCGACGATGTCCACCTCGTCGCGCCCCGCGAGCCGCTCCAACCGCTCGGTGACGAACGAACGCACGGCAGGCTCGATCGACGCCACCCGGCGCGGCGTGAACCCCTTGCTGATCAGCCTGCGGAACGCGGTGTGCTCGGGCGGGTCGAGGAACACCATGGGTGTGGCGGCGTCCAGCCCGACCGCTGCCTGGTCGCCGTAGGTGAAGGTCAGCCCGTGCGCCGAGGAGAACGTGGCGGTGTCCCTGGCGGCGGCGGACACGTCGGCGTAGCGGGACAGCACCCAGAAGTCACCCGGCTCGACGTGATGGACCGGGTCGTGCTCGCGTAGGTACGCGTACATCCCGAACGGGTCCCGCCACGACTCGCCCGACCGCGCCGCGAACCCGTGAAACGCGACTGCTGCCATGTCTTGAGAGTGAGACATGTGTGAGTCAATGTCAAACATCGGACTTCACGCATGCCGTGTGAGTACCCGGAGGTCGTGACGGTGCGGGACCCGCGGGGCCACCAGGCGCGGTCGCGGCCGGACCCCGGGGCTCAGGATTCGGTACCGGGGAGCGGTTCGTTGCCGATCAACGCCCCGAAGAGCTCACCGGCTTCGCCTTCGAGGAGGACCTCGTTGCCGCGCGCGTTCGCGAACCCCGTTGTGGGCACGGTGATGAAATCGATCGAATCGACCCCGGTCGACTTCAGCGAGTGGGCGAGCGTGAGCATGTCGCCCATCGCCACGTTGTCCCCGAACGTGGCGTCGGTGAACGCGGTGACGAAACGCTTCATCCTGCGCGGGTCGAGGACGACGTCCCGGGACACCGCCGAGTTCAGCAGCGCGGAGACGAACTGCTGCTGGCGCTGCATGCGCCCGTAGTCGGATGTGGGGTCGCCGTGTACGTGCCTGGCACGGACGAAGTCGAGTGCTTGGGTTCCGGAGAGGACGTGCGTGCCCGGCTCGTCGATGACGACCCCGAGCACCTCGTCGATGACGGGCTCCTGCACCGTTACAGGGACCCCACCGACGGCGTCGACCATGCCGGTGAACCCGAGGAAGTCGACGCCGACGAAATGGTTCACCCGGAGTCCGGAGATGCGCTGGACGACGTCGGTGACGCAGCGTGGGCCGCCCATGGAGTACGCTTCCGCGAGCTTGACCTGCTCGGCCTCGTGCACGGTCTCGGCGGAGTACTCGCGCGCCTTGTCGTCCCACTGCTCGCAGCCGTTCAGATCGACCTCGAGGTCACGGGGAAAGGAGACGAATACCGCGCGGTCCTCGCCCGCGGGCACGTGCGCGAGCATGATGGTGTCGGCCCGTGCGCCGACGACGTCCTCGTCGGTCCCGTGGCCGGCCTCCGCGTCGAGCCCCTCGCGGGTGTCCGAGCCGATGATCAGGTAGTTCGAGTCCCCCTGCTGGGCGGCTGCGTCCTGGATCGCCGGGGAGCCGGGGTCGAGGGCGGAGACCTCGTCGAAGCGGTCGTCGTAGTAGGCGATCCCTCCCCATGCGCCCCCGACGGTGAGCACGACCATCATCGCGAGGACGAACACCGCTGCCCGCGTGGCGAGCACCGTCCGGTGGTGCCTGCGCCTGCGTTTCTCCTGCAGGCGGGTGCGTACCGGCCGGTCCGGGGGCTCCGTGGCAGCCTCGCCGGCTTCGTCGTCCTCGTGCGGATCCGGGTCGTCACCGCCGTTGCCGACGAGTTCGGGCTCGGCGGCAACGGCCCCCTGGTCGGCTGCCTGCCCGCCGGCCTGCGGTACACGGGCATCGACGGTCGGCAGTACGTCGGTGGTCCCGGCGACGCCGTGCCGCGGTATCTCGCCGTCCTGCCCGTGCTCGTCGCCGTTCCCGGAATCGCTGTCGACGACCGACCTCACCAGTGCCGGAGCCAGCACGTGCCGTGTCACGCTGCTGGAGTCGGGTGCGGACAGTCGCGCGGGCGACTCCTCGTGCGAGATGTTCAGCGGCCCCAGCAACGACCCCGTGTGACCCTGCGGCGCGGGCCGTTGCGGTGCCGTTCCGCGTGGCGCGGGCGGATGGGACGCGGGTCTGGTGCGTTGCCGGGCCGGGGGTCCCTGCGGGGGCGGGGCATGGTGCGGGACGGGGTTTCGCTGAGGCGGCGATCTTCGGGGCGGGGGTGGTTCGGCCGGTGGTTGCGGGCGCCGTGCTGCCGGTGGCGGCTGTGGCGTGGTCCGTGGATCCCGTCCCTGGGGCGGTTGCGGGCCCGCGGGTGGTTGACGCCCGCCTGGAGGTCCCTGCGGGTTCGCTTGCGGCCCGTGCCGGTTCCGTTGTGCGTCACCTGCAGGTGCCTGCGGTGGCCGTGCCTGCGGGGGTGGAGGCTGCGCGGCCTGCGGCGGTTGCGGGGGAGCTGGTGGTGGGAAGTCGGGCCGCCTGCCGGTGAGCCGGTGAATGAGGTCGGCGGCGTTGATTCCGTCGCTGGTGTCCTGCGCGCGGCGACGGCCACGCCCGTCCGCACGCGGAGGCGGGGGAGCAGAGGGTGGCGTGTGCCCGGCGGGCCGGCGTGGTTGCTGGTTCGGGGGGTGCGCGCCGGGCGGTTGGGGGCCGGTGCCCGACGTTCGCGGGTCGTCTGGCACTCAGCCTCCTTTCGCCGTATGCGTCCGCGACGCGCTGCACGTCGCCGTTACGTCGCGCATGGATCGCGGTAAATAGTACTGCTGTTGAACCGCGGTGACGACACTATCGGGTGTATTCGCACACTGCGAGTTACTCAGAGTTCGGCCGGCCAGTTCGACGGTCACAGTCCGATCGGGTTGGCAGGTATGCGCATGCGCCCCGGAGAAGCGCGTAGCGTCGTCAGCGGCAGTTGTCGTCGAGTCCCGCGAGCCGGATCGCCCCGTCCTTACGGTAGGCCACGGTGTTGCGCCCGGATCGTTTGGCCGCGTACAGCAGGTCGTCGGCGCGCCGGAGCTGGCGTTCGGCATCGTCGGTCTCCGGGAGGACGGCGCCCACGCCGCTGTGGGTCGCGTGGTGCACCAGGCCTGCGCTGATGGTCACGTGCAGGCCGCCTGCGAGCGCCGACCACGGGTGGTCGGCCACACGTGCGCGCGTGCGCTCCAGAGTGGTCACAGCCTGGCGCGCGCTGATGTTCGGTAGTACGAGTACGAACTCCTCACCTCCGTAGCGGGCGCAGAATCCACCGTCGGGCAGATCCACCTGCAGCAGGGACACCACGCGCTGCAGCACGCTGTCCCCGAGCGCGTGCCCGTAGGTGTCGTTGACGTCCTTGAAATGGTCGAGGTCGATCAGTGCGATCGCGACACCACGCTCGATGTCGACCTGATCGGTGAGCAGGTCGACGAGCTGCCTGTGCAGGTAGCGCCGGTTGTAGGTCGCGGTCAGCTCGTCCCGCATGCTCGCGTCGAGCGCTTGCTCATGCGCTTTGCGCAGCTCGGCGACCTCGCGCTGGTGCTGCTCGGGAAGCCGGAGCGCGGTGCAGTCGTGGTCACGTGCCAGCCGCAACGCGGTCTGCAGGTGCGCGTAGGCCCCTTCCCAGTTCTCCTGGGCCGCGAGCAGGTTGGCGATCGACTCGTGGAGCTCGATGAGATCGACGGGGTAAGCGGGCAGCGAGGGTCGCGTTCCGAGTCCGTGTAGTCCGGTATCGACCGCGTAGTCCATCCCCTGTGGGGGAGTCGCACGGCCGCGCGCGGCGTACTCGCGTCTCACTTCGGTGGCTGCCTGCACCTCACCCGTCCCGGTCGCGCTCGGTCGATGTGGCACCGTACCTGCCTCTCTCACATGAACGTTCTCGTCCAGGAGGAGGCGCAGCTTGAGGTATGAGGACGTCCAACGGCCCAATATCACCCGAAAGACGGGCAACCTTTCGCAGGTCAGGTGAATATGATTACCGTAAGTGCACAATCATTCGCACGTGCATTCGGATGCGCCGCGCTACTCTACGACGTCGGGAGTGATCGCCGAGGAGAACGAGCGGGCCCATCCAGCACGCGCACCCGTAGCCCGGGCCGGCTGTGCCTGTCCACGGGTAGCGGCGCGAGCCGGGCTCAACCCCCCGAGTGCATGACCTCAGCAGCGGTGGGCACGCACCGGTCGTCCGGGTCGTCCAGCCAGCCGTGCGGCAGCACCACCCGGGATGCCGTGCCCTGCCGCCCGCGCGGCCCCTCGGCCTCGGCGGGGAACGGGACGTCGGCGTCCAGCTTGCCGAGCAGGTCGTCCAGCTCCGCGAGCGAGGACACCCTGGCGAGCGACCGGCGCAGCTCACCCCCGACGGGGAAACCACGGAAGTACCAGGCCATGTGCTTGCGCAGGTCACGCATGCCCTTGTCCTCACCGTCGTGCTCGGCGAGCAGTTCGGCGTGCCTGCGGAGCACGCGCGCGACCTCACCGAGGGAGGGCCCCTCCGGTACGGGCCTGCCGGCGAACGCCGCCTCGAGCTCGCCGAACAGCCATGGCCGCCCGAGGCATCCCCTGCCGACGACCACGCCGTCGCATCCGGTCTCGGACATCATGCGCGGGGCGTCGGATGCGGCGAAGATGTCGCCGTTTCCGAGTACCGGAACGGTGGTCACCGCTTCCTTCAGCGCCGCGATCGCCGACCAGTCGGCCTGGCCCGAGTAACGCTGTGCCGCGGTGCGGGCGTGCAGGGCCACCGCGGCGGCCCCCTCGGCCTCGGCGATCCGGCCCGCGTCCAGATGGGTGTGGTGGCCGTCGTCGATGCCGATGCGGAACTTCACCGTCACCGGGATGCCCGCGGGCTCGGCGGCGCGCACGGCGGCGGCGACGATGTCGCCGAACAGCTTGCGCTTGAACGGCAGGGCTGCGCCGCCGCCCTTGCGGGTGACCTTGGGGACCGGGCAGCCGAAGTTCATGTCGATGTGGTCGGCGAGATCCTCCTCGACGACCATGCGGGCCGCGCGGTACATGGTCTCCGGGTCGACCCCGTAGAGCTGCATCGAGCGCGGGTACTCGGCGGGGTCGAAGGTGACCAGGTGCATCGTGCCCGGGTGCCGCTCGACGAGTGCCCGGTTGGTGATCATCTCGCAGACGTACAGGCCCGCCCCGTACTCGCGGCACAGCCTGCGGAAGGCGACGTTGGTGATGCCGGCCATCGGGGCGAGCACCACCGGCGGATCGACCTGGTACGGGCCGATCCGCAGGGTCGCTGGGGGAGCCGATGGAGCAACCATGCCCCTATTGTCTCTGGCCTCCGCGCCGGCGGTCGCGGTGGCCCGCGTAGCAGGGTGCCGGCAAGTACGGTCCGGGACATGGCCCTTGGAGTGTGCCTGCTGTTCGACCACGCCACCGAACGCGCCCTGCGCGGGCTGTGGGACAGGTTGGAGGCGCGCGGGATACCGACGCTGCGCTCGCACACGCACGGCCTGCACGTGCCGCACATGTCCTACGTCGTGTTGCTGCGCTGGGAGCTGGACGCGGTGCGCGCGGCGGTGGACGGCCTCGGCGACGGTGGCCCCTTCGAGATCACGTTCGACGCTCTCGGTACCTTCCGCCGTGGACGGGCCTGCCTGGTTCCGGCGGTACCTCCCGACCTGGTGACGCGCCAGCAGGCGGTGGTCGAGGCGACGCGCGCGACGGGGGCACTGGTGCACATGCACTACGAGTGCGGCCGGTGGTTGCCGCACGCCTCGCTCGCGCCACGAGCGCAGGCCGGCTGGCTGCCCACCGTGGCAACGGCGGTCTACGAGGTTCTCCCGCTCACCGCGCGGGTCGAACGCGCGGCCCTGATCGACAGCTCGACCGGCCGGGTGTGGCCGCTGAGCACGGTGCCGTGAGCGGACCGTCGGGGCCCGTACCGAGCGGGCCGTGGCCGGGGAGCTTAGCCTTGGTCCGTGCCGGATCGCTACGAGGAGGAGACCGAGAAGCAGCGCCTCGCGCGTAACGTCAACGAGCTGCTCGGCGAGCTGCGGGTCGCCCAGACCGGCGTGCAGATCCTGTTCGGGTTCTTGCTCGCCGTGGTGTTCACCCCGCTGTTCCGCAAGGCCAGTGACTTCGAGCAGGGGCTGCACCTGGCGGCTGTGCTGCTTGCCGTGCTCGCCACGGCGATGCTGAGCGCTCCGGCGGCCTGGCACCGCGTGCTGTTCCGCTCCGGCCGCCGGTACGAGATCCTGCGGTACGGTAACCGCCTCGTCCTGGTCGGTCTCGTGTGTATCGCGCTCGCGGTCACCGCGACGATCGCGCTCATGGTCAAAGTGATCTTCGGCCTGGTCCCGATGATCGTGATCGCGACCCTGGTCGCCCTGATGTTCACCGCAGTCTGGTTCTTCGCCCCACTGCGGTTGCGTTGACGGCCGGGAGGTGGCGAGCCGAAGGACTCCTCGGGTGGGCGGATATGCACCGAAGGAGTCCGTCGACTAGCCCCTCCGCGCCGGTCAGCCGGGTTCTTCCAGCCGGAAGCCGACTTTCATGCAGACCTGGTAGTGCGCGACCTCGCCGTTCTCGATATGGCCTCGAATCTCGGAGACCTCGAACCAGTCGAGCCCGCGGAGCGTCTGGCCCGCGCGCCGGACCCCGCCGCGGATCGCTTCGTCGAGGCTCTCACCGGAGCTGCCGACGATCTCGGTGACCCGGTAGGTGTGCTCGGGCATGTGCGCCTCCTCGTACGAGTCACGTGGCTGCAGTGCTGCTGTATGCGCACGCCGGGCTTCGAACGGCCCGGAAGCCATTGTCGGGGCTGCGTGGCGCCGGCGCATCCTGAGTACTCCCTGCCCGGAGCAGGCGACGGGGAGCCATCGGGTACCGGCCATAGGCAGACAGCCCGCTCAAATTGTTGACATATCATCTATATCTGTCACGATGACGTTGATCGTTCAGTCGAATGGCCTGGTCTCCCATTGCGGGTGTGGCCGGTTCCGTGCGGGAATACGACACTGAGGGAGAGACGTCGTACTCCGATGCCTGCCGGAAGGATTGAGGTGGTGCGATCATGGCGATCGCGACCAGCGGGCTGCACCACGTGACAGCGATCGGTGGCGACCCGCAGCGCAACGTGGACTTCTACCTGCGGACCCTCGGGCTGCGCATGGTCAAGACGACGGTCAACTTCGATGACCCCGGCACGTATCACCTGTACTACGGGGACGAGGCGGGACGACCGGGCAGCCTGCTCACCTTCTTCCCCTGGAAGGGTGTGCCCGGTGGCCGTCACGGGGCAGGCCAGGCCACCACGACGTCGTTCTCCGTGCCGGAGGACTCGATCGGCTGGTGGAAGCAGCACCTGGAGGCGGCCGGTGTGGAAACCAGCAGGGTGCGCACCGCGGACAACGAGGAGGCCAACGAGGAGGCACTGACCTTCCGGGACCCTGACGGGCTGGCCATCTCCCTGGTGGCACACCCGCAGGGAGACCCGCGTGAGCCGTGGGACACCCCGGCCGTGCCCGCCGAGCGCGCGATCCGCGGGCTGCATTCGGTCACCCTCTCGGTGCGCGACGAGGAGTCCACCGCGGCGATGTTCACCGACGGTCTGGGGCTGCGGTTCTCGCACCAGGAGGGCAACAGGTTCCGCTTCGAAGCAGGAGAGGGCGGCCCGGGAACCATCGTCGACGTTCTCGTCACACCGGACGCGCCGCAGGGCCTGGTCGCAGGGGGACAGTGCATCACGTCGCGTGGCGCGTCCCGGACGACGCGACGCAGCGCGCCTGGCGCGCGGAGCTTGTCGGGAAGGGTGTTCAGGTGACCTCGATCCTGGACAGGCAGTACTTCCACTCGATCTACTTCCGCGAGCCGGGAGGCACCCTCCTGGAGCTGGCGACCGAGGACATCGGGTTCACGGCCGACGAGCCGCTGCTCGAACTCGGCCGTTCCCTCAAGCTGCCGCCGTGGCTGGAGCCGAACCGCGCGCAGATCGAGGCAGCACTGCCCGCGCTGAACCTGCCGGACGAGAACAACCCGGAGGTGGCCGGGGCCATCGCCGCACGGGAAGGAGGCGCTGGGCGAGCATGACGGCGCACCAGCTGTCCCCGGGCCGGGGTCGGCGGCGTTCCGGGAGCGATCGGCCGGGGTGCGCGCGCACCGGCACGATGGTGGTGACGAGCTCGCGCTCGAGGGGCTACGCGGGGCCACGGAGTGGTTGGCAGGCCGACGCGCCGACCGTCCCCGCTGTGCGGCGGCGCCGCTCAGCGCTCGTGCCTGTCGCGGGGCGCCTCGCGCACGGCGATGTCACGCAACCGTGTGTCCCACAGCCGGGCCCCGGACGATGCGTACCGGTCCGCTGTGGCGGGTAGCCGGGTCGTGTCCGACCTGTAACCGACGAGGGAGTCGAGTATGCGGGCAGTCGTGTACCAGGGTGCCCATGATGTGCGGGTGGAGCAGGTGCCGGATCCGGAGCTCGAACAGCCGACCGATGCGCTGGTCCGGATCACCTCCACGGCGATCTGCGGATCCGATCTGCACATGTACGAGGGGCGTACGGTCGCCGAACCGGGGATCGTGTTCGGTCACGAGAACATGGGCATCGTCGAGGACACCGGATCCGGCGTGACGAGTGTGCGGCGCGGTGACCGGGTGAGCCTGCCGTTCAACGTGGCCTGCGGATTCTGCCGCAACTGTTTCGCGGGGGACACCGCATTCTGCCTTACCGTCAACCCGCCCGGCGCGGGTGGCGCGTACGGCTACGTAGGCATGGGGCCGTACCGCGGCGGGCAGGCTGAGTACCTTCGGGTGCCGTTCGCGGACTTCAACTGCCTGACACTGCCGCAGGGAGACGAGCACGAGGACGACTTCGCCATGCTCGCCGACATTTTCCCGACCGGCTACCACGCTACGGAGCTGGCCGATGTCTCTCCCGGTGAGACCGTTGCGGTCTACGGCGCGGGGCCGGTCGGCCTGATGGCCGTGTACTCCGCGATCCTGCGCGGTGCCTCCGAGGTCTACGCCGTGGACAAGGTCGGCGACCGGCTGCGGTTGGCCGAGCAGGTCGGTGCCGTCCCTGTCGACTTCTCCACACAGGACGCTCCTGGCGAGATCGTCGAGCGGACCAAGGGTGGTGTCGACAAGGGCGTCGACGCGGTTGGCTACCAGGCGACGGTCTCCAGTGGACAGGAGCAACCCGCGATCGTGCTCAACGATTTGATCGCTACGGTGCGCCCCACGGGTGCGATCGGCGTTGTGGGCCTGTACCTGCCCGAGGACCCGGGTGCGCCGAGCGAGGAAGCCGCGCACGGCAGGCTGCTGATCGAGATGGGCCGCTTCTTCGAGAAGGGCCTACGGATGGGAAGTGGCCAGGCCGACGCCAAGGCCTACAACCGGCAGCTACGTGACCTGATCGTCGCGGGGCGTGCGCGGCCGAGCTTCGTGGTCTCGAAGCGGATGCCGCTCGCCGAGGCCCCGGAGGCCTATGCCCGCTTCGACCGGCGCGAGGAAGGCTACTCGAAGGTCGTGCTCGAGCCTCAGCCGTCGAAGTAGCGCTGCACGACCGGTCCGGCCAGGGCCACCAGCTCGTCGAGCGGCGTCGAGGCGAGCGGCTCGACCTGGAGGACGTAACGCAACAGTGCGAGCCCGAGCAGGTGCGAGACGGCGGCCTCGGCGTGCAGCTCGGCATCCGGCCCCTGCACTGATGGAGTGACGCGGGGCACCATCACGCGGGTGCCGAACTGGCGAAGCAGTGCCGCTGCGGACTCGTGTGCCATCGCGGAGCGCAGCAACGCGAGCATCGGCTCCCTGCGGCTCGGCTCGTCCCATATGCCGAAGAACGTGCGCACCAACTGCTCACCCCGGCGCTCCTGAGGGACGGAGGCCATCGCGGCGGCGACGTCGTCCGGATCGAACGGCAGCTCCACCGCCGCGACGAACAACTGCTCCTTGTTGCCGAAGTAGTGGTGCAGCAGGGCCGCGTTGACACCGGCCCTGGTGGCGATGCCGCGCATCGAGCCGCTCTCGTAGCCGCGTTCGGCGAACTCGGTGCGAGCGGCCTCGAGGATCTGGCTGCGGGTGTCGGGACTGCCCGGGCGCCTGCCCGAGCGTCCCCGCTGGTGTGGTGCGGTCACGGTGCAGCCATCCTAGCCGCGGCGGCTGCCGTCATGGCTGCGCGCCCACAGCACCAGCATGCCCGGAGCGACCAGCGTGGCGGCGAGCAGCGCGAACGCGATCGCCGCGCCACCGAGCACGCCGAGGGACTGGATAGGCGGCAGGTTCGACAACGACAGGACGACAAGCGCCCCGAGGGTGGTCACGGCCGAGCCCACCAGCGCGCCGCCGGTGTTGCGCAGTGTCCTCGCGATCGCGTCCCCTGCGGGCGCGGAACCTCGGTCCTCGGTGAACCGGTTCACGACGTGCACCCCGTACGGGACACCGATGCCGATCGCGATCGCGGTGAGCGTGGCCGTCAGCGCGTTGAAGCTGATGCCGAGCAGCCACATCGTGCCGAGGATCCACGAGGCGCCTGCCACCGCGGGGGTCATCGCGATGACACCGAGTACCGGCCTGCGGTACGCCGCCGTGTAGTACGCGACCAGCAGTCCCAGCACCACGGACAGGGTCAGCACGATGGCCCGGGCCTGGAACCGGCCGAGGTCGTCGTTCATGCCGTTGATGATGATGGGCTCGCTGGTGACGGCGACGCTCGCCCCGGCGTCGGCCACCGGGGTGAACGCGTTCTCGATCTCCGCGCGCAGCCGTTCGGCTCCGGAGTCGCCCGCGGTCGTGCGGATGTGCACGAGTCCGGCGCGGTCGTCCGCGGAGAGGAACTGTCCGACCTGTTGCTCGCCGACGGTTCCGCGAAGCCGGTCGTAGACCGCAGCGAGGTCTCCTCCACCGGTGACGTCCGCACCGGTACGTGCCGCGAGCGAGACGATCGATGTCGCCTGCGGCGCACCGCCAACGGTGCGCACGTCCGGCACGTCGGCGAGGGCGCCGTGCGCCTGCCGGATGGCCGCCGTGAGATCCGGGTCGGTGAAGTCGCCGTCGACGACCGCGTAGGTCGACTCGGTGACACCGGAGCCGAAGAGCTCCTTCTGGTGGGTCAGCGTCGCTTCGATATCCGAGCCGGTGGGGACGAAGTCGTCCCTGTCGAACTCCGTATCCAGATCCGTGGCGGCCAGCACGGATCCGAGTGTCAGCAGGGTGGCCACCGCGAGGCCCAGCGCCGGTGCCCGCCGCGCCAGCGCGACGGGTGCACCGACGAGGCGCCCCAACCCGATCTCCCGCACCCTGCCCGGCTGCCGGGCTCCGTCACGGTCTCGCAGCACGCGCGCGGCAGGGACGAGCAGTGTCATGATCGCGAACGCGCAGAGCACGCCGACCGCGACGAAGACGCCGAAATCGGCGATCATGGGTACCGGAGCGGTCGCCGTGGTCGCGAAGCCGGCCGCGGTGGCCACTGTGGCCAGAATGAGCGCGATGCCGACGGTGTGGAGGGCGCGACCGGCCGCATCGGCGGGGTTCGCACCCGCCGCGAGCTGCTCCCGGTAACGGGCCGTGAGGTGTACCGAGTAGTCGATTCCCAGGCCGACCAGCAGTACGGGCACGACGATGGCCAGCTGGGTCAGTGGTCCGGTCCAGCCAAGATGTGCGGGGCCGAGCAACGCGGCGATCCCGAACGTCCACACCACAGTGCACAGTAGCCCGGCGAACCCGACGAGCACATCGAACACCGACCGGTACATCAGCGCCAGCACGGCCAGCACCACGAGCAGCGCGATCGCGAACAGCATCGGTGCCTCGGACTGCACAGCGTCGAGCATCCCGGAGTCGAACAGCCCGAGGCTGAAGACGGTGACGCGCATGTCGCCGAGCGCGGCAGGGTCGCCGTCCTCGAATGCCGCCTGTACCCGCTCGCCTGCCTCGATGCGTTCGGGTTTGGACAGCCCCGGGTCGAGTCCGAGCACGAGCACCATGGCGCGGGCACTGCCGTCCTCGAGATCGACGTCGTCGGAGACCAGGGCCGCCATGCGCGGGTTCGAGGTGATCAGCTCGGCTGCGGAGGCGCCGAGCCTGTCCTCGCCGGCCGCGGCCGGATCCACCCCCTGCTCCCGCAACGCGGTCCCGAGGGAGGTCACGTGCGTTCCGCCGTGGTCACCGTCGCGGGCGTCGGGGCCGAGGGCGTCGACGGCGATGTCCTCGGCGTGCGCCGCGGCGTCGAACCCAGCTGTGGTGAGGACGTTCGCGCCGGGGCCCGCATCCAGGATCACCTGCACGGTGGCCGAGGGGTCGACGAAGTCCTCCTGGACGCGGTCCAGGGCCTGTGCGGCCTCCGCGTCGTCGCGCCCCAGCTGGGTGATGTCGACTTCGAACTCGTTGGTGGATGCCAGCACCGCGAAGCCGAGCGTGGCCACGACGAGCGACATGAGCACCCGACGGGGATAACGAGTGCCTGCCGCATCGAGCCGGCTGAGAAGTGTCCGCATCGGCGCTCGCTCCCGTCGACTGGTCGGTTGACCGGGTAGCGATGTTAGCCCCCGACAGGAAATAAGTCAACATGCGTTTAATTCTTCCGTCAGGCGCGCGGGCGCCGCCGGGGGCCGATACGATCGGAGCGTGATGGTGAGCCGATGAGCAATACCGAGACCGACCCTGTGGAGCTGGCGTGCCGTACGCGGGTGGCCTCGCCTGCCAGGGTGGAGGTGCTCGGCGCGCGGTCGGTCCCGCTGGGCGGACAGCGTGCGATGCGCGTGCGCCGTACGTTGCCGCAGCGTGCTCGCTCGATGGTCGGCCCGTGGTGCTTCGCCGACCAGTTCGGACCCGATGAGATCGCCGAGACGGGCGGGGTCGACGTGCCACCGCACCCGCACACCGGGCTGCAAACCGTCACCTGGCTGTTCGCGGGCGAGATCGAGCATCGGGACAGCTCGGGTGTGCGCGCGCTGGTGCGACCCGGCGAGTTGAACCTGATGACCGGTGGCCGAGGTATCTGTCACTCGGAGGTGGCTACGCGGGGCGGCCCCGTCCTGCACGGGGTGCAGCTGTGGGTGGCCCTGCCCGACGAGCACCGCGATGCTCCGCGGGACTTCCAGCATCACGTCCCCGAACCGGTCGAGCTCGACGGGGCCACGGTGCGGGTGTTTCTCGGCGAGCTGGCCGGGGTGTCCTCACCGGCGCGTGCCTTCTCCCCGCTGCTGGGTGCGGAGCTGCTGCTGGCCCCGTCGGCCGAGCTGACGCTGGATGTCGACGCCGCTTTCGAACACGGGGTCCTCGCCTGTACGGGCGCTGTCACCGTCGAGGGCACGGAGCTCGACGCCGGGGACCTCGCCTGTCTCGGCACCGGCACGCGTTCGGTCACGGTCACCAACCGGACCACGGAGCCGGCCAGGGCCATCCTGCTCGGTGGGGAGCCGTTCGGTACGGAGATCGTCATGTGGTGGAACTTCGTCGGCCGCAGTCACGAGGAGATCGTCCGTTTCGCCGAGGAGTGGGAGCAGGAGTCCGAGCGGTTCGGCCGTGTGGAGGGGTATTCGGGCAGCACTCCCCGGCTGCCGGTGCCTCCGCTGCCCGGGACCCGGCTCAAACCGCGTGGCAATCCAGGCTGAATGACGCTTTCAGTCCATGAGCGGGACTGAAAGCGTCATTCAACCACCCGTATGGACTGAAAGCGTCATTCAGCACGCCGGTTGTGCCGGTGTGTCCCGCGAACCACCTCGAGGATGAGTACCACGGCGACGGCGACGACGACGTGCATGACGGTGAGCGAGATGGCGGTGCCGGTACCGGCTTCCGCCGCGAATATGCCCGCGATCGTCGCCAGCGCGAGTGCCGCACCGATGACCTGGGCGAGCCGGAGTACCCACGTCCACCAGTTGGCCAGGAGCACTGCCAGGGCAGTACCGACGGCCAGCGGGACCGTGGAGAAGAACAGGATCATCCCCGCCGTAACCTCGTCCGAGCCGGACTCGGCGGCAACGAGGAACGTGGCTCCCGCCAGATGCCCGATGAGGTACAGCGCCAGGTTGACCAGTCCGGACAGTACGACGCCGGCGGTGATCGCCTGCCACCAGTTGATCCGGTGGGTGAGGCGAGTGGGTATGGATGCTGTGCTCTGCTGTGCTGCGTATGTCTGTGTCATGACGCTCAGCATCCAACTTAAAGTATGGTAGAAGTCAACACGCTGTGTGCCCCGTCTCAGCCACGCCGGGCCCGTGGCGACCAGGCGTGGCCGGCGGGCGGTGACGGGGACCGTGCCGTCCGGACGGCACGCCGTACGGCCGGGGGCATTGGAAGGATGTGAGGCGCGCATCCCGTTCGTCCGCGTGCCCGCTCCGGGCATACGCTGGCACCAGCCGTGCGGCCGCGGGAGGCGATGCCGCGGGCCGTTACCCCGACAGGAAAGAGGCGCCATGACGGTCGACCCCACCGAGCTGGCCAACCGGCTGCTCGACGCGCAGGTGGAGTTCATCCTCGGCGAGCTCACCGGCGACCGTCTCGCGGAGGTCGTTGCCAGAGATGTGGACGACCTGCTCGGTGTCGCGGCGACGACCACGCTCGGCCACCTTGTCGACCGGGAACGCGTGAAGGCCACTGCGAACACGATCCTGGACAAGCCGGCAGGCAGCGCCGTCATCGACCCCATGGTCACCGGCATCGCCGACGCGGTCTACCGGCATGCCGCCAACGACGAGCACCAGCTCGGCGAGGTCGTCGAGCGGGAACACGTGGAAGCGCTGGTGACCAAGGTTCTCGGGATGCGTTCCCTGCACGAGGAGATCCTGCGACGGCTCGGTGACAGTCCGGTGGTGGCCACGGTGGCGTCCTGGTTCGTCACCAAGCTGGTGGCCGATGTGATGCAGCAGAACCGCGACCTCGCCGAGCGGGTGCCTGGCGTGGCTTCACTGCTGTCGGCCGGTGAGCGTGCGACCAGCAAGGTGCGCGGTGCGACGTCGCGTCACCTCGATCAGTTGCTCGGCGATATGGCGGGCAAGGGGACCCAGCTCGCGCTGCGCCGGGTGAGTGGCGCGATCCGGCACACCGTCGACGAGGCGCCGTTGCACGAAGCGGCGATGGAGGTGTGGGACCTGCACGCCGAGGACACGGTCAGCGGGTTGCGCGACTATCTCAGCCGCGAGGACCTCCTGGAGCTGGCCGGGATCGGCAGCGAGATCTGGGCGATCCTGCGCGACACCGAGTACTTCCGCACCATGATCGCGGCCGGAGTCGACGTCTTCTTCGACACCTACGGTGGTTACACCGTTACGGAGCTTCTCGACGAGCTCGGCCTGAGCAGGGACGATCTGGTCACCGAGGTGCAGCGTTACGCCCCGGCCGTTGTCGGGGCGCTGAACGCGGACGGGCAGCTGGCCGGTCTGGTCCGGCGCAGGCTGGAGCCGTTCTTTCACTCCGAGGCCGTGCTCGGGATGCTGGCGGGCGCGCGGTGAGCCGGCAACACCAGCTCACTGTTCATCGCCGAGCTGTCCGCATGCTCTCCGACGGGGTCGTCGGCGCGCGGCCCATCGACACGGCGATATATCCGCGTGCCGGCATCCGATGGGGCCGCTGCGCTCCACCGACCAGGTCGGTCTCGATGCGCGGCCGGCGGTGGCCGGGTACCTCGGTGGCACGCTCGGCGGCCGGTTCTCCCCGCCCGGCTGCCGCGGGTCAGGGTCGACCGTGGTGAGCTGGGGCGCAAGGCCGGACAGGGTTTCTACCCCTGGTCCTGACAAGGGTCGGGCCGGTGGCTGCCCGCACGGCCCCCGGCGCTCGTCGGTCCGCCCGGCCCCTCGTCCCGGCGGCGCGGAGCACATCGGATAGTCGCTGGTGCGCAGGGGTGGCTGCGCACCGGCTTCGGGCACGGCACGGGACAGCGTGCTGCCCGGATGCGGCCGCACCGCGAGTACGGGACGAGCGTCGTGTGACCGGTCGAGCGAATCGTCCTTTTCATCGGACCGTTCGAGGTCCATCATGGGTGTATCGGCGTCGTCGCAGGTGGACGATCCGTAATGACGAGGAGGTTCCTGATGGAAGTCGTTGTCCTCATCGGTCGCATACTGTTCGCGATTCTGTTCGTCGGTTCCGGGGTCAATCACCTCATGCAGGTCAACGGTATGGCCGGTTACGCGCAGTCCCGAGGAGTGCCGCTGCCGAAGGTGGCTGTGGTGGTCTCCGGCATTGTGATCATCATCGGTGGCCTGTCGGTGCTGCTCGGTATCTGGGCCGACCTGGGTGCCCTGCTGCTGCTCATCCATGTGGTGCTCTCGGCAGCGCTCATGCACACGTTCTGGAAGGAGACGGACGAGCAGGCACGTCAGGGCGAGATGACCCACTTCATGAAGAACGTCGGATTGGCGGGTGCGGCGCTGATGCTGTTCGCATTCTTCGCCTACGTCGACGATCTCGGCCTGACCGTAACGGGTCCGCTGTTCTCCCTCAGCTAGGGATATGCTGAATGACGCTTTCAGTCCGTCTCATGGACTGAAAGCGTCATTCAGCGCACGAGGCGGGAGCGGCGTCGGGCGGCGAGGGCCGCGAGTAGGACGACGGCGGCGAGTACGGCGAGCAGGGGCAGCGCGCCGATCGAGTCCACAATCGATGCCAGGACCTGCTGAACGGCGGTTACCGAGCCGACGACCGGGTCGCCGGCCTCGCCACCGAAGTGGAACAGCCGGATCTCGTAGATGCCGTAGTACACGACGTAGCCGCCCGCGAGTACGAGCAAGGCGCCCGCGGTGCGGTGAACGACACCCAGCGCTCCCCGGATCCGCGAGACGATCTGCGTACCCGCGACCGCGACAGCGACGGCGAGGACCCCGACCACCAGTGCCATCCCCGTCCCGTAGGCGAGGAACGCGAGTATACCTGCGGAGACCGAGCCTGCACGGAACGTCTGCCCGGTCACCGCGAGGAACGGCCCGACGGTGCAGGACAGTGAGGCGACGGCGTACGCGATGCCGTATCCGAGCATCGAGCGAAGCTGCCCGGTGGGTTTTCCCACGGTGGGTCCGGGCAGTAGGAGGGTCAGTTCCCGCCCGGCGAGCAGCCAGGCACCGATGGCGACCAGCGCCACGCCCACGCCCACGGTGACCGCCGGGAGGTACCGCTGCACCTGCCCAGCGAGCGGGGAGATGACCAGGCCGAAGGTGCCGAAGACGAGCAGGAAACCGAACGCCATGGCCGAGGTCGCCACCAGCGCCCGGTAGACGGCCCGAGTCCTGCTGGGCCGCTCGCCGTCACCCAGCACGACCAGCGCGAGGTAGGCGGGCAACATCGCGAAACCACACGGGTTGAACGCCGCGACCAGCCCGGCGGCCAGCGCGAAGGCGAGGATGCCGCTGTCCATGATCGCGATACTCAGGACTCGGCCAGGTCGCTGAGCCGTTGATCCAGCTCGTCCTCGCCGACCGTGCCCCGCACGACGTCGACCTCACCGGACGGGTCGACGAACGCGTACGCGGGCTGCCTCGTCACGCCGAACGTCCTCCACACCTCGCGGTCCGCGTCGTTGATGTGCTCGAACGTGCCGAGCTCGTAGTCGGTCACGAAGTCCCGCATGGCCGAGACGTCGTCGTCGGCTGCGACGCCGACGAAGTCGACCTGCTCACCGTGCGTGGCGTGCGCCTCGGCCAGGGCAGGAGCCTCCGACTGGCAGATCGTGCACCACGGTGTCCAGAACCAGAACATCGCCGCCCCGCCTGCGAAGTCCTCGCCGCGGATGTCCTCGCCGTTCACCGTCTGCGCGGAGAACCGCAACGGTCCGGCCGGCTCGCCGTCCTGCTGCGCGTCCTGCTGTTGAGTGCCGTCCCCTGTGCCGGTAGCGGCGTCGGTGCGATCGTCCTCGGTCGAGGTGCCGCAGGAAGCGAGGACGAGCAGCCCCGCAGTGAGGAGTCCCGCCGCGCCGGCGCGGTGTCGCACCTGTACCTCCAGTGATCGCGTATACGTGCACGGTCCGGTTCCGGGCCTGCGCCGCTCGCCGGTCCGGCAGCCGGTGATATCCCCATTCAACCGTATAACCGCGAGATGAACACAGTTGTGTCAGCCTGCTGACACAACGTGATCCCTGATCCCCGCCCGCAGGAGTCCCTCGGGGCGTCTCGGTGCGGCGTGCGAGACTCGGATCATGCCCTGCGAACCGGACCGGCACGTAACGGCGTCCACGAGGCGGTGTCCGTGAGCTCGTCCCACCCGATCGAGGACTACGCGCTCATCGGCGACACCGAGACGGCAGCGCTGGTGTGCCGATCGGGCAGCATCGACTGGCTGTGCCTGCCGCAGTTCGACGCGCGGGCCTGTTTCGCCGCCCTGCTCGGTGACGTGACCAACGGCCGGTGGCTGCTGGCCCCCGCAGGGGAGGTCACCGCCGTGCGGCGCCGGTACCGGCCGGGAACGCTGGTACTCGAGACCGAGTTCGACACAGCCGAGGGAACCGTGCGGGTGGTCGACGCGATGCCGCCCCGCCCGGCCGACGGGCGGGCGCGCCACGATGTGGTGCGCCTTGTGGAAGGCGTGGCCGGGCGCGTTGCCATGACCATGGAGCTGGTCATCCGCTTCGACTACGGTTCGCTCGTGCCCTGGGTGACCCGCCGTGACGGGCGGCTCCGGGCGGTGGCAGGCCCGGACGCGATCACCCTGGCCTCGCCGGTCGAGGTGCACGGGCGCGACCTGAGGACGGTGGGCGACTTCACGGTGGACCCCGGCGAGCAGGTGCCCTTCGAGCTGGTGTGGCATCCCTCCCATGAGCCTGCGCCTCCGCAGGGGGATGTGCCGGGGGCCGTGGACGCCACCACGCAGTGGTGGCAGCAGTGGTCCGGGCACAGTATCTACCAGGGCGACTATGCCGAGGCCGTGCAGCGCTCGCTGATCACCCTGAAGGCGCTGACATACCGCCCCACCGGCGCGATCGTGGCCGCCCCGACCACATCGTTGCCCGAGCAGCTCGGCGGGGAACGCAACTGGGACTACCGCTACGCGTGGCTGCGCGACGCCACCTTCGCCCTGCAGGCGCTGATGCAGGGCGGTTACCGGGAGGAGTCCGTGGCGTGGCGGGACTGGCTGCTCCGTGCGGTGGCCGGCGACCCCAAGCGACTGCAGATCATGTACGGCATCGCCGGGGAGCACCGGCTGCCGGAGCTGACCCTGGACTGGCTGGCCGGGTACGCGAACTCCAGGCCGGTGCGTATCGGCAACGCCGCGTCCACCCAGCGCCAGCACGACGTGTACGGCGAGGTCATGGACGCCCTGCACTACGCGCGTGAGGTCGGTATCGACCCGGAACCGGAGGCATGGTCCCTGCAGCGCGCGCTGTTGAGCGATCTCGAGTCCCGGTGGAACGAGCCGGACGAGGGTATCTGGGAGATCCGCGGTACACCCCAGCACTTCACCCACTCCAAGGTCATGGCGTGGGTGGCGTTCGATCGCGCGGTCACGGCTGTCGAGCGGCACGGGCTCGACGGGCCCGTGGAACACTGGCGCGAGCTCCGGTCCGCCATCCACGCCGAGGTCTGCGCCAAGGGGTACAACGCCGAACGCAACACCTTCACCCAGTTCTTCGGGGGCACGGATGTCGACGCGAGCCTGCTGCTGATCCCCATCGTGGGTTTCCTGCCCGCCGACGACCCCCGGGTGGCAGGAACCGTGGACGCGGTCATCGCCGATCTCTCGGTCGATGAGACCTGTGTGTTGCGCTACGCGACACACTCCGGTGTGGACGGCCTGCCCGATGGCGAGGGCGCTTTCCTGCTGTGCTCGTTCTGGCTGGTCGACGCGCTGGTGCTGCTGGGAAGGTACGAGGAGGCGAGGGCACGCTTCGAGCGCCTGCTCGCGGTGCGCAACGACGTCGGGCTGCTGGCGGAGGAGTACGCGCCGGGCTCCGGCCAGCTGGGCAATTTCCCGCAGGCGTTCAGCCACATCGGACTGATCGGCTCAGCCTGCAACCTCGCGCGTGAGTGGGGACCGGCCAGCGAGCGCGCAGGCAAGCACGCCTGAGGGATTCGCATCCCCTCAACCCGGTTCGCTGATGAAGGCGTCGAGCGGTTCGAGGTGCCACGGGTCCTCCGCGAGGCTGTCGTGCGGCAGCCACCTGCGGGCGTCGCGCGCACCCATCGCGATGAGCTCGGTGAGGAACTCGGAGTCGAAGAACAGGTAGCTGAGCAGCTCACCACGCCCGGCGCCTCCCGGCCCCAGCAGCCGGTTGAGCAGCAGGAAATCGGGGTTGCGCAGGCCCTTGAGTCCGCCGTACCTGGACCGGAAGATCTCCACGGCGAGCTCGCCGATCGCGTTACGCGGGGGTCCGATGAAGATGTAGGGGACCTGCCGGTAGGCGGGCTTGCCCCGTGTCCGCCGGTACTTGTGCGCGCCGGGAGCCTCTCCGGTGAAGAAGGTGTTGACGTTGCCGAGCATGCGCATGTCCTCGATCAGCGGGTCGACGAGGTCGCCTTGCAGCAGGTTGACGGCTCCGTCGCCCAGGCTCGGCGGGCCGCTGTCGTGGCGGCCGGGATCGTCGACGGGCGTGGCTACCGAGGAGGTCCCCAGCACGACAACCCGGTCGGCGCCGAGGTCGAGGGCGGGTTTCAGCGGGGTGTTGAGCCTGGTACTGCCGTCGATGTACCAGCCGCGTGCCTGGTCCGGGTGGTCGATGTGTACCGACGGGAACAGCATCGGGATCGCGGCGGACGCGCGGATGTGTTCGAGGCCGACCTGGCAGCGCACGTAGTCCAGCACGTGCGAGCGGTGTTCCGGTAACGGCGCGTTCGCGTCGCAGAAGACCACGCTGCGACCGGTCCAGACGGCGGTTCCGATCACCGCGAGTATGGTGTCGTCGCTGTTGTCGAGGTTGGACCGCAAGACGTCCCAGTCGAGCCATTCGCGCAGGTTCGCCGCGAGCGGGCTCGGGTCGAGCAGGCTGGTCATCCGGAGGACGGGCAGGGACAGGAGCTCACCGACGGATCGCGCGGCCAGCCGGGGGATCTGCTGGAAGATCAGTGGCCGGATGACGTGACCGATGTCGAGCCGGCGCCAGTGCTCCAGCAGGCCCGCGACAGCGGCCTCTGCGCCCAGGTGTGCGGTCGCGGCCAGGTACGTAGCGTTGATCGCGCCGACGCTGCTGCCGACAAGGAGGCGAGGTCGCTGCCCGCGGCGTTCGAGCTCGGGAAGCAGCACCGACAGCGCTCCGGCCTCGTACGCGCCACGCGCGCCACCACCCGCCAGAACCAGACCCACACGTTCGTCGTTCATGACGCGTCCAGGGTCCTGCCGGCCCAGCCCGGGAAGAGTAGTAGTCGATCCCGGTGCGTTCCCGCTGCGCGGGACCGGGCCGGCGCCGTCACGAGCGTGTTCACCACAGTGGCCTCCTAACCGGCATCCTCGTTCACTGCTGAGGGAACACGTGCGTGACCGGGTTGTCCGGCGCGATTGTCAGGATGGCGACAGTAACGTCACCGCATCTGAGGTTCCCGGCGGCGCCGACCCTTGCACGTTAACGCTTGCCGGTCGATCGTGGCCACAGCATGTGTGCCGAAGTCCCCGGCTTGTTCCCCGGCACGGGTGAAGGAGGGATCGACCCTGCCGGGGGATGGAGCCGTCCGCGCCGGTGCCGGGGCATCGGATACTGCCGTGGGTGACGCCGGCGCTCGTCGCGGCGACCGTGTTCGTCACCGGCTGGTCCGTCGGGCAGATGGCGTTCGAGGTAGGCAGCGGAGAGCTGAACGAGGTCCGGTGCCGTAACGGGCAACGTTCGCGTGTTGCCGACTGCCGCGACCACCCGGCGCCGGAAAACGATTCGACGGTTCTTCGGAGTCCTGACACAGTAGTGCACCATGGCCGACCCCGAGCTTGTGACCGCCGCGGACGTGCAGCTCATGCAGGGTCTGGCGCAACGTGTCACCGCCATCCGTCCGGACCTGGTCAATAGCGACGCGTCGTTCGGCGAGCTGGCCTGGATCTGGGGCAAGGGGCACGCCAAGTACGACGCGAGCTGGCCGCGCGGGCTGTGGTTTTCCGGCGGGGAGCTGGTGGCGTGGAGCTGGGCGTGCCTTCCGCGCCGAGTGCCGCCGATGACTTCGCCCTGCAGCGGTGGGCGGCGCACGGCTACGAGACCGACTCGGCCTCGCTCGGCGACGCCGGGTACTGGACCCAGCTCAACGAACGGGACCTCACCGACGTGGAGCAGCCGGTTCTGCCTGCCGGATTCCGGTTCCGCACCGCTGACGAGGTCGGACCGAAGGCCGCGGTCCAGGCCCATCTGGACGCCTGGACTCCCTCGACGTATAAGACCGAGGGCTACCCGGGCGTACGGCAGACGACGGCGTATCGCGGCGACTTGCACATCCTGGTGGAGGCGCCCGATGGAACGATGGGATCCTCGACGATCATGTGGCTGGACGAAGCGAACAAGGCCGCTGAGTTCGAGCCGGTCGGGACGCATCCGGACTTCCGGCGTCTGGGCCTGGGAAGGGCGATGCTCCTGCACGGGATGCTTCTGGCGCGGGCTGCCGGGGCCACTCGTATGACGGTCGCCTGCCTGAGTGCGCCGGGGCATCCAGCGGCGCGCGGGCTGTTCTACAGCGTCGGGTTCCGGAAGTTCACGTGGGAAGCGCCGCTCATCAGAACCGAGGCCGCGGACTGAGGACCGGTCGTTCCACCGGTCGCTTGTCGGGCCACGGTAGCCCGGGACCGCTACCTCCACGGCGGCCACCAGCGTGAACGGCGCTCTTGTCGCGGTTGCTCGGGGAAGATGTCGGGCGCATACGCCCGTACGGCCTCGAGTACCTCCCTGCTTCCGGGGTTCACCATCGCGTGACCACCGACGAACACGGTGGGGACCGTCTCGTTGCCGCCCGCGACGGCGCGGACGGTTGCCGCAGCGTCGCGGTCGTCCCAGATGTCGATCTCACGCAGCGGTACTCGTTTGCGAGTGAGCTGCTTGCGCAGCAACGCGCTGAACGGGCACCCCGGGCGCGTGTAAAACTCCACGGCCGCCCTCTCCGGCTGCTCCGCCGCAGTGCCGTCCGGGTCATCTGTACTCATGCGTGCGCCCCCAACCAGGTCGCCAATCCGTAGCTGGCTCAGCAGGTGTGCTCTGACGTCATCCGTACCGGCTCCACCTTTCCTGCTCGTCCTGCCGAGCTACTGCGTTCCAGTTCAGCATGACCGTCGAGTACGCCTCGGGAACAGTGTCAGCGGCGGAACAGTATCGGTGATCACCCGGTGCTCGAGCGGCGTGTCCCGGGCAGCACACGGGTAGTCTCGGGCGATGGACAGAGCGTTCCCGGACACGGTCACGGATTGGGCGGACAGCGGGCGGCTGGTCGACACCGCGCCCGGACGGGTCTTCGTGCGCCGGTCCGACGGTTCGGCGCCGTACCTCGTGTTCCTGCATGGGTACCCCACCAGCGGGTACGACTTCCGGCACGTGATCGATCGCGTGCCGGAACGGGCCACGCTCGCGCTGGACTTCCTCGGTTTCGGCCTGTCGGACAAGCCACGCCCGCACCGGTACAGCATCTTCGAGCACGACATGGGGACCTCCGTGGCGACCGAGCTGATGGCGCGCGATTTCGCGGGCACCCTCTCGTTCCGGTTGCGGCGGGTGGTCCTGTCCAACGGTGGCGTCATCATCGAGCGGGCCGGCCTCCGGCCGATCCAGCGGGTCCTGCTGAGCCCGTTGGGTCCGCTGGCGGCCCTGCTGTCCAATCGGCTCGTGTTCGCTCAGCAGCTCGGGCGGCTGTTCTCCGCGGACCACCCCCTCGACAGGCGGGAAGCCGCGGCGCAGTGGGCGCTGGTCAGCAATGCGGGCGGCCACCGTATCGCACACCTGTTGTGCCGTTACGTGCGCGAACGATCGTCCTACGCGCGGCGCTGGCACGGCGCGATCGGCTCGTGGGAGGGGACGCTCGGCTTCGTGTGGGGGCTGCGGGACCCCGTCGCGACCGGGCACGTCCTCAACGGGTTGCGCGAACTGCGCCCGTCGGCGCCCGTGATCGAGCTGGCCGAGCTCGGCCACTACCCCCAGCTGGAAGACCCGGAGGCGTTCACCGAGGCGATGCTGCGCCTGCTGGACGACCGTTCGTCGTGATCGCCCAGAGCATCGCGGTACTCCACCTCGCCGGGCCGGATCGCCGTGCGCGGGAACGTGTCGTGACCGGGCACGCGCAGCCCGGGTTCCGTCATCGCACACCCTCTTCGAGGAGCACGGGGTTGTAGCGAGGCCTGCCTGGACTGAGCTGTATCAGATGCGGAAGTGTTTATCAGGCAATGTGTTATGTGTCACACTTCTGGGTGTATTTCGGGCGGCGTTGTCCGAGCCGCCCGAGGCTGGAGAACGGAGGCCACTGATGACGCCCCGAACCCGGTATCGCTACCCGGCCCTGCTCAGTGCCCCGCTCCTGCTGGCGGCAGGCCTCAGCGGGCTGACGGCATCGGCCCAGGAGGCCGACACGATCACGCACACCGACAACATCCAGTTGGACGACCGGTCCCCGTTCGCCTACGGCACCGACCTCGCCTTCAACGGTGACCTGGTCGCGGCCGGGGCGGGTGCGTGGGAGGAGGACGCACGCTCGGACAGCGGGGTGCGCATTTTCGAACGGAACAACGATGGCAGCCTCGACGAGCTGTCCTTCCTGAACTGCTCGGCATGGCATGCCGACGTCGACTGGGTGCAAGGGCGCTACATCGTGCAATCCAGCGACAACGAGGCGGACAACTCGACGTGCGAACCGGGGCAGAACTCCGCGGGGATCCGCGTCATCGATGCCGAGAACCCGCGCCGCCCTTCCTCGGTCGGGTTCGCCGAGACGATTCACGGCTCGCACAACCTCACCGCTGTCGGCGACACCGGGCTGGTCTACAACTCCTCCTACAACCTGGGTGACCCCAGCGACGTCGACGGGCTGTCCATCATCGACGTGGCGGCGGAACCGGAGGATCCCCCTGTCCGCTTCCTCGAGTTCCCGGACGCGGACAGCAGCTCCGAGCATCCGGAGATGACGAACAACAGCGGCACGATGCCCACCTCGCCCGGCTGCCACGACATCGGCCTCGACCTCGACCACGATCGGGCCTTCTGCGCCGGGATCACCGAGACCATGATCTGGGACATCTCCGACCCGCGTAGCCCGACGATCGAGACCATCATCCACAACCCCGACGTCTCGATCCATCACGGCGCGCAGGTCAACCAGGACGGCGACGTGCTGTTGGTGCAGGACGAGTGGCTCGGCGCGGCGGGAGCCAACTCGGGGTGCCTGGCGCCGCACCAGCCGTCCGGAACCATCTGGTTCTACGACATCAGCGACCCGGACAACCCGCAACCGCGGTCCTACTGGTCGGCGCCCGAGCCCGACCCGACCGCCGACTTCTGCACGACACACTTTTTCGGCACCTTCGAGATGCCCATCGACGGCAAGCAGCACGACATGGTGGTCACCTCCTACTACCAGCACGGGGTGTGGGTCGCCGACTTCACCGACCCGGCTTCGGTCGACACACACGCGTTCTACGAGCCGGACGGTGCGAACTTCTGGAGTGCCTACCCCTACAAGGGGCGCCTCTATGCGAACAGTTTCTCCCCGGCGACGTTGACCGGCTCCGATCCGGCGTCGGCCGACAAGGGCGGCATCTGGACGTTCCGGCTGGACGGCTACGGCGAGGACGTCGGCGAGCATCCTGGACGGCCCGCGCACGCGGGACCGTAGGAGGCGACACTGTCCTGCCCGGTCGCCCGGGGTCACGCGGGCAGGTGGGCCACGACCCTGCGTAGCGGCAGGGGGAGACGGTGCCCGGGGCGGGCACGTCCCGCCAGCCTGCGCTTGGCATCGGCGATGTGCCGCTCGTCGTGACCGGGCAGGTAGAGGCCGTCGATCAGTAGCTCCACACTATCCGGTGTGGACAAATCGAGGGTGAACACCCGTCGCTGCTCGGAGTCGACCGTGAACCCGTGCTCGCGCAGGATCGTCCCGAGGCCGTCGCGCGCTTCCGGAGTGGGCCACGGCTGGCTGCGGATGCCGAGCGCGCGCATGAGCCCTGTCCAGCGGAGCCATCCGGTCGGGTGTGGAGCCGGCCGGGACGGGACGAGGGCGACGAGCGTGCCCCCGGGGCGCAGCACGTGGTGGATCTCGGCCAGTACGGGCCCGATCGGTGCGAACAGCGGGAAGCACAGCGCGGCGCAGACCGCGTCGACGGAGCCGGTGCCCAGCGGCAGCGCGTCGGCTCGGGCGCGGAGTACCGGCTCGCGGCCTGCACGGGCGGCAGCGGCCAGCTCCCCGGCGGAGCTGTCCACCCCCAGCCAGCGAGCGTGCGGGAGCACGTCACGGGTGGGTGCCGAACCGCACGCCAGATCCAGTACCGGCCCGGACGTGCCGTGCAGCGGCTCGGTCAGCCAGTCGTACGGTGAGTGGTCGGCGCGGGCCAGCAGGCGTTCGGTGACCGCGGGGCGTTCGTCGTGGAATGCCGCGACGTAGCGTTGCCACTCCAAGGCGTCCGGTGCACGTTGCGCGGTGACCCTCCTGCCCGCCAGGTAGCCGATGCTGGCGACAAGGTAGGGAACCGCGTAGTTGACCCCCACCTTCAGCCATGTGTCGCCGGTCGCCGTGGCAGAGGCGATCACCGAGCCCTGGTTCACTGCCGACAGGATGGTGCCGACCACGGCGGCGATCGGGAGCGCCTGGCGCGCTGTGCGGCCGCGCAGGACCAGCCGCACGGCCTCGGATGGTGTGGACCACGGGTTGTCCGGAAGGGGTGGCCTCGCGGTGCGTTCGCACCGTTCCGCCCCGGAGTCACGTGCCACTGCCGCGGACGGGCCGCCCGCGCCGCCGGACAGCACCACGTCGGCGTGCCGCTCGCGGCTGCTCCGGTGGGGTGCGGCGGCGGCCGGTATGGAGGGACGTGCGATGGACGGCATGGTCGGTTCCCCTCCGGTTTCCCACGACAAGTCGAGTAGTCGATATGCGTTTTCCTACTGGTTACCGGCTACGGTGATCCGCTGTAACGGGCTCTGTTCGCGAGCTGACAGAGCGACTGCGATTTGTGCGAACGGCGCCGTAACCACCGGCAGCTACCGTTGGGCTTCGCCTCGAGTCGGCGCGGTGGCCGCGGCCGGGACCTGCACAGTCCCGCCGAGCGGTGCGGGCGGTCACCGGTCGGGAACGCCAGGCATTGTCACTGCGCTGACACAACGACACCACGGGCAGATCTCGCACTACAGACTGAGCGTCGTCGGTGGCCGAAGCGGCCGCCGCTTCGTCGTGTGTCGGCTGACACCGACGTAGCTCGAACGGGCGATGTCACGTTTCGCGGGAATTCCGGTACGTGGCACTGAGTTTGGAGGTTTCCTATATGTCGACACAGCTGCAAGCCGGACCGACCGTGGGTGCCAAGGCGGGGTACGGCGCCGTCGCCGGTCTCGTCGGCGGAGCGGTATTCGGCATGCTGATGGCCATGATGGACATGCTTCCCATGGTGGGCATGCTTGTCGGTGTGGAGAATGCCGGAGTCGGCTTCCTCGTGCACCTGGTCAACTCCGCCGTCATCGGGGTGATCTTCGGCCTGCTCGCCGGTGGTTTCGCCGACCGCATCGCGTCGATACTCGGGGCTGGTCTCGTCTACGGGATGATCTGGTGGGTGATCGGCGCCCTGATCGCGATGCCGCTGTGGCTGAGCGTCACGGCCGACCCCGAGATGAGCAACATGGTCTTCGTCGTGGAGTCCGACCAGTGGATGAGCTTGATGGGCCACATGATTTTCGGCCTCGTCGCCGCGCTGGTGCTGTTCGGCTTCAGCCGGCGTAGCGTTCGCAGGTAGCGTGCCATCGCCCGCGGGGCTGTCGAGTGTGGATATATCCCTTATGAGAGGTACATCCCGTGACGTGTCGCGCGCGGTCAGGAATGCCGCGCGTGAGTGCCCTGTTCCTCCGGGTGCCTCTGGTATCGAGACGAACGTAGGGAGGACGCTGTGCCTCGAGTGCAGGTTCACGGGTTGGACAGCGCCCCGGAGTCCAGTCGCGACAGTCTCAAGGAACTCCACCAGAAGTTCGGTGGTGTGCTCAACATCTTCGGCGAGATGGCCAACTCCCCGGCGGTGCTGAGCGCCTTCACCGCGGCGGAAGGCACGATCGCCGACTATACCCGCCGACACCGTCCGCACCATCATGACGAACTACTTCAACCACTTCGTCGGTACCGAGTCCGACTTGCCCGCAGCTCCTGACCTGGAAAGCTGAGGGTAGTAACGCGCATGCCGGGTAGCGGTTCCAGCGCGGTCCGCTACCCGGCATGCAGCGTGGGCCACGGACGACCCCAGGAAAGGAGGCATGCCATGAACGAGGCCGGCGACGCGGAGTACGACGTGATCGTGCTCGGGGGCGGTGCGGTGGGGGAGAACGCCGCCGCACGCCCCGTCGGGCACGGGCTCTCGGCCGCGGTGGTCGAGGAGCACCTGCTCGGCGGTGAGTGCTCCTACTACGCGTGCATGCCGAGCAAGGCCCTGCTACGGCCGGGGGAGGTGCTCGACGCCGTCCGGCGCGTTCCCGGCGCCAGGGAGGCGGTCACCGGCCAGATCGACACCGCGGAGGCGTTGCGACGCCGGGACAAGCTGACGTCCGGCTGGGACGACTCGGGCCAGGAGGACTGGGTGCGCGGCGAGGGCATCGCTCTCTACCGGGGTCACGGGCGGCTGGTCGGTGAGCGCGAGGTCGAGGTCACCGACGAGAGTGGCGGCACAAGCAGGCTCCGTGCCACGCGTGCCGTCGTGCTGGCCACGGGAAGCCGTGCCGCCGTGCCCCCGATCGACGGGTTGCGCGAGACCCGTACCTGGGACAGCAGGGACATCACCACGGCCAAGGAGGTCCCGGAACGGCTGGTGATCCTCGGTGGCGGCGTGGTTGGCGTGGAGATGGCCCAGGCTTGGCGCTCGCTGGGTTCGCGGGAGGTCACGTTGATCGAGATGGCCGACCGGCTGCTGGGGCCCGAGGAGCCGTTCGTCGGCGCCGAGCTGGCCGACGCCCTGCGGGAGAGCGGCGTGGACGTGCGCACGGGCACCCAGGCAACCGGCGTGCGCCGGCCCGCGGACGACGCGCCGGTCACGGTGACGACCAGCGACGGCGCCGAGGTGACGGCGGACGAGCTCGTGGTCGCTGTCGGCCGCGCCCCGATCACCGACGACATCGGGTTGGAGACCGTCGGCCTGGAGCCGGGCAAGTACGTGCACACCGACGACCAGCTGCGCGTGCTGGGGGTCGACGGGGACTGGTTGTACGCGGTCGGGGACTGCAACGGCCGCAACCTGCTGACGCACATGGGCAAGTACCAGGCACGGGTCGCCGGGGATGTCATCGCAGGCAAGCGCGCCGTCGCCCACGCCGATCACAACGCCACCCCGCGGGTGGTGTTCACGACCCCGCTGGTTGGCGCGGTCGGGCTGACCGAGGCCACGGCACGGGAGCGCGGCCACCGGGTCGTGACCGTCACGCACGACACCGGAGCGGTGGCCGGTGCGGTGACCAAGGGCGCCGGCCTGTCGGGCACGAGCAAGCTGGTCATCGACGATGACCGCCGGATGGTGCTCGGCGCGACGTTCACCGGCCCGGCCGCCGACGAGCTGCTGCACTCCGCCACGGTCGCCGTGGCAGGGGAGGTGCCCGTCGACAGGCTGTGGCACGCCGTGCCCTCGTTCCCCACGGTCAGCGAGGTGTGGCTGCGGCTGCTGGAGAAGTACGGGCTGTGAGCGCCTGCTTCTGACTCGTTGCCGGGTGCGTTCCGCCGCGTCAGCCAACCGCGGCGGAATGCGTGTCCTTGTGCCGCAGGTACGTCCGGGCGTTTGCGCTGATGTGGTCCCGCTCGTCCTGGCTCGTCTCGCGCCGCACCTTGCCCGGAACCCCGGCCACCAGGGAGTTGGCGGGTACCTCGGTGTTCTCGAGTACGACAGCACCCGCGGCGATGATGCTTCCGGAGCCGATCCGTGCGCCGTTGAGCACGGTCGCCCCCATGCCGACGAGCACGTCGTCCTCGATGGTGCAGCCGTGCAGCACCGCACCGTGCCCGACCGAGACCCCGGAACCGATGGTGACGGGCCGGTCCGGGTCGGCGTGCACCATGCACCCGTCCTGCAGGTTGCTCTCCCGGCCGAGGACGATGCGGTCGTTGTCGGCGCGTAGCACGCAGCCGTACCAGACACTCGCCTCGGCGGCGACCTCGACGGCACCGATGAGGTAGACCCCTGGGGCGACCCAGCCGCCGTCCGCCACGTGCGGGGTGGTCCCGTCGAGACTGATCCGGTGCATCCGGCCTCCCTCGTACTCGCCTGCGTGCCGCGTGCCAACGTACCTATCGTCGGCGAGTGGCCGCGCGACCGCCACCGCGCATCAGGTCGCCCCGTCGTGGGAGCGCCGGATCAGGAGGGTCCGCCGGCCGCGCGTGCGGCGCGCCGGGCCCGGCGCGAGGCCAGCTTGACGAAGTTCTTGGGCTTGCGGCGGGGCTCGGGCAGGTTTCCCGCGATGGCGTCGTCGAGGAGCGTTCCGACCGTCTCCTTGGCGCATGCCCTGTTCGCGCCGATGCCGCCCGAAGGGCCGCGCTTGATCCAGCCGACCACGTAGGAGTTCTGCCGCCCCTGCACGCGCCCGCCCGAGTGCGGGATGGTCCCGGCCTGCTCGTCGAACGGTAGCCCTGCCACCGGAGCGCCCCGGTAGCCGATCGCGCGGATCACCTGGCCCGCGGCGATCTCGACTTCGCCTGCGCTGCCGGTGGCACGGACCCCACGAACCTGCGTGTCACCGAGGATCTCGGCGGGCGCGGAGTTGAAACGGAACACGATTCGAGGCTTCCCGTGGCGGGGCGGGGCCGACCAGTCGACGGCCTCGCGCGTGACGCCCTGGAGCAGCCGTGCCTTGTCGTCGGCACCCGCGCCGTCGATCGCCTGGGCGACTGCCGGGTCCTGCGCGTCCACCGTGAGTTCGATGCCGTCGTGCTCGGTGAGCGCGAGCAGCTCTGGCGTGGTGTACGCGGCGGCCTCGGGTCCGCGCCGCCCGAGGAGCACGACCTCGCGCACCTTGCTGGACTTCAGCTGTGCCAGTGCGGCCTGCGAGATCGTCGTGCCTTCGAGCGTGCTCGGGTCGGTGGTCAGGATCCGCGCCGCGTCGAGCGCGACGTTGCCGTTGCCGACGATGACCACACGCTCGGACGAGAGGTCGACGGCGTCCCCTGGCACGTCCGGGTGGCCGTTGTACCAGGCCACCACGGTCGTCGCCGCGACGCTGCCGGTGAGGTCCTCGCCGGGGATACCGAGTTCGCGCGCGGACGATGCGCCGACGGCGTAGATCACGGCGTCGTGGTGGGCGGCCACCTCGTCGACCGTGACGTCCTTGCCGATCTCGACGCCCAGCCGCATCCGGAGCCGGGGGTGGTTGTGGAAGCGGGCGAAGTTCTCGCCGATCTTCTTGGTGGACTGGTGGTCTGGCGCGACGCCGTACCGGATGAGGCCGCCCGCGTGCGGTAGCCGGTCGATCAGGGTGACCCGGGCGTTGGTGTGCAGGAGCAGGTCCTCGACCGCGTACATACCCGCGGGCCCGGTGCCGACGACGGCGACGTCGAGCGGCTGGAGGTCGGCCGGGATGACCCGGTCGAACACCGGCTGGTCCCAGGAGTGGAAGTTCGGGCTCGGATCGCCCGCTTCCGCGATCGGGTCCCGGTTCGCGTAGTAGTCGGCATTGATCCCGGCGTAGGGCTTCAGCGACTCGGTCAGGCCCTCGACGGGGAAGATGGCGTCGACCGGGCAGGCGTCCGCGCAGGCGCCGCAGTCGATGCACGCCTCCGGGTCGATGTAGAGCATCTCCGTGAGGCCGAAGTCCGGCTCGTCCGGAGTCGGGTGGATGCAGTTGACCGGGCAGACCGAGATGCAGGTCGCATCGGTGCAGCAGGTCTGAGTGATCGCGAAAGCCATGGGCTCAGATCAGGTTCGCTCGCTTGTAGAACCACATCGCCGACCTGGTGAGCAGCCCGGCCGAGTTGAGGAACTCCATCAGCCCCGCGCAGCTCGAGCGCATCATCGACTTGTGGTGCTCGTTCGCCTTCGCCTCACGAACGGCGCGCTCGGAGTCGAGCCCCGCGTTGGCGTACACCTTCTTGTTCACCATGCTGGTGACGATGAAGTAGGAGGCGATCGCGACGACGAGGGCGTCGACCTGCCTGCGCAGCTTGCCGGATCCCTGCAGCCGTGCCTTGGTCTCCTCCCTGGCGAACTTCATGTGCCGGGACTCTTCGACGACGTGGATGTTGTTGATGGTGCGCACGAACGGTGCGACGCGCTCGTCACGCATCCAGTCCCGCTGCATCACGTCGAGCACTTCCTCGGCGACCAGGATCGCGGCGTAGGCGGACTCGCCGAACGCGACGGACTTGAACAGCCTGCCGAGCTCGACGACGACGCGGTTCGGGCGGTAGGCGGGTGCGCCGAGCTTGGCCGCGCCCCGGGCGAACATGATGGAGTGCCGGCATTCGTCGGCGATCTCGGTCAGTGCCCACTGGAAGGACGGGTCGGTCGGGTCCTTGGCGTAGAAGTCGCGCAGCACCATCTGCTGCAGGATCATCTCGAACCAGATGCCGGTGCTGGCGACCGAGGCGGCTTCCTGGCGGGTCAGCTCGCGCTGCTGCTCCGGCGACATCTCGTCCCAGTAGGACGTCCCGTACAGGGTGCTCCACTCGGGGCTGGCGCCGTGATAGCTCGTGTCGAGCGGCGTGTCCCAGTCGACCTCCTCGGTGGGGTCGTAGGACAGCGTCTCGGACGAGTCCAGCAACCTGCGAGCGACGTCGTCTCGGTCCTGCTGCGGGGCGACCCCGGACTCGACGGCGACCATGAGCGCCTCCCTTCGATGGTGTTACCTGAGGTAACGTTACACGAGGTAACACGAACGTCGACACCCCCGTGAATTCGATGATCACGTGACGCGAGTCACATACTGTTGCGGCGTCAAGATCGTCTCTGACCTGCGATTCTCGATTCTGGCGACCAGCGCCGAGCAGCGCGGGAATGCCGCGGTCACGGTCACGCCACCGTCTTCCACGCCCGTGAACCGTTCCCCGTCGGTGGTGCCGTGAAAGACCCCGTGACCGTAGCGGCGGCTGTCGACGTGGCTTGACATGCAAGTAGATACTTGCATAATGTTTCGTGAGTGGGAGACGTGTTCCAAGCTCTCGCCGACCCGACGCGCCGCGCGATTCTCGACGAGCTGCAGGACCGGAGTGGGCAGACACTCTTCGAACTGTGTGCCCGCCTGGCGATGAAGCACGGGACGGGCTCCAGCCGCCAGGCGATCTCTCAGCACCTCGGCGTTCTGGAAGAGGCCGGACTCGTCCACTCCCGGCGCGAGGGTCGCTACAAGTTCCACGACCTCGACACATCGCCGCTGCGAGACATCGTCGAGCGGTGGCCCGTCACCGACGAAGAGAGGCCATGATGCGAATCAACGTGACGAACGTGTTCGTGGACGACCAGGACAAGGCGTTGAAGTTCTACACCGATGTTCTCGGTTTCCAGGCGAAGAACGACATCCCGCTCGGCGATGCGCGCTGGCTCACGGTCGTGTCGCCGGAGGAGCCGGACGGAACCGAGCTGTTGCTCGAACCGGACGGGCACCCTGCCGTGCGTCCGTTCAAGGAGGCGCTCGTCGCCGACGGGATCCCGTACACGTCGTTCGCCGTCGCCGACGCTTCTGCGGAGGCCGAACGGCTGCGGGAACGTGGGGTGACGTTCACCCAGGAACCGACCCGGATGGGGCCTGTGACCACCGCTGTACTCGACGACACGTGCGGGAACCTCATCCAGATCGCCAGCCACGAGTGACCGCGACGAGCCGAGGGATGCTCCTACCTTCGATGCCGCACAGGTACTGAAGGAGGTCTTGGGCTCGCGCAACCTGCCACCGAGCAAGCGGCGCAGCGGTTCGCCGGAGCAGGTAGCCACACGAATCGCCGAGCATGTCACACGACTGGGCCGTGCTCCCGACGAATGACAGGTCACCGCGTAGGCTGCGACCAGGTCGGATGCGCCACCTGTGTGGATGTAGCCGGCCTGGCCGCAGAGACCACACGCGAGGACCCGTCGTCGTGCCCGACCGCCACCTCATCGATGTCCACGTTCTACTGCTCAGCGACGCCGGGCTACTACTGACCAGGCGACGCGGCGGCGGCTTCAACGGCATGTGGCACCTCCCGTCCGGCAAGCTCGACGCCGGTGAGGATGCGTTGACCGCCGCTGCGCGCGAGGCCGGGGAAGAAGTCGGCGTGCTGATCGACCCCGCCGACCTGGATCATGTGCACACGCTCCACGTCAACGGCTCCGGTCCCGAGCCCCGGCTCGGGCTGTTCTTCGCCACGGCACGCTGGATCGGCGAACCCGCCAACCGCGAACCCGACAAGTGTTTCGGCATCGGCTGGTTCGACCTCCATGCCCTGCCCGCCGACCTCATCGACTATCCCGGAGCCGGGATCACCGCCTACCGTGAGGGCGTGTCCTTCTCCGTCAAGGGCTGGAACCGCGAACCCGACACCGCCGTTACGGCCGGGACGTAACCCGAGCAGCGACCCCTCCGAGCACACATCGGCGGACGCGGCCACGGTGGTCACTGCGTGTCGTCGAGCCGCGCCTGCACTTGTGTGCTGATCGCGAGCAGGGTGTCGACCTGCTCGGCGGTGAGCTGGTCGAAGACCAGGTCACGGACCGTGTTCACGTGTTGGGGAGCGGCCTGTTCGATCGTGCGACGGCCCTGAGCGGTCAGCGCGATGAACGCGCCCCGCGCGTCATCGGGGCACTCCTGGCGTTCGACGAGGCCGCGGCGCTCCATGCGTGCGAGGTGATGCGACAGGCGGCTCTTCTCCCACTGCAGTGCCTGGGCCAGTTCGAGCACGCGGGCGCGCTCGTCGTCTCGATCGGTGAGCTGGACCAGCACGTCGAAGTCGGACAGCGACAGCCCGGAGTCGGCCTGGAGGTCCCGGTGCAGGCGGGCGGTCAGGCGAGCGTGCATGTCGAGGTAGCCGCGCCAGGCGCGCTGCTCGTGTTCGGTCAGCCAGCGAGGGTCGGTCACACCTGCCAGTGTAGCGGAGTAGTTGACACGTCACCATGTTAGCTCTATTATCTTTGGTGATACGTCAACTATCTGGGTGCGGCCGTATCGGATCTCGAGTCCGACGAGGGCGAGCGCCCGGCAGGACGAAGCAGCGCACGCATTCCGGCCGTGCCGGAATGCCACCGAAGGAGGACAGGACGACATGAACCAGCCGGTCAAGCTGAGCGTGATCTACTACTCGGCAACGGGCACGATCGCGGAAATGGCGTCGGTACTGGCCAAGACCGCCGAGGCCGAGGGGGCGGAGGTCCGCGTACGCCGGGCAGCCGAACTGGCTCCGGACGAGGCGATCGATTCCAATCCGGCTTGGCGCGAGAACGTGGAGTCGACCAGGCACATCCCCGAGGCCACCCCCGATGACGTGGTGTGGGCCGATGCGGTGGTTTTCGGTTCGCCGACGCGGTACGGCAACGTGGCCGCGCAGCTGAAGCAGTTCCTCGACACGCTCGGGCCGCAGTGGCAGCAGGGTTTACTGGCCGACAAGGTGTACAGCGGGTTCGTCTCCAGCGCCACGCGGCACGGTGGGCAGGAATCCACCCTGCTCGCCCTGTACAACACCATCCATCACTTCGGCGGGATCATCGCCAGCCCCGGCTACACCGACCCGGCGAAGTTCGTTGACGGCAACCCGTACGGCACCAGCCACGTGGATGGCAACGGTCAGCTGCCCGTCGACGAGGACACCCGGACCGCCGCGAGCGTGCAGGGCAAGCGTGTCGTGGCCATCGCGGCCGCGATGACGAACGTTCGTGCGGCGTGACGATGCGACACGCCTGAAGCTCTGGTCCGGCCGCCATAGAGTGTTCCGGCAGCCACGACCAGCCTACGGCCGGCCCTGTCTGCCGGACGGCGGCCGGACCAACCGCTCCGGAGAGGAGAGCAAGCATGGCTCTGGCAACCAGCGGGCTGCACCACGTGACAGCCATCGCGGGTGACCCGCGACGCAATGCGGAGTTCTACCTGCGCACGCTCGGGCTTCGGCTGGTCAAGACGACGGTCAACTTCGACGCCCCGGACGTCTATCACCTGTACTACGGCGATGAGTCCGGCCGTCCGGGCACGTTGTTGACCTTCTTCCCGTTCGGCCAGGTACCGCCGGGTCGAGGCGGGACAGGGCAGGCCACGACGACCGCGTTCTCGGTACCGGCAGCCTCGATCGGCTGGTGGCGCAAGCACCTGCGGGACCTGGGGATCGAGGTCAGCGATATCAGCGAACGCGACGGTGAGGCGGCGCTGACCTTCAACGATCCGGACGGACTCGAGCTGGCGCTGGTGGCCCATCCGCAAGGGGACCCGCGCGACCCGTGGGACAACGGGGTCATCCCGCCCGAGCACGGGGTTCGCGGGCTGCACTCGGTGACGCTGTCCACCGCAAGCGAGTCCGGCACTGTCGCGATGCTGGAGGAGCTGGGGCTGCACGCAGCAGGCCAGGACGGCAACCGGCTCCGGTTCGCCGCCGGAACGGGCGAACCGGGCAGTTTGGTGGACGTGGTGGCCTCCCCGAACGGTCCGCACGGGCTCGTGGCAGGCGGTACCGTGCACCACGTGGCATGGCGTGCGCCGGACGAGGCCACGCAGGAACGGTGGCGTGCGGAGCTCGTCGAGCGGGGAGCGCAAGTGACCTCGATCCTCGACCGGCAGTACTTCCGCTCGATCTACTTCCGCGAACCCGGCGGGACGCTGTTGGAGATCGCGACGGACCAGCCCGGGTTCAACATCGACGAGCCCTTGCTGGAACTCGGTAGGGCGCTGAAACTGCCACCGTGGTTGGAGCCCGATCGCGAGCAGATCGAGGCCGCTCTGCCCGACCTGTCGCTGCCGGCCGAGAACAACCCGGAACTCGCGGAAAGGACCACGTCATGACCGCCACATTGGACCGCCCCCACGTGTGGTTGCCGGGCGCCTCGGACACGCCGGAAGCTCCGCTGTTGTTGCTGCACGGCACCGGCGGTGACGAACACGACCTGCTGCCGTTGCGCGATCACCTCGCACCCACGGCACCGGTGCTGTCCGTGCGCGGGTCGGTGCTGGAGAACGGCATGCCCCGGTTCTTCCGCCGCCTGCGCGAGGGGGTGTTCGACGAGGAGGACCTGCGTACCCGGGTCGACGAGCTCACCGAGTTCCTCACCGCGGCGGAGCAGGAGTACGACGTCGAGCCCGGCACGTGGCGCGCGGTCGGGTTCTCCAACGGCGCCAACATCGCTTCCGCGACCCTCCTGCGCAGACCGGCGGCGCTGGCCGGAGCGGTGCTGCTTGCCGCGATGGTTCCGTTCCGCACCCCGCCGCGAGCGGACCTGAGCGGCAAACGGGTCGCGGTGGTCAACGGGCAGGCCGACCCGATGGCCACCCCCGAACACACCGCCACGCTCACCGAGCAGCTTCGTGCGGCGGGAGCGACGGTGAGCGTCCACACTCACCAGGGTGGGCACACGATCGATCCACAGGTGCTCCCGGCTGTGGCCGAGTTCCTGCACGGAGCGAACCACGTGTGACCGGCCGTGTGACCGGCGGTGCGAGACCGGGGGCGTCAGCCGCCTGTTGACGCAGGGACCCACCGCACGGAAAGGAACGGGACATGGGTGACTACGGGCGCGAGTTGCAGTTCGGCGTATTCATCACGCCGGATGCCGAAGCTGTGGACCACACGCTGCATGTCGCTTCCGTGAGCGATGAACGGGGGCTGGACCTGATCGGTATCCAGGACCATCCGTACCAGCAGCGCTACCTGGACACCTGGTCCCTGATGGCCACCATCCTCGCCCGCACGCACCACGTTCGCGTCTTCCCCGACGTAGCGAGCCTGCCCCTGCGCGCACCGGCGGTGCTCGCGAAAGCCGCTGCCAGCCTCGACCTGCTGTCCGGCGGGCGCGTCGAGCTGGGCCTGGGTGCCGGAGCGTTCTGGAAAGCCATCGGTGCCATGGGCGGGCCGGTACGCAGCCCCGGTCAGGCCGCGACGGCACTGACCGAGGCGGTCGCGGTGATCCGAGCCATGTGGTCCGGTGCACCATCCGCACGAGTCGACGGCACCTACTACCAGCTGTCCGGGGTGCACCCCGGACCCGCACCCGCGCACCCCATCGGCCTGTGGCTCGGCGTGCTCGGCCCACGCCTGCTCGCAGAGGTCGGACGCTCAGCAGACGGCTGGGTACCATCGTCGAGTTACGTGGCGCCGGACGATCTTGCCGACAAGCACGCCCGTATCGACGACGCCGCTCACGACGCGGGCCGTGATCCCGCCCGGATCCAGCGCATCTACAACATCTTCGGCACGATCACCACCACCGGATCCCGCGGATTGCTGCACGGTCCGGCCGAACAGTGGATCGACCAGCTCACCGAGCTCGTCCTGGAGTACGGCATGGACACCTTCGTGCTCGGCACCGACGGGGACGACCCTGACCAGATCCGCGCCTTCGCCGACGACATCGCCCCTGCGGTTCGTGCCGCCGTGGCCGACGAACGCCGCTGAGACCGGCAGCGCGAATCGAGGTCCGGGAGGCCGGTGAGGTCGGCGGCTGCGACCTCCAGGACAGCGACGATCGCACCGCCGGACACGCGTCCCACTGCTCAGGACGAGCTGGTTGCCCAGAAGTCGCCGGCGGCCTCGGCCGGCCGGGTGGTGCCGAGGTGGGCGTCAAGGCCGCGGATCACCAGGTCGATGCTGATGTCGAACTGGACGTGCATGTCGCAGCCGCCGCAGACCAGCAGGGCCGCGCGGACGTGTTCCGATCCTTGGAGTCGTTGCCGATCACCGCCAGCGAGTCGCGACATGACTGCCGCTAGGTAATCAGCCCGGCCCGGCGGCACGCCGCGATCAGCGCCAGCCGGTTGTGCACGCCGGTCTTGCGCATGGCCGTCTTGAGGTAGGCCTTGACGGTCGCGGGGGCGAGCCCGAGCCGGCAGGCGACGTCGGCGTTGGACAGCCCGGCCGCGACCTGCACCACGACGTCCAGCTCGCGGCGGGTGAGCTGGTAGTCGGCCTGAGGCGGCTCGCTCGGTTGCCCGCCGCCACCGGCCCGCACGGACAACGCCTCGATGCGGGCCCGCAGCTCGGGGTCGGTGACCTCGTCGGCGAGAGCGCGCGCCTCGGCGTGGACGGCGCGTAGCTGCTCGCGCAAGTGTGCCGACTCCCGGGCACCCGCCGCGGTGTCGAGCTCGTCGAACCGGCGTGCCACCTCGTCGTCCACCCGCAGGTCGAACCGGTATTGGTTGATCAGCCGGTAGGCGATGTCGATCCGCCGGTCGCTGATCGGGTTCGCGCTGCGCAGGGCGCCGTAGATCATCGCGCGCGGCACGCCGTCCAGCAACACCGGAATCGCCAGGATCGACCGTAGTCCCGACTGTGCGACCGGCTGGTCGAAGTCGTGCGTGATGCAGTCGGCGCGCTGGTAGTCGGTGACCGCCATCGGCCTGCCCAGCAGCATCGCCTTGCCGCCGATGCCGGCGCCGGCCTCGACGACGACGCCGTTCAGCGGGTCCATGCGCTGCCCGGACACCCGGTCGATCAGGTACCGGTCGCTACGGGGCGCTATCTCCGCGCCGAACGAGCCGTCGAGTCCGGCCGAACTCCGGATCCGCTCGACCAGGCCCTCTAACCGTGCTCGCGGCATCTGGCAAGTGTCGCACAGGAATTGCCTGATCAGCGACCTCCGGAGAGGATCTCGCGTGCCTGCTCACGCATGTCGACCTTGCGCACCTTGCCGGTGACGGTCATCGGGAACTCGTCGACGACGTGCACGTAACGGGGGATCTTGTAGTGCGTGAGCCTGCCGGTGGCGAACTCCCGCAGCGACTCGGCGGTCATCGGCTCGGCGCCGTCGCGGAGGATGACCCACGCCATCGTCTCCTCGCCGTACCGCTCGTCCGGCACGCCGATAACCTGCGCATCGACGATGTCGGGGTGGGTATGCAGGAACTCCTCGATCTCGCGCGGGTAGATGTTCTCGCCACCCCGGATGATCATGTCCTTGATGCGGCCGGTGATCTGGACGTACCCCTCGTCATCCATCACGGCGATGTCGCCGGTGTGCATCCAGCGTGCGGCGTCGATGGCCTCGGCCGTTTCGTCCGCCTGCTGCCAGTACCCGAGCATCACCGAGTAGCCGCGGGTGCAGAACTCGCCAGGGGTGCCGCGTGGCACGGTCAGTCCGGATTCCGGGTCGATGATCTTCACCTCGAGGTGCGGGTGCACCCGCCCCACCGTCGACACCCGGCGCTCGATGGTGTCGTCGGTACGGGTCTGCATCGACACCGGTGACGTCTCCGTCATGCCATAGCAGATGGTGACCTCGCGCATGCCCAGCCGGTCGATGACCTGCTTCATGATCTCGGCCGGGCAGGGAGCGCCCGCCATGATCCCGGTGCGCAGGCTCGACACGTCGTACTCGTCGAGCGACGGCTCGGACAGCTCGGCGATGAACATCGTGGGCACGCCGTACAGCGAGGTGCAGCGCTCGGCGGCAACGGTCTCCAGTGTCGTTGCGGCGTCGAAACCGGGCGCGGGGATGACCATGCAGGCGCCGTGGCTCGTGGCGGCGAGATTGCCCATCACCATGCCGAAACAGTGGTAGAACGGCACCGGGATGCAGATCCGGTCGGCCTCGGTGTAGCCGCACAGCTCGCCGACGAAGAAGCCGTTGTTGAGGATGTTGTGGTGCGACAGCGTCGCGCCCTTGGGGAACCCGGTCGTGCCCGAGGTGTACTGGATGTTGATCGGGTCGTCCGGCGAGAGGGTGGCCGCGATGTCGTCGAGCCTGGCGCGGTCGGCGGCCGCACCCGTGGCGAGCAGGTCGTGCCACTCGGGGGTGCCGAGAACCAGCACGTCGCTCAGGGTAGGGCAGTCCGGCCGAGCCTCGTCGATCATGGCGACGTAGTCCGACGACTTGAAGCCGGACGCCGAGATGAGGGTGCTGATACCGGCCTGGTTGAGGACGTAGGTCAGCTCGTGCGTGCGGTAGGCCGGGTTGATGTTGACCAGGATCGCGCCGAGCTTCGCCGTCGCGTACTGCACAAGCGTCCATTCCGGACAGTTCGGGGACCAGATGCCCACCCGGTCACCCTTGCCGACACCGCGCGCGGCGAGGCCGAGCGCGACGGCGTCGACGTCCGCGGCGAACTCCCGGTACGTCCAGCGCCTGCCGCTCGGGTGGTCGACCAGCGCCTCACGGTCACCGAACGCCGCGACGGTGTGGGCGAGGTTGTCGCCGATCGTGTCACCGAGCAGCGGGACCTCGGACGTGCCTGACGCGTAGCTCGGGCGTTGCGGCGTCGCTGCGTACATGGACCCTCCGGTCGTCGTGATGTGCTGGGTAACGGGGTGAAGTACGCCACCCTCGCCGCGGTGCGCTCAACCGGCTACCCACAAAAGTGGGTGCCTGACGCCCGGAGCGGTTCACCGCCCGAGGATCGACTCGTCCCGATCGCCCTGCGGCTGACGCCGCCGTTCGGCGGGCCGACATCGCGGGCCGGCCGGACGTAGGCTGGGCGTATGGCCGACAAGTCGTTCCGCCGGGATATGAACTACGTGCCGGACCGGATCACCAAGGATGCCCGCAGGCCCGAGCACGGGCCGGTCGACGGCGAGTTGTGGCCCGTCGAGCCGGACCGGTACCGACTGATCGCAGCTCCTGCGTGCCCGTGGGCGAACCGGAGCGTCATCGTCCGCAAGCTGCTCGGGCTGGAGGATGTGATCTCGCTCGGGCAACCCGGCCCCACCCATGACGAGCGCAGCTGGACCTTCGACCTCGACCCGGGCGGCCGTGACCCGGTGCTGGGTATCGAGCGGCTGCAGGAGGCGTACTTCCGGCGGTTCCCGGACTACCGACGCGGTATCACGGTGCCCGCGATCGTCGAGGTTTCCAGCGGGAAGCTGGTCACCAACGACTTCCCGTGGATCACCCACGATTTCTGGCACGAGTGGACCGACTACATCAAGCCGGATGCACCGGACCTGTGGCCCGCCGCGCTCCGCGAGGAGATGGACGTGGTCATGGAGCGAATCTTCACCGAGATCAACAACGGCGTCTACCGTTGCGGCTTCGCCGGATCCCAGGAGGCCTACGAGGAGGCCTACGACCGGCTGTGGACGAGCCTCGACTGGCTCGAGGAACGGCTGGCGGGGCGTCGGTACCTGATGGGGGACACCATCACGGAGGCAGACATCCGGCTGTTCACCACACTGGTCCGCTTCGACGCCGTCTACCACGGCCACTTCAAGTGCAACCGGCAGAAGCTGTCGGAGATGCCCGTGCTGTGGGCGTACGCCCGCGACCTCTACCAAACCCCCGGTTTCGGTGAAACGATCGACTTCGAGCAGATCAAGACCCACTACTACGTGGTACACACCAGCATCAACCCGACCCAGATCGTGCCCAAGGGCCCCGACCCGGAAGCGTGGCTGACACCGCACGGGCGCGGCTGACGCGGCAACGTCGGCCCGGTGCTCGTCACCTCGGCGGGCCGCTGTCCGGAATCGAGATCGCTTCTGCTTCCTCACCGCCGGACACCGGTTCGTGCCCGAAGGTGTGCCCAGGCGATTTTGCTCGGTGGGTAGGCAGGCATGTCGACACTTTGCCCTTGCGCTAAGCGTTGTAGCGGTCGATACTTAGCCATGTGGCACAGTATTTGACGGGGCTCGATGGGGTCTTCCTCGCTCTCGCGGACCCGACGAGACGGGCCGTGATCCACCGCCTCGGGCATGGGCCTGCGAGTGTCGGCGACCTGGCCCGCGAGGCGACGATGACCCTTCCCTCGTTCATGAAGCACGTGCGGACGCTCGAGTCGAACGGGCTGATCCGCACGGTGAAGTGCGGCCGCGTGCGCACCTGTGAGCTCGACCGGGAACGGCTCGCGGTCGTCGAGGATTGGCTGGCAGAGCAGCGGCGCCTCTGGGAGGAGCGCACCGATCGGCTCGATCAGTTCGTCACGAACTCCACGGAGAGGAACACGACATGAACCCCGAGCTCGACCTCAGCATCGAACGGATCATCCGCGCGCCGCGCAAGGCCGTATGGGACGCGTGGACCGATCCGGCCAGCCTGGCGCAGTGGTGGGTACCCGCTCCGACCCTGTGCCGCGTCGACCGATTGGAGGCTCGCCCCGGCGGCGCGTTCGTCACGCGGATGAGCGAGGACGGTGTCACGTTCGTCCCGCACCTCGATGCGTGCTTCCTGCTGGTGGAAGAGCGCGAGCGCATCGTGTTCACCAACACCGTGGACGGCGGGTGGCGTCCGGCGAATCCCGATCCCGTCGCGATGACCGCCGAGGTCACGCTGCACGATCACGCGGACGGCACCGACTACCGGATCATCGTGCGCCACGGCGATCCGGCCGCGCGGAAGCGCCATGCGGACCTGGGCTTCACGGAGGGCTGGGGCACCGTCGCCGACCAGCTCACCCGATTCGTGGAGAGCGCACGATGAAGATCACCATGCTTCAGTTCATCACCCTCGACGGCGTGAGTCAGGGACCCGGCTCGCGCACCGAGGACACCAGCGACGGTTTCATCAGCGGCGGCTGGCTCGTGCCGTATCTCGACGAGGTGTTCATCCAGCGCGCGTCCGAGTGGCTCGACCTTGCCGACGGCCTGCTACTCGGACGCCGAACGTACGAGGCATTCGCACGCGACTGGCCGCAGATCACCGACCCCGACGATCCCTTCACCGAGCGGATGAACTCCCTGCCGAAGTACGTCGTGTCGAACACGCTCGCGACCGGAAGCTGGCGGCCAACCACGGTACTGCGCGGTGACGCCGCGCAAGCTATCCGCGAGTTCACCGAGCGACCGGGACGTGAGCTCCAGGTTCACGGCAGCGCACGGCTCGGCAACACACTGCTCTCCGCGGGGCTCATCGACACGCTGCACCTCGCCGTGGCACCCGTCGTGATCGGGTCGGGGCGGCGCCTGCTCACACACCCGAGCTCAGCGACCGGCCTACGACTCGTCCGGCACGAAGCCACGCCACAGGGCCTGCTGCTGCTCGAATACCGCACCACGGGCGCCGCCCGTACCGCCGACTACCAGGGCGTCACGGTGTCGAGTCTCGGCTGACGCTTGACACGGGGCCGTTCGAATCATCCAAGCCGGAGCGCCTGATGGCGATGACTTCGCTGTTGCTCGCACGTCAGTACGTGTGAGTGGTCAACAACGAGGAAGGCAGCAGGATGACGATCACACGGATGCTCGCGCAGATGACCGTGAGCGAGCTCGATACAGCCGTCGAGTGGTACACCACCTTGTTCTCCCGGCAGCCGGACGCTCGACCGATGGCAGGTCTCGTTGAGTGGCACCTGAGCGACACATTCGGTGTACAAGTCTGGACTGAACCGGATCGGGCAGGCTGCTCGACGATGGTCCTGGACGAATCCGACCTAGACGCGCTTGTGGAGCACCTCGATCGGGCCGGGCTGGAACACAACGGTCCCCGAGATGCCACGTCGTCGCGGATACTGCAGCTGCTCGATCCGGACTGGAATCGGGTCGTGTTCACCGGAGCCTTCTCGACGTGATCTGAGCACGCCAGGACGCCCGCTCCGTCGCTCAACCCGACCTATCTTGGGCGTAAGGCGCCGTCCCGGAATCCGGCGAATGTACTCGATGCGCTAGGCCGGAAAGAGGGCAGCAAAGCGGCAACAAGACCATCGGAAGGTGACGAATAGGCCTGTGAACTGGGGTTTTTGTGGGCCGCCTGGGACTCGAACCCAGAACCTACGGATTAAAAGTCCGCAGCTCTGCCAATTGAGCTAACGGCCCGGCTCGGCCAGTGTATCCGGGCGTCTTGACGTGATCACATGGGCGGTGCCTGCTTGTATTGCCTGCACACATGCGTCTACGTCGCTATCGGCTACAGGCGCGGGCCGTGCGGCCCGGAGTCGGCGGCAAAGCGCTGTGCCGGCTCATCGCCGCTCCAGGATCGCGAGGTAGTCGCCACCCTCGGCCTGGTGCACGTCAGCGAGCTGCCACGGCGAGCCGGCCGACGGTGCCTCCAGCTCCCGCGGGGAGCAGAGCAGGTAGTCGAATCAGGGGTGGCCAGCCGCTGGTGGCGGACCCGCATGCGCACCTGCCCTGCCATCCTGCCGTGAGTCCGGTTGAGCCGGTGGTGCGCGCGGTGATCAGGGTTGTCCGTGACGTACGGGTCGTGGCCCGCTCAGTCCTCGCGCACGATCAGTGACAGCAGCACCTCGGGGAGCACCTCGGTGAGCAGCCGATCGTCCGTGGTCGCGTCCACGCCCTCGAACAGGGCGCGTTCCAGGGCTTTCTCGTATATCGCCGCCAGGACCGACACCGCGTCGTGCGGCGTTACCCGGAGCGTGATGTCGAGTCGCCGGAGCATGTCGGCGAGAATGTCGCCGATCTCGTCGAAGAACCGGCGCTGCGCCCGCTCGGCCTGTTCCCGTAGGCGCGGCTGCCGCAGCGCATGCACCCGGAACTCGCTGACGAGCAGGTGCCACCGCTGGTCAGGCACGAGCGGTTCCATGAACAGCGTGCCGATCTGCCGGACGGTCTCCCGCAGCGACTGCCGCTCCGCCACGACGTTGCCGGCCAGGACGTCGTCGATGACGACCCGCAGACGCTCGCCGCGCTCGTGCATCTGTTCCTCGTACATCGCGAGGAACAGGTCTTCCTTGCTGGTGAAGTTCGAGTAGAACGCACCCCGGCTGAAGCCGGCCCGCTCGCAGATCAGCTCGATCCGCGCGTCCCGGATCCCGTGCTCGGTGAGTACGTCGAACGCCGCGTCGACCAGCCTGCGCCGCGTCTCGGCGCGCCGGGGTGTCGTGCGAGGGCGCGGGACCTGATCGACTGCCTCGGCCGTGGGGCCGCCCTCTGTTGCCTGCGTCATCGTGTGATCCGCCCCGCATTCCACGCCCAGCAAGCACCTAGCGTACTTAGAGTAGGACGATACACCGTGTATCGATCGAGGTGAAAGCCCCGGGAGTGTGAATTGTCGTCGTTGCTGTACCGCCTGGGCCGGGCCACGGCCCGCGGCCGGGCCCTCGTCCTGGCGGCCTGGATCGCCCTTCTCGCACTCTCCGGCGGTGCCGCGATGCTGCTGGGTCAGGGCACCGACGACACCTTCGCCATACCCGGCTCCGAGTCCCAGGAGACGTTGGACTACCTCGGGCACGTCTTCCCCGAGATGAGCGGGGCGCAGGCGCAGCTGGTCGCGGTCGTACCCGAGGGCGAGCGGGTGGACACCCCGGCCAACCGGGAGGCTGTCGAGGCCGCGGTCGCCGAGATCGAAGAGGTCCCCGATGTCGCGCTGGTGGCGAACCCGTTCGACGAGGACGTGCATGATGCCGTGTCCCCGGACGGGCGCGCGGCCCTGATCGCGGTGCCGCTCGACGTCGCCATCGAGGACGTCTCCGATCGCACCAGGAGCGACATCGCGGCCATCGCCGAGGAGCTGCGTGCCGACATCGGTGCCGGTGCCGAGGTGCACACCGGTGGCAAGGCCTTCGAGGAGCTCGTGCCGGAGTTCAGCATCGTCGAGATCATCGGTGTCGGCGTCGCGCTCGTCGTGTTGCTCGTGCTGTTCAAGTCGTTCCTTGCCGCGGGGATGCCGCTGATCACCGCGCTGATCGGCGTTGGGGTCTCTGTCAGCCTGATCATGGCCGTGACCGTGCTGACCCCGATCTCGTCGACCGCCCCGATGCTCGCGGTGATGCTCGGGCTCGCGGTCGGGATCGACTACGCTCTGTTCATCCTCTCCCGGCATCGCGACCAGCTCGCCGAGGGAATCGAGGTCGAGGAGTCCATCGCGCGCGCCGTCGCGACCGCCGGGTCGGCGGTGCTGTTCGCGGGTGTCACCGTGATGATCGCGCTGCTGGCGCTGTTCGTGGCGGGCATCCCGTTCCTCACCACGATGGGGATCGCCGCAGCGGGCGCGGTGATGATCGCGGTGCTCGTCGCCGTCACCCTGCTGCCCGCCCTGATGGCGTTCGCGGGCAGGCGCCTGCGCCCCCGCACGCCGCGCCGCGCGCGGGACGGAAGGCGGCGCACCGCACGGGCGGGCCTGGCCGCGAAGTGGGTGCGCGGGGTGACGCGGGCGCCCGTGGTCACCATCGTGGTGCTGGTCGCCGGACTCGGCCTGATCGCCCTGCCGGGTGGCAGCCTCCAGCTCGCCCTGCCGAACGGTGGCAGCGAGGAGGAAGGCGCCCCCGCACGGGATGCCTACGACGCGCTCACCGAGCACTTCGGCCCGGGCTACAACGGCCCGTTGCTGGTGGTCGCGGACATCATCGGCTCGCACGACCCGGTCGGTGTCGTCGACGGCATCGCCGAGGACATCGAGGAGCTCGACGGTGTGCAGACGGTCCCGCTGGCCACACCGAACCGTGACGCCGATACCGGCGTCATCCAGGTGGTCCCCTCGAGCGGACCCGATTCAGCGGAGACCAAGCAGCTCGTCCAGACGCTGCGTGACCACGAGGAGCACTTCGCCGAGGTCTACGGCGTGAGCACCTCCGTGACCGGGCTGACCGCGATCGCCATCGACGTATCGGACCAGCTCGGTGACGCGTTGCTGCCGTTCGGGGGCATCGTCGTCGGGCTGTCGCTGTTGCTGCTGGCGATGGTGTTCCGCTCGATCTGGGTACCGATCAAGGCGAGCGTGGGTTACCTCCTGTCCGTCGGTGCCGCGTTCGGCGCCACCGCGCTGGTGTTCCAGCATGGCCACTTCGCGGAGCTGCTGAACGTCACCGAGACCGGTAGCGTGATCAGCTTCCTGCCGATCATGCTCATGGGCATCCTCTTCGGACTCGCCATGGACTACCAGGTCTTCCTGGTCTCCCGTATCCGCGAGGACTACGTGCACGGTGGCGATCCGCACCGCGCGATCGAGACCGGGTTCGTCTCCGCGTCCCGGGTGGTGGTCGCCGCCGCCGTCATCATGTTCGCGGTGTTCGCCGCGTTCGTGCCGGAGGGTATGGCGACGCTCAAGCCCATCGCGTTCAGCCTCGCGGTCGGGGTGTTCGTCGATGCCTTCCTCGTGCGGATGACGCTGGTGCCCGCGATCCTGTCGTTGCTCGGCGAGCGCGCGTGGGGGCTTCCGCCGAGGCTGGACCGCAAGCTGCCCGCTTTCGACGCCGAAGGTGGCGCCCTGGAGCACGAGCTGCAGCTGGCCGACTGGCCGGCCCCGGACTCGGCCGAGGTTGTCAGCGCGCGCGAGCTGAGCCTGACCGACGACAGGGGCCGCGTGGTGTTCTCCGGTGTGGAAACCCACCTCTTCCCGGGGGGTCTGCTCGGCGTGCACGGCTCCGGACCGTCCGGCAAGTCCGCGCTGCTGTACGCGATCGGCGGCCGGGTGCCCGGCATCGACGGGGACCTGAAGGTGCTCGGCAGGGTGGTCCCGCAGCACGCTCGGGCGGTGCGTACCCGCGTGGCGCTGATCGCCTGCCGCGACACCGACACGCCCGCGGACGAGGCGCGGTCGGCACTGTCCGACGGCGTGTCCTTGCTCCTGTTCGACGACCTGGACGCGGTGGTCAACACCGGCCAGCGCGACACCCTGCGCACGCTGCTCGCGCGGCCGATCACCCCGGACGGGACCCCCGCCGGGGTCGTGTTCACCTGCCAGGACCCGAACCTGCTCGTCGACATCCTGCCCCCGACGCGGTTGTCGACGATCGACCTGTCTCGCCGGCTCGTTGAGGTGCCCTGATGCTGAATCCACTGGCCAACACCGCTCGCGCCCACGCGCCGGGACCGCTGTCCTGGCGGACCTGGGCGGGGCTGGTCGTCATCCCCGTCCTGGTGCTCGGCTTGCTCACGTGGGCGTTCGCCGCACCCCATGGCGAGCACGACGACGCGCGAGCCGCCGTGGTCAACAACGACGAACCGGTCGAGATCGACGGCCAGATGATGCCCATCGGCCGGGAGCTGGCCGCGAAACTCACCCAGGACGATGACCCCGGCGGGTACTCGTGGGTGCTCACCGATGCCGAGGACGCGCGTTCCGGTGTGGACGACGGGAGCTACGTCGCGTCGGTGACCATCCCGGAGACGTTCTCCGCGCACGCCACGTCGACCGCGAACGAGGACCCGATGGAGGCCACGAGGGCGTTGCTGGAGATCGAGGTCTCCGACAGCGCCGGGCTGGCCGATCCCCAGGCCAGCAAGCGATCCGCCGAGGAGCAGGTCGACGAGCTCAACCGGGAGGTCGTGCAATCGCAGCTCGAGCAGATCTACGGGGCGTTCACCGAGATGCACGACCAGCTCGGCGAGGCCGTCGACGGGGCCTTCGAGCTGGCAGGAGGTGCGGGCGAACTCGCCGGCGGCGCCGAGGACCTGGCCGGCGGCGCAGGCGAGCTGAACCGGGCGGCACAGGAGCTGGCCGGCGGTGCCGAGGAGCTCGCCGCCGGCACCGGCGAGCTGTCCGCCGGCGCCGGGGAGCTCGCGGACGGCCTCGGCGAGGCGCGGGACGAGACCGCGCGGCTGCCGGAACTGACCCGCAAGCTCGCCGAGGGCGCGCGCGAGGTCGCCAAGGGCAACCGGCAGATCGCGGACACGGTGGCCCCGCTGGCGGACCGGGTGATCGACGCGGTGGACGCCCTGCCGTCGGCGAAGGAGACCGCGGACAAACTCGGCCGGATGGCGGAGCGTTGCGCCGACGAGGGCGGCGAGGCCGAGTTCTGTGAGCAGTTGACCAGCCTGTCCGAGCAGGTCAGCGAGCACGCCGCGGCGATCGACGGGGCGACCTCGCGCGTGCGGGACGCGGCAGTGCAGGCCAAGGAGGCGGTCACCGGGCTTGCCGACGGCGCCGAGCAGGTCGCCGATGGCAATGAGCGGCTTGCAGACGAGATGCCCGGGCTCACCGCGGGTATCGCCGAGGCCGCGGATGGCGCGGACGAGCTGCACAGCGGCATCGTCGAGCTCGACTCCGGTGCCGCGGAGCTGGCGACGGGGGCTCGCGGGCTCGCCGGCGGCACCTCCAGGTTGTCCGGCGGTGCGGCGGAGCTGGCAGGCGGCGCGGACGACGTGCACGGCGGTACCGAACAGCTTGCCTCCGAGCTGGACGACGGGCAGGACGAGGTGCCGAACTACGACGAGGACGAGCGCGAGCACCTCAGCGAGATCGCGGCGACGCCGACCGCGGCGGACGTCCGCGGGACACCGGACTTCGGCCGCGCCGCGGTGGCACTGTTCATGGCGCTCGCCCTGTGGGCAGGGGGGCTGGCGACCTACCTGGTCACCCGGGCCGTGCCGCCCGAGGTGCTGACCTCGAGGGACCCCAGCTGGAAGATCATCCTGCGCGCCGCGGTGCCCGGTGCGACGATCGCGACGATCAGTGCCGTTGCGGTGAGTCTCATCCTGTGGCCGGTACTGGGGTTGAGCTTCGGCGAGGTGATGGCGTTCCTCGGCGTCTCGTTGCTGGCCGCGGCCGCCTTCATGGTGCTCAACCAGGCGCTGGTGGCGATATTCAAGCGCCCGGGCCGGTTCGTGTCCGTGGCGGTGCTGGTGCTGACGCTGGGCATCAACGTGATCTCCACGGTCCCGGCGAGCTTCTCCGCCCTGGGGGCGTTGCTGCCGACCCAGGGGGCCGTGCGGGCGCTGAGCGCGATCACCACCGGAGCCTCCGGCGGGTACTCCGGGGTGCTCGAGCTGGCGATCTGGCTGGTCATCGGCAGCGTCGCGATGATCGCCGTGACGGACCGCCGCCGCGTGCTGCCTGCCAAGCACCTACGGGCGGGGAGCCGAACGTGACATCGGGCTCCTTCTAAGGAACCGGGGTCACCTTCGGCTCCGTCGGTGACCCGCAACCCTGGCGATCGCGGTGCGGGTCACCCGTCGGCAGCCAGCACGGTGCCGTCGAGCACCGTGACCGCACGCCCGGTGAGGTGCACGCGCTCACCGGCGACCACGGTGCGGGCGGTTCCGCCACGGGCCGACGCCTGCAGCCCGATCAGCTCGGTGGAGTCGAGGCGCCGCGACCAGTACGGGGCGAGCGCGGTGTGCGCGCTGCCGGTGAACGGGTCCTCGTCGACGGCGACGGCGGGCGCGAAGAAGCGGGAGACGTAGTCGTAGCCGGTACCCGGCTCCGCCGCGGGCGCGGTGACGATCACGCCACGGACGTTCTCCGCCCGGCACCACCGCGCGAGCGCGGGCAGGTCCGGTTCCAGTGCCCGCACGGTGACCTCGTCCCGCACGACCACCAGCACGTCCCCGAGGCCGCCGGTGTCGAAGGTCGCTTCCGGGCCGGCGCCGAGGGCCTCGGTCAGCGCGCTCGCGACCGGGACGGCCGCGAGCCGCGCGGCGGGGAAGTCCAGGGTGATCGACCCGCCCGCGTGGGTGTGCGCCGCAAGGATCCCGCTACGGCTGCTGAACCGGATGGTGCCGGTACGGCCTGCGTCGGTGTGCAGCGCGTGCGCGGTGGCGAGCGTGGCGTGGCCACACAGGTCCACCTCGACAGTCGGGGTGAACCAGCGCAGCGCCCAGTCGGCTCCCTCGCCGTCCGGAAGGGGGTAGGCGAAGGCCGTCTCCGAGTGCCGCATCTCGGCGGCGACCCGGCGCATCCAGTTCTCGTCCGGCCAGCCGCCTGGCTCCAGCAGGCACACCGCCGCGGGGTTGCCGGTGAACGGTTCCCCGGTGAATGCGTCGATGACGCGGATGGGTACCCCTGTTCCGTCGATCGCCATGGGCGACACCTTACGTGCGCGAGCCTGCCGGGGTGAGCCTGGCGCGACGCGCGGGGCGATGGGCCGTGAAATACTGGCGCCATGACCACGACGTTGTGTTTGACGCAGGATCCGGACGCCGACGCGCTGCTCGCCGAGAACCCGCTTGCCGTGCTCGTGGGGATGTTGCTCGACCAGCAGGTCGCCATGGAGGTCGCGTTCGCGGGGCCGAAGAAGATCGCGGACCGGTTCGGCAGCGTCGACGCCGAGTCGATCGCGGGTGCCGATCCCGAGGAGTTCGCGGCGCTCTGCGCCGAGAAACCCGCAGTGCACCGCTACCCGGGCTCGATGGCCAAGCGGATCCAGACGCTGTGCCAGTACCTGCTCGAGCATTACGAGGGCGACGTGACCCGGCTGTGGGAGCGTGACGAGCCGGACGGCCGTGAGGTGCTGCGCAGGCTCAAGGACCTGCCGGGCTTCGGGGACCAGAAGGCCAGGATCTTCCTCGCGTTACTCGGTAAGCAGCTGGGAGTCCAGCCCGACGGCTGGCGCGAGGCCGCGGGCTCATACGGGGAGGACGGCGCCCGGCGCTCGGTGGCCGATGTCGTCGACGAGGTCACCCTGGACGAGGTGCGGGCCTTCAAGAAAGCCGCGAAGGCGGCGGGGAAGAAATAGCGACCTCCGAGTGTTGCTGACATAAAGTCAACAAGCTGGGCTCCGTGCGCGGTTCCACGGGTAGGCACTGCTGTCGGCTCACCGGAGTGTGGTGGTCATGCGCTCACGACGTGTCGGGGCCCTCGCGGCGATGGTGTCGCTGGTACTGGCGCTTCTCGCGCCTGCGGCAGCGGCCGGGGTCGTTCCTCGCGGGCCGGACGAGTGTGCCGCGAGCCTCGACTGCACAGCCGAAGAGATCAACCTGATGTCGATGCCCGAGCGGGCCGAGCTCGTCCGTGGCATGCCCGAAGGGCCGGCCGTGGAGCTGCTGCCCGGTTACCAATCCCGGTGGCGCAATATCGAGGGTGTCATCGCGTTCCTCGACTACTACTCGCTCGGCGAACCGGGTTCCTGGATATCCTATGTGGACGCCGGGATCATCGAGGGAATCGAGCGCGGGATCGCGCTCGCGCGCGGCGAGGGGACGGACGACTTCGGCAACCCGGGGTCGGTGTTGTGGGCCGAGTACCTCACCAGGCTGGCCGGCGGCGAGCTCGAGGGGCGCGCCGCGCACGACGAGGCCTGGAGCGTGGCCGAGCAGGCTGCCACCGAGCAGGGCGGCTGAGCACCCCGGAGGGTGCGGTGGGCCGCCCTACTCCACCAGGGTGCACTCCGGCACGTCGACCCGAGCGCCGATCGGGTCACGCTCCAGAAGCGCGGCGATGGTTCCCGGGTCCTGGGTCATCGCGAACGCGCGGCGCCCGTCGTCGAGCAGGCACACGAGATGACCGATGGTGGGCTCCCCTGAGCGGTCGTGGCTGACCGTGTAGGTCTCCACGACGGCCCTTCCGGTGTAGTCCTCCGCGATCTCCCGCGCGGGATGGGCGTCCACCTCGGACTGCACGTCGTGGTGGGCGTAACGGTCCTGCGGCTCGCGTGCCGACAGCACGACAGCGGCGTGCTTGGTCAGGTACCAACCCGTCGCCGTGGCCAGCCCGCTCGCCCCGGGATCCTTGCGGAGACGCTCGTGCAGCGTGGCCAGCGAGTGCATCACGTAGTTGCTTCCCGGGCCTCCCGCGAAGGTGAGCCCGCCGGTCACGGTCGGCGCGGGATGCGGCTCGTCCAGCTCGATGCCGAGCTCGTTCGCGGCCACCTGCACGGCGGACGGGAAGCAGGAGTAGAGGTCACGGTAGGCGATGTCGTCGACGGCGAGGCCGGCGTGGCCGAGCAGCGCGCGCCCGACCGCGCGAATGGCGGGCGAGCGGTGCAGCTCGGCACGGTTGCCGACGTACCAGTGGTCGTTGGCTGCCGCCGTGCCGTGCACGAACACCCAGTTCTCGCGCGGGATCCCCGCCCGCTCGGCCGCGGCAGCCGAGCACAGCACGACCGCGGCCGCCTGGTTGACGTAGATGTTGGCGATGGTGAGCTTGCGGTAGGGGAAGGCGACCATGCGGTTGTTCGTAGGGTCGGCGATCTCCTCCGCCCCGGGGCCCGCCGTGTTCCACGCGTGCGGGTTGGTCCTGGCCACGTCGGCGAAGCGTGCCCACAGCCGCGCGACCCATCGCTGGTGCTCCTCGACACCGCGCCCGGCCGCCGCCCGCAGGGCGTTCTCGAACAGCGGGTAGAAGTGCACAGGCAGGCGCAGCTCGGCGGCTTCCTCCGCGGGGTGGTTGGCGTGCTTGTCGGACCCGAGCGTGCGGGTCGGTCCGGGACCGTCCTCGGTGACCTGCCCGTTGTCGATCCGGCCCTGCTGCAGCGCCCGGACTGCCTCGCAGCCGGCGAGCAGCGCGGTGTCGATCTCGCCGTCCCGGATCTGCTGGCAGGCGTCGGCCAGCAGATCGAGCGGGCTGGTGCCGCTCGCGCGGGTGGCCACGGTCTCGCGCGGCTTCGCACCGAGCTCCTCGGCCAGCTCGCGGCCGGGATCGCTGGGACGCCACGTGAGGCAGTCGGCGACACCCACGAGCTGGATGTCGTCCCGCAGCCCGTCCGTGCCTGCTCCGGTATCGGCCAGCGCGTCGCGGGCGGCGGAAGAGATCAGGTCCGGGATGGAGATCGTCCCTGTGGAGTCGGTCGCGCCGACCTGGCCTGCTCCGACCAGCACCGGTGTCGTGGGATCCAGCGTGCTCATCGCCGTACCGTAACAATAGTTGTCCGGATGCTAATAAGGATTGTGACGTAGATCAGAGCACGCTGTTACCGGACGTTCGCGCACGTGCGCGGTCAGGACCCGGACTCGCTGTCCCTGGTCGCGCTGATCCGCAACGAACGCAGCCTGGCCAGCGCGGCGGCGACCTCGTAGCGGCGCGGCACGGCGAAGTCTCCGAGGAAGCCACGCTGGAGCGCGTCCGCCCCGGACTCTGCCAGGTCGCGGTCCAGCAGGTCCAGGAACTCCGCGACGGAGCGCTTGCCGTCCAGCAGCCCCTTCTCCACGCCGTAGCTCAGCGCCAGGCCGATCCCCATGACCTGGCTGGTGTCGACGATCTGCTCGACCGCGCGCAGGTCGATGTCGTCGCCGCCGAGTACCAGGGTGTCGGTGCCGCGCTGCTTGATCCGCCGCTTGCCCTTGCTGTCCTTGCCGAGCGCGTCCGGCCGGCACACCCGTTGCCGGACCCGGGGGAACCGGTCGGTCTCGGTGCGCCGCTCGGGTTCGTCGGAGCGCAGCCGGAACGCCTCGGTCGTGACGTCGTAGGCCTCGTACGCGGCCATCATGATGACCCGGTCGGCGATGTCGAGATAGTCACCCGAGCCGCCCATGGCCAGCACGGTGGACACGCCGTGCTGGCTGTACAGCGGGCGCGCGAGGTCGATGAACGGCGTCAGCGGCTCGTTGTCCTTGGCGACCAGTGCCTGCATCCGCGCGTCCCGGATCATCATGTTGGTCGCGGCGGTGTCCTCGTCGATCAGCAACACGTCCGCGCCCGCCTCCAGGGCCTCCACGGTCGTGGCCGCCTGCGAGGTCGACCCGGAGGCGTTGGTGGTGGAGAAGTCGCTCGTGTCGGCACCGTTGGGCAGCCGCCCGACGAAGGAGCTGACATCGACGCGCTGCACGCTGCGGCCGTCCTCCGCGCGCACCTTCACCGCGCTGTCCCTGCTGGCGACCAGCTCCCGCCCGTCGCCGGGGATGTGGTCGTAGACCCCGTGCTCGAGCGCCCGCAGCAGGGTGGACTTGCCGTGGAACCCGCCGCCGGCGATCAGCGTGATGCCCTCGCCGATGCCCATGCCACTGACCCGTCCCCGGTTCGGCAGGTCGACGCTCACCCGCATCGACTCGGGCGAGTGGAACGGTATGCCGTCGACAAGCGGCCGGTCATCGGTGCCGCTGCGCCGCGCCAGCATGGCGCCGTCGGCGACGAAGCCCACCAGGCCCAGCGAGGGTAGTGCCCTGCGTAAGGCGTCGGTGTCCTCGACGGAGTCGACGAACTCCTCCAGCGCCTCTGCGTCGAGGGCGGCGTGACGGGCGGCGGCGTTCACCGCGTCCGGCAGCTGCTCGCACAGGGCCTTCCGCGCGCCCTTGCCGTCGATCCGCCTGCGTGGTCCTGGCAGGTTCAGCCCCATCCGCAGGGTCAGGTCCCCGTCGCGCACCCGTACGGCGCTGCGGTCGAGTACTTCCTGCCCGCCGACGTCGATGTTGAGCTCCGAGTTGCGCAGCCGCTTGCCGAGGGCGCGCAGCACGAAGTCGGCGAGCCCTCGGGCGCGCACCCGGTTGGCCCAGAGGTGTTCGGGGAAGCCCGCGGCGCGCGCGGGCACCCGCACCTCGACGCGGCTTGCCGGGGCGAACGGGTCCGTCTGGGCCTTGAGCAGCTCCACGACGAAACCGTTGGCCTCCCAGCTGCCCTCGATCGACCGGTACTGCCCGTACCCCTTGCCGTCCAGCTCATGGAGCCGGGACTCGAGCTGCTGCAGCGAGCCCCGGATCGTACCGTGCTTGTTGCTGTGATCGCCGCTCATCAGTCCTTACCGTGCCTCATCCCGGTACCGGTCCTGTCAGCGGCCCCGAGGGGCGAGCCGGAGGTCCTCTTCGGTGCGTATGTGGTGCCCGAGGAGTCCTTCGGTCGGCCCCCGGACGGCGAGCTGGGGGCGATGACGTTCAGCGCGGCGGGCAGGATGCGCACCCGGGCGGGGAGCTCGCCGATCTCGTCGCCGTCGGCGCACAGCGGGATCGGCCGGTCGGCGTCCAGGACGATGTCGGTGACCGTCTCGTGGGTGACCTCCGCGCGGTGCACGTGGCCGCCCGTGCGGGCCTCGCGCAGGAACTTCACGATCTCCCGCCGCGGCCCGGTACCGACCACGAGCAGGTCGCTCATCCCGTCGTCCAGTACGGCCTGCGGCACGATGGACAGCCCGTGGCCGTAGGCGCCCGAGTTGGCGATCACGACGGTGTGCGCGCGCAACGACCACGTCCGCCCGTCGGTGCTGAGGGTGTACCGGGGAGGGCGCCACGTGAGGATCGCGCGTACGGGTGCGAGCCGGTACAGCAGTCCGGCGGGTACCCACCTGCTCCCGTTGATGATCGAGGTGGCCGCGGCGTCGATGCCCGCGTAGACGTTGCCCGGCACGATCACGCCGCCCACTTCGAGGACATCGATCTGCCGTACCTGCCCATCGAACAGCAACCGCGCGAGCTCGGTGGGCTCCTCCGGCAGGGCGAGCGCGCGGGCGAGGTCGTTGCCCCGCCCGGATGGCACGATCCCCAGCGTCCCTTCGGTGGTGACCACGCCGCCCGCTACGTCGCGCACCAGCCCGTCGCCGCCGGCGGCCAGCACCACATCACCCCGGGCCGCGGCTTGCTCCGCGGCCGATATCGCGTGCTCGCGGCCGCGGGTCTCCTCGACGGTGACCGATGCGCCCCACTGCTCGAGCAGCCGGGTCACCGGGCCCAGTCGCTCGGCCGCGTGGCCGCCGCCCGCGATCGGGTTGATCAGCGCTGTGTACCTGCGCATCGCAGCCCTCATCCTCTAGTGGTCTGGTCGTCAGCGGCGTTCATGCTACGGGGAGAGGAGCACGCCGGGATTGAGGATGCCTGCGGGGTCCAGCGCCCGCTTCGCAGCGCGCAGCGCCTCGACGGCAGGCTCGCCGACCTCCTCGGCGTAGCTTTCCCTGTGGTCGATCCCGACCCCGTGATGGTGGGTGATCGTCCCGCCCGCGGAGCGGATCGCCTCGTTCGCCGCGGCCTTGGCGGCGGACCACTGCGCGACAGGGTCGTCTGCCTGGGCGCAGACCACGGTGAAGTACAGCGAGGCCCCGGTCTCGTAGACGTGCGAGATGTGGCACAGCACGAGCGCCGGGGTGCCCGCGGCCTCGAGCTCGGCGCGCACGGCCTCGGTCACCGCGTGACGCAACCGGTGCAGGTTGGACCAGAAGGTGGCGGTTTCCAGCGTCTCGACAAGGGCACCCGCGTCGAGCAGCGGGTCGCGCAGGTACGGGGCGCGGTACCGGCCCGCGCGCCACGCCTCGCCGGGTTCGGTGCCGAGCGGGCGCCCGCCTGCGGCGCGCAGCATCTCGGCGGCAGCCGCGCGGTTCGCCGCGACCCCGTCGGCGGTGCCCTCGTAGCCGGCCACGGCCAGGCACCCGTCGGCCCCGCTTCCGAGGCCGCGTGCCGGGTCGGCGAGGTTGACGCTGGTCTCGGCCTCGTCCGACAGCCGCAGCACCGTCGGCAGCGGCCCGTCCTGGGCGAGCGCGCGCAGCGCGTCCGAGCCCGCCTCGAAGGAGTCGAACTGCCATCCCTCGTAGACACGCTCGGCCGGTGCGGGGCGTACCCGCACGGTCACGGAGGTGATCACGCCGAGGGTTCCTTCCGAGCCGAGCACGAGCTGGCGCAGGTCGGGTCCGGCGGCGGACATCGGGGCGCTGCCGAGCTCGATGGTGCCTTGCGGGGTGGCCAGGGTCATGCCCACGACCATCTCGTCGAACCGGCCGTACCCGGCGGAGGCCTGCCCGGCCGAACGGGTGGCGGCATACCCGCCGATGCTGGCCCCCTCGAAGGACTGCGGGAAGTGCCCGAGCGTGAACCCGTGCGCGGCGAGCAGCCGCTCGGCGTGCGGGCCGCGCACGCCTGCCTGCAGCGTGGCCGTCCGGGAGGTCTCGTCGATGGCGGTGAGCCGGTCCATCCGGCCCAGATCCAGCGTGATCACCCCGTTGAACCTGTCCCGCCGGGGCGTGAGCCCGCCGACCACGGACGTCCCGCCGCTGAACGGGACGACGGCGATCCGGTGCTCGGTGCACACCTGGAGCAGGGACAGGACCTGCTCGTGGTCGGCGGGGCCGACCACGGCGTCCGGTGCGTCCGCCGCGTCCCCGGACCGCAGCTTGAGCAGGTCGGGGGTGGACCATCCGCGGGTGTGCCCGACCCGCGTCGCGCTGTCGGTGCGCACGTGGTCGCGCCCCACCACGTCCTCCAGCTTCGCGATGGCCCGGTCGGTGAGCCGGACCGGCGGTACGGCGATCTCGTCCGGTTCGGCCGGCTCGCCCGCGGGCTCGCGTGCCCCGAGGTGGGTGAGCGCGGTGCGTACGGCCTCGGGTAGCTCGGCTGGGCGGGAAGGGTCACCCCAGCGGTAGGGGTGCATGTCCACGACGGGGAGATCGGACTCGCTCACGGGGACCTCGCGGGTGTGTCGGCCGGTAACGTGCTGATACACTTTTACGTATGATGTCTCAGCATAACAGCCAGGCGCTACGTCAGCCGGACAGCGGTGGGGCCGGGCTGCGGGCGGCCAACGCGATCGATGAGGAGCACATCCTCGATGCCGCCTACGAGCTGTTGCTGGCCATCGGCCTGCGCCGGATGACCATGGCCGAGATCGGCCGGGCGGCCGGGGTGTCGCGGGCGACGCTGTACCGGCGGTGGCGCAGCGTGCGTGAGGTCGTCGCGGCACTGATGACGCGCGAGTGGAGCACGCTGGCAGACGGGGTGTTCGACATACCCGCGGACTCGGCCCGCGAGCGCCTCGTGGAGGGGATCGTGCGCATCGTCCGGCAGAGCCGGGCCCATCCGCTGATGCGCAAGATCATCGAGCTCGACCCCGACTTCCTGCTGCCGTACCTGTTGCAGCGGCGCGGCCGCAACACCGACCAGCAGCTCGAGCTGATCGAGCGCGGTCTGCGTGCCGGTGTCGCGGACGGCTCGGTCCGTGCGGCCGACGTCGAGACCCAGGCGCAGTCGCTGCTGCTTACCGCGTGGTCGTTCGCGCTGACCGGCCCCGCGTTCGCCGACAACGCACCGACGAGCGAGAGCGCGCGGCTGGACGCCCTGGACGGCGAGCTTCGCGAGTTGCTTGCGAGGTACCTGAAGCCATGAGCGGCACGCATCCGTCCTCGTTGAACGCCGCGCGCCGCGCGCGCGAGCTCGCGGAGCTTCCCCGCGAGTCCCCCGTCGACGTGCTCGTCATCGGCGGCGGGGTCACCGGTACCGGGGTGGCGCTCGACGCCGCCAGTCGCGGGCTGTCGGTCGTGCTCGCCGAGAAGCACGACGTGGCCTTCGGTACCAGCAGGTGGAGCTCGAAGCTCGTGCACGGCGGGCTGCGCTACCTCGCCTCCGGCAGTGTCGGCATCGCCCACGAGAGCGCCGTGGAGCGCGGCATCCTGCTGACCAGGACGGCCCCGCACCTCGTCCGCCCGTTGCCGCAGCTGGTGCCGCTGCTGCCGCGGGTGAGCGGGTCGGCAGCCGCGCTCGTACGTGCCGGCTTCGCCGCGGGCGACCTGCTGCGTCTCTCGGCGCGCACCTCGCACCAGTCGCTACCGCGGTCGCGCCGGGTGACACGCGCCGAGGTGCAGCGGCTGGCACCGACGGTGCGTGCCGAGGGGCTGCGCGGCGGCCTGCTCGGCTGGGACGGCCAGCTCACCGACGACGCGCGGCTGGTGGTCGCGCTCGCGCGCACCGCGGCGGCGCACGGCGCCCGGGTGCTGACGCGGTGCGCGGCCGAGGACGTCACCGGCGGCGGCGCCGTGCTGCGTGACCAGCTGACCGGCGAGGCCACGCAGGTCGACGCCCGCATGGTCGTCAACGCGACCGGGGTGTGGGCAGGCGGGCTCGCGCCCGGCGTGTCGTTGCGGCCGAGCAGGGGGACGCACCTGGTGCTGCCCCGCGAGGCCTTCGGTGAGCTCGCCTCCGGTCTGATGACGCCCGTTCCCGGCGAGCGCAACCGGTTCGTGTTCGCCTTGCCGGCGAGCGACGACCGCGTGTACGTCGGGCTCACCGACGAGGAGACCAGCGGCGAGATCCCCGACGTACCGCGGGCCTCGGAGTCCGAGATCGACTTCCTGCTCGAGACCATCAGTACGGCGTTGCGTGCCCCGCTGACCCGGCGGGACGTGCTCGGTACGTACTCGGGGCTGCGGCCGCTGCTGGACTCCGGGAACGGGCGCTCCGCGGACGTCTCGCGTGAGCATGCCGTGCTCACCGCGCCGGACGGGCTGGTCACCGTGGTCGGCGGGAAGCTGACCACCTACCGCAGGATGGCCGAGGACGCGCTGGATGCCGCGCTGGCACGCAGCGGGGTGATGGCCGGGCCGTGCCGGACGAGGCGGCTGCCGCTGGTCGGGGCAGGCAACCGTGCGGAGCTCGCCGGGGTGGACGCGCCGGACCGGCTCGTGCGCCGGTACGGGACGGAGGCCGCCGCGGTGCTGGACGGGGCCGCCTGCGAGCCGGGCGCGGCGGAACCGATCGCCGACGGCATCCCGGTTACCCGGGCGGAGTTGCTGTTCGGGCTCCGGCACGAGGGCGCGCTTGACGAGTCCGACCTCGTGGACCGGCGTACGCGCATCGGGCTGTCCACGGCCGACAGGGAACGAGCCCTTCCCGCGGTCACCGAGACGCTGGGTCGCGTCCGGGTATGAGAAAGCTCGCCACTTGCCTGATCGGGAGGGACGCCATACTGTAGAACACGTTCTCATCGTGTGGTCTCACCCGCATCACGAGGTATCAGGAGGATCCGACATGGCTCGCCAACCCCGCTCGCTGGTAGGACGGACGATCGCGATCACCGGTGGTGCCCGGGGGATCGGAGCGGCCACGGCGAGCATGCTCGCCGGACAGGGCGCCCGCGTGGCGATCGGTGACCTCGATGCGGAGCTCGCCGAGCAGACCGCCGCGAGCCTGCGCACGCCCTCCCTCGGGGTGGCGCTGGACGTGACCGACACCGAGGCGTACACCGCGTTTCTCGACCGGGTCGAGTCCGAGCTGGGACCGATCGACGTGTTGATCAACAACGCGGGCATCATGCCGATCGGTCCGATCGGCGAGGAGACCGACCGCACCACGACGAACCAGCTGGCCATCAACCTGCACGCGGTGATCCACGGCAGCAAGGAAGCCGTGCGGCGCATGAAGCAACGCGGCGGGGGACACATCGTCAACATCGCGTCCGCGGCCGGTAAGACCCCGGTGCCGAGCGCGGCGACCTACTCGGCGACGAAGTTCGGGGTGGTCGGCTTCTCCGAGTCGTTGCGGCTCGAGGTGGCCGACGACGGCATCGACGTCTCCTGCGTGATGCCCGGCATCGTGCGTACCGAGCTCTCCTCCGGCTTGAAGAACACGGCCGGGTTCCCTCCGGTGCAGCCGGAGGACGTGGCGGAGGCGATCGTGGGGGCGTTGCAGCATCCCCGGTTCGACGTGTTCGTGCCCGCATCCATCGGGCCGGTCAGCAGGCTGAGCTACCTGATGCCGCGCCGTTTCGGCGACTGGCTGGTGCGCAGGATCGGGGTGGACAGGTTGATGGCCGAAGCGGCGAGCTCGCAGGAGCGGGCGAGCTACGAGGCACGGGTGGCGGACAGTGCCCCGGCAGCGATCCGGGGCAAGAAGTCCAAGGCGTCCGGTAAGGGCAAGGTCGGGTAGCCGGTCGATCGGTCCGGCCGACCCCCGCGCGCTTCGAGGCGCGCCCAGCGCACGGTTACGCTGGAGCCATGCCGTCAGACCAATCCTTCGAGCAGGCCCCGGCGCGGGCCGCGGAGCAAGTGATCGTGTCGTCGACAACGGACTCCGAGGAGGCCGCCCAGCGGCTCGCCGCAGCAGCGATCGAGGCGAAGCTGGGTGCGTGCGCCCAGGTGGTCGGGCCGATCACCAGCGTCTACCGCTGGGAGGGCGAGGTACAGACCGACACCGAGTGGCGTGTGGACATCAAGACGGCGTCCGACAGGGTCGAGGCCCTGACGGACCGTCTCACCGAGCTGCACGACTACGACGTTCCGGAGATCATCGCCACCCCGATCACCGGTGGCAGCGCCGAGTACCTGTCCTGGGTGGTCACCGAGACCCGTGCGTGAGAGCACCCGCAGGCGCGACGGTCGCGCGTGAGGAACCCCTGGAGGGTATCCTGATCGCGTTGGCCGCACGGGACCACGGGAGCGCGGTGATGCAGGGATACACGCACGACAAGGACAGGCACATCAAGCGGCTCCACCGGGTCGAGGGTCAGATCCGGGGGCTGGCGCGGATGATCGAGAACGACGAGTACTGCATCGACGTGCTGACACAGGTCTCCGCGGCGACCAAGGCACTGCGATCGGTGTCTCTCGAGCTCCTCGACGAGCACCTCAAGCACTGCGTCGCGCAGGCCGTCTCCGAGGGCGGAACCGATGCCGACGAGAAGGTGAAGGAAGCAAGCGACGCCATCGCGCGTCTCGTACGCTCGTGACCGGTGCTCGTGCGCGGGCGCCGGCAGGGGACTGGTGCATCTTGCTAGGCTTCGCCGACCGCATCGCCGCCGGGGCACGCGCCGGGCAGCACCGTGATGGGGGATGATCACAGGCGTGCCCGGATTCGACGGCGTGTACGGAGTGGGAAGGTGCGAAGGATGGGCCGATGACAACCCCCGGGGGAAGCTGGAACACCGACGCCGACGGATCCGGGGAGCCCACGCGCACCCCGGGGTACCGCGCGTGGATCAGTGGCTTGGTCGAGCTGGCGCAGCAGGCGTTCCGCCGCCTGACCGTCTCGGCCGCGCGGACACCGGGCAGGTTGTCGATGATCGCCGCCGGCCTGGTCACGTTGACCCTGCTGGTCGGGCTGGTCAGCACGGTCATGGCGCAGGGCAAGAAGGACGCCGTCGACGGGTTGCTCGAGCATCGTGAGCCGGTGACCGCCGAGGCCCAGCGTGTCTACAGCGCACTGTCGGACGCCGAGGCCACCGCGGCCGCTGCCCTCCTGGCCGAGGAGTCCGAGACGGAACGGCTGCGCGAACGCTACGAGGACAGCATCGCCCAGGCCGGGGCGTCACTGGCCAAGGCATCGGCCTCCGCGCAGGATGTTCCGGCCGCCGCCGAGCAGGTCGACATCATCGGCCAGCAGCTGCCGGTCTACACAGGGCTGGTCGAGACCGCCCGCGCCAACGACCGGCAAGGGTTCCCTGTGGGGGCTTCCTACCTGCAGGAGGCCTCGGAGCTGATGCGCTCGGCGATACTGCCTGCGGCGGAGGAGCTCTACGAGCTCGAGACCGACCGCCTCGCCGAGCAGCAGCGGGATGCGCGCTCGGTTCCCGTCTTCACCGCGTTGCTCGCGCTGGGGCTGGTTGCCGCGCTGCTCGCCACGCAGCGCTACCTGCGACGCCGGACGAACCGGGTGCTCAACCCCGGCCTGGTTGTGGCGACCGTGGCGGTACTCGTGGGTCTGCTGTGGACGTCGGTCGCGCTGGTCGTGCACGGGGTGCAGGTGGGTTCCGGGCAGCGGGACGGCACCGAGCAGGCCGACCGGCTGGTCAGCACGCGGATCGTGGCACTGCAGGCCAGGGCGGACCAGACGATGTCGCTTGTGGCGCGCGGGGACGGGGACCGGCATACCGAGGGGTTCAGCAAGCTGTCCCGGCAACTGGGGGGTTCGGACGGCGCGGGCGGGCTGCTCGGGGAGGTGCGTGAGCAGGCAGCCGGTGGCCCGGCGGAGGAGCTGGTGAACGAGGCGATCGAGAACTCCGAGAGCTGGCGTCGTGCCGACGAGCGGATCCGCGAGCACAGCGACGAGGGTGACTACGGCGCGGCGGTGGAGCTCGCGATCAGCGGGGACGACGAGGGGGCCGCGCAGGCGTTCCACGCGCTCGACGACAACCTCAGCCAGGCCATCGCCGAGGGGAGGCAGGACTTCGTGGACAGCACCACGACCGCATCCCGTGCGCTGCACGCGCTCCCGCAGGGCCTGGCAGTCCTCAGCGTCGTCGCGGCACTGGGCATCACGGTCGGGGTCGGGGAACGGTTGAGGGAGTATCGATGACCCCGGGGGCCGAGCGGCACGCGAGGGGTCACCTGCGACACCGGCTGATCGCGTTGCTGCCGGTGCTCGGCCTGGCCATGGCCGCGTGCGTGCCCGCGGGAGAGCCGCGGGAGCTGAGCGGGCAGGTCGTCGCGGAACGACCGCAACCCGCGGGTGTCGGCGGGGCACCGCCCGAAGAGGGCGGTGAGGCCGTCGACGACGACTGCGACGCCACGGCGAGCCTGGAGCCGGACGGGACGGAGATCCCGGAGGGCTCGACGATGGCCAAGATCCGCGACCGCGGCCACCTGGTCGCGGGCGTCGACCAGAACACCTTCCTGTTCGGGTTCCACAACCCCGCGACCGGGCAGCTCGAGGGCTTCGACATCGATATCGCGCGTGAGATCGCAGGCGCCGTACTCGGTGACCGTGACCGGGTACGGTTCCACACGATCACGTCAGCGGAGCGCATTCCCGCACTGCGGGAGGGCGATGTGGACATCGTCGTGCGGACGATGACGGTCAACTGCGCGCGCCGGGAGAACATCGAGTTCTCCAGCGTGTACTTCGAGGCCGGCCAGCGGGTCCTCGTGCCGAAAGCCTCCGACGTGACCGGACTCGACGACCTCGCCGGTCAACGGGTGTGTGCCGCGGAAGGATCGACGTCGCTGCGCAACATCGCCGAGGCGGCTCCGGAACCGGTGTCGGTGCCGAACTGGTCGGACTGCCTTGTCATGCTGCAGCAGCGACAGGTGGAGGCGGTGTCCACCGACGACACCATCCTGGCCGGCATGGCTGAGCAGGACCCGACCACCGAGGTGGTGGGTGAGCCGTTCACAGAGGAGCCGTACGCCATCGGTATCCCACCGGGAGACGAGGACATGGTCCGGTACGTCAACGCCGTGCTGGAGGACGTGCGCGACGACCGGTGGGACGAGCTCTACGACAGGTGGATCGAACCGGTGCTCGGCGGCGCGAGCCCACCGGAGGCGAGGTATCGATGAGTGGACCGGACGAGCAGGACCTGACCAGCGCGCTGTTCACCGAGCGACCGGAGACGCGGGTGGTGCGCCCCTCCGGCGAGTCGGCAGCACGCGAGCCCGCGCTGCCCGAGCCGGGCCCGGACAGCGTGCTGGAGCAACCCGGCGACAGTGACTCCGAGCCGGGCTCCGGATCGGACTCCCGGTCGGACTCCGGCAGGGGGTCGGGGCCGCGCTCGGACTCCCGATCGGGGTCGCAGGGCACCGGCGGCGAGACGTTCCCGCGTGGCTCGCGGCGGTCGTCCTCGCGCGGGTCGCGGCGCTCCCGCAGGGGCGCGCTGGGGGCTGGGCTCGTCGAGGTGCCGCCCGTGCCGTACCGGGACCCCTCGTCGGCCGTGCTGGACGATCCTGTCGTCGCCGAGCACAAGCGTTACTGCGCGCGTTGCGACGCGAAGGTGGGGCGCGGTAGCGACGGGGAGCCGGGCCCCACCGAGGGCACCTGTGCCAACTGCGGTGCCGCGTACTCCTTCACCCCGCGCCTGCGACCGAACGAGGTGGTCGGCGGGCAGTACGAGGTGCTCGGCGCGCTCGCCTACGGCGGGCTCGGGTGGATCTACCTGGCCACCGACCGCAACGTCAACGACCGGTGGGTGGTGCTCAAAGGGCTGATCGACACCGGCGATGCGACGGCGACGGAGGCGGCGGTCAACGAGACCCGCTTCCTGGCCGAGGTCGAGCACCCGAACATCGTCAAGATCTACAACTTCGTCAAACACGAGGACCCGCGTACCGGCCATTCGGTGGGCTACATCGTGATGGAGTACGTCGGCGGGCAGTCCCTGCGCCAGCTGGCGCTCGCGAGGCACCGCGCGGCCGGGCGGCCGGAGAGCATGCCGATCGGGCAGGTCATCGCATACGGGCTGGAGATCCTGCCGGCGCTGGGGTACCTGCACAACAAGGGGTTGCTGTACTGCGACCTCAAGCCGGACAACGTCATCCAGACCAACGAGCAGCTCAAGCTGATCGATCTGGGCGCGGTGCGGCACATGGACGACTACACCAGCCCGCTGTTCTTCACCTCGGGGTACAGCGCTCCGGAGCTGGGCACCCGTGGCGCGAGCGTGCAGTCGGACCTGTTCACCGTCGGCCGCACGCTCGCGGTGCTGTCCTTCGAGTTCTCCGGGTACACCACCAAGTACAAGACGACGCTCCCGCCGCAGGAGAACGTCCCGCTCTTCCAGCTGTTCGACTCCTACTACCGGTTCCTGAAGCGGGCGACCCACGCGGACCCGGACCGGCGCTTCGCCTCCGCCGAGGAGATGGCCGACCAGCTCACCGGGGTGCTGCGGGAGGTCATGGCACTGGGAACCGGTGAGGAGCGTCCCGGATCGTCCACAGTGTTCGGAGCGGAGAACAGGACGTTCGGGGTGCACTCGGTGGTGCCGGACCGCACCCCGGGTCGCCGCGGTGCGGTGCGGGTTCCCGCACCCGAGCCGCACGATGTGGTCGCAGGCCTGCCCTCGCCGCTGGTGCACACCGACGATGTCGCCGCGAGCCTGCTCGCGTCGACGACGACCTCGGAGCCCCGCGAGGTGATCGAGGCGCTGGCGAGGGCGCCGCAGGACTCGATCGAGGTGCGCCTGCGCGTGGTGCGGGCACGTATCGAGCTGGACGAACTCGACGAGGCACGCAGGCAGCTGCAGGCCGCGCAGTACCTGGCGGTCAAGGCCGGCATGCCGCACGACTGGCGTATCGAGTGGTACCGGGGAATGATCGAGCTGGTCGCCGGCAGGCCGAAGCTTGCCAGGACGGCCTTCGACGCCGCCTACAACGACGTCCCGGGTGAGCTCGCGCCGAAGCTGGCGCTGGCAGCCTGCGCGGAGCTGCTCGGCGACTACTTCGCCGCCGCGCGTTTCTACGAGCAGGTGTGGCGCACCGACCGCAGCTACGTGAGCGCCGCGTTCGGCCTGGCACGGGTGTACCTGGCGCAAGGCGGGCGCGATATCGCGGTCGAGACGCTGGACGCCATCCCCCGGTCCTCCAGCCACCACGTCGACGCCCAGATCAACGCGGTGCGGATCACCGCGTCCGTGCCGCCCGCCGGTCGGCAGCAGCCGGTCGTCACCGCGCACGAGCTGGTGGCGGCGTCGCGGCGGCTGGAGGGGCTCGACCTGGACGCCGAGCGCCGCGCGTGGGCATCGGCCGATCTGCTCGAGGCGACGTACGGGTGGATGCAGGAGTGGCAGCGTATCGAGCCGGCACACGCGCACGACACCGTGTGGGCCCACGGCGAGGTTCTCGGCAGCGGACTGTCCGAACGGGACGTCCGCTTCGGTCTCGAGCGCTGCTACCGCTGGCTGGCCAGGCTCGCGGGCACCAGCGACGAACGCATCGACCTCGTCGACCGCGCCAACGACATCCGCCCCCGCACCCTGACCTAGCCTCATCCCGTGCGGTGTGGAGCCGAATGTGACATCGGGCTCCTTCTATGGAACCGATGTCACCTTGGGCTCCCGAACCCGCGACTCGGCGAGCCGCTACGGCGTGCTGACCGCAGGACCGGTCAGGGGTTGATGTCCCAGCGGTCGGAGCGCGCCGGCTCGCGGGCGCTGTCCCGGAACTTCTTCAGCGCGTCGCGGTCGCCGTGCTCGGTGAAGTGGTCCAGGTCGACCACGACGAACAGTGCGCGGGCCTCCACAGCCACCGGGCCGTCCGGAGCGTCTAGGTGGCCGCGCGCGCTCGCGTAGACCTTCCGGCCGGCCGTTCCGTCCAGTTCGGCTGTGATGTGCAGCGTGGAGCCGACGGGCACCGGCATGCGGAAGTCGGTCTCCAGCTTGCCGGTCACCGCGGGCTTGCGGAGCAGCTGCCCGACGACGGTCCCCAGGGCCTCGTCGAAAGCACAGGACAGTAGGCCGCCGTGGGCGAGGCCGGGCGCGCCCTGGTGCTCGGCCGATACGGTGAACGACGAATGTACGACGTGCTCGGCGCCGATGGTCGATGATATGTGTAGCCCGCCCGGCTGGTCCTCACCGCAGCCGAAGCACTCGCTGTAGTGCGAGGTGAGCTCCGCGCCTGGCTCGGGTGCCTTCGGGTGCACCTGGGGAGGTTCGGCCTTGACGGGGGGCCACTGCTGAACGTTATGCACGCGCTCCACGCTAACGACGCGGACGGCGTATACGTAGCCGAGGTGGCCAACCGCACGGCTGGCGTTTAGCAGGACGCACAGCACTGCGGCAAGAGAAGTGACATACTACAAATGAGTGTGATGTATATCACATTCGCTGTAGCGCGACCGATATCGTGGTGCGGGGTTCCGGGGACGAGGGTTCGGGGTAGGCTGGTGTCGGGCCGTCGTTTTGCGTGTTCGTGTTCGCACGCTCGCGGAACTTCTGACGCGGGCCGATTGTGTGCTGAGCGTGCACGTGCTCGACTCGTTGGAACCGTCCGGGACGGCCCGGGTGCCGTTCGCGGCACTTGAAACGGATGTGTAACGAGGAGTAAAGCGGTGGCGCAAGGCACTGTGAAGTGGTTCAACGCCGAGAAGGGTTTCGGCTTCATCGCGCAGGACGACGCCGAGGGTGACGTCTTTGTGCACTACTCGGAGATCGAGGGTCGGGGGTTCCGGACCCTCGAGGAGAATCAGCGTGTGGAGTTCGAGGTAGGCCAGAGCCAGAAGGGCCCGCAGGCCCAGAAGGTTCGCGCTCTCTGACGCGGCGCGTCGACCCAGACTGCTCAGCCCCCGGTGGATCATTCCTCCGGGGGCTGAACCTGTTTCAGGGGGTTTTCGCCGGACTACCGCTGTGGCGTGCCGGTGGCTCCGTACGACTCCCAGGACAACCGATCCAGTACCCATCCGCGGACAAGGGTCTCCGCTGACACTCCGCGCTCGCCTGCGATAGCGGCCAGTTGTGCGGTGGCCGCCGGGGCCAGCCGCAGCTGCATCGGCGGTGCGTCACGCATGTGCAGCCCGGGATCGGTGGCCGGTTCCTCGGCGTCACGGAACGGTGTCGCATCGTCGTGGCCGGCCGGGTCCCCGGCCAGTGCCGCGATGTAACCCTCCAGTTCGTGGTCGGTCACTCGCTCGTCGTCGGTCGTCGGCGCTGCCTGACTCCGGTCGTCGCTGTCCGTCGGGTTCTTGTTGCGGCCGCGGGATCGGCCGAGTGAAGGGAATGGCACCGGGACAGGATAGCCGCGCGCTGCCAGTGTCGAAGGCCGTGCCGCGCCGGCAGCCGGGACGTTTGCCGGCGAAGGGTAACCATGATGTTTAGCCCCGCGCCGCGCGGGCAAACCAGTAAGAAGCCCCCGCGCCAGGGGGAGGAACGCGGGGGCCGGAGGGGATCTCCACAGGCGCTGACCGGGGGTGTGTCAGCACCCCGATTGTTACACGAAATACGGGTTCACGGCGAGCGATCGATGGGAAAATCTGCACCAGGCGGTCACCGAGAGTTCCTCCGTTCTGCCTTGTGCGCAAGGCAGAACGGGTGTAAGGGCTTCCCGGCGACCGGTGCAGGAACAACAGAGCGTTCTTGAGAGTTCACCCTGCGGGGGACTGTGAGTGCGACGTCACAGTATTAGCCTCGCGGCTAGTCGTCAGGAGCGCCGTGTTGAGTGGAGGAGGAACCATGAGTGGTTCTCTTGAAGTCCGCCAGTTCCTCATGCGTCAGGACGAGACGCGATCGACGGGCTCCGGCATGGGCGTTCCTTCGCAGCGTTCGTCCGGTGCTGATTCGCTTCGGATCTCCGACGATCAGCTCAAGCGGGCGCGGCGAGCCGTCGCCGGTAGCGCGCACGACGCCGAGGACTGCGCGCTGCTGTTGGACATGCTCGGGTTGCGGCCGGACGAGGACGGTGTCCCTCCCGTGCAACGGTGACACGGTCCGATGCAGGTCACGGCGTCACGTCGCGCTTAGTGGCACCCGCTGTGGTGCGCTGTGCGGGGGTGTCGTATGCTATTCGCGGCTCCCAGGGACGGACCGGCGGAACTCTGGGAACACGGTTGGCCGGTTAGCCGGACTAGCCGGGCTCCCATCGTCCAGCGGCCTAGGACTCCGCCCTTTCAAGGCGGCGACGCGGGTTCGAATCCCGTTGGGAGCACGGAAAACTACATGGCCCTGTGGCGCAGTTGGTTAGCGCGCCGCCCTGTCACGGCGGAGGTCGCGGGTTCGAGTCCCGTCAGGGTCGCCAACGTACTCCTCGGTGCACGGTGCGTGTCACCGTGCGAGGGATCCTTGGCCAGGTAGCTCAGTTGGTACGAGCGTCCGCCTGAAAAGCGGAAGGTCGACGGTTCGAATCCGTCCCTGGCCACCCCGCACAGAGGCCGCCTTGATGCAGGTCAGGGCGGCTTTTTGAGGTTCGGGGCCGGTCATGATCGGGTCGCGATCGCCCCTGCCTGCCCGCTGCTGTCCGATGCCTGGTGCACGTGGCTCGCACGAGAGCCCGTTACCTTCCTCGTCCCCTCCGCCCTTGCTGCTACTGAATCCGACGTCACGATTGCCGAGCTGACGGCGTCGAATATCGGGTTCATCCTTGTCGGCCAGGTGCTCTGGCCCCCGTCGGAGTGGCTCAGCGGCGTCGCCGTGACCGCGATCAACCGTCCGCTTGACGAGCGGATCATATGGTCTCGACGTGGGAGGCGGTTGGGGAGCCCGTCACGCCGCAGCCGCTCAATCGCGCAGCGCCGGACACGTGCCTGATCAGCAGTGACCCGGGCGTACAAGGCCGCTTCGCGTGCCTGCCAGACGACTCGCTCGTCATCGATGGTTCAACCACTCGGCTCCACGTACGCCATGCCCGGGACTCCCGATGCGTGCCATGATCGTCGGTAGGGCGGGTATACGGCCCGCCTTCGGCAAACGCAGGGAGGAGCGTTCCATGACGATGTTGGGGGCACAGACGATTCCGGCCATCACCGAACTGGCCGAGAAGTACGAGGAGGTGCGTGGGCTCACCGAGCGGTTGGCCGACCCGCTCTCGCCGGAGGACCAGACGGTCCAGTCCGCGCCCGAGGTCAGCCCCACCAAATGGCACCGCGCGCACACCTCGTGGTTCTTCGAGACGTTCCTGCTGTCGGCGACGGACACGGGATACCGGGAGTTCCACCCGCGATACTCGTACCTGTTCAACTCTTACTACAACACCGTCGGCGCCCAGTACCCGCGCTCGGAGCGTGGGCTCATCTCGCGCCCCGGCCTGAGCGAGATATCCGAGTACCGCGCGCACGTGGACGCGGCGATGCGCCGCTTGCTCGAACGGGAACCGGACGCCGAAGCGTTGCGGTTGATCGAGCTGGGGCTGAATCATGAGCAGCAGCACCAGGAGCTGCTGCTCATGGACATCAAGCATGTGCTCTCGTGCAACCCGCTGGCACCGGTTTACGCGGCGCTGGACACGCCGGAAGCGACCTCGGCGACGCGTCAGGGATGGATCGAGCACGGGGGCGGCTTCGTGGATGTCGGGCACAGCGGCGGCGGATTCGCCTACGACAACGAACAACCGCGCCACCAGGCGTGGCTGCATCCGTTCGCGTTGGCTGACTGCCCGGTCACCAACGGCGAGTGGCTGGAGTTCATCGACAGCGGCGGTTACCAGCGACCCGAGCTGTGGTTGTCCGACGGCTGGGCTACCGTGCAGTCCGAGGGTTGGTATGCACCGCTGTACTGGTCGCGATCTGGCGGCGAGTGGGAAGTGTTTACATTGTCCGGTCCTCGCGTGGTCGATCCGGCCGAGCCGGTCTGTCATATCAGTTACTACGAGGCTGATGCTTTTGCCCGCTGGGCCGGCGCGCGGTTACCCACCGAGTTCGAGTGGGAAGCCTTCGGTGCCCGGCAGCCGGTGGGCGGCAACCTTCTGGATCCCTCCGTGCTACACCCCCGGCCGTCCAGCCAGGGGCAGGGGCCGCGGCAGATGTTCGGCGACGTGTGGGAGTGGACGGGCAGCGCCTACCTGCCGTATCCCGGCTACCAGCCGCCCGCTGGTGCGATCGGTGAATACAACGGCAAGTTCATGGTCAATCAGCACGTGCTACGCGGTGGCAGCTGCGTCACGCCGTCCGGCCACATCCGAGCCAGCTACCGGAACTTCTTTCCGCCGTCCGCGCGGTGGATCTTCGGTGGCATGCGGCTCGCGCGCACGCTGTGAAGCGATCGCTACCACAGCTGCGGAGGCTCGGAACCAGGAAACGACATACCGGTCGGTCGCATCGGACTCGTGGCGCGCGGCCGCGAACGCGCCGTCACGTGGGGCGGTTGCGCACGTGGTGCTCCGTGACGGGGGAATGTTCGGGTGCCGTCGCCGGGTACTGGTTGGCTCGCCGCCCGAACGCCCGCGCCAGCGGCGCCGCGCTGATCCCGTGTGCGTACACGCTCAGCAGCACGGTGGCACTGGTGACGACCATGATCTCGTCGGAGACCGCGATCCCGGCATGCTCGACCACGAGCAACCCGAACAGGATCGAAGCCAGCCCGCGCGGCCCGAACCAGCCGAAGAACAGCATGGTCATCCACGTCACCCTGGTGCCGGTCATCGCGACGCAGGCCGCGACCACCCGCACCACGAGCAGGCTGAGCACGGCGTAGACGACGACCCGCCAGTCCATGTCCGCCAGCCGGGGACCGGCGATGATCGCGCCGAACATCGTGAACGTCGCGATGGCCAGCAGCTCGCCCTCCCGCTCGGCGAACTCGTGGACCTGCGGGCACTGGCTGCGTGCGACGGATCCGAAGCTCAGCCCGGCGACGAAGCTCGCGATGAACCCGTTTCCGGTGACCAGCTCGGCGCCGCCGTAGGCGAGGCCCGCGACGGCCAGTGCCGCCAGGCGCCGGTAGGTCGCGTTGATCCAGCCCGCCCTGTCGACCCGTGCGAGGAGCCGGCCACCGAGCAAGCCCGTCGTCAGCCCCACCAGCACACCGAGGCCGATCTGCTCGGCGGCGAACTCCACCCACGACGCGGCTGAGCCCGCACCGGACCCGGCCGTCCCAGCGGCCGCCGCGAACAGCAGCACGACGGGCAGGGCGATGCCGTCGTTGAGCCCGCTCTCCACGTTCACTGTCTGCCGGATCCGCACCGGCAACCGCTCGTCGAAGACCGCCGAAGCGCCGAGGGCGGCATCGGTCGGCACCAGCACAGCGGCCAGCAGCGCGGCCTCCCACACCCCGAAGTCGTCGAAGACGAGCAGCGCCGTACCCGCGCCGAGCGCGACGGCGGCGGGTATGCCGATCGCCAGCAGCCGCAACGGGAAGTGGTACTCCCGCCGCAACACGGGCAGCTCGATACGTGCCGCATCGGTGAACAGCACGAGCACCAGCGTGACCTCGGCCAGCACCCGGACGGTGGACTCGGTCACCGGGCCACCGATGACGTCCAGCCCCGCGGGACCGAGCGCGAGCCCGGCGGTCACGAAGACCATCGGCGCGGTCAACGACGTGCGTTGCACGCGACCGGAGACCAGCGCGTAGCCGACGATGAGACCGGCCAGCACGACCAGATCGATCACCGGCGTTGCCTTCCTCGGCTGACGGTAGTCGGGGTGTCGTGGCCGGTACGGCGCCCGGCCGCACGATCGGCCCGAGCCTAACCACTCGCACCGTCCGCGGATCGCCACGCCACGCGACGACACAGCAACGAGATCGAGCCGGCTTCCGCCTCGTCCCGATGAGTTCCGGTCCGGCAGCGGGTCGAAACAGTAGCCGGCTTGTCGGTACGGCGTGAGACTGTTCGAGAACCGGCCCGATAACTCACCTATCGAGGAGTAACGATGGCGGATCAAGACGTACCTATGCCAGCGGTGACACCGCACCTGGTCGTGGACGGTGCCGCGCAGGCGATCGAGTTCTACAAGGCGGCGTTCGGCGCCGTGGAGGCCATGCGGGTACCGGCAGAGGACGGGTCGGGCAAGCTGATGCACGCCGCCGTCACCATCAACGGCGGCCTGGTCATGCTGATGGACGACTTCCCCGAGTACGGGGACGGCAACGGTAGCTCCCCGCGGGCGCTCGGCGGGTCACCCGTGACCATCCACCTGGATCTCCCCGATGTGGACGCCACGTGGCAGCGGGCGGTCGACGCGGGCGCAACGGTGGCGATGCCGCTCGAGGACCAGTTCTGGGGTGATCGTTACGGTCAGCTCACCGACCCCTTCGGCCACACCTGGTCGCTGGCGAGCCCCACTGCTGCCGAGACCGCGGAATAGCAGGGCACGCCGGGCCCGGCCGTCCGGCGCCGCACACGTACAGCAGGCACGACGATTGATGCCGCTCTCTTCCCGGCAGTAGACTGAATTGTTTTGCCATCCGTGCCGCGCAGCGTGTGAGCCGGTCGAGCACACCGGAGGAGTGGGCGTCGATGCCCGGAAACGGCCTGTCGGGAAGGAGCCGCGCCGGCTGGGCCGTTGTTGCCGTCGTGTTGCTCGCGGTGATCCCGGCGTCCTCGCCGAGCTGGCCCGCCGGAACGGACGGTGCGACCGGCGTGGGAGCCGAGCACGTCGACCTGCCCGAGCTGCCCTCGCTGCACGAGCGTTCCCCGGAGCTGTACGACGAGCGGGACTGCCTGCGCGTGCCGCCGGACGACGGCGGCGAGGCCGACTGCGGCGCCGAGCCGCCGCCCGGTGAGACGGAGGCCGTGGCGCGGGTGACGGACCGCAACCTCGCCGGCTTCCGGGGCCCGCACTACACGACCGATGTCACCAGCGACGACGCCGTCGTGCTCGACTCCACCGTGCGCACCTCCGGGAAGGGGGAGTGGGTGGCCAGGGGTCTGGTGCGCAACGAGACCTCCGAGGACGTCGGGCAGGTGACGGTCCACGCCCAGCTGGTCGACGAGCACGGCGTGACGCTCTCGATGGCCTCGGCTGCGGTGCCGGTGGATCCGGTTCGCCCTGGCGAGCCGGCGCCGTTTGTGGTGGATGCGGACGTGCCCGCTGACGAGGTGTCCGAGGTGCGCTGGGCGGTGGAGCCGGCAGAGGTATCCACGGACTCCCCACGCGAGGCCGAGCTACTGCTGCACTGGCTGCGTTCGCACGGCGGGTCACGCGATGTCGCTGTCGGCAACCTGCTCGGCGACGAGGACGTCGGCGAGCGCCCGTACCTGCTGTTCGGGTCGGTACGAAACCACGCGGACAGCTCCATCGAACGACCGGCGGTGGTGATCGCGTGGCTGGGCCCCGATGGCCGTGTGCTGCACGTCGCCGAGACCCCGGTTGTCCGACCCGGCTCGGGTGAACGGCTGCCCGAGCTGGAGCCGGGGATGCCGCAGGCACTCGGCGACTTCCTGCACGCCGAACCCGCCGATCCCGGCGAGGACCTGAGCGGGAGGATGCCGATGCTGTGGGTGGTGGGCTCATGACGTGCTCGACGGTTCGTGGTGCCTGCCGCGCGATACTCGCGCTGGTGCTGGCGATGGGTGCGCTCGCGGCAGGCCCGCCGGCCGCGGCGGAACACGTCTTCGGTGACGAGCCGCTCGACGACGTGCTCGAGCACGCCGAGACGCACCGTGACTGCGGCCTGTCGCGCGACGAGCTCGCGGCGATGATGCTGGCGGTGGTCTGGCAGGAGACCGGGGCGCCGAGAGACATCGCCCCGTCCCCGATGACGCTCGGCCGCTGGGACGTCCAGCGAGGGTTGCACTCGTTCACAGACCCGGACGAGTCCCCGGACGTCTTCTGGCATGCCGGTGTGGGGATGTGGCAGTTCGACTCCGCCGGGTCCGGGGCGCACCTGCCGATCTCGGCCCGGATCAACAGCTGGCAGGCCGCGAACGAGGCCGCGCGGGTGATGAGCGCGCGCTACTGCGCAGCGGGTGGCAGCGAGACCGACCGCCGCCGCGCCGCGTGGCAACCCTGGGTGGGCTGCAGGGACGCCGCCGATCCGTGCGGGGACTGGTACCGCGAGCACTACGACGCGGACAGCGACACGCTGCACGGCATCGCCCGCGACTCCGACGTGACCAGGCACGGAGGCATGCGGCACCGCACGTGCCGCTGGGCTTCGTCACCGGCGGAGTGGGACTGCTGGTACGTCGATCCGGCGCGGGCACAGGGCTACTCCGCGTGGGCGGACCCGGACTGGGGACCCACCCCTGTCGCGTTGCCGTTCTACAGCCATCACATCGCCGTGAACCGGCAGGAGTACCGGCACTGGATCCAGGCCGACACCGGGTACGACACCGGCGTCCTCGTACGGCGCCAGCTCGGTGACGACGCGCGGCACGGCCTCGAATGGGACAGCCGCGAGCGGCTGTGCGACACCGGCGAGGAACGCGGTACCTGCCCACCGCCGTCGACCGAGCGCCCACGGTGACGTCGTCCGGCCGGGACGGGTCGTGCCGCTACTGCGGGTAACGGCGCGCGAGCTCCAGCAGTGACGGCTGGTCGGGAACCTTCACGCGGGGGCGGTTCTGGGCCTCGCCGAGCCGGGTCTCGTGGGTGTCCACGCGCAGCCAACCTGCCCAGTCGACGTAGTCGACACCGCGTTGCTCGAGCAGCCGGGTGATGCCGGTGCGGTCGTGTCGGCGGGTGCTCGCCCGGTCCGCGAGGTCGGTCAGCAGGCTGTTGACGGTCTCGGCCGCATCGTTCTTGTTCGTCCCGATGACGCCGCTCGGGCCGCGTTTCGCCCAGCCGGTGACGTACTCGCCGGGCTCCTGCGTGCCGCTGCTGTCGAGGACCCGCCCGGCGTCGTGCGGGACCGTGGCGGTGTCGTGGTCGAACGGCACGTCCGGTAGCGGGAGTGCCTGGTAGCCGACCGCGGCGAACACCAGGCCCACGTCGAGCGTCTCGTACTCGCCCGTGCCGCGAACCTTGCCGTCGTCGAGCAGTTCGTTGCGTTCGACGACCACACCGGCGACCTCGTTCTCGCCGAGGATCCGTACGGGGCTGTGCAGGAACCTCATGTGCACCCGACGGGGCTTGCCCTCCAGCGGCCGCTCGGCCCACTCGCGCAGCAGCGCGACGTTCTTGCGGAGCTGGCGATCGGCGGCCACACGCTGCTCGTCGTCCTCGGTCAGCACGAGCTCGCCGGGATCGATGACGATGTCGGCGTTGACCAGCTCGCCCATCTCGCGCAGCTCGACGGGGGTGAACTTGGCTTGCGCGGGGCCGCGGCGGGACAGCAGGTGTATGTCGGTGATGCGGTTGTCCCGGAACGTATCGAGCACGCGGTCGGGGACGTCCGTGCCGGCGATCTCCTCGGAGCTCTTGGCGAGCATCCGCGTGACGTCGAGGGCGACGTTGCCGGCACCGACCACGGCCGCGTGCCGGCAGCGCAGCGGGAAGTCGCGGCTCGCGGCGTCCGGGTGGCCGCAGTACCAGCTGACGAACTCCCTGGCTCCCGAGCTTCCCGGCAGCTCCTCACCGGCGACGCCGAGCTTGCGGTCACCCTGGGTGCCGGTGGCGTAGATGACGGCGTCGTAGTGCGCGCGCAGGTCGTCCCGCGTGATGTCCTCACCGAAGGTGACGTTGCCCAGGAAGCGGACGTCGTTGTCCTCGTCGAACGAGCCGTGCAGCACCCGGATGACCGACTTCATCTTCTGGTTGTCGGGCGCGACCCCGTAGCGCACCAGGCCGTACGGGGCAGGCAGCCGGTCGAACACGTCGACGCCGACCTCGACCGTCGACTCCAGCAGGGCGCGCACCGCGTACAGGCCGGACGGGCCCGCGCCGACCACCGCCACCTGGAGCCGGTCGCCACCCTGGGTGGACGTCGCATCGCTGGGACACATCACCGCCACCCTACGGCCCGTGGCTGAGCACGGTCGACTTCTCGCGTGCCGGTCCGCGGAACACGAGGGGTGCGGCCGGGTGCGGCCGGGTCCGGCCGCGGTGGTCAGATCCGCGCGCGCTCGGCGGTCAGCTCGCCGCCCGAGTCGCCGGTGTTGACGGTGCTGCTCGGTTCGAACAGCAATACCGATGTCTCACCCGCGCTGACCGGTTGGTGGTACACGCCGCGCGGCACCACGTACAGCTCGCCGGGCCCGAGGGTCACCTCGCCGGCGTCGAAACGGATGGTCAGCTCCCCGTCGATGACCAGGAACAGCTCGTCGGTGTCGGCGTGCTGGTGGCGGACGAACTCACCTTTCACCTTGACCAGCCGGACGTCGTAGTCGTTGACGGTCGTCACCGTCTTGGGTGACCAGTGCTCGTCGAACTGCGCCAGCTTCTCCGCGATGTTGATGCCCCGCATACCAGCAACACTGCCACAGCGCGCGCGACGATGTGGCACGCTCGGCTCCTGTGCCATGGGTGGACATGCCTGTACCTTTGGTGGGGAACGTCACTACTGGGAGGATTCGATGGACACGGTGGCGCACGAGACGGGCTCACTCGTCGTCGGGATCGACGGCTCCGAAGCTGCCTTGCAAGCAGCGCGGTGGGCGGCGCGGGAAGCCGCGCACCGCGAGCTGTCGGTGCATCTGGTCTACAGCATCAACCTCGCCGAGCTCTACACCGGCGTGATCCCGCCGACGGCCGACGTGCGCGAGGCGCTGCGTGAGGAAGGGACGGCACAGCTGCGGGCGGCCGAGCAGGCGGTCAAGCGGGCGGCCGATATCGAGGTCGCCACGCACCTGGAGTCCGACGCGCCCGCGGTCGTGCTGCGTGACGCTTCCCGTTTGGCGCACATGCTCGTCGTCGGATCCTCCGGCGGGGGCGCGATCGGGACGGCTCTCGGCTCGATCACGCTGAAGCTCGCCGGGCACGCCGAGTGCCCCGTTGTGGTGGTGCGTGGGGACACCTCCGCAGGCAGGACGCAGGGCCTGCCGGTGGTCGTCGGGGTGGACGGCAGCTCGCGTTCGGGGCCCGCACTCGCGTACGGCTTCCAGGAGGCGTCCCTGCACGGGTCCCCGTTGACGGCCGTGCACGTGTGGAGTGACGCGGACGCGGAGCGCATGCTCAAGTCGACCCGGGACTTCGTGGATTGGGAACCGATCAGGGAAGCAGAGGAGCGCTCGCTCGAGCAGATGCTGGCGGGCTGGACGGAACGCTATCCGGACGTCGAGGTGGAGCGCGTGGTCAAACGGGACAACCCGAAGCGTGTGCTGTCCGAGCTGAGCGAGCGGGCACAGCTCGTAGTGGTCGCGACCCGTGGCCGCGGTGGGTTCGCGGGCCTGCTGCTCGGCTCGACGAGCCACGCGCTGATCCACAGCTCCGCGTGCCCGGTGATGCTGATCGGACCGGAGTCCTATCCGGCCGAGTGATGCGCGGCCCGGCCACTCCCGGTACAGGCGCCGTGTGTGGGTATGCGCATTCCGGGTCGTTCGCGAGATTTTTCCGCGTTGAGTGACCGGGGGTGATTGTCCCCGGGAACTCACCGGGTTCATACTCGCGGACCGACTACGCTCCTCGGTGGACTTCGTGTCCGGACACGCGAGAGGAGCCGGGGTCGTGTCACGTACGCCTACCCGTGCAGCGCTCATCGTGAACACCCGTTCACGCACCGGCGCCAGCGCGTTCGTCACCGCGCGAGACAAGCTGACCCAGCTGGGCGTCCCACTGGAGTCGACGTACCCGCTGGAGGACCCGGCCAGGCTGGTCGAGACCGTCAACGCGGCGGTGGACGACGGTAGCGATCTCGTCGTCCTGGGTGGCGGCGACGGAAGTGTCAGCTCCGTGGTCGACGTGCTCGCTCACCGCGAGGTGCCGCTCGGGCTGCTGCCGCTCGGCACGGCGAACGACTTCGCGCGCACGCTCCACATCCCGACGGACGTGTCCGAGGCGTGCCGGATCATCGCCGCGGGCACGGTCGTCGACATCGACCTGGGATTGTGCGGGAACAACTACTACGTCAACCGGGCGTCCGCGGGGATCGGCGAGAAGGTGGCGCACGCGATGTCCCCGGTGTTGAAGAGGCGTCTCGGGACGCTGGCCTACCCGGTGGCGACGGTTCGTGCAATCGCCGAGCACCGCCCGTTCTCCGCGCGGCTGACGTTCCCGGACGGCGACCACCCACCCCAGGAGTTCCCCCGGTTGCTGCAGGTGTCCGTCGCGAACGGGCGCTACTACGGCGGTGGCCAGCTTCCCGCGCACGACGCCGGGATCGACGACAACACGCTGGATGTGTCGGTGCTCGAGCACGGCCCGCTTCGTGAGCTCGCGACCGTGGCGCGCAATCTCAAGAACGGGTACCCGGACAACCACCACGCCGAGCACTACCGCACGGCCCGCGTGCGGGTCGAGACGGATCCGTCCCTGCGCATCAACGTCGACGGCGAGGTCGTCGCGACGACGCCGCAGGAGTTCTCGGTGGCCCGCAACGCGCTGCACGTGCTTGTGCCGTCCACATGGGTCGATGGCGCGTAGTGCCGTGACGTAGCCCGCCCGCCGCGAGCGGAGCTGTGTTCGCGCGCCCGCCCTCGGCCGGGCTCAGCGGGCACGCACCGCGCGCGCGGCGGTGTCCAGCATGTGCTGCCACGGGAGCTGCTGGCCGGCAGGGGCCTGTCCGGGCTCGTGCAGCGGCCGGACGTCGGCACCCTCGACCAGCCACACGCCTGCCTCGTGCAGGGTGTCGTGATGGCCGCGCCATGCGGGGTGCCGGGCGTGTGCGGCGTTGATCCGGGGAAACAGCACGACCGGGACCGACGGCATGCCGAGCGCTTCGCACAGCTGCGTGAGGGCCTGGTTGTCGGCGATGCCCAGCGCGGCCTTCGCGACCGTGTTCGCGCTGGCAGGCGCCACGACACAGCAGTCGGGGTCGGGATGCGGGCGTGGGTCACGGGGTAGGCGCGGCCTGCTGCGGACGGGCAGTCCGGTCGCGTGTTCCAGCAGGGGGATCTCGCCGAGATCGTCCAGCCATGTCGCCGCGGTGGGGGTGAGCGTGACCGTCACCCGCCAGCCTGCGGCGAGTGCGGGCTCGACGAGCCCGGTCCGGAGTTCCCCCAGGCCGCCCGCAGCACTTGCGGTCACCGCCAGCACGGGTGTCCCCGTCATCGCACCGTCCCTGCTCGTGGAGTCGTGTGGTCGCCGTCGAAGGTAGCCCACCCGGACTCGCTGGGGGCGAACGACCGGGCCTGCGGCGTCTCTCGCGGTTCGGTGCGAGTGCGGCGCGTGCGCCCGACTGTCCCGAGGGGCCGGTCCATTTCGGGCCGCCGCGCGCGAACGCGGCCGGCCGGCGCGTGCACGGCGCAACCGCCGATGGATCGGTAGTCTCAACCTCGAACACCGTTCCCGTCCGGAAGGGGTATGCATGCTGTTCGGCGACGAGCACGTCCGGCGCTACGAGGAGACCGACGGCGAGGTCGGGCACATCTGGTTGAAGGACACTCCGGTACTGATCCTGACCACGACCGGCCGCAAGAGCGGCGCGACCAGGAAGTCGGCGCTGATCTACCAGGAGTACGGGGACAGCTACGTGGTGGTGGCCTCCAAGGGTGGTGCGGACACCCATCCGGACTGGTACCTCAACCTGCGCGAGAACCCGCGGGTCGAGGTCCAGGTCGGGGCGGAGACGTTCGCGGCCGAGGCGAGAACGGCCGATGCCGAGGAGCGTGCCGAGCTGTGGCCGAGGATGGCCGGGGTCTGGCCCGACTACGACAAGTACCAGGCAAGCACGGACCGGGAGATCCCTGTGGTGGTGCTCGACCGGGTGTAGCGAATCAGCCCGCGGGGTAGCCCTGGCCCGCGTCCGACACCGCGCCCCGGGTGTCGCGCCCGCAGTGCGTGTGGAGGCCCGGCGCGTGACACTGGGCCCGGGCGCTACCACACGTGGCGGGTTACCGTCCACGGTGGAACGTGAGCGTCGACGAAGGGGGTGGCGCGTGGACTGGTTCGGTGCCGAGAGCTACTGGGTGAGCAGCGTCGTCTTCCAGCGCGGGCTCGCGCTGATCTACCTTGTCGCGTTCCTCGGCGCGGCCCTGCAGTTCCGGGCGCTCATCGGCTCGCGGGGGCTGACCCCAGTCCCGAGGTACCTCGAGCGCGTGTCGTTCCGGTCCTCGCCGAGCCTGTTCCACCTGCACTACTCGGATCGCTTCTTCGCGGTGGTGGCCTGGACCGGCGCGGCCGTGTCCGCCGCGCTGCTGCTCGGACTGGGTGACGGCCTGCCGCTGTGGGCGCACATGGTGGTGTGGGCACTGCTGTGGGCGCTGTACCTGTCGATCGTCAACGTCGGCCAGGTCTGGTACGGCTTCGGCTGGGAGACGCTGCTGTGCGAGGTCGGCTTCCTGGCGATCTTCCTCGGGCCGGCGATGATGGAACCGCCGTTGCTGATCCTGCTCGCGTTGCGCTGGTTGCTGTTCCGGGTGGAGTTCGGCGCAGGCCTCATCAAGATCCGCGGTGACCCGTGCTGGCGGGACCTGACCTGCCTGTACTACCACCACGAGACCCAGCCCATGCCCAACCCGTTGAGCTGGTACTCCCACCACCTGCCCAAGCCGCTGCACCGGGTGGAGGTCGCCGCGAACCACGTCACGCAGCTAGTGCTTCCCGTGCTGCTGTTCCTGCCGCAGCCGGTGGCGGGCATCGCCGCGATCGTCATGATCGTGACCCAGCTGTGGCTGGTGGCCAGCGGGAACTTCTCGTGGCTGAACGTGCTGACCATCGTGATCGCATCCTCGGCGATCAGTGACGGGTTATGGACGGCGCTGCTGCCGGTCACCCCACCGGCGGAGCTGGAGCAGGCACCGTTGTGGTTCCGGGTGGTGGTGCTGCTCGTCGCCGCGGTCGTGGTCGTGCTCAGCTACGGGCCGGTGACGAACATGGTCTCGCGGCGGCAGGTGATGAACCGCAGCTTCGACCCGCTGCGCCTGGTCAACACCTACGGCGCGTTCGGCAGCATCACGCGGCGGCGCGACGAGATCGTCCTCGAGGGCACCGGCGACGCAGCGCCGGGCGCGGACACCGAATGGTTCGAGTACGAGTTCAAGGGCAAGCCCGGTGACGTCACGCGGCGTCCCCCGCAGGTGGCGCCGTACCACCTGCGCCTGGACTGGCTGATGTGGTTCGCGGCGCTGTCGCCGAGCATGGCGGGGCCGTGGTTCCGCCCGCTGGTGGCCAAGCTGCTGGAGGGCGACCGCGACACGCTGAAGCTGCTGCGGCACAACCCGTTCCCCGAGCAGCCGCCGACGCACGTGCGGGCGCGGCTGTACCGCTACCGATTCACCACTCCGGGCGAGCGGCGCGAGACCGGCGCGTGGTGGCACCGCGAGCTCATCGGCGAGTTCCTGCCACCGGTGTCGCTGGGCGGGTGAACCGGCTGACCGGCATCCCGATCGAGGTACCCCTTCGGGACGGTTCGTATATCTGTTGACGCTCCGACGGTTAGAATTGTACTTTGTTCAACAGTATTTGGCGGCTCGACAGCCCAGCGCGGTGGAGGCGGCATGGCCGAGACCGACCGGCCCGGGACACCGGAAGGTGCGCGGCTGGGTTCGGATGAACGCCGTGACCAGATCCTGGCGTGCGCGCGACGCTTGTTCGGCGAGCGGGGGCTCGACGGGGTGTCCAATGCGGACGTCGCGAGGGCGGCGGGTGTCAGCAGGGCGCTGCTCAACCACTACTTCGGCTCCAGGCGCGAGCTGTATCGCGAGGTCGTGCGCCGCATGATGGACGTACCGCCGGTGCCGGTTCCGGAGTACGTGCCGGGCGCGAGCGTGGAGGACCGGGTCGCGCAGAGCCTGGACGGGTGGCTCGAGCTTCTGAGCCGCAACCGGAGCATCTGGCTGGACGCGATCGGCATCGCCGGATGCGGTGGCGACGAGGAGCTGGAAGCGATCATCGACCAGGCCCGCGACCGGGCGGTGAACCGCGCCGTCGAGGTCACCGGGTTGGGCCCGGTGGTCCGCGCACATCCCGAGATCCACGCCGTGCTGCGTGGCTTCAGCGGGATGGCCGAGGCCACGACGCGGGAGTGGCTGCGGCACGGCCGGCTGACCCGCAAGCAGGTACACACCCTGCTCGAACGCACGTTACTGACGATCATTCGAGACGTCGTACCGGAGGTCACCGCCCTCGGCGAGTAGTGAACCCGTCGCGCTGGGTTCCGGTGACGGCAGTACGGGAGGACGATCATGACGGAAGCCAGCGCGGGAAGGGCGCCACACTCGCGCCGACGGTTTCTCCGCACGGCGACAACCGTGGGCGCCGCCACGGCGGCGACGCTGAGTGCGGGCCCGGGGCAGGGCTGGGCGGCGACAGAGAGGCAGGGGCGCGACGTCGCGGTGCTCGGTGCCGGGGTGGCCGGGCTGACCGCCGCGCACGAGCTGGTCGAGCGCGGCTATTCCGTGACCGTGTACGAGCGCAAGGCGCTCGGCGGGAAGGCCCGCAGCATCCCGGTGCCCGACTCCCCGGCCGGAGGCCCCGCGCTTCCCGGGGAGCACGGGTTCCGTTTCTTCCCCGGCTTCTACCACGACCTCGGGGACACGATGCGGCGCGTTCCGTTCCCGGGCAACGCGCAGGGGTGTTGGCAGAACCTCACCCGGGCGACGAGCTACCTCGGCGCGCGTGCCGGCCGGGCCAACCTGACTGTGCCGTTCCCGGAGCCGTTTCCCCCGCGGCCTTCCCCGTACACGCCGGAGTCGTTCGCGGAGACGGTGCGCTCGGTTGCCGAGACGTCGTTTCGCCTGCCGCCACACGAGGCCGCGTTCTTCGCGCAGAAGGCGGTTGTCTACGTAACCAGCTCGGATGAGCGGCGCCTTGGGCAGTGGGACGCCCTGCCGTGGAGTGATTTCGTGCGGGCGGATCGTATGTCCGACGAGTACCGTGCCTTCTTCGCGGACGGCATGATTCGCAACTTGGCCGCCATGAAGGCTGACGAGGCCAGCACCCACTCGATCGGGCTCGTCGGCGAAGCCACCGCCTGGAGCGCCATGGGGCGGGGCAACGAGGAAGGCGGGTCGGTCGACCGGGTGCTGGACGGTGCGACGAGCGAGCGCTGGCTCGACCCGTGGGTCGAGCATCTGCGTGACCTCGGGGTGCGCTTCGAGGTCGGGTGGGCGGTCGAGAAACTGCTGGTCGACGACGGTGCGGTGCGTGCAGCTACCGTGAGCCACACCTCCGGCAGGACCGAGCAGGTGCGCGCGGACTGGTTCGTCTCCGCTATCCCCGTGGAACGGTTCACGGCCCTGCTGACACCCGAGGTTCTCGACGCGGCGCCCGAGCTCGACACGGTCCGCGAACTCGGTACCGACTGGATGAACGGGTTGATGTTCTACCTCACCGAGGAAGTGCCGATCACCCCGGGACACGTCAACTACGTCGACTCGGGCTGGGCGGTCACCTCGATCAGCCAGGCACAGTTCTGGAAGCGCGACTTCTCCACGTACGGCGACGGCACCGTCAAGGACTGCCTGTCGGCGATCCTGTCCGACTGGACCTCTCCCGGGATGTTCAACGGCAAGGCCGCACGGGACTGCAGGCCGGACGAGATCGCGCGCGAGACGTGGGCCGAGATCAAGGCACACCTCAACGGCTCGGGCACCGAGGTGCTGACCGACGACATGCTGCATTCCTGGTTCCTCGATCCGGCCGTCATCGACCCGGGGACGCCGGAGGTCCGTAACGATGAACCCCTGTTCACCCAGCTTCCCGGGTCGTGGGCCGACCGGCCCGGTTCGGCGAGCGGGATTCGTAACCTGTTCCTGGCGGGTGACTGGGTCCGCAACGACATCAACGTCACCACGATGGAAGGAGCCAACAAAGGGGGGAGGCAGGCGGTGAACGCGCTGCTCGACACGGCAGGGTCGGGTGAGCCGCGATGCCGGGTCACACCGCTGTTCCGGCCTCCGGAGTTCGAACCGTTCAAGCGAGTTGATCAGCAGCTGTACCGCGCGGGCCTGCCGAACCAGTTCGATGTCATGGATCCGCGCGCCCCGTGACCGAGAGCATCGCGTGCGTGCGGCCGGTTCGCCTCGGTTGAGATATGGATGCCTTCCGGGGCCGGTTCGACGTACAGTGCGGACGTGCATATCCGTCCGTACACCGTCGAGGACTGGCCGAGGATCTGGCCGATCTTCCGGGAGATCGTCTCCGCGGGGGACACCTACGCCTACGACCCCGAGTGGTCGTCGGAGCAGGCGCAGGACGTGTGGGTGGAGGCTCCGCCCGGCACCACCGTCGTCGCCTGCGAGGGCGAGGAGGTGCTCGGCACGGCGAAGATCGGGCCGAACAAGGCCGGACCGGGCTCACACGTGGCCACGGCGGCGTTCATGGTCTCCTCCGGAGCGCGCGATCGCGGACTCGGCCGCACCCTCGGTGAGTACGCGCTGGAATGGGCTCGCGAGCAGGGATACGCGGCGATGCAGTTCAACTCCGTCGTGGAGTCGAACCACGCGGCCGTGCGGCTGTGGAAGGAGCTGGGATTCGAGATCGTCGGCACCGTCCCCGAGGCCTTCGAACACCCCACGCTCGGCCGCGTGGGGCTGCACATCATGCACCTGCGGCTGTGAGGGGCTGCGCGATGGAGTTCCATCGCCGACGTGGGTGTGGTACCGGCGTGTGCGGTCACGGGTCAGAAGCGATGACGGCGGTGTGCGGCTGGGCACGTCCGAGCCGTACACGCTCCTGTTCACCGGCGACATACAGGGCGTGTGTGGTGCTGCCCGTGGCGTTGAGGCGGGCGTGCACGGCCGAGACGGTGCGGCACGGCCACGGCTCGCCGCAGTCGCAGGTGCCGGGCTGTGCCTCGGTGTGCACGCGGAACACCTGCCGGATGGTCTCGACGAGCTCGGGGATGACGTCGCGGGCGATGTCGGCGTCGGTTTCCGTCCACCCTGCGGTCTTCATCGCCAGGTACTCGGTCTCGTCGAGGTGCCCGTAGAGGTCCTGCCGCAGCAGGTGGAACGCGTCGGCGCGGGTGAGGGCTGTGCTGTCCATGGATGCCAGTGCATCCTGTGACGGTGGGACACCGCATTCGTCCGCTTGAGTGAAATGACGGTTTTGTCCACCGGACACAACGTGTCGTCTCGCTACGGTGCCGGTCATGGAGGATCGAGCACCCACCATCCGGAGCCGGGAGCTGGGCGAGGGGCTGCGCCAGGCGATGACCTACGCCGGGTACCACGCCAGCGAGATCGCCCGCCTGCTCGACTGGTCGCCGAGCAGGGTATCCCGGTTGCTGTCCGGCAAGCGCGGCGGCACGGGCTACGACGTCTCGGCCTTCCTCGCGGTGTGCGGGGTGAAGGGAGCCGAGCGGGACCGGCTGATGGCGCTGACCGTCGACCAGGACAAGAAGGGCTGGTTCCAGCAGCACGGTCCCGTGCTCCCCAAACAGGTCCGGACCCTGATCGACCACGAGAGTATGGCGTTGTCGATCAGCGACTTCCAGACTGTGGTCGTGCCGGGCTTGTTGCAGACCGGGGACTACGCGCGCGCCGTCATCGACGGCAATCGGCGGGTGCCTGTCGATGAGATTGATGATCGGGTGGCGGCGCGGTTGGCACGGCAGAGCCTGTTGAGCCGACGTCAGGCCCCAGCCTGCGCCTTCTTCTTGCATGAGTTCGTGCTGCGCACACCTGTGGGCGGTCCGATCGTGATGTCCGACCAGCTTCATCACTTGCTACGCGTCGCCATTCGTCCGCACATCGCATTGCGAGTGCTACCCGCGCACGTCGGCGCCCACGCCGGGATGTCGGGTCCGTTCACGTTGCTGGATGTGAAGGAGTTCAAGCCGATCGTCTACCTGGAGAGTGAGACGTCCAGCCTGTTCCTGGAGCTTCCCGTCGAGATCGATGCGTACCGCAACATCCTTGCCACGCTGGAGGACACCGCGCTGGATGAGGGACAATCGCGGGAGCTGATCGCCTCCGTGGCGACGGAACTCTACGCGGATGGAGAGAGCGATGATCACCCCGGCCGAGCGGGATAGCTTCAGCGACGTGGCATGGCGGACCAGCAGCTACAGCGGCAACGGCGGCAACTGCGTCGAGGTCGGCTGGCGCAAGAGTACGTACAGCGCGGCGAACGGGGGTTGCGTCGAGGTCGGCTGGCGGCGGGACGCCGAGGCGCTGGTGCGCGACTCCAAGGCACCGTCCGGTGGTGCCCTGCGAGTCGCCGTGCCCGCGTGGCGCGCCTTCCTCACCGCTCTCGACCGGCGCTGAGCCCGCTACCGGCCGCGATACCGGGCGTCGAGGGTGGATGGCACGGAGCTGGGCGAGACGCTGGGGGCGGCCCGGGACGCCTACCGGCGCCGCGACTGGCGCACGGCCGCGGAGTGCTTCCGCTCCGCGGCCGACGAGCACTCGCTGTCCACTGACGACCTGTACGCGCTGTCCCAGTGCGCCTGGTGGCTGGGGGAGATGTCCGACTGCGCCGCCCTGCTCGAACGGGTACACCGCGCTTACCTCGACGAGGGGGATCAGGCCGCTGCCGCGATGGCCGCGCTGGAACTCGGGGTGGATCACTTGCTGCGCGGGGACGAGCCGGTGGGTTCGGGCTGGCTCGGCCGCGCCGCCCGGCTGGCCGAAACCGTGCCCGAGGGGCCGGTGCATGGCTACCTGCGCTACATCTTGGAGGTCGAGGCGCAGCTCGGCGCGGCCGAACTCGACGGGGCCGTCGATGCGGCGCGCCGCGTCCGGGACCTGGGCCGTGCACACGGCGAGACGACCCTGGTGGCCTGCGGGCTCAACGGCGAGGGCCGGGCACTGATCAGGTCGGGCGAGGCAGGCCGTGGCCTCGCTCTGCTGGACGAGGCAATGACGGCGGTGCTCGCCGGGGAGGTCGACGACGCCTGGGCGGGTAACCTGTACTGCAACACCATCGCGGCCTGCCACGAGCTGGGTGATTTCCGGCGGATGGCACGGTGGACGGAGCTGACCGAGCGGTGGTTGGAGACACTTCCCGCGGCGGCGCTGTTCGCGGGTATTTGCCGGGTGCACCGGGCGCAGCTGGCAGCACTCGCCGGGGACTGGGTGCGCGCCGAGCGAGAGGCTACGCGCGTGTGCGAGGAACTGGCGGGGATTTCCGTGGCCAACGTCGCCGAGGCCTGGTACGCGATCGGGGAGGTCCGCCGCAGGCGGGCCGACCTGGACGGTGCGGAGCAGGCGTTCTCCGCCGCGCATGCGCACGGGCGCGACCCGCAGCCGGGTCTCGCGCTGCTACGGCTCGGGCAGGGACGGATCGAGGCCGCGCACGCGGCGATCCGGACGGCGATCGCTGCGGCGGGCGGCGAGCCGTACCCGCTGGCCACGCTGCACGCGGCTCGGGTCGAGATCGCCGTCGCCGCCGGGGATACCGCAACGGCCCGCGCGGCGTGCGCGGCGTTGGAGGAAGCGGGCGCGAGCGGGACGGGCCAGGCGCCCGGCGCGATGGCAGCCGCCGCGCGCGGCACCGTCGAGCTGGCGGAGGGCAGGGCGGAGCGAGCCCTGCCGTACCTGCGGCAGGCGTGTCGTGCGTGGCGGGAGCTGGACGCGCCGTACGAGGCCGCCCGCACGTGTGTTTCGCTGTCCCGCGCGTACCGCGCGATGGGGGATGCCGAGGCGGCCGGACGCGAGGCTCAGGCTGCGGCCACCCTGTTCGCCCGCCTCGGAATCGACGCCGCGACCGGGCTCGGCGAGGCGGGTGGCGGCGGTGCCGGTTCGTACGGGCTGTCCGACCGGGAACTGGAGGTGCTCGGGCTCGTGGCCGAGGGGCGCAGCAATCCGGAGATCGCAGAGGCGCTGTTCATCAGCCGCAAGACCGTCGCACGCCACCTGTCGAACATCTTCACCAAGCTCGGGGTCGGATCACGCACCGCCGCCGCACGATACGCGTTCGAGAGGGATCTCAGCGCGGACCTCACCGAGTAGGACCGGGTGTCAGGGCCGGCCGTGCCCATCGGTACCCACCACCGGATCGGTGCGAATGGGTCATCCGCCCGATGCGTCGCTGGTCCACGTCGCGCATGCTGGCTGCCGAGGGTGGGCAGGGCAGTGATCGGCACGTCCGGCCCGCCCGGCCGATGTCCAGGAGTGAAGGAGATGACGACACGATGACCGCATCGCAGCAGCTCGACCAGGCACGGGTCGATGAGTTCATGGGAAAGATGGTCGAGGTGCTCAGCGGCGCCAGCGTCGCGTTGCTCGGCAGCATCGGCCACCGGCTCGGGTTGTTCGACACCCTGGCGGAGCTGGGGGACGTGCGCAGTGAAGAACTCGCCGAGCGGGCCGGACTGCAGGAGCGCTACGTACGCGAATGGCTCGGGGGTGTGACCACGGGCGGGATCGTGGAGTACGACCCGGACGCCGGCACCTACCGGCTTCCCGCGGAGCACGCCGCGTGCCTGACTCGCGCCGCGGGTCCGGACAACTTCGCCACGATCCTGCGGTTCATCCCGCTGCTCGCCCAGGTCGAGGGGCAGGTGACCGACGCGTTCCGCGAGGGTGGCGGGGTCGGCTACGCGGCGTTCCACGACTTCCACGCGCTCATGGCCGAGCAGAACGGCAAGGTCTTCGACGCCTCGCTCATCGACACGATCCTCCCGCTGGTGGACGGACTACCGGAGCGGCTCGCGCGCGGCGTCGACGTGGCCGACATCGGCTGCGGCAGCGGCCGCGCTCTCAACATCATGGCGGAGGAGTACCCGGAAAGCAGGTTCGTCGGCTACGACTTCTCGGAGGAGGCGATCGCCACGGCCCGCACGGAGGCGGAGGAGCGTGGGTTGTCGAACGTGCGTTTCGAGCTGTGTGACGTCACGACGCTGGATGTGCCCGGCGCGTTCGACGTGATCACCGCCTTCGACGCGATCCACGATCAGGCACGGCCCGCCACCGTGCTCGGCGCGGTGTACCGGGCGCTGCGGCCGGGCGGCACATTCCTGGCCGCTGATATCAAGGCGTCCAGCTACCTGGAGGACAACCAGGACATCCCGTGGGCGCCGTGGCTGTACACGGTGTCGACGATGCACTGCATGACCGTGTCGCTAGCACTCGGCGGGGACGGGCTCGGCACGGTGTGGGGCCGTCAACGGGCCGTGGGGATGCTCGACGACGCCGGGTTCTCCCGCGTGGACGTCCGGGAGGTCGAGACTGATCCGTTCAACCTGTACTACGTCGCGGGGAAGGACTGATGCGGCACGCCTGGAGCGGCCGCACTCCTTACCGTGCTACGTAGCACGACGAGTGCGACACTTCCTGTCGCCGAGTCGATGGGTGTCCGGGAACCGCGAGAGCGTGCGACACGGCATTTCCGCTGCCCGGCCCGGTTCTGCGTCCGTCGGATGTCGTCCATCTGGCTACGGCATTGATGCCGGGGTCGGCGTTGACGGCTCCGGTGACCTACGATCAACGACTCGCTGTGGCTGCCGACGCCAGGGGGTCAGTGTCGCCGGCCCCGCCTGACGTGTGACGTGCCCTTGACCGGAATAAGTCGATATATCGACTCGAGTCACCACGCCCGGCGGTCGACAGGTCGACTGTCACGTTTGCTCCCGTCCCCGGCGTCTATCCCAGTCCGATCAGTACCAGCGCGGCGATCGCCACGACCAGGCCCGCAGCTCGGCGCGCGGGGAGGCGTTCGGCGAGCGCGAGTCGGGCGAGCAACACGGTGACTGCCGGGGACAGGGAGGCGAGCACGGCGGTGATGCTGACCAGTCCCGCACGGGTGCCGAGCAGGAAGGACACGGTGGCAAGCGTGCCGATCACCCCCGCACCGGCCAGCGGTGCCCAGGACGGCCGAGCAGGCACGAACGACTGTCCACTGACGATCAGAAGGAGCAGGAAGATCGCGGCGACCGCACACTGGGCGGCCAGCACCGGCCAGATCCCGCTGTCGCCGCTGGTGCGGTCGAGCGCGAGATAGAGCGTCGCGAAGCCGCCTCCCGCCGCGAGACCGAACCCGAAGCCGGCCGCGAGACGACCGCCGAGCCTGCCTGCCCGGGCCTGCTCACCGCCCGCCGAGACGAGACCGATCGCCAGCAGCCCCAGCGCCACTCCCGCCCACGCGAGCAGTGTGGGGCGCTCACCGAGCAGCAACGCCGCGAGGATCGGCAGTCCCGCCCCGGACAGTGAGCTGACCGGGGCCACCACGTTCATCCGCCCGATCAGCATGCCCCGCAGCAGGAACAGCGCGCCCGCTCCCTTGCCGAGCCCAGCGGCCAGGCCCCATGCGAGGTCGGCGGGGTCGGGAGACGCCCCGGGAGCGAACGGGAGCACCACCAGTACGGCGAGCAGGCCGATGACTTGCGTGCCCGCCAGCACCGGCCACACGCCGCCGCGCCGCCCGGCCAGCCCCACCAAGAAGTCGCCTGCGCCGTACCCGAGTGCGGCACCGAGCCCGAGGAGCAGGTTCACCGTGGCCGCCGTGCGTGGTGCGTGCTCGGTACTGGCGACGGCAGGGTAGGCGATGCGAGAGCGTGGACCATGAGACCGAAGGTAGTGGCCGAGTCCGGCAACGGCGGCAGGAGGCTTCGGCAACAGACTTCGGCGGCTACCGCATGGCCGGGGCGTCGGCGGGACTGGTGAGCCTCAGGGCCGTCGTCCGGGTCAACCCGGTCGCCTGAGCTGGCACCATCGTCACTATGAGGGCGCTGCACCCGGAGCTGGATCTCGGTGAACCGCTGCGCCAGGCGGCGTGCTCCGGTGGCGTCTTCGTGTCGTGTGCCCTGGGGGAGCCGTTCCGCGAGGTGCTGGCCCGCGAGATCAGGGACGCGCCGTTCGAGGAGATGCCGGATCACGTGGGTGTCTACGGCGTGCGCCAGCACGGCGGGCAGTTCTTCGTGTACGGCGACGACATCACCGGCTGGCCCGCGATCGACCGGCTACGCCGGGAGCTCGTCGGGCTCGTGCGTGACCAGGGCGGGGATGTCGGCGGCGCCGGGTGGGAGCCGAACGAGGCGACCGTGCAGCGTTACCCGGCTGAAGCGGGCGGCATCGGGGTGCATCGTGACGGCAAGCGGTATCGCCTACTGGTCGCGATCTTCACGGTGGAAGGTTCGGCGCCGCTCGCTCTCTGCACTGACCGGGACGGCACGGTGGCCCGGGAGTGGCGCACCACGCCGGGGAGCCTGACGGTGCTGCGCGGACCCGGCCTGGGCGGCGCCCGCCGGATCTCGCTGACGTTCCGTATGAGCGACCGTCACTGATCCCGGTGCGGCACCGGCAGCGGCCGAGTAACCCTTTCCTGCACACCGCGTGGTCGTGGCTGAGGACGCCGGCGCCGTCAGCCCAGATCGGCGCACGCGACCCGGGAACCACCGTGCCGCAGCGCGACCGACCCGGGGTCGCCGGCGCTGGAGTACACGGTCCGGTCGGCGACGGCGACCCCGTGCGCGTCCGCGGTCACCTCGGCGCCGAGCTCCTCGCCGCCGTCGAACGTCAGTGGCTGTGAATCCGCGTCGCAGGAGCCGCGCTGCACCGTCGCCGTGTAGGTCTCGCCCGGCTCCAGCCCGGCTGCCCGCAGCCGCAGCGCGGTCGCCCCGGCCACGGCCCGCTGCACCTCGGCGGAGCCGGTCGCCCCGCCGTGCATGCGCGCGTGCCACAGCGGTGCTCCGCTGCTGCGGTCGCCACGGGCGTCGCCCCGTGAGGCGCCGTAGTCGTCCTCCAGGTCGGTGGTGACACCCGAGCCGACCTGGGAGGTGTCACCGAGGATGCGCACCTGTTCCAGGATGTCGGCGACCGTGGCACCACCCTCGGGGTGGTTCGGTGTCTCGTTCAGCCACGTCTCCGTGGGGGTGCCGCCGACCCCGTCACCTGCCAGCAACATGACACCTTCGTCCACGGCGGCTGCCGAACCGGCGGCGCCGGTCGCGGCGTCGTCCCCGCCCGCCAGCCACAGCTCGGTCGGGTCGGCACCGGCCTGGAGCGCGAACCGGACCACGTTCAGGGCGAGCTCGTAGCGGTCGGAGCCGCCGATGCGCTCGACGTCGTCGAGACGGGTCGACAGGTCGTCGACCACCCCGTCGCTGAGGGCGTCGCTACCGCCGACCACGTCGACGGCCTCGATGTCGCCCCGGGCGAGCACCTCGCCGGTCGGTTCGGGCAGCGAGTCCCGCCCGGACAGCAGTATCGGCCGTTCCAGCAGCGCGGCCACGGAGCCGACGGTGCCGGCGGCGCGCCAGCCGTCGTTCGGGACGACGAAGGCGTCGGTGGCGGTCATGCTGCTCGCGATCTCCGCGGCGGTCTCGGCGGGGCTCGACCCACCAAGGCGCTGGATGTCGTCACCGCCGAAGCCCATCCGGCGCAGGTCCGCGGCCAGTCGCGGGGACAGCGACTCCCGGTCGCCGACCAGCACGGCGGAGGTCGCCCCCAGCCGTTCGATCTCCTCGGCGGTCTCGGCGTCGAGCCGGTCTCCGGAGGTGAGCAGCACCGGCCCGCCACGCGCGTGGGCCAGTGGTGCGGCGGCCAGTGCCTCGGCCGGTTCCTCGGCAGCGGCGAGCACCACTGTCGGCGCGCCCGTCGGGTATCCCTCCTGGGACGCGAGCACCGAGTCACCCACCGGGCCGCCCTGCGAGAGCCGTTCGAGCGTGGGGGAGGCCGGTTGCCGCCCGTCCGGAGCGGGAAGCGGGTCGAACCAGTCGCATCCGGCCGGGTCGGGGTTGTCGCTCGGGTCGTACTCGATGCAGCCGGCCTCGAGCGCGTTGGTCGACACCGGCGAGTAGGTCGCCTCCCGCTCCCGGCAGCCGGGGAAGGCGGGTAGGTCTTCCTGCTCGATCGTCGTGTCGATACCGGAGTAGGTGACCTCACCCGCGGCCGAGGTGTTCGCGTCGTCACCGGACCGGGCCCAGCAGTTGCCCTGACCTTCCAGGTCCCAGCCGAAGTCGGCCCCGTTGGGTTGCGTGGTTCCCTGCGGAACGTTCCCTGCCATCCGGTTGCCGCTGTAGGTGTTCCAGTGCGAGGTCTCCTGCGGCGGGCACGGCCGGCCGCCGTCGGGTCCGCAGACGTCGCGCAGGTGCGCATCGGGGACGGGCTCCTGCTCGCGCAGCTCGGCAGGGACCCAGAGCTGGTAGGTGCCCTGACGCCAGTTGTCGTAGAAGTCGTTGCCCTTGACCCAGTTGAAGTTGCCGCCCGCGATGAACAGGCCAGTCCCCACGGGGAGGGGAACCGCGGGGCAGACGGCGCCGTCCTCGTAGTCCCGCTCGTCCAGCGGTCCCGTGCACTGGCCCTGCTGGGCGTGCCGGGCCGCGTAGTTGACGTTGTTGCTGTGGAAGACGTTCTCCTCCCACAGCGCGTGGTTCTGCGGGGTCCCGGGATGGCCGGGGAACAGGCTGTCGGTGGCCAGTCCGGTGGAGTTGTGGTCGAACTCGTTGCGGTAGGCGTGCACCGAGTTCCCGGTCGTCCCGGAGTAGCCGAGGGCGTTGTGGTGGCTGCGGCAGTTGCGGACCTCGGTGGAGAACTCCGGTCGTTCCTGTCGGGAGATCAATCCGGAACCGGCCAGTACGTTGGGCGAGGCGCCAGGGTAGATGGCCGAGTCGCCGTTGGCCTGGCCCCCGCAGTTCTGGTAGCGCACGAACGACACGAAGCTCAGGAAGCCGTACTCGTGGTTGAAGCTGCCCTCCACCCGGTCGACGGTGGCCCCGCTCGTCTCGATCAGGTAGACGCCGTTGAACTCGAAGTGCTGGGTAGCGAAGTTGCTGAGGTACAGCCCGCTGGTCCGGTCGGCGCGCAGGCCGTTGAGGAAGGTGTCGAACTCACCGTCGATGACCACGTCGTACGGCCGGGTTCCGGTCCCTTCGATCTGCAGGTCACACAGCCTGCTGTCGCAGGCGACCGAGTCGTCCCCGGGGGAGCTGTCGCCGAGGACGGCGACCAGGTTCTCCAGGTGCGGGCAGGTCAGCTGCTCCTCGTAGGTCAGTGCCTCGTCCCCGTGGTCGGTGTCCTCGGCGACGTGTGCGCACGTCTCGGCGAGGTCGGGCCGGTCCAGCGGCGCACCATGGCGCTCGGCGCGTGCCGTCCTGCTCGGCTCCTCCCGGTAGACGCCGGGCAGTACCTGGATCCGCGTGCCGGGCTCGCCCTCGTGCTCGACCCAGTTCACCGCTTCCTGGATGTGGTTGAAGCGGCAGCGCTCCAGCAGCCCCAGGTTGCGCTCGCGCACCGGCGCCGGGAGCGTGCGGATGAGGTCGGCGGAGTTCGGCTTGCACACCACGACGGAAGGCCCGGTGTCCCGGTAGTCGGGGTAGCCGGTGCTCTCCGGCTCCGTGACCACCCGTTCGTCGTGCGCCGAAGCCGTTCCCGCGAGCACGGTGGACAGCGCGACACCGATCGCGAGTACCACCGCCACCGCCCGAGAGCGCCGTCGTGTCACCCGGAGCGTCGACCACATCCCGGGGCCTCCGTCCTCGCTGGTTGCCCGTTGCCCGACGTGGATTCTGCTGTCTCAACGAGCCTGCGGGTGCGAGGTCACTCGCGGGATGGTTCGCGGTTGGGTCGTCGGTTGGTGGTCGCCACGGGACCATGCGCTGCCACGGGTTACGTCAGCGGGATTCCTCAGGCATCTCGCGACGCTCCTCCTTCGAGATGGGCCTGCCGCGCTCCTTGGCCTCGGGACGTAGGTGGCAGCCGGTCCGGATGCTAACGACTGTGTTGGAGCTTCGACCCGACATCAGGGTGAGCTTGGCGCCCCAGTTGTCCATGAGTTCGTAGGTCAAGTTGTCGCTCTGTTCGACGTCGAGAGTAACCTGGTCGAATCCGTGCTCTCCCGTGATATCCTGTACTGCCGCTTTCGCATCTGGCCAGGAATCTATCGTGATGCTTTCTTCGGTGACCCAGTTCTGCAATGTGACCTTGCCGGCGTCCCACCCCCCGATTTCCGGAAACTCGGTACATGCCGGGCTTGCGCTCTCCTCGCTACCTCCCTTTTCCCATTCGGGTAACTCGAATCTATCGCGGAGTGCCGAACGGACGTCTTCTTGTAAGGACTCGTAGTTATTCTTGGCTTCGTCGCGATCGGGACGCTGTGCGAGCTGTTCGTACTGTTCGTCTAGGTTCATATCGTTCGTGTCCGTGGGATCCTTTGTACAGTTGGCCAGTGATAGCGCAATGAGGGCAGTGCTCGAGAGGGCAGCGACGATTCGAGTGGTCATGGCGCTCCGTGGGGGAACTCGGGTTGTTCGGGAAGCTGCTGGTCGATGTAGTTGCTTTCCTGACCAATGATCGCGGCCGCGGTGTTGTACTCGCTGGTGGACATCTCCTCGTCGGCTATCGCGTAGTCAGTGTGGCCTGTGACAGCATGAAGTTCCTCGCCTGTGTCGGGAGCTACCGCGTCGTCGGTGGAGAGTTCCTGGACAGAGGGATCATTGCTGGGGTTGCCGCCATGAACGAAGCCACCGAAGTCAGCGACGGCGTCCCCGCGGGCCGAGAGGTTGAACCGTTCCGTTTCAGGTACCTGGAGATCCTCACTGCCGTACCAACCGGGCGAACCTTGCGTGACGAATGCATCCGCTGCGTCAGTCTGTTTCAGCGCTAACCCCATGGTTGTGGTGCCGTAGGAGTGACTGACTCCGGCGAGGCGTTGCGGCGGATCGTCGGCACGAGTTGCCTGCATGCCGTCCATGAAACCCGCCAGCCGCTCGGCGCCCGCCCCCGCTCGGGAATCCGACAGCACGCTCGACACCGTCTGCGGGGCGTGGTAGTCCATCCATACAACGCTCGCTGCCGTCTCATTTCGTCTTGCAGGATCCTTGTCAAGCATGTTGTTGGCGTAGCGGTTGAGTTCCTCTACCTCGTCGACGTAGCGATCCATGTTGCGCTCGACAGCGGAGTTCATCCCCGGGGTATACACGCTCAGGTTAGCCGCACTGTCGACGTCACCGATTCCGACAGCCGAACGCACTCCCGCCCCCGATGTGTCCAGTGCTAGTACCTGGTTGCCGTCCACGATCTGACCATCAAGTGCATCCAGCGCGTCCAGCTTGTTCTCGACCCGTTCGATGCGTTCGTCGTACTCGCGATGCTCGGAGGTCTCGCTCCTGCGCGGTCCACGTTGTAGCTCGCTCCGCTCGGCCCGCAGCTCGTCGAGCCGATCCTGCAACCGCGCACGCTCGTCCGGGATGCGGGCGACGTTGGCCTCGTGGCGGGCGCTGTACGGCACGCCGTCGAGGTTGCCGATCGCGGCGGGTTCGGTGCGGATGAGCTCCGCACGCTCCTCGGCCGACAGGCCGTGCCACCACTCGCTCACTTGCGCGGGATCGGTCCCGGACGGGGGCAATGCCAACCGGTCCTTGTCCCCGTCCTCGTCGGTGAACACGGTCGGCGAGTGCGCACGCCGCATCGCGGCAGCCAGCTCGGCATCGATCTCCCCGGCCTTGTCCTCGACGGCGGAGATGGCATCGGACAGCTGGCGGGCGGTGTCCCGGCGTAGCTGGGCGAACTCGGGGTCGAGCTGCTCCACCCCGTCCAGGGTGCTCTCCAGCGCCCCGGCATCGGTGATCCGCCAGAAGTAACGCCGGGCCAGCTCGTCGGCCTCGTCCTGCTCGCGATGCAGGTCGGTGATGGCATCCGCCGCGTCTTGTAGCTGCTTCCACACCGGCTCGGCGGCGTGTGTGACATCCTCGTACTCATCGACCAGCTCACCGCGCTTCGTGCGCGCGGCTCGCGAGGCCTCGCCGATCCACTCGCGGGGATGGGAGCCACCGAGGTCCTCCGCATGCCGCCGCAGCTGGTCGAGTGCGGCCTTGAGGTCTTCGGCCGCGCTCTCCAGGACCGCGGGATCCCAGTCGCGGATGTCGCCCCAGTTCACACCGGACCTCCTGGCCCGGGCGTGTGCAGGCGCAGGTTCTCCGCTGCGGGCTCGTCCTCCTCCTCGTACCGCTCGGCGGCTCGCACCATGTCGTCGCCGTACGAGGACACGCGCCTGCCGAGGTCGCGGAGCACGCCCTCCCAGTGCTCGCTCAGCTGCTCGGCTTCACCGGGGGTCTCGGCACTGCCCGGCATCGCGGCGGCGATGCCACCCGCGGCCTCGCCCAGCTCGACCTTCGCGGTGGCCTCGCCGACGTCGATGGCGTCCTCGCCACGCCGCCTGATCTCACCGATAATCGCTTCGTAGCCGCCCATGCTGGATCTCCCGAGTCACCGACCTGGCACAGAATGCCACAGGAGCGCCGCGCTCGTTGGAGCTTTCCCGGAAATAGTGCAGCCTTCTTACCAGCGACGATCAGCGCGTAGGCGAGTGAGGGTCGCGGTTTGTACCAACGATCGTGTTACCCTAGTGCTGCAACCCGTGACCTAGGATCGGCCTGCCCATGAACGTCACCGTGCACGGCGACTCCGCAGTCCCGCCGTTCGAACAAGTGCGCGCACAACTGGCGCAGCAGATCAACGACGGCACGTTGGCCGTCGGCACCAAGCTGCCCACGGTGCGGGCACTGGCTGCGGAGCTGGGCATCGCCGCCAACACCGCCGCCCGCGCCTACCGCGAGCTGGAATCCGCGGGGATGATCGATACGAGGGGACGGTCGGGCACGTTCGTCTCCTCCAGCGGCGACCGCAGCAGGCTCCAGGCCGCCGAGCACGCAGCGGAGTATGCCCGCGCCGTCGACGGTCTCGGTATCGACCGGGAGGAAGCGCTGGCGATCGTGCGGGCCGCGCTCGACGTGTGACGCTTGACCGGTATCCATCGCCTGGACGTGCCAGAAACGGAGCTTGTCAGGGTCGGTGCCGGCCAGCATGACGCTGGTGAGCGTGCTCGTCGCAATGACAGGCCTCCCTGGTCGGCGGCTGTCACCGGTACAGGCCCTCCCGACGGCGCGAATCCATCGGCGGAACGCGGTCTATTGCTCACCGGCCCCGAACTTCTGGGCGAGCGAGGTGATGCCGGTCGCGAACACGCCGTTCGCGAAGGTGTCGGCGAGCTCGGCCTCGTCGGTGGCATCGGCGTCGAAGTGGCACCACCATTCCACGAACGCCTCTCCGGTCGAGGTGACCGGGGCCACCCGGATCGTCGCGCGGTAGCCCCGGATCGGGAACGGGCTTTCCAGGATGTCGTAGGTGTAGCCGCGTTCGGTGTCGTCCAGCCGCACCAGCCGCTCGCGTACGGTGTTCCCGTCGGTCAGTGCCAGCTTGCGCACCGCGCCGATCTCGGCGGCTCGGGGGCCCGGCTCGATCTCACTGCCCGCGATGGCCGGATGCCAGGAGGGCAGGCCGTCGAAGTCGCGCACGAGGCCCCAGACGGCGTCCGCATCGGCGGGGACGATTCCACTGGCATAGGGTTTCGGCATCGGTGCTCCTCAGTTGTCCGGCTCGGTCCGCAGCCGCTTGAACGACCGCGTCTGTTCGGTAAGGGCCTGTTCGACGGGCAGGCGTTCCATACTGCTCGCTCCGTAGAAGCCGTGACAGTAGCTGGTTCGCGCCAGCACGTAGGCGGCGTCCTCGGGCATGGCGATGGGTCCGCCGTGGCACAGCACCAGCACGTCCTCACGCACCTCGCGGGCAGCGGCCGCCCACTCGTCGATGAGCGCGACGCAGTCGTCCAGGCCCTTACCGGTCTCCGCGCCGATGGTGCCGCCCGTGGTCAGCCCCATATGGCACACCAGCATGTCGGCGCCCGCACGCGTCATCGCGCGTGCGTCCTCGGCGGAGAACACGTACGGGGTGGTGAACATGCCCGCCTCGCGCGCAGCCGCGACCATGTCCACTTCGGCCTGGTAGCCCATCCCGGTCTCTTCGAGGTTGGCGCGGAACGTCCCGTCGATCAGCCCGACCGTGGGGAAGTTCTGCACACCGGAGAAGCCCAGCCGCGCCAGCTCGCCGAGGAAACGGTCGGTGTCCAGGAAGGGATCGGTGGCGTTGACCCCGGCCAGCACGGGTGTGTGGCGCACGACCGGCAGTACCTCCGGGGCCATCTCCACGACGATGTCGTTGGCGTTGCCGAAGGCGAGCAACCCGGCCAGGGATCCGCGGCCGGCCATCCGGAAGCGCCCGGAGTTGTAGATGACGATCAGGTCGATCCCGCCCGCCTCCTCGCACTTGGCGGACAGGCCGGTCCCCGCGCCACCGCCCACGATGGTCTCGCCCCGCGCGGCCATCGCCGAGAATCGCGATACCAGCTCGTCCCTTGGCACTCGTGGCACGTCAGCTCCCCTCTCGCGGCGCGTCGTGGATCTCGTCGAAAGCGGCCACCAGCTCAGCGGCGAACTCCGGGTCGTTGATGTGGTGCGGTGACCGCAGCACGCGGCGGTCGGCGGTCTGTTCGACCTCGCGCTCCAGCGTGCTGAACAGCACCTCATCGGCGCGCGGGTCGTGGAACGGCTGGCCCGGACTGTCCAGAGCGGAGACCCCGCCTTCCGGGAGCAGGAAACGCACAGGGCCGTCGCAGGCGTTGAGCTTGCCCGCGATGAACGAGGCGATACGCTCGCATTCCTCCTCGGTGGTGCGCATGAGCGTGATCTGCGGGTTGTGCGGGTACAGGTTCCGGTCGGAGTACCGCTGGGGCACGGTGTCCGGTGCGCCGAAGTTCACCATGTCGAGCGCGCCGCAGGAACCGACGTACGGCACCCGTGTCCGGGCGATCGCGTCCAGGCGCTCCTCACCGGCACTGAGCACGCCGCCTGCGATGAGGTCGCACACCTCGGTGGTGCTGATATCGAGTACACCGGTGACCAGCCGGTCGTCGACGAGCTTCTCCATGGCCTTGCCGCCGGTACCGGTTGCGTGGAAGACCAGGCAGTCGAACCGGTCCTCGAGCCGCTCGGTCACCGTGTTCACGCACGGCGTCGTCACGCCGAACATCGTCAGCCCGATCGCGGGACGGTCGTCGCTGACCGGGACGGGGTGCGCGCAGGCGCCGGCCAGGGCGTGGGCGGCGTTGCCGAGCACCCGGCGCGAGATGCGGTTCAGGCCCGCGACGTCGGTGACCGAGTGCACCATGGCGATGTCGCTGCCCTCGACGTAGCGGGATGTGTCCCCGGAAGCCACGGTGGAGACCATGACCTTGGGGACACCGACGGGCAGCGCCCGCATCGCGGGTGTGATCAGCGCGGTACCGCCGGAACCGCCGAGACCGATGACCCCGTCGACGTCCCCGCGACCGGCGAGGTACCTGCCGAACGCGATGGTCATGGCAGCGACGGCGCTGCCTCGGTCGCTGGTGAAGACCGCGTCGGCGCCGTCGGGGTGGCAGGCGGCGACCTCGGTTGCCGGCACGTCCGCCTCGGAACGCGCCCCGGTCGGGGCGAGGTCCACGGTGCGGGCCGCTACTCCCGCCGCGGTGATCAGCTCCGCGACGTACGTGAGCTCGGTGCCTTTGGTGTCGAACGTCCCGACCACGTAGGCGTATCCCACATCGCCTCCTGCGCGCCGTGTCTCGACCGTGTGGCGCCATCCCATCACGGAACGCGACGCGGGCGCATCCCATCCGATGACGAGGCCGCTCGTGAGCCGGGCGTCACGCCTCGTTCACCGGGCGGGTGCGGGTACCGTACGGGTTTGCGAGACTGCACCTGTCATCGCTCGTTCGGTCCGTGCACCTCGACCGGGATGGAAGGACACTGCCAGTGGGAATCATCGGTTGGATCGTTCTGGGACTGATCGCTGGAGCCATCGCGAAGATGCTCATGCCGGGCAAGGACCCCGGCGGGTGCATCATCACGATCCTCCTGGGCATCGGGGGAGCGCTGCTCGGTGGATGGATCGGCCAGGCGGCGTTCAACGTCGGTCTCGGGACGTTCTTCGACATCCGGACCTGGGGACTGGCTATCGCAGGTTCCCTGGCCATCCTGGGCCTGTATCGCTTGCTGATCGGGTCCCGCAGCCGCTACCAGTAGCCCCGGACGGCGGGGCATCATCGCACCGAACGGGACGTCGAGACGCCACGCGGTTGGCGACGTGCCGAACGCTCGGGCCGGATCCGCAACGGTGAGATCCCGCCGCATGCGGGGAGGGGATGAACGATGGGGGACATGCCGTCGGGTTCCGGTGGTGCGCGCCCTGCGAGAGGGTGGCGACCGGTCGCTGTCGCGGCGTTGGCCGGCGCGGCCTGGCCCGCACCGGCCGCGCTGATCGGCATCTACGCGTTGCTCTTTCTGACGATCGGGCCGATGATGCTCGGCTACGAAACACGTGCACACGTCGGTCAGTACGTCCTGCTGGTGCTGCTGCTCGGGGTCCTGGTCGGCCTGTGGTGGCTCGGCAGGCGGCTGCTGCGTCGTGCCGGAGCCGCTCGGCCGGCGACGGCGTCGGGAGTCGCGGTCGCCGTTCCGGCGGCGATCGGGTTCCTGGGGCTGCCCGTGGACAACGGCTTGGGCCCCCGGTACTTGATCACACTCACGCTGGTGGGTGCGGTAAGCGCGGCAGCCGTGACCTTCGCAGCGACTCGGGCGGCCGGCGACGGCGTCGGGCCAGGGGAGAGCCCGATGTAACGTTCGGCTCCCTCTATGGAACCGAGGTCACCTTGGGCTCCCCATGGGACCGCTGGTTGACTCAGTTGCCCTGCAGGACCGCGCGCAGCCGGGGCTCGAACCCGTCGGGATCCTCGGCGAAGCCGATGTGGCCGCCGGGAAAGCTCGTGGGGTCGATGCCGAGCGCCGAGGCCAGGGCGCGTGACGTCCGGTCACAGAGCTCCCCGCTCGACTCCTCGCCGATACCGACCACGATGCGCGTCGGCGCTGAACGCAGCGCGGCGAGGTCGGGCCGCCAGTGGGTGGTCGCGCGGAGCTCGCGGGCGAACCAGAAGTGTTCGTCCGCGAGTTGCCGCGGGTCGCGTTCCCCTGTGAACATCTCCTCGAACGCGCCATCCGGCAGGACGACGTTGGCCTGGTCGAGGAACTTCCGCCAGGCCCCCGTGAGGTCCCCGGCGAGATGAGTGGCGACGATGTCGTCGGTCTGCGCGTGGAGCTGTTCGCGGTCATCGAGCAGCTCGTCCAGCGGGGGCTCGTGCGCGACGATTCCGCGCGAGGGGACCGCTCTCGCGGTTACGTGCCTGGTCGGGCCGCTTAGGATGCCTGTTTGTGACTGAGCCCGACTTCGTGCAGCGCAGCCGGTGGTCCTATGACACTGTGGCCGGCGACTACGCCGAGTGGATCCGTGACGAATTGGCGGTCAAGCCGTTGGACCGCGCCGTGCTCGGTGGGTTCGCCGAGCTCGCGCGGGCCGCGGACGGACCCGTGGCCGACATCGGATGTGGCCCCGGACGGGTGACCGCGCATCTGGACAGTCTTGGCCTGTCGGTGTTCGGCATGGATCTGTCGCCGCGGATGATCGCTGTGGCGCGAAGGAGATACCCGGCACTGCGCTTCGACGAAGGATCGATGCTGGCTCTGGATCACGAAGACGGTGCGCTCGGTGGCATCGTGGCCTGGTACTCGATCATTCATGTCCCGGACGAGTGCCTGCCGGGCGTCTTCGCCGAGTTCCATCGAGTCTTGGCGCCCGGCGGTTACGTCCAGCTCGCCTTCCAGGTGGGCGACGAGATCAAGCACCGAACCGAGGCTGCAGGCCACGAGATCTCGCTCGACTTCTACCGACGGCAGCCGGAGTACGTCGCCGAACTCCTGAACCAGGCCGGGTTGGTCGTCCGGGCCCGGCTTCTGCGCGAGCCCGATGACGACGGGGACTTCCCCGAGGAGACACCACAGGGGTTCGTGCTGGCCAGGAAACCGGTCCAGACGCACTCGGTGGCAGGAGGTCGGTAGCGGCGGGGTGGTGCTGACGCAGGGAGAGCCTCTGGATGGGGCGCGGCTACCGGTGACCGCCGACGTCCACCTGCCCCGGCTCACGAGTACCGCCCGGCTGCTGCTCCGGGACCTCGGCTGCGGGCCGATGTGCCGGCTCGGAGCCTGCCGCGGGTGGCTGCGCGTCGGCGTGCACGAGCGTGCCGCAGAAGCAACGCAGCACGACGCAGGGGTCGGCCGTGCCGTCCCACGCGATGCGAACGATGCGCCGGGTTCCCAGCAGTATCCGGCTACGGCAGGTAGGGCAGTAGGGAGCGAACATCGGTGGTACACCTCCAGGGTCCTCCACAGCATGACCGCCATCGCTTGCCAGATCACGATCCAATCGAGCATGATTGGTATGTAAATCGACACTCCAATTGGAGTTCCGTGTCATGAACAGTGAGGAACTCGGCTCGGTACTGGCCGGCTGGACCGATGCCGACCACGGGACCTTGGCACAGCGACTCGCCCATGCCGTCCGGCGCGGTGTGCAGTCAGGGATGCTGTCCGACGGCACGTTGCTGCCTGCCGAGCGCGCGATCGCGTCAGCCCTGGCGATCAGCCGCTCGACGGTGACTGCCGCGCTCGACGAGTTGCGCGCCGAAGGCCTGGTGGAGTCGCGCCAGGGCAGCGGCACCAGGGTGTGCAACCGGTACGCCCCGGCCATCTCGGGCACCAGGATCGCGGAGCACTTCTCCACCGCGCAGGGTATCGACCTGGCGGCGGGCAACCCGCTGGACGCCGCGCATCTGCCCCCGTTGCAGGTCGATGTCGCCACCCTGCTGGCAGGCGGTGGGCCGGGCGTGCAGCCGCTCGGCCTGCCTGCCCTGCGCGCCGCGCTTGCCGACCACGACAGCGAGCGGGGCAGGCCCACCACCCCGGACCAGGTCCACGTCACCGCGGGCGGTCACCAGGCCGTCTCGTTGGCCTTGGGCGCGGTAGCCACCCGGAACACCCCTGTCGTCGTCGAGGACACCAGCTATCCCGGTGTTTTCGACATCATCGACTCCCTCGGAGCCCGCCCCGTCCCGGTGCGTACCGACGGCGCGGGACTGGTTCCCGAGGAGCTCGACCGCGCCCTCGCCGAGCACCGGCCGGTAGCGATCTACACGCAGAACGGGCCGCACAACCCCACCGGTCTTGTGCCGACGTCCGAGCGGTTGCGAGCGCTGGCGGCGGTGTGCGACCGGCACGACACGACCGTCGTGGAGGATCGCGCGCTGGCCGAGCTCGCCTTCGCGGGCCCCATGCCCGTCGAGCTGGCCGACCTGTGCCGCAGCGCCACGGTCGTCAGTGCGGGTTCGTTCAGCAAGGTCGCGTGGGGTGGCCTGCGTGTGGGGTGGTTGCGCGCCCCGGAGGCCTTCATCGAGCGGACCATGTACCTGCGGCTGGCGAACGATCTCGGTCCCTCCGTTCCCTCCCAGCTCCTCGTGCTCCAGCTGCTCCCGCAGCTCGACGAGCTCGCGGCGCGGCGGCGCGCGGGCCTGAGCGAGATCGTCGGACGGGCCGTGGAGTACCTGCGTACCGAGCTCCCGGACTGGACGGTCACCGAACCTGCCGGTGGGTCGGTCCTGTGGGTCGCGTTGCCGGTGGCCGACACCGGTTCCTACGTCCCGCTGGCCGCCCGCCATGGGGCCCACGTCGCCCCGGGCAGCATCGCTGTTCCCGCCCGCGCACCGAGCTCCCGGATCCGGATCTGCGTGGATCGCCCGTGGGACACCGTGCAGGACGGTATCCGGCGGCTCCGTCTCGCCTGGCGTGAGTTGGCCAGCACCGAGCAGCGGGTGCTCGGCTGAGCCATCCGCGCCATCCGGCCGGTGTGCGGAACCGGGCGCGAACGGGCACGCTGGCTGAGTAGGAACGGGTGTGAGCCAGCCGGTGGTGGAGGTGACCGGGCATGTCCGCTGCAACGGTCCGCGCCGTACTGCTCGATATCGAAGGGACGGTGTACTCCGGGGACGGGCTCGTCCCGGGTGCTGCGGAGGCCCTGGCATGGCTGCGTGAGCGGGACATCCCGGTACGCTTCGTGACCAACATCGACTCGCGGTCGCCTGCGACGATCGTGGTCCAGCTCGTCGGCTTCGGCCTCGACGTCTCGGAGGACGAGGTCTTCACACCGATCGCCGCGGCACGGGCCGCGTTCGACGCTGACCGCCAGGCGCGGGTGTACCCGCTGGTCAACGTCGCCGTGCACGGCTTGCTGGACCGTCTGGTGACGTCACCTCCCTACACGCACGTCCTCGTCGGCGACTGCCGGGACGTGCTCAGCTACGAGGCACTCGACGAAGCGTTCCGCGCGGTGCGGGAGGGGGCCGAGCTGGTCGCGCTGCAGCGGTCCCGGTACTTCAAGCGCGCCGACGGCGATCACATCGACGCGGGCGCGATCGTCGCCGCGCTCGAGCACTCCACCGGCACACAGGCGCGGGTACTGGGCAAACCGTCCACCGAGTTCTTCGCTCTGGCTGCCGCCTCCGCGGGGGCCGACGTCGGCCAGTGCCTCGTCCTCGGGGACGACGCGCTCAGCGATGTCGCCGGGGGTCGCGCGGCCGGCGCACGGTCCGTGCAGGTGCGCACGGGCAAGTTCGCCGACCAGAACGCCGAGGGAGTGGTTGACTCAACAGGAGAGTTCGTCGACTCGATCGCCCAGCTTCCCGGCCTGATCGGTGGCGTCCACGGGTGACCTCACCACGCCCCACCACCGTGTTGTGCTGAATGACGCTTTCAGTCCATCTCGTGGACTGAAAGCGTCATTCAGCACACACCTACATGCCGAGGAGGCGGCGCAGTTCGCGGGCCTGGCGGCGGGAGACCTCGACCTTGCTGTGCTGGTGGTCGTTCATCACCAGTACGAGGGCGCCCTTGAAGTCGGGCACCAGCTCCGTGATGTGGTCGAGGTTGACCAGGTACGACCGGTGCGCCCGGAAGAAGTGCCCCCGCAGCCTGCGTTCGAGCTCGTTGAGCGAGAGGCTCACCAGCACCCGTTCCTGGGCGAGCTGCAGGTACGAGTAACCGCGTGCCGCGCTGGCGTAGACGATCGACGACTGGTCGATCAGTACGGTCCGGTCGCCGCGTTGTACGGGGATTCGCCCCAGCGCGTCGCCCTGCGAGCCGCCACCGGTAGCGGGTTGCTGCGGCTCGCTCTCGTCCGGGGCGCCGGAGAGGGCGCGTTCCAGTGCCCTGCCGAGGCGTTCCGCGTCGAAGGGTTTGACCAGGTAGTCGACAGCTTCCAGGTCGAACGCCTCGACGGCGTGGTCCGGGTAGGCAGTGGTGAAGATGATCTTCGGCCGGTGTGTCGCCTCGCGTAGCGCCGCCGCGACCTCGAGGCCGGTGCCGCCCGGCATCCGCACGTCCAGCAGCACGACGTCGTAGTGCAGCGAGCGAAGCAGCGTCAGCGCCTCCTCGGCGTTGGTTGCCTCGCCGACGACCTGGACGTGCTCGAAGGTGTCCAGCAGGTACCGCAACTCGGCCCGTGCGGGAGCCTCGTCGTCGACGATGAGACAGCGAGCGCGCATCGGCCTACCCTAAGGGGATACGCAGGTCGACAACAGTGCCTTGCCCAACGGTCGACCGGACGTCGAAGCGGTATCGCTCCCCGAACAACGTGTCGAGCCGTTCGGAGATGTTGCGCAACCCGATGCCACCTTCCGCTGTGACATCACCCGAGACGATCTTCTCGAGCTCCTCGTCCTCGATACCGACTCCGTCGTCGGACACCTGGATGGTGGTGGTCCGGGTCAGCGGGTCGACTCGCGCCTTCAACGTCACCGTCCCTCCGTCCACCTTGTTCGCCAGCCCGTGCTTGACGGCGTTCTCCACGAGCGGCTGGATGGTCAGCACCGGCACGTTGGTGGTCAGTACCTGGGGGTCGACGTCGTAGCGTACCCGCAAGCGATCCCCGTAGCGGGCCTGCTCGAGCGAGAGGTAGGTGCGGACGAAGAAGTACTCCTGACCGAACTCGGCGAAGTGCCCGTCCTGCCGGACGGCGTAACGGAAGAAGTCGGACAGTCGCAGCAGGAGCTGACGGGCCTCTTCGGGGTCGGTGCGGGCCTTGGACGCGATCGTGTTCAGCGTGTTGAACAGGAAGTGCGGGTTGATCTGGGCACGCAGCGCGTCGAGCTTGGCATCCACCGCGAGTTTGCGTTCCCGGTCCAGCTCGGCCAGCTCGAGGTGCAGCGACAGGATCCCCGCCATGCCTTCGACCAGTCCACGCGGCGGTGGGGTCTCGTCCAGCCGGTACACCTTCAAGGCACCGACCACCCGCTTGCCGATCGCCAGCGGCGCGACAACCGCCGTCTGCAGCGGGCAGCTCGGCTCCGGGCAGCCCAGCTTGGCGCGGTGCCGCACCATCACCGTCTTCGCGCGGTCGAGGACCTTCGCCGAGATGTCGGTGCGCGGTGGGTCCCCGACGGTGTGGTGGTCCGAACCGGGGCCGAGGAACGCGAGCACCTTGTGCCGGTCGGTTATCGCCACCGAGTCGCCGCCGAGCAGGGGGTGGAGCAGCTGTGCGGTGCGCTGCGCGGCCTCGGACGTCAGGCCGGATCGTAGCGGGATCGACCTGCCGACGGCGGCGATGGTCTGCCCGGGCCGGTTGATCGCGCCTTGCTTGCCCTGCTGTCGCGGGACCAGCCGCGCGCCGCGCGGCCCGCGCAGCGCCGAGGGGTAGCCGACCGTCAGCAGCAGCGTCAGACCCACGCCGATCAGCAGTGTGGTACCGACGCCGAGCGGCGGGGCGGCGATAACCTGCGTGATCAGGTAGACCAGTCCCCAGGCCACGGCGAGAGCGGCTGCGAGCGGGAGACTGCCGTTGCTCAGGGCGCCACCGCCGAGCCGGCGCGCGGCAGGCGCCCGGTTCACCCCCGTCATGGTGCCTCCTTCGACCGCCTGGTCACGCCTGTGATGGTAAGCCTGGCCAGCCGTAACGTGTGCCGGTCGGCGGCGGTGCCGTGCAGCTTGAGCCACAGCCGGTCCAGCTCGGCCGGGGTGGTGGTGAAGCGGGAGACGACCACGGTGACCACCGCCGACAGCGGTGCGGCCACGATGGTCGGGGTGAGCAGCATCTCGCTGAGTCCCGCGTCGCCGTAGACGGTACCGAGCGCGAACATGGTGATCGCCGTGAGCGCACCGGTGATCATGCCGGTGATCGCGGCGGGCGCTGTGGTGCGTTGCCACCAGATGGTCAGGATGAACACCGGGGTCAGCGCGGACCCGGCGAGCGCGAATGCCCAGGTCACCATGGTGGCCACGATCGAAGGCAACAGCGCGGTCAGCGAGTCGGGCCGCAGGCCGACCGCGACCGCCGCCGAGAGAACCGCGACGAGCACGACCGCGCCACGGCCGGCCCACACCGCCTGGCGTTGCGAGGCGTGCGGGTTGATGTGCCGCTCGTAGACGTCGTGCCCCCAGGACGCGGCCGAGGCCAGCAGGAGGCCCGCGATGGTGGACATGACCGCGATCAGCGCGCCGCTTGCGATGAACCCGAGCCCGATCTCCCCGCCGTACACCCGGCCGAGGACGAGCAGCGCGTGCTCGGGCACCTTCAGCACACCGTCGACGGTCAGCTCCTCCATCCAGGCGTGCTCGGCGGCGGCTCCGGGGATGAGCGAGCGCGCTGCCGTACCCAGCAGCACGGCCAGCGCGTAGAACAGGCTGGCCAGACCGAGCACCCACACCGTCGTCATGCGTGCGGCGAGGCCGGTGGGGCTGGTGAAGTACCGGTTCATGATGTGCGGCAGGCCCGCTGTGCCCATGATGAGGGTGATGATCAGTGCGAACTGCCCGAGGCTGCCGTAGCGGGCGCCGGGCTCACCGAAGGTGGCCGGGTCCTCGCCGTCGATGCGGTCCTGCTCCGTTTCCAGGTGCCACTGCCCCTCCTCGGTGGCGGTCGGGTTGGTCAGCGGCTGTTCGCTGAGCCTGTCGACGGCCTCTGGGTAGTGGAATCCCGAGCCGATCGCGGCGACGGTCAGCCAGATGAACGCGCACAGCAGCACGAGGAACTGCACAGCCTGTGTCCAGGTGGTGCCGCGCATCCCGCCGAGCGCGACGAGCGCGGTGATGGCTGCGGTGGACACGATCACCCCCGTCGCGTACGGGCTCAGCCCGGCGATGCCGTGCCCGACGAGCAACTCCCAGGTGATCCCGCTCCCGACGGCCTGCGGCACCAGGTAGGACAGGATGATCAGCTGCACGACGCAGACGGCGGTCAGTCGCACCCGGTCCGAGGTGAGCCTGCGTCCCAGGAAGTCGGGGATGGAGAACTCCCCGAACCGCCGCAGCGGCGCCGCCACGAACAGCAGCACGGGGATGAATCCCGCCGCGAATCCCGTCGCGTACCAGACGCCGTCGAGACCGGAGACGTACACGGCAGCGGCGACCCCCAGGAACGAGGCCGCCGAGAAGTAGTCGCCGCAGATGGCGCAGGCGTTGGTGACGACCCCGACGCGCCTGCCTGCCAGGTAGAAATCCAGAGTGGACGCACCGCGCGGCTGGAGGACCAGCGCGATGCCGAGCACGACGAGTAGCAGGGCGGCCAGCCCGATGATGCTCGCCGTGATCATGGCGCGTCGCCCCGTTGCTCGGGGTGCTCCCGTTCGGGGCCGCCGAGCATGCGGTCCTCGACGGCGTTGGCGAGGGTGGCCGCGGCGACGGCCAGTGCGAAGAAGAAGACGTAGAGCCCGAACGCGGCCATGACGAAGCTGGGGCTCATGCCGCCGACGAGCCGCCCTTGCGACCACCAGTCCAGCGCGAGCGTCAACCCGGGTACGGCGGCGACCACGACCACGAAGAGCGCGAAGTAGCCGAACGCGACCCGCCGCAGCGTGCGGAACGTCGCGTCGACCTCGGCAGGCATGTCGTACTCGTCGGTAATGTCGTAGCCGCCCTGCTCACGGTGCTCTGAGTCGGGACGCGGTGAGTCGCCGCCGGATGAGGGCACATCTCGAACCATACGACAGCGCGAACTTGCTACGAAAGGCACGTGATCGGCTTGGAAGGCGCCGAACAGGACGTGAGTCGGTGTGCGGAGGATCGACATCCAGGCCGTTTGTACGGCGGTGTGGTGGCACCTCTTGGTTCGACAACGTGGTCGTTCGCAGGCACCTCCGCGAACCGTAAAAACAGCACGAAATGCCCAGATCATCGAAAACGCCCCGGACCGGGCTGATGAGTGGCACTCCGCAAGCAACGGTAGCGCTACCCGTAGGTGTGTCTTTTGAATATCACCCCAATTCTTTGTTCACCATTTGAACAGCGTCATATTACCTTCACGTAAGTGTTGTCAGGTACCGCTCACAGACTTAGCGTCACCTGCACTAACTGAGCGCATCGGGCGTTCAATCCCTGATAGCCGTTTGCTCCCAATTGGCCGCGACCAGGTCATCGATTGGAGAGGTAGCCATGCGGATCCCTGGCAAAAATGAGCCGGAACCCCCAGAAGACCCTGCTATTGACGTCATGCCAGCTTCGAATGGCGAATACGTTCCCAAGCCGCCGAGCAAGCAGCAGCGAGCGATTATGGGGCTGCAGAACGAGAAGATCGACGAAATGCGCCAGAAGTTTAGCATGAATCGGCGCGACTTCGTCCGTACGTCAGCGGCCATGGCGATCGGAGTATGGGCGGTCAATCAGGTGACGGGAGGATCGTGGGGTCGGTTCGCCTGGGCCGATGGCACGGATACTACGGACGCGTGCGATTTGGAGAACCCCGGCTCCCAGCTCGCCAACCTACCGGGCGAGTTCATCCTGGATACTCAAGGTCACCATGTCGACGATGAGGGCCGTTGGCGCGTCGAAAACCCCGGCTTCACAGAGTTTCTGGCGCTGTGGACCTCGCAGGCTATGGGGCGGCTGCCGGGAGTTGACCCGCCACGGGGGTTCGGTGCCGGCGAAGTGGACCCCATCGAGAATATCGGACAGTTCCACTACTTTAAGGAGATGTTCCTGGACTCGTCCACAACTGTCAGTCTGCTCACTGCGCTGCCTAACCTGCCGGATGAAACGAACATCACCCCTGTCGCTCATGCTAAGGAAACAATGGACCTTGCGAACAGTCTGTCTGGGTCGCAGCGCTGTTTCATCCATGCCTTTTCGCAGCCCAATCGCGGCTTTATAAGCCGTGACCGTAAACCGATATACCAGGACGAGGACTTCGCGTGGATGGAGCAGACAGCAAGAGACATTCGCCCGTCGGGATGGAAGCTGTACTGCGGCTGGGGCGACAGCGGAGCCGGTAATTTTCACACCCTGGGTTCGTTTCCGGCAATGAACGGTTGGTGGTTTGACGACGATAACGGCCTTGCCATCACCGAGCACATCCGCAATCTGTCCCAAAAGTACGGTCTACCGCCCGTTATCTGCACTCATAAAGGCCTTGCCTTTAACGGGGTGTTTGACTCGGCAAAATTCTCGCCGCGCGATATGGGTATCATCGCCCGGCTGTACCCGGATGTCACATTCTACACCTACCACTCGGGTTATGACGGCGAACGTCAAGAACCGTACCCTGGTGATGACAAGGTCAACTCCTCCAACCGCGGCGTGGACGCGTTCATCAAGAGCCTGCGCGAAAACGGGCAAGATGCCACTCGATTCATTCCACGCGGTCTTGAACACGGCAATTCGCCCAATAGTTATGCTGAACTCGGCACTACGTGGTGGAACGTGATGCATGACGCAAGCCAAGCAGCTCACCTGTTGGGCAAGCTCATCACCTTCGTAGGGCCGCGGCGGATCGTGCTGGGCACCGACTGCATCTGGTACGGCAATCCCCAGCCCCAGTACGTGATGATGCGGGCTTTTCAGTTTACTCCGCAGGCGAAGGAGCTTTATAACCTGCCCCATGGACTCGACGGTGATCGGTGGGACCCTCGCGAGAATGCTCTTGATGGCACGAGCTACCAAAGCACCCACCCGAATGTCGACGGCTGGCCAACCGATGGTCGACCCCATCCGGAACGTACCATCCGCAATGGGATTCTCGGTCGGAACGCGGCGGCTGCATACGGGCTTGACCCTGACGCGGTACGTCACAAGATCGATTGCGACGATGTGAATAAATTGCGCGAGGGCTACGTCGAAAACGCCGGAACCGCCAAGGAACGGACACCGTACAAGACAAACAGGATTTTGGGCCCTCGCACTCGGCGCGAATTCGTGAACTTCGTGAAATCGCCAGACTACTCCCCTTAATCGCGCAATCGGTCAGTAAACCAGGAAGGCAGACTGATGCAAGGAAGACGAAACAATCCCGGGCATGCGCGTTCTGCTGTAATTGGTGGGGCGGGGGCAGCAGGTGCGAGCACGGTCCAGGACGGCGCGGCCTTAGGCAGGGTGCATACCACGCAGGCCGAGCCGCTTCCCGCTCAGGACGGGCCGGGCACCGTCCACCGGCCGCCGTACGAGACCGGGCCGACCGGGGGCGATAGCTTTACGGTCACCAACGTCAATGCGGACGCCGGAACGGTTGGGGTCGCGCAGCGCAACACGCGGCAGGCGGCCTTCGTGCATTGCGTCGGCAACGGGCCGATGGCGACTCTTGAGATAAACCACACGGTGCGCGAAGCGATTTCGTCGGTGGAGATTCACTATACGGAGGCGATTCTGACAGACGCGTTGGTCATGAACGCGATCGTTACCGGCTCGTCCAGCGGGTGGCTTGGGCACGGCGCTGCCCTGGGACCGAGGGACAACGCGAACGAGCGGACGGGGACGATCAACATACCCTTGCGCGCAACGCCGGAGGACGGCGAGACCGTGAGAATTGTGTTCGGCCTGCAAACCCACGCGGGCTGCCTGCCCTACCCGGTTCTTGGCCTGCCTGGTAGCCGGCCAGTAGATAAAGGTCGAGCGACCTTTCCCTGGGTGTCAGTCGGATAGCCGCCAGGGGCCGGTTCTCAGGCTAGCGAAGGAAGGGAATAAAAGTGTGGATCAATAGTAACCGAGCAAGGCACTGGAAGGCGGTATTGAGGAAGCGACGGAAGTGGCTCGTTACCGCCGCAGTCGTATTGCCCGTGATCGGCGCGGGAGGCGCCGTGGCTGCCGATCCGGTAACCGGAGAGGATCACCCGGGTGATGTCACCGCGATAGAGGGCCAGTACATCCCCGGAACCGTGCGGGTGCAGCAGGGTGAGACCTTTACCTTCGGCAATTATGACGGACGCGCGGGAATCCCTGGACACAGCATCGTTGAAGTTGTCCCCCGCTGTACTGCACCTCCGTATACTGGCAATAACCCGGGAAATGGAACATGCGATTATCCGAGTTTCAGCAGCGGGCTCGTCGATCACGGGCACGTGCGTGACGTTCACGGTGTCGAATCACTATCCCCTGGAACCTACGAGTTCACATGTCAAGTCCATCCGGAGATGAGTGGAACGTTGATCGTAGAGGAATGATATTCATGGATTAATTGAGAAATCGCGTGAAGAATGATATACCGAACTCGCAAGATGACAGGACGACTGAAGATGGGCATGCGCGAGCGGAAAAACATTGCCAGGGTTATAGAACTCGAAGTAGAAAAAATGCGTGAAACGTGGGCCGTCACCCCGGAAAGGGATCGCGTTCCGCCGGCCTTTTTCCGTAAATATATAGAGGGCCTGACGGAGGCTGCGGATATAGTACGAAACAACGGTTACAGACCAGAAGAGCACTTCGACGAGTCGATGAGTAGCAATCTTTCAACCAGCCCGAGGTCGCGTGACATTAGTGGGGTATGATCATTGGTGCTCAGTGCGGAGAACGCTGAACCGTGCGGTCCGGAGGGTTATTCATAAGTCAGTCGTCAGGGGTCGTCCGTAGGGCAGCTTACGGACATCGACTGGAACTAGGCCGTCTCGTGCAGGTTAGCCACGGGCGATAGATAACGCGACTCGTGGACGAAGCCCGGTTTTGTGGATTATTGGGGAATCCCCGGGGTCCTAAGCCAAGGAATTCATTACTAGGAGAAATCGGTTCTTCAAGTGGCTGCGACTGTGGCGCACATGCCCTCGCGGCCGCTGTCGTCGTCGCGGGCCAGGCGTTCGCGTAGAGGGAACGCGTGCAGCCTGGCGTCTCGATCACGAGAGGTGGCGGTTGGTCTGCGCTCGACCGGATCTACGACGGGCCGGGAGCCGGGCTGGCAACATGTACCGTGGCACGGTAGGCCACTGCGTCGATGAGTTCGGTCAGGGCGTGCCGTTGTCCACGTCGAGTCGCGGGGACGGCACGGCCGAGTTCGACAAGATCGCGGTCATGTCGGACGAGCTGGACAGTGAGTTCATCGAGACCGACGACGAGCACGCGGACCGGCTGGATCCAGCCATGGAGGGACAGCCAAACGTGCGCGCTGTATTTCCGACAGCCGATCGAGTTCTCCGGCGACAGCGTGGCTTCCACTCATCTCGGCTACTTGCCTGCAAAAATGCTCTGCGACTGATTTTGGGAAGCCCGTTGGACACGCTGCGACAGCTGGGAGCGTCGTGTATCGGCAACGCTGGATGAGATTGTTCGTAACTCTCCGCGTCAGCGCTGGGTTCGGCGTCTCTCGGATCACGCGACTCCGGACTTGGGGTAACGATACAGGTCTGCCACGACCTTGCGAAGTTGGCGTATCAGGAGAGTATTCGATTGTCGCCAACGGTCGGCGGAGGAGGGAATACCGATGGCGCCCGTGGTATGGTTATTATGACGTATGAGGACGGCACCGCAGCAGACGTTGTTTCGGTATTGTTCCTGTTCGATGAAAACTTGGCGGTGACCGAGCGCTCGGAGTTCATGGTCTAATTCGGCGGGGTGTACGACAGTGTTGTTCGTGAACGGTCGTAGACCGCGCTGACGGAGATGGTCCTCGCGGGTGTGGCTAGGTAAGCTCCAGAGGAGTGCCTTGCCCAGGGCTGTGGCGTGGGATGCTTCGTCGGCGTGAACCATGAGTTGTTCGAGGTGCGGTGAATAAGGTCCTTCTACTACGTCCGTGACGAGTAGATGATCGCCGACGAATTGGCCGTAGTAGGCACTTTGTCCTGTCGTTTCAGCGAGATAGCGAAGGACCTCGCTAACCTGGGGCGGTCGTTCGATCGCGGCCTTAAGATCATGGAAATGGCTGGCGACCCTGGGACCAAGCCAGTATCGATGACCAGGTGCTTGGACAATATATTTCTCGTAGCGCAGCGTGCGAAGCAGGTGGTAAGTCGTGGCAAGGTTGAGACTACAGCGGGCTGCAATTTGCTTTGCGGTCAGCCCCTGACGGCAGGTTCCCAATTCTTCAAGGATGCGGGCGGCCCTCGTGACGCTTCGGACCAGATCGCTGGGTTTGCCATAGGACATACGGCCTCTCCCATGTCAATTGTCATTGGCTTCCCAGTGGCGGTTGTGGCAGTTCCCTCCTGGTGGTCGGCGGAAATTCGTAGGTGCTCGTGTTATGCAGCGCCGACACAGTTCTGGGTCAGCGGTGTGAGCGATCGCGGTGACGATCAGCTCACCGCTGTGCGAGCGGGCCCGCAGGCGGGTGTGGACCAGCCGATGCGGCACGCGTAGTGCGCTTCCGTCTTCGAGAGTGTGGACCCCACATCACTCACCGTTGCTAGCCGAGCGGCCGGGCATGCGGATCGACTGGCAGCCGATACGGCCGAGTCTAGTTGTCGGGCAGTAAGTCGCTCAGCACCTGGCCGGGGCCGGTTTGTGGCCAGCCGTTGACCTCGGCGCACCAGAAGCTGACGGTGCGTGGCACACCGAATGTGCTGTCGTGCCCCACACCAGTTCGTATCCGTGGGGTCACCAGCTCGGCCTTGGAGATTGTCATGGCGGCCCTAGCTAGTCGCGTGTATGCGCCGCGCGGCCCGCAGCACGATCACCGCTCCACCGGCGACCATGACGAGCCCGATGCCGGGCAGGACCTGGCCCCAGCCGCCGGTGGTGGCGCTGATGTGGATCATCCTGCCGAGTTGCCAGACCACGATCGTCGCCACGACCAGGGCCGGAAGCACCGCGTGCAGCAGCGCTACCCGCTGGTACGGCAGCAGCGCCCCCGCGATCACCAGCGTTCCCGCGCACAGCGTCCACAGGCCGGGGCCGACGGTCCCGGCCAGCGAGCCGACGGGGGTGGACACCCACGGAAGCAGCGAGCCGACCAGGAGGAGAAGTCCCCCCAAGAGCATGCCGGGGCTGCCGGTGTGCAGTACCCGGCTCCCGGCATGCTTCGTGGCGGGTTGCGCGGGGTGTGTGACCGATGTCATGGCCGAAGTGTAGGGCGTGCGGGCCGGTATCCACAGCCGCGAGTTCGCCGGAGGTTCGCAGCGGTGTGCGAGTGGTCCGCTGCCCGTCCCGAGCGGTCGTCGGCGGGCACCGTGACCGCTCGTTCCCCGCATGCCGACCACTGACCATCATGCTGGAGCCGCCTGCGGGAACGGGCCTTGTCCTGCCCCGCGCGGGTGATCAGTGTGTGAGCTCACAGGTGACCGCGCACCCCGAGGCGGTCACGTGCCGCACGCCGTCGGCGCTGTCGCCGAGCACGAAGGGAGCCCGGACGTGACCCACGCATCACCACAAAGACCACCCGACCACCTCGAGCAGTGGAGGCGCGACTACTGGCGGAGCAACCTTCGGCTGATGGTCGTGCTGCTGGCGATATGGGCGTTCGTTTCGCTCGGTTGCGGCGTTCTGCTCGTCGAGCAGCTCAATGCCATCACCATCGCCGGATTCCCCGTCGGGTTCTGGTTCGCCCAGCAAGGAGCGATCTACACGTTCCTGCTGCTGATCCTCGTCTACGCGGTCCTGATGGATCGCCTGGACCGCAAGTTCGGCGTCAGCGAGCGTGCTGAGGAGGGGCAGGAGCAGTGACCGACATACAACTGTGGACCACCGTATTCATCGTCCTCACCTTCGGCCTCTACATCGGGATCGCCTGGCGCAGCAGGGTGAAGGAGACATCGGGCTTCTACGTGGCAGGCCACGGGATCCCCGCCGTCGCCAACGGTGCGGCCGTCGCCGCGGACTGGATGTCGGCGGCCTCGTTCATCTCCATGGCCGGGCTGGTGGCCTTCCTCGGCTCGGACGGCTCGGTCTACCTCATGGGATGGACGGGCGGTTTCGTGCTGCTCGCCCTCCTGCTGGCCCCGTACCTGCGTAAATGGGGCAAGTACACGGTTCCCGAGTTCGTCGGTGACCGCTACTCCGAGCTGGTGCGCACGCTGGCAGCCGTCGCGGCGGTCCTCATCTCGTTCACCTACATCGTCGGGCAGATGAACGGCGGCGGCATCGTGTTCAGCCGCTTCCTCAACCTGAACCTGACCGGCGGCGTGATGGTCGCTGCCGCGATCATCTTCGTCTACTCGGTGCTCGGCGGGATGAAGGGCATCACCTGGACGCAGGTCGCCCAGTACACGGTGCTGATCATCGCCTACCTCATCCCGGCCGTGGCGATCGCGCAGCAGTTCACCGGGTTGCCGATCCCCCAGGTGACGTTCGGTCAGATCCTGTCCGAGCTGAACGCGCTCAGCGCCGAGCTGGGGCTCAACGAGTACACGGCGGCGTTCTCCGAACGGCCGATGGTCGACGTGTTCCTGGTGACGCTGGCCCTGATGCTGGGTACGGCCGGTCTCCCGCACGTGATCATCCGCTTCTACACCACCAAGACCGTGCGCGGTGCGCGGTACTCGGCATTCTGGGCGTTGTTCTTCATCGCACTGCTCTACACCACGGCCCCGGCGATCGGTGCCTTCACCAAGTTCAACCTGCTCGACGGGGTGAACGGGACCGCGGTCGCCCAGCTGCCCGACTGGGTGGACAACTGGGCGGCGACGGGTCTGGTGTCGGTGGCCGACGGTGCGGAGACGATCAACTCGGTCAGCAACGACCCCGCCGCGGGCGCGGACCTGACGGTCAACAACGACATCCTGGTGCTCGCCACGCCGGAGATCGCCGGCCTGCCCGCGCCGATCGTCGGCCTGGTTGCCGCGGGCGGCATGGCGGCGGCGATGTCGACTGCGGCGGGGTTGCTTCTGGTGATCTCCTCGTCGGTGTCGCACGACTTCTACTTCCGGCGCATCAAGAAGTCCGCGTCGGACTCCGAGCGGTTGCTGGTCGGGCGGTTGGCCATGACGGCGGCGGTGATCGTGGCGGTCGTCGCAGGGATCAACCCGCCTGCGTTCGTCGCGGAGGTGGTCGCGTTCGCGTTCGGCCTGGCGGCGGCGAGCTTCTTCCCGGCGCTGGTCCTCGGCATCTTCTGGAAGCGCTGCAACGCCACCGGTGCGGCGGCCGGGATCGTGGCCGGCCTGGCCCTGACCATCACGTACATGATCTACACGCTCGACGTGTTCGGTACCGAGGCGCACGAGCACATCCTCGGTGTCAGCCCGGAGGGCATCGGGTCCATCGGTGCGCTGGTCAACGTCCTGGTGGCCGTCGCGGTGTCCAAGGCGACGGCGCCGCCGCCCGCCCACCTTGCCGAGCTGGTGGAGAGCATCCGTTACCCGTCGGTCCCGCGAGAGGAGGAACCGGCAGGAACCGGCGAGCGGAGCTGAGCTGAGCATCGGCCGGCGGTAGTCGACCCTCGGCACCCGCGCGCGGGACGCGGGTGCCGAGGGTTTCCCATGGGCGCGGTAGGGGGCGGGTACGCGCCGCTCAGCCGGTGTCGTGCAGGGAGATCCTCATGCCTGGGTAGTTGCCCTCACCGAAACCCAGCGAGCGGTACAGTGGCTCGCCGTCCGTGGTGGCGTGCAGCTCGACCCGGATGATCCCCTCGTTGCGGTACCAGTCGAGCAGGGTTGTGAGGATCTGCCTGGCGAGTCCCTGCTTGCGCCACTCGGGGTCGGTGGCGACCCACTGGATGTAGCCGACGCGCGCGCTGAGGTTGGCGGGTCCGGGTAGGCGCGTGCAGATCGACCCCGCACCGGATGCGACGAGGCTGCCGGAGCCGCTCGGGTGTTCGGCAACGACGATCGCCAGACCGTCGCCGAGGCGCTCCGTGATCGCCGATCGTGCCGCTTCCCGCCAGGCTCGCGTCGAGGCATCGAGGTCGATCGACTCGTACATGAGCGAGGCGAGCCGGATGATCTCGGATGTGTCCTGAGTGGTCGCGTACCTGATGCGGGGCCGGTGTGCCGTCATGTCGCGAGCATGCATGATCATCGATGAGGATCGCATGCCATTTTCGGGGGTGTGAGCGGGCCACAGCGCCGGGGTGTGTCAGCGGTAGATGAGCTTGCGCAGCAGCCATTCGCCCGGTCCGCGGAGCCCGGCACGATCCAGGGCGAGTGCCGCGATGACGGTCAGCAGCCACAACCCCACGGCGAACGCCGCCATGCTCGCACTGGTCAGCGACGCTCCGAGTCCGAGCCCCCAGGCCGCGAGCACGGGTGCCATGACGACCGAGTGGCTGAGGTAGCCGGAAAGCGACCGCTTCCCGAGCGCGCTCACCGCCAGCACCGGGGTGCTCGCCCGCGCTCTCGCCGACAGCGCGTTGGCCGTGAGCCCGAACAGCGCGACGTAACCCATGCCGCCTGCCAGCCCGGTGGTCCACTGCATGACGAACAGCAGCTCCCAGGTGAGGCCGGCTGCCTGCTGGATGTCGATCAGCCCTACGTGCTGCAGTGCCGACGGCAACGAACCGGCCGGCCCGATGGCGACGCCGAGCACGGCGACCCGCCGTAGCAGCGGCAGGTGATCGTGCGGTTCTTCCAGGACGCGCCGGTGCGCTGCCCACATGCCGAGCAGCATGGCGACGGGCGGAACCACGGCGAGCGAGTTCAGCCCCAGGATCACCGCCCAGCTCGTCAGCCGGACGCCCATCGCGGCGAACCAACTTTCCTCACCGGCGCCTGCCAGCTCCGGTCGCGTGCCGGCGAGCTCGGCCTCGCCGGGGATGGTGAGTGCTCCGCTCGCCAGCGCCACCACGGTCCCGGCCGCCATGACGAAACCGACGGTCAGCACACCCGTGCCGACCGCGCACCACGTGAGCATCGTGCTCATCCGCCTGCGGAGGAACAGCCAGCCCAGCACGAGGCTGATCAGACCGTAGGCCGCGAGTACCTCGGTAGCGAGCAGCAGGGCAGCGTGGACGAAGCCGAACAGCACCAGCCAGAGGCTGCGCCTGCGCAGCAGCACCTGTGCCGCGCGCTCATCGCTTCCTGCCCGGAGTTGGCGGTGGTACAGCTGCACCATCCCGTAGCCGAACAGGAACGCGAACAGCGGGTAGACGCGGACGTCGAGTACGGCGATCATCAGGAACTGCGTCGCCGAGTCGGCGAGGGACTCCGGCTCCGGGTACTCGCCCGGGCTGTTGTAGTCGGTGCCCCACAGGAAGTACGCCGTGTTGGACAGCACGATCAGCAGCAACATCAGCCCCCGGGCGAGGTCGGGAGCGAGCGAACGCTCGTCCGCCCGCACCGGGCCGCGTGCCGCCCTGGTCTCCTCGTGGGCCGGTCCGGTCGTCATGGAGCCCCCAGGTCATGCTCGCCACGTGGATACGGGTGCCGCCTAATGCTATCGCTGTCGAGCCCGTGATCCCAGGCTAGACGGTGTCGCGGTTCGTACCGGCGCGACCGGGGCTCACGAGGTCGCGCCGGTCGTGGTGCGCTCGACGAGCGCGGGGCGCAGCAGGTGGCGAACCGGTGTGGCGCGCTCGCCCCGCACCCGTTGCAGCAACGCTTCGGTGGCCAGCCGCCCCATCTCGGCGCGCGGCTGGTGCACCGTTGTCAGGCCGATGTGCCGGAAGGCGGCCAGCGAGGTGTTGTCGTAGCCGACGACCGAGATGTCCTCCGGGACGCGGAGCCCGGCCCGGCCGAACGTGGAGATCGCTCCGATCGCGTTCACGTCGTTGGCCGCGAGCACGGCAGTGGGGAGGGGGTCGCCGCGCGCGAGTAGCTCGGCTGCAGCCTTCTCCCCGGCCACCTCGGTGTACTCGCTCGGAAACACGTCGGGTTCGAGCCCGTGTCTGCGCATCGCCGTGCGGTAACCGGTGCGCCGCGCAGCGGACTGGGCGGCCTTCCCGCCGTCGAAATGTGCGATGCGGCTGTGGCCCAGCTCGACGAGCCGGTCGACGGCCAGGGCGGACCCGACCTTGCCGTGATCCTGCACGGTATCCACGGACGCCAGCCGGGAGCCGCGCGCGACCAGCACGACGGGCAGCTTCGCGGCGGCATCGGCGATCACCGAGGCAGGCACGGCGGGCCCGAGGAGGAGAATGCCTGCGGGGCGGAACGACAGCAGGTTCGTCACGGCCGCGCGCTCGCGGGAAGGGCTGCGCCCGCCGGTGTTGATGACAAGTTCGAACCCCTCGGCGTGCGTGGCGACATCGATCCCGTCGATGATCTCGGCGAAGAACGGGTTGTGCAGGTCGGACACCAGTACGCCGAGGATCCTGGAGTTCCTGCTCGCCAGGGACCGCGCGGCCGCGTGTGGCGAGTAGCCCAGCTCCTCGGCGGCGCGTAGCACGGCTTCCCTGCGCCCCGCGCTGACCTTGGGGGAGCTGCGCATCACCAGCGAGACCAGGGCGCGCGAGACCCCGGCACGCTCGGCGACGTCCTCCATAGTCGGTGTGGCCACCAGACGCTCCTCGCTGCGTTCCCCTTGACACCCGCCGAGATCACCATACAGGATTAGAGCGCTCTAACCGATAGAGCGCTCTAATGGGCCCGGAGTGTCGGGACGTAGTCGACGTGCGGCGAAAGGGTTACGGATGAAGATCGGAGTGGTTGGGCTGGGCCGCATCGGCCTGATGCACGCCACGAACCTGGCTACCCTCGACGCGGTCGAAGCCGTGCTGCTCTACGACCCCGTCACGGGCAAGTCCGCCGAGGCCGCGGGTGCGGTGGGCACGAAGGCACGGTCGGTCGCCGATCCGGACGCGCTGCTGTCGGATTCCGACGGGGTGCTGGTGGCAACCCCGACCGGGAGCCATCCGGATATCGTGCGTAGGGCGATCAGCGCGGACACGCCGGTGCTGTGCGAGAAACCGCTGGCGGGGAGTCTTGCGGAGACGGAGTCGCTGGTCGTCGACATCGAGGCGACCGGTTTGCCGGTCGTGGTCGGTTTCCACCGCCGGTTCGACCCCGCCACTGTGGAGGTGTATCGGCGGTTGCGTTCCGGCGAGGCCGGGCGGGTGTATCTGGTTCGTGCGGTGTGCAACGATGCCGATCCCCCTCCGCCCGAGTTCATCGCCTCGTCCGGCGGGCTGGTCAAGGACTGCCTGATCCATGACCTGGACGCGGTTCCATGGCTGGTGGGCGACGAGGTCGAGGAGGTTTACGCCTCGGGGTCGGTGCTGGTGAACTCCTCGTTCGCCGAGGTCGGCGACTGGGACAACGTGGTCGCTACCCTGCGTTTCGCGGGCGGGGCGCACGCGCTGCTGTCGGCGGGGCGGCACGACCCCGTCGGCTACGACTGCCGCACCGAGGTGTTCACCAGCGCGGACTCGCTCGGTATCGGTGTGGACGCGCGAACGCCGCTGCACTCTGCGGAGCCGGACGGGCCGCGGCTCAGCCCGAACGCCTACTCGAGCTTCCAGGAGCGCTACCGGCCCGCGTATCTCAACGAGATGCGGGTGTTCACCGAGATCGTGGCGGGCAAGGCGAGTAACCCGTCTCCGGCGCGGGACAGCCTGACCAGCCTCCGCCTGGCGGAGGCGTGCGAGGAGTCCGCCCGCGCCGGTAAGCCCGTGAGGGTCGGGCAGTGACGGGCAGTCGCTCGGCCGGGATGCCAGCACCCACGGGAAGGATCAGAAAGGTGGGTCGCCCGGTGGATCGTGCGCGTGTGGCGCGGATCCGCTGCGCCGGTCCAGTATGGAGGGTTTTCGTACCTCGGGTGGTGAACGCCGCTTCGAGGTGTAGCACCGGCCGGCTGGTGTGGTGATGGTGGTGGTGCCGCTGGCGGGGTCGTGGTCGAGGAACCAGTGGGGGTGGTCTTTGAGCTGGTGGTGCCATCGGCATTTGGCTCCGCCGTTGGTCTCGGCGGTGACCCCGCTTTGGCGCCAGCCGTGCAGGTGGTCGTAGTCGCTGTGCTGGGCGGGCCGGTGGCAGCCCGGCGCTACGCATTCGGCGTCGCGCACGGCGATGAGATCGCGGATGGCGGCGGTGGGCCGGTAACGCCTGCGACCCACGTCCAGCACCGCGCCGCTGGCGGGGTCGGTGAGCACTTTGCGCCACACGCTGTTCTCGCTGGCCAGGATGTGCCGGGCGATCGGGGCCGGTAGCGGTCCGTAGCCGGAGAGTTCGCAGCCGGTGTCGCTGATGCCCAGTGCGGTGTTGACCGGCATGTGCAGGAACACCGTCGCCGCCGCCTCCGGCACACTCACGTCGGGGTCGTGGCCGAGGAGGAGGTTGGCGTGGATGTCGGCGCGGAGTTGGTCCAGCGTGCGCGCATCGCCCCGGTGACGTTGCTTGCGGGCCATGGCGTCGATGCGAGCGTAGGCGGAGGCGGCGACTTCGGCGGGTAGGTCGGCGGCGAGGGTGGATAACCCGTCCTCGCCGGGCAGTAGCTCCACTTTCCGGCCTGCACGGGCCCGGCGGGCGCGGGTGGCCTGCCCGTCGGGGTCGGCCTGTTCGACGAGCCTGCGGGCGGCGCGGGCGAGGTTGGCCGGGCTGGTGGGACTCACCCGCCCGGATGCGAGCTTGTCGGCGAGCTGCTCGTCCACCTGGCGGGCCTGCTGGTCGTCGAGCATGTCGGTCGCCTCGACCACCCGGCCGGCGGCAGTCGCCTCGATCTGTCCGGCTTCCATCGCCGCCAACACCCGCGGCATGCGCTGGGTGAGCTGGCGGGACCGATGTAGCCGCAGCGCTGCTGTGTGCCGGGAGACGCGCAGTTCGAGGGCGGCCTCGTCGGCCACATACCGGTCACTACCGCGTAGCTGGTCGAGGCGGGCCAGGGCGTGGGCCTCGATCGCGTCGGTGTGCGCCCGGATGCGGCGTGCCGCGGCCAGCGTCTCGATCACCTGCTCGGCACTCAGCTCGGCGACCTGCTCGCCGGAGAAGGTGCGGCACCGGATCTCGGCCTGCTCGGCGGGCGTGAACGCGACCGCAGGCGCTTGCTCGGCCGGGAGGTACATCACCCCGGCCGGGCCAGCCACCTGCACGAACTCCGACACGCCACCAGTATATCGAACCTATGTTCGATAGGCAACACCCTCACGGTTCGATCGGCGGAGCCGTAGCATCACTTCCGCCAGCCGGTTGGTCCGGCAACCGAAGGCGCGCTGACCGTGCCCGGTGAGTGCTGGCGGGAGTTCCTCCGCGCGCTGTGACGTCTTTCCGCGGGACGTCTACCGGTCCGCCTCAGCGGCCGATCTCGACCACCTGGCCCTTCTCGGCGCTGGTGCGGGCGGCGTCGAGTACTTCCAGCGTGGCCACCGAGTCCCACGGGTCGACAGGGAGCGGCCCGTCGCCGCGAACCGCGGCGGCCAGGCCCGCGTAGAAGCGGGTCCAGTCGCCCTGCTCGGAGGGGACGGTGTCGCCGGTCCCGTCACGGTAGAGCCGGCCCCACCGTTCCTCCGGCACCGATCCCCACGCCGGGCCCTCGGAGGCAGGTGTGCGGCCCGCGAGCAGCTGGTCGGCCTGGCCGTCGTCGCTGTTCACCGCGAACGTGCCGCCGCTGCCGGTGACGCGGAACCGCCAGCCCGGCCCGCCTTGCAGGTCGAGGTCGCCCCACAGGTGGGACGTCACGCCGTCGCGGTGGTGCAGGGAGGCGAAGAACCAGGTGTCCAGCCCGTCGAGATCGGGGCGTGCGTCCTTCTCGGCGTACACCGAGCTCACCGGCCCGAACAGTCGCATGGCCTGGTCGACCACGTGACTGCCGAAGTCCCGCAGGAGACCGCCGGAAACCGGGCTGAACCCGGCCGCCGGCCGGTACTGTTCCATCCGCGACTCGAACCGGGCGACCGTTCCCAGCTCACCGGAGTCCACGAGCCTGGCCACGGTGCTGAAGTCCGCGTCCCAGCGCCGGTTCTGGTACACGGTCAGCAGTACCCCCGCCTGCTCGGCGACGGCGACCGCCTCCCGTGCGCTCGCGGCGTCCGGAGCGAACGGCTTGTCGCACACGACAGGCACACCCAGCGAGATCGCCTCGTGTACCAGCGGCATATGCGACTCGAGCGGCGTGGTGATCGCGACAGCATCGATACCGGAAGCGACCAGCGCGGCGAGCGTGTCATAGGCAGGGACACCGGGATGGTCCCCGGCAAGTTCCGCGCGCCGCTCGGCCGAGCGGGTAACGACACCGGCCAGCGTGCAGCCGTCGGCGCCCGTCAGCAGCGGTGCGTGGAAGAAGCGCCCGCCCTTACCGTAGCCGACGAGTCCTATCCGGACAGCTTTTGCCATCACCCGCTCCCTGTATCGATGAGAACTTTCATGGTTGTTTCCGGTTCCCGGAGCGCCGCGAACGCCTGCGAGAACTCCTCGAGCGGCGTCACCGTGGTGGTCAGCGCATCCACATCCACGGCACCGGCAGCGAGCAGGTCGATGGCCTGGGCGAACTCCTCGACGTAGATGAAGCCGCCCAGGATCCGCACCTCCTTGGTGATGGCACGAACAGAGTCGAACGACGGCGGTTCCGGCGCCATGCCGACCAGCCGGATACTGCCACCGGCCGCCACCATGTCCAGCCCGGTCTGCACCGCATTGACGTGACCCGAGCACTCCATCACGTGATCGACCTCGGTGAGCTCCCCCGTACTCATACGGTCGGTGGCCTCGTCGGGCGTCAGGGTCTCGTCCGCGCCGAGCCTGGTTGCCACCTCCCTGCGGAACGGGGAAGGCTCGATCACAACGACGCGTGCGGCACCTGCCCGCCGCAGCACCTGGAGGACGAGCTGTCCGACCGGACCGCCGCCGAGCACCGCAACGCTGTCACCGATGCGAACCGGCGAGGTGCGAACCGCTCGCAATGCGACAGCGAGCGGTTCGGTCCACGCGCCCCGCCGGGTGTCCACGCTGTCCGGCAGCTCGTGCAGGTACGAGGTGTGCAGGGCGACATACTCCGCCATGCCGCCGTGTCGCGCCACGCCGAGCGGGTTGTCCCAGGTTCCGACCGTGCACAGGTTGTACCGGCCGTCGCGGCAGTACCGGCACCGGTGACACACGTTGCCGTTCGGGTTGGCGGTGACCCGCTGGCCGACGGCCCAGTCCCTGACTCCCTGCCCGACGGCGACGATCTCGCCTGCGAACTCGTGACCGGAGATCACATCCGAACGGAAGAGATCCTCGATCTCGGGGCCGTGCAGGTCGCTGCCGCAGATCCCGCAGTAGTGCGAGCGCACGAGCACCTCGTCATGGCCGGGTTCCGGATCGGGCATGTCGCACAGTTCATGGCGGCGCCGGGATGTGAGGACGACGGCTTTCACGGGTAGCTCCTTCGCAGACAGGGGTCAGGCAGCGAGTTCCTTGCCGACCCGCTCCAGGTTGTAGGCCAGCGACTCCCGTGCCCGCTCCTCCCAGGCGAACACGCACACCGTGGCGACACCGTCGAACCCGACATCGCGCAGCGTGGCGAAGAACGTGTCCCAGTCCACCTCACCCTGCCCGATGTCGAGGTGCTGGTGGATGCGTGCCGGGCTGCCGGGCGGGTTGGTGATGTAGCGCAACCCCGACGAGCCCTTGTGGTTGAAGGAGTCCGAGATGTGCACGTGCCGCAGCTTCGACCCGGCGTAGCGCATCATCCCCGCTACGTCCCCTGCCCCGTCGGACAGGTGGAAGGTGTGCGGGGCGCAGTACAGGTAGTTCACCCACGGCTTGTTGATCGCGCGTACCAGGTCGACCCCGGCGGCGTTGCGCTCGCAGAAGTCATCCGGGTGTGGTTCCAGGTTCAGCGCGATACCTTCCCGCTCGAAGACGGGAAGCAACTCCTCCATCGAGCGCCAGAACTGGGCCTCGCTCTCGGCGGGCCGTTCCGGGCGCCCGTTGAACTCGGAGTTCATCAGCTCGCAGCCGAGCTCGCTCGTGACCTCGATGGCGCGCTTCCAGTACCGCACGGCCGCCTGCCGCTCGTCCTCGTCAGGGCCCGACCAGCGATACAGCGGCAGCACGGAGGCGAGCTGCACACCTGTCTCGCGCAGGGCGGTCCTGAGCTCGGCTACCCGGTCGTCGTCGGCCCTGGGATGCACGAAGAACGGGAGGAAGTCCTCGCGGGGCGAGAGCTCGATGTAGGAGTAGCCGAGGTCTGCGACGGTGCGGACCATGTCCGTCAGCGACAGGTCGCGGAGCATGAAGGGGTCGACCGCGATTTTCATGGCACTCTCCGTTCGAATGGCGTCGGTGGGGTCGGCTCCGGTGGTGCGCCGGGTCACGCGTAGAACGCCGGGCGCTCCGGCAGCGGGACATCGACGACCCGTCCGGAATGGAGCGCCTGGACGGTGGCGTCGGCGGTCACCGCTGCCGCGTAACCGTCCCAGGAGCCGGGGCCTGCCATCTCGCCGTCCAGGACGGAGCCGACCCACTCCTGCAACTCCACATCGAACGCCTCCGCGAACCGGGTCTTCCAGTGCTGGTGCACATGCGTGCGAACCTGGAAGTCGCTGCGCAGCACCATCTGGTGCGGGTCGGGCAAGGTGAGCGTGCCGCGCTCACCCACCGTCTCGCAGCGGATGTCGTAGCCGTACTGGCAGTTGACGAACACCTCAACATCCACCCGCACGCCGCTTGCCGTCTCGAACAGCAGTACCTGCGGGTCCTGCAGGTGCTCGAACCGCAGGCTCGTGGTGCGCGGCTTGAGCACCTGCGCGGAACGGATCTCCTCGTTCAGCAGCCAGCGCACGGTGTCGATCTCGTGGATCGCGGTGTCGTGCGTGGCCATCTCCGAGTGGTAGGCCTCCGGGACGGTGGCGTTGCGGTGCGCGCAGTGCATCAGCAGCGCCGCGCCGATGGAGCCCGAGTCGATGGCGTCCTTCATCGCCCGGTACCCGGTGTCGTACCGGCGCATGAACCCGACCTGTACGAGCCTGCGGCCCCCTGCCATCTCGGCGTCCACGATGCGCCTGCAGTCCTCCGCCGTGGTGGCCAGGGGCTTCTCGCAGAAGACGTACTTGCCGGCCTCGATCGCCGCAAGTACGTACTCGGCATGGGTCGGTCCCCATGACGCGACGAGTACGGCGTCGACAGCGGGGTCGTCGATCACCTCCTGCCCGGTGTCCACCGCGCTGGCGTCCACGCCCGAGGCAACCTCCTTGGCACGTTCGGTATCCACGTCGGACACAGTGCTCACCCGCGCGCCTGCCACGGTATCGGTCAGCCTGCGGATGTGTTCCTGCCCGATCATCCCGGTGCCGATAACACCAACCTGGACGGTCATACTCCGACGCTCCCTACCTCGACTCGCTCAGCTCGTGAACAGCACCGACGTCCGGGGGGTCCATGCGTCGAAGCTCGTGCTGCAGGGTCTCGAGCTCGGCCCCGCCGGCCATGTAGTGGGTGAGCTCGTCGAGTGCGAGCTCGGAGCGGGGCGCGGACAGGTCCACCGTGCCCTGCTTCAGGACGGTGAAGTGGTCCCCGACCAAGTACGCGTGATGCGGGTTGTGGCTGATGAGGATGACTCCGAGGCCCGCCTCGCGTGCCGAGGAGATGTACTTCAGCACCACACCTGCCTGCTTCACGCCGAGAGCGGCCGTGGGCTCGTCGAGGATGAGCACGCGTGCCCCGAAGTGGATCGCGCGTGCGATCGCCAGCACCTGACGTTGCCCTCCGGAGAGGGTGTTCACCGGCTGGTTGATGTCCGGGACCTCGATGCCCATCGCCTTGAGCTCGGCATCGGCGGTTGCCCGCATCTCCTCGGCCCTGATCTGCCGGAACGGCCAGACACCGCTGGTCAGCTCGGAACCGAGGAAGAAGTTCCGCCAGACCGGCATCAGCGGCACCAGCGCCAGGTCCTGGTACACGGTGGCGATCCCGCGGTCGAGGGCGTCGCGGGGCGAGGTGAACTTCACGGGTTCGCCGTCCACCCGGTAGCTGCCCGTGCTGTGCTGGTGCAGCCCTGAGATGATCTTGATCAGCGTGGACTTGCCCGCGCCGTTGTCACCGAGAATGCAGCTCACCTCGGCCGGTCGCACCGCGAAGCTGACGTCGCTCAACGCGATGATGTTGCCGAAGTTCTTGCCGACGCCCGCGAGCTCGACGAGGGGGCTTGAGGGGTCGTTGTCGGACATGTCGGTTACCTCCTGGCGGTGCGCAGCCGCACCCACAGATTGAGCAGGGTGGCCAGCAGCAGCGTGGCGCCGATGAAGAACATGAACAGGTCGGCGTTCCAGCCGGCGTAGACGATGCCCATCTTGGCCATGCCGAAGATGAACGCGCCGATGGCGGCTCCGATGGCAGTGCCCCAACCGCCCATCAGGGCGCAGCCGCCGATGACGCATGCGGCGATGTAGAGCAGCTCCATGCCCACACCCTCGCCGGACTGGACCGTGTTGAAGCGGAAGAGCTGGTGCATGCCGACGAACCAGGCCATGAACCCGACCGTCATGAACAGGCCGATCTTGGTGTAGTTGACCGGAACGCCGACCGCGCGAGCGGCGTCGGCATTGCCGCCCGCGGCGTAGATCCAGTTCCCCACCCTGGACCGCAGCAGAACCCAGGTGGCCAGGGCCACGAACACGATCCACCACAGCACGGTGATGCGCACCGAGATCGGGCCGAGGGTGAACGAGGTCGCGAACACCGACTGTGCCGAGGAGAACCCGTCCATGTTCGAGATCGACTGGGTGGAGACACTTCCGGTTACGGCTCTGGTGACGGCCAGGTTGAGACCCTGGAGCATCATGAACATCGACAGGGTGATCAGGAAGCTGGGTAGCTTGGTCTTGATCACCAGCAGCCCGTTGATGTAGCCGATCGTCAGGGAGACGGCGAGGGCGAAGACCACCCCGACCCAGACGTTGGTGGAGAACTGGAAGGCGAACATCCCCGCAGCCAGCGCCGAGGTGATCACGCCGACACCGGCGGAGAGGTCGAACTCGCCGCCGATCATCAGCAGCGAGACGCCGACGGCCATGATGCCGATCGTGGAGCTGGCATACAGCACAGTGGTGATGGCGTCCGCGCTGCGGAACGTGTCGGAGATGACGAAGAACAGCACGAACACCGCCACCGCACCCATCAGCGAGCCCACCTCGGGCCGGGACAGGAACCGTCTACCCAGCGAGCGTTGTGTGATCCGGGCCGGGGCGGCGGCAGCCGGCTCGGTAGCCGGAGCCGTCCCCTGCGGGTTGGAAGGTTCGGGGGGACTAGCGGTACGCGTCATGGACGATCACCGGGTCCCTTCCGCGGCGAACTCGGCGATCTCGTCGATGTTCTCCGAGTCGACGAACGCGGGACCGGTCAGCACCGGCTCCTCCCCGCCGCCGCTGTAGTTGCCGTTGTGCGCGTACAGCCAGAACGAGTCGATCGCCAGGTAGCCCTGCAGGTAGGGCTGCTGGTCCACGGCGAACTCGATGTCGCCGTCCTTGATCGCCTCGGCGGCTTCGGTGTTGAGGTCGAAGGTCGCCACGGTGGCATCGCTCCCGGCGCCGTTGACCGAGTCCAGCGCGGTCATGGCGTACGGCGCGCCCAGCGTCACCACGTAGTCGATCTCGGAGTCCTCCTGCAGTTTGGCCTGGATCCCGGACTGCACCGAGGGCATGTCGGACCCGTCCACATACAGCTTCTCGGTGTCACCGTCGAAGGCGTCGGCCAGCGAGCCGCACCGTGTCTCCAGGGCCACGTGACCCTGCTCCTGGATCACGCACAGCGTCTTCTCGGCGTCGGTCTCCTCGCTGAGACGCTCACCGAATGCCGTGCCCGCGAGGGCCTCGTCGGTGCCGAAGTACTGCAGTACGCCGAGCTCTTCCCAGTCCTCGATACCGGAGTTGAGGCCGACGACCGGGATGCCGGCGTCGTTGGCGCGTTGCACGGCGTCCTCGAGACCCTCCGGGGTCGCCAGGGTCAGGGCGATCCCGTCGACACCCTGGTCGATCGCGTTGTCCACGAGGTTCGCCTGCTCGCGGACCTCCGGGTCACCGTGGTACTGGAGATTGATGTTGCTCTTGGCTGCCGCGTCCTCGGCACCGGCGCGGACGATGTCCCAGAACGTGTCACCGGGCACGGCGTGGGTGATCAGGGCGACGTCCAGTTCGGGCTTCTCCACGGCCTGCTCCTGCGCCTGCTGGCCGCCTTCGGAGCTGCACGCGGTGGCGACGGCGAGCGCCCCGGCGAGGGTCGCGGCGAGGCCTGCTCTACGGATCGTGTGTGTCATGGTCGGCACCTCTCTGTGCGGTGGTGCGGCCGGCGGTACCGGCCGGTGGGATGGTGTGGTCAGGTCTGGTCCGTGCTGCGGGTGGTCGGTCGCGGCCTCGTGGTTCCGGACAGGCCGCACGAGTTCAGGTACTGCCGGGTGCGGATGGCGATCGGCAGGGGGACGTCGGGCGCGCAGGGGTACAGGTCCTGCTCGACGATGACGAAGCGATCTGCATCCTGTGTGGACAGTTCGTCGATGATGGTCGCCGGGTCCGGGATTCCGGCAGGCGGTTCGACGCATACGCCGCGCTTGACGGCTTCACCGAACGACAGGCCTTCGTCCCAGACCTGTCGTACCACGTCGCCGTCCATCTGTTTGATGTGCACGTACTCGACGCGCTCGGCATACCGGCGGATCAGGTCGATGTTGTCGCCGCCGCCGTAGGCCACGTGCCCGGTGTCCAGGCAGAGGTTCGCGTAGCGGGAGTCGCTCTCGTTGAGGTAGCGCTCGATCTCCTCCTGGGTCTGGATGTGGCTGTCCGCGTGCGGGTGCAGGCACAGCCGCACGCCGTACTCCTCCAGCAGGATCTTGCCGAGCTCACTGGCTGCCTTGCCGTACTGCGCCCACTGCTCGGCGGTCAGGGTGGGCTCCTCGGTGTAACCGCCGGTCTTCTCGTCGCGGTACATCGTGGGGATGTACACCAGGTGCTGCGCGCCGAGTGCCGCGGTCAGCCCGGCGACCGCGCGGGTGGTGGCGAGCATCTCGTCCCACTGCTCGGGCCGGTGCAGCGCGCCGAAGGTCGTTCCGCCGGACACCTTCAGTCCGCGCCGTCCCACCTCCTCGGCAAGTCGGTCCGGGTCGGTGGGCAGGTAGCCGTACGGCCCGATCTCCAGCCAGGTGTAGCCGGCCTCGGCCAGCTCGTCGAGGAACCGGGTGTACGGGACCTGGTGCTCGTCGGAGGGGAACCACACACCCCAGGAGTCGGGTGCGGAACCCAGGCACAGGTTCTTGATCACCGCGCGTGCGGTGGGGGGCAGGGATGCGGTGCTCAACGGATGCTCCTTGGCCGGTCAGCTGGTGGTGGGGAAGTGGAAGGCCGCCCCGGACGTGCGCGAGGTGTGCGGCCAGCGGCTGGTGATGACCTTGTTGCGGGTGTAGAAGCGCACGCCTTCCGGGCCGTGGATAGGGGAGTCGCCGATGAGGGAGTCCTTCCACCCGCCGAAGGAGTAGTAGGACATCGGCACGGGGATCGGCACGTTCACGCCGATCATTCCGACGCTCACCTCGCGCCCGAAGCGCCGTGCCGCGTGGCCGTCGCCGGTGAAGATGGCCGTGCCGTTGCCGTAGGGATTGTTGTTGATCAGCTCGATGGCCTCGTCGACGGTGCCGGTGCGCGCAACGGACAGCACGGGCCCGAAGATCTCCTGCTGGTAGGCGTCCATCTCGGGGGTGACCTTGTCCAGAAGGGACGGTCCGACGAAGAAGCCGTCCTCGTGGCCGGGCACGGTCAGCTCGCGGCCGTCGACGACGACGTCTGCCCCTTGCTCCGCGCCGGAGCGCACGGCATCGATCACGCGCCTGCGGGCCTCGGCGGTCACGACCGGCCCCATGTCCGTACCCGGGGCGTCGCCGGGACCGACGGTGATCTCGTTCGCCTTGCGGGCGAGCACGTCGACCAGGTCGTCGCCCGCGTCGCCGACGGCCACCCCGACGGAGACGGCCATGCAGCGTTGCCCGGCCGACCCGTAGGCGGCCGCGGTCAGGTGGTCGGCCGCGAACTCGAGATCGGCGTCCGGCAGTACGACCGCGTGGTTCTTCGCGCCGCCGAGCGCCTGTACGCGCTTGCCGCTCGCCGTGCCGCGTTCGTGGACGTAGCGGGCGATGGGGGTGGAGCCGACGAACGAGACGGCCGCGACGCCGGGATGGTCCAGGATGGCGTCGACGGCGGTCCTGTCGCCGTGCACGACGTTGAACACCCCGTCCGGGAGCCCCGCCTCGGCGTAGAGCTCGGCGACGAAGTTCGATGCCGACGGGTCCCGCTCGCTCGGCTTGAGTACGAAGGTGTTGCCGGTGGCGATCGCCATCGGGTGCATCCACAGCGGCACCATGATGGGGAAGTTGAACGGGGTGATCCCGGCGCAGACCCCGAGTGGCTGCCGGAGACTGTGCACGTCCACGCCGCTGGAGACTTGGTCGGAGAAGCTGCCCTTGAGTGCCTCGGCGATACCGCAGGCGTACTCGACGACCTCGCGGCCGCGCACGATCTCGCCCCTGGCGTCGTCGATGACCTTGCCGTGCTCGGCCGAGATCAACCTGGCGAGCTCGTCCTCGTGGCGGACGAGCAGCTCGCGGAAGGCGAACATGACCCGTTGCCGCTGCGTCAGTGAGGAGTCGCCCCATGACTCGAAGGCCTTGGCTGCCGCGGTCACCGCGGTGTCGACGTCGGCGGGGTCGGCGAGGACGACGTCGGCTTGCTGCGTGCCGGTCGCGGGGTTGAACACCGGCCCTGTCCGGCTCGCCACCCCCGGGGTTCCTGCCCCGTTGATCCAGTGCTGAATGCTCGTCACGGTGTTGCTCTCCTAGAGGTAGTGGCGCTGGTTCTGCTTGTTGGCCGCGTAGTTCTCGTAGGCCTTGGACGTGCTGGTCAGTTCGGACACCTCGGCCACCGGGACGTCCCACCACCCGGATCCGGGCGGGCCGGGGCCGAACAGGTCGGCGTCGACGTGCACGACGGTCGTCGTGGTGTTCGCCCTGGCCTCGGCAAGGGCGTCGCGCAGCTCCGCGACGGAGCCCGCCCGCAGGACGGTGGCGCCGAGGCTTGCGGCATTGGCGGCCAGGTCCACCGGCAGCGCCTCCCCGTCGAGCAGGCCGGACTCGCCTGAGCGGTACCGGTAGGCGGTGCCGAACCGCTGGGAACCCAGCTCCTCGGACAGCGAGCCGATGGAGGCGAACCCGTGGTTCTGCACGAGCACGATGACGACCTTGATGCCCTCGGAGATCATGGTGACCAGCTCCGAGCTCAGCATCAGGTACGAGCCGTCGCCGACGAGTACGAACACCTCGCGGTCGGCGGCGGCCATCTTCGTGCCCACCCCGGCTGCGACCTCGTATCCCATGCACGAGTAGGCGTACTCGACGTTGTAGGCCTTGGGGTCGCGGGCGCGCCACAGCATCTGCAGGTCGCCCGGCATGGACCCGGCGGCGTTGATGACGACGCCGCGTTCGCCTGCTGCCTCGCTGACCGCCCCGATGACCTCGGTCTGCGCGGGTAGCGGGCCGTGGCCACGCGAGTAGCACTCCTCGGTCACCCGGCGCCACTCGGCGGCGAGCTGCCCGGCACGGTCGCGGTAGGAGTCGTCGACCCGCCACCCGTCGAGCTCGGCGAGCAGTGCTCGCAGGCCCTCCCGCGCGTCCGCGGTCACGGCCACCGCGGAGTGCTTGACCGCGTCCAGCCGGGCCACGTTGAGGTTCACGAACGTCACCTCGGGGTTGCCGAACACCGTGTGGCTGGCGGTGGTGAAGTCGGAGTATCGGGTGCCGATACCGAGCACGACATCGGCATCGGCAGCCAGCGCGTTCGCGGCGGCGGTGCCGGTGGAGCCGATCCCGCCGACCGCACACGGGTGGTCGGCCGGCAGCGCACCCTTACCGGCGTGTGTGTCGGCCACCGGCACGCCCGTCGCGTCCGCGAGCGCGGCCAGCTCGTTCCCGGCTCCGGAGTAGACCGCCCCGCCACCCGCGACGACCAGCGGCCTGTGCGCGGTGCGCAGGACCTCGGCGGCGCGGGCGACCGCTGCAGGCTCCGGCGCCGGGCGGGGAACGTGCCACACCCGGTGCCGGAAGAACTCGACCGGCCAGTCGAAAGCCTCGGCCTGCACGTCCTGCGGCAGGCACAGGGTGACAGCGCCCGTCTCGGCAGGGTCGGTCAGCACCCGCATCGCCGCCAGCGCGGCTGGGATGAGCTGCTCGGGACGGGTGATGCGGTCGAAGTACTTCGACACCGGCCGGAACGCGTCGTTGACGGTGACGTCCCCGCCTCGGGTGTCCTCCAGCTGTTGCAGCACCGGGTCGGGGTAGCGGGTGGCGAACATGTCGCTCGGCAACAGCAGCACCGGCAGCCGGTTGGTGGTGGCCAGCGCGGCGCCGGTGATCATGTTGGTGGAGCCGGGGCCGGTGGATGCGGTGCAGGCGAAGGTGGCCAGCCGGTCGCGCATCTTGGCGAACGCGGCGGAGGTGTGCACCATCGCCTGCTCGTTACGGGCCAGGTAGTAGGGCAGGTCCGCTTCACCGGTGTGTGCGGCCTGCAGCAGGGCCTGACCGACTCCGGCGACATTGCCGTGCCCGAAGATCCCCCACATGCCCGGGATCAGCCGCTGCTCGGCGCCGTCGCGCTCGCTGAACTGGGCGGCCAGGAAACGCACCACGGCCTGGCCGGTCGTCAGCCGGATGGTCTCGCTCATCGGCGCTCACGCCCTCCCGTCGCTGTCGGGGCCGAACGGCAGCCGGGGGTCGATCTCCTGCTGCTGCCACTCCGCACGGATCCACCCGTGCGCCGGGTCGTCGCAGATGCGCCAGGCACGCTCCTCGCCGGGGCCTGCCATGACGTTGAGGTAGTACAGGTCGTACCCGGGCACGGCCATCGACGGGCCGTGCCACCCGTGCGGGATCAGCACCACATCGCCGGAGGCGACCTCGGCGCACACGTCGATCGGGCCCGCGTCCGAGCCGTACACCCGCTGGTAGGCCATTCCCGGCCCGCGCGGGCCGGACCCGACCTCGAAGTAGTAGATCTCTTCCAGCCGGCTCTCGCCCTCACGCTGCTCGTCGTGCTTGTGCGGCGGGTAGGACGACCAGTTGCCTGACGGGGTGAGCACCTCGCAGACCAGGATGCGGTCCGCGTCGAAGGTGTGCGGCAGGCAGTAGTTGTTGACCTGCCTGCTGCAGTTGCCCGCTCCGCGCAGCTCGGGACGGGTGCTCGCGGCCGGTTGGTAGCGCGGGGCCAACGCGTGCTCGCAGCGGGATGAGGGCAGCGCGAACCGGCCGCCGGTCTCGCTGGTGATCACGGCTGCCGTGTCCCTCGGGAGGTAGGCGAAGTCGGTGGGGCCGGAGAACACGTCCGACCGGCCGTCCAGCGCGAACGACTGCCCGGCGCACTCCACCGAGCAGCTCCCGGACAGCGGCAGCACGAGCATCTCGTCGGTTCCGGTCGTGACCCGGTGGCTGCCACCGGGAGCCAGGGTGAGGACCCGGAGGCCGGAGTATCCCCAGCCCGCGGACTCCGGGGTGACGGCTACCGCGTACGGCCCCTCCGTGGTCGATCCAGCACGCAGGTGGTACTTCGAGTTCACAGCAAGCTCACCGCCTCGTCTACGGCTCCGGCAACGTCGTCGTCGTGCGGGTACAGCAGGGAGCGCCCCACGATCAGTCCGTACACAGTGGGCACCGCGAGTGCCCGGGACCAGCTGGCAAAGGTGGAGTCGCGGTCGGTGACCTCCCCGCCGAGTAGCAGCGCAGGCAGGGTGGACGAGGTCATGACGCGCTCCACGTCGTCCACAGCGGGCAGTTTCAGCCAGGTATGCGCCGAGGTGCGTCCGAGGCCTGCGGCGATGGTGATCGAGCGGATCACCGCGTCGGGGGAGAGGTCGTTGCGCAGTGCGCCGTCCGTCCAGTACGAGATGAACGGCTCGATCATCGCCATGAGATTGCGGTCGGCCAGCTCGTCGACCGCCCGCGCGGTGCCTTCCAGCACCGACGGGGTGCTGGGGTCGTCCAGCGCGATGCGGGTGAGCACCTTCCCGCCGTCGAAGCCCGCCGCCGACAGCGACTCGGCGTCGTACCCGGTGAACCGGTCGTCGATCTCGAAGCTCGATCCGGCGAGCCCGGAGCGGTTCATCGACCCGATCACGACCTTGCCGTCGAGCGCGCCGAGCAGTAGCAGGTCATCGATGATGTCGGCGGTTCCGAGGATGCCGGTCACGCCCGGGCGGTCCAGGGCGACGCGCAGCCTGCCGAGCAGCTCGGCCCGGTCGGCCATGGCCTGCGGGTCGGAGCCCACCGCGTTGGCCCCGCGCGCCGGGTGGTCGGCCGCGATGATCATCGCTCGGTCGCCGGAGCCGACCGGGGACTTCGCGGCCGCGCGCCGGGCCGCGGCCTCGGCGATCGCGGCGGGTTCGTGCACCCGGGTACGCACGATCTGGCTGATCTGCGCGTCCGGCAGCCGGTAGGAGCCCGCGCTGTGGTGTTCAGGCACGGGACACCTCCCCGAGCTTGCGGCGCACCTCGGCCTCTGTGGGCATCGCGTCCGAACACGCGAACTGCCCGGCGACCAGCGCACCCGCCGCGTTGGCGAACGCGATCGTGCTTTCGGTGTCCCAACCGGACAGCAACCCGTGGCACAGTGCCCCGCCGAAGGCATCGCCTGCGCCCAGCCCGTTGACGACCTCCACAGGGGCGGGCGGCACCTCCACAGGGCCGGTCCCGTCGTCGGCCAGCACCCCGCGCGGTCCCTGCTTGACCACCGCGAGCTCGATGCCGCGCTCGCGTAGCGCGCGGGTGATCGCGACCGGCTCGGTCAGGCCGATCGCCGTCTCGCACTCCGCGATGTTTCCGACGGCCACGGTGACGTGCTCCAGAGCGGAATCGATCACCGCGCGGGCCTGTTCGGCGGAGTCCCAGAACATCGGCCGGTAGTCCAGGTCCAGGATCGTGATCCCCCTCCGACCACGAGCCTGCAGCGCGGCGAGCGTGGCGGACCGGGACGGCTCGGTGCACAGCCCCGTCACCGTGGCCCAGAAGATGCCTGCCCCTGCGATCGTGTCGAAGTCCAGCTCGTCGGCGGAGATCTCCAGGTCGGGGGCCTTGGGTTCGCGGTAGAAGTACAGCGGGAAGTCGTCGGGCGGGAAGATCTCGCAGAAGGTCACCGGCGTCGGCAGGCCGGGAACCGCGGTCACGAAACGGTCGTCCACGCCGTAGCCCCGCAGGGCCTTGTGGACGAACGTGCCGAACGGGTCCTGCCCGGTGCGCGTGATGACCGCGGAGTCCTGCCCGTAACGAGCGGCGGCCACCGCGACGTTGGTCGGGCTCCCGCCCAGGTATTTCCCGAAGCTGGTCACATCCGCCAGCCCGACACCCACCTGCTGCGGGTAGATGTCCACACCCACCCTGCCCATCGTGAGCACGTCGAACCGCGCGGGGTGTGGGGTGTTGACGCCGCCCGTGCTGGCTGCCACCGACGCACCTCCTCACTCGCTGGGTTGCTGATCTAGAGCGCTCTACTAGCGCGCTCTAGTACCCAGTACTATGATGGCAGTCACAGGACATGTCAAGGGAGCGTTATCCGGCCATTACCGAAGCCGTCCGCGGTGGTGTGCGAGCCTGGTGGCCGACCGGAACGGATGAGGTATGCAGGAGAAGCCAGCACAGCGACCGGGCGGTGACGGCGGTCAGCGGTCCGAGCGTCGCCCGACGATGGCCGACGTCGCGGCCAGGGCCGGAGTGTCGCGCGCCCTGGTGTCCCTGGTCTTCCGCAATGCACCGGGGGCGAGCGAACAGACCCGGGAACGGGTGTTCCAGGTTGCCGAGGAGATCGGATACCGCCCCGACAGTGCGGCGCGCTTGCTGGCGAGCAGCAGGACGAAGGTGCTCGGCGTTACGATCACGCTGCGTCACCCGTTCCACGCCGAGATCGTGGAACGGATCTACCCGGTGGCGGAGGAGCTGGGGTACGAGATCCTGCTGTCCGCGGTGGCGCCGACGCACAGCGAGCACCGGGCGATCGATGCGCTGCTCGACCACCGGTGCGAAGGCGTGATCCTGCTGGCAGAGGTCGACGAGCACTACCTGACCACTGTGGGGAAGAAGGTTCCCGCGGTGGCGGTCAGTACGCGCGCGACCGGGGCCGGTGTGGACCTGGTCCACTCGGCGGAGGCCAAGGGAGTGCGGCAGGCCCTGGACCATCTGATCACACTCGGCCACAAGAAGATCGTCCATATCGATGGCGGGGACGGCGCAGGGTCGACCGAGCGCCGCCGCGCCTACCGGGCAGCGATGCGCAAGCACAACCTCGCCGAGTGCGCGCGGGTGATTCCTGGAGACCATACGGAGCAGGCCGGTGTCCGGGGTGCGGAACTGATGCTGAGTGAGGGCGAGCTACCGACGGCGGTGCTGGCCAGTAACGACCGGTGCGCGCTGGGACTGCTGGACGCGCTCCGGAGGGCGGGCGTGCGGGTTCCGGACGATGCCTCGGTGGTCGGTTACGACGACAGCCACGTGGCCACGCTGTCGTATATCGACCTCACGACAGTGCATCAGGACGTGGAAGGCATCGCGCAGCGCGCCGTGCGAGCCGTCGTCGAGCGCATCGAGGAGCCCGGATCGGATCCCAGGGAGTTCGTGCTCGAACCGAGCCTGGTGGTGCGTGGCACGACCGCGCCACCCCGTTCCGTGTGACGCGCGGCTCACCGGTCCCGAGAGGGTGCTGCGGTGGCGTGTGACTCTGATGGGCGTGCTTGCTGCACGGGGATCGTGGTCCTGGTTGTCGTGTCACGGGACGACCCCCGATGCAGGAACCGGCCAAGCCGGCCGCGTCCTCGTCCGGCCAGCCACGCCAGCGCGAACAGCATGACACTGGCCAGGCCGATCGATCCGGGGATCGACGAGTCCAGCTGCTCGGCGAGCCGGTAGCCGAGCAGCGAGCTCGCCCAGCCGATGCCGACAGCCGTCAGCAGCATCGAGCTCAGCCGGGTCGCCACCTGGTGCGCCGCCGCGGCGGGAACGACGAAGAACGTGATCACCAGGATCGCTCCCACGCTGTCGAACGCGACGACTGCGACCACGGTCACCGCGAGCAGCAGCACGGTGCTGACGACACGGCCACGCAGGCCTGCCGACTGGGCGAAACCCGGGTCGAACGTGCTCGCCTTCAGCGGGCGCCACAGCACCACGACCAGGATCGCCACGGCGACCGTGGCGCCGCCGGTGATCAGCAACGACCGTGGCACGGCCTGCCCCGCGAGCTCCACGGTGCGCAGCGGCGCAAAGGTGAGGTCGCCGTAGATCGCCGAGTCGACGTCGATGTGCGCGCCCGAGGCGTACGTACCGATCCCCAGCACGCCGAGGGAGAACAGCGCGGGAAACACCAGCGCGAGCGCGGCGTCCGGCGCCACCAACCCGGTGCGGCGCAGCCACTCGAACCCCGCGACACAGATCAGGCCGAAGGCCGTCGCGCCGAGCACCGTGAGCATGCTGCCACGCTGCCCGGTCAGCACGAAGATCAGCACGATCCCGGGGAGCACGGCGTGGCTGACCGCGTCCGGCAGCAGCGCTTGCCTGCGGAGCACGAGGAAGCTCCCGAGCACGGCGCAGGCCGTGGACAGCAGGCCCGCGATCACGATGATCATCAGCGCGTCGGTGCTCATCGCGCCCCCTCCGCATCCCGCGTGGCCGGCACGGCCGTGCGGCTCCGTGCGACGACACCCCGGCGCGGGGCGAACAGCACGGCAAGCACAGCCACGGTGGTCGCGATGAGCACGATCACCGGCCCTGCAGGCAGCTCGGCCTTGCCCGAGACCACGCCACCGGTCACGCCCGCGGCCGCGCCGATCAACCCGGCAAGTGGCACCAGCCGCGCCAGGGTCGTCGTCAGCTGTCGTGCCGCAACGCAGGGGGCGACCAGTAGCGCGACCATCAGGATGGCCCCCACGGTGCGCACTCCGAGCACGATCGCCACGGCGAGCAGCCCCGTGCTCGCGGCGTCCACGATCCACGGTCGCGCCCCGATGACCGCGCTGAACCCGGGGTCGAAGCTTGCCGAGCGCAACAGGCGGAACCACACCAGCAGGCAGCCGAGCGCGATCGTCCCCAGGGTGAGGGTCAGCGCGATGTCCTGCTCGACCATTCCGGCGGCCTGACCGAGCAGGTAGGCGTTCAGCCCTGCCTGCTGGCTGTCGCCTGTGCTCGCGATATGGGTCAGCAGGACGAGGCCGAGCGTGAGCGAGACGGAGAGCACCACCCCGATGGCGGCGTCCGGCGCGATGCGCGCCGAGCGAACCATCGCGGTCATCGCAAGCGCCGCGGCCGAGGCCGATGCAGCGGCCCCGAGCAGCAGGTACCCGGGAGAGGCCGTGCCGGCCAGCAGGAACGCGATCGCCACGCCGGGCAGCGTCGCGTGGCTCATCGCGTCACCGAACATCGCGCGCCTGCGCAGCACGAGCAGCGGTCCGAGCGCGCCCGCGACGAAGCCGAGTGCCGCCGTGCCGACCACGACGACCGCGTCGGGGTAGGGCAGTGGCAGCGAGTTCAGCAGCCAGTTGAGCATGGCGACGCCTACGCCTCCACCGTCGTCGCAGGCTGAGCCAGCGGAGCGATGCCGTACGCGCGTTCGAGGTTGTCCGCCGACAGCGCATCGCCGACCGGCCCCTCCGCGACGACGGTTCCAGCCAGCAGTACCGCGTACACGAAGCGGTCCCGTACGGTGCGCAGGTCGTGGTGGACCGCGAGGACGGTGACGCCCGTGGCGCACAGCCGCTCCAGAAGGGAGAGCAGGTCGGCTTCGGTCCGCGCGTCGACGGCGGTGAACGGTTCGTCGAGGATCAGCAGGTCGGCGCGCTGCGCGAGTGCGCGGGCGAGGAAGACCCGCTGCCGCTGTCCCCCGGACAGCTCGTCGAGCGGGGTGTTCGCCAGGCCCTGCACGCCGGTGGCCTCCATGGCCTCGGCGACGGCGACGTCGTCGCCGGCGGTGAGCCTGCGGAACCACCCGCGATGCGGGTACCTGCCCATCTCGACGACCTGCACGGCGGTGATGGGAAAGTCCTCGGCCACCGCGTCCTGCTGCGGCACGTACGCGACCCGGCTACGTACCCTGGCCAGCGGGCTCCCGAAGAAACGGGCGGAACCGCGCGTGGCTGCCAGCAGCCCGAGCGCGGCTTTGACCAGTGTGGACTTTCCTGAGCCGTTCGGGCCGACCACCGCACCGAACGTCCCGTGCGGTACGTCGAGGTCGACGCCGCGGAGCACGGTGCGGCCGTTGTAGCCAGCACGGAGGTCGCGCAGGCTCAGGGCGACGGCGTCCTCGTGCTGCTGCGGGTGTGCCATGGTCACTGTTCCGTTCCTGCCAGTCCTGCCGCGATGCGTTCCGCGTTCGCGCGGAGCATGCCGATGTAGGTACCTTCCGGGGTGCCGTCGTCCCCCGCGGCGTCGCCGTACAGCTCCGCGCCGACTGTGACCTCGTGGCCCCGCTGCTCGGCGGCGGCGACCACGGCGTCCAGGGTGTTGCGCGGGACGCTGGACTCCATGAACACCGTCGGTACCCCGGCATCCGTGACGAGCTCGGTCACCTCGGAGATGTTGGCGGTCGTGGCTTCCTCCTCGGTGGAGATGCCCTGGATGGCTGCTACGTCCATGTCGAACGCCCTCCCGAAGTACTGGAAGGCGTCGTGCGAGGTGACCAGGGTGCGATGCCGCTCGGGGATGGTCTCCAGCTCGTGCGCCATCTCCTCGTGCAGGGCCAGTACGTCCGCGCGGTAGTCCTGCGCCCTGTCCCGGTACGCATCGGCGTTGCCGGGGTCGAGCTCGGCGAGCTCGGTGGCGATCACGTCGACGACGTCCGCCCACAGCCGGGGGTCCAGCCAGATGTGCGGGTCGTGCTCGGTCCCCTCCGGCGCACCCGCCTCGGGCTCGAGCAGCCGGTCCTCGTCGAGCTGCTCCCCGACGAGCGCGACCGGTTTCGTGCGGGCGAGCTCGGTGAGTGTGGGGCGTAGCGACCCTTCCAGGAACAGCCCGACGGCGAACACCGCGTCCGCCGCGCGCATCTCGTCGAGGTCGCTCGCGCGAGCCTGGTACAGGTGCGGATCGACACCCGGCCCCATGAGGCGGGTGGTCGTCACGTCGTCGCCGCCGACGCGGTCCACCGTGTCGGCAAGGAAGTTGGTCGTGGCGATGACCCGGAGCCGGTCCTCACCCTCCCCGGCAGCGGCGCCGGATCGCAGCGCATACCCGATGATGCCGGCGGCGAGCAGGACCACCACGAGCGCCAGCGCCCCGGCGAGGGCAGCCTCGCGCCGCCTCTCGCGTTGTCGCTCCCGCCGGTGTTCCGCGTAGCTGCCCGCATCCACGATCGGTGAACTCCCTGTTCAGGTAACAAATTTCGGCTTGCCAATCTCACCTGTTCGGTTGACAGTACATTGTTGTTCGGAGGAAGCCAATCCGCAACGGCAATGCGGGACACCGCACAGCGCGGCAGGGCGACGGGGAGGTGGCGCGCCACGGTCGGGGCAAACTGGTGACACACCTCGAGCTCCGGTCCGATCGCAGGGGCCGTCCCTGGTATTCGGCCGCGCCGGCGATCGCGGTAGGTATTGGGGGCGGGGGACTTCCTGGCACAGCCCCTCAGCGTGCCGAGAAAGCCCCCCGCCCAACAGGTGCGCGGCCGGAGGGTCGTGTATTGGCGCGGTGAAACACGACCACTCCTCGCGCACCGGATCGGGCTCCGGCGCCGCGGGGGCATCGCGGCGCCGGAGCTCCTCGCCCGAGTCGGCCGGGCGCGGTCGGCCGATCGGGTTGCCTGTAAACGGGTTCGGGTGTCACGGGGAAACCGGAGTAAGACGCGGCAGCGCTCCCGGGCGGCTCCGGGCTCGTCTGCGGTGGGAAACCCCGGTCGGAACCGTCGTCAGGGCAGAGGTGGGCCCGGGGTAGCGGCGTCAGTCAGGCGATGTGCACGGCAGGGCGGCTTCCGTGGCCGTGTCCTGCGCGGCGTCGCGCTCCGCCTGTCCGAGAGGTGCGTATCCGGTCATCGCAGGAGCGAGGTCGAGATGGGCCTGATGGGGCTTGGCGCTGCCCCCTGCGTCGCAGGCCGCCCCCGCGCTGGTGCCGCCCGGCAATGGCTGCGTGCTCGTCCGCAGCACGTTCGGGGTCCCGTCGACGTGCGGGGAACCGGACGGGCCGAGCGCGCGCCCGGGAACGTCGCCGAGCCCACCGAGCGCGTCGCCGGTGGCTGTCTCCGTGGTGGGACGTCCGGTCTCCGGCGGCTGTTCGGCCGATTCCGAGGGGCCTGACCGGTCGTGCGCGGTACGCTGATGATCGTTGCCGAGCGAGCCTTCCGGCTGCGGCTCCGGGGCGGGTGGCCTGCTCTCTCCCGCATCGTCACCGGGTGCCGGAGGCTCGACCCGCTCCGGCTCGCCGGGGACGACCCGATCGGCTGCCTCGGTGACGTCGTTGGCGGCGCCGGTGGCCGTCGAGACGGTGTCGTCGACGACCTCCGTCGCCGAGCCGGTCACCGCTCGTGTCGTGTCGAGCGCGCCGCCGGACACCGAGTCGGCGGCGCCGAGCAGGCCACTACCGGAGGAGTCATCGGTGTCCGCGGAGGTGTCGGTAGTGGACGTGTTCGAGTCGACGCCGGCATCCGGCTCGGACGCCCCGGCAGGCGCACCGGCAGCGAGCACGAGAACCATCCAGCCCGCGGCCACCAGGCCTGCGACGACGAGGACACGGAGGAGGGCACGCCGTACCGCGAGGGCGGCTTGACCGGTCACGGCCAGCACGGCTGTCACCCCAATCCGTCCGATGGCTCCGGGCCCGATCGGTAATGCGGCCGCATTCCCGGCACGTCATTCTCACACCGTGCTCGAGTGTTGCACCCAGCGCCGGCTCGATCCACCCCATACGGCCGATCAGCGCAACCGCCCCCGGCGGGTTACCACGGGCGATCGTGACTACGCGTGTCCAGGATGCTACTCGGCCGGACTGAGTACATGCCCGTGCGGCCCTGTGCGGGAAACTACGCGACTCGGCGCTCGACGGGGTGATCGGCGGCCGTCGAGCGGATCCGCGCAGGTCCGGGCACACGTCCCAGCCGTGGTGTTGGTACGGATCGACAGCGCGGGTGGGGCGGTATGGAGTTCACGGAGGAATACGACACGAACGTCGTGCGACGCGGGATCGTGGGGGATGAGGCCGCTGTCGTGCGGCGCGCCGCCGCGGGTGATCGAACCGCGGTCGAGACACTCGTCGCGCGCTACTCGCCCGCGATGCGCTCGATCGCGTGGCGGTACCGGCTCAGCCACGCGGACGTCACGGATGTCCTGCAGGAGGTGTGGTTGCTGTTCTGGCAGCACGCGGGCACCATCCGGGAGCCCGAGCGGATCGCAGGCTGGTTGCGCACCACGACACAGCGGGAGGCCCTGCGGGTGGTGCGCCTGCGGCGGAGGGAGGAGCCGGACGGGCGGTGCCACGATCCGGCTGTCCGGGCGCTCGACCGCTACACGCCGGAAGCCCAGGTGCTCCGGGCGGACGAGGCGCGCGCCGTGGTCCGTGCGACCCACCGGCTCGATCCGCGGGACCGCGAGCTCGCCTCGGCGATCGCCAACGAACCGGAGCTGACCTACGCCCAGCTCGCCCGGCGACTCGGCGTGCAGGAGAGCAGCGTCGGCCCGCTCCGGGCGCGGTGCCTGCGCAAGCTACGCAGGATCCTGGCCGCGGAAGGCGTCGGCGACCCGCACGGGTGAGACGGATGGGTCGGTCACGTTCCGGTCAGCCGGTGCAGCCGTTCGATCGCGGTGTCCAGCACGTCGTCCCGCTTGCAGAAGGCGAACCGCAGCAGGTGGGTGTTCCCCGCGCCGTTCTCGGTGAACACGCTGACCGGGACCGCGGCGACGCCGACGCGTTCCGGTAGGGCCCAGGCCAGGTCGGTGGCGTCGGAGTAACCGAGCGGGCGCACGTCGGCGCACACGAAGTAGGTGCCGGAGCAGGGCAGCACGGAGAACCCGGCCTCGGCGAGCCCGGCCGAGAGCCGGTCCCGCTTGTCACCGAGCGCGGCGCGCGACTGTTCGACCCAGTCGAGCTCGGCGCGCAGCGCGTGCGCGACGGCAGGCTGGAACGGACCTCCCGAGACGAACGTCAGGAATTGCTTGGCGGCGCGCACCGCGGCGATGAGGTCCCGGTTGCCGCAGGCCCATCCGATCTTCCATCCGGTGCAGTTGAAGATCTTGCCCGCGCTGGAGATGGTGACGGTGCGCCCGGCCATGCCGGGCAGCGTCGCCACCGGGACGTGTTCGGTGTCGTCGAAGACGAGATGCTCGTACACCTCGTCGCTGATGGCGATGAGGTCGTGCCGCACGCACAACTCGGCGAGCGCGGCGAGCTCTGCATGGGTGAACACGGTGCCGGTGGGATTGTGCGGCGAGTTGACGATGATCGCGCGCGTGGAGTCGGTGATCGCGGCCTCGAGCGCGGCCACGTCCAGCTCGAAGCGCCCGGAGTTCTCGTCGAGGTGCAGCGGTACGACACGCCTGCGCGCGCCGGCCATCGCCACGGCCGCCACGTAGGAGTCGTAGTAGGGCTCGATCACGAGCACGTCATCGCCCCGGCTGGTCAGCGCGAGCAACGATGCCGCGATCGCCTCGGTGGCACCGGTGGTGACCAGCACCTCGGTATCCGGGTCGTACTCCACCCCGAAGCGTTTGCGGTGCTCCGAGACCGCCGCGCGCAGCTCGGGCCTTCCGGGGCCGGGCGGGTACTGGTTCGCGCCGTTGTCGATCGCGTCGTGGACCGCGTCCAGCATGCCGGCCGGACCGTCGGTGTCCGGGAAACCCTGCCCGAGGTTCACCGCGGAGGTGCGCGTGGCGAGCGCGGTCATCTCGGCGAAGATCGTGGAGGCGAACGGTCGCAGGGCGGGGACGAGGGCGGGTTCACGCACAATGTGTGATCCTCGCCGACCCGCGGGGTCGAGCGCAATCCTGCCCGGGCAGCCGCGGTGCTACCGGGGCACCGACCGCCGGGCGCGCAGGCGCTGCACGCCGTGGTCGCGGGCACGGCGCGGCTCGTGGCCCACAATGGTCGCTGTGAAACAACTAACCGCCGGTGAACGGGTCCGCCCCGGCGCAGGGGCGCCGGCGACAGCGCCCGTCCCGCCGCAGGGTGCCTCGGTCGCTGACGAGGTCAAGCGGCGCGACCTGAACAGGATGAAAGCGGTCTCTCTGGCGTTCCTCGCCGGTGCGGCCGCCGTGTTCTTGCTGGCCAGCTGGGCCGAGTCGCGGGGCTGGCCCGGCTGGGTCAGCTACCTCCGGGCAGCAGCCGAGGCCGGCATGATCGGCGGGATCGCCGACTGGTTCGCGATCACGGTGCTGTTCCGCCATCCGCTCGGGCTCAAGATCCCGCACACGGCGATCATCCCGAAGCGCAAGGACCAGTTCGGTGCGAGCCTGGGCGAGTTCATCGACAGGAACTTCCTCTCCGAGGAGGTCGTGCACGACAAGCTGCGCAGGATGGAGGTCGCGCGCACCATCGGCGAGTGGCTGGCACAGGAGGCCAACGCCCAGCGGGTGACCGCGGAGCTGGCGTCGGTCACCCGCGGCGCCGTCACCGTGCTGCGCGACGCCGACGTGCAGGCCATGCTCGAGCGTGCCGTCACAGCGCGCGCCGTGGACACGCCGTGGGCGCCCGCGCTCGGCCGTGTGCTCGAGCAGGTCTGCGTGGACGGCGCGCATCACCAGCTGGTCGACCTCGTGTGCGACCGGGCGTACGAGTGGGTGCGGGACAACCACGCCACGGTGCTGCGGGTCGTGTCCGAGCGGGCACCGAGCTGGTCCCCGCGGTTCGTCGACGACCTGGTGGCCGACAAGGTGTACGGGGAGGTGCTGTCCTTCGCGTGGGCGGTCAAGGTCGACGTCAACCACCCGATGCGGATGGCCGTGGACACCTTCCTCACCGAGTTCGCCCGCGACCTGCGCGACGATCCGGAGACGATGGCGCGCGCCGAGGAGATCAAGCGGCGCGTCGTCGAGCATCCCGAGGTCGGCAAGTTGATCGGCTCGGCATGGTCGACGGCCAAGGAGATGCTGCTCAATGCCGCGGAGGACCCGTCGAGCGAGCTGCGGAGCAGGGTGCGCGACGGCATCCGTGGCTTCGGCATCCGGATGTCGTCCGACGAGGCGTTGCGCGACAAGGTGGACGGCTGGGTCGAGGGCGCGGCGAGTTACCTCGTCACGAACTACTCCACGCAGATCACCTCGTTGATCACCGACACCGTGGAGCGCTGGGACGCCGCGGACACCTCGCGCAGGATCGAGCTCCAGGTGGGCCGGGACCTGCAGTTCATCCGGATCAACGGCACCCTCGTCGGCGCGCTGGTCGGCATCGTCATCCACGCGGTCTCGCAACTGCTGTTCTGACCCCCAACTGTCCGTGCAGCGGTTGCGTACCGTGCGTGCTGTGGCGGAATCTTGGGGCATGACCACCGAAGAACGTGCCGGTCACCAGGTGCTGCTGTCCGCCTACTCCGGCGTGGTCGACGCGTTGCGAGGCATCTCCGAGGGGCAGGCGTGGCTGCCGACCGGCTGCACCGGGTGGTGCGTGCGCGACGTGCTGTTCCACCTGATGCGCGACGCCGAGCGCGCGCTCGTCGCCCTGAACACCCCGGCCGGGGGCGAACCCGACACCGACGCGATCTCCTACTGGCGGGCGCAGCGGTCGAGTACCGACCCCACGCAGCACAACCTGCGGATGACCCGGATCAGCGCGAGCGTGTATCCCACGTTCGAGCCGCTGTTCGCCGCGTTCGACGAGACCGCGACGGCCGCGGTGCACGCCGCGCGGTCGAGCGGAGCCCGCCGGACGGTACGCACCCAGGGATGCGTGCTGCTCGTCGAGGATCTGATCACGACATTGATCGTGGAGGCAGCGATCCACCATCTCGATCTCGTCGTCGTGCTCGACCGGCCGGGTCCCTCGGAGGACGCGTTACGGGTGGTGCGCGGCACGCTCGACGGCCTGCTCGGCGAGCCGCTCCCGTTCCCGGTCGAGAACGAGACCTACGCGCGTATCGGTACCGGTCGCCGATCGCTGACCGCAGAGCAGCGCCATGCCCTCGGCTGGCGCGCGCACCGCTTCCCGCTGCTCGGGTGACGGTCGTCCCGGGACTGTCGGGGGTCGGCCGCATCCTGTACGGGCAGAACGACATCACACCGTCGATCGAGGTTGATCATGACTGCCGCCGTACGTTTCGAGTGTGTCGCGCTCGACTGTTCCGACCCGTACGAGCTCGCGTCGTTCTACGCGGGCGTACTCGGTTGGGAGATCCACTCCGACAGCGAGCCGGACGACAGCTGGGTGACGCTGAGCAATCCGGACGGGGGAGCCGATATCTGCTTCCAGTTGGATCCGGAGTACCAGGCGCCGACCTGGCCGTCGAACGAGCGCGCGCAGATGCTGCACCTGGATTTCGAGGTCACCGACATAGCTGCCGAACACGAGCGCGTACTGGCGCTCGGTGCGCGGCTGCTGGACGGCAATCCGGAGAGGTTCCGGGTGTACGCCGACCCGGCCGGGCACCCCTTCTGTCTCGTGTGGTGACGCGAACCGGCGACGCCGGAGGCGCCCGGCTCGCGTTGCCGGCCGCCCGGCGTGTCAGTGCCGGAACCGCACGAAGATCCGGCCGTGGTTCTTCGAGTCCTTGTCCACACGGTGGTACATCGCCTTGATGTCCTTGCGGTCGAGGAACCGCAGCACGCGCTTCTTCAGTTGCCCGGTCCCCTTGCCCGGGATGATCTCGACCAGCGGTGCCTTCTTGGCCACGGCCTCGTTGATGATGTCGTGCAGGGCCTTGTCGATGTCGGTGCCCCGGTTGTAGATGTCGTGCAGATCGAGTTTGAGCTTCATATGGCGTCCGTGGCTGTAGCTGCGAAGGTCGGATGGTCAGACGCGGGCTGTCCGCCAGCATGAGCGTGCCGTCACCGGGCGGTCAATCGGCAGGCGGGCTGCCTGCTGGCCGTAGGCGGGACACGGACCCCACACACACGGCCGCTCCGGCGAGCGCGGGTGAGTGGTGAACCGGGCGCCCTGCCGGGGTACGAATCCCGCCTCTCGAGTAGGCGTGCCGGTGCCGCGAATCACATCCGATTGATGCAAGCAGAGTGCTTGCTATAGCTAGCATCGCAGCGTACAGTAGGTAGTATCGCGAGGAGGTGGACCAGCTATGGACATGCAGACCGGTTCCGGAACGGATGCCGACGGTCAGGGTGTGGCCGATGGTCCGCAGGGAAAGCCGATCGGCAAAGTCGCCGATATCGGTCGCGATATTGGTTCCTATATCCGGCAACAGCGCAGCAACGCCAAAATTTCATTGCGTGAGCTCTCCAAGATGGCGGGGGTGTCGAATCCCTACCTGAGCCAGATCGAACGGGGAGTGCGGAAACCGAGCGCGGAGATCCTGCAGCAGATCGCCAAGGGACTGCGCATCTCGGCGGAGGCGCTTTACGTGCAGGCGGGGATCTTGGACGTGCCGGAAGGCGGCGCCGTGTCCGACGCGATTCGCGCGGATCAGGAGCTGTCCGAACGGCAGAAGCAGGTCCTGCTCGACGTCTACGAGTCGTTCCGGCGGGAGAACTCGGCGTCGCAGGGTACGTCCGAGATTCCGGGCCACGAAGCGGGAAACGGTGACCGGGCGTCGCAAGTGGATTCTCCAGTCCCCGGGAGGCCGGACCTGGACGGAAGCCGCACATCCTGGTCGGCGCACTCCGGGCAGCACCCCGGGGGAGACCCCGGCGATCGTGATGGTTGAGCCAGGAATGCGGGCGAGGTGACAGGGCGGCCCGTTACCCGAGCGCGGACCCGCGGATGCGCGCCTTTCGGGAGACTGTTCGCGAACCGGTGGATCGCACCGCCGGGGTGTCGAAGGCCCGAGTCGTAGGCAACGGTGCCGCGGCGACCAGCTCGACATACGAATATGGGCGCCATGCTTTTCAACAGTACATACGATATCGAGGAGTGAACGAAAATGGCTCGTTCGAACGAGGAGAATGCCCGCACCGTGCGGGAGAACTTCCGCACACCGCTGCTAGCGGTGCTCGGAGCCGGTAGTGTCGCCAGCCAGTCCGTCGTGGACGCCGTGCAGAAGGCGCGGGAGCGGGTCACCGAGCGTAGCGAGACTGCCCGCAAGAACTTCGAGGAACTGCCCTCCGACGTCGAGGAGCTGCGCGAGAAGCTCGACCCGGCCGAGCTGCGCAAGCTGATCGACGACTACACCGAGGCCGCTCGCAAGCTGTACGACAAGCTCGCCGAGTCCGGCGAGGAGACGCTGGACCAGATCATGGCGCAGCCCCAGGTCAAGCGCGCGTTCGAGCAGCTGGAGGAGACGACCCGCCTCGCGCAGGAGCGTGTGGACGACGTGACCGGCGAGGCCCGTGAGCGGGTCGAGGACGCGTTCGGCAAGGTCACCAAGCGCACCCGCTCGGTGGGTGAGAAGGCCGCCAACGCTGTGGAGAGTGCCAGCGAGACCGGCGCGAAGAAGGTGGAGTCGGCCGGCGATGAGCTCGCTTCCGAGACCCGCAGCGCCTCCCGTAAGGCGGCGAACAAGACCGCCCCGCGCACCGCGAACGGTACCCGCAGCGGTAGCAGCGGCAGTGGCAGCGGCAGTGGCAGCGGTGGGGCCGCCAGGCCCTCCGCGAGCAAGTCCAAGTCGACCTCCTCGTCGAACTCGACCGGGTCCTCCGCGTCCTCCGCGAACTCGACGAAGAAGTCCACATCCAAGGACGAGAGCTGAGCCCCGGCTAGCTCTCCCCGGGCTGAGCTGCGGGCAGGCCGCAGGCACCAGAGGTCTGCCCGCAGCTCAGGCCGCTGATACGCGGCAGGCACGGTGGCCGGGTGTGAAAACTCAGTGGGCTCGCCGTACGCTATACGTGTGCCTGGGATCGACACGCTGATCATTTACGCGATCAACCTGGCGGGGATACCGCTGGGTATCTTCGCGTTCGTGCACGCTCTGATGCAGCGGGCCGACGCGTACACCGCCGCGAACCGGATGACCAAGCCTGCCTGGCTCGGCATCACCGGAGCGGCCGGGTTCGTGCTGGTGCTGCCCGTGTTCTCGTTCTACGGACCGGGCACCCTCTTCTGGCTCGCCTCCCTGGTCGCCGTGCTCGTCTACATCGTGGACGTGCGCCCGAGCCTGGCCGAGGTGCAGGGGAAGGGCTGAGGCCGAGCGTTGATGACGAGCTGGACCATCGCTGGGAGCCTGACCGTCGAGCGCGTCGACGAGCGTCCCGACCTCATCGCCGAGCCGGTCTCCGCCGCGCTGCGGTGGCTGCGCGGCGGTAGCGACATCGGCGTCGTCGAGATCGACCCCGACCTGGCCGACACCGCGGAGTTCTGCGCGGCGTACTCCTCACCCCTGGAAGCCTCGGCGAACTGTGTCGTCGTGGCAGGCAAGCGTTCCGGCGAGACCCGGTACGCGGCTGCGCTCGTGCTCGCCACGACACGTGCCGACGTCAACACGGCCATCCGGCGCAGGCTGGACGTGCGCAAGGCTTCGTTCCTCGGCAGCGAGGAAGCGGTCGAGCTGACCGGGATGGCTTACGGCGGAATCACCCCGATCGGGCTCCCGGAAGGGTGGCCCGTACTGCTGGACAGCGCCGTAGCCGGAGCCGCCGAGCTCGTCGTCGGCAGTGGACTGCGCGGCAGCAAGCTCCTAGTCACCGGCGAGTTCCTGGCCGGGCTACCGAACGCGGAGGTCATCGAGGGGCTCGGCAAGCCGGCTTCCTGACCGGCTACGGGCCGTGCGGGGACAACCGTTCGGCGGTGTACCGCGCCTCGGTATCGAGCAACGCGCACACGTGCTCGGCGATCATGCGTTCGAACTTCCCGCCGACAAGGGGTATGCGGACGGTGGCTTCCCCCGTGACGCGCAGCAGGCTGCCCTCGTCGGATGCTGTGAGCTCGGTCACGGCTTCGACCTCGCCCGGCACGCCCGAAACGGTGGCGCGAGCCGAACCCCGCACGGTCCCGCCTGCCGTGCGCGTGCCCCATTCCTGCTCCCGGTGCACGACGAGGTCGCCACGCAGCACATCCCGCACCGCGCGCGGGACCTTCTCGGCAGGAACTCCCTGGCGCATGTGATAGGACACACCGGAGCCACTCGAGGAGTAGGCGAGCAACTCGGCGTCCTTCCCGCCGATCTCCGCGAGCTGCTCACGCAGGGCGTCCTCCGAGGTGAGTCTGTCGAGGACCAGCTCGACCGGCCACCCGAAGCTCGCGGTGTGCTCGATGCGCGCGCCCATGGCGGGCACACTACCGTGGCGGTCATGGACGGCGTCGCGATCCGGCTCGGCGAGTACACCACATTGCGCCTCGGCGGTCCCGCTGCCGGCATGGTCACCGCGGACGACGAGGAAAAGCTGATCTCGGCTGTACGGGAGCGGGATGAGACAGGGGCGCAGGTTCTGGTGCTGGGCGGTGGCTCCAATCTCGTGATCTCCGACGCGGGCTTTCCCGGCACGGTCGTGCACGTCGCCACGCGAGGCGACGCGGTCGTCGGCTCGGACCCGGAACGTTCCGAGGTGCATGTCGAGGCGGCTGCGGGGCAGGACTGGGACGAGTTCGTCGCCCGCACGGTCGAGGCGGGATACGGGGGGCTGGAGTGCCTCTCCGGTATCCCGGGCAAGGTCGGGGCCACCCCGATCCAGAACGTGGGTGCCTACGGCTGGGAGGTCGCGCAGTTCCTGCGGTGGGTCCGTCTCTACGACCGGCGGCGCGGCGAGACGGTGACCTTGCTGCCCGACGACCTGGAGCTCGCGTACCGCACCAGCAACCTCAAGGGCACGGACACGTCGGTCGTACTGAGCGTGTGCTTCGCCCTGCACACCGACGGGCTCAGCCAGCCCGTCCGGTACGGGGAGCTGGCTCGCGCGCTCGGAGCGCAGCCGGGCACTCGGGTGCCGGGCGCCGACGTGCGGGCTGCCGTACTGGAGCTGCGCCGTTCCAAGGGCATGGTGCTCGACGCCGAGGACAGGGACACGTGGAGCGCGGGATCGTTCTTCACCAACCCGATCGTTGGCGAGGCGGAGCTCCCGGCTGTGCTGGAACGGGTGGCCGAGGCCGTGGGCGCGGACGTGGCGGTTCCGCAGTTCCCCGTGGACACGGGGGTGAAGCTGTCCGCCGCCTGGCTGATCGAGCGGGCAGGGTTCGGTAAGGGCTACCGCGGACCCGGTGGGCGGGTCAGCCTGTCCGGCAAGCACACGCTCGCGCTGACCAACCGGGGGACGGCATCGACAGCGGACCTGCTCGACCTCGCCAGGGAGGTGCGTGACGGGGTGGCGGCGCGGTTCGGTGTCGTGCTGCACCCCGAGCCATTGCTGATCAACTGTTCGCTCTGAGCCCGTTGCCCGGCACGAGCGCCGTAGCCCGGGCGCGTGCGGCGGGACTATGACGGCTGTCACCCCAACGGGTACCGCACGGCGATCGGGAAGACGGTGAGGTGTTGCGGTGTTGGCCGGTTGGAGAGTTCGTCGCGGACCGCCGCGGGCGTGCTCCGGTCCCGACGCGGCGTCGGATGTAACGCGGATGCGAGGAGTCGCAGGTTAATGAGGGCAGTGGGCAGTGATCTGCCGGACGACGAGCAGACGGAAGCGGTGTCGCCCGCACGAATCGCTGGACCAACGGAAAATGTGATCCCGCACACATATGCGGGGCGGGTCGCGCGGTTGCCCCGCCGAGTCGCGGTCATGTCGATGCACACCTCCCCCCTGGAACAACCGGGGACGGGTGACGCCGGGGGCATGAATGTCTACATCACGCAGACGGCCGAGGCGATGGCCCGCAAGGGCGTGAACGTGGAGATCTTCACCAGGGCGACGTCGTCCGACCAGCCGCCGGTGGCCGAGCTGTCACCGGGCGTGCTCGTCCGGCACGTGCCGGCGGGCCCCTACGAGGCCCTGGACCGCAGCGAGCTGCCGTCGCAGCTGTGCGCGTTCAGCGCAGGCGTGCTGCGCACCGAGGCGTTTCACCCGCCCGGCTACTACGACGTCGTGCACTCGCACTACTGGCTGTCCGGTCAGGTCGGGTGGCTGACCGCGGAACGGTGGGGCGTACCGCTGATCCACACGGCGCATACGCTGGCCAAGGTCAAGAACGCCGCGCTGGCCGACGGGGACACGCCGGAACCGCGTACGAGGGTCTTCGGTGAGCAGCAGATCGTCGACGAGGCCGACCGGCTCGTGGCCAACACCGAGGTGGAGGCGGAGCACCTCGTGGATCTCTACGGCGCCGACCCCGGAGTGTTGAGCACCGTCGCGCCCGGCGTGGATCTGGGCAGCTTCACCCCTGGCCCTGCCGAGACCGCCCGTGCCGAGCTGGGGTTGCCTTCCGACGCGATCGTGCTGGCCTTCGCCGGACGCATCCAGCCGTTGAAGGCGCCGGAGGTGCTCCTGCACGCGGCCGCTGAGCTGGTCCGCCGCGATCCCCGGCTGCGGGAGCGCCTTGTCGTACTTGTCGCGGGCGGGCCGTCGGGCTCAGGGCTCGAACAGCCGGAGTCGCTGCGCGAGGTGGCACGCTCGCTCGGTATCGACGACCTGATGCGCTTCCTGCCACCACAACCACGGCCTGACCTGGTCCGGGTGTTCCGCGCGGCCGATGTGGTCGCCGTGCCGAGCCACAACGAGTCGTTCGGACTGGTCGCGCTGGAGGCGCAGGCCTGCGGAACTCCCGTCGTCGCCGCCCGGGTCGGGGGCCTGCCGGTGGCCGTCCGGCACGGGGTGTCGGGGTTGCTCGTACCGACACACCGCACCGGCGACTGGGCGGACGCGCTCGGGTCGGTGGCACTGAACCCGGCCCGCCGCGCCGAGATGGCCGGCAATGCCGCCGACCACGCGCGCCGGTTCTCCTGGCAGCGCACCACGGACGCACTACTGTCGGTGTATGCCTCCGCCGTCGGCGAGGCACGTCAGCGGCAAGCGAGGAGAGCGGAGGTTGCTGTATGAGCCCTGCCGTGGAGGAGGTGGTCGTCGCCTCGCTGGACGGGATGGGGCTGTCCTATGCCGCGCACGGTGAGGGGCGTTACTTCGTCACCCTGCCCGGCACCAAGAAGCTCCAGACGAACTGCTGGCTCATCGTCGGCGACAACGCGTTCACGATCGAGGCGTTCGTGTGCCGCCGCCCCGATGAGGCTCATGCCGAGGTGTACTCCTACCTGCTGCGCCGCAACACGAAGCTCTACGGGGTGCACTACGCGATCGATCCGGTCGGCGACATCTACCTGGTCGGCAGGACCGGCCTCGACTCGGTGACGGAGCCGGAGCTGGACAAGCTGCTCGGCCAGGTCCTGCAGGCCGCGGACGGCGACTTCAACACCTTGCTCGAGCTCGGGTTCGCGAGCTCGATCAGGCGCGAGTGGGAATGGCGCGTCTCCCGCGGCGAGTCTCTGGCCAACCTGGAGCCGTTCAAACACCTCATCGACACCGACGGGTGACGCGCCGAGTGGCGGGGCCGCAGCGGTCGTGGTGCAGTGGTGGTGCAGCGGCGGCACGGCGTGAACGCCGTGATCGTGTCGCGGAGACGGCGCGGTGAAAACGCCGTGGTCCTGTCGCGGAGGCGGTGAGACGAAGACACGAGTAATAGGCGCGAGGCGGCTCGAGGGAGGGGGAGTCGCGAAAACTCGAGCCACCCCGCGCGAGTTTCCCGCCGTGATGACCCGGTGACGAGGGGGTGTCATCGGGATCTGGCGGGCGCAGCTCGGCAGGGGAGACGAGCTGCGTCTTTCCCGCCACGAACCGGGGAGTGCGTGGAGACCGACGTGGCGGGCTGATTGACAACTTGTCAGATGTATGCCGTATCGCACAACCCCCTGCAGGCCTCCGATCGTGTGTATTCGGTGAGTATTGCGCACGCAGCGCAGTTACTTCCCGGCGGTCTGTGCGGCTCTAATCAGTGAACGCTCTGTTCAGGAGTGGCACGCACCGGTGGAGGAACACTCTGGGTAGAGCGACGGCGGCACGGTGCGCCGCCCGGACGCGCGCCGCCGGAAGCGCGACCCGGCGCCCGGTCCGCACGGCGTTCTGGCAAGCTGGAGTGCATGGGCGATTTCGGGACGCTGGTGCTGCTGCGGCACGGGGAGAGCACGTGGAACGCCGAGAACCTGTTCACCGGGTGGGTGGATGTCCCGCTCTCGGAACGGGGTGAGGGCGAGGCCCGCAGGGGCGGCGAGCTGCTCGTCGAGACCGGGTTGCTGCCGGACGTGGTGCACACCTCGCTGCTACGCCGGGCGATCTCCACGGCGAACATCGCTCTCGACGTCGCAGGTCGACACTGGATCGACGTGCGCCGCGACTGGCGGCTCAACGAGCGTCATTACGGGGCGCTTCAGGGGAAGAACAAGAAGCAGACACTCGACGAGTTCGGCGAGGAGCAGTTCATGCTCTGGCGCCGTTCGTACGACACTCCGCCGCCGCCGATCGAGAAGGGCAGCGAGTTCAGCCAGGACACCGACCCGCGTTATGCCGGTATCGGCGATGATGCGCCGCTGACCGAGTGCCTGGCCGACGTGGTCGCACGGCTGGTGCCGTACTGGGAGTCCGCGATCGTGCCGGACCTGCGCGCCGGTAGGACCGTGCTGGCCGCCGCGCACGGCAACTCGTTGCGTGCCTTGGTGAAGCATCTGGACGGTATCTCCGACGCCGACATCGTGGGCCTGAACATCCCCACGGGCATCCCGCTGCGGTACGACCTGGACGAGCGGCTCGCCCCGGTGACGCCGGGCGGTGTCTACCTTGATCCGGACGCCGCGTTCGAGGCGGCCGCCGCGGTCGCCGGCCAGGGTCGCTGAGCGACACTTCGTGTGGAAGCGGCGACGGGTGTGAACCCTTTTGGGTAACGCGTGCACCGCGCGGGAGATCGCCACGGTGGGTAACCCGACATGCGAGTGAGGCACCGGCAAGCGGAACTTGTCGTGCAGGTGAACGGGGAGGAAACGGGTGGCGGGATAGTGTCACGGGCGTCACGGATGTGCGGATAACACTAGGCCGACACGCTACGTACGTGCTTACCATGCGCTCGTGACCCTGCTCGGAACGCTCGCACTGGCCGCAGGCGCGCTGATCGCCGGGCTGCTGCTCGGCTACGCGGCCACAGGCGTGCGCCGGCGCCGGGGCGGCGTCAGCCGGGCCGGCCCCGCGATCGTCGACCTGCTGATGCGCCTGGTGCACAACTCGCACAACGGCATCGTGGTACTCGGCCCGGGCGGCGATACGGTGGTGCACAACCCGCGGGCGGCCGAGCTGGGGCTGGTGCGGAACAACCAGGCCGACCCCCGCGCCCGGCAGGCAGCGGGGCGGGTGGCGAACACCGGTGAACGTGTGGAGATCGATCTGTCCCCGCTCGAGGCACGCGGTCGGCAGCCGGAAGCCGTGGTCGGTGAGGTGGCACCGCTCGGTAACGGCTACACGGTGATCCAGGCCGTCGATCACTCCGAGGCCGTCCGGCTCGAGGCCACCCGACGCGATTTCGTGGCCAACGTCAGCCACGAGCTCAAGACACCGGTCGGGGCGATGGCCCTGCTCGCGGAAACGCTGCTCGATGCAGCGGACGACCCCGATGAGGTGCGCCGTTTCGGCGAGAAGTTGCTGCACGAGTCCACGAGGCTGGGCGCGCTTGTCACCGAGCTGATCGCGCTGTCCCGCCTGCAGGGTGCCGAGAAGCTGCCCGAGCCGACCGCCGTTGAGGTCGACGCGGTCGTCAACGACGCCCTCAGCCGGGTGAGTCACGCCGCCGAGGCAGAGGAGAGCACCGTCAACACCGACGCCGACAGCGGTCTGGTCGTGCAGGGCGATCACATGCTGCTCGTGACCGCTCTGGCGAACCTGCTGACCAACGCCATCGCGTACTCGCCTGCCGGTAGCCCGGTGTCGGTCTCGCGCAGGCGCGTGGGCGACACCGTCGAGATCGGCGTGACCGATCGGGGGATCGGCATAGCGGAGGAGGACAAGCAGCGCGTGTTCGAGCGGTTCTACCGGGTCGACAAGGCCCGCTCCCGGATGACCGGTGGCACCGGCCTCGGGCTGGCCATCGTCAAGCACGTCGCTGCCAATCACGGTGGTGAGGTGCGGTTGTGGAGCCGCCCGGGTACCGGCTCCACGTTCACCCTGTGCCTGCCGGCAGGCCAGCAGGGGGAGGGCGCGGGTGAACACCGGACGGCGCAGGAGGAAGACCAGGACGCGATCGTCCAGCGCCGGTCCCAGCGAGGCGTGACCGGAGGAGACAGTCGTCCGAACGATACTGGCGAGTCCGGTTCGGATAGTTGACAAGGCTTGGAGGAGCCGCGTGACAAGGGTACTGATCGTCGAAGACGAGGAGTCCTTCGCCGAACCGCTGGCGTTCATGCTGCGGAAGGAAGGTTTCACCGCGGCCGTCGCGACGGAAGGCAAGCAGGCGCTGGACGAGTTCGACCGCAACGGCGCGGATATCGTGCTGCTCGACCTGATGCTGCCAGGGATGAGCGGCACGGACGTGTGCAAGCAGCTGCGGCAGCGTGCCGCCGTACCGGTGATCATGGTGACGGCGCGGGACAGCGAGATCGACAAGGTGGTCGGTCTGGAGATCGGCGCGGACGACTACGTGACCAAGCCGTACTCCGCGCGTGAGCTGATCGCGCGCGTGCGTGCCGTGCTGCGGCGGCGGGGCGACCCGGCCCCGGACGGTGAGGAGCAGCCGGTGCTCGCCGCGGGGCCGGTGCGGATGGATGTGGAACGGCACGTGGTCACCGTGGACGGGGCCGAAGCCACCTTGCCGCTCAAGGAGTTCGACCTGCTCGAGTACTTGCTGCGCAATGTGGGCAAGGTGCTCACAAGGGCACAGCTGATCGACAGGGTGTGGGGAGCCGACTACGTCGGCGACACCAAGACCCTGGACGTGCACATCAAGCGGCTGCGCGCGAAGATCGAGAACGACCCCGCAGCACCGCAGTACCTCGTGACGGTGCGGGGCCTCGGGTACAAGTTCGAGACGTAACGGGCACCGCGCCGGAGGGCGGACAGGCCGGGACGAACCGCGCGAGCCGTATCAGCCGCGCATGCCGACCGGTCCTGCGAGGCGGGGACTCCCTGCGTCGTGCGGGACCGCCCGGCGCGGCACGGACGTGTCTCGTCTCTCGATACTGCACAGTGGGACGACAAAGCGGGTACCGTGAGCGACTGTGCGACTCGGAGTGCTTGACGTGGGATCCAACACAACGCACCTGCTTGTGGTGGATGCGTACCGCGGCGGGCACCCGACGCCGATGCACAAGGAGAAGACGTCCCTGAAGCTGGCGGAACGGCTGACCCCTTCGGGTGATCTCAGTGACGTCGGCACCGAGGATCTGATCCGTGCTGTGCAGGCGGCGAAGGACTCCGCGGCGCGGTTGCAGTGCGAGGAGATGCTCGCGTTCGCGACCTCGGCTGTGCGGGAGGCAGGAAACGCGAGCGATGTGTTGCGCACCGTGGCCGAGCACACCGGGGTGGAGCTCCACGTGCTCTCCGGTGACGAGGAAGCACGGCTCACCTTCCTTGCCGCTCGCCGGTGGTTCGGCTGGTCGGCGGGGCGGTTGCTGGTGCTCGACATCGGTGGTGGTTCTCTCGAGCTCGCCATGGGGATCGATGAGGCTCCTGACCTGGCCGAGTCCTTTCCCCTCGGAGCGGGCCGTGTCACGCGGACGCGTTTCTCCCACGACCCGCCGACACGCTCCGAGGTGGTCGACACCGCGGCGTGGCTCGAGCACGAGCTGTCCGACCTGCCACGGGAGCTGGAGATGTTCGGCAGCCCCGATCGGGTCGTGGCCACCTCGAAGACGTTCCGCTCGCTCGCGCGGCTCACCGGCGCGGCTCCGTCCTCGGCCGGTCCGCGCGTGCGCAGGACGCTGACCGATACCGGACTGCGTCAGCTGCTGTCGTTCATCACACGGATGACCGCGGCCGATCTCGCCGAGCTCGAGGGAGTCACGGCGAGCAGGGCCCACCAGCTGGTGGGCGGCGCACTTGTCGCGCAGGCGTCGATGCGGGCGCTGTCCTGCTCTGAGGTGGAGATTTGCCCGTGGGCGTTGCGGGAGGGAGTCATCCTGCGGCGCCTGGATCATACGAACGGCGACCATCACGTCGAGCCGCTGACACAGGCTCGGCGCGGGGTTGAGATCCTGTCCTGAGGGGCAGGACCGATGTGAACTGGACTTGGTTGGCTGAGCTCGGGCACGGTGACAGAGATGAGCCGAAATCGTGATAGTCAACAGTCTCAGCGCACGGTAGCTGAGCTGCTGGCACAGCACGGCGGGAGCGTGGAGAGTGGTTCGCGCCGCCGTCATCGCCGTCGTGCGGACGACGACGGCGATGACGGCGCGCCCGCCGAGGCCGATATCGCGACGACGGCGCCACAGGCGATCATCGAGCGGATCCGTTCCGAGACCGGCGGCACCGAGGGGGAAGGCCGTAACGGGCACCCGCACGCGACGCCGCGGCACGAGTCGGTGAACGGGTCGGGCGGACCCCCGCCGCCCGGGGGCGGAACCGCCCCCTCCGAGGGGGCCAGGCACGGGACGGCCGACTCACGGCCGAACCACGTGGATCCTGCCGAGCCGCGACACGCGGGGCAACCGCAGCAGCCCCCTCGACCGGCACAGGCACCGCGTTCGGCGGCTCCCTACCCGCCGCCGCCCAGGCAGGCACACCCCGGGTCGGGCTACTCGCAGTCGGTCCAGCAACATCGCAGGCAACTGGACGGGGAGCCTGCCGCAGGCACGGATGCCGATCCGCGCGGCGGGCAGCACCCAGCGCAGGACGAGGACCTCGCCCAGGCGTGGGGCGGGGACGCGTACCCGGACCCGTGGCAGGCCGCGACGACCGTGCGTACCGAGCCGTCGCGCGAGGCCGATACCGACGAGTTCGCCCGGATCGCAGGCGAGGCCCCCGGCCGGCAGCCGGGTGTGGGCCCGCAGGCCGATGTCGCCCCCGGCGGCTCCGGCGACGTCGCCGACCAGAATGCCGGTGAGCTGCCCGGGCACGAGGAGGATGTGCACCAGGCGGGCATCGCCGTCGAGGAGCCGGACGTCGACGTCGACGCACCCGCCTACGCCCCTGACTACGACGGAACCGGCGTGGCAGGCGACGGCTCGTACGCGGACGCGGATCTTCTCGGTGGGGACGGTGATGCCGGCGACAGCGAGTACGCCGACGCGTATCCCGACGGCGAGCTCGAGGAGCGCTCGCCCGTCAGGCAGTGGCTCGTCATGGCCGGTCAGCTCGTGCTCGGCGTGCTCGGCGGAGCCGCCGTGTGGTTGTCGTTCAACTGGCTGTGGATACAGACCCCGGCCGCCGCTCTGATAGCCGCGCTCGCGGTGATCGTCGGCCTCGTGTGGCTGGTGCGTAAGATTCGTCGGGCAGAGGATATGCAGACCACCGTGCTCGCGGTGCTGGTTGGGCTCATGGTGACCGTGTCCCCCGCCGCGATGCTGTTGCTTTCCCGATAGGACCGTTGGGTGAACCACGCTGAGAACGTCGGTGATAGTGCAGGTCGTGCTGGACATCACGAAGCGGGCAGGTATGCCGGTTCCGCTGCCACCGGGCGCGGTGCCGGGCACATACCGGTAGGGCTGTCCACCGCGTCGGTGTGGCCGTCGCGCGCGAACACCGCGTTCGAGCTGGCTGCGGATATCGGCTACGACGGGGTCGAGGTGATGGTCTGGCCCGATCCGATCAGCCAGGATGTCTCCGCGCTGAAATGGCTGTCCCAGAGCACCGGCGTTCCGGTGCTGTCCGTCCATTCGCCTTCCTTGCTCATCACGCAACGCATCTGGTCACCGGACCCGGAGGAGCGGCTGCGCAGGACGGTGGACGCCGCGCTGGAGCTCGGGGCGCGCACGGTCGTGGTGCATCCGCCCTTTCGCTGGCAGCGCCGCTACGCCGATGGCTTCGGCGAGCTGGTCGCCGAACTCGAGGAGTCCAGCGGTGTCGAGATCGCCGTCGAGAACATGTTCAAGGTTCGGCCTCCTGGGGGTAAGGAACGGCGAGTGTCGGCGTTCCGCCCCTCGGTCGACCCCACCGACGTGGGCCATGCGCACTACACGCTTGACCTGTCGCACACGGCCGCGGCCGGGATGGATGCCTTCGCGCTGGCCGACCGGATGGGTACCGGGTTGACCCACCTGCACCTGGCCGACGGGACGGGGCAGCCCAAGGACGAGCACCTGATGCCGGGCCGCGGGTCGCAACCGTGCGCGGAGATGCTGGAGAAGCTGGCCGCTACCGGCTTCGACGGTCAGGTGGTGATCGAGCTGAACACGCGCGCGGCCCGGAGCCAGGCGCGCCGTGTGAGCGAGTTGACGGAGGCGCTCCTGTTCGCCCGGTTGTACCTCGGCCAGTAGCCGCCGCTGCCAACGGCGTCGTGCGCCGCGGTCGGCGCGATGGACCCGGTGGTAGCGACACTGCCCGCCGGGTGCTCACGGCCCTGTGGTTACCGGAACGGAGCGGGACTGACACGAACCGTGTGTCGCCACGCCCGAGCTGCCACGTAGGGTTCTCCCGTGTCCCTGCTGACCTCACGTGCCACCGCTGATGCGGTGGACCGGCCGAGAACACCGCGTGACGACGAACGGGGCTGTGCCACATGACCACCGCAGACACCCCGGTTGCGTTCGCCGAGGCGCGCCACCCGCGCTCGCTGGGGGACGGCACGTTCACCGCCACCCTGCGGTCCGAGTGGTCCATCGGAGGGCATCCGCACGGGGGTTTCATCACGGCGCTGCTTGCCAGGACGGCGACGTCCGTGCTGTCGGGACACAACGAGCTCGGCGGTGACCCGCTCGCCGTCAGTGCCGAGTTCCTGCGCGCCACCGAGCTCGGGCCGGTACTGCTGCGCACCGAGCTGCGCAAGGTGGGACGGCGGACGACCGTCGTGGGAGTGCGCCTCGAGCAGCGAGGGCGCAGCTGTGTCGAGGCGCACGTGCTGCTGGGACGGTTGCCCGAGCAGCGCGCGACCTCGGCGGAGCTACCCGTCCTTCCTGCCGAGCCCCCCGCGAACGCGATCACGCTGGCCGACCATCTCGGCGATGGCGTGTTCCGGCTCGCTCAGGACTGCGAGGTGCGCATCGACGCCAGCACCGCGGGGTTCCTGACGGGCAAGAAGGGGCGACCGGCCGGGAGCGCCGACCCGAGCTCGTCGCTGCGCATGCGGCTGTGGGCGCGGCCGCGCAGCGCGGACGTGGATGTGTACTTCGCGCTGCTCGCAGGCGACATCAACCCACCGGTCCCGTTCAACCTGGGACGCAAGGGGTGGTCACCGACCGTGCAGATGACCTCCTACCTGCGCACCACACCGGCGCCGGGATGGATGCGGATCCAGGTGGACTGCGAGGCGGTGTACGGCAACTGGTTCGACTCCAGCGCCACCGTGCTGGACTCGGCGGGGCAGCTGATCTGCCAGTCGCGGCAGCTGGCCATCACCCCGGGCCCGGCGTAACCGCGGAACGGGCCGGGCCTGCTGTGACGTACCCGGTGACTGCGGCGTTGCAAGCCGTGTTGTAAGCCGTTGTGCGCAGCGGGGGGCTGTGGTGAGCAGCCCGACCGGCGGACAGCCGACCGTCCTACGCGGTGCCCGCACCGGTTCTGGCAGGCTTAGGGCATGACCGACCGTGACTCCGTGCCCGAGGCCGGCACATCCTCCGCCCCGGCGAACCCCGTCGTTGCTGTGCTGGGGGCAGGCAAGATCGGCGAGGCGTTGATGTCCGGACTGCTGCACAGCGGGTACCGGCCCGAGGAGCTGCTGTTCACCGAACGCCATCCGGAACGGGCGGCCGAGCTGGCCGAGAGGCTCGCCGCACGGCACGTCGAGCTCGACGAGGCCGCAGCCACCGCCGACGTTCTCGTGGTCGCGGTCAAGCCGCAGGACATCGACCCGCTGCTGGAGAGGCTGGCAGGCCTCATCGACGGCCGGACACTGCTGGTGTCGCTGTGCGCGGGGTTGCCGACCTCGTTGTTCGAGCGTCGCCTCGGTGGTGCGTGCCCGGTCGTGCGTGTCATGCCGAACACCCCGATGGTCATCGGCGAGGCGATGTGCGCCATCTCGCCGGGCAGCCACGCAACGGACGCGCATGTGAAGCTGGTCGAGCAGTTGCTCTCCAGCGTCGGCGAGGTGGTCTCGATCCCCGAGGAGAAGCAGGACGCGGTGACGGCCCTGTCCGGGTCCGGCCCCGCCTACGTGTTCTTCCTGGTCGAGGCCATGATCGACGCGGGAATCCTGCTGGGCCTGCCGCGCAACGTGGCGGAGAAGCTGATCATCCAGTCCACCTACGGGGCGACGAAGATGCTCGCCGAGACCGGAGAGCACCCGGTCACCTTGCGGGAGGCTGTCACATCGCCGGGCGGTACCACGATCAACGCGATCCGGGAGCTGGAGAACCACGGGGTGCGTGCCGCGTTCCTCTCGGCGATCGAGGCGGCGCGGGACCGCTCGGTGGAACTGGGCAAAGCTCATGAAGACTCCTGACCGCGCATAACGCGCTGCCGTATCGATACGGAGTCAAGTCACCCACAGGCGCACACGACACAGCCGTGGGTAAGGCTTATTAACACGAATGGCTGCGTCTGTTCGGTATCGACACGCCTACGATCGTTGCAACTTGGTCGCAGGTGTCGCATGAGCCTCGCCTGTACCGCTAGGCTCGGTCGTGAGGATGCTGGCCGTGGACGGACACGGCAGGTGTGCCCGCGGGCAGCTGGTGGCCGGACAGGTGAACAGGACCCGTTGAGAATGGTGTCAATGTCGTCAGCCGACCGGCTGGCGCGAAGGGCACGGTGACGTATGCCGCCGAAGAAGGATGACTCGCCGTCGCACAAGCAGGTGCAATTCCTGACGGTGGCCGAGGTCGCGACGCTGATGCGGGTGTCGAAGATGACCGTGTACCGCCTCGTGCACTCCGGCGAGCTGCCTGCGGTCCGGGTCGGCAAGTCTTTCCGGGTGCCGGAGAAGTCCGTGCACGATTACCTCGAGGGCGCCTACTTCGACGCGGGGTGATGGTGCGGTGGCGCGCTCGGGCACCGTGGCCGCGCGAGGCAGCGCAACGCAGGATGCGTGGTGAGCCCGCGCGGCCACGGGTGCCACGCGCGGGACCCGGGCGCGTGAGGTGGTGGACGTGGCCCGTGCCGGCACCGGTGAACGTGAGGTGACGTCCGTGGGCTCCGTGGTCAAGAAGCGCCGTAAGCGCATGTCGAAGAAGAAGCACCGCAAGTTGTTGCGCCGCACCCGGATGCAACGCAGGCAGGGTAAGTAGGCTGCAAGTAGGCTGCAAGTAGGCTCGACACCACCGGCCCACACGCCGAGGCTGCTCGGGACTGCGGATCGCCTGCGGGTGGTCGAGCCTGTTACCACCAGGTGAACGCCCGTCCATACGTCTATCTCCTGGCGCGCGGGCCGCGATAGTATCGCCACCACCAAGCGTGTGACCGTCTTCGCCGGGACGATCGACCGCGCTGCGGTACACACGCAGACTGAATGTATCCATGAGGGGTATCGATGCCGTCGAATGTAGTGCTCGTGACCGGCGTCGGGGGCGAGCTGGGCGGGAAGCTCCTCGCGCGGCTGGGTTCCAACGAGCAGCTGGAGCGAGTGATCGGTGTCGATACCGTGCCACCGTCCCAGTGGTTGGTCGACCGTATGGGTCGGGCGGAGTTCGTGCGGGCCGATATTCGTAACCCGCTCATCGAACGGATCATCGCCGACGCAGGCGTGGACACCGTGGTGCACGCCTCGATGACCGCGCACCCGGCGGGGCCCGAGCCGCGGGTGGCGGTCAAGGACACCAACATCATCGGGACGATGCGGCTGTTCGCCGCGTGCCAACGCTCGCCGCGGGTGCGCAAGCTCGTGGTCAAGTCGACCGCCGCGGTGTACGGAGCGGGGCCGCGATCGCAGGCCGTGTTCACCGAGGACTCCCCGCTCAAACCGGCATCCTCCCGCGGTTATGTCTCCGACGCGATCGATATGGAAGGCTATATCCGGGGGTTGCGGCGCAGGCGGCCGGATCTGACCGTGACGACGGCCCGTTTTGCCAACCTGATGGGGCCGGCAGTGGACACGGTGCTGACCAGGTACTTCGCGCTACCAGTCGTGCCGACGATCTTCGGTTACGACGCGCGCATGCAGTTCGTGCACTCGGCCGACGCGCTGGCCGTGCTGGAGCAGGCCACGATGCGCGACATTCCCGGAACGTTCAACGTGGCCGCTGACGGCGTCATCATGCTGTCGCAGGCGATCAGACTCGCCGGACGAGTGGAGCTGCCGGTTCCGAGCTCGGCGTTACCGACGGTCGCCCCGATCCTGCGCGGTGCGAAGCTCGTCGACTTCTCACCCGACCAGATCCAGCTACTCACCTACGGCCGCGTGGTCGACACGACCAAGCTCGAGCAGGAGTTCGGCTACGCGCCGCGGTGGACGACGCGCGAGGCCTTCGACGACTACGTTCGCGGCAGGGCTCTCGGCCCGGTGGTGGACAGGGAGTCGTTGGCGGCCCTTGCCGGGAAGGTCGCGACATCGGCCGTGTCGGGCCAGACATCCGGACGAGCACAACCCCGGTGACCCAGGCGGGGACACTGCGGTGACACGGCGGTGACACGGCGGTGACACGGCGGTGACACGGCATTGCCCACCTCCAGACACGGTGAGGACAACGGAGGGACATCACCATGACCGACAGGGATCATGTCAACGGCGCCCGTCTCTCCGGAAACGGTCGCGGACGCCGGGACGGCGTGGCCAAGGGGCCGCTGATTCCCGAGCAGGCCACGGTCCTGCGGTTGCCCCGGCCGGAACGGGGGCCTGCCGGGGAACCGGATTCGGCAGGCGATCCGGACAGCCACGACCGTTCGCGCGGGACCGGCACCGGCGTGGAGCCCGGCACGACGACGCCGCGCGGCGGGTCCGGTGAGCACTCCCGGACCGGGAAGCCCCCGCGGTCGGACGGCGCGGCTGTCGTGCGCTTTCCCGGTGCCGCCGCTGCCGAGGAGAGCGGAACCCACGCCGGCCCGGACGGCAGGGCCGAGACCCTGCCCGACGGCCTGCCGGATGCGCTCGCCGAGGCCGTCGCGTTCCTGGCGAACCGGCTCACCGGTGAGTACACCGTCGACGAGTTCGGGTTCGATGCCGACCTGACCGAGCAGGTGATCGCGCCCGCGCTGCGCGTGCTGTACGAGAAGTGGTTCAGGGTCGATGTGCGCGGCGCCGAACACCTCCCGGAGCGGGGCGGGGCCCTACTGGTGGCCAATCATTCGGGAACGTTGCCGCTGGACGCCGCGATGACCGCGCTCGCGGTACACGACAACCACCCCGGAGACCGTTTCCTGCGCATTCTCGGCGCCGACCTCGTGTTCCAGATTCCGGTGCTCGGTTCGCTCGCCAGGAAGACCGGGCAGACGCTGGCCTGCTCGTCCGACGCCGAGCGCCTGCTCGGCCGAGGCGAGTTCGTCGGGGTCTTCCCGGAGGGATTCAAAGGCGTCGGCAAGCCCTTCTCCGCCCGTTACAAGCTGCAACGATTCGGCAGGGGAGGCTTCGCTTCGGCTGCGATACGCGCCGGGGTGCCGATCGTCCCGTGCGCGATCGTCGGCGCCGAGGAGATCTACCCCAAGCTCGGGGACATCAAGCCGCTCGCGCGGCTGCTCGGCCTGCCGTACTTCCCGGTGACACCGTTCTTCCCGCTGCTCGGACCGCTCGGCGCCGTCCCGTTGCCGACCAAGTGGACCATCGAGTTCGGCGAGCCGATCGCGGTGGACGGCTGCGCGAGCGACGGTGACCCGATGGAGGCGTTCAACCTCACCGACCAGGTGCGTGAGGCGATCCAGCAGATGCTCTACCAGCGCCTGGAGCGGCGCCGCGGAGTGTTCGGCGGGTAGGTGTTCCCCGCACCCGGGGCTCCCGGGCGCGGCAGGCAAGCTCTAACGCTTGCGGAAGGCGACGCCCGCTGCCACGGCGCCTGCGAGCGCGCCTGCACCGAGCACCGAGGGTACCCCGATCTTCGCGGCCTTGCGGCCGGTACGGAAGTCGCGGATCTCCCACTGGCGTTGGCGGGCGACCTCGCGCAGGCCCGCGTCCGGGTTGATCGCCACCGCGGTTCCGGTCACCGACAGCATCGGTACGTCGTTCTGCGAGTCCGAGTACGCCGTGCACCGCTTGAGGTTCAGGCCCTCCTTCGCCGCCAGCGCGCGCACCGCGTGCGCCTTCGCCCGCCCGTGCAGCAGGTCGCCGACGAGCTTGCCGGTGTACACCCCGTCATCGGTCTCGGCTACGGTCCCGAGCGCACCCGTCAGGCCCAACCGGCGTGCGATGATCGCGGCGAGCTCTACAGGGGTCGCCGTGACCAGCCAGACGCGTTGACCGGCGTCCAGGTGCATCTGGGCGAGGGCGCGTGTGCCCGACCAGATCTTGTCGGCCATCAGCTCGTCGTAGATCTCCTCGCCGACCGTGTTGAGCTCCTCGACGCTGCGTCCCGCCACGAACGACAGTGCCTGCTCCCTGCTCGAGGAGACCGTGTCCTTGGTCTCCTTGCCGCCGATCCGGAACCTCGCCTGCCGCCACGCGAACCCGGCGAGATCCGATGTGGTGAAGTACTTGCGCGCGGCCAGCCCCCGGGCGAAGTGGAAGATCGACGCGCCCATCATCATCGTGTTGTCGACGTCGAAGAAGGCCGCCGCGGTGAGATCCGGCGGAGCGGGTGGCCCGGCCGTCGCGGAACGCTCGGCGTGGCCTTCCGGCTCGTCGCCCTCGCGCTGCGCGGCGAGATCCATCCTGCTGGCTGCCTCGGCCGAGGCCTCCCCAGCCAGCGTGGCCAGCCGTTCCAGCTCGTGGCGTTTGGCCTTCCGGCGCCACAGCGACACGCGCACCGCCTCCCGTCACGGATATGAATGGAGTGCTGGGCCACAGCGTAGCCATTACGCCTGCGCGCTCGCGTAGCGCTGTCGCTGTTGCTCCGCCCGCGGCGTGACAAGGTTCCCTCCCTCCCGCGCGGGAGGAACCCTCTCCGGTGGCCTGCCCGGCGGCGAGCGGGCTACCGGGTCCAGGCGCGAGAGTCGGGGGCCCGGTCAGCCGGACCCGTCCGTGAGGTCGGCATCGTCGAGCTCGTCGAGCTCGGAGTCGGTCAGCTCGGTACCGTCCGAGATGCCTGCCTCGGCGCTCGTCTCCGGCGAGGGGGCCTGTGGTGAATCGGGCACGTCCACCCCGGTGCCCGGCGCAGGCGGCTCGTCGGTCGCTGCCGGTGCGCCAGGCGTGTCGACGGGTTCCTGTACGTGGGGGGTGCCGGACGGGGTGCCTGCCTCCGCGGGGTCTGCAGCGGTGCCGGACGCAGGGCCGGACGCAGGGCCGGACGCAGGGCCGGACTCGGGGCCGGACTCGGGGCCGGACGCAGCGCCGGACTCGGGGCCGGACGCCGTCCGCCCGCCCGGCGACGCGGAACCCGCGTCCGGCCCACCCTGCTGCAGGCCCGTGCTCGCTGCCGCGGAGCTCGCACAGGAGCCCGTCGCCGGGATGGCCCCGAGCTCGTCCGTGCGGCCCGTTGTGATCGGGTAACAGGTCATGCGCTCGGCGAGCGCGTTCGCGCGGTCCTCGATCGCGGTGAGCAGCTCGACACCGGCCCGTGCCCGCGTGCGCACCTCCATGGGTACGGCGGCCTCGACGTCGCGCATCCGGTCGGCGTGCTCGGCGGCCCAGTCGCCGAGGGCTTCGAGACGGTCGCCCCCTGACCGCGTGGCCGTGGTGGTGACCAGCTGCGAGCCGGCCGCAGCGTGGGTCTCGAGGTTGGTGAGTAGGTCCCGGTGGACGGAGTGCGCCCGGCCGGTGTCGCGGTCCTCGGCAAGCGATTCGAGCTCGGCGACGCGGGTCGAGGCCAGCTCCAGGTGCTTGGCGCCGCGCGCGGCGTCGCCCACCGCTGTCTCGAGTTCGAGGGCCTCCGTGCTGCGCTTGACCTCGTAGAGCATCTCGCCAGGCAACGCGTCCTCTGCGACGTCGGCTCCGACGAACGCGAGCGCGAAGACGGCGGCGACCGCGGCGGCGAGCATCGTGCTCACGCGCGGGCGCCGGGGCCGGCTCGTGCCGGCGCCCGGTGAGCCGGCCGTCGCGCCCGCGACGGTCCCGGGCTGCGCATCGGCCTCGAGTACGCGTTCCCGCATACGCAGGCGGGTATGCCGGTCGACGCCTTCCTCGGTTCCCAGTGTGCGTAGAGCGGACACCACGGCCAGCTCCCTGGTGAACTCCTGGGTCCCGGTGTGGTCATCGTCGTCGATCGCCCGGGCGAAGCGTTCGCTCCTTTCCCGGCTGCGCCGGTACCACACGGGCTGGTTCACCGCTTGCTTCGCCTCCAAGTGCGTCGACCGCCGCTGAAGTGCCGCGCGGAGCGGCACGTACTCGACGTCGTTGACGAGTAGTGCTTCGTTCCCGGAGTAACGACTCGTGACCTCGAGGGTTACGGCGCAGCGGGTAATACGCACAAACGTATGAAGGCGGCTACGCCTGCCGGTCGGTGCGCTCAGTGGAACCCGGGGGGAAGGAGGTGCGCGAGCCTGCGCACCGCGCGGTGCTGGAGGGCCTTGATGGCGCCCTCGTTGCGCTGCATGATCTGTGCCGTCTCCGCTACGGACAGGCCCTGGATGAAGCGCAGCACGATGCAGTCGCGCTGGTCACCGCCGAGCGTGTCGATGCACCGGAACAGCTCGCTCTTGGTCGCCGAAGCCAGGACCTGCTGTTCGGGTCCGGAGTCCTCGGCACGGTCGGTGCCGACGAACGCGACGGGTCCCGACTCCGCCAGCTCCGAGGTCACGACCTCGCGCTTCGCCCTGCTCGACTTCACGTGATCGAGAACGAGGTTCCTGGCGATGGTGATGAACCACGCGCCGACGTCGCGGCCCTGATAGCTGACCGACGAGATCCTGCGGAGCGCGCGCAGGAAGGTCTCGCTGGTCACGTCCTCGGCCAGCTCGCGGTCGCCGACACGGAACAGCACGTAACGGAAGACCGTGTCGACGTAGCTGTCGTAGAGCCTGCCGAACGCGTCCGTGTCGCCTGCCTGGGCCGCGTGCACCAGCTCCCATGCCTCGGCTGTGGCCGCCGCGGCGGCAGCGTCCTGGGTGTCCTTGATGTCCTGGGTGTCCTGGTCCTTCTGGGTGTCCGCGCGAGCCTCGCCGTGGGCGGTACGCGCGTCGTCGCGGGTGCCCGGCCGGTCCCCCTCAGGGGCATGGATGGCGGGGGCGTCCCGCGCCACCGGAGCGACGGGGCTCGACGCGGTGCCCGATGGGCGGGATCCGGCCCGTTCGGCGGGAGCGCCGGCGGGCGGAGCCGTAGCGGAGAAGGCGAGGTGCAAGGTCATCCAAGCAGCCCTCCTGGGAGCTCGCCGGTGTACGCGCGCGGCGCACGGGTACCGGTGTGCCGACGAACACCAGCGGCGATGCTGTCGCCGGATCGATCGGCGAGGCGGTATGACACGGGGTCTCCTCGTCGTGCTGGCGTCCGTCACTCCAAGTCGCAGCGTTCTGGCCGCTATAACCCGGGCTAGGGAAGCATACGTCGTATTACCCGTCAGTAGGTAGTCTTTCCCGGGTTGCAATTCGGAGACGCCCATCCGTTCGGTCTATGACGCGAGTCACTCCAAGGTGTGATGAGTAGCCGTACGTCAAACCGCGTTCACCGTGTATACGGGTGTGCTGCACGCCCTGCGGGTCCCGCTGCGGGCGGACGCGGGCATGATGGGTGTTTATGGGTCATGTCACGGTTCTGAGCAGGCAGAGTTGCACGTTGTGCGCCGAGGGTGAGCGCGCGGTCGAGCGGATCTGCACCGAGCTGGGCGCGAGCTGGTCGGTTACCGATGTCGACAGCGATCCGGAGCTGCGCGCCGAGTACGGCGACCGGGTTCCGGTTTTCCTGGTGGACGGGCAGGAGCACGGGTACTGGGCCGTGGAGGAGGACCGGTTGCGCGGCGCGTTGCGCGGCTGACGGCAGGCCGGGAGGCAGCTGCCTGGACGGCCGGTCGGGTAGGCGGTTGCCGGACCCCTGCGAGGCGGTCCCGACCGCGCGCAGGCCCGGAGCAAGCTCCTGAGCAATCGAGGATTTTGTGCACACCTTCACAAGCGGTTACCGTTAGCCCTACACCGCTCGCGGAAGATGCATTCAACACCGTGGCGGGCAGTGCGTCAAGCGTTGGTGTGTATCCCTCGTGTGAGTTGAGTTATCTGCAAGGAGAAGCAGCGTGGTCGGACGGCGGAGCCGAGACGGCGGTACCGGTAGCCGGGCCGGCAATCAGGCCACAGCCAAGTCCACCGGATCCGCGGGCAACAACGGCGACGCACCGGCGGCACGGCGCGCGCGGCCGAAGCGCGCACGTCGCGCCGCCGATGCGGACAGCGCGCCTACGGCGGAGATGCCTGCGGTGACCGACAACGGGTCCGGGCCGGATGGTTCGGCGCCGGACGGGGAGGCAGGCAAGGCGCGCGCCGTTCCCGAAGCGGCGGTGGCGCGGCTGGCCGTGTACCTGCGCGTGCTGACCACCATGGCCGAGCAGGGCGCGGTGACCGTCTCCAGCGAGGAGCTCTCGGCTGCGGCGGGGGTCAACTCGGCGAAGCTCCGCAAGGACCTGTCGTACCTGGGCTCCTACGGCGTCCGCGGGGTGGGCTACGAGGTCGGGGTGCTCACCGAGGAGATCGAGCGGATCCTGGGGCTCACCCGCCAGCACAAGGTGGCCGTGGCCGGGATCGGGAACCTCGGGCACGCGCTGGCCAACTACGGGGGCTTCCCGGGGCGCGGCTTCCCCGTCGCCGCCCTGTTCGACGTCGACCCCGACCTGATCGGTGTCCCGGTGGGCGGTATCGCCGTCTCCCACCTGGACGACATCCCCGCGGTGTGTGCCGAGCGGCAGGTCTCGATCGGCGTCATCGCGACCCCGCCAGGGGCGGCGCAGGTGGTGTGTGACCGGCTGGTCGCCGGTGGGGTGGAGTGCATCCTCAACTTCGCGCCTGTGGTCCTGCACGCCCCGGATCACGTCCAGGTGCGTAAGGTCGACCTCGCCGTGGAACTGCAGATGCTGTCGTTCCATGTGGCGTCCCGCGACGCCGGGAATCCGGCAGACGACGGACCGGTCTCAGTCACATCCGCTGGTACGGGCGTGCTTTCCCGGGCATCATCCAATGGTGAGGTGGTATGAGTGAGCGTGCTGGCTGTCGGGCTGTCGCACCGCACCGCTGAACTGCGCACCCTCGAGCGAGTCACGGTACCGCAGGACGAGGTACCCAAGGCCTTGCACGAGCTGCAGAACGCGCAGGACGTCAGCGAGGTCATGCTGGTGTCGACGTGTAACCGCGTGGAGATCTACGCGGTGGTGGAGAGCTTCCACGGAGGCCTGTCCGGGGTGTCGTCGGTGCTCGCCCGGATGGCGGGCGTGGACGTGGCCGGCCTGTACGACAGCATGTACGTGCACTATGCCGGTGCCGCGGCCGAGCACCTGTTCACCGTCGCGTGCGGCCTCGACTCGATGGTGGTCGGCGAGACCCAGATCCTCGGACAGGTCCGGGCGGCCTACGCGGCGGCCCGGGAGGCGGGCACGGTCGGCAGCACGCTGCACGATCTCATCCAGAGCACCTTGCGAGCAGGCAAGCGCGTGCACACCGAGACCGAGCTCGGCGCGCTCGGCGCGTCCGTCGTGTCCGAGGCACTCGAGGCGGCCGTGGGCGGCACCGCGGCGTTGGCGGGCCGCTCCGCGGTGATCATCGGAGCGGGATCGATGGGCGCCCTCGCCGCGGCGCAGCTACGCGAGCACGGCGTCGCCGACGTCACCGTCGCCAACAGGACCGTGGACAACGCCTCGCGGCTGGTCTCCTCGTTCACCGAGCACGGCATCCCGTCCCGGGCGGTGGGGCTCGGTGAGCTTCCGGACATCCTGGCAGGCGCGGACCTCGTGGTGTGCTGCACCGGTGCGCAGGACACGGTACTCACCGCCGACGTGCTGCCGGAACGCACCCGCGAGGACGGACTGGTGATCTGTGACCTCGGGTTGCCGCGCGACGTCGACCCGGCTGTGGGCGACGTCGCAGGCGTGCGCATCGTGGACCTGGAGACAGTGCGACACCAGGTCGACGAGCACAGCGTGCGGGCGCACACCGAGCATGCCGCGGAGATCGTGCGTGCCGAGGTCCGCGAGTACCTGGCCGGCCAGCGCAGCGCCGCGGTCACGCCCACGGTTACCGCGCTGCGCAGGCAGGCCTCCGAGGTCGTCGATGCCGAGTTGCTGCGGCTGGACAGGCGGCTGCCCGGGATGGACGAGCAGACAAAGGACGAGGTGACGCGGACGGTGCGTCGCGTCGTGGACAAGCTGCTGCACGCGCCGACCGTGCGGGTCAAGCAACTGGCCTCCGAGGACACCGAGAGCAGCACCGACTACGCCGGGGCGTTGCGCGAGCTGTTCGGACTCGATCCCGCGGCCCCTGCCACGCTCAGCCGACCGAGCCGGCCGCTCGGCGAGCACGACCGCGTCGAGCAGGACGGGACGGCGGACCCCGAAGGGGGGTCTGCACGGTGACAGGCACGATCAGGATCGGGACCAGGGCGAGCACGCTCGCGCTGGCGCAGGCTCGCACGATCGCCGACAAGCTCGAGAGCGCGGGCCATACCGTTGAGACCGTGCGGATCTCCACCTCGGGTGACCGGTCCGGCGCACCGGTCACCGAGATCGGCGTCGGCGTGTTCACCTCCGCGCTGCGCGAGGCCTTGCACGCCGGGGACATCGATGTCGCGGTGCACTCGTACAAGGACCTGCCGACGGCCGAGGAACCGGGCCTGGTCGTCGCCGCCGTCCCGGAGCGGGAGGACCCCAGGGACGTGCTGGTCGCCAGGGACGGGTTGACCCTGGGCGAGCTGCCCGCCGGTGCCGTCGTCGGCACCGGGTCGCCGCGCAGGGCATGCCAGCTCCGGGCACTGGGGCTCGGCCTCGAGGTGACCGGGATACGCGGCAACATCGACACCCGGATGCGCAAGGTCGCTGACGGGGAGATGGACGGGGTCGTGCTCGCGCGTGCCGGACTGGCACGGGTGGGCAGGCTCGACGAGGCGACGGAGACGATCGACCCGATACAGATGCTGCCCGCCCCGGCTCAGGGGGCGCTGGCAGTCGAGTGTCGCTCGGCCGATGTCGAGCTGGAGCAGCTGCTGCGGGACAGCGCCGAGGACTCCTCGGCGCGTGCCGCGGTGGTCGCCGAGCGCGCTGTGCTGGCCACGCTCGAGGCCGGCTGTAGTGCGCCGGTCGGGGCACTGGCCGACGTGGTGTCCGATATCGACGATACGGACGGTGTGGCGCACACGGTGATGCGTATCCTGCTGCGCGGTGTGGCGGCGTCCGGCGAGTCGGACGGCGGCGAGGTGTTGCGGGCGTCCGCGACGGGGGACCTGTCCGAGGCCGAGTTCCTCGGCAAGAAGGTGGCCGCGGAGCTGCTCGATCTCGGCGCGGGAGCGTCGAAGTCCCTGGGCATGTGACCGAATAACCGGTGTGACCGAGCGGTAGGAGGACGACGCGGGTACGCGAGCGGAGACGCTCGCGCCGTGCCCGCGCGAAGCCCGGCCGCGCGCAAGCGAGAACGAGAAATCAAGGAGTAGCGCAGACGATGACCCCCGCAGAGAAGTCCCCAGGGCGTGTCGCATTCGTGGGCTCCGGGCCGGGTGACTCCGGGCTGCTGACGGTGCGGGCCAAGGAGCTGCTCGGCTCGGCCGATCTGGTCGTGACGAACCCGGACGTGCCGTCGACGGCCCTCGCCTATGCCGGCGACGAGTCCGAGGTGCGGCCTGCCGTGGGCGAGCCAGGCGAGGTCGCCAAGGACCTCGCCAACGAGGCGGACGCGGGGAGGCTCGTGATCCGCCTTGTGGCGGGCGACCCGCTGACGCAGCAGGCCGTGGTCGGCGAGGCGCACGCCGTCGCGCGCACCGACGCGGTGTTCGACATCGTCCCCGGCGTCTCACCCGGCGTGGCGGTGCCTGCCTACGCGGGCATCGCCCTCGGCGGCGACTACACCGAGATCGACCTGCGCAACGAGGTCGACTGGGCCGCGCTCGCGAGCGCGCCGGGCACCCTTGTGCTGCACGGAACCTCGGCCCACCTGGCCGAGGTGGCCTCCGCGCTCACCGAGTACGGGCGCAAGCCGGAGACGCCGGTCGCGGTGACCGCGAACGGGACCATCAACACGCAACGCACCATCGACACGACGCTGTCCGCGCTCGCCGCGGACGTGGGTGAGACGGTCGGCCCGCTGGTGGTCACCATCGGCGAGGTCGCAGGCGACCGCGCGCACCTGTCGTGGTGGGAGTCGCGTGCCCTGTACGGGTGGAAGGTGCTGGTCCCGCGTACCAAGGAGCAGGCACGCGACATGACGGACCGCCTGGTCGGGCACGGATCCACCCCGCACGAGGTGCCGACGATCTCGGTGGAGCCGCCGCGCAGCCCCGCCCAGATGGAGCGTTCCGTCAAGGGACTCGTCGACGGTCGCTACCAGTGGGTGGTGTTCACCTCGGCCAACGCCGTGCGTGCGGTGTGGGAGAAGTTCAGCGAGTTCGGGCTGGACGCTCGCGCGTTCTCCGGAGTGAAGATCGCCTGCGTGGGGGAGGCCACGGCCGCGAAGGTGCGCGCGTTCGGGATCGTCCCGGACCTCGTGCCCTCCGGTGACCAGTCCAGCGAGGGCCTGCTGGCGGAGTTCGACCCCTACGACGACGTGTTCGACCCGGTCAACAGGGTGTTGTTGCCGCGGGCCGACATCGCGACCGAGACGCTCTCGGCAGGCCTGACCGAACGTGGCTGGGAAGTCGACGACGTCACGGCGTACCGCACGGTGCGTGCCGCGCCGCCACCGGCCGAGACCCGCGAGATGATCAAGACAGGCGGTTTCGACGCGGTGTGCTTCACCTCGGCATCGACCGTGCGCAACCTGGTGGGTATCGCGGGTAAGCCGCACCAGCGCACGCTGGTGGCCTGCATCGGGCCGAAGACCGCGGAGACCGCCGCGGAGTTCGGCCTGCGCGTCGACGTGCAGGCCTCCAAGCAGCTGGCGACCGTGCTCGTCGACGAGCTCGCCGAGCACGCGGCGAAGCTGCGTGCCGAGGGCGCCCTGCCGCCGCCGCGCAAGGCCAAGCGCACCCGCCGCAGCTCGACTTCGTCCTGACACGCCGACCCGGACGGCGGTGGGGGGCTCTCGTGTCCACCACCGCCGTCCGAGTACCGTCAGTGGCGTGTTTCCCGAGCACCGACCACGCCGGTTGCGCGGTACGCCCGCGCTTCGCCGCCTTGTCAGTGAGACCACGCTGCGGCCGCGGCACCTCGTGCTGCCGATGTTCGTCGCCGAAGGCAACACCGAGCCCCGCGCGATCTCGAGCATGCCCGGAGTCGTGCAGCACACACGGGACTCGCTACGCAAGGCAGCCGTGGCGGCGGTGCAGGCCGGCGTCGGGGGGTTGATGCTCTTCGGCGTCCCCCGCGTGCACGACGCGCACGGGTCCGGCGCGACCGATCCCGACGGTGTACTCAACTCCGCGCTGCGCGATCTGCGCGCGGAGGTCGGCGACGACACGGTCCTGATGGCCGATACCTGCCTGGACGAGTTCACCGATCACGGACACTGCGGTGTGCTCGACGCGCGGGGCAACGTGGACAACGACGCCACGCTGAGCAGGTACGCGGAGATGGCCGTCGCCCAGGCCGACGCCGGCGCGCACGTGCTCGGCCCGAGCGGCATGATGGACGGCCAGGTGGGCGCCATCCGCGAGGCGCTGGACGAGGCGCGCCGGACCGACGTCGGGATCCTGGCCTACTCGGCCAAGTACGCGAGCGCGTTCTACGGCCCGTTCCGGGAGGCCGTCGACTCGCAGCTGTCCGGCGACCGCAAGAGCTACCAGCAGGACCCGGGAAACGCGCGAGAGGCGCTGCGCGAGATCGAGCTCGACATCGCCGAGGGCGCCGACGCGGTGATGATCAAGCCGGCGATGTCGTACCTCGACGTGCTCTCCGACGCGGCGGAGCTGTCCAGTGTGCCGGTCGCGGCGTACCAGGTCTCCGGTGAGTACGCGATGATCGAGGCCGCCGTGGCCAATGGCTGGCTGGAGCGTGAGCGCACCGTCCTGGAGTCGCTGACCGCGTTGCGCCGGGCCGGGGCGGACATGGTGCTGACGTACTGGGCGGCCGACGCGGCCGGCTGGCTCGACTGACCCCGGGAGCGGTGGCGTGTCGGAACAGGACGAACCCGAGAACGAGTCGGAGCTCGAGCGCGAGGCGGCGGGCTTCTCGCCCCGTTCGGGTGCGCGACGTACCCCGGAGAGCGGTCCGCCGGCGCAGGTGCGGCTGTCGTTCTGGATCTGGGTGGCCGCCTCGGCCGGACTGATCGTCGGTTTCCTGCTGCTGCCCGCGCGGCAGGACGAGATCGTCGCCGAGCTCGTCGAGGCCGACCCGGGCGGGGCGAGCGCGGAGGACATCGCCGCTGGGCTACCCACCGTGCTGTGGATGTTCGCGATGGCAGGGGTGGCCTTCGGGGTGCTGTCGCTGCTCTTCGCGTACAAGATGCGGGAGGGAACCCGCTCGGCGCGGTCGGTGCTCATCGCGCTGACCCTGGTGATGGTCGCATTCCACATCCTTCCGCTCGACCCGTTCGTCAACCCCGTCACCACGCTCGCGGTCGTGCTCGCGTGCGTGGCGATCGTGCTGACCTTCCTGCCGGGCGTCGGGGACTACTTCCCGAAGCTGCCGCGGACGGTCCGGCGATGGCGGGACACGCCGTGAGCGAGGGGACCCCGGGGGCGGCCGACCGCAGCGGGACGGTGCTCTACGAGGAGATCGGCGCGACCTGGTGGCCGCTCGTCTGGGCTCCGGGCCTCGCGGTCGCCGGGATGGGTTTCGACCTGTTGCTCGGTCTGCGCCCGCACGTCATGGGATGGACGCTCGCGGGCGCGGTCCTGATGCTGTTCACCGCGCTGTGGGTATACGCACGACGCCGGTTCCTCCAGGTGCGGCTGACCGCCGCTGAGCTGTGCCAGGCGGACGAGCGTGTGCCCGTTGACCGGATCGACCGGATCGAGGCAGGCGCCGATGCGGACAGCGGCGAGCGTCCCAGCCTCGGCCCGGCAGGTACCCGGGTGCTCGGCGGCGGTATGACGCCGCCACGCAAGTACGAGGAGTTGTTGCTCCGCCTCGACGACGGCACGCTCGTGCTGGCCTGGGCCAGGGACGCTGCCCGGCTGGAGTCCGCGCTGCGTGACGTCCTGTCCCGGTGAGCCTCCCGGTTGAGTAGGGTGAGCACGTGGGCGATACGGCAACGCAGCGAGTGGATACCCGGGTCGCACCGGGGCGAAGCGGCACCGCCGGGGTGCACCGGCCGCGACGCGCGCTGGTCGCCGTGCTTGAGGTGCTGCTCGCCGCGGCGCTGCTGTGGGCGGCGTGGGCTGCCTGGTCACGGGGTGTGGCGGTGATGGAGACCGCACCGATCACGGGCGCGGACGGCACCGTCACCCGCTACCACGGAAACTGGATCGGGTTCGCTGTCGCGCTGGCGACCGGGAGCGCGCTGTTCGTGCTCGACGCGGTGCGGCAGGTCGTGCTCGCTGTCGGCCCGCGACGCAACTAGGTGTTCTATGCCGCGAGGTTGGTGACGGTGGCGGGTAGGCGACTGGCCGGGGGTCTGCCGTTGAGCGCGGTGTGGGGTCGAGCGTAGTTGTAGCGGTCGACGAATGCTGGGAGGGCGGTGGCGCGTTCGGCGTTGCTGGACCAGGCTCGCTGGTATGCCCACTCGCGGGCGAGGGTGTGTTGGTAGCGTTCGATGCTCCTATGTTCGTCAAGCCGCATCTTGAACGCGTGTCAGCCGTGGCTGGTCTGCGGTTGGCTTCGGCAGGTTGGCGTAGATCTC
>NZ_FZNW01000068.1 GCF_900188115.1 Haloechinothrix alba | reverse complement strand
ACCGGCGCTTGACCTCCGCTGACATCTTGTTCGGTGCATACTTCGGCATGCGAACCCCTCCCGTCCGGATTCGCAACGACCCTTAGAGAGCAAGCGGTCTGGCCGATCGTCTACATCGATGCCCTGTGGGTCAAGATCCGGGACGGGGCGGTGACCAACCGGCCGGTCTACCTTGCGGTCGGGGTGGACCTGGGTGGCTGCAAGCACATCCTCGGGCTCTGGATCGGCCCCACCGAGGGTGAGGGCGCTCGCTTCTGGATGTCGCTGCTGGCCGAACTGCGCAACCGCGGGATCCAGGATGTGTTGATTTGTTGCTGTGATGGACTTTCCGGTCTCCCGGAGGCGATCACCACGACATGGCCCCAAACGACGGTCCAGACATGCTGCGTGCATCTGATGCGGGCCAGTCTCCGCTTCGCCTCCAAGAAGGATCATCTCCAACTGATCCCCGCATGAAAGGCGATCTATACCGCGCCCACCGACGGCGCCGCCGAACAAGCCCTGGACGAGCTGGAAACCTCGCCATTGGGTCAACGCTACCCGGCTATCGTACGGATCTGGCGGGCAGCGTGGCCGGAGTTCGTGCCGTTCCTGCAGTTCCCGCCGCCTCTGCGTAAGGATGTGTTCAGCACAAACCTCATTGAGTCGATCAACCCCAGGCTACGCAAGGTGACCCGTAACCGCGGGCACCTTACTTCGGAAGCGGCCGCGATCAAGGTGCTGTATCTGGCGATCCGGCACCTGATCGAGCCCAAGACCAGCGACCGCAGCCAGGTCGCACCCCACTGGAAGGAGGCACGGGGCGCGCTCACCCTCGACTACGAAGACCGCACCACCCCCCCCCCCCCCCCCCCCCCCCCCCCCCCCGATGAACCACGAGATCACACACAAGAACCCGTACACGCCCGGTGGTCGGGGTGACGAAGATCGTCTTGTGCTCGGTGCCGTAGCTGGTACGTCGGAGTGTTTCACGTAAGCTGCCGCCAACGAGTAATTGGCTGTGGCACATAGACCATCGCTGCCTCGTTGATAAGTAGGAACCGACATAGCCGGATGGCGGGGCCTGACGTTAACTCGTCCGTGTGTTCGCTTACTACGGCACGACTGCGCGCAGTGGGCGGCTGTGTCGGCACGTGCGGTCCACATCCCCACGCGCGCCTACGCGCTTTGACCGTGACGTTGCGATGCGACTCACTCCTCCACCCAGCTTCGGCAATGTCCGATACCGCGCACATCTACTCAATTCAGCAGACAGAAGCGCGAGGATTGTGCGGAGTAGCAGTGTCCGCAACTCGGACATCCAGGCGATGCCGGAGCACTTCACGATGGTGGTGATACGGACGTTCAGAGGAGGTTGCGTTGACTGCTATGGCCAATTTGCAGGTGGTTGAATCAGTAAAGGAATTCACGGCCACGACCCGGAATGACCTTCCCCCATTGGACTGGACACTCGAGTTGATTGGAGAGTGTCCGTGTGACCGAAGGGCAACGACGAGCTCGCCGGAAGTTCTCGGCGGAG
>NZ_FZNW01000013.1 GCF_900188115.1 Haloechinothrix alba | reverse complement strand
CGGACGAAGGCGTGCAGATGGCGCACCAGGCTCGTCAGTATATCCCGCAGCCGCGGGTCCGGAGTATCGGCGAAACTCGCGATGACCGCGTCGGCAGCGTTCGACTCCGTGAAATCCGTAGCCATGTTCGCTCCCCAAATCCAAGCGGGTCGCGCCGAGCCGCGTGCTGATCTCGGCGGCGGCCTTGATGAGGGCTTCCGCCGAGATCGGACATTGGTACCGGTTCCCATGTTCGGCCCTCAGCGGGGCTGCTTCCTCGCGCAGGGGTCGCTGATGCCGTACTGCTCATCGAGCGACGAGTCCGAGCTTTCGCCCCCGTGATCGGGTGTTTTGTTCATAGCGGTGCGTGATGCTGGCCCATCGACCGTGTTGATCGGCTCGGCCGGAGGATCGATCTCATCCCAGGGTGTCGAGGACGTAGGGACAGGCGCGGACTCGTCGGCCTCTGCGGTGGCATCGTCGCGGTGGCGTTGGAGTGCGTGGGTGAGCAGGTCGACCGACAGCAGCAAGGCCGGCGGTGGGCAGGCGGCCACGGCGATCGCGGGTGCGTTCAACTCGGGGGCGGAAGCGATGTTGGCGCATAGCGACAGGCCGATCCCGACGATAAACGACAGCCATGCCGTCCACCGTCCGGCGGCCCGGTGGCCTCGCACAGTTCGATCGTGGCCATGGCCACCAGGCCGCCCCACGACCAGGGGCCAGAAGACGGCGGTGGCCTCGTCAGCACCGAACCGGAGGGCGAACTCGCGTCCGTGCTGGTACGACACGTAGGCCGCCGCCAAGGTGACAAGCAGCGTACAGGTGCATTGCAGATGCAGTGACCAGTCGATGCGGGGACTGGACGTCACTGGCAGGGTGATCACCGGGCCTCACCTGGCCGAGGCTGCCCATGGGTGTTGCGCATCGTGACGCCGCGCTCGCGGAGGCGTTGACGCACGGTGTCTGCGGCGACGTCCATACGGTCGGCGATCCGGGCCAGCGACCACCCCTGATGGTAGAGCCGAACGGCCTCGCCGATCTGATCATCCGATAGGCCACCATACCGCATCCGAACACCGTGGCGACGCAAAATCCGGCTCACCGCCCGACGCTCGATACCAAACCACTCCCCCAACTCATACACCGTCGCCCCCGACTCGTAGCCAGCAATCACTTGCCGCACCTGCTCATCACCGAGCTGCCGGGCACGCCCCGGCTTGGCCCGCTTCGGCGACGGTCGGGCTGGTGAATCCAAGTCCGACAACTTCCCACACAGCGATTCCAACGCGCTGACCTGGCCTTTCGTGTTCGAGTAAGCCTCCCCAACCTCCACCAGCGATGCCTCAGGACATCGAAATAGGCCGAACCCTCAGTGGGGGTTCGGCTATTGGTCTTTGGGGCTGGTGCCAGGGACGACCGGGGCTGGTCGTTGCGGGGTGGCGTCGATGTCTCGTTGGCGGGCAGGTGTTCTGTGCCTCTGCCTGCCCGAAAAGCAGACGGCAAGTTCCGTATTCTAGCGATAGAATATCTCCGTGTCTCCGGACCTGACCGATGGGGAGCTGATGCTGCTCGGCCTGCTGGCCGAGCAGCCGCGGCACGGGTACGAGCTGGAGAAGGTCATCGAGCAACGCGGAATGCGCGCGTGGACCGCCCTCGGCTTCTCCTCCATCTACTACGTGCTCGACAAACTGGCCAAACGTGGCTTGATCGAAGCGACCGATGCTCCGTCGTCCGTGAAGTCGCGCGTTACCTTCCGGGTGACACCGCTGGGCCGGGAACTGTGTGCCGCAGCCACGCGGGACGCCCTGGCGACGCCGACACCGATGCGCGCGCGTGTCCTGATCGGGATGGCGAACAGTCCGCGCTTGCCGGACGCGGACATGGTGGCCGGGTTGACCCAGCGCCGCGGCGCGGTGCGACAGCAGCTGACCGAGATCCGCGAGACCCGTACCCGGCAGGAACCCTTGCCCATGGCTGCCTCCGCGATCTTCGACTACAGCGAGGCCATGCTCGCCGCTGATGCCGACTGGACCGAAACCACACTGAACGCACTCATGCAGGAGGCCACTGTGGACAAGTACAACGTCAAGAAGACCCACAGAGAGCTTTACTCGCCGCCGTCGAAGGAGTTCACCGTCGTCGACGTACCCGAGTTCCAGTATATCGCGGTAGAGGGCAGCGGCGATCCGAACACGTCTGCCGGGTATGCGAACGCTGTTCAAGCCCTGTACGGAGTGGCGTACACGCTGAAGTTCGCCAGTAAGGAGACGCTCGGCCGGGACTTCGTCGTCGCCCCTCTGGAAGGACTGTGGCGGGCGGATGATCCCACCGTGTTCACCACTCGCGACAAGGACAGATGGGGGTGGACCATGATGATCAGTCAGCCGGGCTGGATCACCGAAGACATGGTCAGGGCAGCCGTCGACAACGTCTCGAAGAAGAAGGACAACCCCGCTCTGGCGGATGTTCGGCTGCACACGCGCATCGAAGGGACGTGCGTGCAGATCCTGCACATCGGCTCCTACGACGACGAGGCACCAGTCCTTGATCGCCTGCACAACCAGTACATGCCCGAGCACGGTCTCACCTTCAACGGCGACCATCACGAGATCTACCTCAGCGACCCACGGAAAACCGCACCCGCCAAGCTCAGAACGGTGCTGAGGCAACCCGTCAAGCGCGGGTAGCGCGCGGCTCGCGCGCCTCAGTCTCGGGTGGACACCGGCCGGAACGCGGGTTTCCAGGCTGCGGCGGATCCGCATCACCTTCCTCGGCGAACCGACCGGTTCGACTACGAGACAGCGTGGCGAGCATGGAACGGCTGTCTTCGAACCACCGGTTCACCCACGGTCCAGCCACACGGCTCACAGCGCCCAGATCGAGCCAGGTATCCACGTCGTGCGACAGGCGCGGATCGCACCGGCTGGTGAGATCGACCGCACCCGAACTCCGGTGGCGTACCGCCGAGTCGTGCCCGAATCGTGGTCGCAGCAGTGCACCCTGGCGACTCGCCAGTACGGTAGTTCCCGTCCCGTGCACGTCACGGATGAATGCCGGACGTTCCGCCGGAACCATACGCAGGAACCCGGTCAACCCCTCCCCCGAGAGCCCGGGAAGGTCGGCCACCAGCAGCGCCACGCGCCTGTGCCCCGAGCCGAGCGCGATGTCGCGGCCGCAGGCCAGTGCCGCGTTCAGCGTGTCCCGCCCGTCGAGCGCCTCAGGTTCCAGAACCGGACAGAGCCCGCGGTCGCCCAGCGCACGCGCGAGGTCCCACAGCTCCGCGGCGGGAGCCACGACGAAGCACGCGTCCACCCGGGGTGTATCGCACACAGTACGTACGGTGTCGTGCGCGAACGCCCGGGCCAACTCCTTCCGGGCCCGCGCGTGCATACCCGTGAGCCTGCTCTTCGCGACCTGCCATGACTTCACGGGAACCACGACCGCCCATCCGGTCACAGCGCGCTCTCCACCTGATCATCGAGGAACCACCGCGTCCGCACGCGGCCGCGGGCTCGCGCGGCCGGAACAGGGTCCGCGGGTCCGTTTACGGACCAGTCCACCTCGCGAACCAGGTGATGCCTGGACACACGCTCGAACACGGCTGTCCGGGTACGGCCTCCTGCTACGGCCAACGATGCCGAACCCTCGCAGGCTTGCGTACCCGCGAGCTCGCGGACCAACTCCGTTGCCACCGACTCGATCAGGACGTCCTCCGAGCCCTGAACGCGCACGTCCGATCCGTGCTCGGCGTACGATGCGTGGTGCGGCACAGTGATTCTCCCTTCGCATGACCTGCAGTCGTACCCGTCGCCGTCCTGATCCGCATCTGGCGCGACATGCGTTCTGCAGGGTCACATCACTCCGGTGAGCACACTCGCATCGCAAGCGATGGCCGGAAACGCACGAGGCCCGCCGGTGAGCTCGGCATGACGTACGCGTGTTCAACACTCCGCGACATTCACGGCAAGACCGCCACGCGATGTCTCCTTGTACTTGGTCTTCATGTCGGCACCGGTCTCTCGCATCGTCGCGATCGCCTCGTCCAGCGACACGTAATGCGTGCCCGACGATCGCAACGCCAACCTCGACGCAGTCACCGCCTTGTTGGCGGCCACCGCGTTCCGCTCGATGCACGGGATCTGAACCAGCCCTCCGATCGGATCGCAGGTCAGGCCCAGGTTGTGCTCCAGCGCGATTTCCGCCGCGTACTCGACCTGCGCCGGGGTTCCGCCAAGGACCTCGGTCAAACCGGCCGCAGCCATCGAGCACGCCGAACCGACCTCGCCCTGGCATCCCACATCGGCTCCGGAGATCGAGGCGTTCTGTTTGAACAGCATCCCGATCCCACCCGCGGTCAGCAGGAAGCGGACCACCCCGTCCTCGTTCGCGCCCGGAACGAAGCGCCAGTAGTAGTGCAGCACCGCAGGAACGATGCCCGCCGCGCCGTTCGTCGGAGCAGTGACGACGCGGCCGCCTGCTGCGTTCTGCTCGTTGACAGCCAGGGCGAACAGCGCGACCCAGTCCATGACCTGCAGCGTGTCGCGGGACGACGCCGATGCGAGGAGGTCCCGGTAGAGGCGAGGCGCCCTTCTCGGAACCTTCAGCCCTCCAGGGAGCACGCCGTCGGCCCGGCATCCAGCACGCACGCATTCCCGCATCACCCGCCACCGGGTGAGCAGACCCGTCCGGACATCCGCCTCCGGACGCGACCCGCACTCGTTCGCCCACACGACGTCGCTGACCGATCCGTCGATCTCGTCCGCTCGGGAAAGCAGCTCGGCTGCCGTCCCGAACGGGTACCGGACCTGTGTGGCGGGAGCCTCGCCAAGGCGCCGCGCATCCGGCGAGCCCTCGATAACGAACCCGCCACCGATCGAGTAGTACGTACGCTCCCGCAACGCCGCACCGCTGGCATCCAGTGCTGTGAACCGCATCCCGTTCGGGTGCTCCGGTAGCGTTCGCCGCCGGTACAGCAGGAGGTCACGGCGTTCCACGAATGCGATCTCGTAGCCGCCGGACAGGGTGATCCGCTCGCGGCGCCTCATGTCGTCGAGACGTTCGACGGCCGCATCAATATCCACGCTCTCCGGTTCCTCACCGGTGAGTCCGAGCAGGACCGCACGGTCACTGCCATGCCCGCGGCCGGTCGCGCCCAGGGAGCCGAACAGCGCCACGCGCAGCCGCGCCACGCGTGGCGCGAGGCCGTCGGCCAGCAACTCTGCGGCGAACCTGCCGGCCGCGCGCATGGGTCCCACCGTGTGGGAACTGGAGGGACCGATCCCGACGGAGAACATGTCGAACACGCTGACCGTCATCGGCGCGCTCCCTGACTTGTTCCCTGCCCCTTCACGAGACGTTCACCGCCCCGCGTAGCCCCCCGCTGAGCGGTGCGGGTTCGGTCCCACCAGTGCACGACATGCGGCCCGTGTGGTACTGCTCGGCTCCCCGGATGGTCCACGACTGAACCGCGAATGGTACCTACCTCTTCTTCGCCAGTTCGTCGGACGCCATCTGCGCACCCTCGACGAGATTGCGCAGCTTCATCCAGGCGATTCGCGGGTTGACCATCAGAACGTTCACGAACGTTCCGAAACCGCAGTCGACGCCGGCGATCAGGTTCTCCTGCCCCACCAGGTTGGCGTAGGTCTGAATGCGCTGGGATATCAGCTCGGGACGTTCGACGATCTCGATCTTCGAGTCGACCACGCCCGGAATGATTACCTTCCCGTCCGGGACCTTGAGGTCCTTGAAGACCTCCCATTCGTGCGCGTGCGCCGCGTTGGCCGCCTCGAAATTGATACCGCAGACGTTCGCCTTGAACGCCGGCTCCAGCGCGTCCCGCACGGGGATGTCGTTGACGTGAGGTCCGTTATAGTTGGCCCAGCACAGGTGCATGCGCACCTGCTCCGGTGAAATCCCCTGGAGCGCCACGTTGAGCGCCTCCACGTGCAGGTCCTGGATCGTGCGGAACCCGCGTTCCTCTACCTCGCCCCACATCCATGTCCGGATGTCCGCGCCGAACGCGAGATCCGGGGCATCGATCTGCACGAGCAGCCCCGCATCGGTGATCGCACGGTACTCCGCGTTCATGACCTCACCGATGGCGAGCACGTACTCGTCGTAGTTCTTGTAGTACCGGTTGGGAGAGCACATCGCCAGCAGCCCCGGCGACACCGCGGGCATGAACGCCTCGCTGGGCTGGCTCTGCGACAGTGCGGCCTTGAAGTTGTCGATGTCCCGCTGAACCTGGTCGTGCCCGATGTACGACAGCGGGCGGGTACAGACCGGAATCTTGACGTGCGTGTCCTTGTAGATTCGGTATACGATCTCCGGGAACGGCTCCATGTCCATGAACCGGAAAACTTCCGAAGCATCGATATACTCGTCGAATCCGTCGATACGGTCGCCGACGTACTCGAGATAGCCTGGCTTGGCCGTCTCCCCGTCCGACACCACGTCGATCCCGCACTCGACCTGCCGCGCCACGACCTCCGCGGTCGCTTCCCGCACACGTTTCTCGAAGAGATCCTCGTCGACATTGTTCCCGAGCACGCGAGCCGTAATCATCTCGTTGACGTCCTCGGGCCTTTCGAAACTTCCGGTATGCGTCGTCAGCACGCGGTCAACGCTACGCTTCATGGTATTCGTAGTCCTTCCATACGTGGCATCGTCATGCGGATCAAAATCCGCGACGGCCAAATGCAGGTGAGGTTATTTACCTTCGTGCACGGTACCGCGCCCGCGCATGCACGACCATTGACCAAATTCACCAAACACCGATCGCGTTCTTGCCTGATATGTCAATGCACCGGCTCGCGATCGCGATAGATACTACCCCGAAACGCCACTCCCGGCTGACCGCCGAGACCGAACTCCGTGTGGAGAGTGCTTATGAACACCAACCCGCTGGGTGTCCTCGTCATGACGTCGACACCCCCCGAAGACGTCGGGCCCACCGCGGCCATGATCGAAGACCTCGGTTTCGGGGAGGCCTGGGTCGCGGAGGACTACTTCTTCTACGGCGGTTTCACCGCGTCAGCGGCCGCGCTGGCGTCGACATCGACGATCCCGGTCAAGCTCGGCATCGTCGCGTCGGTTGCGCGCCACCCGGCGGTCACGGCGATGGAGATCGCCAACCTCGCGCGAACCTATCCAGGCCGGTTCACCGCGGGGATCGGGCACGGCGTTCCTGCCTGGACCGATCAGATGGCACTCACCGCACGCTCCCCACTCAGCGCGATGGAAGAGTGCGTGTCCGGGATCCGGAGTCTCCTGCAGGGTGAGACCGTCGACAACGAGGGGCGCAGCTTCACGTACCGGTCCGTTTCGCTGACGCATCCCGCCACGACCGACGTACCGTTGTTCACCGGGGTCGTCGGGCCGAAGTCGCTGGCACTGTCCGGTCGTATCGCGGACGGAACCGTGGTCAGCGTCCTGGCCGGGCCGACATACGTGCGGACGGCCCGCGAGCACATCGAACGGGGCATGGCTGCCGGGAACCGGAACGAACACCTCATGCCGGTCTTCGCCTTGTCGAGCGTGTCCGAGGACAGCGCTACCGCCCGTGCCGCCGTCCGACCTGCGCTGGCCATGTACCTCACGGCCCTCGGAGTGCACAACCCGCTGAGCGGGGCACTCGGCTGGAACGACCACCTGGCGGAGCTGCTCGAGGGCGGCATGGAACGCGTCGAACGCGAGATGCCCGAGGAGTGGATCGACGAGATGGCGATCGCGGGCAACCCGGCGGAGGTGTCGGACAAGGTGCAGCGACTGCTCGATGCCGGGGCCTCCAGCGTCGTGCTGGCTCCCGTCAATCCCGCCTCCGCGGCCGACGAGCTTCGACTCGTGGCGAAGTCAGTCCTGCCCGAGTTCAGCTAGCACGTCCGCGCCGGCGCCCCGGCCGACGACGGCCGGGGTGCCGAGGCGTACGGGAACGGACACGGCGGTCTCGCTCTCGTACCGGCGGCTCGGTGCTCGCGGCTGCCGACCAACCGGCACGCCGACCCGCACCCGTATCAGCTCAGCACGTCGGTAGCACGATCAATACCATCCACAACGGAGTGTCGGCAGCCGTACTTGTTGTCGAACTTGGATTTCGTCACCGAGTCGTTGACGTTGATCGCCGGAACGAGAAGCGATCCACGCTCGCTCATCTCGTACAGGCGGTACACGCCCGTGGCCGTCTCCTCCGTAACGCCGCGATCGCCGTCCACCGGCCCGGCTCGTCGGAGATCGTCCTCGCCAGAAGCTCGAGGACGAGCCGGTGTTCCTCGTTCTCCGCCTCGCCCGGGTTCGGCATGGCCCCGGACTTCTCGTACTCGACACCCTGATGCACCAGCATCGTGGCCTCACCACCGTCATCGAGAATCATGTTGGGCCCGCCGTCCGGCCACACCAGAGCCTGGCGTAGGCACTCCCAGTATTCCTCGTCATCATCCCTGTGGCACGCTCGGCCGGTCGAGCAGGCGGGTCGTTACGATCTCGGTGACGAGGCGGTCACGGCACCTCCCGGGAAGCGTCATCCGATGGCTGGTAACGAGCGGTCCGGCAAGAGCGTCGTCGTCAACGTCAGCCAGATCCTTCTCGTACGGAGTCCGCGCGGGACTCGGCGACGTCCCCTGTATCCCGAAGTTCCGAACGCACCATCGCGGCACCATCCACCATTGCCAGCAGCTTCGCGCGGGCGATGTGCGCGGGAAGGTGGCGCAGTCCGCAGTCGGGATTGATCACGAGCCGTTCCGCCGGGATCGTTCGCAGTGCCGTTCGGATCCGCGCGGCGACCGTGCCCGCCGTCTCGATCTCCTCCGTCTTGACGTCGACGACACCGAGGCCCACCGAGCGATCCCAGCCGAATCGTTCGAACAGCCCGAGGTCTCCGTACCCGCGCCGCGCGAACTCGAACACCAACTGATCGACGTCGGCATCCAGGACGTCCGGAAAGAGGAAGTCGTAGTGACCTTCCCAGATGGGCCGTGCGTAGCGGTTGCCGTAACACACGTGCAGCGACCAGTACACGTCGACGTCGGAGGTGATGATGTTGACGCCCTCGACGGCGACATCCACCTGGTCCCGGTAGCCGCACAGGAACGGTTCATCGATCTGCAACCAGGTGGCCCCCGCCTGTGCCAGGCGCTTCGCTTCCATGTTCAGCAGCCGGGCGAGCGCGCGGACGAGTTCCGAGGTATCGGAGTATGCCTGGTTGCGTATCCTACGTGACAACGACAGCGGTCCGGTGAACGAGAACTTGACCGGACGATCGGTGTTTTCCCTGGTGAAGCTCAGGTCGTCGACCAGACCCAGCGGTAGCATGGCGTTGTCCGGAAGCGGCCTGCTGACCACGGCATCGAAATAATTGTAGGAATCGGACTTGGCGATATCGGGTATATCGATTCCGGGTATCCGCGACAGCAGGTAGTCCACATCGTTGTCCCGCCGGAGCTCGCCGCCGGAAACGACGTGGATCCCAGTGCGCTCCTGGTCCTTGAGCGCGGCCTTGGTCGCGACGTCGTGGATGTCGTCAAGGTACTGCTTGCTGATCTTTCGTTGATAGTAGTCCGTCTTGACACTTTCCAGCCACTCCGGGACCGAGTACGAGCCGACCACGGTTGTCGGCAACAGCGGAAGTTCCGTCGAGTCGTTCTCGCCGGTCACGTCAATCCCTCGCTTGCGCGGTGAGAGTCATGATGTTGGTACTCGCACGATGGGTGAACGGAACGAAGTCCACATCGAACCCGCGGCGGTTCCCGATGTACCGCAGCAGCGGACCGTTCACCCAGTTCACTACGGAACCGTCGTACTTGCCGGGGCCGCAGAAGTTCGTATCGTAGCGGGCGGGATCGGTGACGAAGAGGTCGTGGCAGTGCAGGTAACCGTACGGATGCAGCAAGGGCAGTGTCCCGACGAAGCTGGCGACAGCACCGTTGCTGACCTGCATCCTGATGTCGCCGCAACCTTCCAGCACCGGGCGCAGAGCTTCCCCGGTGACCGACGGGGCGATCTCGTACAGGTCCAGCCCTTCGAGGGGGACGTACCGCTCCTCGAGGCGGACCTCCGCCCAGAGCTCCTGCCAGAACCGGACCGCGGCGCCCACGTCCGGGAAGTGCGCCGGCATCGCTTCCGCGAGGAGCTCTGGACCGAGCCGGAGCAACTTCGCCGCTACAGCGACGATGTCCGACGACAGGAGCGAGGCGTGCTCGGCGAGCCGCTCCGCTGCCCGGTTCGCGACGTAGGCACGTACCTCTACCCGGTACATCCGGCCCGACAGGGAAGCCACCTCGTCCGTCGGCAAGTTGTCGTACACGTTCGACACATAGGCGAGGAAAGCCTTGTGACGCAGGAATCCCAGGGCCGAGGCCGGATCGGTGGCGTCGAGCACGATCGAGCTCACCTTGGTGGCATGCTCGGCCACGGCATGCTGCGCCTGCTTCAGCACGTAGGGTGAGTAGTCCCCCATGATGTAGTGCAGCCTGCGGTAGTAGTCGCCGCCGTGCTCCTGGGCCATGACCCGGAACTCGTCGAGCCAGATACGTGCCGGACCGCCGTTACCGACTCCGAGCTCGATGACGTAGAGCTCGTCGGGCAGCGCGTTGTGCACGGCCAACTCGTCCCAGATCGAGAACAGCTTGTGGATCATCTCACGGGCGGCGCCCACGCTGCGCGCGTCGCTGCTCCCGCCCGGCAGCGCCTGCTCGTAGGCGGCTCCGGTCGCCTGTTCCCAGGACGACAGCGCCTGCCAGTACAGCGCGTTGAAGTCCCATATGCAGCTGTTCTTGCCGGGCGTCCACGGCTCGAGGTAGGTGCGCCCACGGGTATCCGGATGGCGGTGTTCCCGCAAGGCCTCCACGACCTCGTCGCTGATGTCGACACTGCCCGCCCGTCGCAGGTCCACCGCGACCTCTACCGCCGATTCCATGCCGTCCGTCGTGGTGATCGAGCGGACATCGACGGTGTCGCGGAAGTTGTGCTTGTACTGGATCCAGTCGCACACCACCCGTAGCCGCGAGAGATCGACACTGTCCTGACCGAGTGCCTGTACGAGCGGGCCCAGTACGGGACGGACGTCGAGGGGGGACGAACCGTGCAGTCGTTTTGTCGGGCGCACGTCAACCAGCATCTGCGCTCCTTTCACGGGAACCACATGCGTTCATATCGAATCGCGATCGGTCCAGCCCCGAACGATCGACGATTTCCGGGATGAGATGCTCTCTGCCGAAGGCCATCAGATGTATCCCGCTCACTCCCTCTATGGCACGGATACGGTGGATACTCTCCGCGCAGACTCGGAGCGCTTCCTCGGTGAACCCTTCCGTTCCGGCACGCAGCAGCCGCGTCGCGACCGCGTCCGGTACGTGCACCCCCGGCACCTTGGTCCGCATGTGCTCCAGGGCCTGCGGGCTGACGATCGGGCCGATGCCGGCGATGATGTGCGCGCGTTCGTGCAGCCCCAGATCCCGTACCTCGGCCATCCATCCGGCGAACGCGCCGACGTCGAAGACGAGCTGGGTCTGGACGTACTCCGCGCCTGCGCGCACCTTCTTGGCCAGGCGCCGTGCACGGAAGCCGACGGGCGGGGCGAAGGGATTCTCGACCGCGCCGATATGCAGGTCGGGTGGCGGGTCGAGCGACCGGCCGGACAACAGCTGACCGTGGTCCCGGAGGTTACGGGCCGTCCATACCATCTGCGTGCTGTCGAGATCGAATACCGGCTTGGCATCCGGATGGTCGCCGTAACTGGGATGGTCCCCGCTGAGCAGCAGCACATTGCGCACGCCGAGCGCTGCCGCGGAGACCAGGTCGGACTGCAAGGCGATCCGGTTGCGATCCCTGGCGGTCAGCTGCATGACCGGGTCCACGCCCTCGTCGAGGAGCACCAGGCTCCCAGCCAGGCTGGACAGTCGGACGAACCCGCCCTGGTTGTCGGTGATGTTCACCGCGTCCACCCAGCCACGCAGGGCGCGGCCCTTCTTCCGGACCACGTCCGTATCGGCCCCCCGCGGTGGTCCCAGCTCGGCCGTCACGACGAACCGTCCCGCACGAAGCGCTTCCACCAACCCGCTACCGCTCACGATCACCCTTACCTGTCACCAGTACGGGCAGGCCGAGATCGACAGGTGTCGCGCGCCCACCGGGCTCCGTCCAGAGCCCGTCGTCCCTTCCCTGCCAGTAGTTGATCCAGGAGCTCTCGCCCCACTGCCGCTGGTCGATCGGCCTGTGCAGCCGCTCGAGGTCGCCGGCGTGCCCGCCCGCCTCGGCACGCTCGACCGCGATCAGCCACACGCAGCGCTCACCCGGATAGACCTCGCAACCGCCGTCCGGCAGCACTCCACCGCACGGTCCGTTCCGGAGCTGCTTCGGGCAGGTCATCGGGCACGCGTAACCCGTGACGGGCAACGCGCACTGGCCACACATGCGGCACCCGAACACCTTTCGCTTGACCGACTCCTCCGTGCGGGTGAACGGTCGACGCAGCCACGCGTGCCGTTCGACGACCCTCGCCACGAACCGGTACAGCCCGTTGGGCTCGAGAAGCCGATGCAGGCGGTACAGGGTTCGTGAGGACAGCGCCGGGCGCGTCGGTACCGCACGCGGTGGCGGCATCGCGATCACCTCTCCTTCTGCGCGGGCACGTCAGTTCACGGCCGCTTCTGCCGGTGCGTCCAGCGCGGCCTCATCGCGCAGCACGTCCGCCTTGTCCGTACGCTCCCAGGTGAAGTCGACGTCATCGCGGCCGAAATGCCCGTAGGCGGCCGTCTTGCTGTATACCGGCCGGTTCATGTCGAGGTAGTCCCTGAACGCCGCGGGCCGCATGTCGAAGTGCCGCTGGACGAGCTCGTGGACAGCCCTGATCGGGATCTTCTCCGTTCCGAAGGTGTCGATCAGCAGCGACATCGGCCGCGCAACGCCGATCGCGTAGGCGACCTGGATCTCGACCCGGTCCGCGAGCCCTGCCGCGACCACGTTCTTGGCCACGTATCGGGCCGCATACGCGGCCGATCGGTCGACCTTGGACGGATCCTTCCCGGAAAACGCGCCGCCCCCGTGCCGGGCGAAGCCTCCGTAGGTATCAACGATGATCTTGCGTCCGGTCAGACCGGCATCGCCGACCGGACCGCCGATCACGAAACGTCCCGTGGGGTTGACGAGGAAGTTGTTGCACAGCAGTTCGGGCGAGTACATGCCGCTGGGCAGCACCGGTAGCGCCACGTGCGTCCACAGGTCCTCGCTCAGGCGGTCCTCCGACCCCGGTGCGTGCTGGGAAGAGATGAGAACCTTCTCGATCTCGACAGGGACGCCGTTGCGGTAGCGGACCGTGACCTGTGTCTTCCCATCCGGGCGCAGGTACGGGAGCTTGCCAACCTTGCGCATCTCCGCCAGTTGCCGTGACAGCCGGTGTGCGATGGCGATCGGCATCGGCATCAGCTCGTCGGTCTCGTTCGTGGCGTAGCCGAACATCATGCCCTGGTCGCCTGCACCGGACTGGTCGTACACATCGGCATCGGCGAGGCGCGAGCGGAGCTCGTGCCCGACGTCGACCCCCTGCGCGATATCCGTGGACTGGCGGTCCAGTGCGGTGATCACCGAGCAGGCATTGCCGTCGAAGCCGTAGATCCCGCTGTCGTAACCGATATCGCGAATCGCCTGGCGCACCGTCTCGGTGAAGTCGATGGATCCGGACGTCGTGATCTCACCGGCGAGTAGGACCAGGCCCGTCGTCACGAGAGTCTCGCACGCTACACGGGATGCGCGGTCTTCCGCCAGCGCCGCGTCCAGGATCGCATCCGAGATCCGGTCGGCCATCTTGTCGGGATGACCTTCCGTCACCGACTCGGAGGTAAAGAGATACTCGTCGCCGCCATTGGCATTGATGGTCATGACACCGCCTATCCGTGATAGTGATCTGTGTGTTGCCTGGTCGAACCGGTCACCGTCTGTTCTCCTGTCCCGTCAATCGGCAAAGACCGTGGTGTGATTGCCGGTAACGAGAACGCGGTCCTCGCTGTGCCACGACACCGCCCTGCCGAGCACGTCCCGTTCCACATACCGGCCGAGCCGTCGCAGCTCGCCGGGCTCGTGCCGATGACTCACCCGGCACACCCCCTGTTCGATGATCGGTCCCGCGTCGAGCTCTTCTGTGACATAGTGGGCCGTCGCCCCGATGACTTTCACCCCGCGCGCGGCCGCGGCCTTGTACGGATTCGCGCCGGGAAAGGCCGGAAGCAATCCATGATGTATGTTGATTATCTTTTCCGGGAAGTACTCGAGGAACTTCGGAGTCAACACCTGCATGTAACGGGCCAGTACGATGAAATCGACCGCACCGTAGAGCAGCTCGAGTTGCCGGTCCTCGGCGTGCCGCTTGCCGTTCGCGGTGACCGGGATATGGTGGTACGGAATACCGGAGGCGCGAACCATCCCCGCGAGGTCGGCGTGATTGGAAATCACCATGGAGACTTTCGCCGGTACATCGCCCGATTCACATCGCCACAGCAGGTCCTGCAGCACGTGCCCCTCCCGGGAGACCATCACTGCCATCCGCTTGACCTCGGTGGCAGGGACGATCCGCCATGCGATGCCGCGTGCGCCGGCGAGATCGCCGAACCGGCGGCGGAGCCTGTCCCACCAGGCATCAGACGGCTCGCCGGAGAACTCGACACGCAGCGCATCCGTCTCGCTGCCATCATCGATGCCGCGCTGATTGCACTCGAGTACGGTCGCGCCCAGCGGCTCGAGACACGCGAGCACGGTGGAGAGGACACCCGCGCGCCGTGGCCCCGACGCCACCACGCGCCCTGCCACGTGCGGTCGCAGTGCGTGCGGTGCGGCGCGTGGCCGCGCCGCCGGTTCCGCAACAGCGTCACCTGCCAGCATGAATCGGCCACCTCCCATACATCCCGACCATTTCCGGTGTATCGATTCTTTCCCCGGAAATACCCGTCGAGCTCGCGACTGCGGACGTTACGTATCTATTCTGGCCGGCTGTGCCAGCCCTGGTCCATCGACAGAACGGACCATTCTTCCGCTTCCGTTGATGCATCTTGCCGATGCATATTTCCCCGGACCCGGACGACGCGTCGAAACAGCACGACATTCCGGATGGCACGGGCACCGGTCGACGGCTCATTCGCCGAACCCCAGGCGCAGTTGAAGTTCCGCGACGAGGCGTTCGGTCGGGTTGTTGATATCGATCCCGCAGAGTTCCTGGATTCGACCGAGCCGGTACCGGAGGGTATTTCGATGCACACACAATCTCTTGGATGCTTTCGTGAGATCGCACTGCGCGTCGAAGTACTCGCGTAGGGTCGTGACGTAATCGACGTTCCTGGCCTTGTCGATGTCGCTGAGACGTTGGATCGCTCCACGGAGCAAGTGTGCTCGCTCGCGCATGAGTTCGCGCAGCTCGGCGAGGATGACGCTCGACCGCAGGTCTTCGAGGCTGGTGACGCGCGCACCCTCCGTCCCGGAGGTCAGTCGCATGACACGATCGACCTCGTCGCGCCCCCTCGGCAATGTCGCGAGGTTCGGCAGCGCGTCGCTGATCGCGACGACGGCATCGGTCCGCAGCTGGTTCTCGACGTGGTCGAGAATCGATGCCGCCAGTTCCCGCGTCTCACCGTGCGTCCCGTGAGCCTCCGGCACAAGGGCGTACACGCGCCCACCCAGCGATGCCGCGCTGCCCCGGATGCCTGCTAGCTCGAGACGGAGTACCACAAGTTCCTCGATGAGCAGATGCGCGTTCACCGGTCGGTCGCCTGCACGCGGCCGGAAGGCGAGGAGTCGGAACGACTCGTCGCTGTCGACTCCCAGGCAGCCTGCGAGCACTTCCGGCGACCCGCTGCCTTCGATCACGCCCCGCAACAGCTCACCACGCATGCGCCGCTCGGTGTCACCTGCCGTCCGCAAGCGAACGAGAAGCCCCGATGCGATGCGCGCTATATCGGTCAACGAGGCGCCGGTCGCGTCGCAGGTAGTCTCCCGGGCCACGGTGACCCAGATGTAACCGAGAATGTCGACGCCTGCGCGGATCGGGACGATCAGCCGGGGACGGTGGCCCACCGGTTCGATCCGGGTCGGCCGGTGCGCACCGCGCACACGCTGCAGCGAGCCGCTGTCACGGAGCCAGCTCATGACGTGCGGCGGTGGGCGGCGGTGCAGGATCGAGAGCCTGCGCAGCTCGTCGGTGTCCTCGTCCAGGTTCGAGTACGCCAGCACCTGCATTTCGGAGTCGTACAGCTCGACCGGGCCGGAGCAGACGGCGGCGGCCGCGTTCACCAGGGAGAACAGGTCACCGACGGGAGTGCGCTCGCCCGACTCGACGGACATCGAGGCGGCCGTCACTGTCGCTCGCAGGTCGGTGTACAACCTGTCCCAGGACAGCTCCTGCGGAGCGGCCAGGACGGCGACTCCCTGTACATCGGCCTCGGAACGCACCCACGACGGATGGTCGGGCTGCTTGATCACCACCGCCGCGGCGCCTGCCCGGGCAGCGGCCCGCAGGACCTGCGATACCGAGAATGCCGTGGGCAGTCCGACCGCGAGCACGACGTCACCGGACTCGATGCGAGCGAAGCCGCCGGAGTCCCAGATCAGCACCCCGCGTAGCGGCACATCCAGCCCGTGCGGTGCGCACATGACATCGAGCGCCTGCTCGGTGACCTGCCCGAGCACATCGCGAAGCGACGGCGGGCTCGGTGCGCCGTCGACGTTGACGACATCGCTCGTGACAAGTCCCTCGCAGCCGTTGGCCATCGGGGCACTCTCCAGACTCACCCTATCGACGATCGTCATAGCAGGAGCACCTCTTCGAAGTCGACGTGATCTGGCCGTTGTCCCATGGCGGCGCCCGGAGGCAGCACCGTGACAACCGCACGGTCATACCTAGATGCGAGGTGTCGACGGTGCCTCGGTCACTCGTATGGGGGATACCCCGTCCGGTCTGCGGCGACGGGACTGGACACGAGCTGAACCAGGGCTATGATTTGCGCTAAACGTCACAGTCGCCTCGTCTAGAATCCGGACGATGACAGAGAAACCGCCGCAGCCGCCGTCACGCACGCTGCCCGTCGAGGTGACGCGGTTCGTGGGTAGGCGGCGCGAGCTGAACGAGGCGAAGCGCCTCTTCGCGCTCACCCATCTGGTCACGTTGACCGGGGTCGGCGGTTCCGGGAAGACGCGGATGGCGGCGCGGCTCGCACGCGAACTCGAGCGGGCTTTCCCCGACGGAATCTGCTTCGTCCGGCTCGCCGAACTGCAGGATTCCTCGCTGCTCGGGCATACCGTAGCCGACGCGCTCGGGCTGCGCGAAGTCTCGCGGCAGTGGCGGATCGAAACGCTCACCGAGTATCTCGCCACGCGAAAGTTGCTGCTCGTGCTCGACAACTGCGAGCACGTGCTGGACGCATGCGCCACCCTGGCAGACGAGCTCCTGCAGACCGCACCGGACCTGAGAATCCTTGCCACCAGCCGCGAGCCGCTCGGCATCGCAGGCGAAAGCACGCTATCCGTCCCCCCTCTCACGGTTCCCGATACCGCGTGCTCGTCTGCGGCGAGTCTCGTCCAGTACGACTCGGTCAACCTGTTCCTGGACCGCGCGAACTCTGCCGTCCCCGGCTTCCAGCTCACCGAGGCCAACCGTACGGCCGTCGCGACGTTGTGCCACGCACTCGACGGCTTGCCACTCGCGCTGGAGCTCGCCGCCATCCGGCTACGCGCGCTGTCACTCGACCAGATCGTCGAGCGGATTACCGATCGTTACAACCTGCTCACTTCCGGTAGCAGGAATGCCCCCGACCGGCAGAAAACGCTCTGGGCGTTGATCACGTGGAGCTTCGAGCTGTGCTCGCCAAAGGAGCAAGCCCTCTGGTGCAGGTTGACCGTCTTCTCCGGTGGCATCGAGCTCGACGCCGCCGAGGAGGTCTGCTCCGACGGCCACATTCCGAGCTCGGAGATCTTCGATGTCCTGGCCTCGCTTGTGGACAAGTCCATCCTGATACGCGAGGACCATGGAGCGCGCGTTCGGTACCAGCTTCTCGAGACGATCCGGCAGTACGGGCAACAGCGTCTCCACGGTTCGGGTGAGCTGGCCTGGTGGCGAAGGCGCCATCGGGACTTCTATGCCGATCTCGTGGCACGAACCTTCGCGGAATGGATCGGGCCGGAACAGGCGCAGCGACTCGACCGGCTGCGGCGTGACCACACGAACATCCGTGCGGCGCTCGAGTACTGCGTCTCCGAGCCGGGCGAGGAGGACGCCGCCTTGCGTCTGGCGAGCGACTTGTACTTCTACTGGCTCACCCGCGGGTTCATCAGCGAGGGGCGCCACTGGCTGGACCTCGTGCTCGCGCGAACCACGAACGACGGCGAACTCAAAGCCCATGCGCATTGCGTCGACGCGAACCTGGCCACTCTCCAGGACGATCCCGAGACCGCCGGCGAGCAGCTCGCCGAGGCGAACACCATCGCGGAGCGCCTCGGCGACAGGCGCTGCATGGCCTACGTAGCACAGAGTCGTGCTCTGGCGGCCATGTACGCCGACGAGCTACCGGAGGCCATCGCGGTGTTCGAGTACGCCCTCGAGATCTGCGACCAGGTCGGCGACCATATCGGCGCCGCGTTCACGCTGTTCCTGCACAGCCTTGCCGCTGTACTCCACGGTGATCCGGTCAAGGCGAACGAGTCGCATCGCCGCTGTCAGGCACTGACAGAACCCGCAGGCGAGCTGTGGATCCGGTCCTACTCGCTGTGGGCCGCGTCGCTCAACGCCTGGAGGCAGGGCGATATCGACCTGGCGCTCCGGCGAGCCTTCGACGGCCTGGACATCAAGTGGGCCATCGACGACCAGCTCGGCATCGCGGAGTGCTTCGAGGCGATAGCGTGGATCGAAGCCACGCGTCATCGCTGCGAGCGCGCTGCCACCGTCCTCGGCGCAGCGGACACGATATGGCGTGCCATGGGCATGTCACTGAGCGCCATTCCCGGCCTGCACCGGTACCGGGCAGAGAGCCTCGCACGCGCACGCCGCCTCGGCGAACGCCCCTTCACGTCAGCGTTCCGGGCCGGCACCAGGATGAGTATCGACGAGGCCGTCAGGTTCACCCTCGAGAAAACCGACGTCGAGGCACCCGCCAGGGAACACGACACGGCGTCGGCACAACTCACCCGACGCGAGTCCGAGATCGCGGGCCTGGTGGCCGAGGGACTCAGCAATCGCGAGATCGCCACCCGGCTGGTGATCTCGAGGCGCACCGTCGAAGCCCATGTGGAGCACGTGCTCGCCAAGCTGGGCTTCACGTCCCGGGCACAGATCGCCGCATGGGTGACCGAGCGTGACACCCGCACCGAGGCGGTCTGATCGCGCGGAGTGTACACGGTGACAGCCGTCGACCACCCCGGCAAGCCGGGCGGTACAGCCGCTACGCGTGATGATGAGCCGGAGCCACCTTGCTCAGCTTGCGGATGGCTCGGTGCTGCAAGGCCCTGATCGCGTTCTCGGTCCGGTGCATCACGTCAGCTGTCTCACGCACCGAGAGCTGCTCGATGAAGCGGAGCCGCAGGCACGTGGCCTGGTCCTGCGGCAACAGTTCGAGCAGCGCCTCGACGGATTCCCGGGTCTCCCGGATCGCCAACTCGTGCTCCGGGCCCATCACCGTGCCGACATCCTCGGGTACGAACTCCGTGGGTACTTCCCGCCGATGCCTTGCCGAATTGTAGTGATCACGCACGATGTTCCTCGTGATCGTGAACAACCATGGCTGAACGCCCGCACCCGCGCAGGAGAACTGCGACCTGCGGGTAAGCGCGCGGAGGAAGGTCTCACTCGCGCAATCCTCCGCCGTCGCCACGTCAGCGGTCCGTGAGATGCTGAACTGGCGGATTGCCTGCCCGTAGTCCAGATACCATTCGGCGATACTCGACTCGCAACTACAGCGCCCGTGAGCCGGCGCGTCTCCGTCCCTGGCCCGGCACGGGCGGTGGTGATGTCGCGGAGCGCCGGTGTGCGCGCTATCGTTCCCCGCGATCGCCTGCCGGCTTCCCGCACCGCGCACGGTCATCGCGAATGCACCTCGATGACACTGGGGATCCGCTCGAGCTTGCCCCGCAGCAGTCTCGCGTCATCGGTAGTCCCGGCCACCGTGTACTCGGCGGCCCAGGTACCCGGTTCCGAGACGGGATAGGCGTGGAAGTCGGTGACCCGGTAGCGATGGCTCCGGAGTTTGCCCACGATACGGTTCACTCCATCGAATCCATCCGCGACAGTCACAGTATGCCCGAAACTCTCCACCACCGTGCCGCCATCGCATTCCGCGCCCGCCTCGTGCGGGTGTTCGTACCGGGTACTTGCGTGCTGGGTAGTCGCTGTCATGAATGCCTAACCACACGATCTCGGAGACAAAGGGCTGCGTGGTTCCCGTGCGAGACCGCCAGGACGGGAATCCCGCCCGGCAGTCGCGCCTTCCGCCGTACCCCTGCTCACCTCAGCGTACGCGGAGGATGGAACAGCGCATGGTCACATCGTAAGTCCGCGATATCACCACGTCATTGGCGAGAACACTGAACATTCGGTCCTTCAGTCGTGCGTGACGACCATGTTACCGGCGTGAAGGCTGCCCGAGCGTCAGTAGTACATCATCACGTGCACGATCGCGAGCAGGAACCACAGTACGCCGGTGATCCGGAACGCGGCGCTCCCCCTTCGTAGCGACTTTTCCCGGGAATGTTTCCCCTTGTCCGGCAACGACCGTGAGACCAGCGTCGCCGCGTGCCGCCGACCCCATGTACCGAACGCGAAGGAGATGATCGCTAGCAGCAACAACAGGATCGACATCGTCATCGCGGCGCGCTACCTTTCTCGTCTCCATCACCCGTCCCCCCGGGTTCTCCGGGACCGGTCGGTGGTGCGTCCGGTTCCGCCGGGCGGTAGGCGTCGGCGTAATCGACGTCGGCCTCACGGATGCGCTCGCCGAGCCATTCCCGCCAGATCGCGAGCTCCCGTTCCGATTCCAGTGCCTGCCGTAGCTCTTCCCGTACTTCCTCGAATGTCAGCTCGCGCTCGTCCACGACCTCTACCACGTATCCGACATTCCAGCCGTGCTCGGTTTCCACGGGGCCGAACGTGTCACCTTCCGCCGCGGTGAACGCGACCTCACCGTAGCGCTCGTCCACCTGCCGCCGCGCCACGAGTCCGAGGTCACCGTCCTGTTCGCGGGTACTCGCGTCGAGAGAGTGGCGCCGCGCCAGTGCGGCGAAATCCTCGCCGTCCGCGAGGCGGTCCATCAGCTCGCGCGCCTCGCTTTCGGTGCCGACCACGATATTGCGCAACCGGCGCTGTTGTGGTGCGACCATCTCGTCTCGACGCTCCGTGAATGCCTCCCGGACCTCGTCCTCGGTGAGGTCCTCGGCATCCGCGGTAACCTCGTCCATGAGGCGCGAGGTGATCTCCTGGCGTTTGATCTCGTCGAGAACGTCCTCCTCGGAGGCACCCGCGTTACCGAGCAGGTCGATGAATGCCGCCCGGCCGCCCTCGCCCATCTGCTTCTCGACCATGTCGTCGAGTCGATCGCGTGCAGTCTTGTCGGAAACCTCGATACCGCGATCACGCGCGGCGTTCTCCAGGATCATGCTGACGACCATCGCCTTCGCCGAGTCCCGCCGGAACGTATCCACCTGATCGTCGCCGTCAGCCGGACGCCGGATTCCGTAGAGGGCCTCGAGGGAGTCCACACGCTTGTCGAGTTCGCTCTCGGTCACGACGACATCGCCGATCCGGAATGCGGCATCATCGGGAAGACCGGTCAGGCGCTCGATCGCGAAGGGAGCTGCACCACCCGCCACGACGACCGCCGCGGCGACCACGGCGACGGCACGTGCTCGCGGGGTGCCGGGCACGAGTCTCGCCAGCGCGGCTGCCGCGCCCGTCGCGGCAGCCCTCCCGGCGGCGAGGACACTACGAATGGCTCGCTTCATACCCTCGACTCCTTCCCGCGCGTCACACGCGGACGCGCTCGGCTCTGGTCCGGGAGGCCCCGGCGAGCCGGCTGTCCTGCCGCCTACGCCCCGTGAACAAGCCTCGTACCACGTGCGCTGCGACGAAGGACAGCACGACCGCTCCGGCCAGTACCACTCCGAACTCCCTCAGTACCGCCAGCCCCGACAGGGTCAGCGCAAAGTAGCCCAGTGACGCCGACAAGGCCGCCACCGCGACCGTGCGCGCCAGGGAGCGTGTGCCGTTGCCGGTCCGGTCGCCCAGCATGACCGTGTACTCGCACGCGACGGCCGTGGTGAGAGAGCCGAGCACCATGGTCAGCGGGGTCATGCCGATATCGAGCGCCCAGAGTCCCGCCAGGCCCCAACCGGTAGCCAGCATCGCGGCGGCGACAGCGCGGATCGCGTCGCCACGACGGCGCAGGCCCACCAGCAGTACGACACCCGCACCGAGCACGCCGAGCCCATTGGTCACGTACCGGTTGTCGGTCATCAGCTCATACGCCCGTGCCGCGGTTACCGGCAGTCCCACGAGGTCCGCTTCGACACCCTCCGGCGGCTCGGGGATGCCGGCACGGACGTCCTCGAGCAACTCCTGTTGCGTTGCCAGGTCTTGCAGTCCCAGCTGGAAGCTCATAGCAGCGAAACGCTCATCGCTGCGTACGACCGCACGCGTGAGGTACTCCGGCATGAGACGCATCCCGGACCGCACCTGTTCGGCCGTCGGTTCCCGCCCCAGGAACTCGAGCAGCCCCGGTGGCGTCAGGATCGGTGTGAGCTCCCCACCATGCTGGACAACGATCGCGTCCTGTGCCGCGCGCATCCACGCGAGCACGTCCGGGTCCAGCACGTTGTCGCCACGAACCAGCACCTGAACCTCCCCGGAGGCTCCCAGGACCTCTTCCGCGTGACCGGCGTGCTCCATGGCGGGCAGCCCCTCGGCGAGCGCGTCCGGTCGCGCTTCGACATCGAGGGGCCGCAGCGCCGACCAGCCCGCCGCGGCCAGCACCGCGAGCAGCACGAATACACTCACTCGCAGCGGCAGCCCCAGCCGGCTCCCTGCTTTCCCGCTGCCGGTGTTCCCGCTGACCGGAACACCGGCGGAGCCGTCATCACCAACGGCGCCGCGTTCGTCACGTGCCGCGGCGTCGACGGAGCCGGCAGCACCCGCAACGGCGCTTCGCCCGCGTCGGGCGCTGCGGGTTCGCTGGATGGCCAGCGCCAGCGCGAGGGCGACCAGTTGCCCCGCGGCCAGCGCCACACCCAGCTCGCGGACGAACGGTAGCGGGGTGGCTGCCAGGGAACCGAACGCCGCCGCGCTGGCCAGCGCCACGACGACGGCCCGCCGCCTGTCCGTCCGCCGTTCCAGGTACGCGGGAAAGTCGCTCGCGATACCTACCAGGATCGGCAGGAACGCGATGACCCCCAAGGAGAGCGGCCGGTCGAGCCAGCCGAACCCGGCGAGCACCATCGCCGTGGCACTCAGCGTCACGGCGATCGGCACCAGCCGCCGTCGCCGTGACGGTAACCATGGCACGAGTAGGTAGCTCGCACCGATGGCCAGGATCGCGGCAGCGCCGAGCAAGGGAACCTCTCGCCGGATCCGTTCCCCGAGACCACCCGTCACGGCCGGTACGCCCGTGACCGTGACACGTTCGGTCGCCAGCTCGGCGGCGTCCACTTCGGCACGCACACGCCGGAGAAGCTCCTCGGTTCCTGCCTGATCGAGCCCCTCCCTCGGGCGCACGAGGATGCTTACGGCGTCCTCCCGTGGCACCACGAAGTCCCATCGCGGTTTCGGTGTGTCACCGTCGCCGAAGATGACCTGCTCGACGAAGTCCGGGTTGTGCACCGTGGGTAGTCCGGCAGGCAAGCCCTGCACCAGCAGCCCGCCGTAGCGGTTGTCGAACTCCGCGACAGCCTCCTCAGCCCGCTCGGCTGCCGCGTTCTCGGACAACCCCTCGCTCAATGCCTCTTCCCGAGCGTCCTGCCGCAGGGCGTCGCGATTTCCGGACAGCGATGCCAGCATGTTCTGCGCCGAGGCCGCGATCTGGTTCAGGATCGTCGCCGGGCCGTACACAACGGACACGTCATCGAGGTCGGCAAGCGCGCCTTCGAGTCTCATGAGCACGGGCAGCTGCCCGGCGGAGAGAAGCTCGCGAGGCCCGTCCGATTCGGCTATCACCACGATCGGGTCGCCCCCGAACGAGCTGGCGGCCTCGTCGAGCAGTTCGAGCGACCGGTCATCTGCGGGGACGAACGACTCCGGGCCTGTCCCGGTCGTCAGCCGGGACAGGCCCGCTACGGTGGCAAGCACGATGCCTACCGCGAGCCCGGCAGCAAGCACGCGGCGGAGCGACAGCCACGCACGGCAGGATCGCCAGCCCCTGGACACCGTCCGGCGCAACCTCCCCGGTCGGCCCGCCGGGCGGAACCGTGCGGCGGCGACCCGGCACGCTGTACCGGCCCGCCGCACGGCACCGAGACCGGACCGGAGCCGTCTCATTCCGAATCCGGTTCCTCACGCGGGTCGGGGTCGCGTTCCACCTTCGGGTACTCACGGTCGAACGACCCCGGGTCCGCGCCGGCGCCGGGCTCGGGTATCGGGTTCTTGTACGAAAGCACCTCCCCGGTCTCCAGCGGCGACACCACCGACATGTCGTTCAGGATCGGCATGAGCCGGAAGTAGTGGACGCCTGCTTCGTCGGTGTACCGCGAGATGGCGTTGAAGTTGGCGAACCATGCGGCGATCTCCGGACCGTACGGCTCGAGATAGGCCAGCATCGGGTTCACGTCGCGCAACATCGCGATGGATTCGGGAATCAGTTCGGCCATGTCGCCGGAGAATCGCGGCAGGCGTTCCAGCGTCGGCGGTGCCTTGTCGAGGGTGCCGGACAGCGAGGGCAGCAGCCCGCGAAGGTCCGCGCTGGTGGCGGGCAGCTCGGCGAGCGCGTCGCTGAGGTGTGGTGCCGCCTCGCTCAGGTTGGCCGCCACCGGGGCCAGCGACCCCGACAGCTCGGTGAGACTGTCACCCGCACTATCCGCGCTCGCCAGCACACCGGGAAGCTTTCGCATCGTCCCGGAGATCGCCTCGCTCTGCGCCGAGGTCGCCGCGGTGAGGCGGTCGGTGTTCTCGACCATCCTCGCGATCGCGCCCTCACTCGTATCCAGCGCCGACAGTAGCGTCTCGGTGTGCCCCGCAAGGGCGGTCAGATCCTCGGACTGGGCGGCGATCGCGTCCAGCGCAGTGTGCCCGTCACGCCCCAGATCGCCGAGCCCTGCCAGGGTATCCGCGAAATCCTCGCTGGTTCCCTCGGTGCCTTCGCCTGCCGACTGCATCAGGCTGCTCATGGCATCGCGGGTCTCGGGGTCCAGGCTGTCCAGCACGTCCCGCAGCTGGGTGCTGTGTTGCGTCGCCTCGCGCGGCAACGTCGTACCCGACTCGATGGGCTCGCCGTCCCCGTCGCGCACCTCGAGATAGCTCTCCTCCACCAGCGACCGCGCGCCGACACGGACGGTCGCTCCCTCGTGCAACGGTACGTGCTCGGAGTAGAGCGACATCACCGCCTCGACGTGGTCGTGATGCTGCTCGATGGCTTGCACATCGCCCACCTGCACGCCTGCGATACGTACCTGGCCGCCCCGAACCAGATTGTCCGCGTCTTCCAGCTGTGCGGAGACCTCGTAGACGTGTGGTTCGTTGAGCAGCGGAATACGCAGGTGCGACCCGGACAGCAGGTACAGCGCGATGATGATCCCCGCCACCACGAAACCGAGAACGGTCATCAGGCGAATGGCCGGAGTGGAACGCATCCGGATACTCATCATCGGCCTCCCTCGGATGTCTCGTCGGCCCCGCCGGTTCCGCTCTCTTCGGGATTCGGGGCGTACCCACCCCGGCTGCCGGGAAGCGAGCCGCCATCGGGCAGCGGGGCCACCGCGTGGCCGCGGATGATCGTGCCCCGCGCGTCGGTCGTGCTGAACACCGACGAGGTGTTGTAGACGAATGCCTGCAGGTCCGTCAGGTACGAGGTGACCACCTCCGTGTCGTGGTCGAGCCCCTCGGTAACCGGGCCGGCGTCGTCGAGCGCGTGGTCGACGTCGTCGACAAGGGGACTCAGGCTCGCCACCACGGGCCTGGCCTTCTCCACGACCGGGCTTGCCTCCTCGACCGTCCTCCCGATCTGCCTCGTCGTCGAACCGAGCCGGCTCAGCGCGTCCGGCAGTGACTCCGCGGCGGCATCGACGTCCGCCAGCACGGGGTCCAGCTGTTCGGTCAGGTCCTGGGTCCCGGACAGCGTGCGCCGGAGCTCGTCGTTGAGTCCCGGTAACTCCTCGAGCGTCGCTCGGAGATCGGCGTCATTGTCTTCCAGGATCCCCAGCGTCTCCTGGGCGGAGTCGGCGAGACTCGTGGCTCGCTCGTGATTGTCGCCGGCGGCCGAGGCGATCCGGGACAGCCCCGTCATGAGCTCGCTGAGCTTGTCGCTCCGCGTTTGCAGCGCCTCCATCACTGGCCGGAGCCCGGTGAAGGTGTTCTCGGTGGCTTCCAGCCCGCCGGGTAGCTGCTCCGGAGCCCGCGCCAGGGCCACATCGGACTCGCGGAGCAACGCGTTGATCGACCGCTGGGATCGCTCGTCCAGATGGTCCAGCACCTCGTCGGGCTGTATCGCCCGTTCCGTCTGGCTACTCGGTAGCGTGCCACCCTCGGGTAGTGGTTCCGCGGGCGAACCGCCGGGGTCGATCTCGACATACATCTGGTTGAGCGGGTTCACTGTCCGCATGACCGCCCGGGCGTCGTCGTGGATCACGTGCCCTTGCTCGAGGCTGAACTCGAGCACCGCGGTACCACTCTCGGTCACCTCCCAGTCGACGATCTGGCCGACCTCGACGCCCGCGATCGTCACCTGATGTTTGGTATCCGGGTTGACCCCGGTGACGTTCTCGAACTCGGCCGCGAAGGTGTACCGCTCCTCCCAGGGCGGGACGAAATGGGCCTTGTAGAGGTTCACCGTCGCCGCGGTCAGGCCGAGCAGGACAAGCGCGGCGACGACCAGTGTGTTGCGCCCGAGACCGGGTACCGTCCGCATGCGCTCCCAGCTACGGCGCAGGGAGAGGTGCTTTCTCCTCACCGCGAACCTCCTCCCTCCGTTGGCAGGGACGGTGTCGCCAGCGGGTCACCGTCGTTCTGATGCGGGCCGGGCGAGGCCAGCCCGAGCGTCGCCAGGTACTGCTGCAGGCTCTTCGGCGTGCCACTACCGCCCACCGAGTTCGCCGCGATTCCCGCGGACAGGCGCGAGTGCCCGCCGGACCCGTCGTTCCAGGACAGCGCGTCGGCACCACGGCTGGCCAGGTAGCCGAGCTCCTCGTACAGTGGGTTCCCGCTCGACCCGCCGCCGGCATACCGGCCGCTGCCTTCCCACGGCGACAGCACGGTGTCGGATATCGGCCCCTCGAGCCGATCCAGCACCGGCCCCTCGACATCGCGCAGTACCCGGGTCGACTCGTCCGAGACCGGCACCAGCTGCTCGACGACCGGGCGGGCCTGGTCGAGCAGGGGGCGCAGGTTCTCGAGGAACGGCCGGGTGCGTTCCAGTACGGGATCCAGCTCGGCCAGCAGGCCGTCCAGCTCCCGGACGCTGGGACGGGCGCTCTCCGCCGTCGAGATCAGCTGGTCCACGGTAGGTTGCAGGTCACGGAGACCGGCACGGGTGGTCCGCAGGGTATCGGGAAGGGTGGATGCGGCCTCGGCGAGAGGGGCGCTTCCCTCGTCGAGTGCTGCCGTGCTGGCCTCGAGTGAGGTCAGGATCTCGCCGAGCTGACCCTCCCGCTGTGTCAGGGCATCGGCTGCCGACTGGAAGCCGGCGACCAGTTCGGGAAGGTCGCGTGCCGGTCTGGTGCCACGGGTGGCCTCCAGCACGTCGCCGGTGGCCGGCAGCACGTCCGGTGCAGTCTCGAGCAGGTTCTCCAGCGCGTCGGCACCTCCCTGGCGCAGTACCCCGTCGAGCTGGCCCACCGAGGCCCGGATGCCTTCCTTGGCCTCCTCGCTGCCGACCGCGGCCAGCACGTGTTCGAGCTCGACCGGCACGCTCGTCCGCTCCTGCGGGATCGTCTCGCCGTCGAACTCACCGCCGCCGCCCGGCCGGAGCTCGACATAGTAGTTACCGCCGAGCAGCAACGTGGGGCGGACGCTCGCGGACGGGCTACTCCCCAGCTTGTCCGCCGCCTCGCTGTCGATCTGCATCGTGACGATCCACGACCCGCCGTCAGAGGGCTCACCGCCGATCGCGGAGCCGACGATCACGCCACCCAACTTCACGTCACTCTTGTGATCGCGCAGCTGGTAGTCACGGGAGAACTCCGCTTGTACCCGTGTGGTGTCCGCGAACATCCCGGCGACCGTGTTCGTGATGCGCTCCTTGTTGTACAGCGCGGCAACGAACGCGAAGAACAGCACGAGGATGAGCAGGCCGGCAGTCGAGCGCGACACCCCGTTGACCGGCTTCGGCACGCGCGCGGCAACGCGTCGGAGAGTCTTCATCGCACACCTCCCACGAGATTCTCGGCCCTGTGATGATCGGCCTCGCCCGGTTCCGGGTAGACGTCCTGCTCGACTGCGCCCGGGCCGAGCAAGCCGCCCACCGTACGGATCACCGGGGAAGCGATACCCAGCCGCGCGTAATGCACCCCGTCGACGTTCTCCGACGTCCAGCTGTGCCCGCGCACGAAGAACGTACCCATCTCGGGGGCGTAGGGCGCCAGCACACTCATCGGCGTTTCCAGGTCGTCAAGCGCACGCCGGACCTGCGGCGCCAGGGGCCGGGCGTCGGCGAACGTCCCCGTCAGCTCGTTCACGGCCGGCGTCGCCTGCTCTGCCACATCCGGTACCTTGCCGAACGGTTCGACGGACTCCCGCAGCACACCGCGAAGGTCCTCCTCGGCCTCGGACAGTGCCCGCGCACCGGTTCGCAGCTCGTCGAAAGCCGCCTCGGTATCCTCGAGCGGCGCGTCGAGCGACTGAAATGCCGTCCGCGTACTGTCCAGCGTCCCCGGAAGGCGCTGCAGTGACTCCGCCAGCGGCTCGCCACCGTCGGCCGCGAGTGCCCGCAGCGTGGCATCCGACTGTTCCAGTGCGCCCGCGATCTGCTCCTCGCGCCCCGCGAACCGGGACGCCACCTGCTCGGCGCTGCGGAGCAGTGCCGGCAGGTCGGCGGCGTCGGCCGCCAGCGCGCTGGAGATCTCCCCGGTATCGGCCAGTATTCCGGGGAAGGACTGCACGAAGTGCTGCAGGTCGCGACTCCGACCCGCCGCGCCACTGCCCAGCTCGCGGATCGCGCTGGTGGCTCCTTCCCGGCTCGGCTCGTCGAGCACCTCGAAGAGCTCGTAGAGATCGGCGGAGTCTGTCGTCTGCTCTGCCGCGATACGGTCGCCGTTCAGCTCGCCGGCTTCCGGGCTTCCTGGCGAGAGCTCGACGAACTTGGCCGCGAGAACCGAGAAGTCCCATACCTCGGCCGTAGCGTCCGCGTAGAGGTCGACCTCCCCGTCCAGCCGCATCGTCACCACGGCAGTGCCGTCCTCGTACTCGATATCGGCGACCTTGCCGATCCGCACGCTGTTGCGCCGGACCTCGTTACCTTCCGCCAGGCTGTCCGTATCGGTGAACTCGGCCTGCACGACGGTGCTGCTCTGCCACGGCAACCCCGTGTGGGCCGTACCGGCAATGTAGAGGACGAGCCCGATTCCGGCCAGACCGGCGATGCCCATGAGGACCGTTGTCGCAACACTTCTCGACTCTCGTGGACCCATCGCTACTGACCTCCGAGCAGCTGGCCGAGCATGGACTGTTCCTGTTCCTCCGTCAGACCGGTCACGTCACCGTCCGGCGACGCATCCGCTCCGTTTTCCCCGCCTCCGTCACTGTCTTCCGGGCCGATCGGAGCTGGCAGCGTAGCCCCGGGTAGGGGCACGTCCGGTACCGCATCCTCGGCCTCCGGCGCGCCCGGGATCCCGCCCAGACCCGTGGCTGCCAGACCCCGGGGCGAGGAGACCACGGCGGCGCGGAAGTAGTGACTGAGCCCGTCGTAGCCTGAGGTGCTCAGCGACCAGCCCCGGATGAACTCCATGAGGTTGTCGAGCCGCTTGCTGAGCGCCTCCTCCATGAGCGTCCTGCCGTGCGCTGCCACACCACGCAGGTCCTCGCCGGCAGGCTGCAGGGAGTCGAGCAACGGCTCGGCCTCGTCCAGCATCACCTCGGCCCGCTCGAGAACCGGCGTTAGCGACGCCAGCGCGGGATCGACGGCATCGGCGAAGCGGTGGAGCTCGCCGGCGACGTCGTTGAGGTCACCGGTCACCGGCCGCAGATCCGCCAACGTCGGCGTCGCGTCCTCGGACACCCCGGCGACCCGTGCCAGCGTCCGTTGCGCGTCCGCCAAAGTCCCCGGCAGCCGATCGAGCGCCGCTCGCGTCTCCTCGCCGCGCCGCGCGACCGTGGACAGCGTCAGCTCCGTCGAGTCCACCAGCCGGTCCAGCGTTTCGCCACGGCCATCCGCCAGCGCCGAGACGGCGGGCTGGACGCTGTCGACGAGATCCGTCAGTAGCTTGTTGTGCTCCCCGAGAATCGCGGCGAGCTCGTCCGCCTGCCGCATGGCCGGTTCGAGCGCCGCGATGCCGTCCGCGATCTGCTCGCCGCGACCGTTCGCGGATTCTCCCAGAGTCGTCACAAGGGCGGCGAGCGCTGTTCCCGTCGGGTCATCGACCTCGTTGAGGATGTCCTGCAGGTCGACCACGCGGCCGGTGTTGTCCTCGGACAGCACGAGCGAGTCGTCAGCAAGTGGTTCGGGGCCCGAACCACGCTCCAGCTTGATGTAGCGTTCCCCGAACAGGTCCTTCAACGTGATGGTGACCCGGGCGTCCCGGTAGAGCGGCAGGACCGCGCGGTCCACGCTCATCGTCACCTTGGCCCGGTCGTCCTCGAGCTGGATGGATTCGATCTCACCCACCGTGACCCCGGACGCCTTGATCTCGTTACCGGGCACCATCGGGCTGGCATCCTCGAACCACGCGGTGATGGTCACGTCATCCGTGTCATCGGACATGCCCGCCGTGGCCAGCACTACCACCAGACCGGCAGCGGCAACCATCGCCGCGATACGGACACCCCGTGATCGCATCGTCCTCATCGCATCTCACTTCCGTGCGCATCGGTCCACGGCTGGTCGACCACCTCGCCGGGTGGGGGCTCCTCGATCGACATCGGAGGCGTGCCCCCGGGCGGCTGATCGTTCATCGCGGCGAGTCCCGCCTGCGCCAGCCCGCCCAGCCACACATGGCCCTGCGAGTCGTAGGAGGCGTAGTCACGTCCCCAGTTGTTGATCCAGCCGACCGCCTCCGGCAAGTACGGGCGCAGGTGCGCCACCGCGGGATGCAGCTTGTTCATCGTGCGTGCCACCTGCGGGAGCACACCGTGCGCCGAGTCGAGCAGGCCCGGCGTGTGATCCAGCAGCACCTGCGTCGCCTCCAGCGTCGGGCGCAGTTCCGCGACGGTCGGTCGCAGGTCCGACAGCACCGGACTCAGGTTGCGCGACACCGACGTGAGCCGCTCGCTCGCCGGGCCGAAGTCCTCGAGCAACGGGACCGCCGCGTCCACCGCTTCAGGGACGTCGTCGAGCGTCTCGCGTGCGGCGTCGAGAGTATCGGGGAGCTCGCCGAGTCCCTCCGCGACGTTATCCCGCTGCTCTGCCAGCCGGCCCGTGGTCCCGGTAAGGTTCTCCACCACACCGGAGACGTCGCCGTGCTGTTCGGCCAGCACCCCGACCATGTCCTCGAGCTGCTGCACCAGCCGCCGGATCGCGGGCCCGTCCTGCCCTACCGCGTCGAGCACCTCACCGAGTGCCCGCACCGCCGGTCCGGCCTCGGCCAGAGTCGCCTGGAGATCGTCCTCATTGCCGTCCACCGTGCGGTTCAGCCCACGCAGCAACGACGTCAGTTCCTCCCGTGTCTGCTCGTCCAGCGCCGCGAGGACCTGATCCACCTCGATCTGCGTGACCTCCCCCTCGTACATGGCACCGGAGGGAATCTCCGCGTTGTCGGCCGGCCCCGGATCGACACTGAAGATCCGCTCGCCGAGCACGGACTGCCACTCGACCCTCGCCGACGTTCCCTCGTGCAGCGGTGCGTGGGCCGCGTCGAACGCGGCCGTGACGATGGCCTTTCCGTCACGAACCTCGAGGTCGCGCACCTCGCCGGCCTCCTGCCCGTCGATCCACACGAATGAGCCCTCGAGCAGCTGCGCTGCCGACGGCACGACGAAGTCGACCTCGTAGTCGTCCTCGGACGCCAGCGACGTCGCAGCCACGCCCCCGAGCACGACGACCAGCACTCCGCCTATCAGCAGGGATCGTTTCCACATGTCATTCCATTCCCAACGGGCCGACCGAATCACCGGACAGAAACTGCCGCACGAACGGATCTTCGGACGCCATCGCCTCTTCCATCGGTCCGTAGTACACGAGCCTGCCCTGCCACAACACGCCCACGTAGTCGCTGACCCGCCGTGTCGTGTTGATGTCGTGGGTGACGACCACGTACGTGCCACGGTGCTCCCGGTGCATCTCGACGATGAGATCGCACAACAAGCTGGTTCTCACCGGGTCGAGACCGGAGTCCGGCTCGTCGAAGAGAAGTATGTCCGGACGCATAACCAGCGCGCGGGCGAATCCCGCGCGCTTCTTCATACCTCCGGATATCTCGTTCGGGCGTTTTGTGGCAGCGCCACTCAGGCCCACTTCCGCGAGCCGATTCGTCACGATCTCGCGAATCTCCGATTCCCGCATCTCTGTATTTTTCCGAAGCGGGAACGCGACATTGTCGAATATGTCCATCGAGCCGAACAGCGCGCCGTCCTGGAACAGCACACCGAACCGCTTCCGCATATCCGACCGCTCATTCTCGCTCAGCGACCATATATTGTTCCCGAATACATTGACCTCTCCGCGGTCCGGCTCCAGAAGACCGACCATATGCTTGAGAAGCACACTCTTACCCGTGCCCGACGGACCCAGAATCGTCGTCACGGCGTTGTCGACGAAATCGATGTTCAAGCCGCGCAGCACGTCAAAGCTGCCGAATGACTTGTGCAGATCGATGACCTCGACGGCGTGCCCGTTCGTTCCCGTGGCGACGCCGTCCCCCGGCGACCTCTCGCCGGCGTCCGGCGGCACGGCCGGATACGCCTCTCCGACACTGCTCACCGCATCGGGCATAACAACCTCCCAGCGCTCCCTGGATGCTTTCTAGTTCCCGATAGGGATTACCACATTTGTTCCGTAGAACAACTGGAACATGGCTCCCGCCCCGAGCAAGTTGACCATGACGAAGTTGAATGCCATGGATCGTGCAGTATTCTCACCCACACCCACGGGACCACCGCTCGCGGTGTATCCGTAGTAGCAAGCGATAATGATGGCGAGCAGCGCAGTAATCATCGCCCAGAGCATCGATCGAATGAACATGTCCCCGGGGGTCGTGAACGCCCAGAAAACCGAATTGTAGCCACCTACGGAGACGGTTTTCAGTATGATCACATTCGTTACGTAGCTGCCGACGAACGCCCAGGAGAAGCCGGTGACGAACAGGAACGGAAACGCGATGACGGACGCCCACACACGCGTACCGACCAGGAAGGTCCTGGACGGTACGCCCATGACTTCCATGGCGTCGATCTCCTCGTTGATCCGCATCGCGCCGAGTTCCGCCACGATCCCGCAACCGACCTTGGCCGCGATGATGTATCCGAAGAAGACACACGAGGTTCCCTTGAGTGTCGCGGCTGCAGTGACGAATCCGATGTAGGCCTGGGCGCCGATCGTCTCCAGGAAGTAGTGGCTGACCTCGGCCACCATGACACCGCCGGTGAACACCAGCATCCAGACGACGACCGAGCTCGACAGGATCATGATCGCGCACTGGCGTATGATCTCGGTAGGAAATCGCAGCGCCTTGGGGAGCTCGACGATCGTACGTGCGGTCCAGCTCGTGACCAGTGCGATTTCCTCGAGGTACCCTTGTTGCGCACCTTCCGTCGCCGGCCGGGCGTCTCGGGAATCGGCGGACCGGTCGCTGACTGTTGTCATGAAAGCACTCCTGTTAGCGCGATACCGTCATCTCGGGCACGGTTGCGAGTAGCACCATGTTGAACAAGACGCTGACGATGAATACGGCTAGTACCGAAATGACGATCGCCTGGTTGACCGCTCGTCCCAGACCTTCCGCACCGGATGTGGCTCGTAGGCCTTTGCTCGCGCACACGAATCCGATGAGCAGACCTATCAGGATCATTTTGACGGCGTTGGCGAATATCTCGGGAACCGAGATATTCAACATGAACTCGGTCAGGTATGCGGCCTGCGACGTTCCACCGAGCAGCGTGGCGACGAAGTAGCCTTGAACGACAATGGTCAGGATGCCGATGATATTGACGACCCAGGTCACGATCGCCAGCCCGATGACGCGTGGCAGCACGAGCATGCGCACCGGATCCTGCCCGAGCACCCGCAGCGCGTCGAGCTCCTCCCGGATCTTCCTGGCACCGATCTCGGTCGTGGTCGCGGTGCCCACCACACCAGCCACCACGCTGCCCGCGATGAACGGCGCGATCTCCCTGATCAGGATGGCCACGTAGATGGGCCCGAGCCGGTTCGGCGCGCCCAGGATCAGGAAGATGGATACCGCGAAGACTGCCAGCAGCATCCCGTATCCGAGCATCGCAAAGATGCCGGGAACGATGGTTTTCTTCAGCAGTTCGTAGGTATCGTCACGGACATCGCCCCAGTACCCACGCGGTTCGCGCACCGCGGTGCGGATCGTCTGACCCGCGAGCACCAGGGGTCCACCTACCTCTGTCGCGATGTTGCGAATCGGGCCGGGAAGCGACCGCGCGGCGGACCGGAGTCGGTTCCCACGTTCCTCGCCCGTGCGGTCGCCGGCGGTCACGGTTCGACGATTCGTGGAGGAGCCGTGGTGCTCAGACATGGTAAGGGCCTCGGTATTCTGACTCCTGCCGGTCGTCCAGGACGTTCGCGTACACGCCCCTGCCGCCCGTGCGCGAGTGTGCCGATTCGGGCACGGAATCGCACGGCGGCCGGAATGGCGTCGCTCCGCATTCCCGGTACCGCGTAGGTGCTTCATTTGTTGCTGCCACGGTCGACAAGGCGCGGACTCCGTTCCGGGTCGGGCAGGCAAATGCTGGCTACGGCACTGTCTGATGTTGTTCGTAGTCTAGGTCGGGCCACTATTGCGGTCATTAGCAAAATCACAGAACCGGAGTACGTGAACTAGTGCACATTGCCAGCACTTCGGCCGGCCGCGATTACGTCGTGATCGACGCACATTCCGCCGGATCGCGAGAACGGCTGTCCCAACCACCGAGAAATTACCGAGCGGTGCGTAGCCGGCCCGAAAGACGGCAGGCCCGGGGACGGCGGAGTACCGCCGTCCCCGGGCCTGTTACCGGAGCGTCCGCTACGGGTGCACCGGACGGCGCGCCCGTCACGAGCCTCACGCCGCGCTCTCACCCTGCTTTCGCAGCGCCTGCAGCACGGCGAACGGGGTGACCGGCAACTCGTTCACCGGGGCACCGATCGCGTCCGCTACAGCGCATCCGATCACCGCCGCGACCGGAACGATCGGGGGCTCGGCAGCCCCCTTGGCGCCCAACGGCCCGTACGGGCACGGGTTCTCGAGGATGGATATGTCGATCGGTGGTGTGTCGGCCGCGATCGGCAGCCGGTAGGACTCGAGGTTGTCGTCGACGACCTCGCCTCCGTGCACACGCAGGTTCTCGTACAGCGCGTAGCCCAGGCCCTGTACGACTCCGCCCTGAATCTGCCCTTCGATCATCTGCGGGTTGATCGCGCGCCCGACGTCTTGCACGACCGTGTACCGCAGGACCGTGACCCGTCCGGTGTCCGGGTCGACCTCGACCTCCGCATGATGCGCGTGGTAGGTCGCAGCAGTGAAGTGCGTCAACAGCGCTCCGGTCATACAGCCACCGTCGAAAGACTCGGGAGGAGCGACGAACCCGCCCGAGGCGATGATGGGACCGCTGGTCATCGACGCTGTCGCGGAAATCGCCGCGAGCCCCACCCGCCGATCAGGCACGCCCTGCACATGCACGGAACCGTCGGCGAGCTCGAGGTCCTCCGGGGCCGCCTCGAGCAGGTTCGCCGCGACATCCAGGATCTGTTCCCGCACTTTCTTCCCGGCATCGATCATCGCGTTGCCTGCGCCGAAGGTAGTCCTGCTTCCCTGCGCGCCCAGGTCATACCCTCCTGTATCGGTGTCGGGCGGTGTGACCAGCACGTCATGGAAGTCCACCCCGAGCTGGTCCGCGACCAGCTGGCGGACACCGGTCGCGACGGCGCCGCTACCGATCTCGGTCGCGGCGCTGGCGACCGTGACGGTGCCGTCCTCGTTCAGCTTCATGCTCGCACTGCCTGCTCCGGAGTTCGTCAACCAGGTAACGGGCACGATCGCATGGCCCCGATACGGCCGCTTACTCGCCTGCAGCTGCTGCCACGGCCGCATGGTCTCCAGCTCATCCATCGCCTCCCGGAGGAACGGGCCATCGACCTCCTGACCGTTCACCATCACATCGCCCGACCCAATGAGGTTGTGCAGCCGGATATCGCGCCGGTCCATACCGAGCTCCCGCGCTATGTGGTCCAGGTGCATCTCCTGGGCGAAGACGCTGTACGGGCCGTTGACGCCACGGAACGCTGCTGTGGGCGGGGTGTTGGTGTAGACGACCTTGCTGACGTAACGCGCGTTCGGAACCCGGTAGGTGCTGCCCAGCACGAGCGATGCGGCATTGGCACACGCCACCGTCTCGCCGCTGCTGTTCGCACCGTTGTCCGCGATGATCTCGCCTTCCTGGGCAAGGATGGAACCGTCCCGTGCTACCGCCGTCCGGAGCCGGACGATGCCGCCCTCCCGGGGTGCGCAGGTGCGCAACTCCTCGCTCCGCGTGTTCACGATGCGCACGGGACGTCCGGACTTGCGCGCGAGAACGCAGGCGAACGGCTCCAGCATGATGTCGAGCTTGCCGCCGAACCCTCCGCCGATGGCCGGTACGACCACCCGCACGTCGGACGGACGCACGCCGAGCAGCTCCGCCGTTCTGCCACGCACGTTGAACGGGAACTGGGTCGGCGTGTGCACGGTGTACCGGCCTTCTTCGTACCGGGCCACCGCGGCATGCGGCTCGATCGAGTTCTGGTGTTGCCGCTGCGTACGGAACTCGTCCTCGACGACACGATAGGCCTCCTGGAACGCTGCGTCGACGTCACCCCGCTCGATACGCGACTCCCACGCGAGATTGCCGGAACGTGGCCCCGGCACGATCGTCTCGTAGCTCTCCCAGTCGGGATGGATCAACCGTGCGCCGTCGGTGAGCGCGTGATCGGGATCGAGCACGGGGTCCAAGGGATCCAGGACCACCTCGATTGCCGCGAGGGCAGCCTCGGCCTGTGCCTCGGTGTCGGCAGCGACCGCCGCGAGAGCTTCACCGGCGTAGCGGACCTCGTCCCTCGCGAACAACGACTGGTCCTTCAGCACGAAGAACATGCCGGACAGTCCGGGCGCGTCCGTGGCTGTCGCGATGGCGCGCACGCCCGGCATGGTCGCGGCAGTGGACGTGTCCAGCCGGGCTATCCGTGCCGCGGGGAGCGAGGAGCGCAAGACCTTGCCGGTCAACGCACCCAGCTCCGTGTAGTCCATCCCGTATCGTACGGATCCGCGAACCTTTCCCTCTCCGTCCGCGCGGCGAACATTCCTTCCGACCGCCGTCATTGCCGGCCTCCCGAATCCGCGGCGACGCTCACCGCAGCCTCGACGAACTTGGTATACCCGGTACAGCGGCAGATGTTCCCGGTCAACGCGGCACGCACGTCGTCCTCGGTTACGTGGTCCGCACATTCGAGTAGCGCGGTGAGCGTCATGGAAACGCCGGGCACGCAGGCCCCGCATTGCACCGCCCCGTGATCCAGCAAGGCGCTTTGCACCTCGGTGAGTGGCTCGTCCGGTCCGGCGAGCCCTTCCACTGTCCGCACGTCACTGGAGTCGACGTTGGCGAGCGGGTACAAGCACGCGACGACCGGTGTCCCGTCCACGAGCACGGTACACGCACCGCAGCGACCCTCCCCGCAGCCGAGTTTGGTCCCGGTGAGCCCGAAGCTTTCGCGCAGCACGGACAGCAGCGACGTCATCCCCGCGACATCCGCCTCAACCTCGATGGGTTGGCCGTTCAGGGTAAATGCGTAGCTCATGGGGCGCTCCTAGATCGAATCGTGGGACAGGCGGAGTGCGACGCGGCGGATCAACGACGGCAAGACCTCGCGGCGGTACCAGGCGGGCGCGTCGAGGCCGTCCCGTGCCACGCACTCCATCGCGGCCTCTGTCGCGGCGGTCTCGATCGCGGCCGCATCACCGACGTGGTGCCCGATCAGGGCCGCTTCGGCCGCGTGGCACAGCCGCGCTACCGGCTCCATGCTGCCGACCGCGAGACGGGCCGCACGCACGACACCGTTGTCGACGTCGGCCGACAGCGCGACGTTGAGGATCGGGTACTCGCCCGAGGAGCGCACGGTCAGGCGTTCGAACGCCGACACACGGTTCCGCGGCGCGGGTACGTGCACCCGGCTTATTACCTCCCCGGGCGGACGCTGGTCGCGCACCGGGAGGTACCGCTCCAGGCTCATGCGCGAGGTTCCGCCCGTTGTGTACAACTCGACCTCCGTACCGGCGGCCAGCAACGCCGGGACGAGGTCGGCTTCGGCGAACCCGAGCGCGCGGATGTTCCCACCGAGCGTCGCTACCGCCCGGACCTGCGGGAACGCCGACTGACGCGCGGCCTCCCGAATACAGGTCAGGGCCGGTGAGCCGGTGATCCCTGCAAGGCGGGCGTGCGTCAGCCCCGCACCGAGAACGACATCGTCCCCGATGGTCAGCTCGCGGAGTTCCGGGATCCGACCGAGCGAAACGTAGGATTCCCGGAGCGACTCGCCGCGCGCGGGAGCCCGCATGACCCACGTACCACCACCGAGAGCCTCGCCGCCCGTGCCAAGCTCCAGCAGCATGCGCGCTGCCTCGTGCAACGTCGTGGCGCGATACACATCCGCGGTCGCTACTGTTCTCGTCATTCGGCCACCTCTTTCTCCGGCACCATTGAGCTATGAGACCCGGCCGGGAGTTGCTCGAAGGGAACGAAATCCTCCTCGACGCCGAATGCCGACGGACCGAAGACACGCAGCGCCTCGGGAGTCCGCATCATCTCCGGTGTGGAGATGGCGAACACGTGCACACGATGGCCGTAGCGGAGCGACTCCGCGGTGATCGGTTCTCCCGTCTCCATATGGACCACCGTGACCAGGTCAGGAACGATGGCCCTTGTCCGGCCGTTGACCTTGGCCAGTAAGAACTCGTTCTGGAAATCGATCGTGCAGTTCTCGTCGCCGTCGAACGACGCGATAGTCGCCCTGCCTCGAGTGAAGCCCTCGACTGTCCGGCGATCCACGTCGACTACCTTGCCGGTGAAGATCACGTCCCCGCGTTCGTAGAGCGTATCGGCGAGCGCGTCCTTCAGCGCCCGCATCGGGTCGCGGTGCTGCTCACGCGCCTCCCGCAGCGTGCGTCCGAGGGTGAGGGCAAGCGACAGCGTCCCCGGTATGGCGGTCCGCCTGATATCCGCGCCACGCATCCCGTACGCGGCAATATGGCTCACCCCACCCATCTGAACCGTGAGCACGCGCGCCCAGTTCTCCATCTTCTTGTTGTCGCCGCCGGTATCGACGATGGCTGTGTCGCCGCGTTCATCGGCTATCGCCAGCGGCGGACCGTCGACGCCGTACACCGCGAAGGTCTCCATCTGCAGCTCCGGAAACGCGCGCCCCATGCCATCGGCGTCCACAACGGGGATTCCGTGCCGCGCGGCGACGAACAGCGGGATGGTCGAGTTGATCCCGCCGGACTCGATGGGCATGGTGGCGGTGGCCCGGCGCCCGGTGTGTCCTTCGAGCGCGCGCAGGGCGTCGATCGCTTCGGTTCCGCCGGGTAGCCGCTCCACAAGCACGCTCGGCGCTCCCATGAAAGCCGTCGGGACGACGTAGTCGTCGTCGTCGAGCTCCTCGGGGCTGACGATCGTGACGCTACGCCCGTCGCGAAGCGCCTCGGAGACGAGAGTGCGACCGATCGACGGGTCGCCACCACCGCCCGTGCCGAGTAGCGCGGCGCCACGGACCAGGTCCCGAAGGTCGTCACGGGTGAGTTCAAATGCCATGATATGCGCCCTTTCCCGGGTACGTCGGCGTCACAAGTGCCCGGTCGATGAAGTCAGTCGTCCTGCAGGCTGAGGTCGCCTACCGCCTTGACACGGATGCGCGTAGCGTTGCCCGGCAAGTACGCGATCGGGAACTCTTCCACCTCGACAATCTCGACGGTTCCCGGTTCGGCGCCGGCAGCCACCGCACTGTCCGCCGCTTCCTGCTTGGCTTCGTCCAGTACGGCGTCGCGGCGCCCCTGATCCACAGCGAAGATCCGGTCCACCTCGCCCCCGATCTGGGCGATCGCGGCCCCGATGGCGTTGGCTACCGAGTAGTGATCGGGCCGGAGCACCTTCGGAGCGTCTCCCAGCTCGTCAGGAAGGATGATGCTTCCTCCGCCGACAAGGACCACCGGGAGGGGTGCCGGGCTGGTTCGCATCCGGTCCACCAGGCCGGCGACCTCGTCGGCCATCAGTGCCAGGCCCTCCCGCACCGTCGCTTCGTCCACGTGCCGCACGGCGTCCGGATCACCGACCGTCGCCATGCCGCCCGCGACCGCGAGGTCGGTCGCGGTTGTGGTTTGTCCACCGAACACCAGCGCCTCCTCGCGAATCCGGTAGCCCACGCTGTCCGGGCCCACGGTGACGTGACCGTTCTCCCGGCGAGCCCGGCTACCGCCACCGATCCCGATGGACAGCACGTCGGGCATGCGGAAGTTGGTGCGCACGCCGCCCACGTCGACCTCGGAGGTGGCCTCGCGCGGAAACCCGGACTGCAGTATGCCGACGTCGCTCGATGTGCCTCCGACGTCGACGACCGCGCATGTGTCTATTCCGGATAGAAACGCCGCGCCACGCATGGAGTTCGTCGGCCCCGATGCGAAGGTCGCCACAGGATACTTGCGTGCGAAGTCGACATCCATGAGCGTTCCGTCGTTCTGGCTGAGGTAGAGCGGAGCGTGGAAGCCCTCTTCGGCCAGCGTCGAGGCGAGACCGGTGCACACGTGGTCGGCGAGCTCGCGCAGCGACGCGTTGATGATCGTCGCGTTCTCGCGCTCGAGCAGCCCCATACGTCCGATCTCATGGGACATACTCACGTGGACACCCGGTACTCGGTCGGCGACCAGTGAGGCAACCTCGTGTTCCAGCTCGGCGTTGACCGGGCTGAAGACGGAGGATATCGCCACCGACCGCACGCCGTTGTCGGCCAGCTGCCGGGTGACGGCGTCCAGCTCCGCTCGGTCGAGCGGCGCGATCAGGCTGCCGTCGAACTCGTGACCACCGTGACAGAGGTAGGCCGTGCCGTTCATGGCCGTGACCAGCCGTTCGGGCCACTCCACCAGCGGAGGTATCGCCGCTGTCGCCGGGAGGCCGAGCCGGATGACGGCCGTCGAGCACAACCGGTTGGCCTCGACGATGGCGTTGATGAAATGGGTGGTCCCGATCATCACCGCCCGCACGCGCGACGGTTCGAACGGGTGCTGTCGCTGCAGATCCCCGATGGCGTCAACGATCCCGCTTGTCACATCGGCGCTCGTCGTCGCCTTCGATTCGGCCAGCACCGTCGCGCTGTCCAGCAGCACCGCGTCCGTATTCGTGCCACCGACGTCGATACCAATGCGCATCCTGTCACCTCACCCCGCCATTGACCCTGAACACTGTCGCGCCTGTTGATACCGAACGGACCGTCGAAGGTCGTTCCCGGGAACATGTCAGTATCGACGCTTCGCTGCACGCTTTATGGACATGAAAAGACATAGAACGAACTGATTTCCGAAGAATACGATCGCGGGATTTTTCCGGGCTTCCGTATCGATTACCCGTAGCCTAAGGTCGCGTGTGCGGCCTGTCATTGGCCAAAACACAGAAGCGAGCCGACACGGCTAGTGCACAGCGCCAACCCGTGCCTGCTACGGCATCACCGCACCTCCGCCGGGTCACGGCTACGTAGGTATGCCCTGGGTAGTTCACCGGATGTGCCACGGCACCACCGCCGTCAAGCTGTACTCGGTTCAACGCACGGGATCAGCGACGTGTTCGGGGAGGGTCAGCCATGCTCCGGCCGAAGTCGAATCGGACGGCTCCCGGATCACCGTCGGTGCCATGAGCCGTGCCGCACGACGCCTCGTCACGGAATCGACGTCGTTCCATCGGGACGGGACGGGCATCGCTGACACGCCGGGATCGGGAGGTCGCCGTTCGACGTCGAAGGCTACGACGGCGTCCTCACCATCAATCACCCGAGGAGACCATGTCCATGTTCGCCGAATATCCGCTCAACGGGATACCCTGCGTCGTCTGCGGTCAGCCCGCTGCGACATTCATCCCGATGGTCGCCGTCCTGCACGACCACGGATGGTGCAGGACGGGATCGAACTCGGCGCCGGCCGTCGGTGCTGAGCCGGCTACGCACGCGGCTCAGCAGGCACCTCACCGGGCACGAACAGCGCGGAGGAGAAGGCAGGCCGCGTGACCGGTACCGGTCGTGACCGTCACGCTCGGGGACCGTCACGCTCCGGGACTGCGTGACGGCGACGCCCGGCGCTGACGACTCACCCGACACTCGTCGGGGATGCTGCGTACAGGGTGGTGCGCCGGTGCAGGGTGCGTCCCATGTTGCTGACGAGGGCGGTGAGGTGGTCTTCGTCGAGGGTTTGTCCGTGGCTGGCGCCTGCTGCGCGGCTGATGTTCTCGTCCATGAGGGTGCCGCCCATGTCGTTGACGCCGGCGGCCAGGAGTTGGGCTGCTCCGGTGGTGCCGAGTTTGACCCAGGAGGCTTGGATGTTGTCGAGGTGTCCGTGGTAGACGATGCGCGCGATGGCGTGCATGAGGATGACCTCGCGCCAGGTGGGTCCCCGGCGGGCGGCTTGTTTGAGGTAGAGGGGGGCGGCCATGTGCACGAAGGGCAGGGGGACGAACTCGGTGAATCCGCCGGTCTGGCGTTGCAGGGCGCGCGTGCGTAGCAGGTGGCGGGCCCAGTGCCGGGGGTGTTCGACCGAGCCGAACATGATCGTGATGTTGGACTTCAGGCCGACGTGGTGGGCGGTACGGTGGGCGTCGAGCCATTGGTCGGTGGTGATCTTGTCCGGGCAGATGGTCGCGCGGATCTCGTCGTCGAGGATCTCGGCGGCGGTGCCGGGCAGCGAGCTCAGTCCCGCGTCGCGCAGGCGGGTGAGGTAGTCGGCAAGGGGTTCGTCGAGGCGCCGTGCGCCCTCGGTGACTTCGAGGGCGGTGAACCCGTGGATGTGCAGCTCGGGCGCTGCCTGTTTGACGGCGTGGATGACCTCGAGGTAGAAGTCGCCGTCGAAGTCGGGATGGATGCCGCCTTGCAGGCACACTTCGGTGGCGCCGAGCTCGGCGGCCTCGCTGGCGCGCTCGGCGATGTCGTTCAGGGACAGCAGGTAGGGGCTGCCACGCAGGTTCAGCGACAGCGGTCCTTTGGAGAACCCGCAGAAGCGGCACTTGAACGTGCACACATTGGTGTAGTTGATGTTGCGGTTGCGGACGTAGGTCACGGTGTCACCGACAGCCTCTGCGCGCAGCTCGTCGGCGAGTTCGGCCACGGCGGCCACCTCGGGACCACGCGCGGAAAACAGCGTGACGATCTCGTCTTCGCCGAGCTCGTGACCGGCACGGATGCCGGCCAGCACCTCGCCCACCGGGCCTGTGGCACGGGGTGTTCCGGGCAGCAGGACGGGCGTGACCTGCTCGGTCCCTGAGTACCAGGCGGTCGAGCGGCGGCCGGTCAGCTCGACCTCGGCGCCGGTGCCGGCATTGCGGGCCTCGCTGTAGCGTTCCGGCAGGTGGATCCCGGGATCGTCGCGGCCCAGCGCTTCGGCGTCGCTGCGATCGAGGACCGGGAAGCGCAGGTCCGCATCCAGCCACCGCTGCGGGTCCTGGGCGTAGGCGGGGTAGATCGTCAGCCGCGGCGCCAGGGTGTGGCCGGCGGCCTCGGTGACGCCGCGCAGCCGCTCCAGTTCGGGCCAGGGGCGTTCGGGGTTGACGTGATCGCGCGTGACCGGGGAGACCCCACCCCAGTCATCGATGCCGGCCTGCAGCAACGACTCGAGCTCGCCCTCGTCGGAGAGGTTGGGGGGCGCTTGCACGTGGATCTCGGCGGGCAGCACGAGCCGAGCCAGCGCGATCGCCTGGAGGAACTCCTCCTGCGGGCACGCCGGGGCGTGACGCATGGCTGTGCCGGGTTTGGGCAGGAAGTTCTGCACGATGACTTCCTGCACGTGCCCGTAGCGCCGGTGGGCCGCGGCGATGGCCTCCAGCGCGGCCAGCCGGTCGGCTGCGGTCTCGCCGATACCGACCAGGATCCCGGTGGTGAACGGGATCGCCAGCTTCCCGGCCTCCTCCAGGGTGGCCACCCGCCGCGCGGGGTCCTTATCCGGCGCCCCGCGGTGAGCCGCCAGATCGTCGCGCAGCGACTCCAGCATCATGCCCTGGCTCGCGGTGACCGGACGCAGCCGGGCGAGCTCGTCGGCGCTCAAGGCCCCGGCGTTGGCATGGGGCAGCAGCCCGGTCTCGGACAGCACCAGCCGGCACATCGCCACGAGGTAGTCCACGGTCGAGCCGTAACCGTGCTCGGCCAGCCACTCGCGCGCAGCCGCATACCGCAGCTCGGGCCGTTCCCCGAGAGTGAACAGCGCTTCGTGGCACCCGGCCCGGGCACCACGTTCGGCCAGTTCCACCACCTCGTCCGGACTCATGAACGGCGACTCGACAGTGCCAGGGGCGGTGGCGAAGGTGCAGTAGCCGCACCGGTCCCGGCACAGCGTCGTCAGCGGGACAAACACCTTCGGCGAATAGGTGACACGCGCACCCACACCCCGGTCACGGACCTGGCGAGCAGTGGCCATCAGCCGATCCAACGGCTGTTCCAGTAACCCAGTATTGCCGCTCATGCTTGCGTTCCTTCCCACTGGCGTAGCTTGGGCACGACGTCGGCGGCGAACTGTTCGAGGAACCGCTGCTGGTCGTGACCGGGCCCGTGCACCACCAGGTGGGTGAACCCCGCCTGCAGGTAGGGTTCGATCCCGCGCAGGGCCTCATCCGGGTCCGCGGCCACGATCCAGCGCTGCCGCACCTGCTCGATCGGCAGATCGTCGGCCAGTCGCTCCATCTCCTCGGCAGTGGTGACCGAGTGTTTCTGCTCGGCTGTCAGCGACAGCGGCGCCCAGAACCGGCAGTTCTCCAGGGCCCGTTCGTAGTCGCGGTCGTAGGAGATCTTGATCTCGATCATGCGGTCGATGCCCGCGGCGTCCCGCTCGGCGGCAGCCGCGCCTTCTTCCACGGCTGGCTGCAGCTTGTCGGTGTAGAGCTCCATGCCCTTACCGCTCGTGCAGATGAACCCGTCGGCGGCGCGACCGGCATAACGGGCGACCATCGGCCCACCCGCGGCGACGTAGACCGGCACCGGGATCTCCGGCCGGTCGAAGATGCTGGCGTGCGACAGCGTGTAGTAGTCGCCGTCGAAGGTAATGTCGTCGTCGGTCCACAGCTGTCGCATCAGGCGCACCGACTCGCGCAATCGGGCGAAGCGTTCCTTGAACTCCGGCCACTCACGGCCACTCACGGCCACCTCGTTGAGCGCCTCCCCCGTCCCGACGCCGAGCATGACCCGGCCGGGATACAAACATCCCATGGTCGCGAAGGCTTGGGCCACCACTGCGGGGTTGTAGCGAAACGTCGGCGTCAGCACAGAGGTGCCAAGCTGCACGCGCCGGGTGCGCTCGCCGACCGCCGTCATCCACGACAACGCGAACGGCGCGTGCCCTCCGGTACGGCGCCACGGCAGGAAATGGTCCGAGACCACGACGCTGTCCAGACCCACCTCCTCAGCCAGCACCGAGTACTCGACCAGGTCGCGAGGTGCGAACTGTTCGGCTGAGGCCTTATACCCGATCTTTAGTGGCATCGCCGGATCCCTTCCAGTTGGGGTCGACACCGCCCGCTGCGATCGCGGGCCGTGTCTGGTGTACATGGGTGCGGTAGTGGTCGATCAGGGCGTGGGTGGAACTGTCGTGCCGCGGCTGCGGTTGGGCGGACTGCAGGTCGGCCAGCACGTCGCCGGCCAGTGTCTTGCCGAGCTCGACGCCCCACTGGTCGAACGGGTTGATTCCCCAGATCCAGCCCTGGGTGAAGGCCTTGTGCTCGTACAGCGCGACGAGCTGGCCGAGCGTGTAGGGCGTCAGCCTCGGCAGAAGCAACGTAACGCTCGGCCGGTTGCCGGGGCACACCCGGTGAGGGCGCTGCCAGGCCGGCACGCCTGCCTCGGCGAGCTCGTCCTCGGTCCTGCCGAAGGCCAGTGCCTGCCCCTGAGCGAGGAGGTTGGCGATCAACATGTCGTGATGCTCGGTATGACCGTGAGCGGGCTCGAGCACCCCGATGAACTCGCACGGCACCAGGCAGGTTCCCTGATGCAGCAGTTGGAAGAACGCGTGCTGACCGTTGGTGCCCGGCTCGCCCCACACCACCGGGGCGGTATTCCCCTGCACCGGCCTGCCGGTACGGTCCACGGACTTGCCGTTGCTTTCCATCTCGAGCTGTTGCAGATACGCGGGAAAGCGAGCCAGCCGCTGATCGTAGGGCAGCACCGCGTGGGTGGTGGTGCCGAAGTAGTTGCGGTACCACACCCCGAGCATGCCGAGCAGTACGGGTAGGTTGCGTCGCAGCGGTGCGGTGCGGAAATGTTCGTCCATGCTGTGAGCGCCGGCCAGCAACCGGCGGAACTGGCCGGGCCCGATGGCCAGCATCAGCGACAGCCCGATCGCCGAATGCAGCGAGCAACGGCCACCCACCCAGTCCCAGAACTCGAACATCGCCTCGGAAGCGATACCGAACGCGGCGACCGCGTCGCGATTGGTCGAGACCGCCACGAAATGGTGCGCGACCGCCTCGGCATCGCCGAGGGCCTCGACCAACCATGCACGCGCCGTACGCGCGTTGGTCAGTGTCTCGGCAGTGGTGAACGTCTTGGACGAGACCACGAACAGGGTGTGGGCGGGATCGACCCGCCGCAGAGTCGCGGCGAGGTCGTGACCGTCGATATTGGAGACGAAATGCACCTCGATGTCGTCGCTGACATCGGCCGACAACGCCTGATACGCCATCGCAGGGCCGAGATGGGACCCTCCGATGCCGATGTTGACCACCGACCGGATCCGTCCACCGGTGTAGCCGCGCCACTGCCCGGCGCGCACCCGATCCGCGAAGGAACCCATGCGGTCCAACACACGGTGCACTCGAGAGATCACGTCGTACCCGCCAACCGTCAACGTTGCGTGCGCGGGCGTACGCAACGCGGTATGCAGCGCTGGTCGCGCCTCGGTACAGTTGACGGGCTGCCCGCTCAGCAGGTCCTGGATTCCCTGTTCGAGATGCCTTTCCCGCGCCATCCCGGCCAGCAGGTCGATCGTCTCGGCTGTGACGTGCGTCTTGGCATAGTCCAGGTACAACCCGTCGTACTCGGCCACGAGCTCCGAGCCACGCTCGGAATCCCTGGCGAACAGCTCCCGCAGGTGCCTCCCGCGCATCGCGTGATGATGCACCTGCAACCGCGCCGCGGCCGGCCCTGCATCCGGCCGCATCACGAGCCTTGCCTTTCCTGATGCCCGCCGAAGGCATGCCGCATCCCCGACAGCACGCGATCGGCATAGCCGCGGTCGCGACGCGAGCTGAACCGTTCGTACAGCGCCGCGGTCAGCACGTACGCCGGCACCCCCTCGTCCACCGCCGTTTGCACGGTCCAGCGTCCCTCGCCCGAGTCCGCCACATGCCCGGAGTACCCCTCCATCTGCGGGTCGTCCCGCAGCACCCCGGCGGTCAGATCCAACAGCCAGGAACTGATCACACTCCCGCGCCGCCACACCTCGGCGATGCGCGCTACATCCAGCTCGTAGCCGTAGAACTCGGCGTCGTCCGGCCGCACCCCGGCGCCGTCGCCGATGCCGGCACGCTGCAGGATCTCCAGCCCTTCGGCCAGCGCGGCCATCTGACCGTACTCGATACCGTTGTGCACCATCTTGACGAAATGTCCCGCTCCCGCGGGCCCGCAGTGCAAGTACCCCAGCTCGGCCGTGCCGACGCCGTCGACCTGCCCGTTCGACCGCGACCCGGCCGCCCCGTCCACGCCCCCGGGGGCCAACGCGCGAAAGACAGGATCCAGCCACCGTACCGTCGCAGGCTCGCCGCCGATCATCAGGCAGAAACCCCGTTGCAGCCCGTACACCCCACCGCTGGTGCCCACATCCACGAAATGGATCCCACCGGTATCGAGCTCACGGGCACGCGTCACGGCATCGCGATAGTAGGAATTACCACCGTCGATCACCACATCACCGGCATCCAGCGACGCCGCCACCTCGTCGAGCACTCCGCCGGTGTGCTCCACCGGAACCATCAGCCACACCACCCGCGGGGTGGTCAAACCGGCCACCAGCTCGGCAAGCGACGACGTCGTTGGAACCCCTTCGGCTCGCAACGGCTCCACTGCCTCAGGATCCGAGTCATAGACCACGCACCCGTGCCCGGCCCGCGTCAGCCGCCGCGCCAGATTCGCGCCCATCCGGCCCGCTCCGACCATGCCCACCTGCATCGCCATCTCCCAACTACCGTTCTCGCCGATGTGTCACCGCACGCGGGCGATCGTCTTGTCGACATCCTCCAGCAGCCCGTTCCACGACTCCTGGAACGCGGCCACACCTTCGCTTTCCAACCGACGCACAACCTGGTCGTAGTCGACACCGGCCGCGGCCAGCCGCCGAAACACGCTCCGGGCTTCGTCATAGCTACCCCGAACGCGATCACCGCCGATCACACCGTGGTCGGACACCGCCCGCCGCGTAACCTCCGGCATCGTGTTCACCGTCTGCGGCGCCACCAGCTCGGTCACGTAGCGCGTGTCGTCATACGCCGGATCCTTCACCCCTGTCGACGCCCACAACGGGCGCTGCGGCCTCGCACCGGCCCGCTCGAGGTGCCGCCACCGATCACTGCGGCAGACATGCTCGAACCGCTCGTAGGCCAACCGTGCGTTCGCGATCGCAGCCTGCCCCCGCAACGCCGCGGCCTCCGTGGTGCCGGCCGCATCCAGCCGCCGATCCACCTCGGCATCCATCCTGCTGACGAAGAACGACGCCACCGACCCGATCCGCGACACATCCCGGCCCGCCTCGTACGCGGCCTCAAGGCCCTCCAGGAACCGCACCAGCACCGCCTGGTAACGATCCACCGAGAAGATCAACGTGACATTCACGCTGATTCCCTGACCCAGGCACGCCGCGACAGCAGGCAGTCCCGCCGCCGTCGCCGGAATCTTGATCAACACGTTCGGCCGGTCGACCATCCACCACAACAGTCGCGCCTCAGCCACCGTGCGCGCCGTATCGTGTGCCAGCCGCGGATCCACCTCGATCGACACCCAGCCATCACGGCCATCACTGACGTCATGCACCCCACGCAGGACATCGCACGCCCACCGCACATCAGCCGTGGTCAACACGCGCACCACCTCGTCGGCCGAGAACCCCAGCTGCGCCAGGTCGACGAGTTCATCGGCGTAGGCGACATCCTCGCTCAACGAGCGATGAAAGATCGTCGGGTTCGTCGTCACGCCCGTGATCTGGCCACTCCGTACCAGCGCCTCCAGGTTGCCGGACCGTAGACGCCTCCGGCTCAACTCATCCAGCCAGACCGCCACACCGTTGGACGCCAGCTCCCGCAACGCCTCACCCATCCGGCGACTCCCTCCACACTCGCACAGCTCGACCACGATGTGCACGATTTCGTGCATGCATGTGAGCTACAGTGTGCATCAGTTCATCAGGTTCTTGTCAATATCGCACACAAAAGCCAGGGAAAACAGTCCGAACAACCGTATCCCAGGAATTTCTCCCTCCTGCACAAGCTGATACGGTGTGCACGAAACCGTGCACCATGGTCCGCTGGAGGGACTCCATGCTCGCTAGTACGCGTCGACGCGAGATCCTGCACCGGCTCCTCGCCGACGGCTATGTCGAGGCCAGGGAACTCGCCAACCGCATGGGAGTCGACACCTCGACCATTCGCCGGGACCTCGACGCTCTCGCCCGCGCCGGTCAGGTGCAACGCACCCACGGCGGCGCTCGCCCGACCCCCGGCGTAGCAGGCGAGCTGCCCTACGCCATGAAAGAGACCGAACGGCGCAGCGAGAAGACCGCGATCGCTGCTGCCGCCGCAGCCCTCGTACGGCCCGGCGACACCGTCATCCTCGACAGCGGATCGACCACCTACGAGGTCGCCGCCGCCCTGCGCACCCACGAGAGCCTGACCGTGATCACCAACGACCTGCGCATCGCCAAGTTCGTCGCCACCGTCCCCGACATACGGTTGCTGGTCACCGGCGGTGAACTGCTCGGATCGGTATACACACTCGTCGGCGACCGCGCCGAAAGCTTCCTGGCCGACTACGCCGCCGACTGGACCTTCCTCGGCGCCGATGCCATCCACCCTGCGGCCGGCATCACCAACACCAACACCCTCGAAGTCCCCATCAAACGCGCGATGATCGCCGCGGCCGTCTCCACCATCGTCGTCACCGACAGCTCCAAGTTCGGTCACCATACCCTGGCCAAAGTGGCCGCCCTCGACGAGATATCCCAGATCATCACCGATTCCCAGCTGCCAACCGGCACAGCGGAACAGTACGGCGACCAGCTCACGCGCACGTCCTACCTGACCGAAACAGAGTCCAGCGCCGGATAGCTACACAACGGCACCGTGCGGGAACACACGCCACCGGCAGCGCCCAACGGCACCGGAAACGTGCCGGCACAGGTGTACCCCCCGGTGCCCGCAGCGCCAGGAGTGCACGCCTACCGCGGCTTCTCGTGACGGATCTCGCGTGGTGCGACGCCGTAGCGCTTACGAAAAGCGATACTCAGCGCGCTGCCGGACGAGAAGCCGGCAGCGTGCGCATGCCGGGTGATGGTCCAGTCCTGGTATGCCGGGTTCTGTAGCCGTTCCCGTACCAGTCGCAACCGCTCTTCCCGGATGAGATCCCTCGGCGTTGTACCGGCCAGCTGCAGGGATAGCTGCACCTGACGCAGCGACCAGCCGAGCGCGTCGGCCACCGTGCGACCCGACAGATCGGGCCTGGCGGAGTGTTCGCGAACGTAGCGTCGCACGGCCTCCGCGACATCGACCAGATGGTCCGGGGAGTCCGGCCGATCGTCGCCCGTCACGAGCATGCACAGCAGCTCGGCCAGCCGGTCACAAACCGCGTCGAACTGGCACGGAGTTACCGTGTCGCGTTCCTCGATCAGCCCGATGATCAGGTCGTGAACGACTCGGCCGAGCCCTCGACGTAGATCCACCGGTGCCGCCACCGGCGCGGCTCTGTTCAATCGCCGGTCGATCTCACGGCCGGGGATCGTCATGATCAGACCCCGGCACGCCGAGTCGTGCCAGATCTCGAACGGGGCATTCATGGTGAACAGCGCGCCGGTCCCTACGCGCATAGCAGCCTGCCGACCGTTCTGGCGCACGAGCAACTCGCCGCCGATCGGAAGCGCGAACCTGTAGTGCTCGTCCGGGTCATACCTGATCTGCTGAGCCGTGCGGTGTAGCCGCTCCTCCGCCGCATGCCACCCGGCCAACTGGTAGTTGACGCTACGCAGTCGAACCGATCGACCGCCGAACCCTTCCGGGTAGGCGAACTGATAACCCATCCGGCAGTGGTACGAGTTCACCAACTCGCTCCAGTAGTCGGTGCGCTCCTGAAAGGCTACATCCTCGGTGGAACTCGACTCCACTACATACGCATCACATGTCATCGGCATCATCCTTCAGCGAGGCCGTTCAGTTCCGGACTACGAGTACCTCATTGTATCGCTGGCTTCCAGCACAGCACGAGTTCCGCGTGCGTTCGCCGCAGGTTTGCGCGTCGAGAAAGCACCTATGCGCGTATGAACAGGCACCGGTACCCGATGCAGGCCTACGTTCGTACCAACTCGGCAATTCGAAGGAGGCAATTCGATGTCGTTAACGATGTCGTGCGCATTCACGACGTCTCTGCAAACTCCCGAGCATGTGCGGATCGCGGAGGAACTGGGCTACGAGCGCGCATGGCTCTACGACTCGCCCGCCGTGTGTGCCGACGTGTGGACACAGCTGTCTCGCTCGGCAGAACGCACCGAGAACATCTCGCTCGGGCCCGGCGTACTGGTCCCCTCACTGCGCCACCCCATGGTAACGGCGACCGCGATCGCCGAACTCGTCGAGCACGTGGGACAGGAGCGTGTTGTGGTCGGCGTGGGCAGCGGTTTCACCGGCAGGCTCGCACTCGGGCAGCGGCCGTGCACGTGGGCGTACGTCGCGGACTACATCAGGGCACTCAAGGCACTGCTACGGGGCGAGCGCACCGAGTGGGACGGAAGCGTGATCGAGATGCTGCACCATACCGGTTTCGCCGCGCCCCGGCCGATTGACGTTCCCTTCGTCGTCGCGGCCTTCGGCCCCAAGGGGATGTCGGTGGCGAGCGAGCTGGGCGACGGTGCGATCACCTTGGCGGCCATGCCCTACGATGGGTTCGACTGGGTGACCCATATCGTGTTCGGAACGGTGCTGGAACCCGGCGAGAATCCCGGTTCCGACCGGGCGGTGGACGCGGCGGGACACGCCGCCAGCGTCATGCTCCATTTCGCGATCGAGTTCGACAAGCTCGACATGATTCCCGGTGGACGAGAATGGGCATCCGCCTACGACGACGTTCCGCCGGAGACACGCCATCTCACAGTACATGACGGTCACTTGTGGGCAGTCTCGGAGCGTGATCGCCCATTCGTCACGGGGGATGTTCTTGCGTCGCAGGGACTTGCACAGGACGAGTCCGCTTGGCGCGACAAGATCGCCGAGTGGGAGGAAGGTGGGGCCACTGAGATCGCGTACCAGCCTGCCGGTCCCGACGTACCGCGCGAACTAGAAGCATTCGCCAAAGCGGTCCGAAACTGATTGATCACGTGAGACGACGAAGAAGGGATGGGCACTGTGAAGGCGCGACGTATTGTTATGGGACATGACTCGGCAGGCTGTTCGGTGGTTCTGGAAGACGATGACGTAGAACCGTTCACGGCTTCACTCCTTCCGGGCGTCGAGATTCACCGCCTGTGGGAGATCGACGAACAACCAAGCCTGCCAGTAACCGGGGTCAAGCCACCCTCAAATGGACCGTTCTACCCGCTGCCGGGCGGCCTGCGATTCGGTTTGCTCACGATCCCGTCCGGCCTCGACTACGTGCCGCCCGAAGGCGCCGACGTGACCGCAGCCATGGCCGAAACCGAAAGGACGTTTCCCGGCATGCCGGCCGCGTTCGATCCGGATCGACCGGGTATGCACACGACGGAGACCGTTGATTTCATCATCGTCGTCTCCGGTAAGGGCCGCATGCGCACGGACGACGGGGTCGAGTTCACCTTGAGCGCGGGGGATTGCCTTGTCCAGAACGGAACCGCCCACGCCTGGTTCAACGACTCAGCCGAACCGTTCGTGCTCGGCTTCGTGCTGTGCGGAGCAACCTCGGCATCGTGACCGTGACTTCCGTGGCACGTGCGTCGCTCGGATGACAAGGAGTAGTCCATGTACGTTACCCAGGCGCTCCACCGGACGCTACAACAGCAGCCCGGCGACATGATGACGATATTCGCTGATCGCGTACGTACGGTCGCTGAATCAGCGGAACGCGTCAGTCGGCTTGCGGGAGCGCTCCGCGAGGTGGGTACCGGACCCGGCGAGCGGGTAGGGATCCTGGCACTGAACTCCGATCGCTACCACGAGAGCCTCCTCGCCGTCCCGTGGGCCGGCGACGTCGTCGTCCCGATCAACACCCGATGGAGTGCGGACGAGATCGCCTACGCCCTTCGCGACTCCGGAACGCACGTGCTGCTTGTCGACAACGAGTTCGTCTCCATGCTCCCCGAGTTGCGTCAGCGACGAGTCGATCTATCCACGGTGATCTACTGTGGCGACGTCGGCGTTCCGGACGGTGCACTCGATTACGAGCGTCTGATCGAAGCAGCCGACTCCGTTCCGGACGCTCGCCGGGGCGGCACCGACTTGTTCGGTGTTTTCTACACGGGAGGTACCACGGGGCAGCCGAAGGGCGTGATGCTCAGCCACGACAATGTGCTCATCTCCGCGCTGGGAACGCTCGCCGGTGGCGACTTCGTCTCGCCGCTGGGTAGATACCTGCACGCGGCGCCAATGTTCCACCTCGCCGACATCGTGGGCTGGATCGGGGGCATGCTGGTCGGTTCTACGCATGTCATCGTGCCCGCATTCACCCCGGACGGGGTGCTTTCGGCGGTCTCCCAGCACCGCGTCACGGACTGCCTGCTCGTTCCCACCATGCTCCAGATGGTGGTCGATTCGCCGGAGCTGGCAGAGCACGACCTCTCCAGCGTGCGCAACATCGTCTACGGTGCCTCCCCGGTATCGGAATCGCTCCTGGAACGGGCGCAGAAAGCCTTCCCGGAGGCGGGGCTGATGCAGGCCTACGGCATGACCGAACTCTCGCCGGTGGCGACCGTGCTCAGCCAGTCCGACCACAGGGAGCCGGGCTTACGACGTGCCGCGGGCCGTGCCGCGCCCCACTCCGAGGTTCGCATCACCGATGATGAGGATCGCGAGGTACCTCGCGGAACCGTCGGCGAGATAGCGGTTCGAGGCGATCATGTCATGGTCGGTTACCTCAACCTACCCGACGAGACGGCGCGGGCGCTGCGCGATGGATGGATGCACACCGGGGACGCGGGCTACATGGACGAGCGCGGCTACGTCTTCCTCGTCGACCGCATCAAGGACATGATCATCACCGGCGGTGAGAACGTGTACTCGGCCGAGGTAGAGAACGTGCTCGCCAAGCATCCCGCCGTGGCCTCGTGCGCGGTGATCGGCGTGCCGGACGCGGTACTGGGCGAGCGAGTGCACGCAGTCGTCGTCCTACAACCCGGCCGGAGCGCATCCGAAGAGGAGCTTCGGGGACTATGCCGTGATCACATCGCGCGCTACAAGACGCCACGCAGCGTCGAGTTCACCGACGCGCTGCCGGTATCCGGCGCAGGCAAGGTACTCAAACGCGCGCTGCGTGCGCGGCACGTGACCGACGGACAGGCTGAAGGGGGTACGGATGACGGCGACACATGAACCGGTGGCCGAGGGCCTCATCACCGAAGTCGACGGAAGACCGCGACTACTGGGGGCACGTTGCGACGGGTGTCGGACCACCATCTTTCCGGTACAGCGCTCGTGCGCCCGGTGTGGCGGCCGCGCCGTGCGCCAGATACCGCTGTCCTGCACGGGAACGTTGTGGACGTTCACGGTACAGGAGTTCCCCCTCAAGGCTCCGTACGCCGGCCCGTCCGATCCCGACGAGTTCGAACCGTTCGGCGTCGGCTATGTGGAACTACCCGACGGGATACGCGTGGAGACGGTACTGACCGAGCGCGACCCGGAGAACCTGGTGTTCGGCATGCCGGTCGAGCTCGTCCTGACCCCGTTCCGCAGGTCGGATGGCAGCGAGCTCACAACGTTCGCGTTCCGCCCGCGACAATGAGAAGGAGCATCATGGATGTGGCGATCGTGGGTGTAGGGCTGCACCCCTTCGGCCGGCATGACGGCGTGTCAGGTCTGGCTATGGGAGTCCAGGCAGCGCGGAACGCGCTGCACGACGCGGGGGTAGGATGGTCGGACGTGCAGTTCGCCGTGGGCGGGAGCATGGGTGGCGTGCTGGGGGAGCCGCAGGCGCCCACGCCCGACGCGCTGGTCGGCGAACTCGGACTGACCGGGCTGCCGTTCGTGAACGTCACCAACGCGTGCGCCACAGCGGGAACGGCGGTGGATGTGGCTGCACAGTCGCTCATCTCCGGGAAGTACGACGTCGTCATGGCCCTTGGCTTCGACAAGCACCCGCGCGGTCACTTCAATCTCGGGTCGAGTTTCGCCGGGCTACCCAGCTGGTACGCGGAAACAGGCATGATGGTCACCACACAGTTCTTCGCCATGAAGACACATCGCTATATGCACGATCACGGCATATCGCATCGTTCGTTGGCGAGAGTTGCTGCCAAGGCGTACCGGAACGGGGCCGCCAACGGCAACGCGTGGCGACGCAAGCCGTTCACCGAGGAGGAGATCCTCACCTCGCGCATGCTGAACTATCCGCTCACCCAGTACATGTTCTGCTCGCCGGACGAGGGGGCCGGTGCGGTCGTGCTGTGCCGTGCCGATCACGCCCATCGTTACACCGATCGTCCGATCTATCTCAGGGCAGCCACGACACGCACCAGACGGTTCGGCACGTTCGAGGTGTTCAGCCCCTCGCTCGCACCGGACAGCCCCGATAGTCCCACTGTCGAAGCCGTTCGGGCGTGCTATGAACAAGCGGGCGTCGGTCCCGAGGACATCGATATCGCTCAGGTTCAGGACAGCGATTCCGGTTCAGAGATCATTCAGATGGCCGAAACGGGACTGTGTGAACACGGTGAGCAGGAATCAATGATCGAAAGACGCGAGACCGACATCGGCGGGCGCCTACCCGTCAATACCGACGGCGGGCTGCTTGCCAACGGCGAACCCGTAGGGGCATCGGGCATGCGACAGATTCACGAGATCACCCTACAGTTGCGCGGTGACGCCGGCTCCCGCCAGGTTCCAGGCACACTCCGCACCGGTCTGACCCAGGTGTACGGCGCGCCCGGCATCGCGGGCTGCACGATCATGTCCACGTGAGCTACCGGCGTCACGTTGGCAAGGCCGGTTGCAGCAACCGAAGCCGAGTGTCCGCGAGACGTGTCGTCGACCTTCGTCAAGCAGGGACCGACCTGATCATGGGATCCGGGGCGGCACCTTGCAAGTCGTTGCTGGTAGTACTTTGTCGGCTCGTGTCCGGGTGACCAGTCCGGCATTCAGCGGAACGGCAAGGTACTACAAGCCGTCGGTACACAACGGCGGCAAGTCCGGTTGAAGAGCAATGCCGGTTGTACCCTGACCAGCGCGCTGCAGCGAGGCTGCGCCTTGTCGCAACGTCCCGTTGAGGCTGGTGTCCGGCTCATCTGCCCGGAGGTCGACGCCCAACGTCCCCGCCTCCTGTGTGACTACACGATCACCGATCCCGGCGACAGCGTGGCTCACCAACCGTGCCATGATCGCGGCGGCCACGGTCGCCGGTGCGCGCCGGAACTTTACCCGGGCGAGAACGTTTCGCGGGAACACGCAAACCGATCGTCGTCGCAGGTTCACTGGTGCTCGACACGGCTCGCTGCTTTCTCATCCACGAACCAGAGAGTGCGAGTCCGGCCACACGCACCAGCGGCGGGCAGTGCCTGCGAGTCACGTGTCGTCAGCGCCGTAGCCACCGCGTCCGCCTTGGCGGCGCCATCGGTGATCAGCCACACCTCATCGGCGCGACAGATCGAGGCGAGTGTCAGGGTGACGCGTGTCGCAGGCGGCTTGGGACAGTCCCGCACGCCCACTGCGCCCGCCTCCCACTCCGCTGCCGCGTGGGTGTGCGGAAAGAGGGACCCGATGTGGCCCTCCTCCCCTACTCCGAGCAAGCAGACGTCGAACAAGGGACGTCCCGCGTCCTGCGAATGGGCAGCGAGAATGTCTCGATAAGCTGCCGCAGCAGCCTCGACGTCGGTACCGAACCGGCCGCCGCTTGCCTCCATCGCGTAGATCCTTTCCGGATCGACCGGAACGTGATCGAGGAGCGCCTCACGCGCTTGCTGCTCGTTTCGCTCCGGATGTGCGCGATCCACGAAGCGCTCGTCGCTCCAGAACACATTCACTCGACTCCAGTCGACCGCGCTGTGAGTGCACATGTCGTACACCTGTCGAAGGACGCCGATCCCGGTCCTTCCGCCTGTGAGTACGACAGACGCCGCCCCCCGAGTCGCTTGCACGTCCGCGATGCGCATGAGCAGCCGTGCGGCCACTGCCGCCGACAGTTCATCGCCATCGGCATGCACGAGCAGCTCTGGACGGTCGCCTGTCCGCGCCTGTGCTGGAGTGTGTGCCATCAAGAAACTCCTTCGCCGGACCGATGGTCACGCCACCGTAGGTGGGGGCGCGTCGACGTCGTTGTGCGGTGTCGATGCCCGCCGCACCGGCACCCGGCGGCGGAACGGCTGATAGCAGGTCGAGTACGGAATCCCGGTGACGTGGCAGACCACACCAGACCATCGGTCGGCATGCAGGCCAACGTACCGGCGCGTGTCCGGTCTTCGCAGCTCACAGATGGGGCAGAACTGCCGACGCCGTAAGCCGGAGCTCGTCCTGGACAGTGTCACCATTGACAGGAGCGAGCACGACGCTTGTGGCCCCTGCGGCGCGCAGCTCGGTGATCCGAGCAGCTACTTCGTCCGGATTCCCCGCAACGGCAAGCGTATCGATCCACTCGTCGGGCATTGCCTCGGCGAATCGGTCCGGTTCCCGCTCGAGCAGCTCCGCGACGTGGTCGTTGTAGCCGAACGCTCCGGTCAGGGGATTCTTCGGACCGAGAACGGTGATGTACTGGGCAACCACCTCACGTACTGCATCTCTGGCTCGCTTGCTGTCCTTGTCAATGCTGAACAGCGCCAACGTGGGAGTGAGGTGATTGGTGCGCCCGGTTTCGGCCATGCCCTCGTGAATGTGTTTCGTGGCACCGTCCAGGTAGGCAGTGCCAGTCAGGACGCTCATGACAGTGCCGTCGGCAATCCGGCCGGACAGCCGCAGTGATTTAGGTCCTACCACCCCGGTCAGCAGGGGCACCTCTTGTTCGGGGCAATGAGTGGCGGCCACTGAGCGGAACGCGAAGTAATCGCCCTCGACGTCGAGAGTCTCGCCCGCAAGCAGACGACGGACACCATCGATGCACTCGGTCAGCGCGGTCAACGGTGACTTCGCGGTCAGCCCCATCTGGTGCGTCCAGAACGGGACACCGTGCCCAATGCCCGGCAGGAACCTGCCAGGATAGGTTCGGGCCAGGGTGGCGATCTCCATGGCGGTGACGGCAGGATGCCGGGGCGTCGATGCGACTACCCCCAGCCCTACCTTGATTCGTTCCGTGGCCTGCAGCGCGAGGGCCGCGCCGGTGAATCCGCCGTAACAGAAGTAATCCTCGGCGACCCACACCTCCCCGTATCCGAGTTCCTCGGCCGCGGCGGCCACCGACGGAATCTTCTCCGGCGGGGTCGATGTGGTGACGAATACACCGACAGGTGGCTCGTTCGACATTGGCTGCTCCTTGATGCTGGTCTGGACTCGATGTCCGAGTCTGATGGGCTTACTCGCGCTCTCGTTGGTTCGGATCCTGTTTTGTTCGCTCCGTCGCAGCGCGGGAGCGACGTGGCGCGATGAGGCGCTTCAGCCGTGCCCACAGGCTCTTGAGAATGATGCTTATTCCTTGCGGCTCGGCAGCGACAGTTTTTGCTGCCGTTTCGGGTGTGGCGTTGAGTTTGGTTTCGACGCAGGTGGCGAACTCGCCCAGCATGCGTTGTGATATGTCGTTGATGAGGCCCGTTCTCCCGAACTGGGCAGCGGACCCGGACAACGTAACGTCGGTGTTGATCCCGACGTGTGTTCCGGCGTCGGTGTCACTGATGTCGCCAACCACAGTGATTTCCCCGCGGCTACCGCCCTTGCGGTCGACACCCGTGCCGTGGATGGTCACCTGTGATGCGTGCTCGTCGAACACGACGGTGGCCTTGCCTTCGAACTTGATCGCGATCGGCCCGAGTTTGGTGGCGAGTTGACCACGGTAGTTTCCTTCGTCGTCCTGCTCGGTGATCTCGGCCCCCGGCAGGCACTCCACGACAGACGGAACATCGTGGAAGAACTGCCACACTTCAGCCTTGGGAGCGGGCACCACGATCTCTTGCTCGATTTTCAACTGATGCTCCCACTCTCGGAGACCCCGTCGCGCTGGCTGTCAGCTGCGGCCATGACCGACTTGACGATTCCGTCATAGCCGGTGCACCGGCACAGCACTCCCGAGATTCCTTCGCGCACCTCGGTCTCGGTCGGGTTCGGGTTGTCGCGCAGCAGCTCGGTTGCGCATATGAGCATTCCGGGCGTGCAGAATCCGCACTGCAGGCCGTGATGCTCCTGGAAGGACTTCTGCAGTGTATTGAGCTCGTCGCCTTCGGCGAGCCCTTCGACTGTGCTGATACGAGCGCCGTCGGCTTGGACGGCGAAAGTCAGGCACGAACGGACCGCGACGTCATCCAGGAATACCGTGCAGGCGCCACAAACCCCGTGCTCGCAGCCGAGGTGGGTGCCGGTGAGTCCGCACTGGCGGCGCAGGAAGTCCGCCAATGTCATCCGCGCCTCGCAGTCGTCGGTGTATACATGCCCGTTGACGGTGACGGTGATCGTGTGTTTGTCGCTCATCGGTGGCCTTCCTTCTGGTGAGTGATTGCCGAACGGATCGCGCGAGCGACCAGCACTCGCACCATCTCGAGCCGGTATGAGGCCGAACCATGGACGTCGTCGGTCGGGTGAACGGAATCCGCCGCGGCTACGGCAGCCGCGTCGATCCCGGCGTCGTCCAACGCGGTTCCCGAGAGTTGTGCCTCGGCCTCGTGCAACCGGATCGGTGTTGAATCGACACCGCCGGCCGCAATGCGCACAAGGTCTGCACGTCCGTTCGAGTCGAGATGGACCGCTGCCATCACGGACACGATGGCGAAATCGCCGTGGCGGCGAGCGAGTTCTTCAACTCGGACACCGGTGCCCTGCGGTAGCCGAGGCAGCCGCGCCGAGAGCAAGATCTCATTGTATTCCAGGCTGGTCACGAGCGGAGCGAGGAAGAAGTCCTCGGCGGGAACCGTCCGCTTTCCGGACGGACCTTGCACGGTCAGCTCCCCGCCCAGTGCCACCAGCACGGTAGGCAGTTCCGCAGCCGGGTCGGCGTGTGCCAAACTGCCGCCGAACGTGCCCCGATTGCGGTTGGTCGTATGGCCGCTGTGGGCCAGCGCAGCCGGCAGGAGCGGAACGGCGGAGCCCGCTGTCTGATCGCGTTCGAGGACACGCTGACGGGTCATCGCACCGACGACGAGGTGGCCGTCGTCCGCACGGATATGCGTCATGTCGTGCGTCTGATTGATGTCGATGAGCACCGATGGACGCGCCATCCGGAAGTTCATCAGCGGGACGAGACTCTGCCCACCGGCGAGGATCTTGGCATCGTCGCCGTACTCGGTCAGCAGATTCACGGCCTCGGCGCTGTCGTGGGCGCTGCGGTATTCGAACGGCGGTGGTTTCATGTCGTTGCTTCTCCTGACTGGGCCGCACGGATGAGTTCGAGCAATCGGGGCGGTGTCATCGGAAACTCGCACACGGTCACCCCGAGATCGGACAATGCGTCGTCGATCGCGCTTCCCACCACAGATACCCCGGCAATGGTCCCTGCCTCCCCCAGGCCCTTCATACCTCCCGGGATGTGCGGGGCCGGGGTTTCCTGGTGATAGAAGTGAAATGGCGGAATGTCCGTGGCACTCGGGATCAGGTAGTCCATGAAGCTCGCAGTGCGGATCTGACCGTCGTCGTCGTAGACGAACTCCTCGAACAGCCCGCCACCGAAAGCCTGCGCCAAGCCGCCTGCGAGCTGCCCGTCGGCAAGCAACGGGTTGATGATCACACCTGCATCGTGGGCCTGCAGGCAGTCCAGCAGCTTGACGGCCCCGGTCTGCCTGTCGACCTCCACCAGCAGTGCGGTACAGGCGTAGGACGTTGTCATGTTCGCCGGGTCGAAGACGTCCACCTCTTCCAGTGTCGGCGTCTCGGACTCGGGCAGCCGCCCGTTCAGCATCCGGTACGCGGAATAGCCGATATCGGCGGTCGAGACAGAGGAATCGGCAGCGCCGCGGACCGATACCCGGCCGTCCTCGAGCTCCAGATCCTCAGGGTCCGCCTCGAGAAGTTCGGCGCCGATGCGCAGGATCTTCGACTTCAGCCGTCCGGTAGCGTTGACGATAGCCGCGCCACCCAACGTGGCTGCCCTGCTGCCGCCGGTGCCGTAGCCGGTGTAGGGACAGGACTCGGTGTCGCCGGTCACGACCGTAACGTCCTCGATCGGGACGCCGAGCCCCTCGGCGACCAACTGCGCGTAGGTCGTGTGCGTCCCTTGTCCCGTCGAGATTTGCCCCGACAGGACCGTTACCTTGCCTGCGGAGTCCATGCGGACATACACCTCGTCGAAGCCCGAGTGATCAAGACCGACCATGTTGAGGACACGGCTCGGACCGTACGCACCGGGCTCGATGTGGAAGCCGTATCCGATTCCGATCGATCGGCCTGCCTCGCGCCCTTCACGCTGCAGCTCATTCCAGCCACGCTCTTCGACGGCGGACGTAGCGAGATCCAGGCAGTCGGCGTACCGTCCGCTGTCAAAGGTGAATGCCGCTCCGCTGAAGTACGGGAACTCCTCCGGCGCGGGGAAGTTCATCCTGCGTAGCTCGATACGACTCATCCCGAGCTTGCGTGCGGCGAGTTCGATGAGCCGCTCGTGCACGATATTTCCCTTGGGCACACCCCAACCGCGGTAGGAACCGTAGGGCGATCGGTTCGTCATCACCGCCTTGAGCGTCAGCTCCTGGTTCGGGATCTTGTACGGCCCCATGGACGTGAGCACCGACGCCCACGGGGGGCCGGATCCCACCGTGCCCAAGGCTCCCCCGAGAACGCCGTAAGCAGTACCGCGCAGGCCGAGAATCGTCCCATCCGAGCGCAGCGCCATCTCGAAGTCGTGCCGCATATCGCGTGACCGAGACGAGGCGACGAAACTCTCCTGCCTGTCCTCCAGCAGTTTCACGGGCCGCTTGCTGCGCCGGGACAGGATCGCCGCGATGACGCCTTCCGGGTAGAAGTCGAACTTCAAACCGAATCCGCCACCGATTTCGGGTGTGCGCACGCGAACCTTACTGACGGGCACCGAGAGGACCTGAGCGAACAGCTCCCTGGCGAGATTCGGCGACTGGGTCCCCAGCCACACGTCCAGCCGGCCCGAGAAGACGTCCCAGTTCGAGATGCACCCGCGAGTCTCGATGGGACATCCGTAACCCGGGTGGTGCCGAAAGCTCGCCCCGACGACGACATCGGCCTCGGCGAAGGCCGCATCGGCGTCGCCCGCCGTCAACGTCATCGATCCACTGATGTTGTCCGGCCAGTCTTCGTACAGCTTCGGCGCGTCCGGCGCCAGCGCTTGCTCGAGGTCGGCGACGACGGGCAACGGCTCGTAGTCGACCTCGATCAGTTCGAGTGCGTCCTCGGCCACGTAACGGTCGACAGCGGCAACCGCAGCGACACCCTGGCCGACCCACCGCACGGTGTCGGTCGCCAGCGCATGTGCGCGAGCGATGCGCTGCTCGGGTATCGGATACCAGATGACGGGCTGCTCGCCCGCGATCTCGACCAGATCGTTGCCGGTGATCACGTCGAAGACACCGGGCAGTTCCAGCGCCTTGCTCACGTCGATACGGGTGATACGCGCATGCGCAACAGGACTACGCAACACCGCGCCCTCAATCATCCTCGGCACGGTGATGTCATCCATGTATGTGCTACTGCCGGTCAGCAGGCTCGGGTCATCGATACCTGGCTGTGGTTTGCCTGCATACTTGGTCGACTTGGGTTCTGTAGTGGTCGTCACAGCAACTCCTCGATATCGGATTGGTGAGCCGAGCCGAATCCGGACCCGGCTGCGTCAGAGGGCGTGGTGCTGCATTGAACGGATCCGTCCTCAACCGCCGTAGGCGATCAGCCCTCACTCGCCGGCGCGGCTCGAAGTCGGAGACAGATGTGGGTTGATCCGGACAAGTCAACGTGCTTCCTTCGTCATCGCGACCGGCCTCAAACCGTGCTGAGGGGACCGGCAGCCTTGGCGCGGATTCGGATTACTGGTTCGGTCAGGTAAGCCATGGGAACCTCTTCGATCTCGACGATCTCGACGGCCGCCGGGTCAGCACCTGCGCTGATCGCCTCATTGCGCGCGTCGGTCGTCGCCTCATCGGTAACCTCCTGACGGGTGCGTCCGGCTAGTTTGAACACTTTGTCGACCTGGCCGGAAACCGAGGCGATCGCCGCTCCGATGGCGTTGGCCACGTCGTAATGCTCGGGGTGGAGCACGACGCTGGCTCCCTCGAGTTCCGGCGGTAGCACGACACTTCCACCCCCGACAGCAATGACTCGTGCCTCGCCTCGGGTGGTCTTCATCTGATCTATCGCGATCGCTACACGTTCATCGGCAATTCGCAGCGCCCCGGCCAAATCGACTGCCGTATCGGCTAGCAGGTCACGCTTGCCCATCTCGGCCCGCTCTGCGCTCACCGCGGCGTCGGACAACGTGGGAGACGCTCCGCCGAATACGAGACTTTCGGTCACCAGGCGGTGGCCGACGCTTTCGGGACCGACCTTGATGCCGTCGCCATCCTGGGCGATCTTGGTACCACCGCCCACGGCGATACTGTTGAGATCGGGCATCCGGAAATTGGTACGGACTCCCCCGATGTTCACCGCCGCCGACGATTCCCGCGGGAATCCGTTCACCAGCACTCCGATGTCGGTCGAGGTTCCGCCGACGTCGACCACGAGTGCATCGGTCTCCTGGGTGAGATAACCGGCTCCGCGCATACTGTTCGCCGGTCCACTGCCGATGCTCAGCACAGGGAAACGCAGCACGTAGTCCAAACCCATCAGAGTTCCGTCATTCTGGGTCAGATAGGCGACCGCGTCGATCCCGTTGCGCTCGAGAGCGTCCGTCAGACCGCTGACCACCTTACGGGCTACACCAACGAGCGAGGAATTGAGCACACAGGCGTTCTCACGCTCGAGCAGTCCCAGAGAGCCGATTCGGTACGAAAGAGACACCGGCACGTCCCCGAGTACCTCATGGACCACCTGCTCCGCCTCCAGCTCATGCTCCGCGGATACCGGCGAGAAGACCGAGGTGATCGCGACCGCTTCGATCGTGCCCGCGTGCTCCTCGAGGAAGCGAACCAGCTCCTGCCGCCCGAACGGCACGATCGGCTCCCCGGAGACCTCGCTGCCGCCAGGTATGATCACCTCACCGGCCGACGCCGCGGCGCGCAACTCACTGGGCCAGTCCAGCAACGGCGGAATCGACAACGTCGCGGGCGCACCGATCCGCACGACCGCGGTTTTGAGCAGCTCGCGGCCCTCGAGGATGGCATTCGTGGCGTGCGTCGTCCCGAGCATCACATGGGTCACTCTGTCGAGTGGCGCATCGAGCACCGAACTCACGCCGGCGATCGCCTGGTGAATGCCCGTGCCGAGATCGAACGTGGTCGGGGTCTTGAACTGGGCGAGCAGTCGCTGATCGTTGTCCACCACGACCGCGTCGGTATTGGTACCACCGACGTCGATGCCAATTCGCAGGTCAATGGGTCGGGGCATGGCGTTCCTCCACCGGCTTGAACTCGACGTCGTAACCGAAGGCCCGCGGGCCTACCACCCGCAGCCCTGCCTCACTGCGCCACTGGGTCGGACCTCGGAATACCGAGAGGACGACCCGCTGCCCGTAGCGGATGTGCTCGGTGACAATGCCATGGGCAGTGTGCCGATCAAGTAGCGTGATGATGTCGGGCACCGTGGCGATCGGCTCGCCGTCCTCCAGCGCGACCAGATTCTCGTTCTGGAACTCAACACGCACCAAACGCCCGGAGTCGGCCTCCGTACCCTCGATCACGACCGATCCGCGCACGAACCCGCCTGCGGTGTTGCGCTCGACATCGATCACCTTTCCGGTGATCAGCGGGTAGACCTCTGCCTCAGCATCCAACGCCTCGAATGGGCTGGCTCCCGCGGTCCGGATCGCACGGCCGATCCGGACCGCCGTGCTGACCGTTCCCCGGATCACCGGCCCTCGCGCTACCGCGCCGGACATCGGGTAAAGACCCGCGGACGCGCACCCGCCCAGCACCGACACCGTGTTGCGCATCAGGCGTTCCAACCACACGTTCCCAGCCGTATCGAACGTGATCGCCTGTGACCGTTCGTCGACGAGGACGCTCGGCCGGGACGGGATGTCGTGCAGGTGCGGGGTGCACATCTGAAGCTCGGGAAACGCGCGACCCATCAGGTCCCCGTCGACGAGTGGTAGCCCGGCATTGACGGCCCACGCCACCGGAAGGACACCGTTGATGCCGCCCATCTCCAGTGGCATCATCGCGGAGATCCGCGTACCGAGACGGGCTTGCAGGGTGTCTTGGATGACCCTGCCCTCGCCGCCGTTGGCTATCTTCTCCATCATCACCGTGGGTGCACCGATCATGCCCGCGGCGAAGACGGTGTCCGAATCCGCCACGTCGTCGAGTTGAATCACCGAAACGGGGCCGTGGCGTTGCACGGCGTTGATGGCCATCATCAATCCGACGCGGGGATCGCCTCCCCCTCCGCCTGCGAGCACCGTGCAGCCAACGGCCAGGTCGGCCAGTTCGCGCTCGCCGAGAGTCGTCTCGATCTCCTGACTCATGATGCGTCCTCGATGGCCAGTACCTCATCTCGCGCGTGCCGCCCGCCCCGCAGGCCGGACACCACGTTCGCTCCGCCGGTGAGTATCCGACCACCACGACTCCGCTCGCTCAGGCCGGCCATGCCACCGTCCGGAGGACGCATGGTCGAAATGTTCGCGAATCCGCTCATCAATCAAACCTCCATTTGTCGGGATGAATCTACGGTTGCCGAACAGGACAAGGAAGGTGCATCGTGAACCCATGCCAAGCCATTCGGTGCGTGTTGCACAAGACCGCCCCCACGTGGCGGTCGAACTACCGTCCGGCACGTCCCGTCGGTCACTGCGCGCGATCCTGGCCGAGCTACAGCTGAACCGGCCCGAGGACGCCATCGCGCTCGACGGCGACATCGACCGCGACATCGCCGAGGTTCGGCTGATCGATTCGACAGATCAACTCGATGAGGTCGGTGCTGGGGCGCTGGTGGTTCTCGATCGCAGGCTGTCACACATCGCCGACGGGTACCTGATGGACGTGGCGGTACGTCGCGCGGTGAGCCGCGAGGTAGCCGGCCTGATGCTGACCGCACCCGAAGGCGCCAACGTCTCCCTGACAGCTCGCAGCATGTGCCGCAAGAGCGGGCTGGCGCTCGTCCGGTTGTCGCCGGATCGTGACTTGAACACCGTGCTGAACGTCGTCGCGCAAGAGATCGCCGACGAACTGCACCTCACGATGGAAAGGGTGCGGCGGGTTGTCGACGCTATTGACCGGCTCGCCGGCGAGGGCAGCACACCTACCGACCTCGCGACGATTGGCTCGAGCCTGCTCGGCTACGAAATCCGGGTCACAACCGAGCCACCCGAGGAGGGCACCGAGCTGTTGGCCGTACCGGCCATCGTCAACCAACCCGAGGGTGAACAGTTCGTCTCCGCACGGCTCCCCGACGCTGACGCCAACACGTTGCTGGAGATGGTGCTGTGGCGCCTCGCAGCCGAGACCAGCCGAACGGCGTTCATCACTGAACAAGCCGAGCGCACCAACATGCTGTCCGTGGATGAGGTGCTCAGGCAGCTCCTCGGAGCCAGCCGCGAGACCCGCGACGACTTGTCACCACAAGCCCGCAAACTCGGTATTCCGGTGGATGCCTGGCACATCGTGGGTCGTTTCGAGCTGGACATCCCGCAGGAGGGGATCGCGGACGGCCTGCTGGCCTACGAGACCCGGGAGCGCCTGGCCCGGATCGCGCTGACGACCGCATCCACCTCAGGTGGTATCTGGCATACGGCGCAGGAACCGGCGGCACTGTGGCTGCTGCACAGCCACCATTCATCATCCCCGCCGCGCGATCTGGGACTGCGCGTCCATCGACTGATGGGCTCGGTCCTGGCCGCCCTGCAGCATGCCGTGCCGAGCCTGCGAGCCTATGTCGGGATCGGCGGAGTGCACGCTGCGATGACCGGCATTGCCGGCAGCGCAACCGAGGCGAAGGTGGCCGCTACCCATGCGCGCTCGCTGCGGCGCGCGAACCATCCGATCAGCTTCGACGCCGTCGGGATCCGGAGCACGATCGTAGAGTGGTTCGGGTCGCCGACGGTGCAGGAATCGGTCGATGCCTTGTTCGCGCCGTTGGACAAGGTGTCCCAGGCGCGGCGTGACGAGACCATCGAGATCCTGGGTACGTACCTCGATTTCGGCGGTTCGGTTGCCCGTACCGCCGAGGCGATCCATCTGCATCGCAACGGCGTCCGCGCACGGCTGCAGCGGGCGATTGACCTGATCGGAGTCGACATCGACGACCCCGACCAGCGGCTGTTCCTGCACCTGGCGTGCCGCGCTCACCGAATTGTCGGCACGTCCCACTCGTGACCACCGGAGTCACAAGCGACTGTCGGCGGCGGACGATCCATCCGGTGACGTACCGTCGACCACTCGGGACACGGTCGGAACGCTCACCCACGCCAACTCGACGCACCCCTTCAGGGCTGCCTGCAGGGGCTCCCTGCAGACAGGCGCGCTGGTTGACTCAACTGGATGGCTCAATCGGGTGCATTCTGTCCGGAACGGTGGATGTTCATGTGCCTGCTGCACATACTGAACGATCCGCGGGCTGCTCATACTCGCATCGGCGCGTAAGTCCCTATCGAATGCGAGGAGCCGTCCGATATGAGTACCGACGTCCCCCGAGTCCCCCCACTCGAGGTCACCCACGCCGACGACCCACAGGTCGTACGCGAAGCCGCGACCGAGGACTACACCGCGCACGTCGTGCCGCGCGAATGGCGCCTTCCCCCGCGGTCGCTGTTCGGCGCCTGGTGGGCGTTGGGCACAGCGATGTTCTGGGTGATCCTTGCCGCGCTGGTCACGCTCACCGTCGGCACCCGGGACGCCATCATCGGCATGGTGCTCGCGGTCGTCGTGTACGGCGCGGTCAACTACGTCCTGTCGGTCTACGCGGCACGCACCGGAACCACGGTGAGCCTGTTCTCCCGCAGCCTCTTCGGTTCGTCGGGTGCGGTATTCGCGCCGTTGACGATCGCTGCCATCGCCATCTGGTTCGCGGTGTTCGAAGGCTCGGTGATCGCGGTGGCCTTCGAGCACTACTTCGGCGGCCTCGACCTGAGTCTGTGGTACCTGGTCGTCGTGCTGTACAGCATCCCGCTGGCGATCGGCGGCATCCGGGCGTTCCTGGACAAGTTCAACAGATTCCTGTTCCCCTTCTACGTCCTCGGGCTCGTCGCGGTCGTCGTCTGGACCGTCGTCGAACTGGACGCCTCGTCGGGCTGGCTGACCTACCAACCCGAAATGCCATCGGTAGCCGGCCCAGGCTGGTTGTTCGCATTCGGCGTGTACATGGGCGACTGGGTGCTCATGATGGCGACGTGGGACTTCGCGCGCTTCGGTCGCACGAGCAGGCGGGACGTCCGGACCAACGGATGGTTCACCTTCGGCCCCGGGTTCTACCTGTTCACCATCGTGGTCAACGGCCTGATCGGGATCTTCGTCGCGCTGACGATCCCGACGGAAGGGCCGCTATCCGAGATATCGAGCGTCATCGGGATCGTCGAACTGATGGGCATCTGGGGCCTGCTGTTCGTCTGGATCAGCCAGACCCGAATCAACACCGCCAACTTCTACCTGGCCACGAGCAACCTGGCCAACGTCTTCGCACAGACATTCAAGCTGAAGCTGCCCCGCGTGGCGTGGGTGGTCATCGTCGGGGCGATCGTCTACGTGATCATGCTCAGTGATGTCTTCAGCTACCTGCTGATCGCGCTGCGGTACACGTCCGTCCTCTGCGTAACCTGGACCGCTTGTGCCCTCGTGTTCGTCCTCCGCCATAAGGTGCGCGATCGCGCCACCCGGCCCGAATGGCGCTCCGGCCGCGTGGCCGCCGTCAACTGGCAGTCCCTGCTCGCCTGGGGCCTGGGCACCGGGGTCGGCATGCTCATGATCGGCATCGACGAGCAGACCTCGTGGTCAGCGACCTTGGCGCTGCCGGTCGCGTTCGTGGTGTCGGCGATCACCGAACTGATCGTGCTGTCCACCGGCAAAACGGATGCATCGGGACTGTCCCGTCCGCACGACCCGAGGCACGAGGTGGACGACCCGTGGGAAGCGCGCGTGCGCTGCCACCGCTGCGAGAAGGCCTACATCGCCGTCGAGATGGACCGGGACCCGAGCAACGAGCATCGGGCGATCTGTGCCAGTTGCGCACAGACCAGCCCGACGTTCGTCAGGCAGGCCCGCCGAGAGGCTGCGGAGTACTGAGCCGAGGCGCTCCGGCGGTGCAGACTGCCGGACGTAAGGGTGGTCCGAGTGCGCTCTGCACACACTGAACGATGCGTCGTCCCCCCATAATCGCATCATGGCTATGTGTTCGACACCCGACGCCCTGAGCTCCGCGTTGTCGCATGCCGGGTATCTGCCCGACGCAGGCATCAGTGCGGCGGCGTTTCTCGCCGACAACATGGCGCGGCCATTGTTCCTCGAAGGCGAGGCCGGTGTCGGCAAGACATCCCTGGCTGCGGCGCTGGCGCAGACACGCGGCAGCGAGCTCATCCGTTTGCAGTGCTACGAAGGCATCGACGCGTCCCAGGCGCTCTACGACTGGGACTTTCCCCGCCAGCTGCTGCACCTGCGTGCGATCGAGGCTATGGGCAATGGGCATATCGACGTAGCCGCGGCTGAGTCGGAGCTGTACGACGAGCGCTTCCTGCTGGCTCGTCCCATCCTGCGCGCACTGCGTACACCGCGATCGGTTCTGCTGATCGACGAGATCGACCGTGCCGACGATGAGTTCGAGGCCTTCCTGCTCGAGGTGCTCTCGGACTTCACGGTGTCCATCCCCGAGCTGGGGCAGGTGCAGGCCGAGGTCGCGCCACTGGTGGTGCTGACCTCGAACCGCACCCGTGAAGTGCACGACGCGCTCAAACGACGCTGCTTCTACCACTGGGTGCAGCACCCCTCACTCGAGCGGGAGGTCGCGATCCTGCGGCGCAGGCTCCCGGAAATCACCGAACGCCTTGCCAACGACGTCGCGACCGCAGCCTCCCGCCTGCGTGCCGCCGAGCTGATCAAACCGCCAGGTGTGGCCGAGTCGCTGGACTGGGCAAGTGCACTACAGGCGCTGGGATGCGAACAACTGGACCAGGGCTTCGCAGCGCTCACCTTGGGAGCCGCCCTCAAGTACCGCGAGGACATCGAGCGAGTGGAGCAAGAGGGACTCTCCCAGGTTATGGCGTACTGAAATCGAAGCGAGGCAGCGATGACGACGTCCAGCCCGGACTCCGGAGACTTCCGTGGCGCGGGAGTGGTAGCGGAACGGATCGATGATGCTCCCACCGCTCTCGTCGGATTTGCCCGCGCTCTCGACGCCGCAGGCGTCGCGGTCTGTTCGACCCGTACAGCCACCTACGTCGCGGCGGCGACGGTGTTGCGATCCGATCAGCCAGGCGCGCTCTACTGGGCCGGCAGACTGTCCTTGACCTCGTCACCGGACGACCTGCCAATCTACGATGCGGTGTTCGAGACGTACTTCTCCCTCGAGCTCGAACACGAACAGTCCACGATACACAGCCAGACACCGGTACTGCACGCAAGCGTCCCGTTCACAGAGGACGGCGACCCGAGCGAGGATCCGACGGGGGAGGACAGCGACGTTCTCCCACCGGTGGTACGGGCCAGAGCGAGCGCGGAGGAGGTGCTACGCAACCGTGACCTCGCCTCCCTCAGCCGTGTGGAGAGGCAGGAGATGGCGCGCCTCATGCAACTGTTGCGACCCGGGTTGCCGGTGCGACGGTCTCGGCGCAGACGCTCACGTGCGACCGGACAGGTCGACGCGCGCCGGACCGTACGCGCCATGCTTGCCGCCGGCGGTGAGCTGGCCGCTCCGCGACGGCATCGACCCGATACTCGCCCACGCCGGATCGTCCTGCTGATCGACGTCTCGGGTTCCATGGCCCCGTATGCCGATGCCCTGCTGCGCTTCGCACACGTGCTGGCCCGATACCGGCCCAATGCGTGCGAGGTGTTCACGATCGGCACCCGGCTGACACGGATCACCAGCGCCATGCGCATGCGTGACCCGGATTCCGCGCTGAGGGCAGCGGCGGAGACGATCGCCGACTACTCCGGTGGGACGCGGCTGGGGGAGGTGCTGCATGCGTTCCTCGACCGATGGGGGCACAGAGGTACCGCTCGTGGCAGCGTCGTGGCGATCTTCTCCGACGGATGGGAGCGGGGATCAGCCGACGAGCTGGCCGAGCAGGTGGCACGCCTTGCTCGTTTGGCGCGGACCGTTGTCTGGGTCAATCCGCACAAGGGCGCAACGGACTACGAGCCGGTCCAGGGCGGAATTGTCGCGGTGTTGCCCTACGTAGACCACTTCGTGGCCGGACATTCGTTGGCTGCTCTGGAGGAACTTCTGGGCGTGATGCGCAATGCGTGACGCGATCATCCGGCTACCGAACTGGTGGCGCTGCAAACGCCCGGTCACGACGACGGGACCGAGCGCCGCTGCGGTTCGGGATCAGTAACCCGAAGGAGCGCGATGAAGCTGCAGGAACTCGACATCAGCGGCCCGGCCGGCCGCATCGCAGGCTGGTCGGCTGGTGAACGCACGCCGGACGAACCAGCGGTGCTACTGATCCACCCCATCAACACCCAGGGACGGATCTGGGCCGAAGTGGTCGAACTGCTGGACCCGCGAGGCCACTGTGTTATGCCCGACCTACGTGCCCACGGTGGTTCCGATGCTTCCGGCGAGTTCTCCCTGGCCGCATGGACGGCCGACTGCCTCGCGGTGATCGAGCGGGAACTGCCGAGCGGACCGTTCCACGTCGTCGGCGGATCTCTCGGGGGGCCGTTGGCGTGCTGTGTTGCCGCTGCACTGCCGGAAAGGGTCGTGTCGGTTACCGCGATCGGCAGTTCGCTGAACTTCGACGGTGTCGAGGTGTCCGGTGTTCTCGACATGTTCGACCGATTGGGGGTCGAAGGCACCTTCCGGACGGTATTCCCGACGCTGACCTTTGGCCCCGGCTGCTCACAAGAGGTCATCGACAAGGCGCTCGAGCTCGCCAACCCCAACGATGTGGAGACGGTGAAGCGAGTATGGGCAGCGACGATCGAAAGCGACGCCACCGAACCGGCGAGCCGAACCCATTGCCCGGCCCTTGTGATCAGCGGTGAGCACGACGTCACGTGCACTCCTGCCCTCGGCCTCGAGATGGCCAGAGTCCTGCGAACAAGCCAGGTCATCCTGCCCGATATCGGACACATGCCGATGCTGGAATGTCCCGAGCGCATCGCCCGACTACTCGACCGACAGTTCGCCGGGAACGGATCCGTATGACTTACTCACTGCTTGCACGTGACCCTACTACCGGAGACATCGGAGTCGCCGTCCAGTCGCACTTCTTCGCGGTCGGACGCCTCGTCCCGTGGGCGACCGCAGGTGTCGGTGCTGTCGCCACCCAGGCGATGGTCGAGCCATCCTACGGGTCGCACGGACTGGAACTCATGGGACGCGGCTACGCGCCGAACGACGCGCTCGCCCAGTTGTTGGAGCAGGATCTCGGCTCCGAGCACAGGCAAGTCGCGCTGATGGCTGCGGACGGAACCGCAGCCGTCCACACAGGCTCTGCGTGCATTTCCGCGGCCGGCCACACCACCGACCACGGCCTCAGCACCCACGCCAACCTGGTCGAATCCGAGGCTGTGTGGCCGCCGATGTCCGAAGCGTTTCGAACCGCGGACGGCAACCTCGCGCACCGGATGCTGGCCGCACTTCGGGCCGCGGAGCGTCACGGTGGCGATATCCGAGGTCGCCAATCCTCCGCCATGCTCATCGTACGCGGCACGCCGACCGGTCATCTGGCCGAGGATCGTGTGGTCGATGTTCGGGTCGACGACGCCGCTCACCCGCTCGACGAGCTGGAGCGACTCATCGACCATGCCGAGGCATTCGGCGGGCTCTTACGGATGCTGCAGACCGAGGGGCTGCTCAGCGGAGAACACACTGCCGATGCGGAGCTCGTCAGGCAGGCTCTCGCCGAGCTCGATGCCGCGCAGAGAGTGATCGGTGAGAAGAACGTGGAACCGACAGTCTGGAAGGGTCTGCTGCTGGCCCGCAGTGGCCATCAGGACGAGGCACGGCGCACGTTTCAACAGGCCATACGTACCGAACCCCGCACGGCGACCCTCGTCCGGCGACTGGCTCGTGCCGGGACGTGGCCCGGCGACCCAGCCACCCTCGACACGCTGCTCACGCCGAGCGACTCACCGGCTGTGCCGGACCCGCACAGTGAGCCGGACCGCTGACCGGACGGTTCCGGAATCAACCGTCGTCCGCCGAACGCAACGCAAGAAGGGAGACGAAATGTCTACCGAGAAGCAGGACCGGAACGAGATCCTCGAACTACACCGGATCTGGTGGGAGTCCAACCACAAGCTGGTCATTCCTGACATGCAGTCGGTCTTCCCGGCCGGAATGTCCTACCTGATGTTCAATCTAAACGGGCATCCGTACTTCGGGATCGACGAGAAGACCAAATTGTGGGAGCACTACAAGAAGGAAATCGACATCGTTATGTATCCCGACATCGAGATCATGCGGCTAGCGATATCGGGGGACATGGCTTGGCTGGCCTGCGAGGGCATCTTCCCGATTCGCCGGATCGGCGCGGACGGCACGGGTTCGGCTACCTGGGAGCTGTCGGACGGCGACTACGACAACTTCCGACTGCGTGCCACGGAGGTCTACCAGCGCGACGACGGCGCCGGCAATCCGATCTGGAAGATGTGGCATTTCCACGCATCGCCGATGGCCCCCAACGACGAAGAGCGCCCTGGTGTCGGCGGAACTCAGGACGGTCGCGGCGTCGGGTACGGCCCTGGAATCACGCCTGAGCGGGTCACCCGCAGCGGAACCCGCAGTTGACCTCGAGCCGAACGCTGCCTGCGCTCACGTTCCCGTTCCGACAGTGAAGCCGGACATTCGCATGATCCGGCTGTTGGCCGCAACAACTCGAACTCGGAGAAGATCGGTCAAGAGGTCCACATGCGTGACATCCTCCAACAGATCCAGCCATGGTATGCCGGACGTAGCCGCTTCGCCGTCGCAACCGTGATCGACACCTTCCACTCCGCACCACGCCCTCCCGGAGCGTCAATGGCGGTCTCTTCCGACGGTGAGGTAGTGGGCAGCGTCTCCGGCGGTTGCATCGAGGGTTCGGTATACGACTTGGCTCAAGAGGTACTCGAAACCACGCAGCCTTCGGTGCAACGCTACGGTGTCGCTGACGACGACGCGTTCGCTGTCGGCCTCACTTGCGGTGGAACCATCGACATACTGGTCCAACCGGTCGATCCGGCATCCAATACTGGTCTCGGTGGGTTGTTCGACTCGATCTACGCTGGTCAACCAGTCGCTACCGCGACCGTAGTGACCACGGGAGCAAGCCTGGGTAAGGAAATGGTTGTCCGGCCGGATCGAGTACGCGGCAGCTTCGGTGACCCGCAACTGGATGCCGCGGTAGTCGAGGACACGCTCGCCATGCTCGAGCAAGGCACCAACGGCATTCGCCACTACGGCGAACACGGTGAGCGCAGGCGTGACGATGTCGCCGTGTTCGTCCACGCATTCGCACCCCCGCCGCGTATGTTCGTATTCGGAGCCATCGATTTCGCCGCCGCGGTCGTCAAGGTCGGAAAGTTTCTCGGGTACCACGTCACGTTGTGCGACGCGCGTCCTGTTTTTGCCACGAACAAACGCTTCCCCGAAGCCGACGAGGTCGTGGTTTCCTGGCCACACCAGTTTCTCAGCGACGCTGTGCACGGCGACCTGATCGATAACCGGACAGTACTGTGTGTGCTCACGCACGACCACAAGTTCGATATTCCCTTGTTGGAACTGGCGTTGCGCACCCGTGCGGGATATATCGGCGCCTTGGGGTCGCGCCGTACCCATCAACAACGGCTCGATCAACTGCGGGAGCTGGGGCTGTCCGACGCCGAGCTTGCACGGTTGTCCTCGCCTGTCGGACTCAATCTCCGAGCGCATACCCCTGAGGAAACCGCCATCTCCATTGCGGCAGAAATCATCGCGAAGCGAGGCGGCGCAGACGCCCTGCCGCTATCGCAGACCACAGGGAGCATCCATGGTGCGACCGGGCAGCGTCGTTCCCACATCGCCGGCTGAACCGCTGACCACGGATCAACTGCGATCACATGGCTTCGCAGTACGGCAAGCGGCGCCGGAGGAGAGTGCTCTGCAGGCCGGTGTCGAACCGAGTTACTCGACAGCTGTGCATACCGGCACGGATGCCGGGTGGTCTTGTGCGTATTGCACACACCGTGCGCCTTGTGGTTTGTTCATACTCGGATCATGGTACGGCGAAGCCGGCGTCGGCAGCACAGCCCCAGCCCCGGCGCCTGCGCACGTCCGTACCAGCGAACCTGATCGACCGCAATCCTGCGAGGGCACGACGCGTGCCATGCGCGTGCACAGTTCGCATGGAGTTGGAGGTAGCGAGTGTCAACAACATTGGCCCCGGGAGAGGTCCATCTCGCGACGTCGTTGGCCGAGGCCACCGCGATGCTCGCCGAGCTCGGTAAGGATGGCGAAGCGATTGCGGGCGGAACATGGACCATGCGTGCGGCACAGCGACACGACGTCCCGCGGCGAGCGTACGTGGCGCTGAGGCGACTCCCCGAATTGCACGGTATTGTCCCAGGGGACCCCGTCGACGTAGGGGCACTGAGCACCCATACCGAGCTGGCCGCCGTCGACGCACGACCGGCATTCGAATGCGTGCGTTCCGCCGCACGCCAGTCGGCGTTTCCGCAGGTGCGCAACGTAGCCACGGTCGGTGGGAACATCAACGCGATCGGATTCCCCGAGGCTGATCTGGTACCCGCGTTGCTGGCCGCCGAAGCACAGCTGGAGCTGCACTCACCCGAAGGCAACGAGGTGGTTGCCCTTGCCGATTATCTCACCTCTCGCGATGCGCGGCCTGCCGGAGAACTGATCACGCGGGTGCGGGTACCTGCGCCGAGTCACCGTAGATCCGCTTTCGAACGCTTGACGGTCCGTACGACAGGTGAATATCCCATCGTCAACGTGGCCGTATCGGCCGATATATCGGATGGTGTCGTGCGCACCGCGCGGATCGCCGTCGGCAGCGTGGAGCCTGTGGCCAAACTCTGCTCGGCCGCGACCGAGCTGGTCGGGCGCGCCGCTGACGACCGTACGGTTACGGAAGCCGTAGGGGAGGCTGTAGCCGCGGAACTCACTCCCCGGAACGGCCGAGACGCTCCGGCCTGGTATCGAACGGCCGTGCTTCCCGCCCTGATTCGACGTGCACTCGCACGTCTCACCACCGACTCGGACTAGGAGGGGCCGTGTCCCATTCCTTCACCCTGAACGGACAACCCGTCGATGTCGCCGTAGCCGGCATGACGTCGCTGTTGTCAGTCCTGCGAGACCAGTTCGGTCTGCTGGGCGCCAAACTCGGATGCGGCGAAGGGCGCTGCGGCGCCTGCACAGTTCTCGTCGACGGCGAACCGGTCGACTCATGCATCTACCCGGTCGCCAACGCCGAAGGAGCGGCGGTCCGGACGGTCGAAGGCCTGGAATCGCACGGTGAGCCGCTGACCCGGATCCAGGATGCCCTGTTGGAACACGGTGGAGTGCAGTGCGGTGCGTGTATACCCGGAGTGGTTATGACGCTTACAGCGCTACTCGAAACCGAGTCCAGTATAGATGACTCGACCATACGATCGTCGCTCAGCGGAAACATTTGTCGTTGCACGGGATATCAGAAGATCATCGATGCGGCGCAAGCGGCTGCGAACGCGAATGGAGGGCCGCAATGACTCTCGTCGGAACGTCGGCACGTCGGGCGGATGGGGAAGACAAGGTCCGCGGTGCTGCCCGATACGGAATGGACTATCTCGAACACGGCACGCTCGTCGCGAAGGTACTCCGGTCCACCGTGCCCGCCGCGCGTATCACCGAACTGGATTGCTCGACGGCCGCCTCGATGCCCGGTGTCCGCGCCGTCGCGACCGCCGCTGACGCGCCAGGGCTATCCGGCCTGGTGATCGTAAAGGACCAGTCACTGTTCGCCACGGATGTGATCCGCTACGTCGGCGAGCCGTTGGCTGCGGTGGCGGCCGACACGGCCGAGCAGGCCGAGGCCGCTCTTGCGGCGATCGACGTTTCGCTCGAACCGCTCGAACCCGTCCTGGACCTCGAGCAGTCTCTCGCGGAGGGATCTCGCTTGATCCACCCCGATTGGGAGAGCTACGAGACCGCTATGCCTGGCACACGCGGCGGCAATCTGGCCTGGGAATCGCGGGTCGAGCGCGGCGACGTGGACGCGGCTTTCGACAGAGCACATCTGGTCGTCGAGGACGAGTTCCGAACGCAACGCCAGCACCAGAGTCCCATCGAACCGCACGTCGCGGTAGCCCGCTACGAGCAGGGACGGTACGTCGTACACACACCGACACAGTTCCCGTTCAACGTGCGCGGTCGTATCGCGGAACTCCTTGGTATCCGCATTTCCGATGTGCGCGTGATCGTACCCCCCATCGGCGGTGGGTTCGGCGGCAAGCTGGACGTCATGGTGGAGCCGTTCGCCTGCATCCTCACCCGCAAAACGGGGCGTCCCGTGCGGATCCTGAACAGCCGCAGCGAGGAACTGGCGACGTGTGGGCCACGGGAGAATGCCATCGTGCGGTTGCGCACTGCCGTGGCAGCCGACGGCACGCTCCTGGCGCAGGACGGGGAGGTCATCGCCGATAATGGCGCGAACAGCAGCGGCGAGACCGTCTTGGTTGCCAACGTGGCACCGCTTGTCCTCGGCGGCACCTACCGGATCCCGAACGCTCGCTACGCCAGCAAGGTCGTCTACACCAACACACCACCGACTGCGGCGTTCCGCGGGGTCAACGGGCCCTACTGCGTGTATGCCCAAGAACAGCACTTGGACCGCATCGCGCGTGAGCTGGGCATGGATCGCAGGACACTGCGGATGAAGAACCTGATCCGCGCCGGCGAGTCGATGGTCAACGGCCAGCAACTGGACGACGCCTTCCTGACACAGGCCATGGACAAGGTTGACGAGATCAGGCCATGGCAGGATGCACACACCGAACGGAAGCCGTTTCGCGGTGTGGCCGTGGTGCCACTGACGTGGATAACCAACCCATTACCGGCAGGCGCCTCGATCAAGCTGGAAGAGGACGGCACGGCGACAGTGACCTGCGCAGGCGCCGAGATCGGCACAGGGGCCGTTACTACCGGGGTTCTGCAGATCGTCGCCGAACAACTTGGTCTGCGGCTCGAGGACGTGCGCGTGAGCCCCACGGACACCGATACGGGCGGCTACGACGGCGGCGCACAGGGCAGTAGAACAACGTACGGCATGGGCAACGCGGCCCTGGACGCCGCGACAAAGGTCCGGGATCAGGTCCTCGAAGTCGCCGCTACTATGCTCGAGGCCGGGTCCGACGATCTGGAAATCGTCGACGGGACGGTGCGTGTCGCAGGGGTTCCCGATCAGCAAGTAGCCGTGGCCAGCGTGGTAGCCACGGCGATGTTCGACTCCGGCCCGATCGGGGCCTCCGGCAAGTTCGCCACCCCGCCGATCCCGTTCGACTCCGGCTGCATGGCCGGCGCCGCGGTCACCAGCTTCGCGGCGCCGCTGTACCAGGCACACATGGCAGAGGTGGAGGTCGATCCCGAGACCGGCCGGGTGACTGTGCTGCGATACGTAGTTGCTCAAGATGTCGGCAGAGCGATCAATCCGCAGATGATCGAAGGGCAGATCCAGGGAGGCGTGCTGCAGGGCATCGGCTACGCCCTGTTCGAGAACCTCCGACTCGGGGACAACGGTGAGGTGATCGACGACGACTTGGAAAGCTACCGGCTCCCCACTGCCGCCGACGCACCTCCGATCGATGCCGCCATTCTGGAAAACCCCTGCTCCTACGGCCCACTCGGCGCGAAGGGAGCAGCGGAGCCACCGATCATTCCGGTCGCCGCGGTGATCGGGTGCGCCGTATCCGACGCAATCGGCAAGACCATGAACGAGTTGCCACTCACACCGTTCTCCGTACTGCAAGCGATAACTGAGGACCAGGACAGAGCTGTCCGCTCTGACCAGCGCCACCTGTAAACGCGACGACGACCGCGGCACCGTGCACCGGAGACCATTCACCGGCCCGGACGAAAAATCAGAACACACCAACACAGGAGCAGAAGACCACTCGACGACTGCCTACCGTGGGACGGGATCCCGGAGAACCGGCTGTTCCCGATGCGGCGCGGCCCGCCGCGCCTATCGCCCGAAGGAGATGGACGTCGATGGGTATTCCCACCCCGCTGTGGAGCATCGCTGCGGCCCTGCTCGTGCTGTGGGCCGCAGCGATGTGGACAGCTGTCGCGGTCCTCGCCCGCGCCAACCGAAACCCCGTACGTCCCTGGCTGTACCGGGCGTCGGCGGGTGTGATCGTCCTCGGCGTGCTCGGTCAGCTCGGGCACGTCCAGGAGCACATCGCCCAGGTCGCTTACTGGACGGCACACCCGAACTCGCCCGCCTGGATGACACCGTGGGGTGACGGGCTGGCCGCCGCTCTTGGCCGGGTGAATCCCGCCGAGCCCTCCCTCGGCATGGAGATCCTGCACCTGACCGGCAACGTCGTCTTCCTGGCCGGACTCGCCGGGATCATGCTGATCACCCGTCACGCACTGCGCAGCAGGTCCCGCACCTGGGCACGGATGGGTGTGTGGATGCAGGGCATCCACGGCGTCGAACACCTGGCGCTGACCCTGTCGGTGGCGCTCGGAGCAGGCCGGGCGATCGGGCTGTCCACCTGGTTCGGTCTGCTCGATCCCGGTCCGGGCCTGTGGACCTACCGCATCTGGTGGCACTTCATCGCCAACATTGTGGGCACCGTCATCTTCGGTATCGCGCTCTACCACCTGTGGCGGGAGCGGCGCGAGGTCGAAGCCGCTTACCGGACTCCGGCAGGCCCGGCCTCGGCGGTGCCGGGACGGCGACGCGAACCGCAGCCGACCTGATACCTACACTGCCGGGCGCACCACGGTCACGTACGACCGGCCGGTGCGGCGAAGCTGGTGAAGGCGGTGTTCTTCGGCAGCCGGTACACCTCGCGGCCGGCGATCGCGTTGAGGATCGTGGCGTTGCGGTACGCCCCGATGCCGAGGTCCGGCGCCGCGACGCCGTGACTGTGCAGGTCCGCGTTGGCCACGAAAACCTTTCCTGTCACCGTAGGATCCAGCTCGACGGAATGGTCCAGCCGCACGCGATACCGGCCCCGCGCGTCCCGCTCGACCAACGAGTCCATCGGATCGAGGAACCGGGGCACACGCTGCCGGTACCCGGTCGCGGCGACGACGATGTCGGTGCGGTGGTCGAACCGCTTACCCGTGTCCCGCTGGCGACAGGCCAGCACGACCTCCCCGGTGTCGGCGTCGACGGTCGACTCCTCGACTGCCACACCCGACCGCAGCTCGACCGGTGCCAACCCCTCGTCGAGCTCCCGCCGGTAGAGCGCGTCGTGGATCTCCTCCAGCGTCTCCTCGGACACTCCCTTGTAGTGCCGCCACTGCCGGGCGACCAGCTCATCCCGGGTCTCCTCCGACAAGCCGTGGAAGTACTCGACGTAGGCCGGTGTGGTCATCTCGAGTACCAGCTTCGAGTAGTCGAGCGGCGCGAACGACTCGGTCCTTGTCAGCCAGTTCACTGCCGGTCCCCCGGATGCGTTGCGGCGGAGCAGGTCGAGGGTCACCTCGGCACCCGACTGGCCCGAGCCGACGACCGTGACCCGGCCCGCACTCGTGACGTCGGCGAGCCGGTGCAGGTACTCCCCGGTGTGCAGGATCCGGTCGGCGGGCAGTTCCCCGAGCGCGCCCGGTACCGCCGGTTCGGTCCCGATGCCGAGCACGAGGTGGCGCGCGTACACCATCATGGCACCCGCCTCGCCCCGCTCCACCTCGAGTACGAAACGCTGCTCCGCCGGCTCCCACGACACCGTCCGTACCCGGTGCGAGAAACGAACGGTGTCCAGTTTGGACGCCGCCCATCGGAGGTAGTCCTCGTACTCGCGGCGGGTGGGGTGGAACTGCTCACGCACGTAGAACGGGTACATCCGGTCCACGTCACGCAGGTAAGCCAAGAATGACAGCGGATGTGTCGGTTCCACGAGCGTGACGAGGTCGGCGAGGAAGCTGACCTGCAACAGTGCCTCGTCGAACATCAACCCGGGGTGCCAGCTCAGCTCGGGGCGTTCCTCGAAGACCATGAGGTCGATATCGTCGACGCCGTCGGCGAGGGCCGCGAGACCGAGGTTGAACGGCCCGCACCCGATGGCCACGACGTCGTGTTCGGTTCGGTCGTCAGTGGTGGTCACCGTGGTCCCCTCCGCTCGTAGGTCATGACGACGGCCGTCTTGTCGGGCAGCGCGACCTCCCTGCCCTGGACGAAACCCGCGACGCGGAACGCGGTCACCGAGGCCGCGTTGTCGCGGTCCGGCTCGGCGACGACCCGGTCGCACTCGGGCTCGGCGGCGAGCAGGCCTTCCGCGAGCGCGGCGAGCAACGCCCTGCCGAGCCCCCGCCCGGTGCGGTCGCGGTCGCCGATGGCGATGTGCACGCCGAGGTCGTGTGGCTCGTGCGGGACATGGTCGGCCAGACCGTCCCTGGCGACCCGGTAGACCTCGATGTAGGCGACGTCGACCCCGTCGTGGGCGACGAGACAGGGCAGCGAATGCGAACCGGCGAGCTGCTTGTCGAGTTCGGCCCGCCATTGCTGCGGTGTCCACGCCTGGTGCCAGTACTTCTCGACGTGCGGCTGGATCATCCAGCGGTGAATCAGCTCCAGGTCCGCGTCGCCGGAGGCCACGCGGACCGACCACGGTTCGAGGAGCCGCGGAACGGGCGGCGCCCCCGCTTCCCCGTCGCCCGACTGCCGCGCGCTCATCGGCTCACCGCCGCCAACGGGTTGGGCGCGTCGAGATACACCGACTGCGCGTCCAGCGGGGCGAGTACCTCGTCGATCCCGTGCAGCCGGGTGAGCAGGTTCCCCTTGCAGGGCAACGTGTCCGCCTCCAGCCAGCGGCGGGCCAGCCGGTCGCCGTCCCTGCCTGCCTCGGCGAGGTCCGGCAGCGCGGCACGCAGCCTGCCCGACATCACACCGAGGAGCTCGTTCTCCCCGGCGAGCCCGTCGACGGCCAGGCACCCCACCACGGCGAGTGCCTGGTTGCGCAGCAGGTAGTAGGACAGGCGCTCGTCCACGACCTCGTCGTCGACCACCGCCAGCGTCGACGACCCCGCGTCGAGCACGTCGAGGACGGCCCGCTCGTGGGACGCGGCCAGGTAGTAGCCCTGGTTGTCCCGGAAGGTGGCGCCCGCGACTCCGCCGTTCGCATCGAGGCGGACCAGCGTGTTCTGCTGGTGGGCCTCCAACCCGATACCGGTGGATGCGTACAGGTGCAGCATCGGCACGAGCACCTTGTCGGTGTAGTCCGCGACCCAGCGCTGTGCCTCGCCCGACTCCGCGACCAGCTCCCCCAGCCTGCTGCGCCCTTCCCCCGGCCTCGGCGCCACCAACCCGGCGAGGCAGCGCAGGCTGCCGATACCGTCCGGGACCTCGCGCACCGCGACATCCAGCCCGGTCACCTCCGGCCCCTGGGGGCGGTCCGGCTCGTCGACGGCCAACCACGCCGGGTCCCTCGTGATGTCGAAACCGGGGTGTTCGGCGAACGTGCTGGCCGCGTACCCGGCTGCGAGCAGCCGGTTGATCTCCAAACCCCTGCGGAGCTCGGTGCCGGTCGACTCCCGCTTCGAGTTCGTCAGCCTGAGCCCGAGGGAGAGCTTGAGCATCACGTCCGCGTCCGGCCGGTACAGGGTGCGCACACTCGACGTCGCCCACCACTGTGGACCGAGCGGGCCGAGCGGTTCGAGCAGCCCTTCGTCGATGAGCGCGGCGATCCGTGGCCGGTGCACCACGTCCCGTGCCTGCCAGGGGTGTGCCGGCACGAGAACGCGGCCGTCGTCGAGCCTGCACTCGGCGAGCTCGGCGAGCAGCGCGGTGGTGTCGCGTCCGGCCACGCAGGCACTGCCCGTAACGGCATCGTGTGACACGACGGACTCGTCCGCGGCGAACCAGTGCAGCCGGAACGCCCCGCGCTGCTCGGGTGAGTAGAGCGCGGACTCGCGTTCGGACAGGCCGTCCCTGCTCTTGGGTGCCGGATGCTTCAGATGGCCGAGTACCAGCGCCTGTTCGGCGTCGAGGAACCCGTCGACACCCTCCGGCGCCGCAGGGTACCGGCGCCGGTGCCCCAGGAACGTCGTCACCCTGCGCACCGACTCGGCGGTCCGTTCGACAAGGTCGGCGACCTCTCCCGAGGGCACTCCACCGTCTCGGGCGCCGCCCCTCGCCGCGGCTTCGGCCGCCAGCAGCGCGATCGCCACGACCGGGTCGGCGTCGCCGCCCAGCCGCCCGGACGGCCCGTCGACGGACACGGGGCCGAACCGGTGCCACCCGGTCGGCGAGCAGTGCCGCACCTCGGTGACCAGCGCGAGCCCTGTGGCGGGGAACGGGATCCGCAACGGCCCCGCTGTCACCTGCGTGCCGGTCTCGGTGAGCCAACACCGCAGTAAGGCTTCCAGGTGCGCGTGTTCGGCTGCCCTTCTGGTGTCGTGCGAGTGCAGCGGGTCGGCGGCGGCGTCCCCGTATCCCGCGTCCGACGCCGGTGCCCGGCCGGTATCCGTGGTCACCGTCATGCCGCACCCTCCTCTGTCCGTCGTGCACAGGCCCTGCCCGCGAGCAGCACCTTGTCGATCAGCTCGTCGATGTCGCCTGCGGTGGCCGTCTGGTTGAGCAGCGTGAACTTCACGCAGACGCGTTCGGCCTCATCCGGGCGCCCGCCCCGCACCGTCGTCCTGCCGATCAGCGCCACACCCGATTCGAGCAGGCCGCGCCGCAGGTCACTGTTGATCCGGTCGAGGCGGTCGGGGTCGGCGTGCGACCGGTCCCTGTACCGGAACACCACCGTGGTCAGCTCGGCCGGGGAGATCAGCTCGAGCTCGGGTTCGGCCGCGATGCGCCGCTGGGCGTGCACTGCGAGCTCGTGGCAGACATCGACCATGCTGCCGAGTCCGGCACGGCCGTGCGCGAGCAGGCTCGCAGCGACCTTGATCGCATCCGGCCTGCGCGTGGTCTGCAGGCTGCGGCCGAGCAGGCCGTCGTAGCCCGCCTCGCTGTCGTCGACGGGGTTCAGATACGACACGGTCCGGTCGAGGGCGCTGAACGCGTTCGCATCGGCCACGAGCAGCGCGCTGGTCGCTGCGGGTTGCCAGCCGAGCTTGTGCAGGTCGACCGTCACCGAGTCGGCCAGCTCGAGACCGGCGAGCCGGTCGGACAGCCGTTCGGAGAACAGCGCACCGAAACCGTAGGCGGCGTCGACGTGCAGCCACACGGCATGTTCGGCGGCGATCTCCGCCAGCTCAGGAAGGGGGTCGACCGAGCCGAAGTCGGTGCTGCCCGCGGTCGCGATGATCGCAACGGGAGTCCGGTCGTCGTCGAGCCCGCGCAGCGCCGCCGCCAGCTCCTCAGGGCGCATGCGGTGGTGCTCGTCGACCGCGACCGGCTGCACGGACTGCTCGCCGAGACCGAGGGCCGCACAGGCGCGGTGTACCGAGAAGTGCGCCAGCTCGGAGCAGAACACCACGGGACACCGCAGCGCGGCGACGCCGCTGCGCCGCACGTCGATCCCCCTGGCCTGTCCGGCGGTGTCGCGCGCGAGCAACAGCCCGAGCAGGTTGGACATCGAACCACCGGGAGTGAGCACGCCATCGGCTCGCTCGCCGAGACCCGCCAGCCGTGTCAGGCTGCGCACGACCCACCGCTCGACCGCGATGGCCGACGGTCCCGAGTCGTAGGTGTCCAGCGAGGCGTTACCCGCGCTGGCCAGGGTGTCGGCGGCGACGGCGACCGTCAGCGGCGGCGGCTGCAGGTGCGCTGCCGCACGCGGATGCGCGAGATCGAGCCCGTACTCGACGAGCATGGTCGCAAGGCGGCGCAGCGCGGCGTCCGCGCCGATCCCGTCGGCGGGCACGTCGGGTGGTCCGAGTGACTCGGTTGCCGCTGCCAGCACGTCACCCGGCGCCCCCCGCGGCGCGGGACCGTCCTCGCGTCGTGCCGAGCGTGCCGACGCGATCGCACCGGCCAGTGTCGTGACGACCTCGGCCATGCCCTCGCGCGACCCGGCCAGTACTGATGCGGGGAACGCGCTCGGGTGCTCACCGGTGACTCTCGGAGCGCTGTGCGCTGCCTCGGCAATCTGGGTCAACAGAAACTCCCTCGTTGGTCGGCGTCACGCCGACGGGATCAGTGGTTCGCCAGCGGGTTGGGCAACGTCCCGTTCGGGTGCAGCGCGTGCCTCAGCGCCCGGTCGTCGTAGCGGGTGACCACGATGCGGTCCCGGTTGAGGGCGTACCGCGGGATCTCCGGCGAGAGCAGGTCGTACTCTCCGAACCGGTCGGACAGCTCGGGGTGGTCGGCCTGGAAGTCGAGGATCGCCTGCCGCGCGAGTGACCAGAACCGGCTTTCGGGCACGCCGAGCTGGTCGGCGCACAGCGGGGCCAGGTAGCGGAAGTGGCCGACGAACACCTGGTCCATCACGTGCTGGCGGATCACCGAAGGATGCTTGCGCGGCAGCACGTGGTCGTGGCCGTCCGGCTCCGGGCCGCGTTCCGGCACGTCGGTGAACGACACGCAGACATCGTCGACGAAGTCCTTGAGGTAGAGCCGCCGGGGAACCTCACGCTCGTCGAACCCGAGCAGCGTGTTCTGGCCGTGCGGGTTGAACGTCACGCCGTAGCGATAGAGCACCTGCATGATCGGGATCAGCACGGTGTCGAACATCCGCCGCAACCAGTCCTCGGCCCGCAGGCCGGACGCACGGACCAGCTCCGCTACGAAGGCGACCCCGTCGTCATCGACGTGCAGCAGCGCGGCGAACGTACGGATACGCTCGTCCGGGTCCGCATACGATACGGCCGACTCGCGCCAGATGCAGCCCAACGTCTCCAGGTGCTGGTACGGAACCTCGTCGACCTGGGACAGGTAGGGGTGCCGCACAGTCACGGACGCGACCTCGCCCAGCAGAACGGTACGTGTCCGTTCGCTCAGCACCGGGTCATCGGCGAGCATTCCGTTGAGCCACTGGGTGACGACGGGTGCGCCCATCGTGCAGTGTGGCGGTATTCCCCGCCACACCAGGGTGTTGAGGATCTTCAACGGCAGCTTGACATCGAACCGGCCCGGAGTCGTGATGTTGGCCATCGTCCGGATCGACTGCCCGGGGAGGTACTCGTCGGGGCTCGGTCCGAGCGGCACGATGCGGCGCTGGGCGATGTCGGCGGCATGCAGCACCTGCACGACGTGGTTCCACTGCCACGGGTGTGTCGGCATCCAGACGAACGCACCCGGGTCGAGGCCCTCCGCGCGGAGGGCGGCTTCCCAGTCCGCGCGGACGTCCTCGGGCAGCTCCCTGGCCAGCGTTTCCTGTTCGGATAGTTCGGAGGTCCCGCGGAACTCGGCAAGACCACGATGTATCGCGATCCACTGCAGCCGTACCGGCCTGCGGGCTTCCGGCGCGTAGCGGCGGATGTCCGCCGCAGAGAAGCCGATCCTGCCCTTGTTGGCGACGAGCAGGTTGTGCCCGGTCATCCGGCAGTCCAGCTCGGCATGGTCCAGCTCGCGCAGCTGCCGTGCCGTCTCACCGCCGCGCGCGATACGCGCCGCGTCCACGCTGAGCGTGGACTCGAGCTCGGTGAGGTAGGTCGCCACAGTGGACGAGTCGGTGCCGATCGTGCCTGCGGCGTCGACGAGGAACTGCAGCGCGTCCCAAGCGGGCTGGCCGATCTCGTCCCCGAGCATGCCCGCGGCCACCCTGGTCACCGAATCCGGCTCGACAAGCAGCCAGCCGAAGGCGCGTGGCTGTGCCCTGAAGCGGTAGCAGACACCGCTGTCGAGATCCACGCGGTACTCGCCGTCCCCCGTCTCGACCGCCTTGAGCATCGCCTCGAAGGTCCACTCCCCCAGCGCCTTGGCGAGCAGGCGACGGTTCGCCTCCCGCCAGGCACCCGCGCCGACATCGGGCAGCTCCGGAACCGGATGGTCCACGGGCGACTGTTCCGCGTCGGTGTCGTTCTCGCTTGGTGTGGTGCGATCAGGCATCGGCCTCTCCGGGTGTTCAGCGGTCCAACGACACCCAGAGATTAGGCAAGGCTTGCCTAATTCGCAACCGGTCGGGTCGGCTGGTCACCATGGCAAGCATCACAGTGCTCACCGTAGTGAAATTAGGTTAGCCTTACCCAACCAAGACGCGCAACCCAGGCACCGATCGGAGGAAGTGTGCCGCGGAGCGAAGCCACCCGGCGATGGGCGTTCGCGCTGGTCAGCGTGTCGGGAGTGATGCTGACGCTCGATGTGACCGTGATCAACGTGGCGTTGCCTGCCATCGGGGCACAGCTGCAGGCGGGTCCCGATGTGCTGCCGTGGACGGTATCGGCCTACTCCCTCGCGTTCGGCACGCTGCTGCTCACCGCGGGGACGTGGTCGGACGCCGCCGGCCATCGCACGGTGTTCGCTGTGGGGATGGCGGTGTTCACGCTCGCCTCGCTCGGGTGCGCGACCGCGCCGACCATCGGGGTGCTCATCGGAGCGCGGGCCGTGCAGGGAGCAGGCGGCGCATTGGCCTTCGCTCCGGCCATCGCGCTGCTTGCGACCACCCACAACGGACGGTCCAGGAGCTCTGCCATGGCCTCCTTCGCCGCGCTGTCCTCGCTGGCGGGCGCACTCGGTCCCGTGATCGGCGGCGGGGTGGTCGCGGCACTCGACTGGCAGTGGATCTTCCTGGTCAACGTGCCGGTCGGCGCGTTCGTCGTACTGGCAACCGTTGCCACCCTCCCGCCTGGCGCGCGGCCCTCCGGTCCGCGGCGCACGGACGTGTCCGGCACGGCCCTGGGTGTCGCCACGCTGCTTGCCCTGCACGCCGCGCTGACGACCGGTAGCTCACTCGGCTGGACGTCGCTTCCCACCGTCGCGGCGTCCGGCCTGCTGTGCGTGCTGCTGCCCGCGTTCGCCCGCAGCCAGCGCAGGCCGGACGCCATGTTCGACGTCGGCGCAGGCGACCGCGCCGCGTTCGCCGGTGCGGCGACCCTCATGTTCACCGGGAGGATGGTGAGCCTCGGTACCCTCGTGTATCTCACGCTGTGGCTGCAGGAGACCGTCGCCAGCTCGCCCCTGCACACCGGGATCCTGCTGTTGCCGCTGACCGGGAGCCTGGCTGTCGCGGGCACGATGGTCTCGGCTGCCCAGGCGCGCCTGGGGCCGGCCACGGTCGTCGCGGGCGGCTTCGTACTTCAGGGCAGCGGCCTGTCCACCACAGCCATCGCGGCGAGCGCGGGAGGCCTTCCGTTGTCCTGCGCCGGAATGGCGCTCCTCGGCGCGGGGACCGCGCTGATCTTCCCGCCGCTGCTGACGGTCACGGTCACCGTCGTCCCCTCCGAGCGCACCGGCATGGCATCCGGGCTGACCAACGCGTGCTCACCGCTGGGTACCGCGACCGGGGTGGCCGCTTTCGGCGCGCTGTTCACCGCGCTGGACGGTAGCGGGGCCGGCACAGCGCTCACCGGTGTCTGCCTGGCCGCGACCACGATCTGCCTGGCGGGTGCCGTGCTCGCACACCGGCTGCTCCCGGCAGAGCTGCCCGGTCAGCACGCACCCGATCAGCCCGACGACCGCCGGCGCAGCAGCCAGATCAGGTAGGGCGCACCGACCAACGCGGTCACCACGCCGACCGGTATCTCGAGCGGGGCGAGCAGCGCACGCCCGAGCCCGTCGGCCGTGACCACGAGAATCGCCCCGAGCAGGGCTGCTGTCGGGACCAGCCGCACCGTCGAGCTGCCCACGATCCTGCGTGCGAGGTGCGGGGCGACGAGGCCGACGAAACCCACGGTACCGACGACGGCCGCCGCGCCGGAAGCCAGCAGGGCCGCACTACCGAGGATCAGTATCCGCGCGCGCCCGAGCGCGAGCCCGAAGGCGCGCGGAAGGTCCGTGCCCAGCGTGAGCATGTCGACCGGCCGCGCGCTGACCACGAGTAACAGCCCGACCAGGATCGGTGCGATCAACCACCCCAGCACCGAAAGGTCACGGGCATAGGTGCTGCCGGACAGCCAGGTCAGCGCCGCCGAGAGGTTCATGTGAGCCCCGACCACCATCATCTGCACCAGGGCGGATCCGGTATAGGAACACCCGAGGCCGACAAGCACGACCCGGGTGGGGTCCAGACCACCACCGGCACGGGCGATCAGCGTGACGAGAGCGATGGCGAGCACGCCGCCGACGACGGCGGCCAGCGGCAGCGCGGCGGCGGGAGCACCCGGTACGACCACGATCATCAGGACGGCACCGACGGCCGCCCCCTGGGTCACACCGATCAGGTTGGGCTCCGCGAGGGGGTTACGCACCACCGCCTGTACGGCGGCGCCCGCGGCGGCGAGGCACGCCCCCGCCAGCGCCGCAACCAGGATCCTGGGCAGCCGGTAGGCGATCACGTCCCTGGCAAGCGAGTCGCCCGCTCCACTCAGCACAGCCGCCAGCTCGCCCCAGCCGACGTGCACATCGCCGATGCGCAGCCCCACGACGATCACCGCGGCCAGCACGGCGAGGCACAGCCCGACCACGACGGCATAGTTGCGTGTCGCCAGTGGCCTGATCGCGGTCACGGCAGCGCCCACATCGGCGTCCCCTGTGACGATCCGGCGCGCGAGCAGCACGAACACCGGCCCCCCGATCAGCGCGGTCACCACGCCGACAGGCAACTCCCCGTACCCGGCCGACGGAGGCAGCACCAGCTGCGCTCCGGCGTCGGCGGCGAGCACGAGCGCTGCGCCGAACAAGCCGGCGATCGGCAACCGCGCGGCGTGCCCGCCGACACCCAGCATCCGCACGCCGACCGCGGCGACCAGCCCGACGAACGCCACGGGGCCTGCGACGCTGACCGCCGCGGCCGACAGCACGACGGCCAGCAGCAGCGCGGCCGGCCGGACGCGGCCGACCCGCACTCCGAGCGACTCCGCTGTCTCGTCGCCGAGCGAGATCAGGTCGATCGGGCGGGCGAGCGACGGGGTGAGCAGCAGCGCGCAGAGCACCACAGCACCGAACGCGAGCGGTCGCTCGATCCCCGTCTGCAGTAGTGACCCCTGTCCCCAGAAGTACAGGCCCCGCGTCGAGTTCTCGTCCAGGATCTGCAGGAAGTCGGCGGTGGCAAGGCCGGCGAGCGTCACAGCGGCACCCGCGAGCAGCACCCGTCCAGGGGTGAGTACGCCGCCGACGGTCAGCAGGTACACCACGACCATGGCTGCCAGCCCGCCGACGAAGGCCACCCCTCCCCCTGCGAGCAACCCGACGTCCAGCCCGGTGAACGCCACGGCGACCACGGCGAGGTACGCCCCCGCGTTGATGCCGAGCGTGTCCGGCGCGGCGAGCGGGTTCCGTGTCACACCCTGGATCAGGCTTCCGGAGGTGCCCAGCGCCGCACCCGCCACAAGGCCGGCGAGGGTGCGCGGTATCCGCGACCCCCACAGCATCGCCTCGGTGTGCGGGTCGGGGTTGCCTGCCAGCACGCCCGCGATCTCGGGGATGCCCACCCCGGACGCTCCGATCCCGAGATGGACGACGGTGACGGCGATCAGCGCGCACGCGGCTGCGCCGCCCACCAACAGGACGGGTGGACGGCGCAGCGGAGCGCGCTTGGCCTTCAGCACGGCGGTCGGGTCCCCTCCGTCACGCGTCGAAGGCGGCCGCGGTCTCGTCGAGCAGGTGCATCGCCGAAAGCGGCCCACCGAAGACCCAGGTGCCGGGATCGAGCGCCCGCACCCGATCCTCGGCGACGAACGGCAGGTCCGTCCACACCTCGTTGTCGGCCAGGGCGCCGGTGAACGGGTCGTCCTGCTCCAGCGCGATGTAGAGGAAGGTCGCCTCGGAGTCCACCTGGGTCAGGCTCTCGACACCGACGGTGGTCATACCCCAGTCGTCCGGTTCGCCGGACCAGCCGTTCTCCAGACCCACCGACTCGATCAACGTGCCCGCGAGGGACTCGCCGGTGAACATGCGGATGCCGGGCGAACCTTCCGCGGTGAAACCTTGGGCGAGCGCGAAGGTGCTGCCTGCCTCGCCCGCGTCGTCGAGCCTGCCCTCGACCTCGTCGACCTTGTCGTCGAGGTCGGCGAGTACCTCGTCGGCCTCGTCCTGCTTGCCGACCGCCTTGGCCAGCTCACCGAAGTCCTGCCGCATCGTCTCGAGCGCGGGCCCGTCGGTCGGCTGGAACGCGAGTACGGGCGCGATGTCGTTGAGCTGGTCGAAGTTGGCCTCCAGCCGGTCGAGGTCGGAGACGATCACGTCCGGGTCGAGTTGCTTGATCTTTTCGATGCTCGGCTCCTGCCGCGAACCGACGTCGGTCACATCGTCCGGTATCTCGGCGCCGGGGGCGGAAACCCAGTCGCCGTACGCCTCGCTGTCGGCCACACCCACGGGTGTCACGCCGAGCGCGAGCAGCTCCTCGGTGTAGGACCATTCGAGGGACACCACATCCGTCGCGGGCTCGCTCAGCTCCACGTCGCCCTTGGCGGTGGCCACAGTGATCGAACCCGACTCGGCAGTGGTGTCCTCGGCGCCGGGATCGGCGACCGTCCCACTGCCGCAGCCTGCCGACAGTGCCAGCGCGACGGCTGCTCCACCAGCCGTCACCGCACGTACGAGCATGTTCATCTAGTTCCTCCTTCGATTTCCGTCGTTCTACGCCCGAACGACCGGTTACAGCGCGACCGGCGGCCGCTGGGGGAAACAGGTCAGGTACCCCGTGCCCGGGTCACGAACCACGCTGACGCTGAGGCCGAACGCGCGCTCGATGGCGTCGGAGGCCAGCACCTCCTCCGGAGGCCCCGACCGCAGCACCGCGCCCTCGGCGATGACCACGAGCCGGTCGCCGTACGCGGCCGCATGCATCAGGTCGTGCAGCACGACGCCACACGCGATGTGATACTCGCGTGCCAGCCTGCGCACCACGTCGAGCACGTCGAACTGGTGCCGCAGGTCGAGATAGGTGGTCGGCTCGTCGAGCAGCAGTATCCTCGTCCGCTGCGCAAGCACGGTCGCCAGCCAGGCGCGTTGCCGCTCGCCACCGGACAGCTCGTCGAGGCACTTGTCGGCGAGCGGCTCGGCATCGGTGACGGACAATGCCCACCGGATCGACTCGCGGTCCTCGTCCGTGTGCCTGGCGAACGCTCCGCGATGGGCGTAGCGCCCGTGCCGGACGAGCTCACGGACGGTGACGCCCGCCGGGACGTGCGAAGCCTGTGGCAGGAAGGCCAGCCGTTGCGACAGCGCACGGCGCGACAGGGAGTGCAGCGGGGCGCCGTCGACGTGCACCGCGCCGTCGAGGGCGGGCAGCAGCCCCGCCACCGTCCGCAGCAGCGTCGACTTGCCACAACCATTCGGCCCGACCAGCACCGTGACCTCGCCGGCAGGCAACGTGAGATCCACGTCGTCCACGACACGGCTCTTGCCGTACCCAGCGGCGAGCTTGTCGGTCGCCACCCGCACATCACCAACAGTCACAGAACACCTCCCGCGGTCACCGGATAGTGACCCTACCGCATTAGGTAAACCAAACCTAACTACGAGAAGTGGGCGAAGCAGTTGCCCTGATCACATCCGGGGGACACAGCACTGTCACCTTTCGCCGTACCGGGCCCGGCGCCACCCGGCCGCTGGTGTCCTATGCGGTAGGCACGCACGGGCTCGGCCCGGAGTGCGCGCCGTCGTACCTGATGGCCAAGGGCGAGGAGTCCGAGTACGGCTTGTTCGAGCGCTTCGCCGAGCAACACGGCCTGGACCTACCGTTCGACGGGGAAGAGGCAGCCGTCGTCGTGCTCGCCCTTTCCAACGGGCTCGCGATGGAGTCCAGTCTCGACGAGTAGTCCGTCCCCGAGGACCTGTTCGGCCGCGTACTGGCCACACTGGCCGGACAGCGCTGAAGCGCGACCGGGCGAACGGACGTACACCCGCGGCCAACCCGTCTCCCGCCGGTTGAGCGGGCCGCGGACACGCCGGTTCCGCACCGACCCTGACCAGGCGAGTCGCCGGCCGGGTGCACGGTTCGCGACCACGACGGCGACACCGACGAACGGGACGAGGACGGCCGCGGCGGCGCTGAGCCAGGACACCGCGGTGTGCAGGGGATACCAGAGAGTCAGCAGCCCGACCGCGACGGCCGGGCCTCCCGCGCCGCAGTAGAAGGCGATGTACAGCGCTGAGCTGATCTCGCCCCGCTTGCTGTCGGGTGCGAGCGCACCGACGGCAGCGGCGGCCCCGCCATAGGCCAGTCCGTGTCCGATCCCGGCTGCCACGGCCGCGCACACGGTCACAGCCACCGAACTGCCGCCGGTCAATGCGAGGGCGCCGAAGCAGGCCAGCAGGGCTATGAGGCCGGCGAGCTGCGCGCGGTGCGCACCGCATCGCGCCACGACGAGTTGAGCCGGCGCGGAACAGGCCAGCACGGCACCGACGATGCCGCCGATGATAGCCAGGTCGCTGATCCGGGCACCCCGGCTGAGCACGGTCGGGACCACGGCAAGGAAGAGCCCGGCCACGGTCCAGGCGAGAAAGCCGGTCGCCGCTGCCGTGCCGAACACCAGGCGCATACCGCGCGGTATGCGCGGTCGGGTCGGCCGCCATCGACGCGACCGCGACACAGGAGTGGTCAGAGCGGATACGCGCCACCACCCGATCGCCAGCAAGACAAGGTGCACCAGGTACGGCAGTACCCGCGGCGCGGGCGCGTACTGCGCCAACGTACCCGCGGCGATCGGGCCCGCCGCCGTTCCCGCAACGAACGCCACGCTGGCCAGCACCGACGCCCGTAGCCGGTCGCCTCCGGGGGCATGATCGGTGATCAACGCGGTCGCCGCCCCCGTGGCCGCACCCAATGCCAGTCCCTGCGCGGCGCGTCCGGCCAGCAGCCAGCCCGGGCCGTGGGCGAGGGCGAAGCAACCGGAGGCGAGCGCGGCCACCACCAGGCTGGTCCGCAGCACGGCCCGGGGACCGACCGCGTCCGACGCAGGCCCGAACAGCACCAGCGCGGGCGCACTGACCAGCGCGAACATCGCGTAGATCAGCGTCATCGTCAGGTCGCTGAACCCGAAGGCGTGCTGGTAGTCCGGATGCAGCGGGCTGGGCAGGTACACCCCGGCCGTGAGCACCACCAGCAGGTACACCGCCGTGCGCACCTCACGCCTGCGGTCGCGGGTCCGGCGCACACGCCGGATGTGGGAAACGCCGGCACAGCCATCGTCAGAGAACCCCTCGAGCAGCACGCGTCCAGCGTGGTGTCCATGACTGGTGAAGAGAAGCAAACGTTTACGCACGGAACCGTGCAAAATGATGACATGATCGATCCGAAGCTGCGAGTCCTACAGATGGTCGCTCACCACGGCACGGTGACAGCCGCTGCGGCGGCGCTGCACTACACGCCCTCTGCGGTCTCGCACCAGCTGCGGCAGCTGGCAGCCGAGCTCGGCGTCGAGCTGCTGACCCAGTCCGGCCGGGGCATCCGGCTGACCGCGGCCGCGGCCACCGTGCTGCGCCACGCCGACGTGCTGTACGCGCAAGCCGAGCGCGCGCAGGCCGAGCTGGCTGCTACCGCCGACGAGACCGGCGGCTCCATCACGCTGTGCGGCTTCTCCACCGCGGCCACGCACCTCCTGCCTCCTGCAGCGGCTACCCTGCGGGACCGCTACCGGCAGCTGACCGTGCGCGTCATCGAGGCCGAGCCCGCCCGCTGCTTCGACCTGCTACTGGCAGGCGACGCCGACCTCGCACTGCTGATAGCCACAGCCGACACCCCGCCGGCCTCGGACACCCGCTTCGACCAGCAGCCCCTGCTCGACGATCCCCTCGACCTGGTCGTACCCAGCGAGCACCGCCTGACCACCCGCCCCACGGTCACCCTCGCCGACGCCGCCGACGAGCCATGGATCCTGGGACGGCCCGGCAGCACGTACCACCACCTGGTGCTCACCGCCTGCACGGCCGCCGGGTTCACCCCCAACATCGCCCACTACGCCGACGAGTGGGACACCGGCACCGCACTCGTCGCCCACCATTTCGGAATCATCCTCGTGCCCCGGCTCGCCCGGTTGCACGACGACTGGCCCGTCGCACGCATTCCCCTGCACGGCGAACCCGCTCCCGCGCGCCGCATCCTCGCCGCCACCCGCCTCGGCAGCCGCGAGCACCCCGTGATCGCGACCGCGCTGACCAGCATCACCACCACAGCCACAGCACTGCTCCCACCGCCGAGGCGCCCCGGAGAACGCGCGGAATGACGCGGACCACCGCCGGGCACGAGGGCCACCGCGGCGGGCGCCTACCGCCCGCCGCTGCGGCCCGGGCGGGAGGTGTCGGTCTGGGCGGCGTGCGCCCGCAGCGAGCCGGCGTGCGCCTTGGCCGTGGGGTCGCGCCGGGTCTTGATCAGGCTCGCGACGACCACCACGAGCAGAACCACGACGATCACGACGAGGCTGACCGGTGTGGAGATCTCCGGAACGCGCCCGTCGATGTCGACATGGGCCCAGTGCAGGATGAGCTTGACACCGATGAACCCCAGGATCAGCGCGAGGCCGGTCGAGAGATACACCAGCCGGTCGAGCAGCCCCTTGACCAGGAAGTACAACGCACGCAGCCCCAGAAGCGCGAACGCGTTCGCGACGAAGACGATGTAGGGCTCCTCGGTGACGCCGAAGACAGCGGGAATGGAGTCGACCGCGAACAGTACGTCGATGCTGCCGATCGCGATCAGCACGATCAGCAACGGGGTGACCATCCGGCGGCCGTCGACGCGGGCGACGAGCTTCCCGCCGATGTACTCGTCGGTGACGGGCAGCACCCGGCGTGCGGCCTTGACCAGCACGTTGTCATCGACATCGGGGTCCTCGTCGCGGTGCCGGAACAGCTGCACCGCCGTGTAGATCAGCAACAGACCGAACAGCAGGAACACGAACGACAGCAGCGAGAGCAGCGTGGCACCCACCGCGATGAAGAACGCACGCATGACCAGCGCGAGCACGATGCCGAAGGTCAGCACCTTGTGCTGGTGCCTGTCCGGGACGGCGAACGTCGTCATGATGATGACGAAGACGAACAGGTTGTCGACCGAGAGGCTCTTCTCGACGATGTAGCCTGCGAAGTACTCGGTGCCGAACGTGCCGCCGTGTTGGATCGTGAACCAGACACCGAACGCGACAGCGACGAGTATGTAGAACACCGACCAGATCGTGGCCTCGCGCAACCCCACCCGGTGCGGGCGCACGGCTGCCGAGATCAAATCGACGGCGAGTAGCGCGATGATCACGCCGATGGTGAGACCCCAGGTGAGCGGGCTGATGTCCAGCACAGGTTGCTCCGTTTCGATGCCGTTCCGGGCCGGTTGCCGCCACCGCTCCGGCCAAGCATGCCGATCACGGTCGGGCGGGGCCGGCACCACACCAGCGGGCCGACCCGACGTCACCAGGAATCCTATCGACGACGGTACCGGGGTACGCGGCCAGCCGCGCCGGCGTCCGCCGGGCCACCGCCCGGACTCGTGCCGTGACCGCGAGCGTGCATCGGCTTGCGGACTTGACGAGAAGGAGTTGAATGAAGGGTGGGCCTGCTCAGCAGGAACCACAACCCACTCGGCTCCTGTGACCGAGTGCCGCACGCGAGGAGAACCAGACGAGATGGACCTTCGAAAGCTCACACACGCCGCGAAATCCACGCTCCGCAAACACAGCGACAAGATCGACAAAGGCATCGATCAAGCCACGAACTCCGCGAAGTCGAGGTTCGGTCAACACTCGGACAGGATCGACGGCCTGGCCCAGAAGGCGAAGGGGATGCTGGCCGATGAGCCACGCGACCAGCAGGACGGCGGGCAGGCGAACCGCGACGACGACCAGGACCGTCCGGATGGCCGTCACGGCGGTCACGAAGGGAGCTAGTCGGCGGCGGACGCCCCGGCCGCCGTGTCAGTGCGGGCGAGTGGCCGTGACGCCGGGAATCTCGTCATGGCGGAACGCGTCGACGAACAGCCGGTGATCATCACGCACCACATCCGAGTAGTCCCGCGCGAACTCCCACAACCATTGCGAGAAGTCCTCGTCGCGGCCGTCGATGACGTCACGGATGGCGCTTTCGACGTTGGCCGACACCGGCGCCTGGTAGGAATCGAAGTCGGAGACACAGTGTGCCTTGGCGACAGCGCGACCGAGGTAGTCCAGCACGTGCCGGATCTCCTCCGGATCGGTGAGCTCGGTCCAGGATAGATCGCATTCGTAGGGCGAGACCTCGGAGACGACGTAGCCGACGCCACCGATCTCGGTATAGCCGAGCATCGCATCGGCATGTGCCTGCAGCGCACGCTGGGACACCGCCGTCCGCTGGCCGTGGTGCAGGAAGTACCGGCGGATATGCGCATCCGGGACGACCTGCGACAGCGCCGCCACGTTGCCCTGCTTCACCGACAGCAGGATGTCGTTCTCCAGCGCCTCGTTGGCACCCTCGATGAGCACGCTGTACGCGGGTAGTCCCGCACTGCCGATACCGAACCCGCTGCGTCCGACCACATCCTTGACCGTGTACGCGAGGTCATGCATCCTCTTCCCTTGCGGGATGGTCTCCAGGTACCGGTGGAAAGCATCAAGGACGCGCGCGTACTCGCGTTCGTCGAGGCGGCGGATTCCGGGCCCATCGCGGAACCTGCGGTCGTACCCTTCGATCTCCGTCTCCGCATCGAGTAGTGTCTTCCGGCTGTGCAGGCGCGCCCTCTGCAACACTCCGCGAATCGGCCCGTCGGTCGTGGCCAGGTTCAGCGAGAACGCCGAGTCCTGCTCGCCCGCTGCGAACCGGCGTACCTGGTCCAGGTAGGCGTGCGTGGCGGTCCGGACGAACTGCTCGATGACCGCGTCAGGCATGGCCTTGCTCCAGCCCAGCAGGGCGATACTCGCGGCGAATCGTTGCAGATCCCAGGTGAAATGCCCGAGATAGGCCTCGTCGAAGTCGTTGACGTCGAAGACGAGCACGCCCTCGTCGTCCATGTACGTACCGAAGTTCTCCGCATGCAGATCGCCTTGGATCCACACGCGATCGGTCTGCTCGTCGACCCAGGGATCGTGCAGTTGCGTCACATCCGCATAGAACAGGCATGCGCTGCCACGGTAGAAGGCGAACGGCGACGCGGCCATCTTGCGGAACTTCGTACGGAACGCGACCGGGGCCGCCTCCATCAGGTCCGAGAAGGCTTCGACAAGTGTTCCGACGATGCGTCGACGGCGCCGAGCCGGATCGTCGACATCCAGGACACTGGAAAGCTCGATCATGCGCTGATACTTCGCTGGCGAATGGGCGGCGTTTCGCTGCCACAATACCCGTGGACCGAACGGCACCACAGACGATTCCCGCCGCGGCTGCGAGGGCGCACGCGGACCGGTGACACGCAGGCGAGAGGGACCGTGCGATGGCTAAGGCACATCTGGTGTTGGGACCGATCCTGCGGTACGTCGACACCACCTCGGCGACCGTGTGGCTCGAAACCGATCGTTCCTGCATGGTGGAGGTCGCGGGCGCGAGCGCCCCGACGTTCTGTGTCGGCGGGCACCACTACGCGCTCGTCGTCGTGACGGGGCTGGCACCGGGTACGAGCATCCCGTACGACGTGCGCTTGGACGGGACCCGCGTCTGGCCACGGCACGACTCCCGATACCCGCACAGCCGGATCCGGACCCACAGCCGGGATCAGGGCTCGGCGATGCGGCTGCTGTTCGGTTCCTGCCGTTACGCCGCTGACCGGGATGCTCGAGGGCGTCGCACGCTCGGCGCGGATGCCCTCGATGCCTACGCCGTCCGGATGGGCAGCATGCCCGAACCCGACTGGCCCGATGCGCTTCTCCTGCTCGGTGACCAGGTCTATGCCGATGAGACCTCGGAACGGATCCGTCAGCTGATCCGGGCTCGTCGCGACACCACTCGCCCACCCGGAGTCGAGGTCACCGAGTTCGAGGAGTACACCTGGCTCTATCAGGAAACGTGGACCGATCCGGACATCCGGTGGCTGCTGTCGACGGTCCCCACGGCGATGATCTTCGACGATCACGACGTGCACGACGACTGGAACACCTCGCGCGCGTGGCGCCAGCGGATGGCGCGGCATCCGTGGTGGGCCCGACGGGAGTGCGACGCGCTGGTCTCCTACTGGGTGTACCAGCATCTCGGCAACCTCACGCCGGACGAGCTGGCCGCCGACAGAGTCTTCCGGCAGGTGCAACGCGCCGGCCGTACCGGCGACGCCATCGAGGTACTCCGGCGGTTCGCCGAACACGCCGAGACCGAGACCGACGGTGTCAAGCCGGTCCGGTTCAGCTACAGCCGCGACTTCGGCTCCGTGCGTCTCGTGGTGGTCGACACCCGCTGCGGGAGGATCCTCGACGGGCGCAGGCAGATGATCTCGGATTCCGACTTCGACTGGCTCAGCGACACCACGCGGGGTGACTACCAGCACCTGGTTATCGGGTCCTCCCTGCCATGGCTGATGCCGCACGCCATCCACCACATCGAGTCCGCCAACGAGCGTGCCTGCGATCAACGTGGCTGTCGCGGGCTCCTCGCCGAACGCGTCCGGCAGGCCTTCGACCTCGAACACTGGCCGGCGTTCAGGCAATCGTTCGACCGGCTGGCGAGGCTGATCGGGGCGATCGCGCGCGGTGAGCACACCGGGCGGCCACCGGCCACCGTGAGCGTGCTCTCCGGCGACGTGCACCACAGCTATGCCGCCGAAGCCCACTACCCGACCCGCGTGCCGGCCAGAGTGTGGCAACTGACGTGCTCACCGGTGCACAATTCCGTGCCTGCCGTCGTACGGCTCGCCTTCCGGCTCGCTTGGACCTCCGTCGCCGCCACTGTCGCGCGGCGGCTCGCCCGCCGACGCGGCGTCACCTCGTTGCCGTTGCGATGGACGAAGACCGCCGGGCCGTTGTTCCGCAACCAGATCGCTTGCCTCGACATCGACGGCACCGGCGGCCACGTCACCTTTCACCCGGCCGAACCGTCGGCACACGCGCTCACCGTGCCCCTCACCGGAGGGGACCGCTCCGTGAGGGCATCCGCTACCCGGTCTCCACCGGCTTGCCGCCCAGGGTGATCTCCAGCGTGGAGTCGTCCTCGAGGGTCAGTGTGACCGTCTCACCCGGTGTGCGTGTGCGGATCTCGGCGATGAGCGTGTCCGCGTCGCCGGTCCGCCGATCACCGATCTCGGTGATCACATCGCCCGGCTCGAGACCCGCTTCCTCGGCCGGGGTGCCCGACTGGACCTCACGGATCTGGACCCCGCCGTCGGGGGCGTCGCTGACCAGCGCACCGATGTAGGTCTGGGTGGCCTGACCCGTGTCGATGATCTCCTCTGCCGTGCGGCGTGCCTGGTCGATCGGGATGGCGAAGCCGATCCCGACATTGCCCTGCGAACCCCCGCCGAGTGCTTGTCCCGGGCTGTAGATGGCCGAGTTGATCCCGATGACACGGCCACTCATGTCCGTCAACGGACCACCGGAGTTTCCGGGGTTGATGGCCGCGTCCGTCTGGATCGCGTTCAACACTGTCGCCTGGTCGCCCTCGGTACCGCCCGCGCGCACCGGGCGGTCCAGCGCACTGATGATGCCGGAGGTCACCGTACCGGACAGCGCGAATGGCGACCCGATCGCCACGACCCGCTGGCCCGTGTCCAGGTCGGCAGAACGCCCCAGCTGAGCCGGCGTGAGATCGTCGACCCCCTCGGCCCGGATCACGGCGACATCCGTGGTCGGATCGTGGCCCACCAGCTCGGCCTCGGTCTGCTCGCCGTCCTGGAACTGCACCCGGATCCGGCCGGACGTACCGCCGGGCGCCACGACGTGGCTGTTGGTCATGATGTGGCCGTCCTCGCTGATGACGACACCCGACCCACGCCCCGCGCGGCCTTCCGCGGCGACCTGCAGCTGCACCACGCTCGGGTTGACCTTCTTCGCGACGGCTTCGACCGACCCTTCCGGCGCATCCTCGGTCTGCGTACCCGGCGGCTGGTTCAGCCCGCTGCTACCGGCCACGATCCCAGTTCCATCGGCAACCAGATACCCCCCGAGGGCGCCTGCCGCACCCCCGGCGACGAGCGCGATGGCGGTGACGATCGCGAGCAGTGCCGTACTGAACCGCCGTGGACGGCCACCGGCACCGCCACCCGCGGGCTGTGGGCCGGTGGCGCCCTGCCCGCCCTGCCCGGCCTGCCCGGCCTGCACGGGCGGCATCGGAGGCATCCCGCCGTAGGCGGGGTAGCCGGAGCCGTACATCGCGCCGGCCTGGCCCGCCCCGCCCGGCTCGTGCGCCTGCCGCGACCACGGGTCGGCGGCATCCGGCTGGGACTGCCCGGCGTCGTAGGACGCCGCGCCGCCCGGCCACGCGGCTTCGGGACCGGGCCGGTCCTGACGTGCATCCCGATCGTTCTCGCTCATAACCTCACCATGCGACACAGTCCTGAGCGTCAGCTGAGCCCGAGCTGTGTACGCGCCACGAACTCACCAGGGTGTTCCCCGTGCCGCACGATCTCATGCGTGTCTTCCGCCCGCCTTCCGACGTGGCCGGGAGCACGCCGTTCCAGGGCATTCCGGGCAAAGCGGGGCAGTCCGGGCGGGACGAGCACGATCCCGGCCACCGAGCGCCGGACGACCCTCGCAACGGCACCCCGGGCCGTTGACCGTGCGTGCCGGTGGTTCGACCGCGAGTGCTTGCCTCTACCATCCGGCGGGTGACTGCCTACGACGATCTTGATGCCTTCGAGTACCCGGACACCTCTACCCTGCCGCCGCGCCAGCAACACATCCTGGTCACGATCCGGGACTGGGTGGTCCGGTACGGGTACTCGCCGAGCACGCGGCAGATCGGGGACGCTGTCGGCCTGCGCTCCTCGTCGTCGGTGTCGCGACACCTGGCGAGCCTGGAGGAGAAGGGGTTCCTGCGGCGCAGTACGACGATGTCGCGCCCGATCGACGTGCGGGCGTTCCTGCAACCGCCCGCGACGCGTGAGCCCGCCGACGACTCGGTCAGCGTGCCCGTTGTCGGCGACATCGCCGCGGGCGTTCCCATCGCCGCCGAGGAGCACGTCGATGACCTTCTGACGTTGCCCCGCGGCATCACCGGGCGCGGCGACATCTTCGGCCTGCGCGTGCGCGGGGACTCCATGATCGACGCCGCGATCTGTGACGGCGACATCGTCGTGGTCCGCAAGCAGCCCGAGGCGCACTCCGGCCAGACCGTCGCCGCGATGATCGACGACGAGGCCACCGTCAAGGTGTACCGCCGCCGCAACGGCCACGTCCGTCTCGAGCCGCGCAACCCCGACTACGAGGTCATCGACGGCGACTCGGCCGTCATCCTCGGCATCGTCGTCTCGGTCCTGCGCAGCATCTGACCGGGACCCGGCTGCCGAGTCCGCAACTGCCCCCCTCGTGACCGGCGACGCCGCTGCTCGCCGAGGGTCGTCAGCCGTTCGCCGGACCTCGGTCGGCATCGTGCTCGGCGACGGCCTCCAGAAAGGCCTCCCGGGCAGGCGAACCGGCGTGGTCGGGCCAGACGGCGACGAGTGGCACGTGCGTCGGTGGCGTCAGGGTGATCACGTGTGCCGCGCCGCCAGCGGCCGGGCCGGCCTGGGAGGTCACGAACGCGATGTGGCCGGTGCCGACCACCGCCGTCGCCGGCGGCACGCCCTGGAGCTCGGTGCGCTGGACCCTCGGCTCGAAGCCTGCACGCCGGCACGTGTCCACAAGCAGGTCGGTGTAGCCGGACGTGCCGGGCCGGCCCCACACGACGATGGTGTGCTCGGCGATGTCCGCGAAGGCAACGCTGTCGCGTGTGGCCAGAGGATGCTCGGCACTGACGGCGATACGCAGCCGGTGCCAGGCCAGGGTGGTACGCGCCAGCCCCTGTACCGGGCGCATCGCGCGGCACAGCCCGAGATCGAGCCCTCCGTCGAGTAGCCGGTCCAGCAGTGTCCCCGGGTACTCCTGGTGGGGTTCGATACTCAGGTGCGGGTGCAGGGTACGGGCGGTGTGCAGCAGGGTGCCGAGTTCCTCACCGGTCACCGCCGGGGTGTGGCCGAGCCGGAGCACGTCCGGCTCGCCGCGTCCGATGCGCCGGGCACGGTCCAGCGCCGAGCGGGCAAGCCCCCGGAGCACGCGGCCGTCCGCGATCAGCGCCTCGCCCGCGGGCAGCACCCGGATGCCGGTGCCGCCGCGGTCGAGCAGCTCCACACCGACCTCGCGTTCGAGGTTGCGCAGCGACGTGCTCAGCGCCTGCTGTGACAGGTGCAGTCGCGTGGCCGCCCGTGTGACGCTGCCTTCCTCGGCCACAGCGATGAGCTGCTCCAGCCGATCCAGGTCGAGTGTCACAGGACGACGGTAGCCCGAGCCTGCCGGAACGCGCGGGGGAGGTCACACGCGCCGTGGCAGGCCGATCCCCCGGGCGGCGGCCGCGATGGTGCCAGGGGCGGGGTGACCCGCGGGCCACCCCGCCCCTGGCACTCACCGAGTGGTGTAGCCACCGTTCGGGAACACCGTCTGGCCCGTGAACCACCATCCGTCGGTGGCCAGGAACCTGATGATCGGCACGATGTCCTCGATCTGGGTGAGCTGGTTGCCCAGGGCCTGCGACTTGTGGAACTCGACGCGCTCCGGGGTCTCCTGCGGGTGGAAGAACGGGGTGTCCATCGGCCCCGGCGCCACGGTGTTCACCGAGATGCCGCGGTCGGCGAACTCCTTCGCCGCGGCGCGGGTGAAGTGTTCGAGCGGAGCCTTCCCGCCCGCGTAGGTGGAGTAGCCGTCGGTGAACGCCGCGAGCAGTGAGGTGCCCAGGTTGACGATCTTGCCGTTGTCATTGAGCCGCCGCCCGGCTTGTTGCAGGAAGAAGTACGCCGCCTTGGAGTTGATGGCGAACATGGTGTCGTACTCCTCCTCGGTCGTGTCGAGGATGGGTTTGCGCAGCACCATGCCCACCGTGTTCACCGCGACATCCACGCCGCCGAAGGCGTCGATCGCGGTGTCGAACAACCGGCGTACCTCACTGACCTGGGTGAGGTCACCCTGAACAGTGACAGCGCGGCGACCGGCCTCACGTACCGCTTTGGCCGTGTCCTCCGCGTCGCCTGCGGAGTGGTCACCGTGGTAGTGCACGACCACGTCGGCGCCGCCCGCGGCGAACTCCCGGCTGAGCAGCCCACCCAGGTTCTTGGCGCCTCCGGCCACAACGGCCACTTCGTCGTGCAGCGAGTTCCGTGCCATCTACTGGTTCCTTTCCCGGCCGCTGTCGCGATGTGTCGACTTTCGACCGTCACATTAGGGAAGGGAACTTCTCGGGTGGAAACAGAAAATTCCGGTGACTCCACAAACACGATGGGTACCCCCACGTCGGGCGCGCGACGAGCAGGGAAAGGTCCACACATGGCGGCGACCTGCCCGGATGTCACCTCCAGCGGCACCGGCATCGCATTGCTAACCTGATCACATGCCTGCGGAATGCCCAGTACTGCGCGAGCGCCGTGGCGGTCACGCACCGGAAGTGGGCGCGATCGAGCTGTTCTTCGATCTCGTCTACGTGTTCGCCGTCATTCAGCTGTCCCATTTCCTGCTCGAGCACCTCACCGTCGTCGGTGTCGCCGAGACGGTGGTGCTGTTCCTGGCCGTGTGGTGGGGGTGGAACTACACGGCGTGGGCGATGAACTGGCTCAACCCCGAGAACGCCACGGTTCGCGCGTTGCTTGCGCTGCTGATGCTGTTCGCGCTGGGGATGGCGGTGGCGTTGCCGAGCGCGTTCGCAGACGAGGCGCTGTTGTTCGCGACGGCCTACGTGCTGCTGCAGCTGGTACGCAGCGGCTTCATGGTGTGGGCGTGCCGGGGGACGCAGCTCGGGGCGAACTACGCGAAGCTGCTGACGTGGAGCGCGCTCGCCGGGGTGGTGTGGATCGCGGGCGCCCTCGCGGACAGCGACGACCGGCTCTGGATCTGGGCACTCGCCGCCGTGATCGACTACGCGGCTCCGATGGCCCGGTTCGCCGTCCCCGGTTTCGGTACGGCCCCGATGCCGACGTGGCCGCTGCACAGCGAGCATCTCGCCGAACGCAACCGGCTGGTGTTCCTGATCGCGCTCGGCGAGTCGATCCTGATCATGGGGTTCACGCTGACCGATATCGAGCTGACGGCCCCGGTGGTCGCCGCCACTGTCATCGGTTTCGCCGGCCTGGTGCTGCTGTGGTGGAACTACTTCGGTTACCGGATCACGGTCGAGCGAGAGTCCGATCCCGAGGGAGCGCGGCAGACCGAGATCGCGCGGTCGGCGTTCGCCTACGCCCACGCCGTCATGGTCGCAGGAGCGATCGTGCTCGCGGTCTCGATCGAGCAGGTCACCGCGCACCCACTGGACCATCTCGACGCGCCTGTGGTGGGTTGTATCGCGGGTGGTCCGGTGCTGTACCTGGTGGGCAACCTGATCTACATCCGGGCGCGCACCGGGAACCTCGCCCTCTCCCGCGTGCTCGTCGCCTGCCTGATCGTCGCGCTGGCGATACTGGCCCTGACCACCGGGATATTCACACCGATAGCCCTCGCAGGCGCCACCACGCTGTGCATGCTGGGCATGGCCGTCTACTCCAGCGCGATCCGGGCGCAGGTCGGCGTGGCCTGACCGGCCGGTGTTGAACGGAAGTCACGGTGGATAGCGTCCAGATCCCCCACTCGCTGTACCGGCCGGTACGGGCCCGGCATCCGGCCGAGTCGGGTGGCCAGTCATCGCTGGAGTTGCTGTTCGACCTCGCGTTCGCAGCCGCGTCCGGATTCGCCGCCATGCGGCTGACCGGGCTGCTCCACACCGGAATGTGGGCGCAGGCGGTCCTGGGCTTTGCGATGGTGTTCTTCGCCATCTGGTGGGCGTGGCTGAACTTCAGCTGGTTCAGCTCTGCCTACGACACCGACGACGGGCTCACCTGGGCTCTGACCACGGTGCAGATACTCGGGGCGGCCGCACTCGCGGCAGGCGTTCCTGCCGCCGTGGCCGAGCACGATTTCACCGTGATCACCGTGGGATACGCGGTGATGCGGTTGCCGCTGGCCGCGCAATGGTGCCGGGCTGCGGGCGCGGATCCGCCGCGCCGGGCGACCTGCCTGAAGTTCGCCGCCGGCCTCGTCGTACTGCAGGCGTGCTGGCTCGGACGCCTGGCACTGCCCGAGCCGTGGGCGCTGCGCGTGTTCGCCGTGCTGGTGGTACTGGAACTGGCCGTGCCTGCCTGGGCGCAACGTGGCGCTCCGGTCCGGACCCACCCGGCGCACCTCGCCGGTCGGTACGGCCGACTCACCCTGACGGTGGCCGCCCAGGTCATCGCAGCCACGGTATATGCGATCCAGCTGGGCGTCACCGGTTCCACACCGGGCGCAGTGATCCTCGTGGCTGTCATCAGCGCGGTGAGCACGGTGTGCGTACTCTGGCTGTACTACTCCCTCCCGCATGCGCGGCTGGCGGCCGGTCGTTTCGCGCCGCTGTGGGAGTACGGGCACTACGCGATCGTCGGTCCGATCGGTGTGCTCGGAGGCGCGGCACGATACCTCGCCGACCGTGCATCCGCCCTGCCGGGCGATGACGTCGCCGGGCTGCAGCGGTGGGATGCGTTCCCGCTGGCACTGGCTGTCGCGGCGACCCTCCTGGCGATGTGGATCGTGTGCATCGTGCCCGGATGGCAGGAGCTGTCCCGGTGGTCACTGGTGCGCTTCCCGCTCGGGTTCGCTGTGGTCATGCTGCTGGCCGTCGCCGTTCCCGTGCCGCTGGCCGCGGCGGGCGGAATCGTTCTCACCCTGCTGGCGGTGGTGGCCACCGGAGCAGTGCCGGGTGATGGCCATCACCGTGACCGGTAGGCGAGAGGGCGGGCAGGGATACGCACGGTGCTCGCACTCCGGGCACCGGTTACCTCGGGGCCTGACGGCTGACCGGGTCCGCTCACGCGGGTAACCTGCTCACGGTGAAGCAACCGCGCGTCATCGCCGTCGACTGGTCCGGAAGGAAGGGGCCTGAGCAGCGACGGGCGATCTGGCTGGCCGAAGCGGTCGACGGGCGACTCACCCGGCTCGAGTGCGGCCGGACGCGTGACCGGCTCGTCGACTCCCTGATCGCCGAAGCGCAGCGGGACCCGGACCTGATCGTCGGTATCGACTTCGCGTTCTCCCTGCCCGCCTGGTACCTCAGGGAACGTGGTTACGACGCCCGGCGGCTCTGGGCAGCTCTCGCCGGTGAGCGGTTGACACCGCGAATGCGACGCGTAGGGCTGGCGCGGTGGATCAACGAACCCGAGCCTCCTTTCTGGACGAGTGCAAAGCCGCCGGCGCTGACACCGGAGCAGGAGTTCCGCCGGACCGAGCTCGAGTCGCGATCGTCCGGAGCGCGCCCCAAATCCGTGTTCCAGCTCGTGGGAGCCGGCCAGGTCGGGCGTGGCTCGCTGTACGGGATGCAGGCACTGCACCGGCTCAGCGGCGCAGGCTTTCACGTCTGGCCCTTCGACCCGGCAGGAATGCCCGTTGTCGTCGAGATCTTCCCCCGCCTGCTGACCGGACCCGTGTCCAAGAGCAGCCCGAACGCACGCCGGCGGTACCTCTCCGACGTGCCGATGCTCCCGGAGTTTCGCGAGTGCGCCGCCGAAAGCGCGGACGCCTTCGACGCAGCCATATCGGCGCTGGCCATGGCAGGCGCCGTGGACGAGCAGGCCGCCCTGACCACGGAACCCGAGTACACCCTGGAAGGCAAGATCTGGCGGCCCGGCACGAAGCGGTGACCTCCGCTCACGGCGTCGGGCCCGGTACGTCGAGCTCGAGACACTCCCGCACGGACAGCATCACCCGGCCGCGCGGGTCGGCCAGCTCCGCCAGGCCACTCCTGTGCACGAGCAGCCCGCCGAGCACCATGTCCACCAGCGTGCCGCCGACCTCCTCGGCCGCAAGCGGTCCGTCCGGCCGGAACCAGGTCCACGCCCATTGGCTGGCGCCGAACATCAGCAGGCTCCGCACCGGCACGTCCCCATCGCGGAAGGCGCCCGAATCGGTGCCTCTGCGGAGCACGTCGCGCACGAGCTCCAGGTACGCGTCACGCAGCCGGACTCCTTCGCCACCGGCGATACGGGCGATCTCCCGCTGGAAGGCAACCGTGGCATCCCGATCGTGCACCTGGTACAGCACGAAGGAGAACAGCAGCCCTGCCAGCTGCTCGGCGGGTGTGCGCAGCCGCTCGACGATGCACCGCGCCTCGTCGAGGCGTTTACGCATGTACGACTCGTGCAGCGCGGCGAGCAGGCGATCCTTGGTCCCGTAGTGGTGGACGATGGTGCCCTTGCTCAACCCGAGCTCGGCGGCGATCGCCGCGAGGTTCGTCTCGTTGTAGCCGTGCTCGGCGACATGCCGCGTGAACGTCGCCAGGATGTCGTCCCGGGAATCTGCCCTACGGCGCGCAGCCTGCTCGGCTACCATCGCGTGCTCCTCGGTGACCATCGAGTCGTGCAACCGTACGTGGTGTCTCGGCGAGCCCTCGCGTGAGTATCACAGCGCCCGCTCGCGGCCCTTCCAGTAGGGCTCGCGCAAGCTCCGCTTGAGGATCTTGCCGGTGGCGTTGCGGGGCAGCGCCTCGACGACGTCGACACTCCTGGGTCGCTTGTACCCGGCCAGGTTCCCCGCGGCGAAGGCGAGCAGCTTCTCGGTGTCGAGCTCGGCACCCTGCCCCGGAGCCACGACGGCCTTCACGGACTCGCCCCAGGTATCGTCCGGCACGCCGATGACGGCCACCTCCCCCACGTCCGGATACTCGGACAGGACCCGCTCGACCTCGGCGGGGTAGACGTTCTCACCTCCGGTGATGATCATGTCCTTCACACGGTCCTCGACGTAGACGTAGCCGTCCTCGTCGCGCCTGCCCGCATCGCCGGTGCGCAGCCAGCCATCCACAATGGTCGATCCGGTGGCGTCGGGAAGCCGCCAGTAGCCCGCCATGACCTGCTCACCACGCACATGGAACTCGCCGACGTGACCGTCGGGAACCTCCATGCCGGTGACAGGGTCGACGACTCTGAGTTCGACACCGTCGACGGGCCTGCCGGCCGACACGAGCCGCTCCGGATGCGCGTCGTCCCGGTGCTCCTCGGGACCGAGGATGCAGAACACTCCCGAGGCCTCCGTCATCCCGTACACCTGGTAGAAGTCCACCGGGAAGACGTCGAGTGCGCTGCGCAACAGCGCCGTGGGCATGGGTGACCCGCCGTAACCGAGGCAGCGCAGGCTCGAGTAGTCGTAGTCGGCGACACCGGGCGTCTGCAGGAAGAACCCGAAAACCGCTGGGACGAAGAAGGCGTGCGTGACCGAATCTTCCGCGAGCTGTGCCAGGACCCTGTCGGGCACGACCTCCCGCACGACGATCGTCGTGCAGCCCCGCATCATGCCCGCCAGTGCCCAACTGGTCCCGCCGACGTGGAACAGCGGCATCGCCACCATGTTCACCGAGTCGCGCTCGAACCCGAACCCGCGCGCCGCGGCCCTTCCGTGCGCCACGAGGGAACGATGGGTCAGCATCGCGCCCTTGGGATGGCCGGTCGTGCCCGAGGTATACAGCTGCAGGAAACAGTCGTCGACGCTCGCCGAATGCGCGGGATCGACGGCGGCCGCGGCCGCGAGCAACGGCTCGTACTCGTCGTGGGCACCACCGACGGTGACGACGCGCTCCACATCGGGCAGCTCCGGCAGCAGCTCATCCACGGTCTCGCGGAACTCGTGCCCGACGAACAGCACGCGCGCGGTCGAGTCCTTGATCACATGGACGAGCTCGGCGGGGGCGAGCCGGAAGTTCACGACCGCGTTCACCGTGCCGGCCGCCGAACAGGCCAGCGTGGTCTCGAGACACGCGGCGTGGTTCTTGTCGACGAACGCGACGCGGTCACCCGGTCGCAGGCCGAGCGCTCGCTGCGCGTCGGCGTTCCGCAGCACTCTGTCGGACAGCTGCTCCCAGGTCAGCGTCATTTCCTCGAAGCGAAGCGCCACTCCACCCGGATCCTGCTCGACCCAGGGGCGGAGGGCGTCGAGCAGCAGCACACCGCCTCGACTCATCAACTCACCTCTCCCCGGAACCAGGGACTGACCGCACATACGGTCAGCTTACGGGAATGTGATGTGCCGCACAAGACTCTGCCTGATGGTTTCGTTGCTGCGGTTCGTCCCCCGCCGCAGCAGCGCCACCTGTTGGGAGCTCACGACCCGCTCCGGGCATCGTCGGCGCGGCCAAGCAGCAGGGCGCGCTCGCGCTCGTTGCCGGTCAGCGAGGCGGCGCGCGCGAACTCCTCGACGGCCTCGGCGTGCCTGCCGAGCTTGACCAGGAGGTCCCCACGCACGCTCGGCAGCAGGTGGTACGTCGCGAGCGCGGGCTCGCCTGCCAGCCGGTCGACGAGCGCGAGCCCCTCCGCGGGCCCCGAGGCCATCGACACCGCGACGGCCCTGTTCAGGTCCACAACCGGCGAGGGGGCCGTCCGGCCCAGCTCGGCGTAGAGCGCGACAATACGGTCCCAGTCCGTCACCTCCGCGGTGGGCGCCCTCGCGTGGCAGGCAGCGATCTCGGCCTGCAGCGCATACGGGCCGGGCGAGTCCGCGAGCGCAGCGGCTCGCTCCAACGCTGCCAGGCCACGCCGGATCAGCAGCCGGTCCCAGCGACCCCGGTCCTGGTCGAGGAGCAACACCGGCTCACCGGTGGACGTCGTGCGGGCGCGTGCCCGCGACGCCTGGATCTCCATCAGCGCGACGAGCCCGTGTACCTCGGGTTCGTTCGGGGCGAGCTGCGCGACGATGCGACCGAGCCGGAGAGCCTCCGCGCACATCTCGGGTCGCATCCAGTCGTCGCCCGCAGTCGCGGAGTAACCCTCGTTGAAGACCAGATAGATGACCTCGAGCACCGACGACAGCCGGCGGGCGAGCTCGGGGCCCTCCGGCACCTCGAACGGAACGTTCTCCCTCGCGAGCGTCTTCTTCGCCCGTACGATACGCTGCGCGACTGTCGGTTCGGGCACCAGGAACGCACGCGCGATCTCCCCGGTCGTCAGCCCGCCGAGCAACCGGAGCGTGAGAGCGACGCGTGCCTCGGCCGACAGCACCGGGTGGCAGGCGGTGAACACCAGCCGCAGCACGTCGTCACCGATGTCATCGAGCTCCGGCTCGGATGCCACCTGCTGGGTCTCCAGCTCCCTGCCGAGCTCGTAGAGCTTGCGCTCGAAACGCTCCTGCCTACGGAACCGGTCGATCGCGCGGCGCTTCGCGACGGCCATGAGCCAGGCGCCCGGACTGTCCGGCACGCCCGACTCCGGCCACTGCTCCAGCGCCGCCACGAGCGCCTCCTGGGCGAGCTCCTCCGCGACGCCGATGTCGTGCACCATCCGCGCGATACCGCCGATCAGCCGCGCGGACTCGATCCGCCACACCGCTTCGACCGCGCGCCGGGTGTCGGTTACCGTCACAACCGCCAATCAGAGCAGGCACTCGCCACCACGGCAAGGCATCCCGATGCAGCCGGGGCCCTGAATCGACCGCTACTGTTTGTGCTGCTCGGCAATCCGCTCGCGCAGCCGCTCCTCGGCCTCTCGCAGCTCCGGCGTGAAGTTCTCGCCGAAGTCCTCGGCCTCGTGCACCTTGCGCACCTCGACCTCGCCTCCGCGGAACGGTGCACGGCGGGCCCATGCGATGGCCTCGTCCCTGGATTTCACATCGATGATCCAGTAGCCGGCGATCAACTCCTTGGTCTCGGTGAACGGGCCGTCGACCACGGTCGACTGCCCCTTGCCGGAGAACTGCACCCGCGCGCCGCTCGAGCTGGGCTGCAGACCGTCGCCGTCGAGCAGCACGCCGGACCTGACGAGCTCCTCGTTGTACGCGCCCATCTCGGCCAGCTCCTGCTCGCTGGGCAGCACACCCGACTCCGACTCGGCGCCGGCCTTGACGATCATCATGAACTTCATCGAGGTCTCCTTCGTCTCGGTGGCCGCAGGTCCTCTCCCCGGCCGCTACATACGCGTCGAACAGCAACCGGCTGGATCGACACCGTGACCGAGATTCGTCGGACTTTTTTCGGCACACCACACGATCAGCACCGACCCGACCGGATCGTCCTTCGAGCTGCGGCGCCACCGTGCACCGGCGGTGCCCGGTCAGCCCTGCTGAGCTGCTCCGGCACCGCTGCGGTACAGCACGGGGTGGGCGACCTGGATGCCTTCCCTGTCGAACCGCTCCTTGAGGTGGGCACGCACCGCGCGCCCGAGCGCCCACTGCGCGCCCGGCTGCGTCTTGGTGATGATCCGCATGGTCATCGCGCCGTTGCCGATACCGACCACTCCGCTGACATCGGGCTGCTCGAGGATCTGTGCCTGGTACTCGGGGTCGTTCGCGAACTCCCGCAGGCTGTCCTCGATCACCTGCTTTGCCTGCGGCAGGTCCACCGAGTAGTCGAGCGGAATCTCCACAACGGAGTTCGCCCAGTCCTGGTTCATGTTGCACACACGCAGGATCTCCCCGTTGCGTACGTGCCACAGCCCGCCGTCGAGGTCGCGGATCTTGGTGATGCGCAGGGTCATGGCCTCGACGGTGCCGACGGCCTCGCCGACGTCGATCACGTCACCGATCCCGAACTGGTCCTCGGTCATCATGAACAGCCCGGCCAGGAAGTCCTGCACGAGGCTCTGCGCACCGAATCCGATCGCGAGACCGAGCACACCTGCACTGGCCAGGATCGGCCCGATGTGCATCCCGAACTCACCCAGGATCATCACGAAGGCCGCACCGAAGATGACGAGTGTGGCTACGCTGCCGAGCACGCCGCCGACGGTGTGCGCGTGCTGCGCTCGCCGTTCCTCGCGCAGCTTCGCCTCCTCCGATGTCTCCCTGACCTGCCGGCTGACCTTGTTCTTCGTCTGGTTGAGACGTTGATGCGAACTGATGACGCGTTTGACCAGACGGGTGATCAACCGATGTGCCACGAAACGCAGCACGATCGCCACCACGACGATGATGACGACATTGACGAGCCCCGAGACGAACGTGCCGATATTGGACGTGAACCAGTCGGATACCGAGTCCGCCTGTGCCAGGGGGGCGACCGTCTCACCGGAAGCCGATGTCATGCCTGATTGCAACAAGTGAACCTGTCCTCCTGCCGCTGCCCGGTCACATTCGACGTATCCGGCAACGGTACTTCACCGGTGCCGCTGCACCGGCGGTGGCACGCAGGGCACACGAAGCGAGCCACCCGGCAGTGGTGGCTCCGGACGGTGGCTCCGGTTCGGTCCCGGATCTGCGCTACCCGATGCAACGCATTGCAACCCTTTCCCGGCGTGGCGCGCCCGGTGTGTGATCGGACCACGGCCGAACGTGAGCACGGTCACGCCAGGCCTGCGACGCTGGGAGGTTACTGTGCCGGATCGGGACGCGGACGTGGCCGTAGGCATCGTGGCCAATCCCGCATCCGGCCGCGACATCCGGAGACTGGTGGCGCAGGCGTCGGTGTTCCCGACGACCGAGAAGGCCGACATGGTGCAGCGGATCCTGGCCGGGCTCGCCGCGACGGGCGTGGACTCCGCGTTGCTTTCGGTCGACCTCGGCGGCATCTCCGCCGGGGTCCTGCGGGCGCGCAACAGGCGCAGGCCAGGCGCGGACCCGCCGTGGCCGCACGTCACCTTCCTGGATGAGGACGTGCCGACGAACAGCGCGCAGGACACCCGAAACGCGGTCGGCCGCATGCTCGACGCCGGCGCGCGGGTGGTCATCTGCCTCGGCGGGGACGGCACGGCACGCGTGGCGGCATCGGCCATCCTCGATCACCCGGCACCGACAGGGGCGCGTCGTGATGTTCCACTGATGGCGCTGTCGACCGGCACCAACAACGTCTTCCCGCGACTGCGTGAGGCCACCGTCGCCGGTGTGGCCGCAGGCCTGGTCGCGACCGGCGCCGTGGACCCGGCAACCGCGACGACGCGCGCCCGGATTCTCGATGTGGACGCAGGCGACCGCCGCGAACGCGCGCTGGTCGACGTCGGCGTGTGCGCCGCGCACTTCGTCGGTTCCCGAGCACTCTGGGACCCCACCGCGGTCTCCGAGATCTACTGCGCCTTCGCCGAACCGGACGCGGTCGGGCTGTCCTCGATCGCGGGCCTGATCTGCCCGAGCCCGCGGGAGAAACCCCAGGGGGTCGTACTCCGGCTCGGCTCCGTCGACTCGGCCCCGGTCGTCGTGCGCGCGCCGATCGCGCCGGGGGTGGTGCTTCCCGTCGGGGTGCTGGATTGGTGCGTACTGCGTAGCGGGGAAGCCCGACCCGTCACCGCCACCAGCGGGGTCATCGCCGTCGACGGCGAGCGGGAGATCGAACTGCACGGCGATCGCGCGGCGAGCGTACGGCTGCGCGACGACGGTTCGCTCTGCGTCGACATCGCCGCGGTCATGTCCGAAGCAGCGGGCGAAGGACTGCTGCGCTCACACCACTGACCCGCACAGCGCCGCACACGGCGCGGATTGGAGAACCAGCCATGACTGACACGCTGCCCACGCCGGTACCCGGCGGCCTGGACGCACAGAGACTACGCGAGGCGTACCGCACGATGCGCACCATCCGCGCGTTCGAGGAACGCCTGCACGAGGAGTTCGCCTCCGGGGACATCCCCGGGTTCGTGCATCTCTACGCCGGCGAGGAAGCCTCGGCGACCGGCGTGTGCATGCACCTGGACGACCGGGACTCGATCGCGAGCACGCACAGGGGGCACGGCCACTGCATCGCCAAGGGCGTGGACGTCAAGGCGATGATGGCCGAGATCTACGGCCGCAGGACCGGAGCCTGCCAGGGCAAGGGCGGTTCCATGCACATCGCGGACCTGTCCAAGGGCATGCTCGGCGCCAACGGCATCGTCGGCGGCGGCCCGCCGCTGATCTGCGGCACCGCACTGGCGTCCAAGCAGCAGAACACCGGGGGCGTCGGCGTCGCGTTCTTCGGCGACGGTGCCAGCAACCAGGGCACCACGCTGGAGTCGTTGAACCTCGCCTCGGTGTGGGGCCTGCCTGCCATCTTCGTCGCCGAGAACAACGGCTTCGCCGAGGCGACAGCCAGCGCGTGGTCGGTGGCCGCGGACAACATCGCGGACCGCGCGGCGGGTTTCGGCATCCCCGGCGTGATCGTGGACGGTTTCGACTTCTTCGCCGTGCACGAGGCTGCCGGTGAGGCGATCGAGCGGGCCCGTGGAGGGGGCGGGCCGACTCTGATCGAGGTGAAGTTCACCCGCTACTACGGGCACTTCGAGGGCGACCAGCAGAGTTACCGCCTCGACGAGGTCAAGCAGGCCCGCGAGACCGTCGACTGCCTGAAGGCGTTCCGGTCCCGCGTCACAGGGACGGGCCTGCTGGACGAGGCCGGTTTGGAAAGCATCGACGGCGAGGTATTCGCGCTGATCGACGCCGCGGTCGCCGAGGCAAAGCAAGCACCGAGGCCCACCCGGTCCGATCTGGAAACCGACGTCTACGTCTCCTACTGACCCCACGAGCTCGCGCAGGGAGCGATAACCATGGCACGCACGATCAGCTATCGCGAAGCGATCAACGAAGCGCTCACCCAGGAGATGGAGAGGGACTCCTCGGTGATCGTGATGGGAGAGGACAACGCCGGGGGCGCCGGAGGCTCCGGCGAACAGGATGCCTGGGGCGGCGTCCTCGGCGTCACCAAGGGCCTCTACCACAAGTTCCCGGGTCGGGTGCTGGACACACCGATCTCCGAGTCCGCGTTCATCGGCGCCGCCATCGGCGCGGCCACCCGCGGGCAACGTCCCGTCGCCGAGTTGATGTTCATCGACTTCATGGGCGTGTGTTTCGACCAGATCTTCAACCAGGCGGCCAAGTTCCGGTACATGTTCGGCGGCAAGGCCGTCACGCCCGTGGTGATCCGCACGATGTACGGGGCCGGGCTGAACGCGGCGGCGCAGCACTCGCAGTCGCTGTACCCGCTGTTCACCCACATCCCTGGACTCAAGGTGGTGCTGCCCTCGAACGCCTACGAGGCCAAAGGCCTGATGACCCAGGCCGTACGGGACGACGACCCGGTCATCTTCTGCGAGCACAAGGCGCTGTACGACACCACGGCCGATGTACCGGAGGACAGCTACACGATCCCGTTCGGCGAGGCCAACGTGGTACGCGACGGCGAGGACGTCACGATCGTCGCGCTCGGGCGTATGGTGCACGTTGCCGAGGAGGCCGCCGGCGAGCTCGCCACCTCCGGGATCAGCGCCGACGTGCTCGACCTGCGCACCACCAGCCCGCTGGATGACGAGACGATCCTGGAAAGCGTCGCCAGCACCGGACGGCTCGTCGTCGTCGACGAGTCGAACCCGCGCTGCAACGTGGCCACGGACGTCTCGGCACTGGTGGCCAGGGAAGCGTTCTCCTCGCTGCGGGCGCCGATCGAGATGGTCACCGCGCCGCACACGCCCGTGCCGTTCTCGGACGCCCTCGAACCGCTCTACATTCCCGACGCGCAGCGCGTTGTCAACGCCGTCAAGACGGTCATGGGTGGGCAGAACGCATGAACGAGGCCATCAAGACCGTGGTGATGCCCAAGTGGGGACTGTCCATGTCCAGCGGCAAGATCACTGACTGGCTCGCGGGCGTCGGTGACGAGGTCGCCGACGGGGACGAGCTCGCCGACATCGACACCGACAAGATCGCGGGCACACTCGAGTCGGCGGACGCCGGGATCCTGCGGGCGATCGTCGCGAAGGCGGGCGAGGACGTACCCGTCGGGGCGACGATCGCGCTCATCGCCCCGGCCGAGGTGGCCGAGGACGAGATCGAACAAGCAGCCGAGCAGGCCAGGGAGGAGATCGAGTCCGGCGCCGTCGAGGAGGTGACGGGACCGATGACCGGCGCCGTCGAGGTCGGCGGGCGTACGATCTCGTACGCCACCCTCGGCACGGGCGAGGAAACGGTCGTGCTCGTACACGGCTACGGCGGTGACAAGAACTCGTGGCTGTTCGTGCAGGAGCCGCTGTCAGCAACGCGCACCGTGCACGCGCTCGACCTTCCCGGGCACGGCGAATCCACGAAGGATGTCGGGGACGGCTCGCTGGAAACGCTCGCCACCACGGTGCGGGGGTTCCTCGACGCCCTCGGCATCGAGCGAGCACACCTGGTCGGGCATTCCCTCGGCGGTGCGGTGGTGACGGCCGTGGCAGCAACCGAGCCCGCCAGGGTCGCCTCGCTGACGCTGGTGGCACCGGCAGGGTTCGGCGAGCAGGTCAACGCCGAGTACCTGCGCGGGTTCGCCGCAGCGACGTCGCGACGCGAGCTCAAGCCGCACCTGACCCAGCTGTTCGCCGATCCGCAGCAGGTGACCCGGCAGCTCGCCGACGACCTGATGAAGTTCAAACGGCTGGACGGCGTGGACCAGGTCCTCAACACGCTGCTCGGCACCCTGCTGGACGGCGACCGGCCCGGCATCGACGCCGTGCCCGAGCTCACACGGGTGCGGGCCCCGCTCGCGGTGGTGTGGGGACGTGCCGACCGGGTACTCCCCCCGGACAACGCCGAGCAGCTCGCCGCACGAACAGCGGTGAGCTACATCGACGGCGCCGGCCACATGGTGCACATGGAACAGCCCAACGCCGTCGTACGCGCGGTCGAGAGTGTAGCCGGAACGCCGGAGGGGTAACGGATGCGAGCGGTTATCTACAACGGACGCGAGCACGTCGCCGTCGACGAGGTCCCGGAACCGGAGTGCGGTGCGGGAGAAGTGAAGGTCCGGGTGGCCCACAACGGTATTTGTGGCACCGACCTGCACGAGTACTTCGCCGGTCCGATCTTCGTCCCCACCGAGCCACACCCGCTCACCGGACGGGCGGCGCCGCTCGTGCTCGGGCACGAGTTCTCCGGGACCGTCACCGAGGTCGGTGACGGAGTTACCGGCATCGCGGCGGGGGACCGTGTGGCGATCGAGCCGGTATACCGGTGCGACGAGTGCCCACCGTGCAGGGACGGGCACTACAACGTCTGCCAGTCGATCGGCTTCCACGGGTTGATGTCGGACGGTGGCATGGCCGAGTACACCGTCGTTCCGGCGCGGATGGTGCACGTGCTTCCCGAGGAGGTGTCCACCGAGCTGGGCGCACTCGTCGAGCCGATGGCGGTGGCCTACCACGCTGCGAGGCTCGGCGAGCCCGGTGAGCACGCCGTGGTGTTCGGTGCCGGGCCGATCGGGATCGGTATCTGGTTCGCGTTGCGCGGCCTCGGCGTGCCGCGGGTGACCGTTGTCGAGCCGTCCCAGGTCCGCAGGGCCGCTGTGGAGTCGCTCGGGGCGGAGGACGTCATCGACCCCACACGGGTAGACCCGGCGAGTCACATCCGGGAGCGTACCCGCGGGCGCGGTGCCGACGCCGCCTACGACGCGGCCGGCGTGCGGGCCAGCGTCGAGGCAGGTCTGGACTGCCTCGCGCACAGACGGAACCTGATCTCGGTGGCGATCTACGAGCACCCGCTGGAAACGAGCCTGATCAAACTGGTGATGCGCGAGTCGGGGATCCGCGGCTCGCTCTGCTACACGGGTGAGGACTACGCGGCGGTGATCGAGCTGATGGCGCGGGGCCATTACGACACCACCGGGTGGGTGACGCACGTCCCGATGGAGCGGGTGGTGAAGGAGGGATTCGAGGCGTTGCGCGCAGGCACCGAGATGAAGGTGCTCGTCGACCCGGTCGCCGCGTAACGCGGCGCCGTACGGACGGGCCGTGCCAGTCGAGGGCCAGTCGGGGGCCAGTCGGGGGCCAGTCGAGGGCCAGTCGAGGGCCAGTCGAGGGCCAGTCGAGGGCCACCAGACGGCCGGTACACGGCAGGGACCGGCAGTAACGGGCTTTCGCCTGTGACCCCGGCGCGCCACACTGTGATGGAGGCAACATTTCAAGCGAGATCGGGACACCGGTTGAAGCAGGAGCACCTCGAGGCCGCTCTGCCGGCGGGGGCCGACCCCCGCCAGCACGCGCGCGCCCTCGCGCGGGCGCACCAGGCCGCCGTCGGCGGTGACCGGCCACCGAGCGAGGTGCGCGACGTCATCCGGGCGTCCTGGAACCGGATGCTCGACAAGGGGCTGGACCCCGACAGGGGGAGCTTCGCCCTGCTCGATCCGGAGGAGGTCGAGGGGCGCAGGCGATACTCCGGCCTCACCGACGCGCTACCGATCCTGCGGGAAGGTCTGACCAGCGTCGCCGAGGAAGCCGCGCACATCATGGTGATCGTCGACGCCGACGGCTACGTGCTCTGGCGGGACGGCAGCAGCCAGGTACGGCGGCGCGCGGACGGGCTCGGGTTCATCGAGGGTGCCTCGTGGATGGAGGACGTGGTCGGCACCAACGCGATCGGCACCGCTCTCGTCACCCAGCGGCCCCTGCAGGTGTACTCGGCGGAGCACTACGTCCGCACCCACCACGCGTGGACGTGCTCCTGCGCCCCGCTGCACGACCCCCGTGACGGCAGGCTGATGGGGGCCGTAGACGTCTCGGGCCCGGCCCTGACGGTCAACCCGACCACCCTCGCCCTCGTCGCCAGCGTGACCAAGCTGGCCGAGTCCCAGTTGCGTACCGAGCACCTCCGGGAGCTGGAACGGCTACGGGCCATCTCCGGGGGCGTCCTGGCGAAGCAGTCCGGCGCGGCACTGATCACCGACAAGCACGGTTGGATCGCAGCGGCCACCAGCGTCGCCCCGGTCGACCGCGTGCTGCTTCCCCGCGACTGCGTCGCGGGGCACGCGTGGTTGCCGGCATTCGGTCAGTGCGCCCTGGAACCACTGCCCGGCGGCTGGCTCGTCCGCATGCTCGACGGCGAGGACTCCGGCACCACGAGCGTGGTCCGCGTGGTCCTCGATGTCAGCGCGCCACGAACCTGGTCGCTGAGCGTGCAGGGTGCGGGCGGAAGCTGGCAGCACACGCTGAGCCCCCGGCACGCGGAGCTGCTCTACATCCTCGCCTGCCACCGCGAGGGCCGGTCTGCCGCCGAGTTGGCCGGGGACCTGTTCGGCGATCCGGCCCGCACGGTCACCGTGCGGGCCGAGATGTCGCGGCTGCGCAGGCACTTCGGGGGCATCCTCGCGCACCGCCCGTACCGGTTCCACGACGGTGTCGAGGTGTCCGTGCTGCACCCCGAGCCGCCGCACGCGGTCCTACCGCACTCGGTCGCGCCCGGGGTGCGTGCCACCGCGTCGCGGTGACCGGGCTGCCCGTCCGCGGGAGACCGGGAGCGATCTGCGTCACTCCTCGTTGTTCTACCCGCTGGTAACGGTTCTGTTGGGGTGGGGCACATTCCCCGTGCCCCACGTCGGTGGCCGTCGGCAGCATCGGGAGTGGCTTGGTGGGTGCGTCCATACGGATCGAGTCAGGTCCGAGGTTTACCCGGATACTCGGCCTGGGCGCCTACCGTCCGGGACGACTGGTCGGCAACGACGAGGTGGCCGGGCCGATCTCCTCGAGCGACGAGTGGATCCGTACCCGCTCGGGGATCCGCACGCGCCGCTGGGCGGGCCAGGAGGAAGAGCTGCTGGACATGGCCGAGGCGGCCGCACGGGTGGCATTGCAACGCAGCGAGATCGCTGCCGAGGGGATCGACTGCGTCGTCGTCGCCACCATCTCGCACTTCAAGCAGACCCCCGCGGCAGCGAGCGAGCTCGCCCACCGCATCGGCGCGACGGGGGCGGGCGCGTTCGACGTCTCCGCGGCATGCGCCGGGTTCTGCTACGCCCTGGCCATGGCGAACGACTTCGTCCGCGGCGGCAGCGCCCGGACCGTACTCGTGGTCGGTGCCGAACGGATGATGGACATGATCGACCCCACCGACCGGGGCACGGCGTTCCTGTTCGCCGACGGGGCGGGCGCCGCGGTTGTCGGCGCGTCGGCACAGCCGGGTATCGGGCCCGTCGTGTGGGGCGGCGATGGCGCGCGCAGTGACGCGATCGCCCAGGAGCGCAGCTGGACCCGCTGGCGCGAGGAGCTCGCCGAGGACCCCGCCGCGCCGTATCCGCCGATGCGGATGAACGGGCAGGCGGTGTTCCGCTGGGCCACGACCAGCGTCGCCGACGTGGGCAGGCAAGCCGTGACGGCGGCAGGGTTGACGCTCGCCGATCTGGACGCGTTCATCCCGCACCAGGCCAACAACCGGATCACGACCGCCATCGCCGGTTCGCTCGGGCTCGCCGACAGGGTCGTGATCGCCCGCGACCTCGTTGACCAGGGCAACACCTCCGGCGCGTCCATCCCCCTTGCCATGGACACGCTGCTGAGTTCCGGCCAGTCCGCATCCGGTGACACCGCACTGCTCCTGGGATTCGGGGCAGGCCTCAGCTACGCAGGCCAGGTCATCGCCCTGCCGTAGGGGCGTCCGCCGGTGGCCGCGACCGGCCGTGCGTGGACGTTTAACGGTGGGCTCATCCGGGTAGCCGGGTGAACGAGGGAGCCGCCGGATCGCTCTCAGGCCTTCCGTGCCGGCGGTTCCTTCGCCGCAAGTTCGGGGTTCTCGCCGGGCCGGGCGCTTGCAGGGTTCGCGTCCGGCCCGGCCTCGAGCAACAAACCCCGTACCGTCCGGTGTCGCGCCGCGCCCCCGCGCCGGGATGCTGACCGTGCGGTCAGCGCACGGGATCGAGATCGATGCGTACGGTCAGCAGGTCCGTGCCGAAGGAGCGCACGGCCGCCGCGTTGAGCCGGGCGCTCAGCCGTTTACTCAGGTACCGCTGGCGTTCGCGGGGATCGTCGTCGGGGAGCACGTGCGCGGTGCCGTGCCGCCATCGGCCGCGGATCTTGACTCTGACCCGCGGTGTGGTCTCGATGTTGCGCACGTACCCCGAGCGCCGTCCGTGCTCGGCGACGATCCAGAACGTGTCCCCATCCGACCCGTCGCCCACCGGGGTGAGCCGCTGCTGCCCGGTCCTGCGCCCCGTCGTCTCCAGCAGCGCGTGCCCGGGCAGCGACCAGCCGCGCAGCAACACGTTTCGCACGACCGGGTTCGCGATGCGCTTCTGCACGAACGTCACTACCGCGTACTTGCTCATGCCGACATTCTGCCCGATACCGGCCGGAGCCAGGGGTCGGCACCCGTGGCCGACCGTGCCGGGCGACGTCACGCACCGGCTGCGCGGCACACGACTCTCACGGTAGATTTGACAATCATTCACGTCATACGTACTGGGGAAACGGTTCGATGCGGTCTGGTGAGGGCACGGCTTTCTGCGCCCCCGGAGACGAGGGGTGCTCCGGCTCGGTGGCGTTTGGCTGCGAGAACGTCGTCAAGCACTACGGTGAGGTGCGGGCCGTCGATGGAGTTTCCTTCGAGGCCCACCGTGGCGAGATCTTCGGCATCATCGGACCGAACGGCGCAGGCAAGACCACTCTCGTGGAGTGCATCGAGGGGCTACGCACCCACGACAGCGGCAGCATCGGGGTACTCGGCCTCGACCCCCAGCGCCAGACGCGCCTCGTACGCGAGCGCACCGGCGTCCAGTTCCAAACCTCCGCGCTACCGCAGCGCATGAAGGTCGGAGAGGCCCTTGACCTGTTCGCGGCCTGCTACGAGCAGCCGGCCGACTGGCGCGACCTCCTCGCCCGGCTCGGCCTCGAGAACAAGACCGGCTCCTACGTCGAGACGCTCTCCGGTGGTCAGCGCCAGCGCGTGTTCATCGCCCTCGCGCTCGTCAACGACCCGGACCTCGTCTTCCTCGACGAGCTGACCACGGGCCTCGACCCCCAGGCACGTCTGGCGATCTGGGACGTGATCCGGGATATCCGCGACGGCGGCACCACCGTCGTGCTCACCACGCACCTCATGGAGGAAGCAGAACGCCTCTGCGACCGCGTCGCGATCGTCGACCACGGCAGGATCGTCGCGCTCGGCACCGTACCCGAGCTCATCGCCGCTGCAGAAGTGGAAGGCAACATGAGCTTCGCCGTCGACGGCTCGCCACCACTCGACCGCCTCCGAGCCCTGCCGGGAGTCAGCTACGTCGAACACCTGGAGGGGCGTGTCGTCGTGCACGGCAACAGCGCCCGCTTCGCCCAGGAAGTGATGGGCGTGCTTGCCGCTGTCGACGAGAGGGTGCACGATCTGCGTTCCGAACAGCCCAGCCTCGAGGACGTCTTCCTCGAACTCACGGGCAGGCAGATGCGGGAGGGAGCGCCGGCATGACCGTTGCCGCCAAACTCGTCGTCGTCCAGACGAAGAGGACCCTGCGAGAGCCGGCCGCGGTGTTCTTCGTGATCGCCTTCGCTCCCCTGTTCGCTCTCCTCATGGGCCTCATCTTCGGCAACGACCCGGTTCCCGAGTTCGGCGACCGCGGCTACATCGATGCCAACCTGGCCAGTATCACCGCGATCGTGGTCGCGATCTCCGGGCTCGTCGTGGTGCCCACCGACATCGTCACCCAGCGCGAGACAGGTGCCCTGCGCCGCTTTCGCGCCACCCCGCTACGCCCGCTGACCTACATCGCGGCCGACGTCGTGGTCCGGTTCGCGCTGTCCATGCTCGGTATCGCCGTAATGTTCGTCGTGGGGATCCTCGCCTTCGGCGCACACGCGCACGGCAGTCTCATCGCTGTGCTCACAGCCTCTGCGCTCAGCGTACTCACCTTCCTCGCTGTCGGCTACGCCCTCGCGGCAGTCCTTCCCTCCCAGGGAGTCGCCCAGGGAGTGGGCAACGTGCTCGTCTTCCCACTAATCATCCTGTCCGGGGCAGCCGTACCGTTGGCGGTGCTACCCGGCGGGGTGCGGCAGGGAGCGCAGCTCTCGCCCCTGACACAGCTCGTTGAGCTTCTCCAAGGTCTCTGGATGGGACAGACGTGGTCCGAGAACTCGTTACCGGTCCTCGTGCTGCTCGGCGTTATCGGCCTCGCCACCGCCGTCGCGGCGACGTTCTTCCGCTGGGAGTGACGCCCCGCCAGGGCGGGGTCGAAGCGCGAACGCCCGCCGGCCCATGCCTTGCGCCCGGCGGAAGTCCCGCTCGTGGTGTTGACGCGGGCCGTCGCTCACCGAAGTCACTCGTACGGAGCAGCCGTCGCGTGTAACGACGTGCTGTCGCGAACCGACCACTCGAATACGACGAACCGGCACACACCACACGATCACACCCGGCGTTACCGGCGGCGGGCAGACGAAACCGGCCCACGACCGGCCACCGAGGAGCGATATGACGATGCAGGCAACAGACGACAGTGCCGTGGCTTGGTACAAGCGGCGACGCACGCTCGTCGTTCTCGTGGTCGTAGCCTTCTTCGTCGGTGCCCTCATCGGACGGGCGTCCGCGACGGACGGTACGGCCGATTCCGGGACCGAGCTCGAGATCGCGGAGCTGACCGGTGAGTGGGACGACGTCGCGACGGCCCTTGACCTGGATACCTCCGCAACGCCGGAAGAACTCGTCGCGCGAATCGATGAACTGGAATCGGGCCTGTCCCGTCACGAGGACCAGCTCGCGCAACGCTCCGACGAGCTGGCCGAACGGGAGAGCGAGCTGGACACCCGCGAGGAGGAGCTGGCCGAACGGGAGAGAGAACTCGATGCCCGCGAGGAGGAGCTGGCCGAGCAGCAGGAAGCCGGCCCATCCCCCGAGGACGAGCCGGACAGCTCCGGCGGCTGCCGGTCGGACCAGGTCGACATAAACACAGCGAGCCGCCGGGCGCTACAACAGATCTACGAGATCGGTCCGGAACGCGCCGACCAGGTGGTCAACCTGCGACCGTTCAGCTCGGTCGATGACCTCACCAGGATGAACGGTATCGCCGAAGGTCGGCTCGGTGGGATCAAGAACGAGGGGATCGCGTGCGTCGACTGACACCGGCAGGCGTAGAAGTGCTGCCCTGTCACGCGGCGTACCCGCCACCTCATCGACCCGGCCGGCGGTCACCCGTCCCGTACGGCGGCACCCAGGATGTAGTAGGAGTGCGGCGTTCGTGCCTCGGGAAACAGGAACCGCTCGATCCGGTCGATACGGAAACCCGTGTTCTCGATCACTCCCGCGGTGTCGCGTCCACAGTGGCAACCACCGAGGACGCGCGGTCCTACGGTGCCGTCGATCAGTCGCTGCACCCGCCGCATCCCGGGTGAGTCGGCCCCGACGTGCTCGCGGAAGCGCAGCTGCCCACCGGGCCGGAGTACCCGGTGAATCTCCCTCAACGCCACGGCCTGATCCGGGACCGAGCAGAGCACTACCGGCGATGCTCCGTCATGCCGCCCCGTTCCATCGCCCCGCTGATACTGGTGTAGATCCGGGCAAATACCGGGTGATTGACTCGCTTGGTCGACATATAGCCCTCCACTGTGCTCGCCGGTTCGTCGGGCTCGCCGGGCTCACCAGGTCACCGGCAGCTCGACGAGCCCGCCGGTCAGCTGCTCGCCCCGGATCCGCAGCTCGCCCGCCGGCACGGCCAGGCGCACGGCCGGGAATCGCGCGAGCAGGTGCGAGACGGCCGCCCGCAGCTCGATACGGGCCAGCGGCGCGCCGATGCAGTAGCGCGACCCCTGGCCGAAGCTGAGGTGGACCCCCGCCCGGCGTGTGATGTCGAAACGCTCTGGGTCGGCGAAGGCGCTCGCGGTCGACCAGCCGCCGGCCGTAGTCGAACAGCTCGCCGAGAGCCTGCTCGGACCGAGCGTGATCACGCACGTCGGCGGCCTCCCGTGTCCACGCGCGAAATCGCGCGCGGTCCTCGTACGGCACGCCGAGCAGTTCACAGATCACCAGGACCGGCAGCGGGTACGCCAGCTCCTCGACCAGGTCCACCGGCGGACCCTGTCGCGCCACGTGGTCCAGCAGCGCGGTGGCCGGCGCCTCCACACGTGGGCGGAGATCCCGCATACGCCGTGGCGAGAAGAACGGTTGCAGCAACGCGCGCTGCGGGCGTGGTCGGCCTGCTCGGTCTCGTAACACCCCAGCGGCCCTCCGAAGATCGCCGATGCCGCGGACCGCGCGGCGTTGCCGGGGTCGGGATGCGACCGCCCGAGACGAGCATCGTCGAGCAGCAGGCGCACGTGCTCGTAGCCGGTCACGAGCCAGGCCTCGTCGCCTACTCGCGTGCGGATCCGGTGCACGGGCCCCGTGAACTGGAGCCGGCGAAGCAGGGGTGGCACCTCGAGGGGCGAGGCCTGTTCGAACGGCAGCTGACCGAGCACGGCGACATCCTTATTGACTCCAGAGTGTTTATCCTGACGTAAACAACGCTACATGTAGACTCGCAAGTAAACAAGCGGAGGTGCGATGGATGTGGCAGGACGGGCCGAACGCCGGGCGGCGCGCGGCCCCGCAGGGCAGGCGCGGCGCATGCCCCGTGCCGAACGTCGTGCACAGATCCTGGATGCCGCCACGCGCGCGTTCGCCCGCGGCGGGTTCGCCGCCACCGGGCTCGACGACGTCGCGGCCGAGGCAGCGATCAGCAGGGTCATCCTCTACCGGCACTTCGAGTCGAAATCCGAGCTGTACCGGGCGGTGCTCGATCGCGCGCGCACACACCTGATCGAGCAGGTGGGCGCGGACAACTTCACCGAGTACAGCATCCCCGCGTTCGTGCGAGCGGCCTCGGCCGACCCGGCCGGGTTCCGGCTGCTCTTCCGCCACGCTGTGCGGGAGCCGGAGTTCCGCGACCTCACCGACTCACTGGCCGCCTACTCGACCGAGGTCGCCCACCGCCACCTCACCGCCCTGATCCCCGACGAGGACTGGGCACAGTGGGCAGCCCGGCTGGTGCCGACCGTAGCCATCGAGGCCGTCATCGCCTGGCTGGACGCCGGCCGGCCGGAGCCCGACCGCGCGGCCGAGCGCATCGCCGACGCCGTCCACGGGGTCATCGATGCGGCCCAGCCCCGCTGACTGGCAGGTGCCGGCGGCCTGACCGGGTTACCCCGCGGAGTCACCCTCCCCTTCCTGCTCATCGGCGTCCTCCTCGCCGGCGGTGGAGCCTTCCTGCTCACCTGTCGCCGTCGGCGTCGGCGACGTCGTGCTGGAATCGGTGGTCTCCTCAGGCGTTTCGTCGTCCCCGCTCGTGGCGCTCGTGGTCGTAGGGCGCTCGTCTCCGGAGGCGTCCTGCGACGGCGTGGGCGACTCCGACGGTTCGGGTGCAGGCGTCGGCGTCATCCGCGACGTGTCCGCCCGGCCGGTCTCGACGTCACAATCGACCCGTGTTGTCGGTCCACGACCACCGTCGCAGGTAGCACCGCCCGGGCCACCGTCGAGGTGGTCGGGGCCGTTGCCACCGTACAGCTGATCGTGCCCCGCGCCGCCGACCAGCACGTCCGAGCCGTTCCCGCCGGTGATCTCGTCGGCACCGCCGCCGCCGACGAGGCAGTCGCCCTTGTTCGACCCGGTGATCCGGTCCTCGCCGTCCGTACCGACCACGAGGAACGGGCCTGCGCCATGACCGAACTCCTCGACGGCGTCCCACTCACGCTGCCCGGGAGTCAGCTCCACGATCCGGTCGGGAGTGAAAGTCATCCCCTCGGCCGCGCACTCCGGCGGCGTCGCCGGTGGCGACTCGTCGATCCCGGCGGTGCCGATGTCGATCGTGCCGCTGATGCGGTCGGTGAAGCCGTTCGACGCGCCGACGACGAACCGGTCCCGAACGGAAAGTCCACTGTAGTTCGTGCCGGAATCCTCGGCGAGCTCGACGGTGATCTCGGTGGTCAACTCCCCGCCGTCCGGCGTGACTTCGCCGAGCGGCACCGGGTCCCCCCTCAGGCGGGAACAGTACTCACCGGTATCCCCGTCGATCGTGACCAGCAGCCCGCCGCCCGGCTTCGGCTCACCGCCGGCAGTACAGAACACCGACGCCTCGTCCGAGCGGAACCGCAGCTCGAGCTCGGCCGGGATGGTGCCGTCGTACTCCACGGTGAGCGTCCCGGTCCGGGGCTCGCCCGGGACGAGGCCGGTGTACTCCAGGGCGAGCGACTCGCCGCGATCCCCACCGAACACCACGGTAGCCGTGGTGACCTCCCCGTCCGGGGCCGTCGTGGCATCGGTGAACGCCGCGGAGGTTGCCAGGCTCGCCCCCAGCAGCAGTGCCGCGGCCGCACCAGCGGCAAGCGCGAGTCCCGACCCGCGCCGTGCCCGGCGACCGTGCTTACCGTTGCCGGACTCTCCGGAACCGATCGTGAGGCTCATTCCTGTCCTCTGGATTCGAGGCCGGGCCGGCCGCTGCGGCCGGCCCGGCCGTGATCACGTCGCGGTCAGTCGGCTTGCGTCTCGTTCTGTTCGAGATCGGCCGTGATCTCCAGCGTGACCTTGTCGCTCTGGATCTCGTTGCCTGCCGAGTCGGGCACGGAGAAGTGGACGGTGTACGAACGGGACTCGCCACCGCCGAGTTCACCCGCATCAACGGTCTCGCCCTTCAGGTGCCCGACCAGGTCCTCACCGGCCACCGTGCCGTCCGGTCCGATGATCTCGGCGTAGAGCTGCTCGTCGAGCTCGGTGTCGTTACCGCAGTCCTCGATCGACTCGTCGTCGTAGAACGCCTTCTCCGCGTCGATCTCGGGGTCGTTGCAGCCGACCTCGTCGGTGGAGTAGTCCACGGTCAACGTCAGGTCCCCGTCGATCGACCCCTCGTTCTCGTACTGGATCGTCTTGCCCTCACCGGCCTCCTCGCTGGAGTAACCGGGTGCGACGTCCTCGATGGCGAAGCTCTCGCTCTGCTCCTCGCCCCCGGTCGTCAGGTCGAGGGTGCCCGCGGTGATGCTGGGGTTCGGGGCCTCCTCGGTATCGCTGAAGGTCGCGAAGGTGCCGCCGGTAATGGCCAGCGCGGCGGCGGCCGCGGCGGCGACACCGACTGCCGTCTTCTTCTCGATGCGCATCCTGTCCTGCCCTCTCCTTCGGATCGATCGCCGGGGCCCGGCGATTGACGGTGCCTGCGGCGCTGTCACCGCACTGGTCCGTACCCTGCTCGGAGCGCCAGGCGCGTCTCATCGTCAATACTGGGGAAATGCGCCGGTTGGCCGACAACGATCGGATCACCGCGGTGCGGCCCCCGGCACGTATACCCACTTCTGACGATGACGTCGCCACCGGCGCGGGTCAGCATGAATCGATGCGGCCCCGGCGCCGCAGGTTCCACGCAACAGGGAGAGCGAGTGACTGCAGCCGTCGAGCCCCGTCCGGGCGAGCACGCCACGCCCGTCACGCGCCGTGTGCACCCCACGCGGCGCGTGACGGGGTGGCTGTTCTGGCTGGTGGTGGCAGGCCTCGTCGCTCTGGCCGTCGCGGCCGTGGCCGTTCCGGCCGCCGCAGGCGGGAAGTCGGTGATCGTACAGACCGGCAGCATGGAGCCTGCGCTACCAGCGGGATCGCTCGCCGTGACCAGGGAACGCCCCGTCGCGGAAATCGCGGAGAACGACATCGTGACGTTCACGGCCAACGGGGATCTCCTGGTCACGCATCGCGTGGTGGCCGTCGAGCACGGCGCCGGTGGCGCCGAGCTGGTGACCAAGGGCGACGCCAACGAGGATCCGGACCCTGAGCCCGTGCAGGCAGCCGACGTTCACGGCGTGCTCTGGTACCAGATCCCGTGGTTGGGCACAGTACTGGAGGCCGTCTCGGGCACCGCGGGCGCGCTCTACGGTGCCGCGCTGCTGCTCCTGCTCTTCGCCGCCCACCTGATGTTACCGACGACCACGAACCGGAAGGGGTGAGTCCGTGCCGGGGTTGCGAGCCGCTGGACGCGCCATCCACGGGATCGTCGCGGTGATGCTGGTACTTCCGGTCCTCGCCGGAGCCGCCCATGCGGAACCCGAGGAGATCCGGATCACCGTCACCGCCGACGGCATCCAGTTCGACGGTCACCCCTTCGACGGCGCGGCTGCACTCGCGCCGGGCGCCACACTCGAGACCCGGGTACTGCTCAGCAACACGCTGGAGGAGAGCACCACCGTCGATCTCGCCACGGAGATCCTGAGGGAGAGCGAGAACGGGTGTAACGAGCCGGAGGAAGAGGTCGACGTCAGCTGCGGCTCGGGTGAGGGCGAGCTGGGCAAGCACACCCGGATCGAGCTGGCCGGGCCGGACGGCTCCACCGCCGGGCCCGTCCGGTTGGATCGGGCGGGCGACGGCATCGGCACCGGGATCTCGATCGGTCCCGGAGCCGGCGAGGAGTACCTCCTCCGGCTGGACGTACCCCGGACCGTCGGCAACGTCGTGCAGGGCGACGAGGTGGAGTTCGTGCTGGCCGCCACAGCCCGAGGAGTGGCCTCCGGCCGCAGCGAACCGGTGGCGGCGGGCGGTGACGGCGGCTCCGATCTGGCCGTAACCGGGTTCGGCGCGGCTCCGGTCGTGGCGCTGGCTGCCGGGCTGCTCGGTGCGGGGATCGCGCTCGTCGCACGATCGCGCGGAGGCCGGAAGCCACACCGTACACCGCCGGAGCGGAGAGAGGGGCTGTAGCGCCGGTACATAACCGGCCCGCAGGCACCGAAGCCGGGCGGCCCCGCCTACGTGACGCCACGACCTGCGATTCGTAACGTTTCGGACGATGCTCGCGACAGTGGTACAAGGACCTATATCTCGTGCGAGAGTGTCGCTGGAGTTGCGCCGATGACGAGTGTCGATGTGGGCATCGGACACACGAACCCGCTGCCGTACCGGCTCGCCGTCCCGTATCGCTGGCGCGCGGGTGGCGAGCTCGTCGCCGTCGGGTCGCTCACCGTGACAACCTACGCGATCGCCGTGCTGCCGGGAATCGTTGCGCTCCATCCGCAGGGCACCTACCTCGTGCTGACCCTGGCGGCCGCGGGTGGCGCGGCGGCGGCAGCCGTGTTGGCGCATCTGATCAGCCAGATCTCGGACAGTGCGCAGGAGAAGGCCAGGTTGTCGCCGCTGGGCGCGGGGCTGGCGATGTACGGCATCGTCGTGGTGCCGTTCAACGCGGCGCAGTTCAGTTCCGTCGAGACGATCGCAGGCCTGGACGCCGGCCGTGTCGTCGCCTCCGTGACGGCCTTGACACTGGTCGCAGTGTCGCTGCGCGGGTGGGAATCCCGGTGGTCGCGTTGGTGGGTGAGCCTCGCAGGCTGGGCCGCCGTCTCGATCGGTACCGCGGTTGTGGTGGAACGCGTTCCGCCCCTCGCTTCCCTCGTCGCAGGCTTCTCCTGGCTGGAGGCCGTCGTCCTCGCCGTATCGCTCCTGCTGGCCGTGGCACTGGCCGGGCACGGCCTGTACGTGTGCAACCCGCTGCGGTGGCGTGCCGGACTCGGTATCGCGCTGATCGGCTCCGCACACCTGCTCCACGTACCGGCTGACGTGCGGCTGGACCACGCGGCCTACGCCGCACCGGCCCTCCGGCTGCTCGGCGTCGCCGTGGTCGTGCTCGCCCTTGCACTGCGAGCCCGAGAAGTCGTCCTGGAGTTGCGGCAGCGGCGCGAGCTCGAAGCACGGCAGGCCGAAGAGTCCGTGCACGCCCTGCGGGAGAACCAGGAACGCGCGGCGACCCGTGATCACGAGCTCCGTAACCTCGTCGCGGGGCTGTCCGGCGCGTCAGAGGCACTCGACTCGCCCGAGCAGCAGGACGCGGCGGCCATACGCGAGCTCGGCACGGCGATGCGTGCCGAGCTCGGGCGGCTGCGCTCCATGATCGACGGTGACCACGGCTGCGACGAGGACCGCCATGTCGACGTCGCGGCCGAGCTGACCCGGCTGGTGCTGCTGCACCGCGCCGACGGTGCCGAGATCCGGCTCGACGCGCAGCCCGAGCTCGCCGCCGCGATCCCGCGGTCCGCGCTGGCACAGGTGATCACGAACCTGCTCACGAACTGCGCACGGCACGCGCCGGGAGCACCCGTACAGGTCACCGCCCGTCGCAGCGGTAACTGGGTACGGATCGCCGTCCACGACGACGGCCCCGGCGTACCGGAAGAGGCCTCGCGCGCCACGTTCCCGCGGGGAGCTCGCGACCCGCGGTCGGGCGGGCTCGGCATCGGTCTCCACGAGTCCGCCGCGCTGTTGCACCGGCACGGTGGGTCGCTCGCGCTCGGCCCCTCGTTCGCCCTGTCGGGAGCGCTCGCCACACTGCACGTCCCAGCACCTTCGGGAGCACGGCATGACCGAGAAGCCCCAGAACCACACCGTCCTGCTGGTCGACGACCACGTACTCGTCGCGACCTCACTGGTCATGGCTCTGCGCGCGGCAGGGCTGGACGCGCGCAGCTGCACCGACTGCGTACCGGAGACGGTTCTCGCGACAGCGGAGGGACTGCCGGCAGGCATCGTGCTTCTCGATCTCGGTCTCGGCGACGGGCGTGACGGCGCCGACCTCGTCGCGCCACTGCGCCGCCGCGGCTGGGACGTCCTGATCCTGACCGGTCACGCCGGGCGGGAACGCATCGGCGCCGCGCTCGCCGCGGGGGCCGCCGGCTGGGTCAGCAAATCCTCCGGTGCGGACTCGCTCGTCCACGCGATACGCACGCTCGCGGCTGGCGAGACGGTGGGAAATCCCCGCGAGCACGACACCCTCATCAGCGCATACCAGGATGCCTGCGCCCGTGCCCGCGAGGAGTGCGCGCACCGGTCCGACGCCACCGAACGGCTGGCGCGGCTGTCGCCACGGGAACACGAGGTTCTCGAGTGGCTCGCCGAGGGCAAGCAGGCAGGCGCCATCGCCACCGACTTCGGCGTGTCCCTTGCCACGGTTCGCGCCCAGATCCGAGCGATCCTCACCAAACTCGACGTGGGGTCACAGCTCGCGGCGGCCGCGGTATGGCGCCGTGCCCGGGAGTTTTCCGCCGCATCCTGACAGCACCCCGCTTGACATATGCCGATATCAGTATATGATTGCTGCATGGCACGTGCCGCGACGACCTCGGACGTATTCAACGCGATCGCGGAGAAACAGCGCCGCGACATCCTGGTGCTGCTGAGGGAGCGCGAGCGATCCGTACTGGAACTGGCGGCGGAACTGGGGCTCACGCAGCCGCAGGCATCCAAACACCTACGCGTGCTACGGCAGGTCGAACTCGTGCGCGTCCGCGAGTCGGGCAAGCAGCGCCTGTACGGCCTCGATGCGCGCGGCCTGCAGCCGGTTCACCAGTGGGTCGGCGGCTTCGAGGAATTCTGGAACGAGAGTTTCGACCGGCTGGACGCCTACGTCCGGCAGCTGGAACATGTCGAGAGGAAGGAACAGCGCGATGACGGCGACGGGTAGCGAACCGGGGAGCAGGCAGGCCACATCGGAGCGGGAGACCGTGATCTCCCGAACCATCGGCGCCCGCCGGGAGCTCGTGTTCGAGGCCTTCACGGACATCGATCACCTCGCCAGGTGGTGGGGTCCTGACGGGTTCACGACGACGACAACAGCCTTCGAGTTCCGCGAGGGCGGAGAATGGACTTTCGTGATGCACGGTCCGGACGGGACCGACTATGCCAACTGGATCCGCTGGCGTGAGATCGTACGTCCGGAGCGCATCCGGTTCGTCCAGGGACAGTCCCCCGACGATCCCGATGCCTTCGAGACGACCGTGACCTTCGAAGACAACGGGGACGCGACCGGGGTCTGCCTGCGCACCGAGTTTCCCACCCGGGAGCTGCGCGACCGTGCTGTGCAGCGCTACGGGGCGATCGAGGGCGGCAGGCAGACTCTGGGCAGGCTGGCAACGTACGTGGCCGGCCCGGACTCGTAACTCGGGCTGTGCACCGGACGGGGAACCGGTTCTCGGTCCGCAAACCTTCGTGGAGCGCTGCCGCCCGGCCGTGACCCGCACCGAGGGCTCTCGGCGTCACGCCGCGAACAGCAGCGTCAGGCCGAGATAGGTGTAGGCGACCATCAGCAGCAGCAGCGGAAGCTGGCCGATGCGCGCCCTGCGCGGCGGGAAGAGGTGCATCGCGCGGTCGTGTGCTGCGATCGCGCCGATGACGTGGCCTGCCACGACCGCGCCGACCTGCACGGTGGCCACCGCTGTCGGCGGCACCAGCGTGAGATCGACGTCGGCCCGGGTGAGCCCGAACGCGTTCCCGCCGGGGACGAGCGAACCGGCCGCGAGGATCAGCGTGCGCTGGCCTTCCACGACAGCCAGCGAGTAGTAGTGGGCGAGCACGTACCCGATGGCGATCGGCAACAGCGAGTGCGCGAACCGGGCCGCTATCCGGCGGGAGCCACCACCGAGCGCGGCCGTGACCCGCGCGACGGCGAGGAAGGCGACCGTGAGCAGCAGGATCGCCGCGACCAACCCGATCGTGCCGAGCAGCGTGACCGACCGGTTCCCCTGTACCAGCTGCAGCCACCGCGGCGAGTCGGAGAGGCTGTCGAACGCGGTCGAGCCGAGCAGGACCAGCACCACACCGGTCAACCCCGGCGATGCCGGGATCGCCGCGAGACCGTGGAAGGGGTTGCGCACGACGAGGTGCCCGGCACGGTCGCGGCCGAACGGCGCCAGCTGGGCGGCCAGCGTCGAGTACACCTCGAACGGGTCGGCGCGCGCGAACCATTCCCTGCCGAACACGAGCGCTCCGATGAGCATCACGGCGGCATGGATGCTCAGGGCGAGCAGCACGACCGGTGGCATAGCCCGGTCCGGCGGGACAAGCTCCAACCACACGAACGCCGCCAGCGTGACCACCGCAGGCCAGTAACCCAGGGCCCGGGGTAGCCGCGCCAGCCCGTCGGGCGGCGTACGGGTGAGGCGCGCGACGGCGTGATGCACCGTGCGCAGCGGGTTCAGCGCTCGCCACAGCGGCCCGAGCAACACGGACCCCAGCGGCAGCCCCACCCACATCAGCACGTACAGCACGCGGGGACCGGGATTGTCCCTGCTGTCCTGCGGTCCGAGCAGCAGCACACCCACGAGCCAGCACGCGCCCACCAGCCCGGCGACGCGGAGTGTCCACCGGAACGAGGGCGCATCGAGCACCCGCGACATCCGTCGGGGCAGCCTGCGTCGCCCGGCACGCCCCTCGAAGCGCGAGTCGCGCCAGGCGACGCCCAGCACCACGAACGTCGCCAGCAGCGCCGCGAGCGCGCCTGCGAGCGCGAACGGGAACGGGATCGGCAGGTCCTCCCGACCGCCGACGCCGTGCGCCAGCACCTCGCCGGGCATACTCATCGAACGAGCAGCTGGGCAAGAACCAGGCCGGTGTCGTGCGTCTCGAGCTCGAAGCGGCCCGCCTGATCGGCATCGAACTCCAGGACACCGTCCTCGCCCGGCCCGACGGCGACCTCCAGGTCATAGCCGTGCAGGTGCACGCTGTCCGGCTGGTCGCTGGTCACCTCGATCCGCACGCTCGCGCCGTGCTCGACGGGGACGCGACTTACCGGCGGCCGCACCTGGCCGTCGGAGATCTCGAACTCGAGCACCTCGACGTCCCCGCCGGGCTCCTCCGCAGCGGTGTCCTCCTCCCCGCCCTGCGTCGGGGTGGCGCTCGGAGACGTGCCCTCGTGACCGCCAGGGCCACCGGATTCCTCGTCTCCCGAGCACGCAGTGACCGCCAGCACCGTAATCCCGGCCACCAGGAACGTGAGCAGCCGCTCCGTCATCGCCCTCACCATCATCGCCTGGTACTGCCCCTGTATCGGCACGATCGGAACATCTCGGAACATCGCTGTTGCGACCGTCACGGGGCGCTGCGAGGCCCTGCGGCCCACGCTTACGGTACTCCGGACGGGTACCTGTCATCGTCGCACCCCGGCCGGATACCGGCCCGGCGACTCCGAAGGAGAGGCTACGGACAGTGCGGATACCTTTCATGACACGGCGAACGGGAACGAGGCCGGGCACGAGGACGTTGCTGGTGCTACCGGCGGCCGCGTTGCTGCTCGCGGGTTGTGGCGACCCCGCTCCCGGCAGCGAGGAGCACGGCCGATGACGGCGGTAACGCCACGGCGACCGCCGAGTCCGAACAGGACGCGCGCGCGGCGGGAGTGGAGTCCATCGTGGTCCATGCCGGCTATGAACGGCTGGTCTGCGCGGACTTCTGAGGTCACACCGGGATCGCCGCGTCGCCGCCGGCACCCTCACGTGTCGAGCGAGATCATCATGACGGGGTCGGTCGTCGGTGCCTCCGAGCCGCCTGCCGGCTCGACCGTGATGCCGAGCTGCGCCGCCTCGGATGCCGTCCTGGTGACCATCGGCCGGTCCGCATGGGTCAGCAGTCCCGCGGACGTCGGAGCGTCCCCGTCGAGGAACCACACCTGGTAGACGCGGTCGTCCGGAGGGTCGCTCAGCTCGTTCGGGATGACGGTCAGCTTCTGCGCGCTGTCCGAGTAGACGACCGTCACCGTCCCCACTTCGTCCTCGCCGGTCGCCACGCGGGCGTCCGCGGCGGTGAGCACATCAGCGAGCTCGCCGTAGACCTGCTCGCTCTGCTCGAGCGCCTGCCGGGTCTCGCTGAGCTCCTGGTTCGTCAGCCCCACCTGAATGCCCAGCACGAGCGCGGCCACCACGCCCGCGGCGGCCACGGCGGTCGTGACGCGCAACGGCCACTTGCGCCCCTTGATCGGAACGATGGGGCCCTCGTCCGGGGGAAGCTGCCGTGTGGTTCGCGCCTGTTCCAGCACCCGCGACTTCAGCCGTTCGGGCGCCGCAGCGGCCTCGGCGGAACCGAGGTAGGCGGTCGTCTCGCGGAGCTCACGCACCTCCCGGGAGCAGTCGGCGCACTGCGCGAGGTGCTCCTCGAACGCCTCGCGCTCGCCCGCCGACAGCGCGTCGAGAACGTAGGCGCCCGTCAACGTGTGGATATCGGCGTTCATGCTGTCACCCCCAGGCAGTCGCGCAGCCGGATCAAGCCGTCCCGGAGCCTGGTTTTGACGGTGCCGAGCGGCGTATCGAGCAGGCCGGCGACTTCGCTGTAGGTGTAGCCCTGGTAGTAGGCGAGCTTCACCGACTCGTGCTGCAGCATCGTCAACGTCTCCAAACACCGCCGTACCTGCTGGCGTTCCAGCCTTCCGGTGACTTCCTCGGACACGCTGTCGAACGGCTGGTCCTCCTGGTAGGCCACGCGCGTGTCCCGCTCCGTCGAGGCCTGTGCCGAACGGATCCGGTCGACCGCCCGCCGGTGCGCCAGCGTCATGACCCATGCGGCGACACTGCCCCGGCTACTGTCGAAACGCGACGCCGTCCGCCATATCTCCAGGAAGACCTCCTGGGTGACCTCCTCGGACTGGGACGGGTCGCGCATCACCCGCTTGACGAGACCGAAGATCCTGTCGGCGAACGCGTCGTAGAGGCGCGCGAACGCGTACTCGTCACCGAGGGCGGTCAACGACACCAGCTCGTCGGGCGTCGGTGACGCCTCCTCGTTCACGGGACGCCATCGTCGTAGCCGCCGCTGCTGTGCTCCGCCGTGCATGAATCACCTCGTCGCTGGGTCGCTCTCGCAGTGTATTCGAACCACGGACTCGCCCGGATTGCCACGGGACCCGGATCCGGACCAATCCAACGACCACCCGTCCTCGAATACCGGACGCAAGACCCATTCATCACGGTGAGGAGAACGTCATGGGAACCAGTGTCCAGTCGACCAGCACGTCACCCAACCGGGTACTCGGAGCGCTGTTCGGCGCCGTCTACGTCTTGGTCGGGCTGGTGGGATTCGCCGTCACCGCAGGCACCGGGTTCGCCGCAACGGAGGGTTCGCACCTGCTGATCTTCGAGGTCAACCCGCTGCACAACCTGGTGCACATCGGTGTCGGTGCACTGCTCGGCCTCGCCGCGTGGCGCGGCGTCAAGTACGCCGCGGGGGTCAACGGGCTCGTCGGGGGAATCTACCTGCTCGTCGGCGTACTCGGGCTGTTCGTCACCAGCTCCGCACTCAACCTGCTCGCGCTCAACCACGCGGACAACGTTCTGCACCTGGCCAGCGCCGCCGTGCTCCTCGGGGTCTCGCTGACCCGCCGCTGATCACACCGCGGAGTGATTCCCCGGTGTGGCCAATCCGCACCACGCACAGAACCGAAGGACGGGTATGAACACCACCGCGAAGCCTGCCCGGAGGCGGACCGCACGGCTGGCCGCCGGCGCGAGCATCGGGTTCGTCGCCACCGCCGCCGGCCTCGGTGCCGGTGAGCTCGTCGCAGCCGCCACCGGACCGGACACCTCGCCGGTCGTGGCGGTGGGGTCGGGAGTGATCGCCCTGACACCGCGCGTGTTACAGGAGTTCGCGGTCAGCACCTTCGGCTCCGGACACCGGCCGATTTTGGTAGCCGGTGTGGTCACCATCCTCGCGGTCGCCGCTGCCGCTGCCGGCTACATCGCCCTGCGCAGGCTCGCAGCGGGCGCCGCGCTGCTGCTGGCGCTGGCAGGCATCGGCATGGCCGCCGCCGCGGCGACCGCGCAGAGTGGCGCTACCGCGGCGCTGCCCGCGAGCGCGGCGGCGGTCATCTCCGTCGCCACGCTCGCCGCGCTGACCCGGCTGACACGCCCGCGCCCGCGCGCGGGGGCGGAAGCCGTAAACACCGCACAGCAGGACGGCAGCTCCGCCGCCGGTGCCGACAACCCCCTGCCTCGCAGGACCCTGCTGCTGGCCGGGGCCGGTACTGCCGGTGCGGCGGTGGCCGCCGGACTCGGCGGCCGGATGCTGCAAGCGCGGCTGTTCGACGTCGCCGACTCGCGGGCCGCGATCGCGTTGCCGGAACCGGCGAGTCCGGCTCCCGCTCTCCCGGCCGGACACCGGTTCGCTGTCGACGGCCTCGGCCCGTTCTTCACCCCGGCCCGCGACTTCTACCGCGTGGACACCGCACTGGTGATACCGCAGGTCCCGGCTCAGCAGTGGTCCCTGCGGATCGGTGGCTCCGTGGACAGGCCACTGGAGATCACCTTCGAGGAGCTGCTCGAGCGCGAGCTCGTCGAGCGGGACCTGACGCTGTCCTGCGTGTCCAATCAGGTCGGTGGCCCCTACGTGAGTACCGGCCGGTGGCTGGGGTTCCCGCTGGATCGGCTGTTGCGCGAGGCGGGCCCGCACGGTGGGGCGGACCAGCTGCTGAGCAGGTCGCAGGACGGTATGACGATCGGCACCCCCTTGGGGACGGTACTCGACGGGCGGGACGCGCTGCTGGCCGTGGGACTCAACGGAGAGCCGCTACCGGCACGGAACGGGTTCCCGGCGCGGATGATCGTGCCCGGTCTGTACGGCTACACCTCGGCGACCAAGTGGGTCGTCGAGCTCGATGTCACCCGTTTCGACGAGGTCGACGCGTACTGGACCGAGCGGGACTGGGACCCGGTCGGCACGGTCAAGACCGCATCGCGTATCGACGTGCCGCGCCCGCTCGAGAACCTCGGGCAGGGAGAGATCACCGTCGCCGGGGTCGCATGGGCGCAGCACAGGGGGATCAGCACTGTGCAGGTGCGTGTGGACGGTGGCGACTGGCAGGACGCCGAGCTGTCCGAGCCGGTCAGCGACGACACGTGGCGCCAGTGGCTCACCACCGTGCAGGTGACACCCGGCTCACCTCGGATCGAGGTCAGGGCCGCCGACGGCGCGGGCGACCTGCAGCCGCAAGAGCGTGTTGATCCGTTCCCGGACGGAGCAACCGGATGGCATTCGGTCGCGGTAACCGTGACCGAATGAGCAAGCATGCGGCCCCGCGAACGGGGCCGCGGGTAACCACAGGAAGGACAGATCACTGATGCGAACGAAACGTACGGCAGGCATCCTCGCTGGTGTCGCGGCTACCGCGATGCTGCTCGGCGCGTGTGACACGGCCGGGGACGAGGAGACAGCGTCCGGGGACGCCTCTGCGGAAACCGATAACGGCACCGGCGAGGGTGACGCCCGACAGGGCGCCGACGAGGGCGCAGGCGCAACCGGGCAGCCCTTCGGGGCGGCCTGCGACGCCGTTCCCGAGGACGGGGACGGCAGTTTCGACGGCATGGCGCAGGACCCGGTGGCGACCGCGGCCTCCAACAACCCGGTGCTGTCCACTCTGGTGACGGCTGTCGGTGAGGCCGAGCTGGTCGACACGCTCAACGGAGCCGAGGACATCACGGTGTTCGCCCCCGCCAACGACGCGTTCGAGGCCATCCCCTCCGAGGACCTCGACGCGCTGCTCGCCGACCAGGAGGCGCTGACCGATGTGCTGACCTACCACGTCGTCGACGAGCGCCTGACCCTCGACGACCTCGGCGACGGCGAGTTCGAGACCCTGCAGGGCAGCTCGGTGCAGACCACGGCCGACGGTGAGAACGTGACCGTCGACGGCGATGCCCAGGTCGTGTGCGGCAACGTACAGACCGCCAACGCCACCGTGTACATCATCGACGCGGTGCTCATGCCGTAGTCCCGCCGACGAGGCCAGCGAGGGGTGTGGTCCGTGCCTGCCGGCGCGGACCACACCCCTCGCTGCGCTCCGGAACCTGTTCACGAGCCCGCCTGCTCGAGCACACGCCTCCTGGCACACGGCGAGATCCGGAGAAACTCTCCCCACAGGCAACCCATCCGCGTGACGGCGCGCTCCGAATTCCTTGTGCTACCCGCTCACACCACGAAGGAAGGGATAGCCATGACGAGACTCTCTCGAATGTCGCTTGTCGCGTTGCCCGCTGCCGGCGTTGTGCTCCTGTCGGCCTGCGGCGGCACCGGAGGCACCGCGGCGCCGGTCGAGCCCGCGGCAGGAACCGACGGCGGCGGCGCCGCGCAGACCGCCGGTGACCTCACCGCGGAAGACCTGCGGATCACGCTGGAGCGCCAGCTCGGCCAGCACGCGATGCTGGCTGTGGAGGCGATGCGGGCCGGTGTCGCCGGGCAGGATCACTTCGACGCCGCCGCCGCGTCCCTGGAGAAGAACACCGAGGACCTCACCGAGTCCATCAGCGCGGTCTACGAGGACGAGGGCGCCGAAAGGTTCAACGAGCTGTGGTCCAACCACATCGACTTCTTCGTCCAGTACACCACCGGCGTCGCCGAGGACGATCAGGAGGCGCAGGACGAGGCCATCGAGCGGCTCGACCAGTACCGCGAGGACTTCGGCGGGTTCCTGGACGGGGCGACCGATGGCGAGCTACCGCAGAACGCCGTCGCCGAGCTGCTGCAGGAGCACGTGGACCAGCTCGTCTCCCAGGTCGACGCGTACGCGGCCGAGGACTACGCAGGTGCGGCCGAGCAGACCCGTGCGGCCTACGCGCACATGTTCGGCACCGCGCAGGGCCTGACGAACGCGATCGTGGCCACCCAGGACGGGTTCACCGGTGACCCGGAGAGCCCGGAGGTCGAGCTGCGGTCGGACCTTGGCAAGCTGCTCGGCGAGCACGCCCAGACAGCGATGCAGGCCATGCGCGCCGGGGTCTCCGGCCAGGACGACTTCGACGCGATCGCGGGGGCCCTCGACGAGAACACCCGGGACCTGACCGGCGCGATCTCCGGCGTGTTCGGCGAGGAAGGCGGACAGGCATTCATGGAGATGTGGGCCGACCACATCGACTTCTTCGTGCAGTACACGGTGGGCCTCGCCGAGGGCGACGAGCAGGCCAAGGAGGAGGCGCTCCAGCGGCTCGAGCAGTACCGCGCGGACTTCTCGCAGTTCCTCGACGGGGCCTCCGACGGCAGCATCCCGGCCGAGGTCGTCGCCGAGGGCCTGCAGAAGCACGTCGATGACCTGGTCGACCAGGTCGACGCGTTCGAGAGCGCGGAGTACGACAGCGCGTACGGCAGCGCCTACGACGCGTACAACCACATGTACGACACGGCCGAGGCGCTGTCCGGCGGCATCGTCGACTTCATGGGCGGGGAGATGCCCGCAGGTGGTGTCGAGACCGGAGGGGGCGGCACCACCCGCTGACACACCCCCGGCGGCAACGCCGCGCCTGTGATGACCCGGGCCCCGGTCGCCCCGGCGGCCGGGGCCCGTACCCACCAGGTCGAAAGGACTCCCATGACGAGTACCGCCCGGCGGCTCTGCACCGCCGCGACCGGCGCTGCCCTGCTGGCACTCGCGCTCACGTCCTGCGGGTCGGGTAACGGTGCCGGTGCGGGTCCCTCCACGGCGGACGAGTCGAACGCGATTCCCGCGCCGTCCGGCCTCGACGCGGCACGCGAGTACCGCTCGGTGCGCGAGGCCGACCCTGTCGCCGACCCGGTCGCCGTGGCGATCCCGGCGATCGATGTGAACGGCCCCCTCACCCGGACCGGGATCGACGACCGCGAGCTCGAGGTTCCCGACTTCGGGGACATGAGCTGGTTCGAGTCCGGTACCGCGCCCGGCGATCCCGGCCCGGCCGCCATCCTGGGACACGTCGACACCAGGGAGGGCCCGGACGTGTTCCACCGCCTCCACGAGCTCGAGCCGGGTGACCGGGTCGTCGTGGACACAGCGGACGACGAGTCGCTCGAGTTCGTCATCGACCGTGTGGAACAGCACGACAAGGACGAGTTCCCCACCGAGACCGTGTGGCTGCCCGACTCCGAGCCGCGCCTGCACCTGATCACCTGCGGTGGTGAGTTCGACCGGTCGGCCGAGAGCTACCGCGACAACGTCATCGCCTTCGCCACCCTGAACTCGTCCTGACCCCTTCCCATCTCCCCAGCGAGGGCACCAGCCATGCTCGGAACGAGACCGCTCCTGTTGGCCGCCGTAGCCGGCGTGCTCACACTCTCCGCGTGCGCACCCGCCACCGGCGGCGGTCAGCCGGAACCTACGCAGCAGACCCAGCAGAGCCCGGATGCGGGCCCGGACACCGACGCCGGGGAGGGCGACGCGGGCGAGCCCGCAAGCCCGGCACCGGGTGGCAAGTCCGAGACCGTCGAGATCGTCGACTTCGCATTCGCGACAGAAGACATCGAGGTCGCGGCCGGCACGACCGTCACCTGGCTACAGCAGGACGACTCCCTGCACACGGTCGACTTCGACGACGGGGAGAGCTCCGGCGACCTGGAAACCGGCGAGAGCTACTCGCGCACGTTCGACGAGCCGGGCGAGTACCCCTACGACTGCTTCTACCACCCCAGGATGACCGGGACCGTCACCGTCACCGGCGGCTGACACCCGAACCGGACTTGGTCCTGCGCCGGGCACGCCACCACTGCCTGGCGCGTTCCATCCACTCCTGGGCCTTCTTGCGGAACCAGTGATGCGCGTCCTTGGCCCAGTCGTACTCGCCTGCCAGCAACGCCAGCCCGCCGAGCACGGTGAGCGTGCCGGGGCCGGGCACGAACGGTGAGGCGAAGACGATGCCGAGAACGATGAGCAGCAGCCCTGCCACGGTCATGAGCGCGCGCCTGCCGTAGCCGGCCAGCGAGCGACGCTCGCGCAGCACGACGAGTGAGTCGGGCTGCTCGAACCCGGCGAGGTCGCCGTCCGGAGCCTGCCCGGCGTCTTTCGAGCGGTCGGATACCTCGCCGAGGAACGTACCGAGCGCACGGGCCTTCTTGTGCGTCGGCACGGGCAGCTGGAACACGACCGCTCCCCCGCCGGTGGACACGCCGAGCACCGGACCGCCGGGTTCCGACAGCTTGACTCCCCACGACGTCACGTCCTGCCACGGCACGACACGGTTCTCCACCTTGCCGTGCAGCCAGCACAGGACCAGGCGCTCCCGCGTGATGTAGGCGAAGCCGTGCTTGCCGTCCGGCAGCCTCCGCGCCCGGACCCACCAGACGATCTCGTCGTCACCCTCCGGCGAGCACGCACGAGCATGGCCACGTATGTGCTGCTCACGGACCTGACCCAACCGGTACATGAACCTCACGCCCCCAGTAAACCACCCGCCGGGTACACCCCGGTTCGCACGTCCCCCCCCCCCCCCCCCCCCCCCCCCCCCCCCCCCCCCCCCCCCCCCCCCCCCCCCCCCCCCCCCCCCCCCCCCCCCCCCCCCACCCCCCCCCCGGGGCCCCCCCCGCCCCCCCCCCCCCCCCCCCCCCCCCCCCCCCAACGTGCCGCCTGCCGGTAGCACCTACCCGTACCCGCCGGTCACCACCGCCGAGGACCGTGACCTCGCGGCGCCCCGGTCGTTGTGCCCCACGAGGATCTATACGCACGTATGGCACGGACGAGAGGTCAGGCGATGACCGTCCGACGGAAGTTTCCCTGCATGATCGCGGCACTCGGCCTGGCAGCGGCCACCGCCGCATCCCCCGCATCCACGGCGTCACCGCAGCACGCCGCGCCGGGCGGGGACGAACGCGACCGGTCGTCGGGCGAGGTGGCCGAGGTGCTCTTCGTCGGGAACAACTGGGACGGCACCGCCGACGTCCTCACGCCGGACGGCGAGCTGGAACCGCTCGCCCGCGTCGACATCGTGCCGGACCTCGACAAGCGCCTCCGGGAGGTCTACACCGACCCCGAGCGGCTCGGCTACTACCTCGGCATCCGTGCCCTCGTCGGGGAAGGCAACGACCAGTACGTGGATGACATGTACACCACCGAGGACGGCCGGACACTCGTCGTGTCCCGGCCGAGCCTGGCCGATGTCGTCGGTATCGACCTCGCCGGCGGCGAGCTGGTGTGGCGGTTCGAGGTCGACGGTCACCGCTCCGACCACATGGCGGTCTCACCGGACGGCGAGCACGTCGCGGTGTCCGCGTCCACCGGCAACGTCGTGCACGTCCTCGACATCGAGACCGGCGAGGAGGTCGGGCAGTTCCCCTCGGGCGACTCTCCGCACGAGAACGTCTACTCCGCGGACGGAGAGAAGATCTTCCACGCCAGCATCGGGCACGTGTACACGCCACTGGACCGCCCGGCGCTGGACAGCACCAAGGGAGAGCGCCACTTCCAGATCGTCGATGCCGACAGCTACGAGGTGCTCGAGCGCATTGACATGGGCGCCGAGCTCGACGAGGCAGGCTACCCGGACTACAGCTCGGCGGTGCGCCCCATGACCTTCTCCCCCGACGAGCGATACGTCTACTTCCAGGTCTCCTTCTTCCACGGCTTCATCGAGTACGACCTCGCCGAGAATCGCGTGGTCAGCGTGGTCAACCTCCCGCAATCCGAGGAGGCCGCCAACACCGAACGCGAGCAGTACCTGCTCGACTCCGCACACCACGGCATCGCGATGAACCCGCAAGGGACGGACCTGTGCGTGGCGGGCACCATGTCCGACTACGCCACGATCGTCTCGCGCGACCGGCTGCGCCACGGAGAGCTGGTCGAAGGCGGCGAGAAACCGTACTGGGCCACCTCCAGCAGCGACGGTGAGCACTGCTTCGTGTCCTGGAGCGGCAGCGACCGGGTCTCCGCGCTGTCCTACGACACCGGTGAGGAGGTCGCCAGTACCCGGGTCGGCGATCACCCGCAGCGGATGCGGCTGGGCCACGTCCGGACGGACTGGCTGGCAGAGCAGGACCCGCCCCGGTCCTGACGCGGCCCGGCCCCGGCGCCCGCTCAGGCGAGCGCGAACGCCAGGTAGAAGTCGACCCGGTCGTCGATCCGGCTCAGATCCCTGCCGGTGAGCTGCTCGATCCGCTGAATGCGGTAGCGCAGCGTGTTCACGTGCACGTGCAACTCCCGGGCGCACTTCGTCCAGCTGCCGGAGCTGTCCAGGAAGGCACGCAGCGTCGGCACGAGGTCACCCCCGTGTGCCGTGTCGTACTCCAGAACCGGCCCCAGCACCCGGGTCCGGAACGACTGGCGCACCTCGTCGGGTACAGCAGCCAGCAGCATCATATGGCTGGACAGGTCCTCGTGCCCGGTCACGACCGCCCGGCCCGGGCGTAGCTCGGAGAGCCTGCAGGCGTGCCGCGCCTCGTCGATCGCCCCGCGCAGCCCCGACGCGCCCGCGACCTCCCCGCTGGCACCCAGCAGCAGCCGCTCGGATCCGAGCCCGCCCGCGATCGTCGCAGCGTCCGAGCGCAACTCGGTCAGTATGTCGTCGAACTGCCGGTCCTGCGCGGGGACCAGCGCCACGGCCTGGTCGTCGTACAGCGCCGACTCGCGCTCCAGCAGTTCCTCGAGCACGCCCCTGGCCATCTCGGCGCTGCCGCCGTGCAGCCGCGCGGCGACCACCACCAGCGGCCTCCCCGCGGGCAACCCCGCCACCTCCAGGTGCGGCTGCAGCGTGCCCGGGTCGGTCCCCGACCGTGCCCGGTGCACGATCTCCTCGACGAGCGGCCTGCGGTCCTGCCTGCCGCGCGCGATCCGCCGGCATCCGGTGGCCACCAGCCCCGCCAGCTCCCCGGCCATGCGGTAGCGGTCGGCCTCCCACTCGGCGGAGCTTCCGGCGAACACCAGGAAGCACTCGAGCGCCCGCGACGCGAACGCGCTCCCGGTACCGTAGAGCGTGTAGTCACCGACCGTGGCCGGAAGGTGCCGGCCACCGAGGAACTCGCGTACCAGCTCCTCCCGCTGCTCGGCACTCGGGTCGACCCCCGAGTCGGCGAGCACGCGACCGGTCGGCCCGAGCACCGCGCATCCGAGGTCGAGGCGGCTGTGCACCAGCTCGAGGATCTCCGCCAGCCAGTCACTACCGGTCGACTCGGCATCCGCAAGGTGCCGGTGCTGGCCGAGCAAGGCGGCCACCTCGTCCGCTCGCTGCGGGCCGAGGACGGTACTGACCCGCGCCGCCACCGTCGCGAACGCGATGTGCGCGGGCACGCGCAGCAGCGGCAGGTCGGCCGAGACACACGCTTCAATGAGGTCATCGGGAATGGCGTGGAACTGGTCCCCCGCCGCGATCGCGACGACCCCCGCTTCGACGACCGCCGTCACGAACGCCGCCGAGTCCTGCGGGGCACGGCGCCACACCATCCCGGTCAGCACCAGCTCGCCACCGGTGAGGTACCGCCGCGGGTCGGGCAGGTCGGTGGTCATGACCGAGTGGAACTCGCGCTCGAACGAACGCTCGTCACCGGCGACCGGTTCGAGGCGTAGCTCGGTGTCCTCGAGCAGTTCTCGCAGCTTCACGTCACTTCCTCGGGTCGACGGCAGCATAGGCGGTAACGCGGGCAGTAACGCCGGCCGGGCGGCCCAGCGAGCTTCGGATGATCCTCCAAGAAGGTGCTGCCCACCGGCCGTGTTGTTCGTGTTCTGTGCTCCTGGTCACACCCGCGGTTCCGGGTGTTCACTGACATCATCCGACGAATACGACGGTGGAGGCCAACCGACAGTGCACACCGGAACGACTATCACCACCCTCTCCCAGCTCAACGAGGCACCCGTCGGCGAGGCGACCGAGCACCTGCTGGCCGTCTGCCACAGCCGCCGCTGGGCCGACCGGGTCGTCGCGGGCCGCCCGTACCGGGACGCCGATCAGCTCGCGGACACGGCGAGCAGCCTCCTCGGCGAGCTCGCCTGGGCCGACATCGCCGAGGCCCTCTCCGCGCATCCCCGGATCGGTGACCGCGTGTCCGGCTCGACGAGCTCGGCACAGTGGTCCCGCGCGGAACAGTCCGGCGTGGCGGACGAGTCCCGGGCCGCGCTGATCGACGCCAACCGGCGGTACGAGGAGACGTTCGGGCACGTCTTCCTGATCAGGGCAAGCGGGAGGGACAGCGCGCAGATCCTCGCCGAGCTCGAGCGCAGGCTCGGCAACGACGTCGCTGCCGAACGCGAGGACGTGCGCGGGCAGCTCGCCGAGATCACGGCGGGCAGGCTGCGGGGTGAGTTCGCATGAGCATCTCCACCCACGTCCTCGACAGTACGACCGGGACTCCCGCGTCCGGCGTCGCCACCCGGCTGGAGCTGGCGTCGGCTGCCGGCTGGCAGCACGTCGCCGACGCGGTCACCGACACCGACGGGCGTGTCGGCCGGCTCGCCGAGACGGCGGAGTCCGGCACCTACCGGTTGACGTTCGACGTCGGGAGTTACTTCGACGCGCGCGGTATCGCCACCTTCTACCCCGAGGTGACCATCTCGTTCCGGGTGGACGACCCGGGCAGCCACTACCACGTTCCCCTGCTGCTGAGCCCGTTCGCCTACTCCACCTACCGAGGGAGCTGACGATGCCGATCACGCTGGGCCCCAACCGTTACGGCAAGGCGGAGACGCGCGTCGTCGCCCTGCGACGCGGCACCGACCGTCACGAGCTCGCCGACCTCAACGTGAGTATCGCGCTGTCCGGCGAGCTCGCAGACACGCACCTGACCGGCGACAACGCCGCCGTGCTTCCCACGGACACGCAGAAGAACACGGTGTTCGCCTTCGCAAGGAAGTACGGCATCGACCAGCCGGAGAGCTTCGGGCTGCTGCTGGCCGAGCACTTCGTCGCGACGCAGCCTGCCATCACCCACGCGCGGGTGGAGATCACCGACTATGCCTGGCAGCGCGTCGGGCAGACCGGGCACTCGTTCGCGCGCGGCAGCCAGGAGGTGCGCACCTGCGTGGTGCACCACGACGACCAGGCCACGCACGTGCTGTCCGGGGTCGCCGATCTGGTGCTGCTGAACTCGACGAACTCCGAGTTCTGGGGATACCCGAAGGACGAGTACACGACGCTGCCCGAGACCACCGACCGCATCCTGGCCACGGCCGTCACCGCCACCTGGCGGCACGCCACGCTGGACGTGGACTGGGCGGAGTCCCACGCAGCGGCCCGGCACAACCTGGTCGACGCGTTCGCAGGGACGTACAGCTACTCGCTGCAGCAGACCCTCTACGCGATGGGCTGGCGCGTCCTCGACAAGCAGCCCGAACTGTGCGAGGTGCGGCTGGCATTGCCGAACAAGCACCACTTCCTCGTCGATCTGGAGCCGTTCGGGCTGGACAACCCCGGCGAGGTCTTCTTCGCCGCCGACCGGCCGTACGGCCTGATCGAAGGCACCGTCCTCCGGGACGACGCTCCAACGGCCGGGCCGGCGTGGGATTAGCCAGACGCTCCGACGGCCGGGCCGGCGTGGGAGCAGCCAGCCGCTCCGACGGCCGGGCCGTTGCAGCAGCGAGACGCTCCGGCGGTCGGGCCGGCACGGACACGAACCACCGCACCGCCGGGCAGCCCGGCGTGGAAGAGGACATCATGGATTTCATCAAGCCCACGACCTGGGAGGAAGCGCTCGAAGCGCGCGCTTCGGTGCCGGGCGCGGTCCCGATCGCCGGTGGCACCGACGTGATGGTGGAGCTGAACTTCGACCAGCATCGGCCTCCGGCGCTGATCGATCTCACCGCGATCGACGAGCTCGCGCACTGGGACCTCGATGGCGACTCCGTGCGCATCGGCGCGACCGTCTCATACACCACGATCATCACGGAGCTGGCCAACCACCTGCCCGGCCTCGCGCTGGCCGCGCGCACGGTGGGCTCACCCCAGATCCGCAACAGGGGCACGGCAGCAGGCAACCTCGGCGCGGGCTCGCCCGCGGGCGACAGCCACCCCCCGCTGCTGTCCACCGGCGCAACCGTCGAGGTCGCCTCGGTCCGTGGCAGCCGGTTCGTCCCCATCGACGAGTTCTACACCGGCGTCAAGCGCACGGCTCTGGAGCCGGACGAGCTGATCCGCGCGATCACCGTGCCTGCAGCGCGGGGTCCCCAGCAGTTCGCCAAGATCGGCACCCGCAACGCCATGGTGATCGCGGTGTGCTCGTTCGCGGTGGCGCTCGACCCGCACGAGCGCGCTGTCGGGACGGGGCTCGGCTCCGCAGCGCCCACCCCGCGGCACGCGACGGATGCCGAGAAGTACCTGGTCGATGCCCTGCCGTGGGACTCGAGCGAGCCGCTGCCGGGGGATGTCGCCGAGCGGTTCGGCGAGCTCGTCGCCGCGGCGGCCGTCCCGATCGACGACGTCCGCGGGCAGGCCACCTACCGCACACACGCCCTATCCGTCATGGCCCGCCGGACCCTCGGCTGGGCCTGGGAGGAGTACCGATGCGCCTGAACCTCACCATCAACGGAGCCCAGCACACCGCCGACGACGTCTGGCCGGGCGAGAGCCTGCTGTACGTGCTGCGTGAGCGTCTCGGCCTCGCAGGCTCGAAGAACGCCTGCGAGCAGGGCGAGTGCGGCTCGTGCACCGTCTACCTGGACGGGGTGCCCGCGTGTTCCTGCCTCGTCGCGGCCGGCCAGGCAGCGGGCCACGAGGTCGTCACGGTGGAAGGTATCGGCGGGGGCGAGGATGAGCTGCACCCCGTGCAGGAAGCGTTCGTCGACGCGGGCGCCGTGCAGTGTGGCTTCTGCACCCCCGGCTTGATCGTCGCAGCGCACAACCTGGTCGAGCGCACCGGTGAACCCAGCGACGAGGAGATCCGCGAGGAGCTCGCGGGCAACCTCTGCCGCTGCACCGGTTACGAGAAGATCCTGGACGCGGTCCGGCTGGCCGCCTCGCGCAAGCAGGAGGCAGGAACGTGATCGTCATCGAGAACTGCGCCGTCGCGACCGCCGACGACGCGGGCACCGAGTACTCGCACGGCCACGTGCTCGTCGACGGCAACCGGATCGTCGCGGTCGGCGAGGGGCGCGCGCCCGCGCAGCCGGGCGAGATCACCCGCGTCGACGGGTCCGGGTGCCTGGCCACGCCCGGCCTCGTCAACACCCACCACCACCTCTACCAGTGGATCACCAGGGGGCTGGCCACCGACTCGACGCTGTTCGAGTGGCTCACCGAGCTCTACCCGGTCTGGGCACGCATCGACGCGGAGTCCGTGGGCGTCGCGGCCCGTGCCGGGCTCGGGTGGCTCGCGCTGAGCGGGTGCACCACCAGCGCCGACCACCACTACGTCTTCCCCGATGACGCAGGCGACCTGCTCGCAGCAGAGATCGGCGCGGCCCGCGAGATCGGCATCCGGTTCCACCCGACCCGGGGGTCGATGGACAGGGGACGGTCCGCGGGTGGGTTGCCGCCCGATGAGGTCGTCGAGGACATCGACACCATCCTCGCGGCCACCTCCGAGGCCATCACGGCCTTCCACGACCCGTCGCCGGACGCGATGGTCCGCATCGGCATCGCGCCGTGCTCCCCGTTCTCGGTGTCCACCGAGCTGCTCAGCCAGGCTCGCGAGCTGGCGACCGAGCACGGCGTCATGCTGCACACCCACCTCGCCGAGACCATCGACGAGGAGGACTTCTGCCAGGCCACGCACGGGTGCACCCCTGTGGAGTACCTGGACTCGCTCGGGTGGCTCGGCGAGGACGTGTGGCTCGCCCACTGCGTGCACCTGTCGGACGGCGCGATCAAGCGGTTGGGCGCCACGCGCACCGGGGTGGCGCACTGCCCCAGCTCCAACTCCCGGCTCGGCGCGGGCATCGCGCCGGTGCCCGCGCTGCTCGACGCCGGAGCTCCGGTGGGTCTCGGCGTGGACGGGGCGGCATCACAGGAGGCAGGGATGCTGGTCGAGGAGCTTCGCCAGGCGCTGTACCTGGCGCGGCTCCATGGCGGTCCCACAGCCCTGCGGGCCAGGCAGGCATTGCGCGCCGCCACCATCGGTGGCGCCCGGTGCCTCGGCCGTGGCGGCGAGATCGGCTCGCTCGAGGCAGGCAAGCTCGCCGACATCGCGTTGTGGCGGCTCGACGGCCTCGGCCACGCCGACATCGCCGACCCGGTGGCCGCGCTCGCCCTCGGCCCGCCCGCGCCGCTTGAGCTACTGACCGTCAACGGCAACGCCGTCGTCTCCGGCGGCGAGCTACGCACTGCTGACCAGGACCGGCTGGCCCTCGCCGCCCGTACCGCGCACCGCGGGCTCATGGCATCGGCCGGCCGGGCGCCGAGCGAGAACGGGAGGACGTCATGACTGTCGGGACACCGGACAACCTGGCCTCGAGTACGCGAGGCGGGGTCGGGCAGAGCCCGCGCAGGCCGGACGGCACGCGCAAGGTCACCGGCCAGTTCGCCTACTCGTCCGACCTGTGGCACGACGACATGCTCTGGGGTGTGACGCTGCGCAGCCCCCACCCGCACGCGCGCATCCGGTCCATCGACATCGGTGCGGCGCTGGCGACCAGCGGCGTGTACGCCGTACTCACGCACGAGGACGTCCCCGGCATCAAGTACTACGGGCTCGAGGAGAACGACCAGCCCGTGCTTGCGGTGGACACCGTCCGCTACCAGGGGGAGGCGGTTGCCCTGGTCGCCGCCGACCATCCGGAGACCGCCCGGCGCGCGATGCACGAGATCGTCGTCAACTACGAGGTGCTCGACCCGCTCACCGACCCCGTCCGTGCCGCGCTCGACCCGGAAGCCCCGGCGCTGCACGAGCACGGCAACGTCGTCCGGCACCAGCCCGTGCGGGTCGGTGACGTGCCGTCCGCTCGGTCGCGCGCCGATGTCGTGGTCACCGGCGAGTACGAGATCGGCATGCAGGACCAGGCGTTCCTCGGGCCCGAGTCCGGGCTGGCCGTACCCGGTGAGGACGGCGGGGTCGACCTCTACGTCGCGACCCAGTGGATGCACACCGACCTGCGGGAGATCGCTCCGTGCCTCGGTCTGCCCGAGGAGAAGGTGCGCATGACGCTGTCCGGCGTGGGTGGCGCGTTCGGTGCGCGCGAGGACCTGTCCATGCAGGTGCACGCGGCGATGCTCGCGATGCACACCGGCAGGCCGATCAAGATCGTCTACAACCGCGAGGAGTCGTTCTACGGCCACGTGCACCGGCATCCCGCCAAGATGCGCTACGAGCACGGCGCGACCGCGGACGGCCGGATCGTCTACGCGACGGCTCGTATCGTGCTCGACGGCGGTGCGTACGCCTCATCCACCACGAACGTCGTCGGTAACGCCGCCTCGCTCGGTGTCGGGCCGTACATCGTGCCGAACGTCGAGATCGACGCGTACGGTGTCTACACGAACAACCCGCCGTGCGGGGCTATGCGTGGGTTCGGTGCGGTGCAGGCCTGCTACGCATACGAGTCGCAAATGGACAAGCTCGCACGCGAGCTCGAGCTGCACCCCCTCGATGTGCGGCGGATCAACGCCATCCATCAGGGAGCGGCGATCGCGACCGGCCAGGTCGTGGACACCCCGGCGCCGATGCGCGAGATGATCGACAGGCTGCGCGACGCGCCGCTGCCGGAGGCCGTGGATTCCGGCGACGTGCGCAACCTCCCGGGAGGGGTATCCAACACCACGCACGGTGAGGGAGTGCGCAGGGGCATCGGCTACGGCGTCGGGTTGAAGAACATCTGCTTCTCCGAAGGCTTCGACGACTACTCGACCGCACGCGTGCGGCTGGAGGTCGTCGGCGGCGAGCCTGCCGTGCTGGTGCACACCGCCGCTGCCGAGGTAGGTCAGGGATTGGTAACCCTGCAAGGGCAGATCGCACGGACCGAGCTCGGTGTCGAGCGGGTGAGCATCGCGCCTGCCGACACCCAGGTCGGCGACGCCGGGTCGTCATCGGCCTCCCGCCAGTCCTACATGACCGGTGGTGCGGTGAAGCGGGCGTGCGAGGCCGTCCGGGACCGGCTGTTCCAGCTCGCCGCCGAGCGTTTCGACGTACCCGCCGACCAGCTCAGCCTGTCCGGGGGGAAGCTGGTCTCCGAACACTCCGGGGTCCTGGTTGCGCTCGCCGACCTGCTCGGTGACGAGGCCATCGAGGAGACAAGGGAGTTCCACCATCGCCCGACGACCGGGATGGACCCCGTCACGGGGCAGGGTGACACGCACACCCAGCTCGCCCTGTGCATCCACCGTGCCGTCGTCGACGTGGACGTCGAGCTGGGCCTGCTCAAGGTGGTCGACCTGACGGCGGTGCAGGATGTCGGCACGGTCCTCAACCGGGTGTCGCTGGAAGGGCAGATCCACGGCGGGACCGCGCAAGGCCTCGGTCTGGCAGTTATGGAGGAGATCCAGCTCGCAGACGGCAAACTGGCCAACCCCTCGTTCACCGACTACCTCATTCCCACGATCCTGGACATGCCGCCGATGCGGCTGGACATCCTGGAGCGCGCCGACCCGAACGCCCCGTACGGCCTGCGGGGCGCGGGTGAGCCGTCGACGCTGTCGTCCACGCCTGCGATCGCCGCCGCGATCAGGGACGCGACCGGACTCCAGATCGACCGCGTACCCGTCCGCCCGCACGACATCGTCCACCCCGTAACCGGCTGACCGGCCCCTCCGCTTCCCGAGCTCGACAAGCACTCCCCGACGCGCCACACCCCGGGCACTGGGCTCCCGCCCGGGGTGCGGGCACGCCTGTGCCCGGGGTCGGAAGTACCGGCCCGGCACATCGACCCCGCCGCCGTACCTGGAGAGAACTCGTATGAGCACAACGGAGATCCCCTCGGTCGACCAGAAGCCCCCGCCATGGCGCGGGAGCGTGCTCGACCGATGGTTCTTGATCACCGCACGCGGCTCGAAGCCCTCGCGCGAGATCCGGGGTGGCATCACCACCTTCGTCGCGATGGCCTACATCGTCATCCTCAACCCGCTCATCCTGACCAGCGCGACCGACGTCAACGGCAACCAGCTGTCACTGACCGGCGTGACCACCATGACCGCGCTGTCGGCAGGGCTGATGACCGTCCTCATGGGAATCGTCGGCCGCGCTCCGTTCGCGATGGCCACGGCACTTTCGGTCAATGCCGTGGTCGCGTTCCAGGTGGCGCCCCAGGTCACCTGGGAGCAGGCGATGGGCATGGTCGTCCTGCAAGGCCTGCTGATCCTCCTGCTCGCCGCCACGGGCGTGCGCACACTCATCGTCAACGCCATCCCGCGAGGGATGAAGCACGCAATCGGTGTCGGGATCGGACTGTTCATCGCCCTCATCGGGTTCGTCAACGCCGGGTTCGTCACGCGCAGGCCGGATGCGATGGACACGGCTGTGCCCGTGCAGCTCGGCGAGGGCGGCACCCTGACGGGGCTGCCGATCATCGTGTTCTGCTTCGGGCTGGTGCTGATGTTCGCGCTGTACAGCAGGAAGGTACCGGGCGCCATCCTGCTGAGCATCCTCGGCGCTACCGTCCTAGCGGTGATCGTGGAGTCGGTGTGGCACCCAGGGGGGTGGGGGCTGGTCACGCCGTCACTGCCGGACTCGCTCGTCGCGTCCCCGGACTTCTCGCTGTTCGGGCAGATCGACGTCGTCGGCGCGATCACCGAGATCCCCGCCCTGACCCTGACGGTGTTCGTGTTCACCCTCGTGCTGGCCGGATTCTTCGACGCCATCGGGGCCGTCCTCGCCGTCGGCGACGAGGCCGGCCTCATCGACTCCAACGGCAGGATGCCGACGCTGGGTCGGGTCATGGTCACCGACGGGATCGGTGCCGCGTTCGGTGGACTCACCTCGAGCTCATCCAACACCGTCTTCGTCGAGTCGGCGGCAGGCGTCAAGGAAGGCGCGCGGACCGGGATCGCCAGCCTGGTGACCGGCTCGCTGTTCCTCACGCTACTGTTCCTGGTGCCGATCGCCGCTGTCATCCCCCAGTCCGCGGCCGCACCCGCGCTCGTCCTTGTCGGTGGTCTGATGTGCATGCAGTGCCGCAACATCGACTGGACCGACATGGAGATCGCGCTACCCGCGTTCCTGATCATCGCCCTGCCCGCCTTCACCTATTCGGTCACGGCGGGTGTCGGCGCGGGTATCGTCGCCTACGTCGTCATCAAGGTGGCCCTCGGCAAGTGGCGGGAACCCGGCGTGCTGCTGTGGGGCCTCAGCCTGGTGTTCCTGGCCTACTTCGGCATCGAGGGCGTCGAGTTGCTGCTGAGCCACGTGTAACGGAAGCGGCCCCTCCGGCGGCCCGATTCACGCCCGGGCCGCCGGAGACGTTTCCGGACCACACCGGACTCCCGGATCGGCAGCAGAATTACGGCAAGGCGCGATAATCAACAATCAATTCATTATCATAATCGAACAATTGAACACCGACCTGACCGTTGGATATTCTTCCGTTTTCGCCCGTGCACCGAGCACGTAGCCACGGAAGGAGTCCGACGTGTCGAAGAGATCGCGGGTACTCACGAGCCTTGTGACAGGCGCAGTACTCACCTTGGCCTCGGTCACCACGCCTGCCGTCGCCGGCGCCGGTACCGGCGACTCCGCCCCACCGGACGAGCTTGTCGACCAGTTCGATGTGCAGGAGACCGACACCTCCGCCGAGATCACCGGACAGCGAACCATGTTCGGTGGTGGCACGGAGACGACGATCCGGGTGGGGCCGATCACCGCCGAGCCGCACGAGGAGGGCGAGCACGGCGCGGGCGACGGTCACGGCACGACCAGCGCGAGCGACGACGGCCCACACGGCCCCGAGGAGCGCGACCACGGCACGCACACCACGGTCGCCGCACCGGTTCCGACTCCCTGCTGGGTCGTTTCCTGCTACGTCACCTCGATGGAGCCCGACCTCACGTACGCCGACGGCAGCAGCGCGAACTACGACACGAACATCATGCTGCACCACGCCGTGCTCTTCGACCGGTCCCGGCAGGATGTCACCTGCAGGGACGAGGAGCTGGGCATGGCGGGGCAACGGATCTTCGCCTCGGGCAACGAGCGCACCGGCGGCATGCTTCCGGACGGTTACGGGGTGCCCCTCGGCCCGGCCCCGCTGACCTGGTCGGTGATCGAGTTGATGAACTTCGCGCCGGAGTCCCAGGAGGTCTATTTCGACCTCACCATCGAACACGAGCCAGCACTGTTCAACCGGGACATCACGCCGGTGACCCCGGTCTGGCTGGACGCGGCGAACTGCACCTTCGACTCGTACCACAGCGTCCCGGAGGGTGAGTCGGTCACCACGTGGCAGTGGGAGTCGACCATCGCGGGGACGTTCCACGCTGCGGGTGGCCACGTCCACGATGGCGGCGAGTCGCTCACCCTGCACAACCGCAGCACAGGCGAGGAGATCTGCCCGTCCTATGCCGGGTACGGAACCGATCCGGCCTACCAGGGGCACATCGAGTCGATGAGCGTGTGTTCGGAGGGCGACCTGGGTGACGTCGCCGAGGGCGACGTGCTCGAGCTGGAGAGCGTGTACGACTCGCACTACGCGCAGGACGACGCCATGTCCATCATGATCGGTTACGTGGAGGAGGACTCGTAGCGTCGTTGCCGCGTGGTCCGGGTGGCCGGGCCCGCTCCGGCATGGTGGGTGGTCGCGACCGTGCCGGTAGGGTCCGGTGCTCGGTGTAGCACCGTCCGGTGGGTGTGGTGATGGTGGTGGTGCCGGTGGTGGGGTTGTGGTGGAGGGTCCAGTGGGGGTGGTCTTTGAGCTGGTGGT
>NZ_FZNW01000047.1 GCF_900188115.1 Haloechinothrix alba | reverse complement strand
CCCCGCGATCGGGACGGCAGCTTCGAGCCGCAGCTGGTTAAAAAGCGCCAGCGGCGGCTCTCGGGTATCGATGAGATCGCGCTGTCGTTGACCGCCCGCGGGTTGACCACCGGTGAGATCGCCGCGCACTTCGACGATGGGCGGTTTCTAGCGAGCGTTGCGAATCAGTGTTGCGGCTTGGCGTCGGTGCCATTGGTCATGAGCTGCTGTGGGGTTCTGTCGTCGAGGCATAGACGTGGCCGGTCGTTGAGCTCGGCAGCAACCTTGTCGAGCTGGTCACCGGACCAGGCCTTGAGGTCGGTCCCCTTGGGTAAATACTGACGCAGCAGGCCGTTGGTGTTCTCGTTGCTACCGCGCTGCCACGGTGAGTGCGGGTCGGCGAAGTAGATCTTTATGCCGGTTTCGCGCTCGATCCGCTCGTGGTGGAATAGCTCGTTGCCCTGGTCCCAGGTCAGGCTCCGCCGTAGCCCAGTGGGCAGCGTTCCGAAGGCTTGGATGAGTGCGTCACCGACCGATCGGGCGGAGTGATCGCGGTCCAGCGGGACCAGCAGGATGAACCGCGTCTTGCGTTCCACCAGCGTCGCGATCGCGGATCGCTGGCTGGCTCCGACGATCAGGTCCCCTTCCGAATGTCCGGCTTGTCGGAGGGACTGCACGCTGGCTGGCCTGGTGTGGATCGGACGCATCCTCGTGGACTGCCTCAACGCGCCGTCGCGGGAACGGCCGCGGCCTCTGCGGTGCCGATAGGTTCGGCCAGTGTGCAGGTTTGCCACGCTGACGACGGTGATCAGTCCGCGGTAGATGGCCTCGTAGAGCGTCTCGGTGCACACATGCCAGGCGGTGCGGCGCGGGAAGCGTCGCCGTAGCCACCGGCTGATCTGCCCTGGGGACCAGTGCTGAGCCAGCTTCGCAGCGACGACTGTGCGCAACGCGGCGTCGAGGGTGAACCGTCGAGGTTTGGGGCGCCGACGCCGCAGGTAGGCTTGGTTATGTGCGTACCACGGTTGATGGCGCCCGTCCGGCTTGCGGTTGCGGGCGACCTCCCGATACACGGTCTGGTAGCTCTTGCCGATCCGCGCAGCGATCGTCTTGACCGGTACTTGCCGTGCGAGCCCGTCGGCGATCTCGATCCGATCGTTCTGGTTCAGATACCGCGAGCTAATCGGCTTGTCGATGGCGTCCACCCGGCCAGCATCGACGAACCACACCGACCCGCAGCTCAACGACACGCCCACTGCCTGGGCAGCTGCCGAGCCTGACCACCCAGCTCGAATCAGCTCGAAGTAGCGGCGCTTGACCCCGGTCGGCATCCTGTTCTGCCCACCACGCGGCATACGAACCCCTTCCCATCAGGATTCGCAACGACCAGTAGAAACCAAGCCGTGTATCCGATGATCTTCATTGACGCCATCCACGTGAAAGTGCGGGATGGCAGGTCACCAATCGGGCGTTCTATATCGCGGTCGGGGTCACCGTGGACGGGCACCGCGACATTCTCGGTATCTGGGCCGGCGATGGCGCCGAGGGCGGCAAGTACTGGATCTCGGTGCTGACTGAGCTGAAGAACCGCGGTGTAGTGGATGTGTGCATCGTGGTCTGTGACGGGGTCAAGGGCCTGCCCGAGGCGATCACCACCGTGTGGCCCCAGGCACTGGTGCAGACCTGTATCCTGCACTTGATCCAGAATACCTTCCGGTGCGCCTCCCGCAAATACTGGGAGAAGATGGCCAAGGACCTGCGGCCGGTCTATACCGCACCCGGCGCAGCCGCGGCGGCCGAGCGGTTCGCCGAATTCAGCCAGACCTGGGGCGAGCACTACCCGGCGATCGTGCAGATCTGGCGCTCGGCGTGGGCGGGTAGCCCCGGCGCGTTGCCGCGCCGGAGCCCCCTAAGAACCGGACGTGCCCGCTTTCCAGGCATCCGGCTCAAGCAAGCCCAGGAGCATCGCGGGCGTGCGGAAGTGCTGGGCTGCCGCGCCGGTCATGTCGCCGGGCGCAGTCAGCGTGCACGAGGTGCAACACGACAAGATCGTTCGACTCATCGCGTCCGGTGTGTACGGTGAGCGCTTTCGCGCGTATCGCCTTACGGGTCGCGGTGATCCACTGCTCCCACTCGTCGGGGTGCTGCGGTTCGGCATGGGCGTGCAGCAACAGGTTCCCGCAGAGCGGGCAGCGGCCACGCTGACGCGCGATCAGCCGCCGACCGTCCCGGTTCAGTGGTGGTTTCCTGCTGCGGCGACGCCGCGCCGTCCAGTAGTCGGCCAGCTTCGGGTCGTCTGGGGATGCGAAGCCATCGACCATCTGGTGTCGAACGATCTTCGTCCAGGCGAATTTTGTGAGATAGGCGCCGGTATGCCGGTCGCCGAACACCCAGTTGTCTCGCCTGGCTTTGTTGAACGCGCCGAAGTAGCGGGCTCTCACCCAGTGCTTCGGTTTGTTCCGGTGACTGCGGACGGCCCACTTGAAGACGAGCCACCACACATAAGCGTCCAGCGTGGTGAACACGTGCTTGGACACCACCGTCCGGTAATAGGCGGCCCAGCCTCGGATGATGGGGTTGAGCCGTTGCAGCACCGCTGCGGCATTCGCCCCGCGCAGGGCCCGCATCTCGGTGCGCAGCCGTTCCCGGATGCGTTGCACCGCCGCCTTACTCGGTTTGATGATCAGCTTACCGTTGACATACCGGCGGACGTGGCACCCGAGGAAATCAAATCCTCCGGTGAGATGCAGGATGCGCGTCTTGTTCTCGTTGAAGGACAATCCCTTGGGCGCCAACCACTCTGCCAATCGAGCCTTGACCTGCTCGGCTTCCTCGCGCGTGTGACACAAGGCGACCAGGTCATCGGCGTATCTGATCACCACCGGGGATCCCGGTGCTGTGTGACCGACATGCGTGCCGGTCAAGTACCGGACTCCGGCGGCCTCTTCCATCCCATGCAGAACTACGTTCAGCAGCAAGGGGCTGATGACCCCACCCTGTGGGGCGCCCTCCTCGGTCGGGGCGAATCGGCCACGATCCACGACTCCTGCTTTCAGCCATCCAACGACCATTCCCGTGGCCGGGAAAGTCCCGAGTTGGTTGAGCAAGTGATCGTGATCGAGGTGATCGAACGCCGCCGCCAGATCCGCGTCAAGAATCCACACCCGCTTCGAGCGCTTGCCCTTGCACGTGCCATAGATTGCCTCGATCGCGTCATGACAGCCACGGCCCGGTCGAAATCCGTAGGATCGCGACTCGAACCGCGCCTCCCACTCAGGCTCCAGTGCGTTGACCACGCGGGCTTGCAACGCCCGATCGGCCAACACGGGAATTCCGAGCGGGCGCTGCCTCTTCGTGTTGCCTGCCTTGGGGATGAACACCCGTTTGACCGTTCGGGACGTCCAGGACGAGGACCGATGCTGCACCCAGTCGGCCAGTTCGGCCTTCTGCTGAGGCAACAGTGCGGTCTTCCCATCGATTCCGGCGGTCTTGCGGCCAGCGTTGATCTGCGTGACCCGCCGCACGCTCACCAGCGTGTTGGAACGGGATCGCAGCATCAGCTTCTGCAAATTCCTGACCTTGGCCAGGTCTCCTGCCTGCGACGCCGTGAAGATCCGTTGCCGCAAACGCCGTACGTTGCCCTCGGCCGCGTCCCAATCCATTTGGAACCAGTCGATGGAGTCGCCCTCCGGTCCGTTCACCGCTCCCTCATCGGGCGCGACGTCTAACTTGTCCTTCGGTTCCAGCGCTGTTGTCATCAGCCTCTCCACAGGCTCACCCGACCCGCGTCAGCACCCTTTCGGGGTCCCAGCAAAAGCTGGTATCCGGCCAGTTATACGCAGCCGCCGGCGGAGGAGCCGACACACTCACTGCGCTTTCCTGCTGCCTTTCAGCAGCCGGCATTCGCTTCTCGGGTCATCCTTCGCCCGCTGAGGAATTCGGCCTTCCTCACGGTCGGCCTACCGGAACCTTCCGGACCTCAACGGGATTGTCACGTTCCGCACGAGCAAGATGCGATCGGATTGGGCGCCCACTTCAACCCCGGGACGGCGGTGCTCTCCTGGCCGCATCAACCCCTTGGCCAGCGCCTGCCGCTTCCCAGCGGCCAGTCCTGCTCACCCCGCTACCACATTCCATCTGCGGGGCTCGACGATGACGAGGCGTCAACGAGGGTTCACTTACGTTCGCCCGCCCGATCTTCTCCTCACCTGCGCTCCTCGGATGGAACGAGGACCACTTGGGCTTGAACCCCGGGCTTCACACCCCGCAGTTACCCGCGACGCACGCCAGGGCGGAGACAGGTCATCGAGCACTGACCTGGGATCACACCATCGACATCAGCCGACCTCCCTTGGCAATCCACTTACATCGTGCGACCTCGTGTCGCACGACGGAGTTCGTGCCATTCCTCGACTACGATGTCGAAATTCGGCGGGTCATCTGCTCCACGAACGCCATCGAAAGCCGCAACGCCCGCTACCGGCGGGCAATCAAGGCGTGAGGGCACTTCCCCACCGAGCAGGCGGCCCTGAAGTGCCTCTACCTGGTCACCCGATCCCTCGACCCCACCGGACGGGGCCGAGCGAGGTGAGCGATGCGCACGAAACCGGCATTGAACGCCTTCGCCATCACCTTCCCCGGACGCATCGTCCCCACAACCACCAACTGAACACCCATGACCAGTTACACCAGCCATCGGACACTCCCTTACAGCGCCGGGAGCTACACTGCGGCGATAAATGGTTGAAACATAGACTAATTGACGCTAGAGTACATGTTGCGATCGGTTATACCGACATCGTCAGGCCGAGAGGAACCAACTCATGGTTGAGCTGTTCGATCCGGTTTGGGGCTCCAGCGAGCCCGGCCGACTGTGGTCGATTACCAACGTGGCCGAGGCGACGCCGGACATTTTGTCGCCGTTGTGCTGGAGCGTGTGGGGAGTGTCGCTTGAGGAGACCTGGCTGGGTCTGATGTACTCCTACGGCGTCATCGGACGTCAATCGAGCGTGAGGTCTGCCGATCCCAACGACCACACGACGATGGCGATATATGGTCGCCAGGCCTTCAATGTGGATGTCGTCCGCCGCATGCTCGCCCGGATGCCGGGAGTGAGTCCGGACGATCTCGAGCGCGACATCATGGGCAGCGTTCGCGAAGGCATTCCCAAGGAGCCGTCTGCGCCCGGCCGACTTCCAATCATCCTGCTGAAAATGCCGTCCACGATGCTGCTCACGCATAGTCGGCTTCAGGCCGGCTATGCACAGCTCCGCCGCTGGTGGCAAGAGGAGGTATACAACGTTGGCCGTGGCAGCAGGCCAGTTCCAGATGATAGCAGGATCGCGCAGTTGTTCGATGCCCGTGACCGCTTTGCTCAGATCTTCCAGATCCATCTTGGCGTGCGTTTGCAGCTGCAGATCGTGCAGAGCGCACTGACAGATGCTGCCACCAAGGCGGGCGATCCCGCCTTGGCCACCAAGGCGTTTTCCGGTCAGGGCAACGTCATGGAGGTCGCCATGGCCGATGACCTTTGGCGGCTGGCACATGCTGACCTCGCGGAGGAGGAATTTCTCGCCAACTACGGCTTCCACGGGCCGAATGAGGGTAATGTGTACACCTGCTCATGGCGGGAAGACCCCGAACCACTGCGTACGACCGCGAAGACCATGGCGGCGCGCAACGACTTCGTCCGCCCACGGGAGCGGGAGGAACTGGCCATGAAGGCCAGTCGTGAGGCTCAGCATGAGCTGCTGAACGCGAGTTCGGCTATGAGCCGCCCAGCGCTGAGGTTCGTGCTACGGCGAGCCCGAAACATCGTACGGAACAACGAGATCGGGAAGGCCGGATACTTGATGGCACTTGACGGATGCCGTGCAGCTGCGCGACAAATCGGTCGCGAAGAAGTAGACAACGGCCGATTCGAAGATGTCGATGATGCGTTCTTCTTGACTTGCGAAGAGCTCGCCGAACTGGTCAATGGCCGACTGCCAGAAGCAAGGGAGTTGATCGCCTATCGCCGCAAGACCAGAGAAGAATACCGGCGGATGAAGCTTCCGGCGTCCTTCGAAGGGATGCCGGATGCAGTCACCATCGACGACCAGGAGTCATCGGTCTCGAGTGAGGTTACCGGTGCTGCCGCCGGTGGCGGCATCGTTGAAGGACGAGCGCGTGTGGTTCTGGACCCCAATGACGACGCGGAGTTGGAGCCCGGTGACATCCTGGTTTGCCGGTTCACCGACCCGAGTTGGGCTCCACTATTCACGTTGGCGGAGGCGTTGGTGATCGATCTCGGCACAGCAGCCAGCCACGGCGCTCTCGTCGCGCGCGAAATGGGGATACCATTCGTCATCGGCACGCAGGACGGGACGTCACGCATACACCATGGCGATATCATCCGCGTTGACGGGCAGCAGAATGTCGTTCGAGTAGTGGAACGCGTGCCGAACGCTGCGATTTCGTAACATAGCGTGTCCGGAGTTCGCTTACTGAGTGCACTGCCAGCCAAAGTTCATGTAAGGGGCCATCTTGACTATTTTCTTCTAACGTGACGTCGGTGGCTCACCTAGCCACGACGGAGTAGGGTACTTCAGTCACGGGACGTAACGAGGAGAAGATACGCCATTCCGGTAGAGTCCCATGGTAATGACGCGGTTGTCGACGAGACCAACCAGTTGATCGCCCACCGCGATTACATCGGTTGCCGCCGCGGCGGGTGACGGCCGATTCCAGCGCATCGAGGGCGAGCTGGCAGGTCATGCGGTCGGCACAGGACCTAGGGTGTGTCTCTAAAGGATGTGTTTGAGTCACTGGGTGAGTGCGCGTAGGACGGCTCCGGCCCGGTAGGTGAGGGCGAGTTTGTCGTATCGGGTGGCCAGGCCGCGCCACTGCTTGAGGTCGCTGTAGCCGCGCT
>NZ_FZNW01000080.1 GCF_900188115.1 Haloechinothrix alba | reverse complement strand
GAGCGACTGTTTACTAAAAACACAGGTCCATGCGAAGAAGCAATTCGATGTATATGGACTGACGCCTGCCCGGTGCTGGAACGTTAAGAGGACCCGTTAGCTCCCCTCGAGGGGGCGAAGCGGAGAATTTAAGCGCCAGTAAACGGCGGTGGTAACTATAACCATCCTAAGGTAGCGAAATTCCTTGTCGGGTAAGTTCCGACCTGCACGAATGGCGCAACGACTCTCCGGCTGTCTCAACCACAGGCCCGGCGAAATTGCACTACGAGTAAAGATGCTCGTTACGCGCGGCAGGACGGAAAGACCCCGGGACCTTTACTACAGCTTGGTATTGGTTTTCGGTTCGGCTTGTGTAGGATAGGTGGGAGACTAGGATATCTCGACGCCAGTCGGGGTGGAGTCATCGTTGAAATACCACTCTGGTCGAATGGAGAATCTCAACCTCGGACCATGATCTGGTTCAGGGACAGTGCCTGGTGGGTAGTTTAACTGGGGCGGTTGCCTCCCAAAGAGTAACGGAGGCGCCCAAAGGTTCCCTCAGCCTGGTTGGAAATCAGGTATCGAGTGCAAGTGCACAAGGGAGCTTGACTGTGAGACCGACGGGTCGAGCAGGAGCGAAAGCTGGGACTAGTGATCCGGCACCACCTGGTGGAAGGGGTGTCGCTCAACGGATAAAAGGTACCCCGGGGATAACAGGCTTATCTTGCCCAAGAGTCCATATCGACGGCATGGTTTGGCACCTCGATGTCGGCTCGTCGCATCCTGGGGCCGGAGTTGGTCCCAAGGGTTGGGCTGTTCGCCCATTAAAGCGGCACGCGAGCTGGGTTTAGAACGTCGTGAGACAGTTCGGTCCCTATCCGCCGCGCGCGCAGGAGACTTGAGGAAACCTGTCCCTAGTACGAGAGGACCGGGACGGACGAACCTCTGGTGTGCCAGTTGTCCCGCCAGGGGCACGGCTGGTTAGCTACGTTCGGAAGGGATAACCGCTGAAGGCATCTAAGCGGGAAGCCCGTTCCAAGATGAGGTCTCCCACCCC
>NZ_FZNW01000008.1 GCF_900188115.1 Haloechinothrix alba | reverse complement strand
GCGGAGATGGGCAAGCGCGGGCACGAGGCGGCCCTGGCCGAGTACTCCTGGCCACACCACGCCCGCCACTTCGTCGCGAACCTGGAACAATGGGCGCACTGTGGACAGACGGTCGCCGGGTAGGTACCGGGTACGCCCGACCCCGACTCCCCGAGTTCTGCGACCGGCCTCGGGGCGTTACCCGCCACGTGCGCGAATGCGCGCGAGACGACCGTGGCGTGCGCCGGTCCTCGACGCCGGCCTGTTCCGGCACGAGCACGAACCGGAAGATCGTGTCCGTACCGGTCCCGTTCCGGGATGGCGGAAGCCTGCCTGTAGCGCGGTAGCGACGGGCGTGCCGCTGCCTGGCGGGCTCGCCCGGGCTAGCCGCTGAGCGAGCGCACCGCCCGGGGTCGCGGGACCGGAACGGAGTCCGCCGGATGCGGCCGCATGCGCGGCGCCGCGTATCGGCTGTGGTGCAGCCACAGCCATCCGCACGGATCGCACAGCACCTCGGCGTCGGCGCCTGCATGCGGATGGGTCACGACCCACAGGCATTCGGGACAGTAAAAGCGCATCATCAATCCCCTGCTCACCGTACGACGACTGGTCCTTGGCACCATGGTTGCTCGGATCGTGTGACACCCCGGTGCACACCGCGAAACATCTCCGTCAACATCCCCTGAAACGGCGCCACCGGGCCTCGAAGCCACCAGTGATGGAGCGCCGAAGCGGTGCTCACGCGCCCGACCGGGGCGAACCTGATCTTCCCACTACCCATAGGGCGTACGCTGGGAAGACGTGGCTCGCACAGGCATGGTCGCCGAGCTGTCGGCGTGCCGTGCGATGCGCGGCCCGGGTACGGGATCGCCCTACATTTCATTCTCGTGCGCGGTAGCACGGTTCGTCAGCACGGAGCAGGACGGGCAGCGGAATGGAGTGAGTGGTGCATTCGTTCAACAGCTATATCGCGCTCGGAGACAGCTTCACCGAAGGCCTCAACGACCAGTTGCGCGACGGTTCCTTCCTGGGCTGGTCCGACCGGCTCGCCGCTATACTCGCCGAGGGCAAACCGGACTTCAAGTACGCCAACATCGCTGTGCGCGGCAAGCGCGTCGACGAGATCGCCGAGGAACAGCTGCCGGTCGCTCTCGAGCTACGCCCGGACTTCGCGGCCCTCTGCGCAGGCGGCAACGACATCCTGTTGCCGGGCATCGATGTGGACCACATGGCCAGGCGGATCGACGAGATGGTCGCGCAGCTGCGCGCGGCCGGTATCGACGTGTTGCTGTTCACCTTCGCCGACACCAAGCAGATGTCGGTGATGAACCGGCTGCGCGGCAAGATCGCCATCTACAACGCCGACATCCGCGCGATCGCCGAGCGGCGCGGGACCAGCGTCGTGGACCTGTGGGCGATGGACGTGCTACGCGACCCGCGCGCCTGGAGCGAGGACCGGCTGCACTTCACACCAGAGGCGCACCGGCGCATCGCCCTGCGCACCGCCGAGGTGCTCGGGCTGCACACCGGGGAGGACTGGCGTAGGCCGCTGGGTAACGCCGACGAGCAGCGCGAGGCCGAGAAGGACGACTGGATCTCGCAGCGCCGTTCCGACATCGAGTGGACGCGGGCCTACGTGCTGCCGTGGATCGGCAGGCGTATCCGCAGGGAGTCCCTCGGCGACGGGGTGCCGCCCAAACGTCCCGAGCTCGCTCCCGTCGATCCCGACGCGCTCATCCGCGCCGAGTCACCGGACGGCCCGGCAGCCGAAGTGACTGAAGGCCGCTCCGCGGAGTTCCCCGACGGCCACTGACCCGGCCCGCGAACCATGCCCCGCCCCATGTGTTGGGCGCGCGGGCACGCTATGTCGGGCATGCGGGCACCCCGTGTCGGGCGTTGGATCACGACCCGGATGTGCCGAGATCCACCTCGACGCCTGCGCAACATTGTTAATCTAGTCAACAGGACGACGAGAACATGATAGGTTCACGACAGTTCCGATCGGGAGGTGGCGTTGTCCGACGAGTCGCTGGTCAGTGCGGCCGAGGTGGCTCGGCTGGCCGACGTCGGCCGGGCGGCGGTGAGTAACTGGCGACGGCGGCATCCCGACTTCCCTCAGCCGGTGGACAGCAGCGAGGCGAACCCGCGCTTCAAGCGCGGCGAGGTCGAGCAGTGGCTGCGGGAGCAGGGCAAGCTCAGCGCCCCGGACCCGGTCGAAGCGGTGTGGCGGGCACTGGAGGCCGGCCGCGGCGACGCGGAGATGTCGCAGCTCGTTGCCCATGTCATCGCCCACCTGCACGGCTCAGGGACCGCGAGTGAGCTCGGCGGGCACGTGCGCGGGTTGCTCGACCAGGTGCCGGACGGCGAGCGCGCGGAACTGGCCGAGGAGCTGTTCCGCCGGTACTTCGAGCGCTCCCACCGTGCCGACGTCGTGACCGCACCGGAGCTCGCGGCCCTGATGATCGAGCTGGCCGGTACGCTGGAGTCGGTGCTCGACCCGGCGTGCGGCGGCGGCGCGGTGTTGCGCGAGGCTGCGGCGCGCGGCGCGAGGGACCTCGCGGGCCAGGAGCTCAGCGAGCCGTTGGCCCGCCTCGCCCGTGCCAGGGTCGAGGCGAACGCGGCACCGCAGGCCACCGTGCGAGTCACCGCGGGCGATTCGCTGCGCGCCGATGCCTTCGGCGACCTGCGGGCCGACGCGGTGGTCTGCGACCCACCGTTCGGGTATCGCGACTGGGGTTACGAGGACCTCGGCGTCGATCCGCGCTGGGAGTACGGGTTCCCCGTCAAGAACGAACCCGAGCTGGCGTGGCTGCAGCACTGCCTGTTCCACACCCGGCCCGGCGGCACCGTGGTGATGCTCGCTCCGGCCGGGGTGGCGTCTCGCCGCTCGGGTAAGGTGATCCGCCAGGCGATGGTGCGCCGTGGCGTGGTGCGTGCGGTGATCGCGTTGCCGCCCGGCTTGCTGCGACACACCGGCATACCGGTGCACCTGTGGGTGCTGCGCGCCTCGGAGGGTGACTCCGCCGAACCGATCCTGCTTGTCGACGCGGGCGATGCGAAGCCGAGCAGGCGGGGCAGCGTGGACTGGTCCGCGTTGCGCGCGACGGTTCTCGAGCCCTGGCAGGAGTTCTCCGACACCGGCGAGGTCGAGACGATCCCGGGGCGACAGGCCACAGTGGAGCCGATCGACTTTCTCGACGAGGACGTCGACCTCACGCCGGCGCGGCACCTGCCGGTACCGGTGACCGAAGTGGACGCCGCCTCACTCGACTCCGCACGGAAGCAGCTGGACGCCGCAGTCGAGCGGCTTCCCGGTCAGCTGCCCCGGGTACGGGACAGCGGGGCAGCGTGGACACGCCCCTCGGCCACGATCGGTGACCTCGTCCGTGCGGGCGCGGTGCTGTTCCGCCAGCAGACCGGCCGGGTGGAGTTGACCGACGAGCCGGGTGCCGGTGGCAGGCTGGTACTCACCGGTCGTGACCTGGCGGCGGGGACGGGACCGTCGATGCGGGCGGACGAGGAACGCACCGGTGACCTGATGGAGTTGCGGGCCGGCGACGTGGTGGTGCCGACGCTTGTGGCCGGTGACAGGCGGCCGACCGCGGAGGTCGTCACCGAGACGGGCCTGCTGCTGGGACCGAACGTGCAGCTGCTGCGCGTCGATCCGGAGCGCGTGGACGCCGAGTTCCTCGCCGGGCACCTGCGCGCCGCGCGTGCCGGGCGATCCGGCGGCGTCACAGCCTCCGGGGTGCACCGCCTGGACGTGCGGCGCGTGGAGGTGCCCGTCGTCGAGATCGACGAGCAGCGGCGGCTGGGGGAGCGGTTCCGCGTGCTGCGCGCGTTCGAACGGGAGCTGCGCTCGGCGGCCGACCGTGGAGTGGAGCTCGCTCGGCGGTACACCGACGGCCTCGCGGAAGGCGTCATCGAGCCGGACTACGAGTGACGTGTGGCCACGAGGGTGGTGAGCGAGATGGATGACCCGGCCGCGCGCGGACGTGCCGGGTACGCGGTCGTCGATCTGGAGACCACGGGGATCAATCCAGAGTGGAACGAGCGGATCGTCGAGGTCGGCGTCGTGCACGTCGCGCCGGACGGGCAGGTCGAAGGGCAGTGGGAGACGCTGGTCAACCCGAACAGGGATCTCGGCCCGCAGCGGGTCCACGGCATCACCGGCCGGGAGGTGCGGGAGGCGCCGACGTTCGAGCGCATAGCGGGACCGCTGTCCGACCTGCTCGCCGGCCGTGTACTCGTGGCGCACAACCTGCGCTTCGACGCCGGGTTCCTGACGATCGAGTACCGGCGGCTGGGCGTCGAGGTTCCCGTGGGCGTGGAGTACGGGTTGTGCACGATGCGACTGGCACGAAGCTACCTGCCGGGTGCCGGCCGCAGCCTCGCCGACTGCTGCGCCGTTTTCGACATCGACAACCCCCAGGAGCACCGCGCGCTCACCGACGCCGCTGCCACGGCCCGGCTGCTGTCGTGTTACCTCGACCTGGACCCGGCCGCGCGGCACTGGTACGACTCGCTCGACCGGGCTGCCGGACTGTCGTGGCCACATCTGCCGCGGACGTCGGCCGAGTGGCTACCACGGGAGGCGGCGCGGGGCAGGCAGCGCCACTTCCTCGGCAGGCTGGTGGAGCACATGCCCGGCGACGAGGAACCCGAGGACCGGGCGGAGTACCTGGCGATGCTCGACCGGGTGCTGCTGGACAGGGAGATCTCCGCGCACGAGGCCGATGAGCTGGTGGCGCTCGCGGAGGATCTCGGAATCGGCCGCGAGCTGGCGCACCGGCTGCATGCGCACTACGTCGACCAGCTCGCCCGCGCGGCCTGGAGCGACGGTGTGATCACCGAGAACGAACGGCACGACCTGCGGACCGTGGGTTCGCTCCTCGGGATGAGTATCGACGAGGTGGACGGGATCATCGCCGAACAGCCGCCTGACGACCCCGCGGAGGACGCCACGGCGGTGCCGTCGTTCTCGCTGGCCGAGGGGGACAAGGTGGTGTTCACCGGCGCGACGGAGCGTCCCCGCGAGCAGTGGGAGCGCGCGGCGCGCGGCGCGGGACTGGTGCCGCACCCGGCGATGACCAAGAACGTGAAGCTACTCGTCGCCGCCGACCCGGACAGCCTGTCCGGCAAGGCCCGCAAGGCGCGCCAGTACGGCATCCCGATCGTCGGCGAGGGGACCTTCGGGCGCCTGCTCGGCAGCGTGACGTAACCCGCCCGGACCTCGGGGCCGCCGCGTGCGGTGCGATCGCCCGGACTGGGGCTGCGGCTAGAGGCGGTCGGCCGCGCCCGGCGCCGAGCAGTCGTCCAGTGCTCGCGCGTCGACCTCGTTCCTGCGGCCGCGCGGGTCGAGCAGCTCCGGAACCAGGGTCATGAGCGGCTGGCCCATCGTGACGAACACTCGGTCGGTGCCGATCCGTTCGGTCTCCAGCGGGAACAGCTCGACGTGGCGCCGGATTCGCTTGGCCTGTGCCGCGGTGAGCAGGTAACCGCACGGAGGTGGGTCGAGCACGAACTCCTCGGGTGGCCGGCGCGTGTCCCAGTCCGCGCCGTGCAGGAAGTACGGTTCGGACCGGGCCGCGCCCAGCGCTGCGGCGCGGCTGGCGGCAGTGGCGCTCGCGTTGGCGACCGCCCCGCCGCGCTCGCGTTGGAACCGCAGTACCTCGTGGACGGTCTGCAGCTGCAGGTCGATGCGGCCGGCCGCGGTACCGCCGAACGCTTCGATCAGCATCCCCACGCCGTGGCGGAGGCCGAATGCCTGGCTGAGGATCGCGGGCGACTGCTGGCCGTCATCGGGAAGGCCGTAATGGCCGGTGTCCGGAAACCCGGCGGCGGCGACTCCCGGGAACACGTAGTCGTCGACCATCTCCCTGGTGAGATCGTACAACCGCGGGTCGACGTTGAGGTTGCGTTGCCACCCGACCCGCAGTCGGGGCACCTGGCCGTGGTTGTCCAGCGGGTTGCCTGCCTCGTGCGCGTCCAGCCCGATGTCGGGCGTGTACTCCCGCAGGACCCGGGCGATCGCGCGGGACTCGGCGGAGCGCACGTTGAGGTGGTCTCGGTTGGTGTCGATTCGTGCGGCGTTGCCGCGCTGGTCCGCTGCGAGCCCGTCGGGGTTGGTGTTGGGCATGACCAGCACGGTCGTATCGGAGAGCTGTTCGAGCAGCTCGGCGTCGTCGGTGAATGCCAGGTCCCGCACCAGCTGCAGGGACATCTCCCTGCCTGCTGGCTCGTTTCCGTGCTGACCGCCGACGACGAGGACGCTCGAGCCGTCGGCGATCTCCTGGTCCGTCGGTGGTTGGGGAAAGCCGATGCGCAGCAGCCGCAGCTGACGCCCCTGGAGTGACTGGCCGAGCACGGTGGAGCGCACGCGCGGCGAGGCTCGCGCGACGGCGCCCAGGAACTCCGCCTCCTCCGCGTTCGTGGTCGTGCCGTGACCCCCGCGTTTCTCGAAGCCCGTTTCGGGTGGCTCGGCGGGAGGCTCCTGCCGCACCGTCTCGATCTGCGCGCCGTCCGTACCCGGGGACTGTTCGGCGTCCGCGGACGTCATCACCGACCACGGGGAGATAGTGACGGCTACCGCGATGACCAGCGTGACGGCGAGCGCCACCGCGAGGCACAAGCGCAGCGAGACCCCGCGGCCCGCGCTACCCTGCATGCTCAGACTCTCCGAGGGATCGTGTTCCGTACCGGCATCAGGTCCGTGTTCGGACGAACTATCTCATAAACCCAATTCCCGGCATACAAACACAACCAACCACGCTGATCAACGCTGCGTGGCCGCTCCCGGATGTGCATCGCTTCACCGGGGCCTGCTGAGGGACATGTGGGTATCGCAGGGAACGACGATCAGGCAGTGTATGCGACACAGGTCGAAAGCGACGGCGCGGGGAGGATATCGCGCGATGTTCGGGATGGTCACCCGATCGCTACCGGCCGGCCTGGCCGATGTCACCTGCTCGGCAGATCCAGCCAGCAGGCTGGGGGTGACCCCAGCGGGAAGGATCACTCATGCGACTCAGCCCACTGCGCGCCCTGACGGTCACCGGCCTGACCCTCTGCCTCGCACTCGTCGTGGCGCCGACGGCACAGGCATCGCCCACCTCGGTCGTCGACATCGCACACCGTGGATTCTCCGGCGCCGCTCCGGAGAACACGATCGCCGCGGTCGAGCTGGCGTTGCGGCAGAACGCGAGCTACGTGGAGGTCGACATCCAGCGCACCGCGGACGGCGAGCTGGTCGCGGTGCACGACACGACGCTGGAACGCACCACCGATGTCGAGGAGGTCTTCCCGCAACGCGCTCCGTGGCGGGTCGGCGACTTCACGCTCGCCGAGATCAGGCAGCTCGACGCCGGTTCCTGGTTCTCCGAGGAGTTCGCAGGCGAACGCATCCCGACGCTGCGCGAGGTCGTGGACAGCCTCGGCAGGCGCGCGGGACTGCTGCTCGAAGTGAAGGCACCGGAGCTGTACCCGGGAATCGAACGCGACATCGACAAGGAGCTCGCCGCGGTTCCCGGCTACCTCACGTCGGCGGTGGCCACGGGCAGGTTCGTGGTGCAGTCCTTCGACCACGAGTCCATGCGCCGCTTCCACGACCTGCAACCGGCGGTGCCGATCGGCCTGCTCTACAGTGACCGGCCGACCGAGAGCGACCTCGCCGAGGCCAAGGGCTGGGCCGCGCAGATCAACCCGAGCTACCGGGTCACCGACTCCGAGCTCGTCGAACGGGTGCACGAGCTGGATATGACGATCAGCGTGTACACGCTCAACGACGCGGAGACCATGCGCGCCTACCGCGACATGGGGGTCGACGGCATCATCTCGGACTACCCGGACGTGCTGCGCGACGTGCTGCGCGAGCGGGGTTGACGGCGCACAGCCGGGCTGCGTTGGGTCCGCGACATAGCCGTATCACGCTGTCGAGGAAGCGGAGGCGCTACCGTACAGTGTGATCCTCGGCGCGGTCGAAACGTCCGATGCGGCATCTACCGTGTGAGGTTGTGCCGCAGACATACCCGTTCTTCACGAAGCCCAATGGAAGCTTGCAGACCCTGCGGATTCCGCCACGGCTGGCCAGCTGGGAGAGGGCCGGTCATCCTGATCAGGTCCGGTTGGACGAGTACGTGCAGCACGCGGGTGAGCTGCTGGCGCCTCAGTTCTCCGGCCTCCCGGATCCACTCGCGCTGCGATTGGATGTCGGCTTGCCGCAGAGTGTCTCGCTGACGGACGAGCACGACCTGGACAATTACGCTTTCCCGCTCGTCACACAGCTCAGCAAGCGTTTCCGCCGGCAGTTCTCCTCCGTGTGGTGCTCCAAGCGACACTCCGAGACATCGGCAGTTGCCGTCGACCAGGCAGTGCCGATCGACGTCGCACGCGACACTTCGTCGTTGCCGGCATTGGAAACAACCGCATCGGCGGAGACCACGGCATACAAGCAGCAGGTCCATGAACAGCTCGAGGGGTGGGACGCTGTTGCGGAAGGCCCGGTGTCGTTGCAGTTGAGCTTCACCGTCGGGCCGAGGCGCAACTGGGTCAATCTCTGGAAGCCGACCATCGACGCGCTCGACCGGCTGCTGGGACGCACCGATCCGGAGCGGCAGTGGCATCCGCGTGACGGCCGCGTCGTCGATCTCGGAATGCACTGCCGTATCGACTCGGAACTGGGAAACCGGGTGCGCATCGCGATCGTAGCCAACGGGCACCCGTAGTAGCGGCCGAGCGCATTGCGGTGCAGTGTGCACGACGTGAGGTCGAGCCGCGCTCGGCGTTCAGCCCGGGTGCGCGTTACAGCCGAGTGGTGCGCGCCGGGAACGGGCGGACTCGGCGCTACCGACCACGAGAACCGCGCTGCCGCCACCAGCCTTGGAGTCGCGGACCCCGAGTAGACGTCCCCACCGTGTCGGGCGTTGTGACACCCCGTGTCGGGCACAGCCGCACCGCGTGTTCAGCGCCGAGACATTCTGACATCAGCTTCCGGCTCCCATTCTGCTGGCGGAGAGCGCGATCTCTCCTATGGCTTCGTGGAACCGTGCCGTACGGGCGATCCTCGGATACGCTGGTTCGTCGACGCCGTGAGGAGATGAGATGGGCGCTTACGAAAAGACCTACCGCCGCAGCCTCGACGACCCCGAGGGATTCTGGCTGGAGGCTGCCGGTGCGATCGACTGGTCCGTGACGCCGAGCAGGGCGTTGGACGCCGCTGCCGCGCCGCTGTACCGGTGGTTCCCGGACGGGGAACTCAACACCTCATACAACGCGCTGGACCGGCACGTCGAACGCGGCCGTGGCGAGCAGCTCGCGCTGATCTACGACTCGCCGATGACCGGTACCGTCCGGCGGCTCACCTACGCGGAGTTGCGGGACGAGGTCGCGCGGTTCGCCGGAGCGCTGCGTTCGCTGGGTGTCGGCAAGGGCGACCGGGTGATCGTGTACATGCCGATGGTGCCCGAAGCGGTCGTGGCGATGCTGGCGTGCGCCCGGATCGGCGCCGTGCACTCGGTGGTCTTCGGCGGCTTCGCCCCCAAGGAGCTGGCCGCCCGGGTCGAGGACGCCAAGCCGAAGGCGATCCTCGCCGCCTCCTGCGGGCTCGAACCGGCCAGGGTCGTGGAGTACAAGCCGATCATCGAGGCCGCGCTGGAGACGACCGAGCACCAGCCGGAGGCTGTGGTCGTGTTGCAGCGCGACGCAGCCCGGGCCGAGCTGGGCGACCGGGACGTCGACTGGGGTGCCCTCGTGTCGGACGCCGAGCCGGTCGATCCGGTGCCGGTGGCGGCGACCGATCCGCTGTACGTGCTCTACACCTCGGGTACCACGGGTAAGCCGAAAGGCGTCGTGCGCGACACCGGCGGCCACGCTGTCGCGCTGGCCTGGTCGATGTCCGCGATCTACGACATCCGCCCCGGGGACGTGTGGTGGACCGCCTCGGACGTGGGGTGGGTCGTCGGCCACTCCTACATCGTGTACGCGCCGCTACTGGTCGGCGCGACGACGGTACTGTACGAGGGCAAGCCGGTCGGCACGCCCGACGCGGGCGCGTTCTGGCGGGTCATCGCCGAGCACGGCGTGCGCGCCCTGTTCACCGCCCCCACCGCGCTACGCGCGATCAAGAAGATGGACCCGGACGCGACGGAGCTCGTAAAGTACGACCTGTCGGCCTTCCGGACGCTGTTCATGGCGGGTGAGCGGCTGGATCCGGAGACGTACCACTGGGCACACGAGAAGCTCGGCACGCCGGTGATCGACCACTGGTGGCAGACCGAGACCGGCTGGCCGATCGCGGCGAACCCGCGCGGCCTGGAACCGATGCCGGTCAAACCCGGGTCGGCGACGGTCCCGGTGCCGGGCTGGGATGTCCGGATCCTGGACCAAGCCGGTGCCGAACTCGCGGCGGGGGTGGAAGGCGCGATCGCGATCCGGCTCCCGTTGCCGCCCGGTGCGCTGCCCACGCTGTGGGGCGACGATCAGCGCTACATCGAGACGTACCTGTCCAGCTACGACGGCTACTACGTCACCGGCGACTCCGGCTACTTCGACCAGGACGGCTACCTGTTCGTGATGGGCCGCACCGATGACGTCATCAACGTGGCAGGCCACCGCCTGTCGACCGGTTCGATGGAGGCCGTGCTGGCCGCGCACCCCGCCGTCGCCGAGTGCGCGGTGATCGGCGTACGTGACACGCTCAAGGGGCAGCTTCCGCGCGGTCTTGTGGTTCTCAAAGCGGGTTCGGAGGTCGGCGAGGAGGAGCTGCGGCAGGAGCTGGTCGCCGCGGTAGCCAGGGAGATCGGGCCGGTCGCCGCGTTCCGGGACGTCTCGGTGGTCGACGCGCTGCCCAAGACCCGGTCGGGCAAGATCCTCCGCAAGACGATGCGCGGCATCGCCGACGGCCGCGATGAACCCGTACCGTCCACAATCGAGGATCCGGCCGTGCTCGACGACCTGCGACCGGTGCTGCGGGAGGACAACGCCTGACCCGGTGTAGCGCACGACGGCCCGGCACGCGGGCCGGAGTGGCCAAGACACGGGGTGCGGCGCCGGTCACGCGGTGAGTTCGATGAGCTTGCCTGCGGCGTCGCTGTTCGGCGAGGGCGTGTAGACGACCACGTGCAGGTCCGGACAGTCCGACAAGGACAGCTGGTGGTGTTCGAGTAACAGGGGGCCTGCCTCGGGGTGGTGGAACTGCCGCTCCGTCGACGTGAAGTGGTCGACGTCGTGGGAGTCCCAGCCGCGGCGAAACGGTTCGCTCACCTCCCGGAGCCGCTGAACCAGCTCGGCGAACGGAGGATCGTGCACCCGCGCGCCCGCCTGCGCGCGGAACTGGGTCAGGAACCGGCGGCTGTCGGTCTCCCAGTCCGCGAGCAGCTCGTGTACATAAGGGTCGGTGAAGATGAGCCACAGGAGGTTGCGATTCGCCGGCGAGGTCTCTGCGATCCGGGGATAGAAACGTTCGTACGCCTGGTTCCAGGCGACGATCGACCAGTCGTGGGTGATCGCGTACGCCGGTGACGTGGTGAGCGCGTCCAGCAGGCGTTGCACGTGTTCCGGCGCGGTTCGTGTCGGCCCTTCGCCGGAATGGGCGAAGCCGTGGCCGGTCAGGTGGAGAACGTACGCGTGCTCGGCGGCGGACATGCGCATCGTCCGGGCCAGCGCGTCGACGACCTGCCTGGAGGGGTTGATCGCGCGCGCCTGCTCGAGCCAGGTGTACCAGGTGGCGCTGATGCCGGTGAGCAGGGCGACCTCTTCGCGCCGGAGCCCCGGCGCGTGCCGTCGCTCGGCCACCGGCAGCCCGGCATCGGCCGGGCTGATGTGTGCCCGTCGCGTCTTGAGGAAATCGGCGAGTTCGGACCTCGCGCGCGGACCGGTACTCACGTGTGCCTCCCACAACGTCGCGATCCGATCAGGGTATTAGTGCGAGTACTAGTACCAACAGTCGTCTGGGAATCGTGCCCGCGCGGTGGTTAGCCTGCACGCACCGATCGCGCTCGAGGAGAGGTCGTCACGATGAATGCTGTGAAACGCTTGAGCCAGTTCACCGGACGCTGGTTCGTACTGATCGTGCTCGTGGCAGGCGCACTCGCCTTCGCCGTTCCGGACGCGTTCGCCGGGGCGATCGTGGCGGTGCCCTGGCTGCTGGGTGTGATCATGCTCGGGATGGGCATGACGCTGCGCCCACGCGATTTCGCGGTGGTCGCCAGGCGCCCGTGGGCATTGCTGCTCGGTATCGTCGCCCAGTACGGGGTGATGCCCCTTGTCGGGCTCGCGCTGGCGTACGCGCTGAACCTCTCGGGCGCACTAGCGGTCGGGATGGTCCTGGTGGGCGCGGCGCCCGGTGGCACGGCGTCGAACGTGATGGTGTACCTGTCGCGGGGCGACACCGCGCTGTCCGTGGCCATGACGACGGTGTCGACGCTGCTCGCGCCGGTCCTGACCCCACTGCTGGTGGTGGCCTACGCGGGGCAGTTCCTGCCGGTGGATGCCGGTTCGCTGCTCGTGTCGATCCTGCAGATCGTGATCGCGCCGGTGGTACTGGGGTTGCTGCTGCGGATGGTGGTGCCGAGGTTGATCGAACACGTGCTGGAGGCTCTGCCGCTGGTCTCGGTCGCCGGTATCACTGCGGTGGTGATGGCGGTGGTCGCGGGCAGCGCGTCGACGTTGCTGGCGGTCGGTGCTGTGCTGGTGATCGCGGTGGTGCTGCACAATGCCGTGGGCCTGGGGCTGGGCTACGCGATCGCCCGTGTGTGCCGGGTTCCGGTTGCCAGCAGGCGCGCGGTCAGTATCGAGGTGGGCATGCAGAACTCCGGGCTGGCAGCGGCTTTGGCCGCCGCGCACTTCAGTCCACCTGCCGCGTTGCCCGCAGCGCTGTTCTCCGTGTGGCACAACGTCACCGGGCCCCTGCTTGCCAGCTACTGGTCACGCAAACCCACCGGCACGGACACCGGACAGCCAACCGTAGCGCCGGTAGCCGACGCTGGCACGGAGTCACCACAGCCGAGCGAGACTTCTGGAGGGACGCATGCCGCCGACGACTCCTGACACGCCTGCCGTGCGGCCTCGCAGCGGTGAGGTGACCGAAGGGTTGGACAAGACTGCGGCGCGTGGCCTGCTCCGGGCTGCCGGGCTCGGGGACGCGGACCTGGCCAAGTTCCAGGTCGGGGTCGCATCGTCCTGGAACGAGATCACGCCGTGCAACCTGAGTCTCGACCGGCTCGCAGGCGCTGTGAAGGACGGGGTGCACGCGGCGGGCGCATACCCGCTGGAGTTCGGAACCATCTCCGTCAGCGACGGTATCTCGATGGGGCACCGCGGCATGCACTTCTCGTTGGTGTCCCGCGAGGTGATCGCCGACAGCGTCGAGACGGTCATGGAAGCCGAGCGCATGGACGGATCGGTGCTGCTCGCAGGCTGTGACAAGTCGCTTCCCGGGATGCTGATGGCCGCCGCGAGGCTGGACCTGGCGAGCGTGTTCTGCTACGCGGGCACCGCGCTGCCGGGCCTGGTCACCACATCGGACGGCACACGACGGCAGGTCACCATCGTGGATGCCTTCGAAGCCGTCGGGGCGTGCTCACGCGGCCTGATGCCGCGCGACGACGTCGAGACGATCGAACGCGGCTACTGCCCGAGCGAAGGCGCGTGCGCCGGCATGTACTCCGCCAACACCATGGCCGGCGTGGGCGAGGCGCTGGGTATGTCACTGCCGGGCAGCGCCGCACCACCGGCGACGGACCGGCGTCGCTCGGTACATGCGCGTGAAGCCGGCAGGGCCGTTGTCGAGCTCCTCGCCAGGGACATCACGGCAAGGGACATCCTGACCCGGGAAGCGTTCGAGAACGCCGTCGCTGTGGTGATGGCGCTCGGGGGGTCGACGAACGCTGTCCTGCACCTGCTCGCGATCGCCCGTGAAGCCGAGGTCGAGCTGTCGCTGGATGACTTCGCGCGGATCAATGCCCGCGTGCCGCACCTGGCCGATGTCCGGCCGTTCGGCAGGCACGTCATGGTCGACGTCGACCGGGTTGGCGGGATCCCGGTGGTGATGAAGGCGCTGCTGGACGCAGGCCTCGTGCACGGTGATGCGCTGACGGTGACCGGTCGCACGCTCGCGGAGAACCTCGCCGAGATCGATCCGCCGTGTCCCGACGGCACCGTGCTGCGCCCGCCGGACGACCCCATCCATCCCACCGGCGGTATCACTGTGCTGAACGGATCGCTGGCTCCGGACGGGGCGGTGGTGAAATCGGCCGGATACGAAGGTACCGAGTTCTCCGGACCCGCGCGGGTGTTCGACGGGGAAAGCGCCGCGATGGACGCGTTCGCCGCCGGAACCATCTCCGCGGGCGACGTCGTCGTCATCCGCTACGAAGGGCCGAGAGGCGGACCGGGCATGCGGGAGATGCTGGCGATCACCGGCGCCATCAAGGGGGCCGGCCTCGGCAAGGATGTCCTGCTGCTCACCGATGGGCGGTTCTCCGGCGGCACCACCGGCCTGTGCGTGGGACACATCGCGCCCGAGGCCGCCGACACCGGTCCCATCGCCCTGGCGCAGGACGGCGACCGGGTTCGCCTCGACCTGCACAGTGGCAGCCTCGACCTGCTCGTCGACGGCGAGGAGCTGGCGCGGCGGAAGGAGCGCCACACGCCACGCGGGTCCGGGACCGCTCGCGGTGTCCTCGGCAGGTACGCGCGCATGGTCACCTCAGCGGCCAACGGAGCGACGTGCGGCTGACCACGCCCCGGCCCGAGCCGTGTCGGGCCTCTTGTCACCCCGTGTCGGCTGCCACGGCACTCTGCGACTGATGCGGCAGAGAGTCGTACGTGCGGGCCGAACCGCTGGTGGCGTCGCTGCCTGAGCCGATCCGGGCGAACGATGCATCGACAGGTGCGTGCGGCGTCGATCGGGCCCGCCGCTGCCGGGTGGCGCGATCCGCCGGGCGGGAGGGAACAGCAAACGGGGGCGTCGTCGCTGCGGTGGTTTCTGAAACGGGTCCGTCCCGGGTGCGATGAGTTCTGTGCGTGGCGGCAGTCAACACTGCGAGGCCACCTGTTCAGGAATGGAAGGAGCGCACATGAGCTCGGTACGTGTACTGGTAGGCACGCGCAAGGGAGCGTTCGTGCTTACCTCGGATGGCAGACGCGATCGATGGCAGGTCGACGGCCCGTTCTTCGGCGGCTGGGAGATCTACCACGTGGCAGGCTCACCCGCCGATCCGGACCGGCTGTACGTCTCGCAGTCCATGGACTGGTTCGGGCAGGTGATCCAGCGCTCGGACGACGGCGGCGCGAGCTGGGAGACAGTGGGGAACGAGTTCAGCTATGCGGGGGTGCCCGGCACGCACCAGTGGTACGACGGTACGGATCGCCCGTGGGAGTTCACCCGTGTCTGGCACCTTGAGCCGTCGCTGACGGACCCGGACACCGTGTACGCGGGCGTGCAGGACGCCGCGCTGTTCCGGTCGGTCGACGGCGGCGCGTCGTGGCACGAGCTGCGTGGGCTGCGGGAGCACGGTTCGGGCTCGTCCTGGCAACCAGGGGCGGGCGGGCTGTGCCTGCACACGATCGTGCAGCACCCGACGAAGGCGGAACGGTTGACCATCGCGATCTCCGCTGCCGGGGTGTTCCGCACCGACGACACCGGCGAGACATGGCAGCCGATCAACAAGGGCTTGCAGTCGGGAGGCATTCCCGCCCCCGAAGCCGAGGTCGGGCACTGCGTGCACCGCATAGCGACACACCCGTCACGCCCGGATGTGCTGTTCATGCAGAAGCACTGGGACGTCATGCGCAGCGACGACGCCGGGGACTCCTGGTACGAGATCAGCGGTGACCTGCCGAGTGACTTCGGCTTCCCCATCGCCGTGCACAGCCACGAACCGGACACGATCTACGTAGTGCCGATCAAGAGCGACGCCGAGCACTACCCGCCGGAAGGCAAACTGCGCGTCTACCGCAGCCGCACCGGCGGCTACGAGTGGGAGGCGCTGACCACCGGCCTGCCGCAGCAGCACGCGTACGTGAACGTGCTGCGGGACGCGATGGCCGTCGATGACCTCGACGAGTGCGGGGTGTACTTCGGCACCACCGGTGGCCAGGTGTACGCCTCTGCCGACGCCGGGGACAGCTGGGAACCGATCGTGCGGGACCTGCCGCCCGTGTTGTCCGTGGAGGTGCAGACGCTGCCATGATCCGCGTTGTACTGCCGACCCAGCTGCGCACGCTCGCGCGCATCGACGGGGAGGTCAGGCTCGAATTCGACGGCCAGGCCAGCCAGCGCACGGTCATCGACGCCCTCGAGGCGCGTTTCCCGGCGCTGCGCGGCACCCTGCGCGACCACGAGACCGGCAAGCGCCGTGCCTACGTGCGGTTCTTCGCGTGTGAGCAGGACCTCTCGCACGAGCCGGCCGACGCCCCGTTGCCGGAACCGGTCGTCTCCGGCGACGAGCCGTTCCTCGTGGTGGGTGCGATGGCCGGCGGCTGACGGCCGCGACAGGTAGGGGCGAACCCGACCGCGTGCGGGTGAGTGGAGTCCGGCTGATGTCGACCCCGGAGCCGTGCCCGTCGGGTAGTAGCGGGTGACTCGTGGTGCCCGCACCCCGGTGAAGCGCTGGCCGCGATCCGAGTTCTCCTGGGGCGCCGTCCAGCGGCGCCTGCCCAATCCCTGGGCATGTGGCCTCCGGCCCTGGACGTGCGGTATGCATGAGCGGATGAGCCGGAGTGGGAAGGCGCGTGCGCTGGCGGGAGCTGTCCTGCTGGATCTCGCGGTGAGCCCGCTGTTCATCTGGGACACCTTCACCAGCCGGCTGGCAGCGGAGCTCGGCGCCTCCGACACGGCGCTGAGCGTGGTGATCGCGGTGGGGCTGGCCTTGTTCACCGTGGGCGTGCTCGCGGGAGGCCGCATCGCCGACCGCGTCGCACCCCGCGGGCTCGCGCTGCTGAGCGCAGCCGGTGTCGTCGCGGGCCTCGCGGTCAGCGCCGCCGCCTCGTCGGTGCCGGTCCTGGTCCTCGGGTTCGGGGTACTGCTCGGCGCGGCCACGGGGACGGGGTATGCCACGGCCGTGCGGGTGGCCACGACCGTCCCGACCAGGCGAGGAATGGCGGTCGCACTGGTGGTCAGCGCCTACGCTGCCGGTGCCGTCGTGCTGGCCCCGGTGGCCGACCGGTTGCTCGTCATGGTCGGCCGTGCGGGAACGTTCGCCGCGCTGGCAGCCGTGCTCGGTGTCACGTTGATCCTTGCCGCGGTCCTGCTACCGGGTTCGACACCAGACGCGCGCACCGCGCCGGAGGCGAGCGGTCCCGCTGTCCGGCACCAAGCGGCGATACCCGCGCTGTGGGCGCTGTTCGCCCTCGGGTGCGCCCCCGCACTCGTCGCCTTCGCCCATGCCGGCCGATTCGCGGGAGGTCCGGAACTCGCCGCGATTGCCGTCGCCCTGCTCAACGCGGGCAACTTCGTCGGGCGGCTGGTCGCGGGCCCTGCCTGCGACCGGGTCGGGACGACCCGCGCCCTGCACGCCACAGCCGCCGCCCTGGTCGGTGCGTGTCTCGTGCTGGCGTTGTCCCACCACCCGTGGCTGTCGCTGGCCGCGTTGCTGGTGCTCGGCGCCCAGTACGGTGCGCTGTCCGTGCTGACCCCCTTGACGACAGCGTCAGCGGTACCACCGGCCCGATTCGGCACGGCGTACGGCATCGTGTTCAGCGGCTGGGGCGTCGTGGGGTTGACCGGGCCGGTCGCGGCGGCCTGGCTGGCAGGTAACACCGGCTACCGCCCGGTCGCTGCCGCGCTGAGCGTGGTGGGCGTGCTTGCGTGGCTCGCCACGGCGTGGACGTTGTCAGCTGTACGGCGGGCGACCCCCGCGCACGAGTGACCACGCGTGTCTGGCGTGCGGGCACCGCGTGTCGGGCCCCTGACCAGTCCATGTTGGCCAGTAGGGCAGCGGCCTGCGCACCTCGCGATCATCAAGCCGCACTCTGCGGGCTGGTAGCATCTCGCCTCGCTGGAGGTCGACCAGTCTGAGGGGTAGTTGTGGGTTTCTCCGTGGAACCGGACGCGGTGGCGTCGTTGAGCAAGCAGGTCGAGGACTTCCTGGGCAGGCTGGCTGCCCCCACGGCCGCGCCGACGCCGGAAGCGCTGATCGACGCTGCTCGCTACTACAGACCGACGGACAACGCGAGCGCGGAGCGCCTGGACGCGACCTACCCCGAGCATGACGTCACCGAAGCGCGCCGCGGCGTCGAGGACGTGACCGCGCTGGCTGGCACCTTCGAGGACGTCGCCGACCCGACGGGGAATTACCAGGCACCGAAGGACTACCACGACGAGTTTCCGCACGAACCTGCGTGGACGGATTCCTTGGGCACCATCGACCGCGCTGGTGGCAGGCCTGGGGTATCTGCATGGTTCGCGGACTGGGCGGTGGCTCGAACAGCAACAAGCGAGCAGTTCGCGGTACGACGAGGGCGGCTGGCGCCGTGAGCTTCGGGCCGTTATCAGAGGTCCAGGTCAGCGCGTAGCCGGTCGGGGTTCATAGCTCCGGGATTGTCGTCATCGACCGGGAACGAGTCGAGCAACCGCAGCAGGTCGTCCCGGCGGGTCGGGTCATCGGCGGCTTGGCGTGGGGTGAGCCCGGCGAGAGCGGGCAGCGGTTCGTCGAGCCATGTTCGCTCGTAATCCCGGATAACCTCGTGCAGCGTCGCGGCGACCTCGGGATCGGCATGGTCGAGTGATTGGTCACCGATGTGGTGGTTCGCTGCGTACTCGGAGGCTTGGCGGGTGTCGCGTATGGGTTGCCTCGACTCGTTCGTCACCCGGAGATCCGGGTCAAGTGAGCGAAGCATGGTGATCACGCGGTCGAGACGTCTCTCGCTGTTGGTGCTGACGGAGAGTTCGCCTTCCCGCAAGCGCAGGAACGTACGGACCTGTTGCATGCCGTGCGCAGTTACGTGCTCGAACCACTCGGCCCCGTCGCCGTCATCGGGGCCGTCGCTCCGGTCATATGTGGCATCCAGGGTGCCGGACAGCGCCGCGGGATCGCTCACTCGGAGCGTGGCCTCGCAGACAACAAGCGGGTCGCCTTCGGTGTTCGTGAGCGCCGGAGGTGCGAAGCGGCTGGTGAGAAAAGCGACCAGCTCATCGGCCTCCGGACCGGAGTCGAGCAACTCGAGTAGGTCGTCGCGTTGGTGCAGAGCTACGGGCTCGATGCCGCCGAAGAACTGCGCGGTCTCGCCCGCTGGGACGACGCGAGTGCACACCAGGTCGCCACGTCGCAGCTGCCGGCTGGCTGTCTGCTCACGCACCTGGTGGACGTCCCCGGTGCGCAAGTCGCGGACAATGACACACTCGCCCGGTCGGACGTCCTCGATGTCGAACAGGGACCGGTCCACCAGTAGCCACTGTTCGGCCAGCAGCTGTTCGTCATCCGGCAGTAGTGCGCCGCGTGTGGCGAGGAAGTGGGAGAACGCGCCACCTTCGAACAGCACCGCATCCGTGACCAGCGGGTCATTCATCGCGGTGAACAGTGCATCCTCGGAGTCGTCGTAGGTGGATCGCTCGGCCGCGGCAGTGATCAGCTGGGATGTCCAGGTGCTGTCGGAGAGGAACATGGCGGCCTTCTCGTACAGCCACGCTGCCCGTTCCTCAAGACCAGGTGTTTCCCCGTCCGGGTGGCACTTCTTGTACTTGCGGCCGGAACCGCACCAGCACGGGTCATTGCGTCCCAGGTCGGTTCGCTGGGTCGGCTGGAAACGCTCGAGCACCTCCCGCAGTGGGAAGTCGGGTGGCATGTCTGCTCGCCTCAGCAGGTTGATGCCGCGAGTAGCCTCCCCGCGGTCGCCCGCGTAGCGGGCGAGATCCACCAGTGTCAGCGGCCACTCCGGATCGAGGGTTCCTGCCGACTCCAGGGTACGCTCGGCCTGTTCCACGTCGTCGAGCAGCTCGAACGCCTTCGCGCGCAACCACCGTAGTGCGGGGCGAGCCTCGCGAGGGGCGAGCGGCTCGACCGTCTCGGCGAACAGCCCCAGTGCCGCCGCCTCACTTTTGTCCATTCCGGTGGCCTCGCGCAGCACAGCGTCGGCTACGGCCGGTTCGGCCAGTGCCGCCGCAGCCGCCCGGATGACCTCGCCGTCGTCATCCTCGATCGGAGCAGCGAACTCGCCCGACCTGGAAGCACCGGCGGGCTCGGCGGCGCCGGCTTCCTCATCGCTTCCGGTAGAGGCGGCGGCCAGCAGTGCGGCGCACCGTCGGTGGAGTGTGACGGCTACCTGTACGGCGAGGGCCTCTTCGTCAGTCAGGTCGTAACGCCGGGCGATGCTGCGGCCTTGAGTCTCGGTTCGCCAGTGAGCGAAGTCGAAGCCTTCGGCTGCGAGCCACTCACCGTCGCACGAGAACCCGAGCGAGCCCACAAGCGCACCGAGCGGCGCCATTGCCTGCGTGAACAGCTCGGGATCGTCGGCGCAGGCCGTCCAGATGGCGCCATGGATCTCCACGGGTTGTTCCGGGTCGTCGGGCAGCAGAGCGCGGAGCCGTTGACCGAGCGAGTCTGCCGCATCGGCCGTCTCCTGCGGCTCGGTGACGGATTCCAGCCGCAGTCCCTCCGGCGTCACACGCAGCCCTACGAGGTCCCCTTCGTAGACGTCCATCGCGTGCAGTGTTCCTGCCGGAAGCAGGAAGCTACCGTACTCACCTATGGCGTCCCACGAGATGTCGCGCTCGGCCAGCACCCCGTCGTTGATCCCCGGCAGCACCTCGATGATTCGCGAACCGTCCGTCAGCCGCTGGTAGCACGGTAGCTCCAGCAGGTAGGACAGGGGATCGAGGTCCGGGTTCGTGTGCAGTAGGTCGTGGCTGATCTCGTTGCCGGTAAGGCGGCGCGTGAGTATCCGACCATCCAACAGGCTGGGCAGCCAAGCCCATCGACCGTCGACCAGCGGCACCACCGGCACGTTGTCTGCTGATTCCGTGACGACCCGGCCCGGGTCCTCGATCGTGATGCCGCGCTGTGCCAGCTCGGCGATGAGCTCCTCATCGGCCAGCGACCCGTGCTGAGCAAGCACCTCGATGACGGAGCCTGCCGGTTCCGGGTACTCCGTGAGGTTTGCTTCGGTCATACGCCGAACGTACTCCTGCACGGCTGGCGGTCGGGATTCGGCTGTCGTCCTACCGACGCTGGTGATCCGGCCGGTCCGTCACGGTGTGACCAGGCCGGCTTCGTAGGCGAAGATCGTCAGTTGCACCCGGTTGCCCACATCGAGTTTGTGGAAGCAGCGGGTGATGTGGGTTTTCACGGTCGCCTCGCTGAGATGAAGTTCGTTGCCGATGTGGGCGTTGGACTTGCCCTGGGCGACAGCGGTGACGATCTCGCGTTCTCGCTCGGTGAGCGCGCCCAGTCCTTCGCGGGCTCGTGCGCGATTCGCGTTCGCGGCGCCCAAAGCGAAGTGCGCGATGAGGCTCTTCGTCATGCGCGGGGAAAGCATGGCATCACCCCTGGCAACGACCCGGACGGCGTTGATGATGTCCTGCGGCGACTCTTCCTTGAGCAGGAAGCCCGCGGCGCCTGCTGCGAGGGCGTCGAAAGCGTACTGGTCGAAGTCGAACGTGGTCAGAACGATGACCTTGGGCGATCGCGGTGCGGCAACCACCTCCGCGGTCGCGCGAATGCCGTCCATTCGAGGCATCCGCACGTCCATGAGGACGATGTCCGGAGCGTGCTGGTGTACGAGCGTTACGGCTTGGTCCCCGTCGGTAGCCTCGTCGACGACCGTGATGTCGTCGACACTGTTCAGAATCATGGATACCCCGGTGCGGGCCATCGGGTCGTCGTCGACGAGGAGCACCTTCAGCTCTCGCCTGTCCTCCTGTTGCCGCGCAGTGCCGTGTGTCACCTCGCCATGGTAAGTGCGGGAGTGATCACGATGGTCGCGGCCACGGTAACCAAGCACTGAGCGCGAAGGTCCCTTCCTCGGTGGCGCCCGCGCTGACCGTGCCACCGAGTAGCGAGACCCGCTCGCGGACGCCGGGCAAGCCGGTGCCATTGCCCGTCGATGCCTCCGTCGGCGGGCCGTCCGGTAGCGTGTTGACAACCTCGACGCTGAGCCCGGCTCCTGGTCCACCCCGCACGGTCACCTCCGTGGTGGCGCCCGGTGCGTGCCGGACGACGTTCGTCAGAGCTTCCCGGGTGATGCGGTAGGCGGCCGCGCCGAGCGCGCTGGGCGCTGCGGAGGAATCGTCGATCAGGATCGTCGTGTTGACCGGCTGACCAGCCTGCCGAGACGACGCGATCACCTCGGGGATGTCGGCCAGCGTGGGCTGCGGTCGCTCGGGCTCGGCCGGACCGGCTTCACCCGTCGGTAGCTGCCCTTCCTTCAGCACCCCGATCACGTGTCGCAGATCGTCGAGCGCGTCCTTGGCCGTGCTACGCACCGAGCGTGCAGCCTCGGCGGTTCGCGAACCCGCGTCCGCCCCGCTGACTTCGAGTGCGCCGGCTTGCAGCGACAGGATGGACAGCCGGTGGCCGAGGACGTCGTGCATCTCGTGGGCGATCCGGGAGCGTTCCTCCTGTCTGGCGACCTCGGCTCGCAGTTGCTGTTCCTTGACGTCGCGGCGGCTCAGATCCCTGCGCGTACTCCGCCACAGGCCGATAGCCACCGGAACCGACGTCAGCACCGCGGCGGTCAGGATGACCGCGAACAGCGGCACGTCGACGCGCTCGGCCGTTGTTTCCGCCCCGGCGAACATCTGCATCACCGAGATTTCCGGATGCCTGTTCGCGTCCCGTTCGACCGCGAGGATCGTCGCCACGAAGACGAAGGTCGTACCAGCCCACAAAACGTGGTCCCGGCGGCTGGCCGCCAGGGCGGCGAGCGCGATGAGCGCCGCCAGCGCCTCGGCGATGAGTAGCAACGGCGGCACGATCGCGATACCGGTCACGAGTGCCGGGTGGCGGTGCCGCCATCGCAGCGCGATGGCGGCACCGACGGCCGTGAGAAAGCTGGTTGTCGCCAGCCAGGCGGGCGGTAGGTCGTCGGGCACCTCGGCGAACACCTGCGCTCCGAGTACGAAGAAACTGCTGAACACGCTGGCTGCGATGACGAGCGTGGTGACGACCCCGTCCTTGACGCGGCGCGCCCGGGCTCGCCCGGCGGAGGGCGCAATGGTGTCCCGGGTAGCTGCGGTCATACCGCGCAGCCTACGACCGAAGTGCGACAACTCCGCATCCGAGGAAGGGCTGACATTCCCGGCAGGGGGGGACGACTTTGGTCGTAGCTGTCTCCATGCCTGCGGTCGACGCGGCGCGCAGGCGCTGTGCGGTTTGCTTCTGGCTATCCGGAACGTCCGACGACATTCGCGAAGGAGCATCAGCTATGAAACGCACGACCGCGTTGTTCGCAGGCGCAGCGGTCATGTTCATGCTTGCCGGCTGCCAGACGGGTCCCGCATCGGGATCCGGGGCCGACGTGATCGACGACGAGACCGTCGAGAACGGTAGCGAGAACGGTGACAGTGAGGCTCAGGAAGATGAGAGCGAGTACGGCACCCGCGCCAATCCACTGGAGATCGGCACGAGGATCGAGATGGGGGAGTGGTCGCTCGCGGTCACCGATGTGAACCCGGACGCTACCGACGAGGTTCTGGCTGCCAACGAGTTCAACGAAGCACCTGCGGACGGGCGGCAGTTCGTCATGTTCAGCGTGGATGCCAGCTACCACGGTGAGGAGTCCGGCACGGCCTGGCTCGACTTCAGCTGGGCCGTCGTCGGCTCGGCCGGCAACACCTTCGGTGGCGAGTCGATGGACGACTACTGCGGGGTGGTTCCTGATCCGCTCGACGACACCGGGGAAACGTACCCGGGCGGTGACGTGAGCGGGAACGTGTGCATCTCAGTGCCTGCCGATCAACTGGACGGCGGGACCATCCGGATCCAGGAGACCTTCGAGTTCGGCGACACGCGTGCCTTCTACTCACTCGCGTGAGCTGCGCGCAGGCAAACCACTGGAACCAGTGGCGTGCCGCTCACCCAGCTTCGTGTACTTCCCCGGCTGAACCGTCGGTACGGGCTTCGCCGGGTACTTGTCGAGAAAGGAATGATCATGACTCAGGAGCAGGATACTCCCTCGCGGACGCGTGAGCCCCGCAACGGTTTCGGCATTACCGCGCTCGTTCTGGCGTTCGTGGGCCTTGTGTTCGGGCTGGTCCCGCTGACCGGGTTCATCGGCTTCACGCTCGGGGTGCTCGCGGTGCTGTTCGGCTTCCTCGGGTGGGGCCGAGCACGCCGCGGGGTGGCGACGAACAAGACGATGTCGGTGATCGGCGGGCTGCTCGGCGGTTGCGCGATCGCTCTCGGCATCTGGGGTATGAGCGTCGTGTTCGGCGCGTTCGACGAGCTCGGCGAGGATCTGGATCGGATCAGTGCGGGTGTCGAACGCGAAGCGGGCGAACTGTAGGCGGGATGGGTAGCTGTCGCCGTTACGTGCCGTGGGCGCGGTAGTCGACGGGAGTGCCGGTGCCGGACAACCACTTGACATGCAGCCGCCTGGCTGCGTAAATAGTCATGCAGCCAAACGGTTGCATGACTGGGTGAGGTTCATGGACGAGGTGTTCAAGGCGCTGGCCGACGGCAGCCGCCGGCGGCTGCTCGACAGCCTGAACGCTCGCAACGGTCAGAGCTTGCGGGAGCTGTGCGCGGGGCTGGATATGGCCCGGCAGTCGGTGAGCAAGCACCTGGCAGTGCTGGAGGCAGCCGGCCTCGTGACCACGGTGTGGCAGGGCAGGCAGAAGCTGCACTACCTCAACCCGGTGCCCATTCACCAGATCGCGGAACGGTGGATCAGGCAGTACGAGCGTGGACACATGGTCGCGCTGGCCCACCTCAAGCACTCCCTGGAAGGAACTGTCATGAGCAAACCCGAGTTCGTCTACGTGACCTATATCCAGGCCACCGCCGAGGAGCTGTACCAGGCGCTGACCGACCCCGAGTTCATCAAGGTCTACATGGGCAACACGGGTCCACAGTCGGACTGGCAGGTGGGCTCGCCCGTGCTGTGGAAGTCACAGCCGGACGGTGAGTTCGAGGATCTCGATCAGCGGGTGCTCGAGGCCGAGCCCGGCAAGCGGCTGTCCTACACCTGGCACACGCTCCAGCCGATGCATCGTGAGCTGTTCGACTCCGACGAGGAGTTCGAAGAGGCGCGCAAGGAGCGGTCCAGGGTCACGTTCGACATCGAGCCGGCCGAGGTGCCCGAGCTGGGCGTCAAGCTGACGATCACCCACGACGGTTTCGACAGCCCGGACAGCAAGATGCTGGAAAGCGTCAGCGGTGGATGGGTCATGATCCTTTCGGGTTTGAAGACAGTACTCGAAGGGGGGACGTGGCTCTCGGAACGGCAGGGGGTGGAGCGATAGCCATTGCCGGCAGGCACGCACTATGTCCCTGTGTGCGCAAAAGACCAGGTAACAGAGGTTTCAACCGTGCAAAGGCAGGAGGGCTGCCGCACCGCGCGCATGACGCTGAAACCGGGCTTCACCGGAGATTTCTACCTCATGCGGTGCGCAGTCTGGCGAACGGTATTTCACGCGAACTAGTGACAAAGCGCACGAGGTGGGTAACAATGCTTCACTGACCGTGAAAACAGCACCTCAATCGCTGCCTGCGAGGCATGACCGGTCCGGGTGGCACCGTGGAGGACCAGTTCGATGCCCCAAGACCCCGGGCAGCGGGAGAGCACGTTCTGGCGTGACGCCGTCGCCGCGGCCGCCGGAATCGCGCTGGTCGCATCGGTCCTACCCGGCCGCGCTGGCACGGACGCCGCGCATGTGGCGGAGCTTCTGGCGCCTAGCGAACTCGCGGCAACCGGCGACCTGGTCGACGAAGCGGAGTCGCGACGGCACGACAGCGTGTTCTGGCGGCATGTATACGAGCAGGCGCGCCAGTCATCCGGTGCGATGCGCGAGGACGACGTGACGTTGCCGCCACTGCCGGGTCCGGCACGTGAACCGGAGGCACCGGCGCCGGAGGAGGTCGAGGTTCCGCTCGCGGGTCTGGCGGCCGCTGCCGATGATCTGCCCGCGCCGTTGCCGGAGGGGAGCTCCTTCGCGGAGCGGGAGTTGCCGGTGCCCGTCGACGGGTTGGCGGAGACGACAGAGGCATTCGAGATTCCGGTGCCGCTGCTGGAATGGCAGGCCGAACCCCGCCCGGAGGAGGCCAGGATACTGGCACTGCCGCAGCCGGAAGCCGCACCGGTTCCGGAGGCCGCGCGCCCGCTCGGACCCGAAGCGGTGCCGTCCGAGCCCGAACCGGCACCGCCCCAGGCCGGACCGGCGCCGTCCGGCCCCGTCGAAATGCCGCTGTCGGCCTCCGATGATCTGCCCGCGCCGTTGCCGGAGGGGAGCTCCTTCGCGGAGCGGGAGTTGCCGGTGCCCGTCGACGGGTTGGCGGAGACGACAGAGGCATTCGAGATTCCGGTGCCGCTGCTGGAATGGCAGGCCGAACCCCGCCCGGAGGACGCCAGGATACTGGCGCTGCCCCAGCGCGCCGTCCCGCCCGTCGCGAATGCCGATACCGGCGGCGCCACTGTCGAGTCCGGACGGGACGAGAGTGAGCCCGCGCCGGCACCCCCGCGCGAAGAGCCATCCGGTGACGAAACAGCCGACGACGACGGCGCCGAGGAAGCGACCACCGAGGAGGAGACCACCGAGGAGCAGCCGGACATCGCAGACCAGCTCGCGGATGCGGCGGACACCGTTGTCGAGCTGGTGAAGGGGGACGACTCGGTCGTGCAGCACGGCATCGACGTCAGTGGCTGGCAGGGCCGGGTGGACTGGCAGCATTGGTGGGACGAGGGCAAGCGTTTCGCCTACATCAAGGCCACCGAAGGCACCGACATCACCAACTCCGACTTCGCGCACCAGTACGCCGGAGCGCGCGACGTCGGGATGATCCGAGGCGCTTACCATTACGCCCTTCCGAACGAGTCGAGCGGAGCGGCGCAGGCGAACTTCTTCGTCGACAACGGCGGGGCTTGGAGCGCCGACGGGCAGACGCTTCCCGGTGTGCTGGACATCGAGTTCAACCCGTACGGCCCCACCTGTTTCGGCATGACCGAGTCCGCCATGGTGTCCTGGATCGAGGACTTCCACGACACGTACCACGAGCGCACCGGTCGCTATCCCGTTTTCTACACCAACACCAAGTGGTGGAAGCGATGCGTGGGTACCCGGCACGGGTTCGACGAGACAGTACCGCTGTGGATCGCGCGCTACGCGGATGACGCCGGTGAGCTCCCCCCGGGCTGGGGTGAGTACACCATCTGGCAGTACACCGACAGCCCGCTGGACAAGAACGAGTTCAACGGCAGCTACCGGGAGCTGGTCGAGCTCGCACGCGGCGGGCTGCTCGAGTGAGACTCAGGCGTGGCGCCCCTGCAGGCGTACGAACCTGGCTGGGGCGATCGTCTCGCGAGTGACCAGGCCGCCGTCGTTGCGCTCGAGAAGCGTGACCTGCTCCTGGCCACTGGGGCCAATGGGAAGGACGATCCGGCCACCCGGCCGGAGCTGCTCGGCAAGCGGCGCCGGTACGTGCGGGCACGCCGCGGAGACGGCGATGGCGTCGAACGGCGCATGATCGGGCGCCCCGGCACTGCCGTCACCGACGAGCGCGGTCACGTTGCGCACCCCCTGCTCCGCGAGCGCGCGTTCGGCCCGCTCGACCATGTCCTGCCACCGGTCGATCGTCACCACTTCCGAGGCCAGCTGGGCCAGCAGCGCGGTCGCGAAGCCGCTACCCGTGCCCACCTCGAGCACGCGCTCGGTACCGGACAGCTCCAGCGCCTCGAACATCCTGGCTGACAACCACGGCTGCGTCGAGGTTTGGTCGTGGGTGATGGGGACGGGTTCGTCGACGTAGGCCGAGCCGGCTCGTTCGGCCGGTACGAACGCGGCGCGCGGCAGGCGGCGCAACGCGTCGAGTACCCGCTCGTCCCGCACTCCCTTCGCGCGGACCGCGCGGGCGAGATCCTCCGCCGACGACACTCCAGTCATGCTCAGGTCACCCTGCCTCCATGGTAGGACGTGGCGTGCCTGCCACGAGCCCGCTCGGCACACCGACCGGTGCCACGGTCCTGCCGTCGGTCAGCCGCAGCGCGAGCCCGCCGACCGCGGTCTCGGCGCGCTCCCGTGCCGCGCGCCCCGCCGGATCGACCACAAGGACGTGGCCGAGGTAGGCGTCGTTGCTACGCGGGCGGCGGATCGCGGCGGGCGTGGGAACGGACCACCGCACCACCGCGGGATCGGCATCGAGGTGTGCCGTGCCGTGCACTTCCTGGAGGGTGCCCTCGACGGGCGACATGACGAAGAAGACAGCGGCGCTTCCCGAAGGGGCCTCGGCGGTCAGGGTCGGTGCCGAGGCGGTGCCGACCTGCGGGTTCCTGCCGAGACTGAGCTCGACGAGTAGCTCGAGCGGGTGGGTTCCGGTGACGCGGTGAACGAGGTCGAAGATGTACCCGCCCGCCTGCCTGGGGTTGATCTCGACGATACGAGGCCCGTTCGGGGTCAGCCGCACCTCGGTGTGTGTCAACCCGTGCGTGTACCCGATCGCGTCGAGAGCGGCGCGCACGTAGGCCTCGACGTCCCTGGCCTCCTCCCGGTCCAAAAGGGCGGGGAACATGTGGCCCGACTCCACGAACGCCGGCGCGCCGGTGACAGTCTTGTCGGTGATCCCGATGATCGTGGTCTCGCCGTGACAGGTGGCTGCCTCGACGCTGAGCTCCTGCCCGTCGATCAGCTGCTCGAGCAGCACTGCGCGTTCGAGCGGCTGGTCCCGTGTGTTGCGCTCGGTGCCGGTGATCTCCCAGAACGCGTCCTTGAGGCTCGCGTCGTCGTCGATCCGGCGTACGGCGGTCCCCGCGTTGAGGTCGGTCGGCTTGGCGACGAGCGGGTACCCGATCTCCGCGGCCGCGGCGAGGCAGTCCTCCCAGGTCCGGGTGACTGCGAAGGCCGGGTTGGCCAACCCGGCATCCTGGAGGGCCTTGCGGACGAGGTGTTTACGGGTCGCCACGCGCATGACCTCACCGGACGGTCCGGCCAACCCGAGAGCGTCGGCGACCTCGGCCACCGCTTCGAGGTAGTAATCACATGTGGTGAGTACGCCGTCGATCCTGTCGCGGGTAGCCACAGCGCGGGAGGCATCGACCAGGCGTGCCGTGTCGTTGGTGTCCACCCGCACGATCTCGTCCGCCTCGGCGACGACGGGGTGCGTCTGCCCGTCCGGGCAGGCCGGGTACAGGTCGGGATCCCTTGTGAGCAGGACGTAGCGATGTCCCAGACGTTTGATGACGCCGGGCAGGCTGTGGCCGGTGGACCGCATCCAGCTCTCGATCATCAGCAACGTTGCCAAGTCACTCACCCACTCCGTCTCGCCCCGCACCGGACCCACCGGTACTGCCGTCGTCCACAACCCCCAGCGGTAAAGAACGTGAGAATCATGTTCATTCGGTGGCATTCTGGCACAGAGCTGACCTGCGGTGACCGTGACCTGATCGTGTCAACCGGTACGTCCGGTCCGGGGTTCGGGACAATCACGTGCCCGATCACTCCGGATGCTCTAGTGTGCACGCATGATCGCCGACCTGGACCTGGCTCCGGAGCACATCGAACACGCGGCCCGGACGCTCGACCCGGTGCTGCGCGACAGCCCACAGTTCGTCGACGAGCAGCTGTGCGAGGCGCTGGGACGGCAGGTGCTCGTGAAACTCGAGACCGCGAACCCCCTGCACAGCTTCAAGGGACGCGGCGCGTGGACGCTGATGCGCGAGTGGGAGGGAGCGCACACGGTGGTGTGCGCGTCCGCGGGCAACTTCGGCCAGGCGATGGCCTACGCAGGTCGCGCGTTCGGGGTACCCGTCTCGATCTTCGTGGGGCGTCGGGTGGATCCGGTGAAGGTGGCCAGGATGCGCGGGCTGGGTGCCGACGTGACGGTCGTGGACGGCGACTCGAGCCGGGCCGCGGCCACGTACGCCGCGGAGAGCCCCGAGCGATCCCTCGTGCGGGACGGTGAGCACCCCCGTATCGCGGAAGGAGCGGGAACGATCGGGCTCGAGCTGGGTACAGCCGCCGCGTTCGACTCCGTCGTGGTGCCCGTCGGCGACGGTGCACTGATCTCCGGAGTCGGGATGTGGCTGAAGACCCACCTGCCGGGCGTCCACGTGATCGGGGTATGCGCGGCAGGGTCACCGGCGATGGCACACGCGTGGCGAACCGGCCGGGTCACCACCGACGGCGCAACGGACACCGTCGCCACCACGCTGTGCAACCCTGCGCCCATCCCGGAGTCCGTCGAGCGTGTGCGCGCGCTCGTGGACGACATCGTGCTCGTCGACGATGCGGCGTTACGGTCCGCGCAGCGGCTCGCAGCCGAGACCCTCGGTGTGCTGCTCGAGCCCGCGGGAGCGGCCGGGATAGCAGCGCTCGCCACGCACGAGCTGCCCGGCAGACGATGCGCGACGGTGCTCACCGGTGGCGACTCGGGCGCGGCGTGGCTGGGGGAGCGGTACGCGGACGGCACGCCGTAGCCGGGCGGCAGGCCGCGCGGTACCGGCCCGCGTCCTGCCGCCGGAAAATCGCGCGCGGTTGTCGGTGGGCGAGAGTAGCCTGCCACTATGCGGTTCGAGGTGCTCGGCCGGCTGGCAGTCTGGGACGGATCCACCGAGCTCGACATTCCCGGTGCGAAGCAGCGTGTCTTGCTTGCCTACCTGCTCGTCAACGGGGGCAGGCTCGTGCCGGCCGACCGCATCATCGAGGATCTGTGGGGTGACGCGGCGCCGAGCAAGGCTCGCAACGCCCTGCAGGCGAAGGTCTCGAGCCTGCGTCGCGCACTGGCGCCCGCCGACGCGGAGCGGGGGCGCAGGCTACTCGAGGCGCGCGACGGCGGCTACCGTATCTCGGCCGACGAGGACACCGTGGACGCGGACCGGTTCGCCGGGCTCGTGGCCAGGGCGCGCGGTGCGCTGGAAGCCAACCATCCGGCGCGGGCCTACGCGCTGCTCGAGCAGGCGCTGGCGCTGTGGGGTGGCGAGCCGCTGCCCGAACACCGCGACTACCCGTTCGCGGCGGCAGCCGCCGACCGTTACCGGGCTCTGTGGCTCAACGCGGTGGAGATGCATGCCACGGCGTGGCTGGCCGTTGGCGGGCGGCCGGGACTGCCGGATGAGCTGGCGAAGGTGCTCGCCGAACACCCGCTGCGGGAGTCGCTGCGTGCCCTGCTGATGCGGGCGCTCGCCAGGCAAGCCAGGCAGGTGGAAGCACTGCAGGTGTACCGCGCTGGTCGGCGGCTGCTGCGCGACGAGCTCGGCATCGACCCCGGTGCCGAGCTGGAGTCGGCGCACGCGGACGTGTTCGCCCAGCACGACCAGGTCGCACCGGTAGCGGATACCGGCCACGGGCCCGCCGGCTGGTTGCCTGCCGAGTCGACGGAGTTCATCGGTCGCGGGCCGCAACGGCAACACCTGCAGGACCTGCTGGCCAGGGAGCGCCTGGTGACCGTGACCGGGCCGGGCGGCATCGGTAAGACCCGGCTCGTGGTGCACACGCTCACCCGGCTCACCGAGCCCGCGGAGGGGGTGTGGTTCACCGACCTCGGCTCGGTGGCGGGCACGATCGACTGCCCCAACGACTCGGCGACGATCGCCGACACCGTCCTCCGGACGTTCCGTGACAGGCAAGGAGCCAACCTCGGCAGTGACGAGCGGCTGACCACGGACAGCCGGCGGGGTGCCGTCGAGAGGTTGCGTGACCGGATCGGCTCGCGCGAGATGGTCCTCGTGCTGGACGGCGGGGAACACGTCGTGGCCGAGGTCGCCGAGCTGGCCGGTTACCTGCTGGCGGCGTGCCCCGAGCTACGCCTGGTCGTCACGACCCGTGTGCTGCTGGGGCTCGCCGGTGAGGCCGTCCTGCGGCTGGAGCCGCTGGCGTTGCCCCCGGTCGAGGCCGCGCGGAAGGACTACCTCGCGGCCGAGTCCGTAGCGTTGTTCTGCACCAGAGCCGGACTCGACGCCGAGGCGTTGTCCGAGGCCGCGTTCGGCGAGGTCGCCGCGATCGTGCGCCGCACCGACGGCATCCCGCTCGCGATGGAGGTCGCCGCAGGGCTGCTCGGCGGTCTGACGCTGTCGGACCTGGCCGCGCACCTGCGGGCGGACCAGGACTTCCTGCAGCACGGAAGTGGGTCCACGCTGATCGAGACGATCGAGCGCAGCTGGAGGCTGCTCGGCGAGCAGGAGCGCGACCTACTGGCCAGGCTGTCGCTGATCGAAGGCTCCTGGGGTCTCGACGCGGCGCACGCCCTCGCGCCGGACGGGGTCCGTGGCGGCGACCTCGCCCGGCCGGTGGACCGCGTCGGCGTGGCGGGACGCCCTCGCGCTCACCGACGTCGACGCCGAGCAGGCACTGCGACGCTGCCTCGCGGTGCTCTCGTCGACGCCGACACGGGACTGGGACAGTGGTCTGAGGCTGATCGCACTGCTCACCGCAGATCACGTGTTCCAGCGCGGCGAGCCCGAACGGGGCGGTCACCTCCTCGCGCGCATCAACACGGTGGCCGAGCAGCTCGATGACGAGTGGTACATCGCAGCCGCACGGCTCACCTCGGGTATCGACGCGTCGCGAAACGGCAGTACCCGGCGCGCGCGGCACCACGCGGAGACCGCAAGGGCGGGGTTCGTCTCGGCAGGGGACCGGTGGGGCGAGCTGCAGGCACTCGACCTGCTGGCCGGGCTCGACGAGATGGAGGGCTCCTACCAGCGGGCTCGCGCGGCGCGCGAGGACATGGCGGGTATCGCCGAGGAGCTCGGCATGCGCGACGTCCACGCGTACCAGGTTGTCAAGATCGGCAACCTGCTCGGCCTGAGCGAGGAGCTCGATGCCGCCCTCCGGTTCCTGCGGAACGCTCGTGACCTGGGGCGTCAGCTGGGTAAGCCGAACACGGTGGCCTACGCCAACAACGGGCTGGGGTTGGTGCTGCGGCGTGCGGGTCACGCACACGACGCCCTGGTGCACCACGAGGCCGCGCTGCGGCACTACCGGGGGATCAGCTCGCATGCCGGTAGTGCCTTCACCTGCGCGGCCATCGGGCTCGCCAGCGTGACAGGCGGGGACACCGGCACCGCGTACTCCTGGCACATGCGGTCCCTGCACGATGCGGCACGCACCAGGGACCGTCGCGCGGTCGCGCTCGCTCTCGAGGGTCTTGCCCTGACGGTCTACGAGACGGAGAAGGTCGCCACGCTGCTTGCGGCAGCCCGGGAGCTACGGGAGCGTGCCGGGGCGCCGCGCCCGCACGGCGAGATCCCGGAGGTGGACCGTGTGGAGGCCGGTCTCGGGGAGCCGGAGGCCCTGATGGCCGGGGATGCGCGTGAGCGTGTCCGGGCATGGGCAGCCGATATCGAGGGCATCGCCGGTCGGGTGAAACGGCCGCTCGGCGACAGCAGCGCCTACCGGGTGGCGATGTAGCGGCGATCGTCAGCACACCATCAGCGGTGCGGCACACAGTGGTGAGTGCTCCCGGAGAAAGGGGATTCACCGTGATGTTCACCGTTTACTGCCCCCGGCACCAGGCGAACGTGCTACTCGGGTTCCGCCGCATCAGGCGTGTCATCAACGTCTCTCCCGGCGTGATCGCCGTGCAGCTCGTCTGCCATGACGGTGCGGTGCTCGAGCTGCTCACCGGTTCGCGGGTGAGCGCGTCCACTCCGCGTACGCCGTCCATGCCTGCAACGAACGATCGCTGACGAACCGGCGCGGTTCACCGCTCACGGGGTCGGTGAACGCCAGTCCACGGGCAAGCAGCTGTAGTGGCCTGCTGAAGTCGTCGGGCGCCTTGCCTGTGGGGCGCGGGTACAGCTCGTCTCCGAGGATCGGTACGCCGAGGCTGCCCATATGGACGCGCAGCTGGTGGGTTCGACCCGTCGCGGGCACGAGCCCGTAGCGACCGAGGCCGTCACGGTGCTCGAGCAGGTCGACCCGGGTGCTGCTGTTGGCAGGCCCGTCCACCTCGCGGGCCCGATGATCGCCGTGCTGCTTGACGATGCGGCTTCGGAGGGTCCGGGGCAATGCCGCCGAGGGTGGGTACCCAGCGACCGCCTCGTAGGTCTTGTGCACCAGCCCGTGCTGGAAGAGCTTCTGGTAGGCGCCACGCAGCTCCGGCCGGAGCACGAACAGGACCAGGCCTGCGGCCGTCCGGTCCAGCCGGTGCGCGGGCGTCAGTTCCGGAAGGTCCAGCTCGCGGCGCAACCGGACCAGCGCCGTCTCGAGTACGTGCGATCCTCGTGGCGTCGTGGCCAGGAAATGCGGCTTGTCGGCGACGAGCACGCGGTCGTCGCGATGCACGATCGAAACCTCGAACGGCACCGGGACCTCGCTCGGCGGTTCCCGGTAGCACCAGAGCGTGGCACCGGGTACGAACGGGGCCTCCCGCGCTACGGGACCGGCGCGGTCGACGAGCCGTTGCTCGGCAAAGAGCGCATCGACACGCTGCGGCCCTTCCGCGGGAAAGCGGTCGAGAAGGTACTCCCGCAGAGTCCGCCACCGTCCGGTGGCTGGAAGCCGCAACCGCGCCGGCCGGATCCCGTCCGGCGTCGGCGGCGGTTCGACTGCTCCGTGCGGCACGCGGGCAGGATAGCGCATCCGGTGTGCGGAGCGATCCCCAGCGGATCGGTCGGGTTGTGACGCCGCGAGTACCTCGGGAGCGTGGCCGCAGCCCTGGTCAGCGGACATCTCGTGGCCGGAACTGGATGCTGATGCGGGGACCGACGCGCTTGCTCGTCTTCGGGACCGCGTGCTCCCACGTCCGCTGGCAGGAACCGCCCATCACCAGCAGGTCGCCGTGTCCGATGGAGTAACGCAGGCTCCTGCCGCCGCCGCGTGGGCGCAGCAGGAAGGGGCGTTGCGCGCCGAGCGCGACGATCGCGACGACCGTGTCCTCCCGCGCGCCCCTGCCGATGGTGTCGCCGTGCCAGGCGACACTGTCGCCGCCGTCGCGGTAGAGGCACAGGCCCGCGGTGCACAGTGGCTCGCCGAGGTCGCGCGCGTAGTGGGTGGTCAGCTGAGCCCGGGCCCGTTCCAGGGCGGGATGCGGCATCGGGTCGTGCTCGTCGTAGAAGGCGAGTAGCCGGGGAACATCGATCATCGAGTCGTACATGCGCCTACGCTCGGCGTGCCAGGGAACCGCCCGGTACAGGAACTCGAACAGCTCCTGCGCGCAGGCGACCCAGTTCGGCAGCAGGTCGACCCAGGCGCGATCGCCCAACTGTGTGCGTTCGACGGGGCCGAGTGTTCCGAGCCCGATCTCGTCTGCCTGGTCGAGAATCGATGCCTGGATCGGCACGGTCACCGGCACTCACCTCCGGGAATCGAACGGGTGTGCGATACAGCGTACACGGCTTCGTCGTTACCGGAAAGCAACGGCACCCCGTGTGCTGTCCGCGCCGAGCGACCGCGGGTCGCGCCCGGTGCCCTGCGGCCGGATGTGGTGCGTGGCCTTGATACAGGAGTAAGAATTCCGGCGCGCGACACTCGGTAATCCGAGCGTGTCGCACGGTGGCGTTCCACCGAAGTGGACCCAGGTGTGGTGCGGGATTCCCGGATGTGCACGAAGTGCACAGGTAACAGTTTGGCAGACACACGGACAGCCCTGTGCTTACGCGCCCTAACTCGAAATAATGAATCAACGAGTCCGGCGTCGTGAGGGGTTGTCCATGCCAGAGTCCAGCTCCACCGAACCGCAGGAACCGGAGGCTACGCAGCAGAGCTCGCACGAGTCGGAAGCCGGTGTGGAGCGAGCCGAACACGCCGGCACGGCCCTCAGTAGGCTGCTCGCGGTGGCGACGTTGACCCCGGCGCAAGCTGGCCTGCTCGCCCGGGATCTCGCCGTCGAGTTGGAGGCCTTGCGACGCGGCGGCCGCTACCCGGCCGGTTTCACCGATCGCCGGGTGTTGCTCACCGGGTCGGGAAGCGTCGTCATCGCGACCGGCGACGGAGTCGATACCGAGCAGCAGGGCGAACCGGACGGGCAGGAGCCGGGCGAGGTCGGGCACGGACGATCCGTGACCCACCACGTGGCCGGTCTGGTGCGCAAGCTCGCCGCCAGCGCGCGGCGGGACGGTGTGCGCCAGCGGGACGAAGCGGACCTGCTCGTACAGGGTCTCGACGAGCTCGGCGACGATGTGGGTGCTCTCGCCGAGCATGTGCGTCAGGCGGCGACGCGGTTGTTGCGCGATGTACCGGATGACCGGATCGACATCCTGCGCGCGGAGCTCGCCTCGCTGGCGGGAGCGATAGCTGGGCGCGAACCCGAGCTGGACGATGAACAGTCCGAAAAGGACCAGAGTGGAGCCGCATCCTGGTCGAGGAGCGAGACACACGGCGCCGACCTGCGGCTGCGGGGCTGGCGCAGATCGCGGCGGCGCGCGTGGCACAGCAAACCGGTCGCGCGGCTACGGTGGCTACTCGTGTTCGGTCTCGTCGCCGGGCTCGTGGCCGCGGGCAGCTTGTGGGGCCTGCCCAACGTGGTGTCGGACATTCAGCGGGGCTGGGGCGCGCTGATGTCCTCGGACGAGCCGCAGCGCCAGCTCGCCCCTGTGACGCAGGAACCGGGCGGGCAGGAGGACGCAGGCGACGCGGAGCCGGACGGCGAGACTTCTGGCGCGCAAGGATCCGGCGACCGGGGGGAAGGGGCGGCGCGGACGCCACGTGACGTCGAGCTGCTGGCTCCGGAGGAGGCGGATCCCATCACCGAGGTCGCCGTGGAACTCCTGGAAGAAACCTGTGAGCCGGGGCAGGCGTGCCCGCTCCGGGTGGACGTGCACATGGATCGGGAGGGCACGAACCGTGCCGTGGAATGGTCCCTGCACGTGGTCGACCGCTGCAGCGACTCGGTCGAGGAACAGCCCGGTATGGCGGTCACGGCGCAGTCCGGGTGGGGCCAGGTGTACGGCATCAGCAGGCCGGAGCTGCCGGAGTCGTCCTCGCTCGCGGTGATGGCTGTGACGCAGGAGCCGGTGCGGGTGTCGTCGCAGCCGCTCGAGATTCCCGCCGATGGTGGCACGTGCTGAAAGGGCGCTCATGGGCAACGGCAGTCCCGGCCGCGGTGGCGCGCACAAGCGCCGGCTGAGCGGCCCGTCGACCGCGGCGACGCATCCGGGCGGGTGGGTCATCGACCCGTGGATCGTGGCCGCCGCTGCGGTGCTGGTCGGGTTGGGGCTGCTGAACCTGCTCGCGCTCGGGATGGCCGAACATGCCGTGCGGCACGGTGTGATCGGCGCCGCGGGCCTTGTCGCGATGGTGTTGCTCGCCCGGCTGCGTGTGCAGGCGCTGTCACGGCTGGCATGGGCCGTCTACCTGGCCGCTGTGCTGATGCTGCTGGCGGTCCCGCTCGTGGGGGACAAGGTCAAGGGGGCCCAGCGGTGGCTCGATCTCGGCGTGATCTCCGTGCAACCCTCCGAGGTCGCCAAGCTGGGTGTGCTGTTGCTCCTTGTGCACCAGCTGGCGCGTGGCTACTCGTGGTGGCGGCTGTGGAGTGCCCTCGCCTTCGCCGCGGTACCCGTCGGGCTGGTGGCGACGCAACCCGACCTGTCCACGGCCGCTGTCATCGCCTCGCTCGTGCTGTTCACCGTGGTGCTCGCCCGCGTGCCGTTGCTGCCGCTCCTTCCGATCTTCGGTATCGCCCTGGCGTCCTTGCCCCTGGTCCTCCTGGTGTTGCGGCCGTACCAGCTCGACCGGCTGGAGTCCTTCGCGTCGGGTGCGCGGGACGCCAGTGGTGCAGGCTGGGCCGCGTTGCAGGCCGAGATCGCTATCGCCGCAGGGGGGTTGTTCGGGCGGGCGGGTGACCCGCTGTTCGACCTGCGTGCCTCGTACGTGCCGGAGAGCGAGCACGACCTCGCGTTCGCCAGCGTGGTGCACGCGTGGGGCCTGCTGGCCGGTGTGGCGGTGATCGCCGCGGTCCTGGTCCTCGTGTGGCGCGCGGCGCTGGCGAGCAGGATGACACGGAGCCCGGAGGCCGCGCTGATAGCCGCGGGCGTCGCTGCGATGTTCGGCCTGCACGCGTTCGTGTCGATCGCGGCGAACCTGACGTTGCTGCCGCACACCGGACTGCCGATCCCGCTGTTCAGCTACGGCGGCACCACCGCCACGGTGCACTTCGTCGCGCTCGGCCTGGTACTCGCCGCGCGCAGGGACGGCTTGGACCGGCCGCTGTGGGCGCCCGCGCCGCCCAAGCGGCGACACCCGCGGTGGGCACGCACCGGCGCCGTGCTGCTCAGCGCGACCCTCGCCGCGATGTCCTGGTTCGCCTGGCACGTCCAGTCTGCACGCGGCGATGAGCTGCGCCAGACGAGCGAGGAGCAGATGACCCGGTGCATCCGGCTGCCTGCCGAGCGAGGAGACATCCGGGACCGCACGGGCGAGCCGCTGGCCACCAACCAGGAGCGCAGCGAGGTGCACGTGGTTCCTGGCCTGTTCCCGGAGGGTGACAGCGACGCGATCGCGCGGCTGGCCGGCATCGTCGACGAGCCCGCCGGGGAGCTCGCGGACGCGGTCGAGCAGGTCTCCGAGTCGTCCGAGCTGCACGTCGAGATCGCGACCGTGCGGCCGGAGGTGGGTGACCGGCTCGCCGAGTCCGAACTGCCTGGCGTACTGGTGATGCCCTCCCAGCGCAGGGACTACCCGCTCGGTTCGGTGCTGGGCCCGACGCTGGGATTCGTCGGCGTGGGCACGCCTGCCGACATGAGCAGGCAACCGTCGCTGGCGCTCGGCTCGGTGGTCGGCCGGGCGGGGCTGGAGCAGCAGTACGACGCGATCCTGCGCGGGACGGACGGCTGGCAGTGTGTCTACGTCGAGCCCGACGGCCGGCCTGCTGCCGCTGCCGGTCGAACCGACCCGGTTCCCGGTGAGCATCTCCGGCTGCACCTCGACGCTGAGATGCAGCGTGTGGCCAACGAAGCGCTGGCGGACGCGATCGAGGAGAGCGGCGGGGACCTCGGTGGCGCGGTCGCCATGGACGCGCGTACCGGGGCGGTACTCGCCAAGGCGAGCGTGCCCGCCTATGACAACAACGTCTACGTCCCGCCGATCAACGACGCCGAGCTGGCCTCGGAGATGGACGGATCCGGCCTGCCGATGATCGACCACGTGTCACAGGTGCCCGTGGCACCCGGGTCGACGTTCAAGATCGTGGTCGCCGCCGCCAACGCCGTCTACGACGCGGTTCCACCCGATCGAGTGGTGCCTACCGGGGCCAGCTTCTCACTCGGAGGGCACACGTTCGACAACTGGCGCCCCATGGGGCCGCACGACCTCGTCGATGCCATCGCCATGTCGGACAACGTGTACTTCTACAAGCTGGCACTCGAGCTGGGGCCGGAGAAGATCGCGACGGTGGCAGAGGAACTGGGTGTCGGGAGGCCGACCGGGATCGATCTGCCGGGGGAGAACGCCGGGTTCCTCGGAACGCCGGACTCGGTCCAGCAGGTCGGTGGCAACTGGTACACCGGGTCGACCGTGTTGATGGGGATCGGGCAGGGGCCGCTGACGGTGACCCCGCTGCACTCCGCGCTGTGGACGTCCGGGCTGGCGACGGGACACATCGTGACGCCTCAGCTGGCCGCCGCGTTCGGTAACGAGTCCTTCACCGAGCTGGAGACCGAAGAGCCCCGGGAGCTGTCCTTCGCCGACAAGCTCGACCCGGTACTCGAGGGCATGCGTGCCTCGGCGGAGCGAGGTACGGCAGGCCAGCTCAACGAGCTGCCGATATCGAGCGTGGCCAAGACCGGAACCGCGGAGGATCCCTCCTCACCCAACGGGGAGCCGCACGCCTGGTTCAGTGCGGTGGCACCGGCCGAGGAGCCGGAGATCGTCGTGTCCACCTTCGTGCGCGGCGGTGGGTTCGGGTCGCAGACCTCGGGGCCGGTCGTGACGGCGATACTCGAGCACTACATCGACAACCGCTGAGGTGCCGGACCCGCACGCCATCCGCAGGGCGTGCACGTGTGTCGAGCCGAATCGCGCCGCGACGAGAACGGCGCACGACCTGGCGGAGACGTGGGTGGTGCGCCCGGTCCGCGGCTGTGCCGACCGGGCGCCCCACGCAGGGGATGTCTAGTAGTAGCCGTAGGCGGCGACGACGTCCGGCTGGGACAGCGCGGCGGTAGCGCCCTCCGCCACGCAGGTGAGCGGCCGCTCCGACTGCTTGACGGGGAACCCGAACGCTTCCTCGAGAAGCATGGTGAACCCGCGCAGCAACGACCCGCCACCGATGGCCAGCACGCCCTCGGCCATCACGTCACCGACCGCCTGCGCCGGCAGGTCCTCGAGACAGCTCGTGAGGGTATGCACGATCTCGGTGGTCGTCGGGCGCAACGCGTCCATGATCTCGGCAGTGTCCAGAGTGACCAGACGGGCGCGGCCGGTGGCGGCATCCCGGCCCTCAACGACGAGGGAGGGATCGTCCTGGCCGTGCATGCCTACCTTGATGTCCTCCGCGGTGAGCTCACCGACAACGATCTGGTGCTCGGCGCGCAGGTGCTGGTACAGCGCCAGGGTGAGCTCGTCACCAGCCACCCGGCAGCTGCGGTGGGTCAGGACGCCGCCGAAGCAGAAGCCCGTGATCTCGGAGGTACCGCCACCGACGTCCACGACCAGGTGCGCGCGTGGCTCGACGGGGTTGACACCGGAGCCCAACGCGCCCGATACCGGCTCCGGCAATACCGCGACCTTCCGTAGCCCCGCCTCGTGGGCGACCTCGAGCAGCGCGCGACGTTCCAGGGTGGTCGCGCCCGCAGGCACGGCGATCACCGCCCGGGGGCGCATCCAGCGCTGCCACCGGTCGGTGACCTTCCGGATGATGGCGCCGATGTAGGCGCGCGCCGACTCGAGATCGACGATGACACCGTCACGCATCGGCCGGACCGTGGCGAACCCGGCCGGAGTTCGCCCGATCAGCTCCCGAGCTTCCTTTCCTACCCGGATCGCCCGGTACGGTTCGTTCGCCCGGGTGAGCATGACGGACGGCTCATCGAGAACGATTCCCGCATCGGGCTGGCCCACGACCGTGTTCGCAGTGCCGAAATCAATACCGAATCCACCCACCACAGCCTCCCAACACCGCTGTACGCTCAGCACGGTTGTGCACTCACCGAGGTGATCCTGTGACCTTACGACACATACCGGCGTGTGCGGCAGATCACCGGCGACGTCGCTATCTATTCGTTGTACTCGTGCGGTGATCGCCGCGCGGGAACCCTCCCTCGGTCAGAGCAACTCCCAGCGCACGCAGTCGTTCCGGACCGATCGGCTCGGAGTCTGCTGCGGCGAGCTCTACCACACCGGGCACGCCGAGCTGCTCGCGTGCCAGCTCGTGCCACGTACTGTCCGATTCGGATGGTGATTGGTTCAGTACGGCGTCGCCGAGGACGAACCCTGCCGAGGTCAGTGACGTCGCCGCACGAGCACTCTCTGCGAGCACCATGTGGCGGGCCAGCACGACCAGGTGCACTGTGGCCTCCGTGCGAAGCCGGTCCGCGGCCCCTTCGAGTCTCCTCCGCCTCGCGTGCAGCCGCGCGAGCAACGGGTCGTCCGCCTCGTCGGCTGTGCCCAGCACGCCGGTGGCGAACCTGTCGGCGTCGACGGCCCGCTCGCGTTGCCGTGCGAGCCCGCGCACCCACGGGGTCAGCAACGCGGGTAGCTCGAGCATGCGCAGCAGGTGTCCGGTCGGAGCGCTGTCGACCACGAGGTGGTCCCAGTCCCGCGGTACGCGCTCCAGATACTCGATGAACACGTCGTTGAGCGCGGACTCGGTCATACCGGGAGCGTTGGATGCCGTCTCGAGGTGCCGCTGCACGGCCGGCATGATCTTGCGGGGCAGTGCGGCATAGGCGTCGTCGGTGACCTGGCCGACCCTGGCTCGCACGGCGGCGTCCGCGTCCGGTTCGGCCGCCCACAGCCGCGGAGCGACCCGCTTCGGGCGGTCGGCCAGCCGGCTCGCGAGGGCGTCGCCGAGCGAGTGCGCCGGATCGGTGGACAGCACGAGCGTGCGTCGCCCGGCATCCGCGAGGGTGAGTGCCGTCGCGGCGGCGACCGTCGTCTTGCCGACGCCTCCCTTACCGCCGATGATGACGATCGGTGGGGCATCGCCCGGGGTCGCCACGTCCGTCAACAGCACACTCCGGGTTCGCCGAGCTCCTCGTGTCCCATGCGCCGATGCCAGTCGTGGATATCCGCGACTACGTAGGGGATGAGCTCCAGCGTCTCGTAGCCGACGGGGTTGTCCACTCCCAGGGACTCCAGCAGCACCAGCGCACGCAGGGTGTCGGACTGGTCCCGCGCGTCACGCCGGAGCGCGCTGCCCCAGCGCGCGGCGAAGACCGCATCGAACGCTTGCTCGGCCTTCCGCCACGCGCGGGTGAACGACGCGCGTGCTCGAGCCGCGACCTGCTTGCGGCTGCGCGACCGCGCGGCGTCAGCGTTCATCGCGGTCCGGGTCCGCTGCAGGCGCCTCGACCTCGGTGAGCTCCTCGCCGTGCTCGACAGCCGAGGTGCGCCCTGCCCACGCCGCGCGCAGTGCGACGGCGGCCTCGACGATCAGCCAGATGGCGAGCACGAAGATGATCGCATCCAGCGGGGCGAGCAGGAAGACCTGCAGCGGATCCTCGTGGGTGGCGAACTCGACGAGCTGAATGACCAGTGCCCAGGATGTCATTGCCACCAGGAACACCAGTGGCACGAGAATCACGACCGGGTTGCGACGACGCTTGGTCACCCATACCGCGATCACCGCGAGGGCGAGGCCCGCGGTGAGCTGGTTGGTGGTGCCGAACAGCTGCCACAGCGTGCCGAACGCGAAGTTCCCCGGCAGCAGCGCGAGAACGATCGGCAGGCTCAACGCCACGGCCGTGGCCAGCGTGAGGTTGCGCGCGAGCGGGCGGAACCCGACGATCTCGGCGATCTCCTGCACGATGTAACGCTGCAGGCGCACAGCGGTGTCCAGGCTGGTCGCGGCGAAGCTGATCACCACGACCGCCGCGAACACGGTCCCGGTAGCGAGGGGTACCCCGAGGTTCTCGGCGAAACCCGCCACGCCTCGGGTGAAGGTGTCGAGCGCGCCGTCCGATGCGGTCTGCCAGTCGGCGTAGCGTGCCTGCCAGTCGGAGCCCGGCGTGGCCGAGAGCGCCACGACACCCGCGGTGCAGGCGAGGATGGAGCACAGCGCGAGCGTGCCCTCGCCGACCGCGCCGAGGTACCCGACGTAGCGCGCGTCGCTCTCCTTGTCGAGCTGCTTGGCCGTCGTCCCCGACGAGACCAGGCTGTGGAACCCGGAGATGGCACCGCAGGCGATCGTGATGAACAGCAGCGGGAACCACGGCGGGGAGTCGGCGGGGACCTCGGTGACGGCCGGAGCCGCGATCGTGTTCATACCGATGACCACGCCGACCACGATCACGGCGAGCGCCAGCAGCATTTGCTGCTGGTTGATGTAGTCACGCGGCTGTAGCAGCACCCACACCGGAAGGCGGGAGGCGAAGAACGTGTAGGCGAACACGAGCACGATCCACACGGTGAGCGGTTCGAGCCCGAACGCCGAGGCGATCGGGTCCACCGTGACCGGCACGTGCCTGCCGAGCCAGATGGACGCGTAGACGACGAGCAGCGCGATCACCGAGGGCAGCAGCGCGGCCGTGCGCTTGCGGTAGATGTACTGCCCCACGCCGATGGCCAGGGGGATGGTCAACAGCACGGGGAGCACGGCAGCGGGGTTGTTCACGAACAGCGTCGCGATCACCACGGCGAACACCGCGTTGACCAAGGTGACCAGGAAGTAAATGATGAGCAGGAACAGTGTCCGCGCGCGCGAGCTGATCACGTCCTTGGCCAGCGTGCCGACGCTGCGCCCCTTGTGCCGCACGGAGACGACGAGGGCGCCGAAGTCGTGCGCGCCCGCCGCGAAGACCGTGCCGAGTACCACCCAGAGCAGCGCGGGAAGCCATCCCCAGAACACGGCGATGGCGGGACCCACGATCGGCGCCGCACCGGCGACGGAGATGAAGTGGTGCGCGAAGACGATGTGCTTGTTCGTGGGGACGAAGTCGATGCCGTCGGAGTAGCGGTGGGCAGGCGTGACATAGGACGGGTCGAGCGCGTACACACTTCTGGCGAGGTATGCCGAGTAGTAGCGGTAGCCGAGTGCGAAGACGGCCAGTACGGCCAACAGCACGATGACGGCGGGCATCTGACGGTACCTCCGAGAGCCTGACGTACACGAACTCCGCTTCAAGGCATCGTTGAAGTCGATGCAACCTAGCACGAGGCGCCGGACAGTCATAGGGGTTGCCGGGCGGCGGGGTAGCGCCCCGTGCCTCGCCCTATGGTGTGGGTACGGAAGCCCACGCGGCTCCGAGTCACGTCGGCGGGGCAGCGGTGGAAGGGCCCTGCCGGGTACGGGCGTCGGACACGGGAGGACGGCGAGGTGACGGACTTCAACTCGGTGTGGCGGCGGTCCACTGTCGCCGAGCTGTCCTGGCTGGGTCCGCGCGGCCCGGTTGGCCTGCCCGTTGTGCCGCTCGAGCTGGACGGTGTGCCGTGTGCGGCGTTGCCTTACCTGCATCTGGACACGGTCGACTCACTCGTGACCGAGTACGTGGCGGCGAGCGTGACCGACACCCGCACGCTCGGGGAGGATGCGACGGCCGCTGTCGCCGCCGGCCGGGTCAGCGTGCGGCACGACCTGGACGGAACGATCTTCACGGACAAGCTGCTCGAGCAGGAGATCGTCAAGCATCCGCCGACGCGGCTGCGCGCGGCGGGTCTGCTGGCGCGGCGGGAGAACTGGTGGTGGGTACCTCGGGTGCTGATCACCGTCGTGGAGATCGACTCCGCCGCGCCGGTGCCCGTCCGTTCCGGCCCCGCGGACGGGTTGCTGGTGCGGCGGGACGGCACACGACCGTGCGTGGAGGTGGTGACGGCCCGGGAATGGCCGGCGCGATCCGGTGAGCGCATCGACGTGTGGCCGCGGGACGGCGGGCTGCTCGAGGGGGACGGCTCGCGGGTGTACGTCTACGGGCACCGGCACAGCCCCGACTTCGAGCGCTGGGAGCCGTGGTATCGCGGGGGCGTGCTGTCCGGGGAGACGTTCACGGTCAGCGACGGAAACGGCGAGCCGGGGCTCGAGCTGGAGCCGTTCGGGATCGTGGGCCGGATCCGCAATCACCGCGCGGTCGAGCGTTCGTGCAGGGCGGGCATCGACGCCGTCGAGCGGCGGTCGGGCTCGTTGCGCTGAGTGCCGTCCAGCTCAGGGGTGATCGGTTCGGCATGGGTGCCACACCCCGGACGTACGGCTACACGCCGTAACTATTCACTCTCCTGTCGGGTTGCCTGTTAGGCAAGCTTCACTAGACTCAGTGAACCGCGCCACGGACCTGTGGGTCACGCGGCATGGGGTGAATCGCTCGGGAAGGCGATGTGGTCGAGATGAGTTGCCCGAACGACGGATCAGGGCACCGTGTTCGAGTGAGCGCGTAGCAATGCCAGCCCATCCGGTCGAGCCCGCGACGACGGGGCCGGTCGTGTCGGCCCACACCAGCCAACTCCCGCTCGTCGGCCGGTCCGCCGAGCTGGGGGCGCTGTTCGACACCGTCACCACACCGCCGTCGGTCGCGCTCGTCGAAGGTGACGCAGGCATCGGCAAGACCCGGCTGATCGACGAGCTGTGCGCGCTGCCGACGTTGCGTTCCTGGAACGTGCTGAGCGGGGCCTGCCAGCCGTTCCGCGAACCGTGCTCCTACGGGCCGGTGCTCGACGCGCTGCGGGCGGTCGGGAAGCGGCTGCGCCGCTGCTCGCGACTGAGCCCGCTGACGGGGGCCCTGCGCCCGCTGCTGCCCGAGCTCGCGTGCTACCTGCCGCCCTGCCCGGACCGGCTCGACGACCCCAGCGCGGAACGGCACCGGCTGTTCCGGGCGATGCGCGACGTCCTCGCGACGTGCGGGCGCACGCTGCTGATCATCGAGGACGCGCACTGGGCGGACGACGGTACCCGGGACGTGCTGAACTTCCTCGCGGCCACCATGCCCGAGCGCCTGTCCGTGGTGGTCAGCTACCGCGGCGCGGGTCATCGCGGCGACGGCGGCCCGCTGGGCAGCGCGTACCGCCTGCGACGCGATGTCACCGGTACAGTGGTCCGGCTGGCAGGCCTGGGCCGTGCCGAGGTGGCCGAGTTGGTCGGCGCCACGCTGGGGCCGGATGCCGAGTCCGAGGAGCTGCTCATCCAGCTGCACGAACGGACGGCGGGTATCCCGTTCGTGCTCGAGGAAGTGCTGCGCGCGCTCGGCGACGCGGCCGGGCCGGTCCGCACCGACGGGCCCGGGACCGTTCGGCTGCTCGAGTCGCTCGGCGTTCCGGTGTTGCTCGGCCACGCGATGCAGGAGCGGTTGGCACCACTGTCGGCGTCCGCCCTGCACGTGGCGCGGGCCGGCGCTGTGCTGGGCAAGCCGGTCGACGTCGAGCTGCTCAGTGGTATGACCGGCCGGTCGAGGAAACGCACCGCCGCGGCGTTGATGGAGGCCCTGCGCGCCGGCGTGCTGGTCGAGGCGAGCCGGAACCGTTACGGGTACGTGCACGCGCTGGCGCGCCAGGCCGTCTACGAGGCACTGCCAGGGCCGGAACGCTTGCAGCTGCACCTGCGTGCGGCGGACGTGCTGGCGAGGAGGGACCCGGTGCCGCTCGCGTGGATGGCCGAGCACTACCGGGCCGCGGAGGAGTACGGGCGGTGGGTGGAGACCGCCGAGGCAGCGGCCGACCAGGCACGCGAGATCGGTGAGCCGACCGCGGCCGCCGAGATCCTGCATGAACTGCTGTCCGAGGCGTCGCTCTCGGCCGTGCAGCGGGTGCGCCTGGCGGGAAAACTGAGCAAGGCCGCTCTGTGCTCGAGGGGCAGGTGCGATGTCACCGGGATCCTCGAGCGGGTCCTCGGCGACGAGCGGCTGCCGGTGGCCACTCGCGGGCTGATCCGGACCCGGCTCGGCGTGGTGATGCTGCGCAAGCCCGAACTGGTGGCCGCCGGTCGCAGGCACCTCAGAACCGCGGTGCGTGAGCTACGTGAGCACGACGCGCCGACCGCGTTGCTCGCGATGTCGGCACTCGGGCAGGCCCAGGTCGGTGCGGCACCCGTGGAGGACCACCTCGCGTGGGTCAACCGGGTGGATCGCGAGCTCGGCAGGCTCCCGGATGGGCCCGCGCTGACCAACGTGCTCGCCAACCAGCTGCAGAACCTCGTCCAGATCGGCACGCCGGACGTCGGGGAGCGTATCGCCCTGCTCCCGGCTCAGGCACGTTCCCGTGAGGAGCATCAGTACCTCACCCGGGCGCACCTCTACCTCGCCGACGCGCTGTCCTGGGTCGGCCATCTACAACGCGCGCGGCGGTTCCTGGACAGCGGTATCCGGCTCGCGCAGGCTCAGGAATGTGCCACGTTCATGATCGACATCGGCCGTGGGTTGCAAGCCAGGCTCGACTGGCTCACCGGGAACTGGACGGGGCTCGCGGAGCGATGCAGCGAGCTCGCCGAGCGTTGCGCGGACATCGAGGTCGTGCGCACCGAGCTGGCGCTCGCGCAGGGCGCGCTGGCGGTGGCGAAGGGGGAGTGGGACGCGGCTACGGCCCACCTCGACTCGGCCGGACTGACCGATGCCCGCGCGTACAACCCGCGCCTGCTGGCCGCAACCGCCGAACTGGCCAGGATGCATCTGTCCCGGCAGGACCCCGAGGCCGCGTACGAGGTGGCGTCGCGGTCGTGGTCGATGGTGCACGGCAAGAGAGTGTGGGTCTGGGCCGCACCGCTCGTGCCGGTGCTGACCGAGACGCTCGGGCAGCTGGGTCGACACGGTGCCGCGGAGCGGGTGGGCTCCGAGTTCGAGCACGGTATCCGGGGGCGGGATGCCCCGCTGGCGCACGCTGCCGCCGTCGCGGCACGGGGTAGCCGGTTGCGATGGGCGGGCAGCCTCCGGCAGGCGGCCGACGCCCTGGACTGTGCCCGGCGACACTACGCGGAGCTACCCGCTCCGTATCACGCGGCCGTGGCGGCCGAGTCCGCGGCGTACTGCCGGATCGCCCAGGGCGAGGGGCACCCTGCCGAACTGGTCCCGGCTGTCGCGGAGACGTTCGAGACGCTCGGCGCTACCAGGGATGCCGCCCGTTGCCGCAGCGCGGTCCGGAGCGCGGGCGGCGTCGTCGCGTCACGCCGGGGGAGGCGCGGCTACGGCAACGCGCTGTCCCCCAGGGAGAAAGAGGTCGCAGGCCTGCTCAGCCGGGGACTGACGAACAGGGAGATCGCCGAGGTGCTGTTTCTGTCCCCGCGCACCGCCGAGCATCACGTGGCGCGCGTGCTGCGCAAGCTCGGGGTGCGATCGCGGTTCGAACTACGCCGCCCTTAGCTACCACCGCCCGGTCCGGCAGGTGCCGTGCGGCACCGCGCGGCAGGGCATCCGGCGGGTACCGGACGGTCTGGTTCTTGGCCTGGATGGCGCCGCATGTCACACCGGATGTCGAGCCCGACGCGCACGCCCGTGCACCCACCGGCGCCTCCTGCGCGCCCCGGACGGCGCCGAGACCGGCCCGCGAACGGACGGCACCGTGGCGTGCGGAGTTACCCTCCGCTCAACGCATGCCCGGTACGCGGCGTTGCCTGGCCGGTGAGATTCGCACGACCCGGTGCCACACGGGTCGGGTCCGGGTCGCTCAACGTGATCAGCAACACTGACTGTATGCGGACTACTGCACAACGTACGAGCCCGGCTCGCGGCTTGCTCGCGGCCGTGGCCATCGCGGGACTGCTCATGGCGGGTTGCGCCGACAACGGTAACGGCGACGAGGAGGCCGGGACGGGAAACCCCAACGGCTCCGAGGCCGAGGCCGTCAGCCACAGCGGCGTGCTCGCCGCTGTGGAGTCGGCGGACGACGCCTACACCTACGACACGGAGCTGGCTCCGGAAGGTGCCGAGCTCGGAGTGGAGGTGGACGAAGGTGACACCACGTCGGTGACACTGTCTGTGCGGGGGCTGGTTCCGGACCGCGCCTACGCGGCACATGCGCACTCCGAGCCGTGCGGTGCCGATGGATCCGACGCCGGACCCCACTTCCAGCACGAGGTCGATCCGAACCAGCCGTCCACGGACCCGGACTACGCCAACCCGGACAACGAGATCTGGCTGGACTTCGCCACAGACGGGGCCGGCGACGCCGAGGTCACCGCGGAGGTGCCGTTCGGATTCGCCGAGCGTGCTCCGGCCTCGGTCGTGGTGCACGCCGAAGCCGAGACCGCTACCGAGGAGGGCGAGGCAGGCGCCGCCGGGGACCGCCTGGCCTGCCTGACCGCACCGTTCGACAGCTCCGGCCAGTAACCCACCCCGCGGGTGGGAGCCGAATGTGACCCCGGGCGTCTTCTAGGAACCCGCTGTCACATTCGGCTCCCACCGCAGGTGCACGGGAGACGGGCGGATTCGTGCGATCCTGGACGTGGGCCCCGGTGCGATCCCCACAGGGACGCGCGCCGAGCCAGGTCTACTGCCAGTCGGCCATGAGCCGCGAACCGGCCATGAGGAGGTGCGGGTGCAGGACGAACTGAACGCCGCGACGCGGGATCGGATCCGCCGGGCACCCAAGGTGGTGCTGCACGATCACCTGGATGGTGGCGTGCGTCCGGAGACGGTGGTCGAGCTCGCAGGCGAGACCGGGTACCACAAGCTCCCCACCACCGACGCGGGCGAGCTCGGTGAATGGTTCGTGAACGCCGCCGACTCGGGGTCGCTCGAGCGCTACCTGGAGACGTTCGGTCACACCGTCGGTGTGATGCAGTCCGCGGACGCGCTGGCACGCGTCGCTGCCGAGTGCGCGGAGGATCTCGCCGCGGACGGAGTCGTCTACGCCGAGGTGCGTTACGCGCCCGAGCTGTTCCTGGAGTCGGGGCTCACGCTGCCCGAGGTGGTGGAGGCTGTCCAGGAGGGGTTCCGCGAGGGCGAGCGCCGTACCGCTGCCTCCGGCAGGCGGATCCGGATGGGTACGCTGCTGTGCGCGATGCGCCAGAACGCGCGCTCGGGGGAGATCGCCGAGCTGGCCGTACGGTACCGGGACGAGGGTGTGCTGGGATTCGACATCGCAGGCCCGGAGGCCGGGTTCCCCCCGACAAGGAACCTGGACACCTTCGAGTACCTGCGCAGGCAGAACGCGCACTTCACGATCCACGCGGGCGAGGCTTTCGGTCTCCCGTCGATCTGGGAGGCGATCCAGCGATGCGGCGCGGAGCGCCTGGGGCACGGCGTGCGGATCGTGGACGACATCACCGTCTCGGACTCCGGAAGCGTGCGCCTCGGCAGGCTGGCCTCCTACGTGCGGGACCTGCGTATCCCCCTGGAGATGTGCCCGACCTCCAACGTGCAGACGGGCGCGGCTCCCTCGATCTCCGAGCACCCGATCCGGCTGTTGCGCAGCCTGTACTTCCGCGTCACCGTCAACACCGACAACCGGCTCATGGGCGGGACGTGCATGAGCCGCGAGTTCACCGAGCTCGTGGACGCCTTCGGCTACACGCTCGACGACCTGCAGTGGTTCACGGTCAACGCGATGAAGTCGGCGTTCCTCCCGTTCGACCAGCGCCTCGCCCTGATCAACGATGTCATCAAGCCCGGCTACGCCGCATTGCGAGCGGAGCGGCTGTTCACCCAGGTCGCCGCGGAGAACCCGGCGTAGCCGCGTACACGTCCGCGTCCGTAGGCGCGGCCAGGGCCTCGGCGACCCACTCGGACCGGGCGTACGCTCGCGCGACACGTGCCCACCATGCGAGCGCGGATGCGACGTCGCCGTCGAGCGGTGCCGGTTCCGTCCCGGGTGACTCGTGGCCGGCAGGAGCAGCGGATTGCTCGGCCCGGACTGCGCTGCGCAGCTCGGTGGCGGCGACGATCGCGGAGCGTTCCTGCTCGTCCAGATGCCTGGTCAGCAGGCGGGCTCGTTCCCGCGCGTCGGGGTCGATGTAGGGGCGCAACGCCAGCCGCGCGTCGGACAGCTCGATGATGCGGCGGTACACGCGAAAGTGCAGCTCGCCGGGGGCGAACCTGCGTAATGCTCTGGCGGTCGAGTGCTCGAGGACGAGCTCCGGGTGCCGACCGGCCACGATCGACTGCCACAGCGAGCGTAGGCGCCGGTAGCGGGCGTAACGCCGGAGATGGTCGATGCCGTGGACGAACCGGGGACCCCAGGACGGCAAGGTCAGTCCCAGCATGATCAGCAACGCCCCGCTGCCCGCGATGAGTCGCAGAAGCGTCTCCGGGTACGCCGTGTCCCTGCCGAACCAGGCGCCGACGAGGGTGCCGAGCCGGTACACGCAGTAGGCGAGCACGAGTGTGGATCCGGCTGCCGCCAACCGTAACCCGTGCGCCACCAGCGGACGGTCGGTCAGGCGCGCGTACCGCCATCCGAGCCTGGCGATGGCGAGCATGGCGATGCCGAGTGCTGCCAGGTAGATCAGCAGGCAGGCCGCGTAGCCGAGGTTCCCGGCGCTGCCGCGGGAGAACGAGTGGTCGTGTGGGCCAGGGTGTGCAGCGAGGAAGAGCGCGGTCATCAGGACAACGACCCCGGCAAGCGCGATGAGCCGGTTGCGGACGGCCCCGCGGGCGTCTTCGGCGGTTCTGGTCCACAGCAGCAGCATGACCTGCGCGGACGTGCTGAACGCGACCACGCAGACGAGGGTGAGCAGGACTCCGAAGTTGACAGACGCGAGCTGGTGGTCGAGCCACACCCGTAACGGTGGGATGGACGCGGTGAGCACCATGCCCATCAGGGCCAAGGTCACGCACACCGCGGTCACGGTGGGGTCGCGGAGCCTGCGCGTCGCGGAGAGCTTGTATCCTGCCGCGACCCAGGCGCCGGCGGCGCACAGCGAGTACAGGGCCGTCGTCACGGCCGGTACCTCACCGGAGTTTGCAGGGATCGCTCGATCCGCGCGGCGATCCTGGCGTCGTCCTCCGCGGAGAGCGGGACCCTGCGGTCCGGCTTCGCCTTCGCCCGCGAGTCCTTGCGGGCCCTGTGCAGGATCAATGAGGCCATCAACTCGGCCTCGAGTTCCTGCTCCTGCGTGTAGTGGCTACGGGAGAGGACGCTGTGCACCATGTCGCCGTCGAGGTGTGGCAGGAGCCGCTCGGCCGTGTCCGCGCGCAGTACGGAGGTCGCGCTGTGCGCGCAGGCGATGTGGCTGAGCTCGTGGAGGACGATGTGCTCCTGATGGAGCGGGTCGGTCGCCGACTGGTAGATCACGTAGTCGGTCGTCGCGGTGCACAGCCACATCCCGCAGGGGCCGGGTGGGGAGAGCTCGAGGGCAAGCAGGCGGATGGGACGACCCGTCCGTTCGCTCAGGCTCGCGCAGAACCTGTCGAGGTCGAAGGGATCCGGTAGCTCCAGCTCTCGCAGTCGCTTCCGGCATCGCCGCTTCAGTCCGTCCCTGTTCACCTGGGGCTGTCCCATACTGCTCGTCGTCCTGGGTCCCGCGGGCACGCGCGCGGAACGTGACGCTGACGTCGTCCCTGCTTCATTGTCGGGAATCGTCCTCGCGGGGCAAACCCTCCAGCTCCCGGACACGGTTGATCACGTCGATGATCGAGTCCAGGCTGCGCTCGGACAGCCCTGCGGCACGCAGCGCGACGTGGTGGACTCCCGCGTTCTTCAGCGCGGTGAGTGCCTCCAGCTCGGCGGCGACGTCCGCGGCGATCGCGTCGTCGAAGAAGTAGGCCGCGGGAACCCCGAAGAACGTGGCGAGGGCTTCGAGGTGCTTCATCGTAGGGTTGTCCCGATGCCCCTTCCGCAGCATCCAGATGTAGGTGGCCGAGATGGACGTCGAGGCCTGCTCGGTGATTGCGGCGGCGGCCTCCTCGTTGCTGTACGGGCCGCGGCCCGCGGGGTGCACCGTGGCGAACAGGTGATTGATGCGATCTGCCAGTGTTCCGAGCTCCCCTGCGGACATGCCACAACCTCCGTTACGAATTTCAACTGATGTAAAGAGGATACATGGATGTACATCACATCGGTTGACGCTGCGCCAGTTGCCTCGATAGGTTCCGATGGTGACAGCAACTCATGTGAATGCGCCACGTCGGAGCGCATTCTGAGGTGTGTCTCGCATGGCTAGGCAGTCTGGGGGTCTGCCTAGCCATTCGCCGTTTCGCTGCCGTTGTGACGGGGCGTTCGGCGCGCGCTCAGCCGTAGCGGGACCCGGCGGTTTCTCGGGGCCGGTGGCGTGCGCCGTGCGAGTGGTGCGCCGTGCCCCGCCCCGCGCGCGATCATTACTCATGTGGTGCTGGACAGGGGGAGGCATGGGGCGGTAACGTACTAAGCGGTTGCTTAGCCTGTCATGGGTTGAGCTGTCGGACAGCGATTCTGTTGGAGGCAACCGTGACCCAATCACGTACCGCCATCGTCACCGGCGCCGCGCGCGGCATCGGCGCGGCGATCGCCGTACGGCTGGCGCAGGACGGTTTCGCCGTCGGTGTCGTCGACCTGGACGAGTCCAGCTGCACGGAGACGATCGCGGCGATCACCTCGGCCGGTGGCCGGGCCATCGCGGTCGGCGCGGACGTCAGCTCCTCAGCGGACGTCGAAGCGGCCGTGCGACGGGTGACCGAGGAGCTCGGCGCGCCAACGGTGCTGGTGAACAACGCCGGCATCACCAGGGACAACCTGCTGTTCAAGATGAGCGACGAGGACTGGGACGCGGTGATGGGCGTGCACCTGCGGGGCTCGTTCCTGATGAGCAGGGCCGTGCAGGCTCACCAGACCGAGGCGGGCTGGGGGCGCGTGGTGAACCTCTCCAGCGTGTCCGCGCTCGGCAACAGGGGGCAGGCGAACTACTCCACGGCGAAGGCGGGGCTGCAGGGGTTCACCAAGACGCTCGCTGTCGAGCTCGGCAAGTTCGGCGTCACGGCCAACGCCATCGCGCCCGGCTTCATCGAGAGCGAGATGACCGCGGCCACGGCCGAACGTGTGGGCGTGCCGTACGAGGACTTCAAGAAGGGGGCGGCCGAGCAGATACCTGTGCGCAGGGTCGGGCAGCCGTCCGATATCGCGGCCACGGTGTCGTTCCTGGTCAGCGAGGAGGCCGGGTTCATCTCGGGTCAAGTCATCTACATCGCAGGCGGACCGAGGGACTGAGCTGATGAGCGAATCCGTTGCCGACACCGTCGAGCTCGACGCCGAGGGGCTACGTTCCCGGACGCGCGAGTTCCTGGCATCGAACGACCCCGCGACGACCGATCGCGGGGAGTTCCTGCGCGCCCGGTTCGACGCGGGCCTCGCGTGGGTGCACTACCCGGAGGGGCTCGGCGGGCTCGGTGCCCCGCGTGCACTGCAGCCGGTCGTCGATGCCGAGCTCGAAGCCGCGGGTGCTCCGGACAACGAGCCTTCCAGGATCGGTATCGGGCTGGGTATGGCCGCTCCGACGATTCTGGCTTTCGGAACCGAAGAGCAGAAGCAGGGTTTCCTGCGACCCTTGTGGACCGGGGAGGAGGTGTGGTGCCAGCTGTTCAGCGAGCCCGGCGCCGGATCCGACCTCGCGTCGGTGGGTACGCGGGCGGAGCGCAAGGGTGATGGCTGGCGTGTGACCGGTCAGAAGGTCTGGACATCGAGCGCGCACAACGCCAGGTGGGCGATCTTGCTGGCGCGGACGGATCCCGACGCGCCGAAGCACAAGGGAATGAGCTACTTCGTCTGCGACATGACCGACCCCGGTGTCGAGGTGCGACCGCTACGCCAGATCACCGGGGAGGCGGAGTTCAACGAGGTCTTCCTCAGCGATGCGTGGATCCCGGACTCCAACCGCCTCGGCGAGGTCGGCGAGGGGTGGCGTGTCGCCCAGACGACACTGATGAACGAGCGGGTGGCCATCGGCGGCAGGCCGATGCCCCGCGAGGGCGGTATGTCGGGTGTCGTCGCCGACACATGGCGAAAGCGTCCGGAGGGTGCTGACGCGGCGACCTATGACCGGCTCATGGCGCTGTGGGTCGAGGCGGAGGCCTTGCGCCTGGCAGGCAAGCGCCTGGGACAGCAGCTCGCGGCCGGTTCTCCAGGGCCGGAAGGGTCTGCGATGAAGCTCGGCTTCGCTCGGCTGTCCCAGGAGCTGTCCGGGCTGGAGCTGGAGCTGCTCGGGCAGGAGGGCCTGCGGTACGACGACTGGAGCCTGCGTCGCCCGGAAACGGTCAACTTCACCGGGCGAACTGCCGGGTACCGCTACCTCAGGGCGAAGGGTAACTCGATCGAGGGGGGAACCTCCGAGGTACTGCGCAACATCATCGCCGAGCGCGTGCTCGGATTGCCAGCGGAGGCGCGCGCCGACAAGGACGTGCCATGGAAGGATCTGCCGCGATGAGCCCGAACCTGCTTTACAGTACGGAAGAACAGGACCTGCGTGCCAGCGTACGGGACCTGCTCACGGACCGGTGTCCGCCCGAGCGCGTTCTCGAGCTCTGCGAGGAAGGAGGGACCGGGGACCCCGCGTTGTGGCACACGTTGGCCACCCAGCTCGGGGCAACCTCGCTGAACGTCCCGGACGAGCTCGGTGGCCAGGGCGCGAGTGTGCGGGAGGTCGCGGTCGTGGCTGAGGAGCTCGGTCGGTTCGTGGCCCCTGTGCCGTTCCTCGGTAGCGCCGTGTTGGCCACCAGCGCGCTGCTCGGATGCCGGGCAGGTGAGCACCGCGATGCCGTACTCGCCGAGGTGGCGGCCGGCAACCGGACCGCTACGCTGGTGGTCCCGCTGTCGTCGTGTGTCGGTGGGTCCTTTCCCACCGCGGTGCGCGCCAGAGAGGGGAGACTGTCCGGATCGGTCCGTACTGTCGCCGAAGGCGCGGGTGCCGACTGCCTGATCGTTCCCGCCGGTGGAGCGGAAGGTCCGGAGCTGTACGTCGTCGACGCCACGGAAAGCGGGGTCACGGTCGACGCGGTCACGTCCTTCGACATCACGAGGCCGGTGTCCGATGTGGATCTCGAGGACGTGGCAGGAGTACGGATCGCGGGCCCGGATCTGGCGGCGACGGTGCTGGAGGACGCGGTCCGCACCGGCGCAGGCGTCCTCGCCTCCGAGCAGGTCGGTGTGGCCGAGTGGTGCCTGGACAGTACCGTCGAGTACCTCAAGCAGAGGTACCAGTTCGGCCGGGCGTTGGCGTCGTACCAGGCGCTCAAACACCGGCTCGCCGACCTGTGGTACGAGCTGGTCGTGGCGCGGGCGGCGGCGCGGTACGCGGCCGACCAGCTGGCGACAGCGGGCGACGACGCTCCCGTCGCCGTCGGCGTGGCCCAGTCGTTGTGCGCCCGCGTGGCACGGCACGCGGCGGAGGAGTGCGTCCAGCTGCACGGTGGGATCGGCATGACCTGGGAGCACCCGGCGCATCTCTACCTGAAGCGTGCCAAGGCCGATGAGATCGCGCTGGGAAGCCCGAGCGCGCATCACGGCGTCCTCGGGCCCCTCGTGGACTTGCATCCGGCTCCATGACCGAGCAGTCCCCGCTCGACCTGTGGCCCGACGTCCAGCCCGACGCCGCGCGCAGGCTGATGGCCGCTGCCGTCGAGTCCTTCGCCGAACGTGGCTATCACGCGACGACCACGCGGGACATCGCGACAGCTGCCGGGATGAGTCCCGCCGCGCTCTACGTGCACTTTCCCTCGAAGGCGGCGTTGCTGTTCGCCATCAGTAGGACCGGACACGAGAAGGCACTCGCGCTGGTGCGCTCGGTGGCGCAGCGGCCGGAGCCACCGGTGGTGCGGATGCGCGAGCTGGTGCAGGAGTTCGTCGCCTGGCACGCCCGCCGTCATCTGGTCGCCCGGGTGGTGCAGTACGAGCTGACCGCGTTACCGCCTGAGGAGTTCGAGGTCGTCGCCGGGCTGCGACGGGAGACCGAGCGCGTGGTACGCGAGGTGATCACGGAGGGACAGTCGTCCGGTGACTTCCGCGTCGACGACGTGAAGGCAGCAGCACGTGCCGTGCTGTCACTGAGTATCGATGTCGCGCGCTGGTACACGCATTCCACCGGTCCGGATCCCGGTGAACTCGCGCGCGCGTACGCGGGGCTCGTATCGCGCATGCTCGGCGCCGACTGACGCCGGCCCCACACGTGCTCCGGGGCCGACCCCGGGGAGTGCGGGCGCCTCGCCCGTGATGACTCCGCGATGGTGGCGGGGTGTGGCGGCTAGGTCAGGCTGCTGGGGTCGGCCGGGACGTCGACGGCGTGCTCCCGGAGCGCCTCCAGTGGGACGACGTCGAGCGCCTTGGCGTGTGTCGCCGCGAGTACCACGGGAGGCGCGGCGCCGGCTTCGTAGGCTTGTAACCAGCGAGCGGCGCATACGCACCAGCGGTCGCCCGGCTCGAGCCCCTGGAAGCCGAACTCGGGGCGTGGCGTGGACAGGTCGTTGTCCGCCGAGTGCTGGTTGGCGAGGAAATCCGCGGTGACCACGGCACATACCGAGTGGTTACCGAGGTCCTCCTCGCCGGTGTTGCAGCACCCGTCCCGGTAGAAACCGGTCACCGGGTCGGTACCGCAGACCTCGAGTTCGCCGCCCAGCACATTGCGATCGGTGGTCATACTCTGATTCTCGCACGAGCACGGCTGTTCATCAGCCGTGCTCGTGCGAGGGACTCACTCCTGGCCGAGCCAGGTCCGCACCACGTCCTGGTTCTCCTCGACCCACTTCTCGCCTGCCTCGGCGACCGTGGTGAGCTCGCCTGCGTCGTACGGGTTGAGTACGGTCCTGGTGCTGTCCGGCTGTTCGGCCGAGGGCCCGCTCCAGATGCCGTCGATGTAGAGATCCTTCATCCGGTTCGTCGTCCCAATCGCTGTTCACACTTTTGATGCTGGTGCCGCGAGGCGCAAGCTGCGTACAAGCGTACTTAGAATGTGTACTGGTGTCCACATCAGGTGGGCGGCCAGGAACGGAGCCTTCGTGTGATCATGAAAAGGCGGAGGGCACGGTTGGTACAGCGCGAAGGGGGTACTCGGCGGTCATGACGACAAGCAGAGCGGCCGGTGGCGACGGGGAGGCAGGTGCCTCATCGCCGGGGCGTGCGCAGGGCAGGCGCGGGCCGAACGACCCGGACCGGCGAAACCGCATCGCCAGGGCGGCTATCACGGTGGTGGCCGAGCAGGGCATCGACGCGCTGACGCACCGCCGCGTCGCGGCGCAGGCGGGAGTTCCGCTCGGGTCGACGACCTATCACTTCGCGACGATGGACGACCTGGTCGCCGTCGCCCTCGAGCAGGCAGCAGAGGGCAGCATCACGCAGCTGCGCGAGTGGGAACGGTCCCTCGACTCCGGCGTCGACCTCGCGGACGCGCTGGCCGACTTCGTGGTCCGTTCGCTCACCGAGCATCGGGAGCACACGATCGTCGAGTACAACCTGTACGCGCTCGCGCTGCACCGGCCGCACCTGCGCAAGGCCGCCGCGGATTGGGACAACGCCATGGCGGAGCTGTTCGGATCACGCACCGATCCGATGACCGGGCGCATGATCGCCGCGCTGTTCTGCGGGCTGCTGATGCAAGCCGTGCTGGTGGACGAGACACCGGAGCACGGCGAGATCGCGACGCTGTTCCGCCGCGCGTTGAGCGGGACCGGTTGAGCGGGCGGTCGAGCGAGCCCCTCCGCACCCGCTCGACCGCCCGCTGACATCTACACGGTCGTACCGCCTCCGGGGTTACCGCTGGCCGGGCAGGTCGTCGACCTGCTTCCAGTTGGCCAGCTGGAAGAACTCGCGGCTCTTCCTGGCGATCAGCGGCGACAGCAGGAGCAGACCGATCAGGTTCGGCAGTGCCATCAACCCGTTGAGGATGTCCGCGATCGTCCACACCGTGGTGAGCTCGGTGACGGCTCCGACGAAGATGATGAGAACGAACACCACGCGGTACGGCGTCACCAGGCCGCGCCCGAACAGCCGGTCCATGCACCGCTCGCCGTAGTACGACCAGCTGAGCAGGGTGGAGAAGGCGAAGAAGACCACGCCGACGGAGACGATGAGACCGCCCCAGTCGCCGGGCAGGCCGTCACGGAATGCCTCTGAGGTCAGCGGGGCACCGGTCAGCGCCTCGCCCTCGGAGTCCACAGTCGTCCACGCTCCGGTGACCACGATGGTCAGGCCGGTGAAGGTGACGACGACGAGCGTGTCCAGGAATGTCTGCGTCATCGAGACGAGGGCCTGCCGTACCGGGTTCGTGGTCTGCGCGGCGGCCGCCGCGATGCCACCGGTACCGAGACCGGACTCGTTCGAGAAGATCCCCCTGGCCACACCCCAGCGCAGCGCGGCGAGGAACCCGACACCGACGAAGCCGCCGGTCGCGGCGGTCCCGGTGAAGGCGTCGGTGAAGATGGTTGCCAGCGCGCCGGGGAGCTCGCCGACGTTGAACAGCAGCACGCCGGTGGCGCCGAGCACGTAGATGATCGCCATGAAGGGGACGAACGCTGCGGTGAACCGGCCGATGCTGCGGATGCCGCCGAGGATCACAGCGGCCGCGGCGAGCATCAGCACGAGCCCGCTGATCCAGAATGGAATGTCCCACTCGGCGTTCAGGGCGTCGGCGAGGCTGTTGGCCTGCACCATGTTGCCGATCCCGAATGCGGCGACCGCGCCGAACACGGCGAAGGAAACTCCGAGGATCTTGCCGAAGTTGTTCCTGATGCCCTCGCTGAGGTAGAACATCGGCCCGCCGCTCTGCTCTCCCTTGGCGTCCACGCGGCGGAAGCGCACGCCCAGGAAAGCCTCGGCGTACTTGGTGGCCATGCCGACGAGCCCGGTGATCCACATCCAGAACAGGGCGCCCGGACCACCGAGTGCGATCGCCGTACCCACGCCCGCGATGTTCCCGACGCCGATCGTGGCGGCCAGTGCCACGGTGAGCGCCTGGTAGTGGCTGATGTCGCCCTCGGCGCCGCGCTCCTTACGCTTGACCAGCGCCAGCCAGAACGCGTACCCGAACCGGTGGAACTGCACGCCACGAAGGACGATGGTCAGGTAGAGGCCGGTGAGCAGGAGCAGGGGGACCAGTAACCACGGGCCCCAGATGAACTCGGATGCGTTCCCGAGCCATTCGTCCACCGTGTCCATTCGCGCCTCCTCGTAGACCTTGCCTCGACTGATGTCCGACCGCCTACCGGCACCCGGGCACCCGGGACGATCGGACGATAGCCGTCGAGGGGCGCCGAAGGACAGGGCCGCTATCGAAGTGTGATGCACGGCAGGGCACCCCGAGTGGTGACCGCGGAGCGGTCATCCCGCAGTCGAGCCTCCGTGCGGCTTCGCGTGTCGCCGCCGGCCGTCGCGAGGTTTCAGAGCTCGGCGACGGCAGCGGGCAGTGCGGTGGCGACGTTCCCGGTCACGCGCACGTCGGCCACCTCGTCGTAGGGAGTCGGGCCCTGTGTGACGACAGCGATCCGGCCACCGCTGTCCCGCGTGAGCGCGGGTAGCTCGGCGACAGGATAGACCTCGAGGGAGGAGCCGACACAGAGCAACAGGTCGGCCCGGGCAGCCAGGTCGCGTGCCCGTTCCATGGCCGCGGCGGGCAGGAGCTCGCCGAACAGCACGACATCCGGTTTGACCTTGCCGGAACAGCTGGTACACGTCGCGATACCGTGCTCGCCGAACAGCGACGCGGTCTCGTCGAGAGTCCACGTGGCACCGCACCCCGTACAGCTGGACGTGCCGATCGAGCCGTGCACCTCGACGACCCCCGTACTGCCTGCCGCCTGGTGGAGCCCGTCGATGTTCTGGGTGATCACCGCATCGCACCGGCCGCGCCGCTCCAGCTCGACAAGCGCCTCGTGTGCGGGGTTGGGCCGCTTCTGCCGGACCATGTCCAGGCGTGGCCGGTAGAAGTCCCAGAACCCCTTGGTGTTGCGGTGGAAGGCATCGATGGTGGCCACGTCCATCGGGTCGACGGTGTTCCACAGCCCGCTCTCCGGACTGCGAAAGTCCGGGATACCCGACGGTACAGACACTCCCGCTCCGGTGAGCGCCACGACCCGCTCGCTGCTCGCGAGTAGCGACGCGAGGGCGGTGACATCCGGCTCGTGCTCGTCGCCGGCTTCGCCGGTCCCGGCAGCCCTGTGGTCGTCGGCAGGGTCGTTGGAGTCCGCGCGCATGCTCATCACTCTCGATGCTAGCGGCGCTCACGGTGCGAGCAACGGAACGAGGTACCCCGCGCCAATAGCGGCGACGACCACGGTGAGGGTGTAGCAGGCGAGTAACCCGGCACGCATCAGCCTGCTGAGGACCGTCGGTTCGGGCAGGTTGACACCTGCCGAGGTCAGTACCAGCGCGACGGTCGCGCCGAGGGACATCCCACTGTCGTGGAGCGCTGAGGCGATGGGCAGGAATGCCTCGGTGGAGACGTAGAAGGGCGTGCCGAGTGCCAATCCCGCTGCCACCACGAACAGCAGCGCCATCAGCTCGAGCTACAGGAGGGCGAGCCCGTGGAACGACCCGGTCATCGGGTAGCTCGGCGAGGCAGTCCGGGTTGATCCGGACACGGGTTGTGGTGCGCACGTGCTCGACGCGGACGAACTCGAGGGCAGCCAGCTTGCGGAGGTGTGCGGACACGGTGGACTGCCCGACCCCGGAGACAGCGACGATCTCGCCGACCGTCATCGGTCCCGACGCCGTGACGACAGCATGGAGGATCTGCAGCCCGGTGGCATCGGACAGGCAGGCGAACCAGCGCGCTTAGGCCTCAGCGCGAACCCGGTCGAGCCCCCCTCGCCTCCCTTAATCGACAATCGACAATTATCGATTAATTGTGTAACCACATGCGCACGCCGTCGATACGGCGCGGCAGGCGCCGGGTCAATGGCAGGATGCACGGGATGACGGAACGGAACGCGGCACTGACCTACGAGTCCTACCTCGCGCTGCCGGAGATCCTCGGCGCGCAACGGCCGAGGTCCCACGAGCACGACGAGATGCTGTTCATCGTGATCCACCAGGTGTACGAGCTGTGGTTCAAGCAGCTGTTGCACGAGCTGGCGCATCTGAGGTCGCGCCTGGAGACGGGCGACACCGCGCACTCAATCCGGACGTTACGCAGGGCACTGACGATCCTCAAGGTCGTCGTGGCCCAGATCGACGTGCTGGAGACGATGACACCCAGCCAGTTCGCCGGGTTCCGGGCACGGCTGGATGCGGCGAGCGGCTTCGAGTCCGCGCAGTTCCGCGAGCTGGAGGCCGTACTCGGCAGGCGTGATCGGCAGGTGTTCGAGCACTACCCGCCGGAGAGCGGTGCCCGGCAGCGGATCGCGGAGGCGATGGAGAACCCGTCGCTGTTCGACTCGTTCCTCGGCTACCTGGCACGCCACGACTACCCGGTTCCGGAGGAGGCGTTGCGGCGCGACGTGCGCCTACCATGGGAACCTTCCGAGGAGGTGCAGGACGTGCTGTTGCGTGTCTATGCCGATGACGGCGGTGCGGCCACCATCTGCGAGCACCTCGTCGACCTCGACGAAGGCCAGCAGGAGTGGCGCTACCGGCACGTGATGATGGTGCAGCGCACGATCGGGGACAAGCAGGGGACAGGGGGATCCTCCGGAGCGTCCTACCTGCGCTCCACCGTGGGCGTGCCGGCGTTTCCGGACCTGTGGGCGGTGCGGAGCAGGCTGTGAACGAACACGCACCCGTGCCGGGCGGACTCCGGCTGGCGGACCTGCGGGCCGGCCCGAACGCGCTGGCGCAGCACTACTCGCGGTTCGACGTGGCCAACCGGCTCCCGCTGACGGGGCACTCCCACCAGGCGTGGCCCGACGTGGCGATCGATGGGCAGCTCGCGGCGTTCACCGATGCCGCTGCCGAGCTCGACGGGAAGTGGGATCGCGCTGCGGACAAGGCCGAGGAGGTGCGGGACGGTTACCGCGCGCTGCTCGGCGATCCCGACGGGGAGCTCGCTCTGGGAGCGAGCACGCACGAGCTGCTCGTGCGGTTCCTCTCCGGCCTCGACCTGTGCGGCAGGCGCAGGCTGGTCACCACCGACGGGGAGTTCCACACCGTGCGCAGGCAGCTCGACCGTCTGGCCGAGGCCGGAGTCGAGGTGGTGCGCGTGCCTGCCGAGCCTGCGGACACGCTCGCCGAGCGGCTTGCCGCCGAGGTGGACGGGCGCGCCGCGGCCGTGCTCGTGTCGGCCGTGTTGTTCGAGACGGCACGGATCGTGCCGGGGCTGGACGGGCTCGCCGAGTCGTGCGCGCGATGGGACGCCGAGCTGCTCGTCGATGCCTACCACGCCCTCGGAGTGGTCGGGATGCCGATTCACGAGCAGGGGCTCGGCGCGGCCTGGATCGTGGGCGGGGGGTACAAGTACCTCCAGCTCGGCGAGGGCAACTGTTTCCTGCGCCTTCCCCGGCACGCCGACCGGTTCCGCCCTGTCGTCACCGGGTGGTTCAGCGAGTTCTCCGCGCGTTCCCAGCGGCCCGGGGCAGGCGAGGTGGCCTACGGCAGCGGCGCCGCGCGGTTCGCGGGCGCGACGTACGACCCGACCAGCCATTACCGTGCGGCAAGCGTGTTCGAGTTCTTCCGCGCGCAAGGCCTGACTCCCGCGTTCCTGCGCGAGGTCTCGTTACACCAGAACAGTGTCCTCGCCGACGCCTTCGACGAGCTGGCCTTGCCGCCCGAGCTGGTCACCCGCGACCGGACCCGCCCCCGGTCGGACTACGCCGGCTTCCTCGCGCTCCGCTGCGCGGAAGCCTCGGCGGTGCGCGCCTCGCTCGCGCGATACGGGGTGTACACCGATCACCGCGGCGACTACCTGCGGTTCGGCCCCGCCCCGTACCTGTCGGACCGGCAGCTGCGCGACGCCATGGCGGCGCTCGGCGAGGTCCTGCGGGTCGGGCGGGGGACAGGCGGGGTCACGTTGCCGAAGTCCCGAGGGAACGGCTGAGGGGCTCTGCGGTCAGGCTCACCTGCCACGGCCGCGCGCCCCCTGCCCGCAGGGCCGTCGCCGTGCCGTCCATCCCGATGTCGGCGGGCGGCTCCCAGCAGAGCTTGCGCACCAGATCCGGCTGCACCAGGTTCTCGACCGGCAGCTCGTGCCGCTCGGCCACCTCGGTCAGCGCTGCCCGTGCCGCGGTGAGCCGGGCCGCGGCGTCGGGGTCGCGGTCACCCCACTTGTTCGGCGGCGGCGGGTCGGAGCTGTTGCGCGTGAGAAGCGGCAGCTCGTGCTCGCCGGACGTGCGGGCGACGTTGATCCGTCGCAGCCACGTACCGGCATGCCTCCGCTGGTGCTGGCCACCGAACCCGGGTAGCGCGACCACCTCCTCGACGCTGCCGGGGATCGCCTGGGCCGCCGCGATGATCGCCTTGTCCGGAAGGACCCTTCCCGGGGCGCGGTCACGCTTGCGGGCCTGTGCGTCGCGGGCGTTCCAGAGCTCACGCACCACAGCGAGCCCTCGCCGGGTGCGTACCTTGTGGATGCCGGAGGTGCGCCGCCACGGCTCGCTGCGAGGGGCGGCCGGGGGCGCCTGCCGGACCGCGTCGAACTCCTCCTCGGCCCAGACCATCTTCCCGTCCCTGCTGAGAACCTCGGCCAGCGACCGCCGCAGTGGCAGCAGCAGCTCGACGTCCAGTGCGGCGTAGTTGAGCCAGGCCCGCGGCAGGGGACGGGTGGACCAGTCGGCGGCGCCGTGGCCCTTGGCCAGCTGGAAACCCAGTAGCTGCTCGACGAGCGTGCCCAGGCCCACGCGCGGGAACCCGGCAAGGCGCGCGGCGAGCTCGGTGTCGAACAGCGCCGCGGGATGGAGGTCGAGCTCGGCAAGGCACGGCAGGTCCTGGGATGCGGCGTGCAGTACCCACTCGGTCCCGGCCAGTACCGTGGCCAGGGGCTCCAGTGCCCCGTCGAGGGCGACGGGATCGATCAGGTGGGTGCCTGACCCGTGGCGGCGAACCTGAACCAGGTACGCCCGCTGCCAGTAGCGGTACCCGGAAGCCCTCTCGGTGTCGATCGCGACCGGCCCGCTGCCGGCGGCAACCGCGTCACAGGCGCGTTGCAGCCCGGCACGGTCCTCGATCACCGGTGGCGTGCCCTCGGCAGGCTCGGTCAGGGCGGTGAGTCCCCCGGACCGTGCCGTATCCGCGGGGTCGTCGGTCACCGTGTCGTCCTTGGCGGTGCTCACATCCCGCAGACTACGGGACGGGCGCGGGTCGTGCCCGTCCCGTAGTCCGCGGGTAACCGGTTGGCTAGCCAGTGGGCTAGCCGGTTGGCACAGCCCGGCCCGTGCGGGTCGGGACCACGCCAACCGGTCCGTGCGTGACCCGCAGGCTCAGCGGATAACGCCCGCGCGCATGGCCAACGCGACCATTTGCGCCCGGTCGCCGGTGCCGAGCTTCCTGCCGATGCGCGACAGGTGAGACTTCACCGTGAGCGCTGACAGGCTCAGCTCGTCGCCGATTTCCTTGTTGGACTTGCCGTCCGCGACGAGCTGGAGTACCTGCACCTCTCGGGAGGACAGCTCCCTCGGGGTGTTGTCGGTACTCGGGACCCGCGTTCCGGTAGCCAGCACCGGAGCGACACCGGGGTCGGCGTATACGCCACCCTCGAGAACCCGGCGTACCCCGTCCGTCACGGCGACCGGTGATGCCGACTTGAGCAAGTACGCCTGAGCACCCGCTTGGAATGCGGCACGCACCGCGTACGGATCGTCCGAGGACGCGAGTACGACGATGCGCGGCCAGTTGTGATGGCGTAGCTCGGCGACGAGCTCGATACCACTGCCGTCCGGCAATCCGAGGTCGAGGATCGCGAGGTCGCACGGCCCGGTGGCCGATGCCCGCAGTCTCGCCTCGGCCACCGAAGCGGCCTCGTGGACGGTACCTGCTCCCATCTGTGCTAGTCGTGCGGAAATCGCCTCTCTCAGCAGCGGGTGGTCATCGACCACCAGTACCGAGAACAGCTCCTCCCGCGGATGCGGAACCATGCTTGCTGGCAACGCGCCAGCTGGCGTGGAACGGACGGCCTGAGTGAAGCCGACGGCAGCCACGTCACTACCTCCCTGGAGTCGGTCGTGCCCCCCGACCGGCACCGGCACCCTCGGTCGATAACCGCGCCAGCTGTCGACCGAAAGTGGTGTCGTAGAGAGCACTGTAACCGCCTGAGAGGGTCAGTGGGGCGATCGAACGGGTAAGTATTCGGGTGAATTGATTACCTTATGGCATCAACGTAACACCATGGGGCGACAGAAGCGTTGGCAGTTAACGTATCTTTCGGCTCATGCGATTCCTCTATATTGGGGGTTTGCTTCAACGGACCGGAGTAGTGTTCGGCGGCGCATCACCGCCGGCACGTAGTGTGGACGGCCCGGTGGTGCGCGGGGATCACCCACGCCTGTGACACAGCGTGGTACTCGCCGGTTGCCGCGGTCCATGACGGGGATGCGGAGTGGCCGCGCGCGAAGCGTCGGTGCGTCGCGGGGCGGCCCGGCGGTCGGGTGGTGAGCGAGCGCGGGTGTGGCGCGGCTCAGGAGCCCTGACGCTGGCCGAACAGCGTGACCCCGACCGGTGGCAGGCCCGCGACACTGGCCATCAGCTGGCAGAACGCCTCACCGTGCGCGCGTAGCTCGGTACTCGCCGGTGTCCACGATGCGCGCAGCTCGAGGTCGTCGGCCTGGGACGGACCGCCGATGTCGCCGAACCGCGTGGAGGACGTCTTCGTCACCGTGCCACCGAGCGCGAGGTAGTCGGCGCCGGTCGCCTCGAGGGCGTCGGTCAACCACGACCATCCCACCGCCGCGAGGGCCGGATCGCCTGCCAGCTCCTGGTCGAGCTCGGCGCGCACGTAGGTCACCAGGCGCAGTACCCCGTCCCAGGACTCGTGACCGTCGGGGTCGTGCAGCAGCACGACCCTGCCCGAGGCGAGCACGTCGGCCGGACCGGTGACCTCGCAACCCAAGGCGTACGACCACGGGGCGAGCCGCTGCGGCGGTCGCATCGGTTCGAGAACGACCTCGGCGCGTGACTGCACCGCGCACAGTGCGGCCACCGCTTCCTGGAACGCCTGCGGCGCGTGGCTCATCGCGGTCACATACCCGACTGTAGGACGCGTGAACCGGGTGCGGAGACCAGCCACGCCGGGCGGTGCCCATCCGGTTCAGGTCCGATGACGGCGGTACGGGGCATCGTGGGATCATGCATTCCTGATGTCCTCCAGCACTGAACCGCTCGGCGCCCCCCGGCAGCCGACACTGGGCGCCGACACGCGCCGTGACCTCTCGGACGCCCCCTTCCTTCTGGCTGCGCGCGGCAGGCGGCCGTTGCGGCTGCCCGTGTGGTTCATGCGGCAGGCCGGCCGCTCGTTACCCGAGTACCGGCGGTTGCGCGCCGGAGTCGACATGCTCGGCGCGTGCTTCGACGCCGATCTGCTCACCGAGATCACCCTGCAGCCGGTCCGCAGGCACGGGGTCGATGCCGCGATCCTGTTCAGCGACATCGTCGTGCCGCTGCGTGCCGCCGGTGTGGACGTCGAGATCTCCTCCGGCGTCGGTCCCGTCGTGCGCTCGCCGGTGCGTACCCGGAGTGACGTGGATCAGTTGCCCGAGCTGCATACCGAGCAGGTCGACCCGGTCGCGGGCGGGGTGCGCGCGTTGGTCGGCGCGCTCGGCGACACACCGCTGATCGGGTTCGCGGGCGCGCCGTTCACGCTGGCCTCCTACCTCGTCGAGGGCGGCCCGAGCAAGAACCACGAGCGGACCAAGGCGCTGATGCACGCCGATCCGGAGCTGTGGCACCGCCTGATGGACAAGCTCGCCGTCATGGCCGTCACGTTCCTGCGCGCCCAACTCGCCGCGGGAGCCGACGCCGTGCAGCTGTTCGACTCCTGGGCCGGGGCGCTGTCGGAGCGCGACTACCGCCGGTTCGTGCTGCCGCACTCGTCGAAGGTCTTCGCCGGTATCGCCGATGCCGGCGTGCCGGGTATCCACTTCGGTGTCGGTACCGGCGAGCTGTTGCCTGCCATGCGCCAGGCCGGTGCCGACGTCGTGGGGGTCGACTGGCGGGTACCGCTCGACGATGCGGCACGGCGGATGAGTCCGGGCGGCGAGGACCCCCCTGTCGTACAGGGCAACCTCGACCCCGCCCTGCTGCTCGCCTCCTGGCCGGTCGTCGAGGACGAGGTGCGCAGGATCGTGGAGGAGGGGCGTGCCGCCGCCGGGCACGTGTTCAACCTGGGACACGGTGTCCTGCCCGATGCCGACCCGACGGTGCTGACCCGCATCGTCGAGCTCGTGCACGGGTTGCGGCCCTGACCCACCGGCTGATGAACGGCAGGTCATTGTTGGCGTGCAGGCGGTGACAGGACCCGAGTGCAGAGCGGTCGACGTAGGGGAGCGACATGAGAATCGCGGTGGTCGGCGGTGGGATCGCCGGGCTGACCGCGGCGTACCGGCTGCGCACCCTGCTCGGTGACAGCGTGCGGATCACCGTGCTGGAGGCCGGCCCGCACGCGGGCGGCAAGGTGCGCACCGCCGAGCTGTCCGGGCTACCGGTGGACGCCGGAGCCGAGGCGTTCCTTGTGCGCAGGCCCGAGGCGCTCGACCTGGTGGACGAGCTCGGCCTGCGCGGGCGGCTGGTCCACCCGGGGGGCGCGCGCCCGCGTATCCGGGCCGGGGCGCGTACCGTGCCGCTACCCGCGCCCACCGTTCTCGGCATACCCGGCTCGCCGGACGTGGTCGCTGAGGCGTTGTCGCCGGAGGGGCGCGCCGCGGTACGCGCCGAGAACGAGCTTCCGCAGCTCGCGCCGCCGAGGGGGGACGTCTCGCTGGGTGCGTTGCTCCGCGAGCGGTTCGGCGACGAGCTCGTCGACCGCGTGGTCGACCCGCTGCTGGGCGGGGTGTACGCGGGCGGAGCCGAGGGGCTCGGGCTGCGTGCGGTGCTTCCCGAGCTGGCCAGGCAGCTCGATGCCGGGGCCGGGTCGCTGACCAGTGCCGCCGCGGCGCTGCTGCCGGCGGAGACCGCTCGGGACCCGGTGTTCGGCACGCTGCACGGCGGCCTGTCCGTACTGGTGCGCGAGCTGGCGACGCGGTCAGCAGCCGACATCAGGTACGGCGAGCCCGCGAGCAGGTTGCGGGCCGCCCCGGTGTCGGGCTGGCGAGTCGGACTCGGGGCCACGGGCGCGGAGCTGGAGGTGGACGGCGTCGTGCTTGCTGTGCCCGCCCCGGTGGCCAGTGAGCTGCTCGCCGAGGAGGCCGGGGATGCGGCACGCGCCTTCGCCGAGGTGGAGCTGGCGTCGATGGCCGTGGTGCAGCTCGCCTTCCCGCCGGGCACCGAGCTGCCAGACGCCTCGGGTGTGCTGATCGCCACGGGGGAGCGCCATACGGGCGGCGGTGAGTTCACGGCCAAGGCGTTCACCTTCCTGTCCCGCAAGTGGCCACATTACGCCGAGCGCGCCCCCGAGCACGGCACGCTCGTGCGCGGTTCGGTGGGGCGGTTCGGGGACCACGGTTCGTTGCAGGCAGCCGATGCGGAGCTGGTCGGGCGGGTGCGTGCCGACCTGGCGGAGGTCGCGGGCGTGGCAGCCGAGCCGGCGGCCTCGGCCGTGTATCGCTGGAACGACGCGCTCCCGCAGTACGGCGTTGGCCACACCGCGCGGGTGGACCGCATCGACCGTGCCGTGGCCGGGCTACCCGGGCTCGCGGTCGCCGGGGCGGCCCTGCGCGGCGTCGGCGTGCCCGCCTGCATCGGCTCCGGTGACGTCGCCGCACGCGAGGTGGCCCGCCTGCTGACGGGCGGGTCACCGGCGATGGAGGACCCCGCTGGCGAACAGGGTCCCCGATGACCAGGAAGCTCGCCGTGCGGGCAGAATCGGGTTATGACGGGTGAGACGAACGCTGCGCGGATCCGCGAGCTGAACGACACGATCCGGTACACCATGTGGTCGGTGTTCCGGGCCGACCCCGACAGGCTTCCGGACGATCGCGACCAGGCGGGCGCCGGGACCCAGGAGTACCTGGACGCGCTGGCCGCCAAGGACGTCACCGTCCGCGGCGTGTACGACGTATCCGGCATGCGAGCGGACGCGGACTTCATGATCTGGTGGCACGCCCCCGAGATCGAACGGCTCCAGGATGCCTACAGCGGGTTCCGGAAGACACCTCTCGGGCGTGCGTCGGTCCCGGTGTGGAGCCAGGCTGCCCTGCACCGACCCGCGGAGTTCAACAAGAGCCACATCCCGGCGTTCCTCGCGGGGGAGGAACCGCGCAAGTACCTGTGCGTGTACCCGTTCGTGCGTTCCTACGAGTGGTACCTGCTTCCGGATGAGGAGCGGCGTCACATGCTGGCCGAGCACGGCCAGCAGGCGCGGGACTACCCGGACGTCCGGGCGAACACGGTGCCGGCCTTCGCGCTCGGCGACTACGAGTGGATGCTCGCCTTCGAGGCAGACGACCTGTACCGCATCGTCGACCTGATGCGGACGTTGCGGGGAAGCTCGGCCCGCAGGCACGTGCGCGAGGAAGTGCCGTTCTACACCGGCACGAGGGTCGCCGCAGCGGAACTGGTCGCCACCCTCCCGTGACGGGCAGCCGTCGCGGCGGGAGCTAACTCAACCGTCGGCACGCGGGCGCAGGGTCAGCGCCACGGAGTTGATGCAGTACCGCTGGTCGGTGGGAGTGTCGTAGCCTTCACCGGTGAACACGTGGCCAAGATGGCTGTGGCAGGTGGCGCACTGCACCTCGACCCGCACCATGCCCAGGCTGCGATCCTCGCGCAGCAGCACGGCGTCTGACCGGGCGGGATCGAAGAAGGACGGCCAGCCGCAGTGGCTGTGGAACTTGGTGTCGCTGGTGAACAACTCGGCACCGCAGGCACGGCACGAGTAGACGCCTTCCGTGGTGGTGTCGGTGTACTGCCCGGAGAAGGGCTGTTCGGTGCCTGCCTCACGAAGGATGTGGTACTCGGTGGCGGAGAGTTCCTCGCGCCACTGCTGCTCACTCTTGGCGACCCGGGGCGTCGCCGGTGTTTCCTGCTCCATATATGCACCCTATCCCGTCAACCACGCGGCGAGTCCGCCTGCGAACTGCCAGGTGGCAGCGAGAATACCGAGCAGTATCAGGGTCACGACCAGCGCCACGACGTACCGGCGCGGCCCGCCGAGCTTGGTGCTCGACTCCGCGAAGTCCGCGACCCCCTGCAATGAGCCCTCGATGGTGAAGCTTGGTCCACTGCGTTCCATCTTGTCGAGATGCTCGGCGAACGCCCGCGCTTCCTGGTCGTCCGGATCCAGACCGATCAGATCGGCGGAGAACCGGGGGTGCTCGGCCGGGTGATCCTGGCTCATGCCGTCCACAGTAAGTCACGTGGCACGGTGCGCGCACTGCCGAGAGCGGCCCGGTGAGCCTGCCGCCCGCGCTACCGGGTGTCCGAGTCGATCTGCAGCTCGCCGTCGATCTTGACGATACGCAGCTCCCGGCTTTCCGTGCGTTCCTGGCCACCCTCGATGAAGGTGACATCGGCGGAGATGGTGACCGAGCCGTCCTCGTTCGGGCTCGCTCGCGCATTCTGCGCGTAAACCTGGTCGTAGCCCTGCCAGTACTGGTCGAAGCCGCGCTTGCCGTCGAAGGCGCCCTGACCTGCGGCGGTGAGCATGTCCCAGGAGGCGTCGATCTCGCTGGGCAACGTGTAGTAGTCCACGACGAGCTCGCCTGCGGCGCCCCAGTCGTCGACGGACCTCTCGGTGCCGGTCGGCTCCTCCGTGTCGCCGGTATCGTCCTGCGGCTCCGACCCGACCTCGGGATTCTCGGCAGGGGAGCCGGTGGCATCGCCCGGATCGTCGTCCGGGTTGATGAGCAGGACGAGCGCGAGCACCAGCAAGGCGAGGAACCCGGCCCCGCCGAGTAGCAGCGCACGGTTACCTGTGGCGCCCGCGGACCGGGTGGTCCCGGACCGGCCGGGCGATCCCGTATGCGGCCTGCTCGGTGCCTGGCCCGCGGAACGCTCGTCGCTGCTCGCCGGCTCGAACGTGGCCGTGCTCGCGGGGGACGGATGTGCCGATGTCGCGGCGAGCGTCGGTTGCTGTCGCGTGGCCGGAGGCTGTGAAGAAGGCCCTGCGGAGCTCGCCGACGGCTCTGCCATGGCGGAGCCGTCGGCCGGTGGCCTCGCAGGCAGCACCGGCGGGGGTGGCGCCGGGACACCGCCACCCGAGGCGATCGCGGCGAGCCGTTCACTGGCCTGCTGCATCGTGGCACGCTCCTCCGGAGCGACGCGCAGCAAGGACATCAGCAGCGCCGTCGCAGGCCCGGACCGGGTCGGTGGGTTGACCTTCCCGCTGGCCGCGGTGTGTAGCAGTGCGAGCTGGTTCGAGCCGCTTCCGTATGGAGACTGCCCCTCGAGGGCGTGGTAGAGGGTGGCGCCGAGCGCGAAGACGTCCGAGGCGGCACTCGGGTCACCGCCCCTGGCCAGCTCGGGAGCGAGGTAACCAGCGGTGCCTGCGACCAGGCCGGTCTGCGTGAGTGTGATGTCGCCGTGTGCGCGGGAGATGCCGAAGTCGGTCAGCTTGGCGACACCGGTGTCGTCGATGAGGATGTTCCCGGGCTTGACGTCACGGTGCACGATGCCCGCGCGGTGCGCGGCGACCAGGGCGGCGGCGACCTGCTCGCCGATGCGGGCTGCCGTGGCGACCGGCACGGTGCCCTCCTCGGCAAGGACATCCGAGAGGCTTCGAGACGGCAGGTACTCCATGACCAGGCAGGGGTCGCCGTCGTGTTCGGTGATGTCGTACACGGCAATGGCGTTCGGGTGCTGCAGCCGCGCTGCGATCTTCGCCTCGCGCATCGCTCGCTTGTGCAGCGCGTCCCGGTCGGCTTCGGACAGGCCGTGCTGGCTGACGACCCTCTTGACGGCCACCGAACGTTCGAGGCGCACGTCGACCGCGCGCCAGACGACACCCATCGCGCCGGAACCGACATGCTCGGCCAGGCGGTAGTGCCCTGCGATCAGCTGCCCGGTTTCGATGGTGCTCGCTCCTGGAGACGTTGCCTGCACGGCTGTGGTCCTGTGCGGCTGGGGTAGCGAACCGCCCGCACCAACCGTGCGACGGGGGCGGACGCGAAAGAATCCGCCACACTTACCGGATCGAGTGTACTTGCGCGGGGTTGCGCCGCTGGATGTGGTGGGCGTTGCCCGCGACACGATCCTGACGTGCGGCAGTGCCGTTCATCCGCACGCCGTTTCCGCGGTGGCCTGCCCGAACAAAGGCGTGTCGACCAGCAGGTACGCGGGGTTGCCGGACACGCCCTATGCAGGACAGGGGGTGCCGTCCGCCGGTACGTCCCCATCCGCGAGGAAGCCGTGCACGCGCTCGTTCACACAGCCGGACCGACCGATCGCACCGTGCCCGGCGCCCTGCCAGGACAGCGTGACCGAGGTCGGCATCTGCATCGCGCGTCGCAGGCTGCCTTCCTCGGGCGTCACCGGGTCGGCCGCCGTCGTGACGACCAGGATCGGGGGGACGTCATCGGTGATCCCCTCGGCCGGTTGCTCCTCCACGGTCGGCCACGGCGCGCACCAGGCGAGCCGCTGGGCGAGGAGGCCGCCGAAGACCGGGAACCGCTCCCGCCACTCGGCGCTGGTCTCGTTGATGCGGTCGGGGCTGAGCCGGGTCGGTGTGTCGTTGCAGCGCGTTCCCCATGCGGTGTCCACCGTGGGCGGTCCGTTGATGGTGGCGTGCAGCATCGGCTCGGTGAACGTTGCCAGGCCGGCCGCGTCGCCGTCGAGCGCATCGGCGATGCCCTCGGCCAGTTCCGGCCACAGTTCCCGGTCGGCAAGGCCGGCCCGGATGGCCCGCAGCGCGAGAGCGGGTCCCATCAGCTCGCCCTGCGGCGTGCGGAGCGGGTCCGCTCGCAGCTCCCCGGTGAGCTCGGTGACCGCCGCCTCGGCGTCGTCCAGTGGGCAGTCGTCGCGCGAACAGTCCGCGGCGAAGGCCCCGAGCGTGGCCTCGGCCCCCTCGGCGATGCCTTCCAGCCTGTTGGCGTGGTCGTCGGCGGGGTCGGGGATCCCGTCGAGGGCGAACCGGCCGACGGTGTCCGGGTAGCGCTGCGCGTAGAGGTCGAGCACCTGGGATCCGTCGCCACGGCCGATCGCGTGCAGCCGGGACATCCCGAGCTGCTCCCGGATGTGTTCCAGATCGCCTGCGCTGCGCCAGGAGTCCAGCGCACCCTGTTCGTTGCCGAGCTCGATGGTGCACTGCTGGCCTGCGCTGCCTGCTGTGTCGATCAGCGGTTTGAGGTCGTCGGCCGCCGGGTCGAACCCCAGCATCCGTGCCCTGGTATCCGGCTCGATGCAGTTGTTGGGGTTGGACCGGCCGGTGTACCGGCGGTCGACGCCGACGAGCGAGAACGTCTCGAGCATCTCCTCGGGCAGCTGACCGGCCAACCGAGCCGCGTACACCCCACCGGGCAGGCCTCCGACGTCGTTGACGACGAGCAACGGGATATCCCCGTTGCCGATCCTGGTCAGGGACAGCCGGATCATGCCGCGGTCCGGGAGGCCCGGTGGGTCCAGCACGCTGCTGACCACCGCGCAGTCGACGCGCATCGAGCCGGGAACGTCCTGCTCGTCGATGCGGTCGCGGGCATCTCCCTCGCAGTCCTGCCACGCGATGCCGGGATGCTCCGGCTGCTCCAGCGGGGGCAGGGGCACTTCCTCCGCGGACCCGTCGGAGTCCCCGGTCACCGGATCGTCCTGGGCGATGACCGCGGGCCGTTCGGAAGGCCCGGGGACGCAACCCGCCAGTAGCGTCGCGGCTGCGACGGCGAGCACCAGCCCCCGACCGGCTCGGCCGCGAAGTCGAGCAGGTGGCACCCCACACCCTCTTCCTCACGCGCTGTCGTGTCTGTCGTCTGCCACTCTTGGCGTCGAGCATGGCAGAGCCGAGGTGAGTACCCCGTAAGCACCACCGCTCCGGGAGGATGACGCGTATGGAGTGCGATCGCGATGCCGGCACGGCCGCCGGATCCCACGGCACCGCGGGAGACACACGTGACCAGCGGCCGCTGGAGGGCGTACGTGTCGTGGCGCTCGAGCAGGCTGTCGCGGCTCCGCTCGCCACCCGGCACCTGGCTGATCAGGGCGCTACGGTGACCAAGGTGGAACGGGTCGGCGGTGGCGACTTCGCGCGTCACTACGACACGGAGGTACTCGGCCTGGCGTCGCACTTCGTCTGGCTCAACCGCGGCAAGGAGTCCGTCGCGCTGGACGTGAAGACCCGGGCGGGCGGCGAGGTGCTCGGCGCGCTGCTCGAGCGGGCGGATGTGTTCGTGCACAACCTCGGGCCCGGCTCGGCAGCGAATCTCGGCGTGGACGCCGGGACGGCCGCGGCAACGTACCCGGGGCTGGTCGCCGTCGAGATCTCCGGCTACGGGCGGAGCGGGCCGTACAAGGACAGGCGGGCCTACGACTTCCTGGTGCAGGGGGAGGCCGGCGTGGTCTCGGTTACAGGGACTCCCGACTCGCCTGCCAAGTCCGGCATCCCGATCGCCGATATCGCAGCGGGAATGTACGCCTACTCGGCCACGCTGGCCGCACTGTTTCGCAGGGAACGCACCGGAGTCGGCGCGTCGGTGCACGTGAGCATGCTGGAGGCGCTCGCGGAATGGATGGGCCACCCGCTGTACATGGCGACCTACGGGGGTGGTGCCCCGCCGCGTACCGGTACGGCGCACCCGGCGATCGTGCCCTATGACGCCTATCCCACCGCCGACGGTGACCTGGTGCTCATCGGGGTGCAGAACGACCGGGAATGGGAACGCCTTGCGCGGCAGGTGCTGGAACGCCCTGAGCTGCTTGATGACCGGGAGCTGGCGACCAACATCGGCCGGGCGCGCAACCGGGAGCGCGTCGACTACCTCGTGACGAAGGTGACCTCGGGGCTTCCGACAGGGGAGCTGCTCACCCGCCTGGACGAGGCATCGATCGCAGCAGGCAGGCTCAACTCGGTTGCGGGGCTCGCCGAGCATCCGCAACTGCGCGAGCTGGGGAAGTGGCAGGATGCCGGCTCGCCGGTCGGCCCGCTGCGGATGCTGTCGCCGCCGGCCATGCCGGACGGCGTGCCGCCAGGGCACGGAGCGATCCCGCGGCTGGGAGAGCACACCGACACGGTGCTCGCACGGCTGGGGTACACCTCGCACCAGGTCGCACGGTGGCGTGCCGACGGCGTCGTGGCGTAGTCGATCTCGAGCCGAGGGATGCTCCTCCGGTGCACCGCACGTACCCAAGGAGTCCTTCGGCTCGCACTCACGTGCCGGTCTCGGCTGCCGGACGGCGGTAGCGCAGCAGCAGGAAGCCGTCCTCGTGCAGCACCGAGGCCAGTTCGAACCGGTGGAGGTGCTCGGCAGGGGGACCGGCCGCGATGCGATCGGCACCGGCGCCGGTGGCCAGCGGGGCAACGGTCAGGCACAGCTGGTCGACCAGGTCGGCGGCGAGCATCCCGGCGAACAGCCGCGGGCCGCCCTCGCAGTCGATTCGGTAGAACCCCCGATCGCGCAGGGCGTCGAGGGCGCTCGCCAGGTCCACCCTGTCCTCTCCTGCGGTGACCACCTCGGCGCCTGCGTCGCGGAGCGCGTTCGCACGCTCGGGGGGAGCAGCCTGGCAGGTCAGCACGATGGGCGGCACGGAGGTCTCGACCAGCACCCGTGCCGTTGGCGGGATGGCGCAGCTGCTGCTGACCACCGCGATGGGCGGTACCCCGGCCAGCCCGAGCCGCGTGCGGCGTTCCAGACGCCGGGCGCTGGGTTTGACGCCGGCGTAGTTCTCGGCGAGCACGGTCCCGACCCCCGCGAGAACCACATCAGCCAGGTCCCTGCCGAGCGCGAACACGCGCCGGTCCACGGGGTGGGACAGCCCCGACGAGCCACCATCGACGCTGGCGGCTCCGTCGACCGAGGCGATGAAGTTCGCCTGCACCCACGGCCGTTCGAGTGGTTCAGGGTAGGCGTAGAGCGCCTCGAGGTCGGCGTCGCCGACCGCAGGTGTCGCCGCTTCACGCGGTGTCATCGGCCACAGCTGGTCCACGCGTTCATCCCATCACAGCGGCAGGCCAGCTACGCTCCCGCCATGTCCCTTGGTCCCGAAGCAGGCCCCGACACCGCAGGCGAGGACGGTGTCGACGTGTCCGCGGGCAGGCTGGCCGACCGGTGGCCCACGGTCAGTGCCGACGAGCTGGTCGGCGCGCTCGTCCCGCCGCCGCGGTTCGACACCGTCCGGTTCGGGACGTACATCCCCAACCCCGATGAACCCAGCCAGCAACACGCCGTAGCCGCGGGCGCCGCGTTCGCCGCGAGCGTGGCCGCACGGGCAGCGGCCGGTGGGCGCCGCGGGTGGCGCGCACTGCTTCCCGGCAGGCTCGGCACGCCCAACGCGACGGCGCGCGGGGACGGGACGCGCGGCCTGTACTTCGACGGCGGGTTCGGGGTCGGCAAGACGCACCTGCTCGCCTCGTTGTGGCACGACGTGCCGGGGCCGAAGGCGTACTGCACGTTCGTCGAGCTGACGCACCTCGTGGGGCTGCTCGGGTTCAGCACGGCGGTGGCCAGGCTCGCCGATCACCAGCTGCTCGCCATCGACGAGTTCGAACTCGACGACCCCGGTGACACCATGCTGGTCACGCGCCTGCTGCGGGAGTTGATGGCGGCGGGTGTGCACGTGGCAGCGACCTCGAACACGCTGCCGGACAAGCTCGGCGAGGGCCGGTTCGCCGCGGAGGACTTCCTGCGTGAGATCCAGGCCTTGTCGGCACGGTTCGAGGTCGTACGCGTGGACGGCCCGGACTACCGGCATCGCGACGCGGTGGACGCGCCCGATCCCGTCGGCGAGGGCGAGCTGACGGCATCGGCCGCCGCGCTGGACGGGGCGACGATGGACGACTTCGGTGTGCTGTGCGAGCACCTGGCGCGCCTGCATCCCTCGCGGTACGGGCGCCTGCTCGACGGGGTGGCAGCTGTCCACCTGCGCGGGGTGACCGGGGTGACCGACCAGAGTGTGGCGCTGCGCCTGGTCTCCTTCGTGGACCGGCTGTACGACAGGGCGATCCCGGTGGTCACGTCCGGGGAGCCGCTGTCCGTGTTGTTCTCCGAGGAGATGCTGTGTGGTGGCTATCGCAAGAAGTACCTCCGGGCGCTGAGCAGGCTGACGGCACTGGCGCGGGAGTCCGACGCGAGCAGCATCTGACCGGTGGTCGCGACGCGTCCCGGCTGCCGCAACTGCCACAACGCATCACGGCCGGCTCCGGCTACCCGGTGAGCACCCCGGCGATGGCGTCGATGCCGCTCTCCAGCTCCGACTCGTCGATGACCAGCGGTGGAGCGATCCGCAACGTCGACCCGTGCGTCTCCTTGCACAGCACACCCTTGGCGGCGAGCATCTCGGACGCCTGTCGACCGGTCGGTCCGTCCGGTGCGATGTCCACGCCCGCCCACAGGCCGATCCCGCGCACCGCGTCGACGCCGCGCCCGACGAGCTCGCCGAGCCTGCCGTGCAGGTGCGCGCCGAGCTCTGTGGCGCGGCGCTGGTACTCGCCGGACCCGAGCAGGCGGACGACGGCCCGGCCGACGGCGCACGCCAGCGGGTTGCCGCCGAACGTGGAGCCGTGCTGCCCGGGACGCAGCAACCCGAGTACGGCCGCATTCCCCACCACGGCCGAGACCGGCAGGATGCCCCCGCCGAGTGCCTTACCCAGTGTGTAGAGGTCCGCGCGTACCCCGGCGTGGTCGAGTGCCAGCACGGTGCCGGTGCGCGCGAGACCGGACTGGATCTCGTCGGCGATCAGGAGTACACCGCGCTCGTCGCAGAGCCTCCTGACCTCGGCCAGGAAACCCGGCGGCGGGGTGACGACACCGGCCTCGCCCTGCACGGGTTCGAGCAGCACGGCCGCGGTCCGTTCGGTGATCGCGTCGGCGACGGCGGACGGGTCCCCGTAGGGGACCGTGACGAAACCGGGTGTGTAGGGACCGTAGTCCGTACGCGCATCCGTGTCCTCGGAGAACGAGACGATGGTCGTGGTCCGGCCGTGGAAGTTGGAGCTCATCGTCACGATCTCCGCGGTACCGTCCGGTACCCCCTTGATCCGGTAGGCCCACTTCCTGGCCACCTTCACCGCCGACTCGACGGCCTCGGCACCGGAGTTCATCGGCAGCACCATCTCGGTCCCTGTCAGCTCGGCGAGCTCCCGGCAGAAGGCTCCGAACTGGTCGTGGTGGAACGCGCGGGAGGTCAGGGTGAGCCGCTCGAGCTGCGCCGACGCGGCCGCCACGAGGTCGGGGTGGCGGTGACCGAAGTTGAGCGCCGAGTAGCCGGCGAGGAAGTCGAGGTAATCGTTGCCGTCCACGTCGGTCACCCAACAGCCCCGCCCTTCGGCGAGAACGACCGGCAGCGGGTGGTAGTTGTGCGTCGACCAGCGCTCGTCCAGCTCGATGTACTCGGTCGCGGCTCGCGTGCGCAAGGAGTTCGCGGTCAGCGTCATATCAACAGCATAGGCCTCCGGATGCGCGCGAATCAGCACGACAGTATTGCACGCTGCGACGATTCGTTGTGCGTATATCCCGCCGGCAAGGTGGTTCGTTGTCCGCAGTCGTGTAGCCGGGACGATGACTGCTGTACCCGGCACCGACCCGTACCGGTATGCGGGCACAAGCGGTCGCCGGAAGATAGTCTTCGACAAGCCGTGAACAGTCGCGCATACCCGTATACAGATGAGGAGCTCGTTCGGTGACCGGATCTGGCACGTTCCTGCGCAGGCTCGCCCGCACACAACGCTTCACGCTGGGAGCGCCGAGGGACTTCCGGGTCGCCTCGGACGGCTCACGCGTGCTGTTCCTGCGCAGTGCGGACGGCTACGACCGGCAGCACGACCTGTGGTCGCTCGACCTGACGTCCGGGCGCGAGGTGAAGATCGTCGACGCCGAACGCCTGCATTCCGGCGACGAGAACCTCCCGGACGAGGAGCGGGCACGCCGCGAACGCAGCAGGGAAACCGGCGGCGGGGTGGTGCGGTACTCGGTGGACTCGACGTGCGAGACCGCAGCGTTCACCCTCTCCGGCCGGCTGTTCACCGTCGACGTCGCCACCGGGGCGATCTCCGAGTACGCCACGGCCCAGGGGGCCGTCGTCGATCCGCGGTTGAACCCGCAGGGCACGCATCTGGCCTATGCCTGCGGGGGCGCGCTGCGGGTGATCGCGCTGGACAGCGGTGTGGACGTCGAGCTGGTTTCCGAGTCCGATCCGAACGTCAGCTGGGGGGTCGCGGAGTTCATCGCCGCCGAGGAGATGGGCAGGTCCGCCGGGTACTGGTGGTCGCCGGACGGGCGGTTCCTCCTGGCGCAGCGCAGCGACGACTCGGCCGTGCCGCGCTGGACGATCGCGGACCCGGCGCAGCCGGAGCGCGACGCGCGGACGGTGCCCTACCCGGCCGCGGGTTCGCGCAATGTCGCGGTCTCGCTGGCTCTGGTCGGCCTGGACGGGACGGTCATCCCGGTCCGGTCGGGGGACTGGGAGTATCTGGTCGCGGCGCACTGGTCGGAAGGCGGCCCGCCGCTGATCTCCGTGCAGTCCCGTGACCAGCGCCGGGTGGATGTCCACGCCGTCGACACCCGGGACGGCAGCACGACAGTGCTGCACAGCGAGACCGACCCGAACTGGGTGGAGCTCGCTTCCGGCGTGCCGGCGTGGACCGCGGACGGGCGTCTGGTGTGGATCGCGGCAAGCGACGGCGCGCACCGCCTGGTGATCGACGGCAAGCCGGTCACCGAGCCGCGCGTGCAGGTGCGCTCGGTCCTGCACGTCGGCACGGAGGTCCTGTTCTGCGCCTCGGAGGACGACCCGACCCAGATCCACGTCTACCGCACCGAAGGCGACAGCGTGCTCCGTGTGTCGACCTCGGATGGCGTGCACATCGGGGCTGGTACGGCCGGGACGACGGTGCTGTCCAGCTGGGGGCTCGATCACAGCGGACCACGGGTGGCCGTGCTGGGCCCGGGGCGAACCGAGGTGCCGGTCGGCTCGTACCCGGAAGAGCCCGGGATGGAACCGAACCTCGCCGTGCACGTGGTGGGGGAAAGGGAGCTTCGCACCGCGTTGTTGCTGCCGACGGGGTACCGCGAGCAGGACGGGCCGCTGCCGGTACTGCTGGATCCGTACGGGGGGCCACACGCCCAACGTGTGCTGTGCAGCCGCAACGCGTTCCTGTCCGCGCAGTGGTTCGCCGACCAGGGCTTCGCGGTGGTGATCGCCGATGGGCGGGGGACTCCGGGGCGAGGGCCGGACTGGGAGAAGGAAGTCGCCGGTGATCTCGCAGGCGTGACCCTGGCCGACCAGGTCGACGCGTTGCACGCGCTCGCGGCGGAGCGCCCCGAGCTGGACACCGGCCGGGTCGCGATCAGGGGGTGGTCCTACGGCGGCTATCTCGCCGCGTTGGCGGTACTGCGCAGGCCCGAGGTGTTTCACGCCGCGGTCGCCGGAGCGCCGGTGGTGGACTGGTCGCTGTACGACACCCACTACACCGAGCGGTACCTCGGCCACCCCGAGCGGGAGGCCGAGGCGTACCGGCGGAACTCGCTACTCGACGACGCGAAACGGTTGAGCAGGCCCTTGCTGATCGTGCACGGCCTGGCCGACGACAACGTCTTCGTGGCACACGCCTTGCGGCTGTCCTCGGCACTGCTGGCGGCAGGCAGGCAACACACCTTCCTCCCGCTGGCCGGGGCCACGCACATGACGCCGCAGGATGAGGATGTCGCCGAGAACCTGCTCTGCATGCAAGTGGACTGGTTGCGCAGGGAGCTCGGCGTCACGTGAGCGGGCAGCGCCCGCGAGGGCACCCTCGGACGCCGGAGAGCTGCATGGAGAGGCAGGTACCGTAACCGGACGGCGTTCCCGCGCCCAACACAGTGGGCCGGGACGCCTGACACGCCGGCGTGGTGGTGCGCGATGCTGGGTTCGAACCAGCGACCTCTTCGGTGTGAACGAAGCGCTCTCCCGCTGAGCTAATCGCGCCGGATGCAGGAAGAACTCTACAATAGTCGTCGCCGGGCCTCTCAGACGGGTCGGACGGCGTGCTCACGGTTCGCGAGCAGCCGGCCACGGAGTGAACAAACGCCTAGTCATAGGGTTACCGTACCCCTGACGTGATCGAACTCGCTTAAGACATTCGCGGGACATTGCTGTCGCATGGCGGTTTCAAAGAGCAGTATGTACCCAGTAACATCAGGCGCGCTGAAACTCGATCGGGTGATCTGGGTGGCAATCGCGAGCGAACAGGCGGCCGTGGCCGTCCCACGGGTGAAGCTCGGCCGGCGTAACGGTGCCGGGGAGGGAGAAGAAGGGTAGAACGATGCGCAACGACCACGTAACGCTTCGCTCGGCCGCGGTGTTCGATCTGCTGGCACCGCAAACACCGGCGGTTCCGGTCAAGGTCGAGTTGCGGTATGACACCCGTGACCCGTACGCGGTGGTCGCGGCGTTCCGCACCGGCCGCGCGGGCTGGGTGGAATGGGTCTTCGCACGCGACCTCGTCGCGGACGGGTTGCTCGCCGAGGCGGGGAACGGGGATGTCCGCATCCGGCCGTCCCTCGAAGAGCCCGAGTCGGTGCTGGTGGAGCTGAACTCGCCTTCGGGGCACGCGGTGTTCGAGGCCTCGGCGCAGGAGCTCGCCGACTTCCTCGACCGGACCTACGATGTGGTGCTTCCGGGGAACGAGCACCTGTGGGTGGATGTCGACGAGGCGTTGACCCACCTCATGCCCAACGACCGGGCCTGATCACACCGGATGTGTCCCCCCGGTTGTCGAAGCCGATCAAGGGTCTTATAGAGTACTTCCTGCGTCACCGCGCAGGGCCGGGTTCGGTCCGGCGCTGGCGAGATGCGGACGTAGCGCAGCTGGTAGCGCATCACCTTGCCAAGGTGAGGGTCGCGGGTTCGAATCCCGTCGTCCGCTCGGATGGGGTCCTCCACTCGGGGACTCCCTTCCTGCGATAGCCTCACAGGAGGTCGGGATTACCCGGCGGAGTGGCCGAGTGGCTCAGGCAAGGGCCTGCAAAGCCCTGTACGCGGGTTCGATTCCCGCCTCCGCCTCGCGCGATTAGCTCAGCGGGAGAGCGCTACCTTGACACGGTAGAGGTCGCTGGTTCAAACCCAGCATCGCGCACCATCCGTCCAGCCCCCTGACCAGCAACGGCAGGGGGCTGACTGCTGTCTCGGGGCAGCCCCGGATCGAACCCGAGCAGATGATCCCGCCCCTGCCGGGCCTGCCTGCTCGGGAACGACGCGGGGACATGCCGCCTGCCCGGTAGGAATGCATCCTTTGTAGACGGCTGCCGCGCCGCTCCGTCACCACCCGTGGATCACGCGGAATGTAGCGAGCGCGCATGCCGCCTGCCACGTCACCCCATCCGCTGGACCACGAGAGTGACGATTCCGAAGAAGCGGTTGATAGCAGGCAAAGTCTACGCTAAGAATGACCCGATAGAGGGATCGAAGATCCTCGTCGGGGGACAGTCCGGGTATAGATAACACGCTCAGTGAACGTACCCGCCGTGGCGAGGTGGCTGTGCGCTGCGGTTCGGGCCGGTTCACCGCGCTGAGCGCCGGTATCCGAGGGAGAGCGCGTGCGGGACCAGCAGGGGGCAGCGGCTACCGGTTCGATGCCCGATACCGTCCATGACCCGGCACCCGTCGACCTGGCTCATGGCAGCAGGCGCGGCAAGGGGCCCGGGCTGGACTGGGAGCGACGGTACCGGGCGACGGTGGTCGCCGGTGACGTACTGCTGGTACTCGCTCTCGGTGCCGTGTGCGCGGTCGGCGCTGCATTCGGGGCGTGGCAGACGATGCGCCCGGAGATGGCTGTCGTGGCGGTGTTGGCGATGCTGACGGCGCTACCGGCCCGCCGTGCGTGGGCCGAGTCCGTGCTCGATGAAGGGGTCGAGGAGTACCGGGCAGTCATCGTGGGTACCTGCACCGCTGCCGTGGTGATCGCGCTCATCGGAACGTTCCTTCCCGATACGGACGTACGGCCGTGGGTCTTCGTGGTCGTTCCCACGATGGGTGTGCTGCTCCTGGTCTCCCGATACGTGCTGCGGCAACTGCTGCACCGGGCACGGCGATCGGGCGCGTGCCTGCTGCCGGTGCTGGCGGCGGGCGACGTGGCCAGCGTGCGCGAGCTGATCGCACGGACTCGCGAGCACCCGCACGTCGGATGGCGGGTCGAGGCCGCGTGCGTCGTCGCACAGGACCGGGAGCGCGATGTCGGGGAGATCGACGGCGTCCCGGTCATCGGTGGCTACGACACGCTGACCGACCATGTACGCAACGGAGGCTACCGGGTCGTGGCCGTGGCACCCGCGGCGTACTGGACCTCCGACCGGTTGCAGCATCTCGCGTGGAACCTGGAAGGCACGCCTGCCGAGCTGGCGGTGGCACCGACCTTGATGGATGTCGGCGGCACGCGGCTCAACGTCACCGGAATCCTCGGACTGCCGATGCTGCGTGTCACGCAGCCCGCCTTCACCGGTGCGGGACGGCTGTTCAAGGAGGTCGCCGACCGGGTGGGCGCCGCCGCGTTGCTGATGCTGGCCGCGCCACTCATGCTCGCGATAGCGGTGGCCGTCAAGCTCGACGACGGCGGGCCCGTCTTCTACCGTCAACGCAGGGTGAAGCGGGACGGCGCGATGTTCACGATCTGGAAGTTCCGCACCATGCGAACCGGTGCCGATGCCGAGTGGGCCGCCCTTGCCGCGCGTGAGAACGACTCGGACGGCCCGCTGTTCAAGCTCCGGGGCGATCCCCGTGTCACCCGTGCAGGCGCCGTGCTGCGGCGCTTCTCCCTCGACGAGCTCCCCCAGCTGCTCAACGTCCTCGGCGGGAGCATGTCCCTTGTGGGGCCACGACCGGCGTTACCGGAGGAAACCCAGGCGTACGGCCCTGTGGTTGGGCGACGGCTCCTCGTCAAACCCGGGATGACGGGTCTGTGGCAGGTGAGCGGCCGCAGTGACCTGTCCTGGCAGGAGGCCGTGCGGCTGGACCTGCGGTACGTGGACGACTGGTCGCCCGCGTTGGACCTGATGATCCTGTGGAAGACGGCGCGGGCCGTGCTGCACGGCAAGGGTGCCTACTAGGGCGTCGTCACCGTTCGCGGTCGGGGACGAGCAGGTCCGCTGCGATTCCGGCGAGCCCGGCGCGGTAGGTGGCCGGTGCGAAACGTTCCAGCGCGGCCGTTCGCGCTCGCTCGGCGATGCGGCGGGTGTGCGGCCAGTCGTCGAGCATGGCAGCTATCGCGTCCGCGAGCGCACGGGGATCGTCGCGCGGTACGACCGAACCGTAGGTGCCGTGCGCGACCGTCTCCGGCAGGCCCTGGGTGTCGGTGACCACGACGGGGACGCCTGCCAGTTGGGCCTCGACGGCCGTGTTGCCGAACGGCTCCACCCGGGAGGGAACCAGGGCGATGTCCGCCCGCGCGTAGGCCTGCCAGACATCCTCGGTGAAGCCGCGTAGCGAGACCCTTCCGGTCAGTTCGAGCTCATCGACCCGGGAACGAACCTGCTTCTCGAACCACTCGTAGCCGGTGAAGGCCGAACCGACCAGGTCGAGGGTGACGTCGTGGCCGTCCCGTAGCAGCTCGGCCACGGCCTCCACGGCGACGTCGGTGCCCTTGCGCGGCGACAACCGCCCGACGAGAACCAGGCCGACCGGATCCGGGACGTGCGCGGGAAGCCGTACAACGTGCCCGGGGCCGGCGACACCGTTGTAGAGCAGCCTGCTCGTGCGCGCCAGCCTGGGCAGCGCAGCGGTGACCGATTGCCGTGTCGCGGTGCTGTTGACCACGACCGTGTGCGCGGCCAGCAGCGGCGCGGCCAGCGCGACGCGGACCGGCGCGGCGACCTCGTCCTCGGCCTCGTGCACGTGGGCGATGACAGGCTTGCGAAACATCCGGGCCATGAGTATCCACTGTGGAACAGTAAGCGTGTTGACGTACACCACGTCCGGCCTGCTGTCCTTGAGCAGCCCGAGCATCCGCGGGATGGCGCGCACCGAGTCCACGATGAGCCGAAACAGGCCTGCCGGTCGCAGCGCGGACTTGCGCAGGACGGCGGTGGGGCAGCGCACCACGTCCGCGTGCTCGCGAAGCAGCCCGGCAAGGGGGCCGTCCTCCGGCAGCGCGGCGACCACTCGCCAGCCTCGCTCCGCAAGGGCCACGACCGACTCGGCGAACATACGATCGGAGCCGTACAGCTCCGCCGAGGGGTGCACCATGAGGGCAACCTTGCCTGTGCTGCTCAACGAACCTCCCCAGTGTGACTACAGGACCGGACGCTCCCGATGACCGGCTGTGCCACGCGCGACAAGGACCCAGGCGAGCAGCAGGTACAGCCACGTGAACGCCGCGTTCGCCGGCGTTCCCAGCTCCTCGGTGAATACCGAGTTCGCCACCATGCCGCACAGTACAGACAGCACGATGACGCCGTCGACGCGGACGGTGCCGGTGGAACCGATGAGGCGGGCGGCGGCGATCCCGATCGTCACGAGCAGCGCGAGCCAGATGATCCCGCCGACCAGCCCCGTGTCGACCAGCAGGTTCACCAGCGCGTTGTGGCCACCCCCGAGTCCCATGGCCTCCAGGAAGACGCCACGCGAGGCAGCCAGACCGGAACCGTACAGCGGATGGCGGGCGACCTGCTCCATGGCAAGGGACCACAGTTCCGTCCTGGCGTTGAGGGTCGACAACCGCTCGGCCGACTCACCGCGTGTGACGAACTCCCCGATGGCGTGCCAGCTGGTCAGCGCGACGAGGCCGAGCACGACCGCGCCGAGGGCGCCGACCTCCACCTTGCGGCTGCCGCGCCACCTCGTCCACACCACCACCGCCGTTCCCACCACGGCCCCGAACACCGCACCCCTGGTGTGGGTGGCGACGAGCCCACCGGCGCAGGGCGTGAGCAACGCCAGGTAGACGGGAAGGGGCCAACGAGGTCCCGCGCGATCCAGGCGGTGCGTGACCAGGTAGGCGATCAGCAGCACCACGGCGATCCCCAGCATCTCGCCTGCCTGGACCGGATGAACGTGCAGCCAGGTGAACCGTTCCGGCTGGGTGGTGCGGGGGAACGGCACCAGGACACCGAAGAGCACGGCGGCCGTCAGGAGCACGCAGTAGGCGTGCGCGACACGGTGCAACGCTGCGGGCCCTGCGTACCGCAGGAGCGCGGTGAACAGGACGAGGACCACGATTACCTGGCCCGCGCGCACCACGGCCAGCGACAGGTAGGGCGAGTACACGGCGGACAGGACGAGGACGCAGCCGAAGCCGTACCCGAGCGCGTACGCGGGCAGCCCGTCGTCCGGTCTGCGCCGCCGGGGTCGTGGCCGGAAACGGAGCAGAACGAACGCGCCGACGCAGGCGTAGGTGGCGACTTCCAGCAGGACGAACAGGTCGGGTCTGCCGGAGACCGCCTCGTCCTCGTCGCGGACGCGAAACTGGAACTCGCTCACGACGATCACGGCGAGCACGCACATCGACGGCCACCACGGTACGGAGTGCGACCCCCGGCCGGTCGGTCGTGTTGCGGAGGCGCGTGCGTCGCCTCGTGGGTTTCGGGGTAGCAGCATCCCTCGTCCTCGTCGTCCGGCTCGCCCAGCCTACCGGGTAGTGCTGTGACACGCGCCCGAGCCGCGACCGCCGAATCACAGTGGGTTCTGCGACGCACGCATGCCTGCGGTCGGGTCCGTTGGGAGCAGCGCGCTACGCCGTTTCGCCCAGTTTGCTCGTATTCGGGTAACGATGTCGCGGCTTCGGCGTACATCCCTGGCGGAACGTGACATACAGGGTGCGTTGTCCGAAACGGTGCGCAGGTGGCTGCGTGCGAGGTGATCCGGCTGTGCATGCGGGGAGCATGCGGGGAGCAGGCAGGGGAGGAACGTGAGAATCGAACCGGCGATGCGGCGACAGGCACGTCGACGGGCGGGAGGCCATCCGCACGGTCCGGACCGGCGCGTGCGGATGCGCTGCGAGCACCACCGGCGCGGTACCGTTCGGGTTCGTTGATGCGGATCGCGATGATCGGCACGCGCGGCGTACCCGCGCGATACGGGGGCTTCGAGACGTGCGTGGAGGAAGTGGGGCGCCGCCTGGCCTCTGCCGGACACGAGGTCACGGTGTACTGCCGCGGTTCCGCCTCCCCTGGATGCACGGCGGCTCGGGACGGCGACTACCTGGGAATGCACCTGGTTCACCTACCTGCCGTGCGGCACAAGGCGCTGGAGACGTTGAGCCATACGGCGTTGTCGACGGCGCACAGCGCGCGTCGTGGACCGGACGCCGCGTTCGTGTTCAACGCGGCGAACGCGCCGCTGCTGCCCGTACTCCGTGCGTGCCGGGTTCCGGTCGCCACCCACGTGGACGGCCTGGAGTGGAAACGCGGAAAGTGGGGGCGCGCAGGCCGCCGGTACTACCGGCTCGCGGAGTCGCTGGCCGTGCGATGGTCGGATGCGTTGATAGCCGACGCGCGCGGCATCCAAGAGTACTATATGGACCGCTTCGGCGCGTCGAGCGAGTACATCGCCTACGGTGCTCCCGTCCTGGACGGTGTCGGCAGTTCACGGCTGGCCGAGTACGGGCTCCGGGCGGGTGAGTACCATCTGGTGGTCGCACGCTTCGAGCCGGAGAACCATGTGCACCTGGCCGTCGAGGGGTACCGGGCAGGCGGCTGCCGGTTCCCACTGGTTGTGGTCGGCTCGGCGCCCTACGCCGGCGAGTACGTCGCGCGCCTCACCCGGCTGGCGGCCGGGGACGAGAGCGTCCGGTTCCTCGGAGGAGTATGGGACCAGGAGCTGCTCGACGAGCTCTATGCCAATGCCCTGACCTACATACACGGGCACTCCGTCGGCGGCACGAACCCTTCGTTGCTCCGCGCGATCGGAGCGGGCACGGTCACCCTCGCCTACGACGTCGGATTCAACCGGGAGGTGCTGGGGCAACGGGGGCAGTACTTCGCCGCGCCTGACGAGCTGGCACGGCTGTGCACGCGGACGGAGGCCGCCGATCCCGCGGTGATCGCCGAGCGTGGTCGGGCACTGCGCGCTGAGGCCGCTCGCTACGACTGGGACGAGGTCGCCGGGGCCTACGAGACGCTGGCGGGGCGACTGGCGAGGCACTCGAGGTCCGAGTCCCGGTGGGGAGCGTGACCCGGGGAACACGCCGGTGCGGGCCGCACCGGGACAGGAAGAGAGGTAGACGACAGATGCGTGTGACACGGTGGGCGGTCACGGTGCTGACCGCGTCGCTCGCCTGCGCGATGGTGGTAACGGTCCCCTCGGTGGCCGAGCCCGACCAGCCGCCCGAACCGGTGACGGCCGGAGCCATGCCCGCGCCGCAGACCGACGGGACCGTATTCGCGATCACGATCGTCGGCGACACGGTGTACGCGGGCGGGCGATTCGACACGGCCCGACCCTACGGCGAGGAACCGGGTGGCCCCGGCGAGGTGGAGCGGCACAACCTGCTGGCGTTCGACCTGCACACCGGCCAGTTGCTGGACTGGTCCCCCGAGGTCGACGGAACGGAGTTCAGCTCGTCGAACGACGAGCTCGCCGCCTGGTGCACCGGTACAGGTGAGGACCGGTGGGTGTGCGACTCGGTCTTCGACATCGAGGCCGGCCCGTCGGGGGAGACGCTGTACGTGGGCGGTGACTTCGACAGGATCGACGGGCAGTGGCGGTCCAGGGTGGCCGCGTTCGACACAGCGGGTGGGAACCTCCAGCCGTTCGACCCGGCTGCCGACGGCCGCGTGCGATCGGTGTCGGCCACAGCCGACACCGTGTACTTCGGGGGTGATTTCGGCGCCGTGGGCGGTCACGAGCGCGCAAGGCTGGCCGCTGTGGACACCGGCGGCGAGCTTCTCGAGTGGTCGCCCCGTGCGGACCGGGAAGTCTGGTCGGTGCTGGCGGTCCCGGAGCTGAACCGTGTCGTACTCGGTGGCCGGTTCGGCACGGTCAACGGCGCCGACCGGCAGGGGATGACGGCGGTCGACGCGACGGAGGGCAGTCTCGTTCCGTGGGAGGCCGAGGTGCCCGGCGGGGGAGAGGCCGTCACGGACATCGTCACCGACGGTTCCGGTACAGCATGGTTGAGCGCCTTCGACTTCGGCAGCGGCAGCGTACGGTTCGAAGGGCGCATGGCCGCGGACATCGCCACCGGAAAGGCCCACTGGTGGGACGGCTGTTACGGGGACAGCTTCGGTGCGGCTGTCGCGGACGGTGTGCTCTACAGCGTCTCGCACGCCCACGACTGCGCGGCCAGCGGCGCCGTGCCGGAGGAGGGTGCGGACTTCCGCTACTTCCGGCTCCTCGCGCAGACCGCGGATGCGCGCGGCACGGCAGAGCATGATCACAACCACGTTGAGGAGGGTGACCCCGTTCCGGAGGTGTTGCCGTGGTTTCCCAACACCGACAGCGGACCCTCCGACAGCTACTTCCAGCAAGGCACCTGGGCGATCGACACCGACGGGCGGTATGTGGTCGTCGGTGGGGAGTTCACCGGGGTGAACACGCATTCAAGGGACAGCAGGCCACAGCAGTCCCTGACCCGGTTCGGGGCCCGCGGAGTCGACGGCGCGGTCGACAACGGCCCGCAGTTCCCGTTCCGCGCACCGCGGTTGAGCCGGACGTTCCCGATCTTGGGCAGCCCGGTCATCCGCTGGGACGCCACGTGGAACGCGCAGAACGGCGAGATGACGTACCAGGTGATGCGCGAGGGCACCGACGAACCGATCCACGAGGTCACCGTCGAGTCGCGTCCGTGGGACCGGCCGGAACAACGGTTCGTGGACAGGGGCGCGCGGTCCGGCACCTACTGGATCAGGGTCGTCGACGACGACGGTCAGGTGCTGCGCTCGCCGAGCTCCACGCTGTGACCGGCGTGCCGGCGCCGCGAACGGCAGGCCGCTACGGACGGGGCAGTACACCGATGACGGGGGTGTCCCCGCCGGCGATGCCGAGCTCGGCGGCAACGTCGTGCGGGATCGGCACGCCCGCGCGCCGCCCGGGCGCGTCCGCGCGGAGGCTGAAGTCGCCGTTGCCGGGATCGACGAACGGGGACAGCAGCGATGCGGCGAGCTCGTGCTCGGAACCGGAACGTTCGAAGCCGGTCGTCTCGCGCAGCTCGGCGAGCGAGGTGAAGTCGCTCCGTTCGCCGTCGCCCATGACGAGGGTCAGCAGGTGGCCGGGCTCGTCCGAAGAGGACCAGAGGTAGGCGTTCCCGTCGGCTTCGGAAACGAACGGCGGGTTGCCTGCGGGGTCGTCCTTGCCGTCGACCGCGTCGATGATCGGGCGATCGTCGACGCGCTGGGTGATGTAGTTGTTGACCAGGCGCACGTTCTCGGTGACCCACGTCAGGCCGAGCCCGGCACTGTACGGATCGGACTCGGGGCTGCGCGGGTCATTGTAGATTCCCGTGCTCAGCTCGTTGCCTGCGAACGTGTTGTGATACACGCCGATGTCGTCGGAGCTGGATATCTTCAACCCCGCCCCGCCGTTGCCTTCCAGGGCGTTGGACGCGATCAGTGCGCGGGACGAGACCTCGTAGTACAACCCGTGCCGGAGGTTGTCGGCGGATACGTTGTGTACGACGGTGGCGTCGGTGCAGCCGAGATCGCACCACCACCCCGTTGCGAGGTTGCCGGTGAACGTGTTCCGCGCGATGTGCGGGCGTGCGGTCCGGGTGATCTTGGTTCCCGCGGCGCCGATGGCCTCGCCGCTGAGCGTGAACCGCCGCAGGTTGTTACCGGTCACGGTGTTGCCGGTCATCACGAGGCCGTCCGCTCGGTTGGCGAGCAGTCCTACGAGGCCGTTGTCACCGAGCCGGGTTCCTGTGACGATGGCACCGGGCTGGAACACCGCGAGGCCGGTGGAGGCCGACGAGACGAAGGCAGCGGAGTCGACGGTGACATCCGGGGCGTTGACGACGACCATCGCCGAGCGCGCCCCGTAGTCCTGGCGCGAGGCGTACTGGGCGACACCGATGCCGAGGATGGTGCTACCGGCTGCCCCGGGTCCGTCGAACTGCAGCAGGTGGTCGTGCGTGGCGACCTCCACGAGCTTGCCGGTGGGGTCGTCGCCGATCACCACGGCGGGGTCGTCGGTGTCCACGAAGAACGTGCCGGGCTCCACCTCGTCGCGCCCGGAGACCTGCCGCAACGGCGCACCGTTGACGAACACCATGTCGGGCCGGCCGGCGAGGGGATGCTCCGGATCGATGATCTCCGGAACGAAGCAGTCGCGGCAGAAGTCCGGCACCCAGCCGGTGTGTTCCCAGTACTGCCCGTTGCCGGTCCAGTCGTCCACCGGGGTGCTGCCGCGGAACCAGACCCGCTCGCCGGGGTAGGCGCGGATCGTCAGCCTCTTGCGGACCATGCCGACCGACTCGCGGTAGACACCGTCGCGCAGGACGATCGTGGCCCCAGGCTCGGCACGGTCGATCGCCGCGCCGAGCGTGCGCAGTGGCGCGTCGGCAGTGCCCGGGTTGTCGTCGGCGCCGTCGGTGGCCACCAGCAGCGCGCCGTCGGGCACCGGGGCGTCGGTTCCCGCCAGTGGCGGTTCCTGGTAGCGCTCGCCTGCCGGCTCGGTGCCGGACCGTACGGGTGAGCCGTTGGACATCTGCAGGACGAGCACGGCAGCCAGCGATACGAGCAGGATGAGCAGTGCCAGGTACCGGATGCCCGAGCGGGTATGCAGGGCGCGCGTCAGAGAGCGGCCTCCGGGCATGTCAGCCGCCGGTCTCTCGGTGCGGACCGGAGTGCGAACCGGACATGGTGATGAACCTCCGGAGGGCACTGCTCGAGGTGTGCACTGTGTACGGGAAGTACACCACGCGAGCACCGACCTCGCTCAACAGGCCCTCGAGTCGCAGGCCGGCTGGTGTGCCGCGCCAGTCGTCGCCCTTGAACAGGACATCGAAGCGGTATCGGCGCCACGACTCGAACTTGTCGACGTACGGGTCGGCGACAGCCTCGTCGACATAGCGGATGTTGCGTACGATCTCGATGCGCTCCTGGAGCGGGATCACCGGTCGCTGTGCCTTGGCGGCCTCCAGCACGTCATCGGTGACCACGCCCGCGACGAGGTGGTCGCAGTGCTCGCTGGCGTGCCGGAGCAGGTTGAGGTGCCCGATGTGGAACAGGTCGTAGGCGCCGGGGGCATATCCGATGATGCTCATGAGGTGTACCTGCCCTCCGGTGCCGTGCCGGCTCGTCCGAGCGCGGAGACGTCCTTGTACCACTTCACGAGTGCGGCGGCCAGGAAGGCGGCATTGGCGACGAACAACGCCGCGTAGCCGATGGGGAACACCCGGGCGAACCCGAGAGTGACGAAGAGCAGGCACAGAACGCCGTAGTCGGTGGGCAGGACGAGGAGCGAGCGAACGGGCGACGATCCGGTCTCGGCCGCCACCCGGTCCGGCGTCGTGTGGCGGCGCCGCAGCTGCTCGTTGAGGATCATCGTGAAGAACATGACGGCGGCTACGAGATGGAATCCCAGCGGGACGAGCAGGAACTCCGTCGTGACGTCGAAGTGCCGGTACAGCGCGATGAGCACGGCGAGGTGCAGTGCGGATATCTTGATGCTGTCCACGACATGGTCGAGCCATTCCCCCTCGGGCGTGCCGCCACCGCGCAGCCGCGCGAGCTGCCCGTCGGCGGCATCGAGCGCGTAACCGAGCACGAGGGCCGCGGCCACGGCCAGACCGAGTAGCGGGGTCGGAGGTGCCGTCGCGATGAGACCGATCCCGCCGAACGTGAACACGGCGCTGATGGCGGTGACCCGGTTGGGCGTCAGGTTGGCTGTGAACGCGGCGGCCGCGAGCACGCGGCCCGCTTCGCGGTTGATGAAGCGAGAGTAGGCAGGCGCCCCCTTGGTGCTCTTCTGCGCGTCACGCAGTCGTGCCAGCGCCGTAGTGAAATCGGGTGTCGTCGCGTTCGTCATCCCGCCCCGTACGTACTCGGTCCCGCGGGCGGATCAGCGTGCCGGAGTATGACGCACGCCACCCGCGTGAATGGTGTTTTGACCCCCCACGAGAGTATTGCCCGTTGCTCACCTTGTCGTGTGGACGGCATGATTCGTTACGGCCTGGGAATCTGTCACCGCGCGTAGCAGCCCGGACCCGCGCGCCTGCCGGCACGTCCGGCCGCGGTCGATCAAGCGGGCGCGGGCAGGCTCGACGTCGGTGGCAGGCTCCACGGGTGAGAACGGATCCGGCTGTGCCGAGCATCGGAGCGCGAGACATGGATGACCAGTCGAGTCCCCGCGTGCTGGACTCGCTGTGGCGGTATCGCTGGAGCTCGGCGGCGATCGTCCTCGGCTGTGTCCTGGTCAGCGTGCTCGTCGCGTTGCTGGTGGGCAGCGCGAGCACGGTGCAGTCGCGCGTGGTGCTCAACCCGCCTGACGAAACGGGGTTGCTGGGCGTCGACGCCTCGAGCGAGTCGGCGTTCAGCCGCTACGTCAACCAGCAGGCCCTGCTGATGACCTCGGACGGGGTGCTCGGTGTCGCCAGGGAGGAGCTGGCCGACCGTCGGTCGTTGCGGGAGTTGCGGCGGGTGGTGACCGCCAGGGAATCCGACACAGGGGAGTCCGTCGTCGTCGAGGTCGAGGGGGCATCGCACGAGGACGCGGTGCGGCTCGCCGACGCCGTGGTCGCCGCGTACCGGGAGCTGTCGGGTGAGCAGCTCGAGGAACGTGTCAGTGCTGCCCTCGAAACGATCGCCGAACGCCGGGACGCGGTTGAGGAGGCGCTGCCCGACGAGGTAGCAGGCAGCCGCGTGGAGGCCAATACCACGGCAGCCGCGCAGACGCTCAGCGAGCTGGACCGCCAGGCCACCGAGATCCGGCTGGCCGGGAACGAGCTCGGCGACGGGGTGGCGTTCGTGCACGCGCCCGACCCCGGAGCCGAGACGATGCCGATGACGGTGCCGCGGGACGGCGCCATCGGGCTCGCCCTCGGTGTGGTGCTCGCGACCGCGGTGGCATGGGTGCGCGCGGACCGGGACCGCCGGTTGACCGACCAGGCGAGCGTGGCGGCAGTCGTGGAGGGGCCCGTCCTCGGCGAGATCGAGCGGCGTGGACCCGACGACGGGAGAGCGTTGCTCGACCCGAAGCTGCAACCGGCGAAGGCCTACCGGTTGACGCTGGCCAGCGTGCAGCAGGTGGTGCAGCGCGGGGTGCTCACGGTCACCGGGCTGCCGGACTCCGGGAGCACGACGACGACGATGCAACTGGCCAACGCGGCCGCACGCGCGGGACTGCGGGTGCTCGTGGTCGACGCCGCGCTGCGTAGCCGTGACCTGTCGGCCACCCTGCGGCTCGACGGGATCGAGCACGGTGGGCTGACCGATGTCGCGGCAGGACTGACCGATGTCCGCGAGGTCGTGCGCCCGGTCAACCTGGGATACGGCATCGGGTACTGGGTGATTCCCGCCGGCCACTACGCGGAGGGCGCGTCCGAGTTCTTCCGTGCCGGTCAGCTGCGTGCGCTGGCCGAGCGCCTCCGTTCCGGCTACGACATGGTGCTGGTCGACACGTCCGCCCCGGACGTCGCGCCGGAGTCCACCCCGCTGCTGCGCGAGGCCGACGGTGTGGTGATCACCGTCAGGCACGGTAGTTCGACCGATGAGCTGTTGCGGCTGCGCGACCAGATACAGATGATCGGCGGTTCGATCGCCGGGTACGTCTTCACCTTCGCGAACCCGTCACAGCGGCATGGCGGGCGGTGACCTCGGGGCCGGCCTGCACCGGGTGGGCCGGCTCTCCGCGAGGATCGGCGCTCCGGTCGTCGCCCAGGGGCTCACCGCGGGGACGAGCCTGCTGCTCCAGGTCATCGCCGCGCGATCGCTGGGACTCGCCGAGTTCGGCGCGTTCGCGTTGTTCCTCGCCCTGCTGGTGAGCGCGGCAGCCGTTTACACAGGCTATGTCGGCGACAGCTTGGCGGTACTCGACCGCCACGACCCGCGGACACGCTCGGCACTGGCCACCAGTGCGCTGGCCGCGATACTGCTGTGCGGGGCCACCGCGGCCGGTGCGGCGCTGGTGGTGAGCGGGGGCGACGCCGCGCTCGTGATCGCCTACCCGGCGATGCTCGCGTGCTGGCTGTGCAAGGAGTCGGTTCGCAGGCTGCTGATCGCACGGCTGCAGTTCGGTGAGCTGGTCGGCAACGACTGCGTGTACCTGCTCGGCACACTCGCCACGCTCGGGGTGTTCCGGTGGCTGGCCGGTGTCGGGCTGCTCGCGCTGTTCACCGCGATGGCCGTCGGCGCGATCGGCGCGGTGGCCACCGGGTTGGCGCGCCTGCCGCGCCGGGAGCGGAGCGGATTACGGCCCGCTACGGGTGGCCTGCGTCGGGTTGCCTCGTTCGCCGCGTGGCGTTCGGCGCAGGCCGGCCTCCGGCCCGCAGCACTGCTCGCTGCACGCGTGCTGGTGGCGAACCTGCTGTCGTTGGCAGCGGTCGGCATGCTGGAGGCTGCGCGCCTTGTGGTGGCGCCGCTGCAGGTGGTGATCAACGGCGCGGGCAGCTACCTGCTGCCGAGGTTCGCCTCGGCCGAAAGCGAGGGTATGGCCCGTACCGGGCGCCTGACCACCCGCTTCGTGTGGATACTGAGCGTCGGAACGCTCGGCGCGGGAGGTGTGCTCGTCGCGCTGTCCGGACCGGTCGGCGCGTTGCTGACCGGGACCGCGGTCGACCCGTTGCTGGTGCTCGGCTGGGTCGTATACCTGACGGTGTGGGGAGCGGGCCTGCCCTACGTCACCGAGGTGGTCGCTCGGCGGCACTCCCGCGCGGTATTCACCGCCAGGCTCGTCGATGCGCTGATCGGGTTGCTGCTCGTGGCGGTACTGCTGGCTACGGGCCGGGGTGTGACGGCTGTGCCGTGGGCGATGGCGCTCGGCGGGGTGTACGCCGTCTGGCGTGTGCGGCGGCTGGCGCACGACACACGCCGCACCTCGTGACCCCGGCAGGCGGGTCACCCGGGGCTGCTCGGTAAACCCGCAGCGTACCGCCGAGTCCGCGCAGGTAAAATCGGCTCCGCCCGCCGGAGCGCGGTGCTGTAGTCGTGCCATCGTCGTCAGGGAGCCCGAAGTGAACGAACTGTCCGAGTCCGTGCCCGTGCCACGCGTGAAGGTTCCTGCTGGCACCAGCGCGGGGACAGCCGTGCACGAGGCCGGGCTGCCCGGTAAGGGGTCCGACGCCGTCGTCGTGGTGCGCGACGAGGACGGGTCGCTGCGCGACCTGTCCTGGGCGCCCACGGTCGACTCCGAGGTGGAGCCGGTCACCGCCTGCAGCGAGGACGGCAGGAGTGTCATCCGGCACTCCTGCGCGCACGTGCTGGCCCAGGCCGTGCAGGAGCAGTTCCCCGATGCCAAGCTCGGCGTCGGACCGCCCGTGCGGGACGGCTTCTACTACGACTTCGCCGTCGACACCCCGTTCACCCCGGAGGATCTGCGCGCGCTCGAGAAGCGCATGAAGCAGATCATCAAGTCGTCCCAGCGGTTCTCCCGGCGCGTGGTGGACTCGGTGGACGAGGCCAAGCGTGAGCTGGCCGATGAGCCGTTCAAGCTGGAGCTCGTGGACGACAAGGGGGACGTGGACACCTCCGAGGTCATGGAGGTCGGTGGCGGTGAGCTGACGATCTACGACAACGTCGACCCGCGGAGCGGGGAGGTGAAGTGGGGCGATCTCTGCCGCGGGCCGCACGTTCCGACGACCAAGCACATTCCCGCGTTCCGGCTGACCCGGGTGGCCGCCGCGTACTGGCGTGGCGACGACAGCAACAGGCAGTTGCAGCGGGTGTACGGGACCGCATGGGAGTCCCAGGAGGCTCTGGACCACTACCTGGAGATGCTCGCCGAGGCCGAACGGCGCGACCACCGCAAACTCGGTGGTGAACTGGACCTGTTCAGCTTCCCCGAGGAGATCGGCTCCGGCCTGGCCGTGTTCCACCCCAAGGGCGGTGTGGTGCGGCGCGCCATGGAGGACTACTCGCGGCGTAAACACGACGAAGCCGGGTACGAGTTCGTCTACTCCCCGCACATCACCAAGGCGGACCTGTTCGAGACCTCCGGCCACCTGCAGTCCTTCGCCGACGGGATGTTCCCCCCGATGGAACTGGACGGGGTGAACTACTACCTCAAGGCGATGAACTGCCCCATGCACAACCTGATCTTCCGCTCCCGCGGGCGGTCGTACCGGGAGCTGCCGCTTCGCCTGTTCGAGTTCGGCTCGGTGTACCGCTACGAGAAGTCCGGTGTGGTGCACGGGCTGACCAGGGTGCGCGGTATGACACAGGACGATGCGCACATCTACTGCGCCAAGGAGCAGATGCAGGATGAGCTGCGCAACCTGCTGACCTTCGTGCTGGATCTGCTGCGGGACTTCGGGCTCGAGGACTTCTATCTCGAACTGTCCACACGCGACGACTCCCCGAAGTTCATCGGCGAGTACGCCGAGTGGGAGGAAGCGACCGAGGCGCTGCGCGAGGCCGCCGAGACGTCCGGGCTCGCGCTGGTGCCGGATCCGGGTGGCGCGGCCTACTACGGCCCGAAGATCTCGGTGCAGGCCACCGATGCCATCGGCCGTACGTGGCAGATGTCCACGATCCAGGTCGACTTCCAGCAGCCCAAGCGGTTCGACCTGCAGTACACCGCGCACGACGGTTCACGGCAGCAGCCCGTGATGATCCATCGTGCGCTGTTCGGCTCGATCGAGCGGTTCTTCGGGGTACTTACCGAGCACTACGCCGGGGCGTTCCCCGCATGGCTGGCTCCGGTACAGGTGATGGGAATCCCGATCGCCGAGGAGCACATACCGCACCTGCTCGATGTGCGTAACCAGCTGCGTGCGCACGGTCTCCGGGCGGAGGTCGACACCGGCGACGACCGTATGCAGAAGAAGATCCGCAACCACACCACCGACAAGGTGCCGTTCATGCTGCTTGCCGGGGGCAACGACGTCGAGGCGGGCGCGGTGTCCTTCCGGTTCAGGGACGGCAGTCAGATCAACGGGGTTTCGGTGCCCTCGGCCGTTCATGCCATCGTGGATTGGGTGGAGCGTAAGGAGAACGCGGCACCGGCGGCCGACAGCTTCGGGGAGGCTGTCAGCAGGAGCGCGGAGCAGCACGGATGACGGACGCGGGCCGCGAGCACGCGGGCGATGGGACGTGCCGAGGCGGTGGTTCGGTGGGTGACGAGTCCGAACTCGTCGAACAGGACGGCGTCGGCGTCGACGACGCGCTGCAACGGCTGTGGACGCCGCACCGGCTGGCCTACATCAAGGGCGAGAACAAGGCCGAGGACGACCAGCCGCATGGCTGCCCGTTCTGCCGCCTGATCGACCTCGATGACGAGGAAGCGCTGATCATCGCGCGCGGCGATGCGGTGTATGCGGTGCTGAACCTGTACCCGTACAACCCGGGGCACCTGATGGTGCTGCCTTACCGGCACGTTGCCGACTACACCGAGCTGACCGGGGACGAGACCGTCGAGGTCGCCGAGTTCACCCAACGGGCGATGCGGGTGATCCGGTCGGTGTCGGGGGCGCACGGCTTCAACATCGGGATGAACCAGGGGGTCATCGCAGGTGCGGGCATCGCGGCGCACCTGCACCAGCACCTGGTGCCACGGTGGGGCGGTGACTCCAATTTCATGCCGGTCATCGGCCACACCAAAGTGCTACCGCAGTTGCTGTCCGACACCAGGATCCTGCTCGCGGACGCGTGGAAGTCGGTGTAGCGTCGGGCTCTGTGAGTAGCACAGCCTGGACCGACGTCGATGAGTACGTCGCCGACCTGCTCATCGGGCGAGACGAGAACCTGGCCGAGGCGCTGCAGGCGTGCGAGGACGCCGGCCTTCCGCCGATCAGCGTGTCAGCGGCTCAAGGGCAGTTCCTGAACCTGCTGGCGACGATCCAGGGAGCCGGCAAGATCCTGGAGATCGGCACGCTGGGGGGTTACAGCACGATCTGGCTCGGCAGGGCGTTGCCCGCCGACGGGACGTTGGTCACCCTCGAGGTGGACCCGACACATGCGGCCGTCGCCGAGTCCAACGTCGTCGCCGCGGGCCTCGGATCCCGGGTCGACATCAGGGTGGGCAATGCCCTCGAGACGCTCCCGCAACTGGAGGTCGAGGGTGCCGGCCCGTTCGACCTCGTCTTCATCGATGCGGACAAGCCGAGCATTCCCGAGTACGTGACCTGGGCGCTTCGGCTGGCGCGTTCGGGGGCGGTGATCGTCGTCGACAACGTCGTCCGGGGCGGTGCTGTGCTCGACTCGGACAGCGACGACCCCACGGTGCGTGGTGTGCGCGCGATGAACGAACTGATCGCGGCCGAGCCGCGGCTGACGGCCACCGTGCTGCAGACGGTGGGGAGCAAGGGGTACGACGGTTTCGCCCTGGCGGTGGTCGACGCCAAGTCCGCGTGAGGTGTCGCGCTCAGGTGCACGCGACACCTCACGCGGTGCGGGTCGCGCTCAGGACTGCAGTGCGGCTTCGATCTCGAGGATGATCTTCACCTGCTCGCTGAGTATGGCGTTACCGGGCTCCCCGACACCGAAGTCGAGCCGGTTGATGGTCGCCTCGGCGGAGGCGCCGAGCGTTGTCGCGTCGTTGTTCGCGGGGTTCTGCCCGACACCGTGGAACTCCGTGTGCAGGCTGACCGGAACCGTGTACCCGCGCCAGGAGATCTCACCGTCGATGCGGTACGCGTCGCCGTCGGGAGTGATGCTCACGGAGCGGAAGCCCATCGTCGGGTGGTTGTCGGCGTCGAAGAAGTCCGCCGAGCGCACGTGCTGGTCCCGGTTCTCGTTGCCGGTGTCGAGCGAAGCCACGTCGATCTCGGCGGTCACCGTCGAGTCGGTCACGCTCTCGCCGGTCACGATCTGCCCGCGAAATGAGGTGAACTCGCCACGGACCCTGGCCAGTCCCAGGTGCCGGACCTTGAAGGTGACCTCGGAGTGCGCGGGGTCGATGACCCACGTTCCGGTGGGCAGCGCGGTGGTGGCAGTAGTCATGCGTGTTCCCTTCAGGTTGTTGAACATCGAATCGTTGAAGACTCAACCATATCGTAACGATAGATACTTGAAGGTTCAACCAAGGGGTATGATGCCGGTATGAACGACGGAGTGCGTTGGCTCACCGAGGACGAGCAGCGCGTGTGGCGTAGGTACCTCGCCGCCACCAGCATGCTCAGCGAGTACCTGGAACGCCGTATGCAGCAGGACGCGGGAATCCCGCACACCTACTACGAGGTCCTCGTCTCGCTGTCCGAGGCGCCGGAGTGCACGCTGCGGATGAGCGAGCTCGCTGTGCGGTCCCGGTTCTCCCGAAGCCGGCTCTCGCACGCCGTGACCAAGCTGGAAGCCAAAGGGTGGGTCATCCGCACCTCGTGCCCCACCGACAAGCGAGGGGCGTGGGCGACGCTGTCGGAGCAGGGCAGGGCGGTACTCGAAGCGGCAGCTCCGGACCACGTCGAGGCGGTCAGGAAAGCGCTGTTCGACGTGCTCGACAGCGAGCAGGTGCGCAGGCTCGGCGAGATCACCGGCGCGATCGTCGACGGTCTCGCCGAGGAGTGCGAGGCCGTCGAGGCCGATGCGGACGAAGGTCCGGGCTAGCGGGCTGCCGCGCGGGCGCTGCGCCGGGACACGCGCACACGCGACGGCGACGCCGGTGGTGGAGGGGTCGCCAGCTAGGCTGGCCTGGCCGCACCGTATCGAGCGCGCAGTTACAGATGTGAGGGTCTACGAGCCGATGCTGAACGTCCTTGCCCGCGCCTCCGTGTCCCGAGTCGTCGATCCGCTCGGGCGCACCCTGGTCCGTGCCGGGTTGACCCCGAACGGTATGACGCTGATCGGGACGGTCGGCGTGGTTGTGGCGTCGCTGGTGTTCTTCCCGCTCGGGATGCTGCTGGCAGGGACCTTCGTGGTCTGGGGTTTCGCCATGCTGGACCTGCTGGACGGTGCCATGGCCCGCGCGACCGGGCGACCGACGGCGTTCGGCGCCGTGCTCGACGCCACCGGCGACCGGTTGGCCGACGGTGCGCTGTTCGCGGCAATAGCCTGGTGGTGCTTCGCCGTGGACGACAACCGGACGGCTGCGGTGGCTGCGTTGCTCGCACTCGTCCTCGCCCAGATCATCTCCTACGTCAAAGCGCGGGCCGAGGCATCGGGGTTGACCGCGGAGGGCGGGTTGATCGAGCGGCCCGAACGCCTGATCATCGCCCTTGTCGGTACCGGCTTGCACGGATTCGGGGTCCCGCACACCGTTGAGATCGCTCTGTGGATACTCGTGGGGTTGTCCGCAGCGACGTTCGTGCAGCGCGTGGTCGCCGCACATCGTTCGGCCCGGGAGGCAGGTCGATGACGACGCCATGGCAGTGGCTGGGTTCGCGCAGCCAGGAGCTGGCCTACGTGACCGGGTGGTGGTTGGTCAGGGCTGCACCGGCGAAGGTCGCCGAGACGTTGTTCGCCGTCGGCGGCGACATGGCGGCCCGTCGCGGCGGCCCAGGGGCGCGCCAGCTGCGCAGGAACCTCGCGCGGGTGGTGCCTCAGGCGGGGCCGAACGAGCTCGACGAGCTGACCCGCAAGGCGCTGCGTTCCTACGGGCGGTACTGGCAGGAGGTGTTCCGGCTGCCTGCTGTCGATCTCGACAAGCTGTATCGCAAGGTCAGCGAGGGCATCGACGGGGTGGACAACCTCAGCGTGGCACTGCGCGAAGGCCGGGGGGTGATCGTCGCGTTGCCGCACAGCGGGAACTGGGATGTGGCGGGCGTGTGGCTCGTACACTACTCGGGCCGGTTCAGCACGGTGGCGGAACGGCTGCGGCCGGAGTCGCTGTACCGCCGGTTCGTCCGGTTCCGCGAGTCGCTCGGATTCGAGATCCTCCCGCTCTCCGGCGGTATCAGGACCTACGCGACGCTGCGCGAGCGGTTACGCGCCAATCGGGTGGTGTGCCTGCTCGCTGATCGCGACCTGACCTCGGCCGGAATCGATGTGACGTTCTTCGGCGAACGCACGCGGATGCCTGCCGGGCCTGCGCGGCTGGCTGCGGACACCGGCGCTGCCCTGTTGCCCGTCGGCAGCTGGTTCACCGACGACGGGTGGGGGTTGCGGATCCACCCGCGCATCCGGGTCGACAGCCGGGAGGAGGTGGCCTCGGCGACCCAGTTGCTCGCCGACTGTTTCGCCGGAGACATCGCCGCTCACCCTGCCGACTGGCATATGCTGCAGAAGCTGTGGCTGGCCGACCTGTCCGACGCTCGAGGGGGTGCGGGGGAGCCAGCGGACGGGTCGGAGCCGAACGCGGAAGAACTGGGGCCGTCGTGAGGATAGGAATCGTCTGCCCCTACTCGTTCGCCGTACCGGGCGGGGTTCAGGGTCACGTGACCGCCATGGCCAATGAGCTCCTGCGCAGGGGGCACGAGATATCGGTACTGGCGCCTGCCGGCGCGGCCGAGGAGCTGCCCGACTTCGTGCATCCCTCCGGAAGGGCCGTGGGAATCCCGTACAACGGCTCCGTCGCGCGGCTGCAGTTCGGTCCCCTGGCCTTCGCCAGGGTGCGCCGGTGGCTCAGGGACAACGAGTTCGATGTCCTGCACCTGCACGAGCCGACCGTGCCCAGCCTGTCGTTGCTGGCGCTGACGGTGGCCGACGGCCCGATCGTGGCCACGTTTCACACCTCCACGATGAAGTCGCGCACACTGTCCGGTTTCGGGCCCCTCCTGCGGCCGTGGCTGGAGAAGATCACCGCGCGCATCGCGGTATCGGCGCTGGCACGCCGCGTGCAGGTCGAGCACCTCGGCGGCGATGCGGTGGAGATTCCCAACGGGGTGGACACCGAGTTCTTCGCAGCGGCCGAACCGCTTCCCGGCTATCCGCGGCCGGGCCGGACCATCGGGTTCGTCGGCAGGTACAGCGAACCCCGCAAGGGTATGGGCGTGTTGCTGGAGGCTCTGGACGGTCTGGCCGAGGAGTTCCCCGGGCTGCGCCTGCTTGTGGTCGGCAGGGGCGAGCAGGATGTGCTGTTCCGGCAGGCCGGCGAGCGGCTCGGCGAGCGCATCGAGCTGCTGGGGCAGGTCGATGACGAGACCAAGGCACGCGTGCTGCGGAGTGTGGACGTGTACTGCGCGCCCAACCTGCGAGGGGAGAGCTTCGGCATGATCCTGACCGAAGCTATGGCGGCGGGTACCCCGGTGGTGGCCAGCGCGCTGGACTCGTTCCGGCGGGTGCTCGACGACGGGAACGCCGGAATGCTCACCGAGCCGGGAGACTTCGCCGCGCTCGCCAGGGCGTTGCGGGGCCTGCTCGGGGACGCCGGCCGGCGCGCGGAGCTGGCGGCTGCTGGTTCGGAACGCGTGGCACGGTACGACTGGTCGACGGTCTGTGAGCAGGTACTCCGGGTCTACGACACGGCGGTTGCCGCGGATCCGCGGCGCGTCCGCGAAGCGGTGCGGCAGTCGCGAGCCCGGCAGCCAGGACCGGTGGAGTGACCGTGACCGTACTGCTGCTGGTCCTCGTCTGCCTGCTGGTTGTGACGCTGGTCGTCGGCGGGATGCTGGTCTCGGCGGCGAACCGGCTGGACCGCCTGCACGTGCGCACCGACGCGGGGTGGGCCGCGCTGAAGGCCGCTCTCGACCGGCGTGCGGTTGTGGCACGGGCGGTTGCGGTCGGCATGGTGGACCCGGACAGCGCCTGCCGGGCCGACCGTGCCGACACGGCAGCCGAGTTGCGCGCCGCCGCGGACCGGGCGGAACGGGCCGGGCGTGCCGAGCGCGAGATCCGGGAAAGCGAGCTCACCCGGCTGCTGGCCGCGGTCGACACCTCGGCCCTGCCGCCGGACCTGGCCGGGGAGCTGTCCGACGCCGAGCAGCGCGTGGTGATCGCACGCAGGGTCTACAACGACGCGGTTCGCGACACGCTGTCGGTGCGCAGGCTGCCCGCGGTGCGCTATTTCCGGCTTGCCGGTAGCGCACCGGCCCCGGACTACTTCGAGATCGCCGAGCCGGGCCCCCGTGCCGATCGCTGAATGACGCCTTGCATCCACGCAGTGGACTGAAAGCGTCATTCAGCCACCCGTATGGGCGGTCATGTTCTGCGGCGCGGGTTCGTAGCGGGAGAAGGTGCGGCTGAACGACGCGGTGCCGGAGGTCATCGAGCGCAGCTCGGTGGCGTAGCGCAGCAGCTCGGTGGCCGGGACGTCCGCCCGGACAGTGGACGTGCCCGCGGTGGCTTCGGTACCGAGAACCCGGCCACGCCGGGCGGACAGGTCGCCGAGCACCGTTCCCACATGCTCGTCGGGGACCCGCACCACGACCTGGTCGAGCGGCTCGAGCAGGATGACCGAGCCGTTCGCCGCCGCGTCCTTCAACGCGAGGGCGCCCGCTGTCTGGAACGCCGCGTCGGAGGAGTCCACGCTGTGGGCCTTGCCGTCCACGAGCGTTACCCGGATGTCGACCATCGGGTACCCCTCGGCGACGCCGAGCGCGAGCTGGTTGCGTATCCCCTTCTCCACGCTCGGGATGAACTGGTTGGGGATGACACCACCGACGATCCTGTCGACGAACTCGAACCCCGCACCGCGCGGAAGCGGTTCGACCTCGATGAAGCACACCGCGTACTGGCCGTGCCCGCCGGACTGTTTGATGTGCCGCCCGTGTCCGCGCGCCGGACCGGAGAACGTCTCGCGCAGCGGGATACGGACATCCTCCGTCGTCACATCGATGCCGCCCGCACGTAGCCTGGACAGCGCCACGTCCGCGTGAGCCTCGCCCATGCACCACAGCACGAGCTGGTTCGTCTCGGAGTTGCGTTCCAGCCGGAGGGTGGGATCGCTTGCCACCACGCGCGCCAGGTTGCGCGACAGAGCGTCCTCGTCGCCGCGTTTGTTGGCCACGACGGCGATCGGCAGCAGCGGCTCCGGCATCGACCACGGCCGCATCAGCACCGGGTCGGACGGCAGCGACACCGTGTCGCCGGTCTCCGCCGACCCGATCTTCGTCAGCGCGCAGACGTCGCCTGCCACGCAGTAGGGCACCTCGCTCAGCTCCGTCCCCCGTGCCGAGTAGATGTGCGTGACACGCTCGTCGACGTCGTGATCCGCGTGCCCGCGCTCGGTCAGACCGTGCCCGGAAACGTGCACCGTACGGTCCGGTCGCAGGGTGCCGGAGAACACCCGGACAAGCGAGATACGACCGACATAGGAGTCCATGCTCGTGTGCACCACCTCGGCTGCAAGCGGCCCGTCGGGGTCGGCGCGCAGCGTGTCGTGCGGATCCCCGTTGACGCCGGTCACGTCGGGCGGCTCGTGCTCGAGCGGGGACGGGAACCCGCGGCCGACCAGCTCGAGCAGCTCGGCGAGACCGACGCCGGTGTGCGCGCATACGGGAATGACCGGGTGAAACGAGCCGCGCTCGACGGCCGTCTCCAGGTCGTCGATGAGCGCGGCCTCGTCGAGCTGCTCGCCGCCGAGATAGCGATCCATGAGGGTCTCGTCCTCGCTCTCCGCGATGATTCCCTCGATCAGCTCGTCACGCGCCGCGCTGATGGGGCCTGCGGCGCTGGTGGCCTGCGTGCCGGCCGCGATCATCGTGGGCGGGTAGCCGGCGCTGTAGTCCGATCGCTGCTGGGTGATGAGCCCCACGAGTCCCGGCTGCTCACCGTCGACCGGAAGGTAGAGCGGGACGACGCCTGCCCCGAACGCCTCCTGGCACGCGCGCATCTCGCCGAGCACGTCGGCGCGCTTGTGGTCGGTGCGGGAGATCACCACCGCGCGTGGCATGTCGATCGCTGCGCACTCGTTCCAGAGCGCGACGGTCGCGGCGTCGACGCCGTCAGCGGCACACACCACGAACAGCGCGGCGTCCGCGGCGCGCATCCCGGCACGCAGCTCGCCGACGAAGTCGGCGTATCCGGGCGTGTCGATCAGATTGATCTTGATGCCGTCGTGCGTGATCGGGGCGAACGCGATGCCGACCGAACGCTGCTGCCGGACCGCCGCGGGGTCGTGATCGCATACGGTCGTGCCGTCCGTCACAGAGCCGGTCCGGTCCAGTGCGCCGGAGACGGTGAGCAACGCCTCGATGAGGGTGGTCTTGCCGGAGCCACACGGGCCGACAAGGACCACGTTACGCACCTTACGCGGGTCATCGACCGCCATCGCCGCGGAACCGCGGCCGTTCTTCGCTTGCTTGTCCACCATGACCTGCCTCCGTGGCCCCACGTCTACGGGTGTGTCATCGATCACACACCGAATCGCCGCGGTGAGCAAGGGGAGGCAGGGTGATGATCGATGGCCGCGTGTGACGCCTCCGAAGCGGAAAGTGGACTTCCGGAATTGCCGCATACTGGCCTGCACGAGCGGTCCACGCGGCCCGTACGATGGCAGTGGAAGCTCTGGATAGCCACGGACACGCCATTCCTCGGCGCGGCAGTACGGTTCGGAGGTCGCGCGCGAACGCCACGGTAGATGCTTCCCCTGCGGTCGAATGGCTCGTCCCGTGGATCACGGATGACAGAAAGGCTCGTGCATTGACTGCCGTCAACGGCTCGAACGGGACCAGCCCGAACCCCGTAGCGGAGACAGGTACTGCCCGCGTGAAGCGTGGCATGGCCGAGATGCTCAAGGGCGGGGTAATCATGGACGTGGTCACCCCGGAACAGGCCAAGATCGCGGAAGACGCCGGTGCGGTCGCGGTGATGGCGCTCGAACGGGTCCCCGCGGATATCCGGGCGCAGGGCGGCGTCGCGCGGATGAGCGATCCGGACCTGATCGACGGCATCATCGATGCCGTCTCGATCCCGGTGATGGCCAAGGCACGCATCGGGCATTTCGTCGAGGCACAGGTGTTGCAGTCGCTCGGCGTCGACTACATCGACGAGTCCGAGGTGCTTACGCCTGCCGACTACACCAACCACATCGACAAGTTCGCGTTCACGGTTCCCTTCGTGTGCGGGGCGACGAACCTGGGCGAGGCGTTGCGGCGTATCACAGAGGGTGCGGCGATGATCCGCTCGAAGGGGGAGGCCGGAACGGGCGACGTCTCCAACGCCACCACGCATATGAGGCAGATCCGGGCGGAGATCCGCAAACTGTCCTCGCTCCCGGAGGACGAGCTCTACGTCGCCGCCAAGGAGCTGCAGGCCCCGTACGAGCTGGTCCGGGAGGTCGCCTCGCGAGGCAAGCTGCCCGTCGTGCTGTTCACGGCAGGGGGAGTGGCCACACCGCCGGACGCGGCGATGATGATGCAGCTGGGCGCAGAAGGCGTGTTCGTCGGGTCCGGCATCTTCAAGTCGAGCAATCCCGGGCAGCGGGCGGAGGCGATCGTCAAGGCGACGACGTTCCACGACGATCCGGACGTGCTGGCGAAGGTCTCGCGCGGGTTGGGCGAGGCGATGGTCGGCATCAATGTCGAGAACGTCGCGGAGCCGCACCGCCTGGCCGAACGCGGCTGGTGAAGCCTGCCGCGCCGACGCGGTCACCGGCGTCGGCGCGGATCAGGTGTGTTCCATGACGAGAACCGCCCAGCTTCCCGGGTCAAGCGCCTCGTAGACGTGCGATACATCGCCGGGAAACGCCAGGTAGTCGCCGACCGCCAGGTCGACAGGGTCGCCCGCGGGACCGGCACGGAGGCGCCCCGCGGCCACGGTGAGGTGCTCGACCGTGCCCGGCATGTGCGGCTCGGCCACGCGCGGTGACCCGGGCTCCAGCGAGATGACGTAGATGTCCCTGCGTGCCGATGGCGGGCACGAGGACAGCAACGTGCCGACGAAGCTCGCCTGCTCGGAGGCGACGCCGGGGCCTTCACCCGAGCGGATCACGCGAACCCGTGGCTCGGGTGGTTCGACCAGCCGGGAGAACGGTACGTCGAGCGCGACCCCGAGCGCCCACAGCGTCTCCACGCTCGGGTTACCCGACCCGGCTTCGAGCTGCGAGAGCGTGGACTTGGCGATGCCCGCGCGCTTGGCGAGCTCGCTGAGCGACAGCCCGGCCCGTTCCCGCTCCCTGCGGAGCGACACCGAGATGGTCTCCAGTGGCGTCTGCATGCGTGTCACGACCTGTGTTCGGCATACCGGGTCATCCGTTCGACTTGACGAACAATCCATGTGTGTTCTACACAAGATACTATGCGTTCGGTATGGCGAACAGTTGGACGTGATCTCGCGGCGGATGCCGCGCTGGTCGCCGCCGCGATCGGGGTCGTTGGCCTGGCTTTCGGGGCGATCGCGGTGGGCTCGGGCCTGCCACTGTGGCTACCGGCCGCGCTGTCGCTGCTGGTGTTCGCCGGAGCGTCCCAGTTCGTGTTCATCGGCATCCTGACGGCGGGAGGCGGGCCGCTCGGCGCACTGGCCGCGGCGCTTGCCGTGAACAGCAGGCACCTACCCTTCGGGTTCGCCGTCTCCGACGCCCTCGGTTCCGGCTGGCGACGGTACGTCGGGGCACACCTGATGATCGACGAGACGGTGGCGTTCACGATCGCGCAGCAGGACCCCGCGCGGCGGCGAGCGGTGTACTGGACGCTGGGTGTCGGGTTGTTCGCCACCTGGAACATCGGCGTGCTCGCCGGCTCGCTCGCCGGGACGGCGATCGGCGACACGGCCGCGTTCGGGCTGGACGCGGCGTTCCCCGCGATGCTGCTCGCGCTGGTCCGGCCGTCGCTGCGCGAGCGGCGCATGGCCACTGCTGCCGTACTCGGCGCGTGCGTCGCGCTGGCCAGCGCTCCCGTCCTGCCATCCGGCATGCCGGTCCTGGCGGCACTGCTGGCGCTGCTCGTGGTACCCGCAGGCACGCCACGGGCGGCCGTGCCGGGCGTGGTCGGGGAGTCGCGATGATGCCGGCAGGGAGCATGGTCGCCACGGTGGTCGCGCTGGCCGCGGGGACGTACGCGTTGCGCTGTGCCGGTCCGGCCCTGCGGGACAGGGTGCAGCTGCCGCACTGGCTCACCCGACGCATCACGATGGCCACGGTCGTGTTGCTCGCGGCCCTTGTCGCCACGCAGGCACTCGTGGACGGCGAGGGGTTCGCCGGATGGGCCCGTCCCGCAGGCGTGCTGGCCGGGGGTGTGCTCGCGTGGTTGCGGGCACCGTTCCTCGTCGTGGTGCTCGCAGGCGCAGCGGTCGCGGCGGCGTTGCGGATGGCCGGCGTACCGTAGATGCTGGCGCGTTCGGCCTGCCGAACACCGCTGCGGGGCCCACCGGCGGTGCTCCGGCCGTCGCGGCATAAGGTTGAGCCGCGCGCTCGAGTGCGGCACGGCAGCTGATGAGGGCGCTCCCGGCGCCCCGCGCGCGTGCTGACGAATCGTCCGGGCAGGTGGTGTAGTGGTGGCGGAGCCACATATCGGTGTGCTCGCGTTGCAGGGTGACGTGCGCGAGCACGTGGTCTCGCTCGAGGAATGCGGGGCGCGGGCATCGCCCGTGCGCCGGGCGGGCGAGCTGTCCACCGTGGACGGAATCGTGATCCCGGGTGGCGAGTCGACCACCATGTCCCGGCTGCTCGAGGCGTTCGACCTGCTGGAGCCGCTCCGCAGGCACCTCGCGGAGGGGATGCCGGCGTACGGCTCGTGCGCCGGGATGATCCTGCTGGCCGGCAAGGTGCTGGACGGCAGGCCGGACCAGCATCAGCTCGGTGCGCTCGACATGATCGTGCGGCGCAACGCCTTCGGCAGGCAGGTCGACTCGTTCGAGGAGGACCTGGACGTGACCGGTGTCGGAGGGGGGCCGATGCACGCGGTGTTCATCAGGGCCCCCTGGGTGGAGTCGGTCGAGCCTGCCGTGGAGGTCCTGGCGAGAGTGCCCGAGACCCCGGCCGCCGGGCGGGCGGCAGGTAGGATCGTAGCGGTGCGGCAGGGCTCCGTGCTGGCAACCGCGTTTCACTCGGAGCTCACGGGTGACCGGCGGATGCACGAGCTGTTCGCAGGCATGGTCGGTGCACGCTGAGATGCCGGGACGGTCGTTCGCGGGTCCGGCGGGGACGCGGGCCGGCCGTCCGGCGACGAGCTCGCCGGGGCGGATGGTCGGGTACGGACGTGATTTGTCACGCTCGCGGCAGGACCTGCCTATCCCGGACACCACGCGCGCCGGCAAGCACCCGGAGCAATTGGAGGAACGATGAGCGGCCACTCCAAGTGGGCGACGACGAAGCACAAGAAGGCCGCGCTGGATGCCAAGCGGGGCAAGCTGTTCGCCAAACTGATCAAGAACATCGAGGTCGCCGCGCGAACCGGTGGTGGCGATCCGGAGGCCAACCCCACGCTCTACGACGCCATCCAGAAGGCGAAGAAGAGCTCGATGCCCGCGGACAACATCGAGCGTGCCCGCAAGCGCGGGGCGGGGGACGAGGCCGGTGGGGCCGACTGGCAGACGGTCATGTACGAGGGTTACGCGCCGAACGGCGTCGGGGTCCTGATCGAGTGCCTGACCGACAACAAGAACCGCGCTGCGGGCGAGGTGCGCGCGACGCTCTCCCGGAACGGCGGCTCCCTCGCCGATGCCGGGTCGGTGTCGTACCTGTTCACCCGCAAGGGCGTGGTCATCCTGCGCAAGAACGGGTTGACCGAGGACGACGTGCTGATGGCCGTGCTCGATGCCGGGGCCGAGGAAGTCAACGATCTCGGGGAGAGCTTCGAGATCGTGTGCGAGCCGGGTGAGCTGATCGCCGTGCGGAGCGCGTTGCAGGAGGCCGGGTACGACTACGAGTCGGCCGAGCCGAGCTTCATTCCCTCCGTGAACGTGCCACTCGAGGCCGACGGCGCCAAGAAGGTGTTCAAGCTGATCGACGCGCTCGAAGACCTCGACGACGTACAGAACGTCTGGGCCAACTTCGACGTCAGCGACGACGTGATGGCTCAGGTTGGCTGACGCTTCGCCGCAGAGTTCGGCTGACACGGCACGGGACACTAGGCCGCGTGGGGCCAGTGCTGCAGAATGGCCGCTGTGTCGACGCGAACCCTGACCGATGACGATATTCAGCTCCGTGACAGCCTGCTCGCCGAGCTCGACAACCGGGGCAACGCTGTGGTGTCGGTGCCTCCGGAAGGTGCAGAGGCGGGATTCTGCTTCACCGCGGGGGCGTGGTGGAAACATCGCGTGCCCGAGGCGGTAGTGATCGGCCTGCCCGCCGAGATGGGCCCGGTCCTGCTGGACGCCTACGTCGACCGCGCGGCCACCGGGGAGCGCTTCGTTCCCGGCACCGTGTGCGACGACTTCTTCGACGGTGTCCCCGTGGCCTTCGAACGCGTCTCCGCCGAGCACTACCCGCAGTACTTCGGCAGCGCCTTCCTGCTCTACCCGGACGGGGCGTTTCCCGCGCTGCAGATCATCGTGCCCACCCCGGACGGGTACTGGCCGTGGAGTGCCGAGGCGCCTGCGGGATTCGCCGAGTGGCAACCGCTGCTGACGCGCAGCGGCAAGCCGGAGAGCCGGAATCCGCACTCCGGCCCGCAGGCAGGCGGCGAGTCCTGAACGCGGCACGCCGGGCGAGAAGGTAATCTCCGGGGTCGAACGAGTGTTCGCGAAGTAGGTTGGCGCGCCGTCATGACCCGCAAGCGGGACCACGCGGAGCGTGCAGAGTACCGAGGAGGTTGCGTGCGAGTGCTCGGCGTCGATCCCGGCCTCACGCGGTGCGGGCTCGGCATCGTCGACGGCGGTCAGGGGCGGTCGGTCAGCAGCGTCGCGGTGTCCGTGGTGCGCACACCCGCGGGTACGGACCTGTCCGCGCGCTTGCTGGCGGTAGCCGACGCCATCGAGGAGTGGCTGGACACCTACCGGCCCGATGCGGTCGCCATCGAGCGTGTGTTCAGCCAGCACAACGTGCGTACCGCCATGGGTACCGCGCAGGCGGGTGGGGTCATCGCACTGGCTGCCGCGCGGCGTGACCTGCCGGTGGCGTTTCACACCCCGAGCGAGGTCAAGGCCGCGGTGACGGGGTCGGGAAGTGCCGGTAAGGCGCAGGTCTCGGCCATGGTCACCCGCCTGCTCCAGCTCGAGGACACACCTCGCCCCGCGGACGCGGCGGACGCGCTCGCGCTGTCCATCTGCCACCTGTGGCGGGCACCGATGCGTGCCCGGCTCGCCGAGGCCGAGCAGCGTGCCGCGGATCTGGCGACGAAGCACAAGGCGCGACTCGCGGCGGCGCGGCGAGGCAACCAAGGCGTACAGCAAGGAAGGTCGCAGAAATGATCTCGTCGATACGCGGCACCGTGCTGTCCACGGCGCTGGACCACGCGGTGGTCGAGGTCGGTGGTGTCGGGCTGGCCGTGCAGGCCACGCCCTCGACCCTGGCGACCCTGCGGGTGAACGAGCGGGCCGACCTGCATACGACGTTGGTGGTACGGGAGGACTCGCTGACCCTGTACGGGTTCGTCGACCTCGAGTCCCGCGAGCTGTTCACCCTGCTGCAGACGGTTTCCGGGATCGGTCCACGGCTGGCGCTGGCCGCGCTGGCCGTGCTCGAGCCGGACGCGCTGCGCTCGGCGCTGTCGGAGGGCAATATCGGCCTGCTGACGAAGGTGCCCGGCATCGGGAAGAAGGGGGCGGAACGGCTCAGCCTCGAGCTGCGGGACAAGATCGCGACGGTGCCCGCGGGCGGCTCCGGTGCCGCCGGGACGGAAGCGGCCGCGCAGTCCGAGCCCGTACGCGAGGAAGTCGTGGAGGCGCTGGTCTCGCTCGGGTTCACTGCCCGGCACGCCGAGCAGGCCGTCGACGGCGTGCTCGGGGACGGGGCCGACGGCCGGGCCGCGGACACCTCCTCGGTGCTGCGGGCTGCCCTGTCGACGTTGGGACAGCGGCTATGATCGTGCGCGCTGACGGCACGGGGGAGGGACTCTGATCATGCACGGTGACGGCACGGGGGATGCGGCGGAGGAACAGTCCCCCTTGTCGGCCTTGCCGGACAGCGGGGATCGCGATGTGGAGTCGACGCTGCGCCCCCGCAAGCTGGCCGAGTTCGTCGGTCAACCCAAGGTTCGTGAGCAGCTCGAGCTCGTGCTGGAGAGCGCGCGCAGGCGCGGTGTCGCGCCCGACCACCTGTTGCTGTCCGGGCCTCCCGGACTCGGCAAGACGAGCCTGGCGATGATCATCGCCGCGGAGCTCGACAGCGCGATCCGCGTCACCTCCGGACCCGCGCTGGAACGGTCCGGCGACCTCGCCGCGATGCTGTCGAACCTGGTCGAGGGGGACGTGTTGTTCATCGACGAGATTCACCGCATCGCCCGCCCGGCCGAGGAGATGCTCTACCTCGCGATGGAGGACTTCCGCGTCGACGTCGTCGTCGGCAAGGGGCCGGGTGCCACGAGCATCCCGCTGGAGATCGCCCCGTTCACGCTGGTGGGGGCCACCACGCGTACCGGAGCGCTGACCGGGCCGCTGCGCGACCGCTTCGGGTTCACCGGCCAGATGGAGTTCTACGAACCCGCGGAGCTCGAGGATGTGCTCCGGCGCTCCGCGAGCATCCTCGGTGTCAGCCTCGACGCGGAGGCAGGTGCCGAGATCGCGGGGAGGTCGCGCGGTACGCCGCGGATCGCGAACCGCCTGTTGCGCAGGGTGCGCGACTACGCAGAGGTGCGCGCGGACGGGCACGTCACGCGGGACATCGCGAGCGCGGCGCTGGCGGTCTACGACGTGGACGAGCTGGGCCTCGACAGGCTCGACCGTGCCGTGCTCACGGCGCTCGTGCGGTCGTTCCGGGGCGGCCCGGTCGGAATCTCCACGCTGGCGGTCGCGGTCGGGGAGGAGGCGGCCACCGTCGAGGAGGTGTGCGAGCCGTACCTCGTCCGTGCCGGGATGCTGGCTCGCACGCCGCGCGGCCGGGTGGCCACCGAGTTCGCGTGGCGGCACCTCGGGGCCGGACCACTGCAGAACCCGCGCGGCGAGGGTGGCCCGACGCTGTTCGACTGAGCCTGCCGCGCGGTCCCCGGCGAGTACGGCGGAGCCGAACCGGAGCGGCGTGAGTTGACCCGTGTCCGGTTTGCGGCGCACTGTGGTCGTGTGGGCCGGTGATGGTGCCTACCGGGTGGCCTGGCACACTCGCCACCTGGACGCGTACTGGATACTAGGACGTACGAGGGCACGCGCGTACGTCGATCTTAGGGAGACCGAATGGAAACGCTATTCCTGCCGATGCTGCTGCTCCTGCTCGCGCTGCCGCTGTTCCTCAGTGTGCGCCGGCAGAAGAAGCAGATGCAGGAACACCAGGAGCTGCAGAACAGTCTCGAGGTCGGCGACCGTGTGATGACCTCGACCGGCCTCTACGCCACTGTCGTCGACCTCAGCGATGACGAGACTCTCGAGCTCGAGATCGCCGACGGGCTGGTGACCACGTGGCTGCGCCAGGCGGTCACCAAGAAGATCGAGCCGGTCGACGAGGACGAGTTCGACGAGGACTCTGAAGACTCTGAGGACGAGGACCTCGACGAGTCCTCCGGCACCGACTCCACCGAGGACGACGACGAGGACCGTTCCGCCGAGGTGGCTTCCTCAGCCGAGTCGGGCGGCAAGCAGTAACTCGCGTTGTACTCGCGGCGGCGAGCGAGCGCCTCGCCACCGTTCGTGCAAGTCGCCCGGCTTCCGTCGCCCACGCTCGGCCGGTGGGCCGGTACGGCCACCTGATGGGCGTCGATGCGCGGTACGGCATTGTGCCTGTCGCACGGCACAGCCGTGCCGGTATGCCGTGGCGCGTAGGTCACAGACGGAAGTGAGTATGCTCCGGGAGGGGCATTACGCTACGTTCACGTAGCGCTGAGTACACTGCTGCCGCGTCGGCGTCGCCCTGCTGGGTGGACGCGGGCCTGCCCACCGTAGAACGCTATCCAGTTCGAGGAGACCGACTCCCGTGGCACCACCGGCCGGGACCATCCGCCCTGGACGCTATCTCGCGTTCTTCCTGCTCATCCTGGTCGCGCTGTACGGCCTCGTGTTCTTCACCGGCGACCGCGAGGCGCGCCCCACCCTGGGGATCGATCTCAGCGGCGGCACCACGGTGACCATGACGGCGCGCACGCCGGATGGTTCCGAGCCGGAGCACGAGCAGCTGGAACAGGCGCGCGAGATCATCAACGAGCGCGTGGACGGCATGGGTGTCGCGGGCGCCGAGGTCGTCCGGAACGGCAACAACATCGTCATCACGGTGCCGGGTGAGGAAGGCGAGCAGGCTCGTACGCTTGGCCAGACGGCGCGCCTGGGGTTCCGCGAGGTGATCGCTCAGGTTCCCGTCGAGTCGGAGGGTATGCAGCAGCCCGACGAGCAGGAAGGGGACCAGTCGGAGTCCCCGGCGGGGGAGTCCGACGCCGAGCCTGCCGACGAACCCAGTGAAGAGCCCTCTGGCGAGCCGACTGAGGAGCCTGCCGAGGGCGGTGGCAGTACCGCCGGTGCTCCCGGTGGCGCCGCGGCCACCGGCGACGCCGGAGCGCGCCGGCAGGCGGACGACTCCGGCGAGGGGCTCGACGAGGAGACCCGCCAGGAGATCGCCGAGGCCAAGGAGGTCCGGCAGAACCCGGCCATCGGCGAGGAGGGCCCGGAGGCGCAGCAGGCGATACAGGCCGCGCTGGAGTCACTGGACTGCTCCCCGGGTGCGGTGGACCCGCTGCGCGGCAACGACGACCCCGACCTGCCCCTCGTGGCGTGCAGCAAGGATCGGGAGCCTGCTGATCCGAACGACCCGGAGGCGATCCCGCCGAGCAAGTACGTGCTGGGGCCGGTGATCCTCGAGGGCGAGCACATCAGCGACGCCAACTCCGGGTTCCGCCAGGACGGTGCCGGTCACCAGGTGACGCTCGACTTCGACAGCGAGGGCACCTCCGAGTGGGCGCAGATCACCTCGGACTTCGCCAGCGTCCCGGAGCAGAAGCAGGTCGCTTTCGTGCTCGACACCCAGGTCGTCTCGGCTCCGTCGGTGAACGAGCCGATCCCGGGGGGCAACACCCGCATCACCGGCAACTTCAGCCAGTCGGAGGCCCAGGACCTCGCGGACATCCTGCAGTACGGAGCCCTGCCGCTGTCGTTCGAGCAGTCCGACGCGCGGACGGTGTCGCCGACCCTGGGCCTGGCCTCGCTGAAGGCCGGGTTGCTCGCGGGCGCACTGGGGTTCGCGCTGGTGATCGCCTACAGCGTGCTGTACTACCGGCTGCTCGGCGTCCTGCTGGTCGCCTCACTGGGGCTGACCGCAGGCCTGATCTACCCGGTGATCGTGCTGCTGAGCAGGTGGATGGGCTACACCTTGGACCTGGCAGGCGTGGCGGGACTGATCATCGCCGTCGGTGTCACCGCGGACTCCTTCGTCGTGTACTTCGAACGGCTCAAGGACGAGATACGTGGGGGCAGGACCGTCCGCTCCGCGGTCCCGCGCGCCTGGGTACGAGCGCGAAGGACGATCCTGTCCGCCGACGCGGTGGTTTTCCTCGCCGCCGGGGTGCTGTACGTGCTCGCGGTGGGCCAGGTGAAGGGCTTCGCGTTCACCATCGGGCTGACCACGGTGCTCGATCTCGTCGTGGTGTTCATGGTGACGCACCCGCTGCTTGCGATCGCGGGCCATTGGAGGATCTTGAACAACAAGACCCTGTCCGGACTGGGCATGGTGCAGGACCTGGGCGCTGTGGCGCAGCGTCAGCGCAACGCGCGAGCGCGTGGAGTCGCACCGGCGGAGGGGACGTAACGTGAGCGAGTCATCCACCACCGAGGACGAGGCGAAACCTGCCGGCGGCGCCGCCGGGCGCAAGCGGCACGGCAAGATGGCGCAGATCTACCTGGGCACGGGCGGTTTCGAGTTCATAGAGACACGCAAGTACTGGTACATCATCGGCGCCGCCGTGATGCTGGCGTGCATCGCCACCATCGTGTTCCGGGGTTTCACACCTGGAATCGAGTTCGTCGGCGGCACCCAGATGCAGATGCCCGCCGAGGGCGCGGCAGGCGAGATCGATCCCGACGAGGCGGGCGAGGTCGTCAGCGAGGCGATCGGCGTCGAGCCCTCGGTGACGCAGCTGGTCGGCTCGGGGGATGCCGCGAGCGTCCAGCTCCGGATGGAGACCCTTACCGTCTCCGAGACCGACCAGGTGAAGTCGGCGCTGTTCGACGAGTTCCAACCCGTCGGCGTCGACGGGTCGCCGAGCGAGGTTGCCATCAGTGACAGCGCGGTCAGCGCGTCCTGGGGCGGGGAGATCACACAGAAGGCGCTGATCGCGCTCGTCGTGTTCCTCGTGCTGGTATCGGTGTTCATCGCGCTGTACTTCGAGAAATGGATGGCCGTCGCGGCACTGGTGGCGCTCGCCGTCGACCTGACGGTGACGGCGGGCGTGTACTCCATGGTCGGTTTCGAGGTCACCCCGGCCACGGTCATCGGGCTGCTGACGATCCTCGGCTACTCGCTGTACGACACCGTGGTCGTCTTCGACAAGGTCAACGAGAACACCCGTGGCCTGCTGAACCTGAGCAGGCAGACCTACGGCGAGGCGGCGAACCTCGCGAACAACCAGACGCTGATGCGGTCGATCAACACCTCCCTGACCTCGTTACTTCCGGTTCTCGGGCTGCTGCTGATCGGGGCTGGCCTGCTCGGGGCGGGGACGCTGAAGGACCTCGCGCTCGTCCAGGCGATCGGGATCACGGTCGGGACCGCGTCATCGATCTACATCGCCGTTCCGGTACTGGTCGACCTCAAGATGCGCGATCAGGAGTACCGGGACCAAGCCGCTCGGGTGTACTCCCGGCGCGGATTGGCGCGCCGCGGCGCGGGCTCCCAAGGGGACGAGGCGCCGGACACCGGTGACGACGAGGTGCTCAGCAGCGAGGTGCGTAAGGAGAAGGCGTACGCGGCCGCGGCGAGCGTGCCTGCGCGCACCCCGAAACGCTCCAAGTCGGGTGCTTCGCCCAGCGCCAAACCCGCTGGCAAGAGCTCCGGTACCCCGACGGGCAAGTCCTCGGGCAAGTCGGCAGGTCGCCCGTCGGGCAAGCGAGGGCGGTAGCCCGCGACCTCACTGACCCGCACCGACGCACACGGTCCGGACCCGGTGGCGTTACGCTGGACGTAGCGAACGCGTGAGCAGGTAGGAGGTCCGGGTGAGCCAAGACGTCGGTTCCTCGACACCTGCGGAGGAAACGACCGACCGTAGGCCGCAAGAGGCCCGTTCGGCGACCCGGCGTGTGCGTGCGCGGCTGGCCCGGCGGATCACCGGCCAGCGGGCGGGTTCGGTCAAGCAGGTGCTGGAGCCGCTTGTCTCGGTGCACAAGGAGCTGCACCCCAGCGCGGACCTCGCGCTGCTGCAGCGCGCCTACGACGTCGCCGAGGAGTTGCACCGGGACCAGCAGCGCAAGTCCGGGGACCCCTACATCACCCACCCGCTCGCGGTGGCCACGATCCTGGCTGAGCTCGGGATGGACACGATCACCCTGGTCGCCGCCCTGCTGCACGACACGGTGGAAGACACCGGCTACTCGCTGGACAGGCTCAAGGAGGACTTCGGCGAGGAGGTCGGCCAGCTGGTGGACGGGGTCACCAAGCTGGACAAGGTCAAGCTCGGTACCGCTGTCGAGGCCGAGACGATCCGCAAGATGGTCATCGCGATGGCGCGCGATCCGCGCGTGCTGGTGATCAAACTGGCGGACCGGCTGCACAACATGCGCACGATGCGGTTCCTTCCACCGGAGAAGCAGGTCCGCAAGGCGCGGGAGACGCTGGAGGTGCTGGCTCCACTCGCGCACCGCCTGGGCATGGCCACGATCAAGTGGGAGCTGGAGGACCTGGCGTTCGCGATCCTGCAGCCGAAGAAGTACGACGAGATCGTGCGGCTGGTTGCCGACCGCGCGCCTTCGCGGGACGTTTACCTGCGCTCGGTGGTCGACCAGCTCTCCGCGCAGCTGAACAACTCGCGGGTCCAGGCGACGGTGGAGGGCCGCCCCAAGCACTATTACTCGATCTACCAGAAGATGATCGTCAGGGGCAGGGACCTGGACGACATTCACGACCTCGTCGGGGTCCGGATCCTTGTGGACGAACTACGGGACTGCTACGCGGCCATGGGGGTGGTGCACGCGCTGTGGCAGCCCATGCCGGGGCGGTTCAAGGACTACATCGCGCAGCCGCGCTTCGGCGTGTACCAGTCGCTGCACACCACGGTGATCGGGCCGGACGGCAACCCGCTCGAGGTGCAGATCCGTACGCACGAGATGCACCGCACGGCGGAGTACGGCATCGCGGCGCACTGGCGGTACAAGGAGACGCGCGGTACGCACAAGGGCGACTCCGGCGTCGAGGACATGGCGTGGATGCGGCAGCTGCTGGACTGGCAGCGCGAGGCGGCCGACCCCGGTGAGTTCCTCGAGTCGCTGCGCTACGACCTGGCGACCCGGGAGATATTCGTGTTCACGCCCAAGGGCGACGTCATCACGTTGCCCGCGGGTGCCACTCCGGTGGACTTCGCCTACGCCGTGCACACCGAGGTGGGGCACCGCTGTATCGGTGCGCGGGTCAACGGCAGGCTGGTGGCGCTGGAACGCAAGCTCGACAACGGCGAGGTCGTGGAGATCTTCACGTCCAAGGCGGAGTCGGCGGGACCGAGCAGGGACTGGCTGAACTTCGTCGGCTCGCCCAAGGCGCGCGCGAAGATCCGGCAGTGGTTCGCCAAGGAACGCCGCGACGAGGCGATCGAGCAGGGCAAGGAAGCGATCACCAAGGAGATCCGCCGCGCGGGCCTTCCGATGCAGCGGCTGGTGTCCGCGGACTCGATGAGCGCGCTGGCAACGGAGCTGCGCTACGCGGACATCAGCGCGATGTACGCGGCCGTCGGCGAGGGCAAGACCAGCGCCAAGCACGTCGTGCAGCGCCTGGTCGCGTTCATCGGGGGTGTCGACGAGGCCGAGGAGGAGCTGGCGGAACGCTCCACCCCGTCGACGGTGGGCAGGCGGCGCGGCAGCAACGACGTCGGTGTGGTCGTCAAGGACGCGGGCGATGTGTGGAGCAAGCTCGCCCGGTGCTGCACACCCGTGCCCGGGGACGAGATCCTCGGGTTCGTGACCAGGAGCGGTGGCGTGAGCGTGCACCGCACGGACTGCACCAACGCCGATGACCTGCGCGGCCAGCCGGAACGGCTCGTCGAGGTGGAGTGGGCCCCGTCGGAGTCGTCGGTGTTCCTGGTCGCGATCCAGGTGGAGGCGCTGGACCGGCACCGCTTGCTTTCCGACGTTGCGAAGGTACTCGCCGACGAGAAGGTGAACATCCTGTCGGCCTCGGTGACCACGTCGTACGACAGGGTGGCTGTCAGCCGCTTCTCCTTCGAGATGGGTGATCCGAAGCACCTCGGGCACGTCCTGAAGGCGGTCCGGGGCATCGAGGGCGTCTACGACGTCTACCGGGTGACCTCCGCTTCCTGACCGGCGCGGCGGCCCGGGCATGGCGCCGGGTCGGCACGGCCACGCCCGGAAGGCACACCGTAGGCTACGGGCCATGATCGAAGGTTTCGAACTGGTGCGTGAGGGCGACCTGGCATGGCTGACGTTCACCCGGCCGGACAAGCACAACGCGATCACCCTGGAGATGTGGTCGGAGATCCCGCGGGTGGTCCGCGAGGTGGAGGACGACCCGGCGGTGAAGGTGCTGATGGTGACCGGCTCCGGCGCGAACTTCTCCGCGGGGGCCGATATCGGGGAGTTCCGTGAGCTGCGCTCCAGCGCCGAGGGAGCCGCGCGCTACGACGAGGCGGTTCAGGAGGCCGTGCGGTCGCTGTCCGAGATGGTCAAGCCGAGCGTCGCCGTGGTCCGGGGCAACTGCATCGGTGGTGGATGCCAGATCTCGGTGGCGTGTGACTTCCGGTTCGCCGCCGCCAACGCCCGGTTCGGGATCACCCCTGCGAAGCTGGGGATCGTCTACGACTACCTCTCCACCCGGCAGCTCGTGGGGCTGGTCGGCCCGGCGCAGGCACGGTACTTCCTGCTGTCCGGGCAGCTCGTCGACGCCCCGCGGGCCAGGGAGATCGGCTTGGTCAACGACACAAGCACGGATGACGAGCTGGATGGCGACGCGCGCGCCTTCGCCGCGACGCTGGGCTCGCGTTCGCAGTTCGCGGTGCGCGGGATGAACCGCATCATCACCAAGATCACCGACGGCCAGCCGGAGGCGGATGACGAGGTGGACCGTATCCGTTCGGAGGCGATCACCGGACCGGACTACGCCGAAGGCGTATCCGCCTTCCTGGAACGCCGGACCCCGCAGTTCCCGCACCGCTGATACACCGCGAGGTCGGTACCGACCCCACCCCAGGGTCGGGAGCCGAATGTCACGTCAGGCTCCCTGGACGGAACCGAGGTCACCTTCGGCTCCCCACCAGCGGGCTCGGGTGAGCGGGCTCAGGCGTCGATGGTGACGTCGGTGAACCGGACTTCGGTGTCGGGCTCGCCGGTGCCGTCCGGTCCGGGCGAGGCGACGCCGTCGCGGGCCACCGAGTCCAGCACCTCGAGCCCGGAGTCGGAGACCGTGCCGAACACGGTGTACTCCGGCGGCAGCTCCGCCTCACCGTAGACCATGAAGAACTGGCTGCCCCCGCTGTCCGGTTCGGCCGTACGCGCCATCGCCAGCAGGCCGCGCCCGTAGTGCAGCTCCTCGAAGTTCTCGTCGGGGATGGTGTAGCCGGGGCCGCCGGTACCGTCGCCGTTCGGGTCGCCGCACTGCAGCATCTGCAGTCCCGCGGTGCCCAGCCGGTGGCATGCGGTGTCGTCGTAGAAGTCCTGCTCGATGAGGTTGACGAGACTGTTGACCGTGCACGGCGCCAGCGCGCGGTCCAGCGTCAGCGGGACGTCGCCTGCGGTGCTCTCCAGGACGACGTCCACGGTCCCCTCGGCAGGTACCTCGTCGCCGTCCGGTGGGGACACCGCGCTGTCGGACTCGTCCCCACCGGTGTCGTACTCGCATGTCTGCGGGTCGGGCAGCGGGTTCGGTCGCTCGGGCACGGCAACGCGCTCGGCCGGGATCTCCAACGCCGCCTCGCCGGGGTCGCCGTCCTCCTGCTCGTCGGCAGCGGATTCGTTGCCGGATTGCTGAACGACGAAGAACAGCAGGAGCCCTGCGGCTACCACGACAGCCGTGACGGTTCCGGTGATCGCGAGGCGTTTGTTGCGCCGTTCCCGTCCGGACTGACGTAGCAGTGACCGTTCGAGTTTGCGCTTCGCTGCCGCGCGTCGTTGCTCGTTCGTCCCCACGGAGGCTCCTGGTTTCGGGTGCCCGGCCCATTCGGGGGCCGGCGGATTCGGCCTGTTCCTGCTGGTGGATTCTATTGGCGCACCCTGTGAGGCCGCAGCGGAGGTCCCAGTACGCTTGGCGGGCAGCGCACCGCATCGTATGGAGGTGAGTTCGTGCTCGTCGCCGGCTTCGCAGCAGGCGCGTTCCAGGCCAACTGTTACCTGCTGGCCACGGGCGACGGTACGGAGTGCGTCATCGTCGACCCCGGGCAGGACGCGGTCACCAGGATCGACGAGGCGTTGGCCGAGCACCGCCTCACTCCGGTCGCGGTGCTGGCCACACACGGGCACTTCGACCATGTGTACTCCGCGCGCGAGGTGGCGGACGCGCACGGCATCCCGGTCTACATTCACGGCGACGATCGGGAGCTGCTGTCGGACCCGCTCAAGGGACTCGGGCCGCAGCTGTCCGCGATGTTCGGCGGTCAGGTGCAGATGACGGAACCGGCGCGTGTCGTCGAGCTGGACGGAACACCTCTCGAGCTCGCGGGCCTGAGTATCGCGGTGGATCTCACGCCCGGCCACACGCCCGGATCGGTGATCTTTCGGCTGTCCACCGATGAAGGGGGCGAGGTGGCGTTGACCGGCGACACGTTGTTCGCCGGGGCCATCGGGCGGACCGACCTCCCTGGTGGTGACATGGCGCGGATGCAGGAGAGCCTGCGGGACACGGTGCTGTCGTTGCCGGACAGGACGGTGGTGCTGCCCGGGCACGGTACGACGAGCACCATCGGGGACGAGCGCGCGAGTAACCCGTTCCTGGCGGGGCTCACTCCGGCCCACGGTGCCGGTTCGGGTTAAGTGGAGTTGCGCGGATGAGCGATATCGACGAGGCGGGTTCCGGCGGTACGTCCGGCGGACCGGAACGTGTCACGCTGCATCGCACGACCGCGAAGGTGCGGCGGCGCCGGTTCTGGGTGGGCGCGGTGGCGGTACTGGTGCTGTCGGCGGCGTGCGGTGGTATCGCGGGACTGATCGGGGGCAGAACCGCCGGTCTGGCAGCGGCCGCAGCCGTCGGACTGCCCTTGCTGTACGTGCTCGTGTGCCAGGTCCGCAGGCGGCTGTGGCTGGAGGGGTCGACACTGATCCTGCGTACGTGCGGCTCCCGGCGGGTGGACCTGACGGGAGCCGGCCGGATCGATGTCCTCGTCACGGAGATGCGCGGCGCGCGTTCGGTCGGGTTGATGATCAACGCCCATCAGCGGCGCAGGTCGGTCCGTATCGACCTGGCGGTGTACGCAGGCGATCGCGGATGGGAGCTCGACATCCTCGCGCTGCGCAGGCTCGCGGACGCCTTGGCGAACAACACCGACGCCAACGGCATGGTCTTCACCGAACTGCTGGTTGCCCAGCTGCGCGCGGCCGCGCGGGAGGCACCGTTCGGCGAGCGCCCGCTGCATCAGCTCGCGGTGGCGGCGCCGAGCGGCAAGCTCGTGCAGCGATACCGCATGGATGCGGTCAGCAGGTTCGTTGCCTCGCTGGAATGAGCCCGGCGGGACGACGCGAGGCCCGGCAGGGGACCGCACCGGGCATCCCTGAGGGTCGGGTTCTGCGCTCACGGCCCCTGCCGGGCGTCCAGCAGCATGTCGCTGTAGGAGCGTGCCTCGAGCTGGTCCCGGCCGATGCGAAGCGCGTGCAGGTACTGCCTGCACTGGTCGAGCAGCCGATCGTGGCCACGGTCGCCGTCCCTGGAGCCGCGCCCCGTGGTCGCGAGCCGCAAGGAGGGTCGCGTCGGCGTCGGGGCAACGGGCCGTGATCTCGACGTTGAGGTGAGTCGGCACGGGACGGTTCTCGCCGACGGCCCGCTGGGCCGGGGAGGCACGCTACACGTGACGGCCGAGGTAGGACAGCAGGCGGGCCTGCTCATCAGCGTCGGGCGGGGGGTCGACCGCGGGACCACAGACTCCCTCACTGCGGATCGCGTCGCCGAACAGTTCTGTACCGGCCCAGAGCCAGGGCAGGTCCTGCGGGAACAGCCGCTCGTCCTGGCCGGTGGCGCGGGCGACATCCCAGCCGTGTACGGCGAGGTCGAAGCACAGGAAGCGGTCGATGGCTTGCGCGAACGTGGACCTGCCGAAGTAGCCGTCGAACTCGGCACCGGCGCGGGCGGGATCCTCCAGATCGGACTGGATCTGGTCACTACCCGTCGTGAAGGCACCGAGGGGGTCGTCGTCGACGCTCGGGCGCGGGCGCACGTCCCTGCCGACGAGCCCGAGGAACAGCTCGTGGTTGTCCGTGACGTGCCTGACGAGGTCGCGCACGTTCCATTCGGTGCACGGGGTCGCTGCGTTCCAGCGGTCGGGGGGTACCGCCGCGATCTTGTCGGCGAAGGCTCTGGACAGTCGGCGGTGTCGTTCGGAAACCTCGGTCATGCGGCAAGCGTATCGGCGCCTGTGCAGGTGTCTTGGACAAACGCGACGCGCTAAGCTGGGTCTCGTGGTCGAGCCGGTCGATCGGGACACCCGGGGCATCCTGTACCCGGCTGCCGGCCTGCGGCGGTTCGCGCTGACGCGCCACGAGCCGTCTCCCGCGGTGGCCCGCTTCGTGGACAGGTACTGGGAGGTGCTCTGGGACCTGCCGCCGGGGGAGCGGCACGAGCAACACGTGCTGGTGCATCCGGTGGCCAACGTCGTACTCGGGGACGGGCCGGCCGCTGTGCACGGCGTGCGGACCCGCCTGTTCACTCGTGTGCTCGAAGGGCGAGGCCGCGCGCTGGGCATCATGTTCCGTCCCGGAGGCTTCCGGGCATTGGTGCGTGCGCCGATGGTGTCATTGACCGACCGGGTGGTCCCGGCCGCCGACGTGTTCCGCACCGAGCTCCCCGAGCCCACGGCCGAGGCCGTCGACGCGTGGCTTCGCGACCTCGTGCCGGGCGACACCCAGCCGTGTGAGGACACCGTCCGGCTCGCCGAGCGTGTCGCCGGTGACTGGTCGATTCGCCGCGTGGACGAGGTCGCCGGGTTGGCCGGTACGACGGTGCGTACGCTGCAACGCCGGTTCGTCGACCACGTCGGCATCGGTCCGAAGTGGCTGATCCGCAGGTACCGGCTCTACGACGCCGCGGAGATGGCGGCGCGCGGGACAGGCGTGCACTGGGCACGGCTGGCGTCGGATCTCGGGTACTGCGACCAGGCACACCTGGTCCGCGACTTCACGGCGTCGGTGGGGACCTCGCCCGCGGCTTACGCCCGCAACTCGTGCGTGTGAGCATCCGCGCGGGTGCCGGTTCCTGCCGGTCCAGCGGTGACGATCAGCGCGGCGAGCGCGGTTGTGACGGGCACAGCGGCGACGATGCCGATGCTGCCTGCGAGCGTACGGACGATCTCCTGCGCGATGTCCTGCGAGCCGAGGATGGAGCCCATCCCGACACCGGAGATCGCCGAGTACAGCAGGACAGGAAGCGCCGCGCCCGCGTAGGCCATGACCAGCGTGTTGACCGAGGCGGCCACGTGGTCGCGACCGATGCGCAACCCGGCAGCGTACAGCTGACGCCGGCTGAGCGCGGGGTTGGCGTGGCGTAGTTCCCAAACCGCGCTGGACTGCGTGACGGTGACGTCGTCGAGAACCCCGAGCGCCCCGATCACGATCCCGGCGAGCAGGAGACCGCGGGTGTCGATCCCGCCGCCGAGCGTGCCGATCAGGGTGGACGTGGACTCGTCCAGGCCGGTCAGGTGGTTCAGCTCGGTGAAGGCAGCCGAGATGACCCCGATGAGGGTGAGGCTGACCAACGTACCGAGTATGGCCACGGAGGTCCGTGCGGACAGGCCGTGAGACAGGTACAGCGTCAGGAACATGATCACCCCTGCGCCGACGATGCCGACCAGGACGGGGTCTTGTCCGGCGAGGATCGCGGGCAGGATGAACAGCGCGATCACCACGAAGCTCAGACCGAGCCCGAGCAGCGCCCGCGCGCCCTGCCACCGTCCGAGCAGCAGCACGGCCAGCGCGAAGGCACAGGCGAGCACGAAAAGCGGGGTTCCGCGTTGGAAGTCGACCACCTGGTACGACCCGGCTTGCTCCGGCGCGGCCCCGTGGTACTCGAGCACGATCGCGTCACCGGGTGCGAACTGGGGACGCCCGGGGCCGACCGGCTCCGTCTTGGTGATCGTGCTCCCCGCCGCCGGACCTTCGGCGAGCTCGATATCGACTGCCACGCAGCCGTGTTCCGTCGGCTCGCCCCCACCGGTGTCGACCTCCACGTCGCCTTGCGGGGTACAGCTGCTCGCGGCGACGGCGACCACGTCGGCGTCGACCGGCGTCCCTGTCAGACCCTCGTTGCCGGGCAGCTCGTCTCCGAACGGGTAGAGCAGCGCCATACCGATGATCGCCGCGAGTGCGAACGGCACGAGCAGCGCGGTCAACAGGGTGCGGACGCGCGGCGGGGCAGGCGTGGCGGGCCCGTGGGCATGCGCGTGGCCGTGTCCGCCGGGATCGCCGGCTCCGTGTGCGTCCCCGTCCTGCCGCAGGCCGGTGTGTGCCGGTCCGATCCCTCCCGGGTCGGACAACCGTGGCACACGCTGGATCGGGCCGGTTTCCTCCTCGGGGGACGCCCGGCTCGGCCGTGCTCGCTCGGGTTGGTTGCCGCTCTGGTGTCGTGCCACGCGGGTAATCTTCCTGCACGCGGTAGCGGACGCGCGCAGGGGACCTACCCGTCCGCGCGCACGGCGTGGAGTGCCTGCACCGCACCGCGTTTCACCGGCTGCCGTGCGGCGGCGTGTTCAGTGCCCCAGGACCCGCTCCAGATCGCCGCGCACCGACGTCAGGTACATCTCCACGGTCGCGGTGTCGTAGCCGCTTCCGGGGGTGTCGGTGGTGGCCAGCTGGTGGTTCTCGAGGTCGTGCGCGGTGAGGTCGGGCGGTTGGCCGCCTGCGATCTGGCGGTAGGCGTGTTCGATGTGCCCGATGAGCGTGTCGACAGCCGCCACGTCGTAGCCGGCCGTTCCCGCCCGGGCAGCGGGAAAGTACGGGCGGTGGAACGCCGGCTCCGGGCCCTCCGCCTGACCGCGTGGCGCGCCGGTACCGGACTCCGCCGCTTCCGTGCGCGTGCCGGTTCGTGCGGCGGCGCGCAGGATTGCTCCGATGAGCGTGAACAGCGCGCCGACACCGCCCACGATCAGCGGTGCGAGCCACCTGTGCGCCCACGAGTCGACCGCGGCGTCCGAGGGGTCGTCCGGGTCGTAGTTGACGGTAACCTCGTCGCCGACCTCGGTGCCCTCCTGCGAGCCGGTACAGATGCCGGACTCGTGACTGAACAGCTCACCGTCCACCGTGTACTCGACTGTCGGGCAGTACGTGGTTGTGGTGCGGTTCTGCCCGTCGGTGTCGCGTGTCCGGGTGGTGCGCTCGGTGACCTCCACGACGGTCGCCACGGTGCTCTCGGTGCGGCCGGCCGAGGCGCGGTCGAGCACGATCGCCACGACGACGGCGGTGAGGACGAGGGCGGCACCGAGCCCGATGAGCAGTAGCGGCACGAACCGTCGGGTCTTGCCGGACAGGGGGCGTATGGTGCCGGCCCGGTAGCTCATGCCGCGCAGTGTCGCATGTCTCGTGCCGCGTGTCGGAGCTGGACGTGAGGTCGAACTTGTGTTCGAATAGGTGCGTGCGCTGGGAACAGTTGAGAGAAGGTATCGACAACGGAGCGTTGCTGGAGCTCAGTGAAGTTCGGCAACCGGTCGACAGGGGAACGGGCAGGGCGGGGCTCGGCACCCCTGGATCGGGCCCTGTCGTCTCCGGTGACGACTCCGATGCTGTCGCGGTGGAGATTCGCGCGCGGTCGATCATCAATCGCGTGCCGGGGGAGTCCGCGGTGCCGTTTCGCTGGACGGTGAACCCGTACCGCGGTTGCAGCCACGCCTGCGTCTACTGCCTGTCGGGGGATACGCCCATCCTCATGGCAGACGGCCGGACCAAACGCTTGTCCTCGATCCGCGTCGGCGACCGCGTCTACGGGACGCGACGGGTCGGCGACCACCGGCGTTACACCGCGACACCGGTGCTGGCGCACTGGGCAACGGTGGACCGTGCGTACCGGGTCACGCTCGCGGACGGCACCACTCTCGTCGCGGGCGGCGATCACCGGTTTCTGACCACCAGCGGGTGGAAGCACGTCACAGGTGCCAAGGCCGGCCGCCAGGCGCGTGGGCACCTCGTCGAGGGCGACACCCTGCTCGGTACCGGCGGGTACGCGCGCGGCCCCGAGGACACCGAAACCTACCGGCAGGGTTACCTGTGCGGGGTTGTCGACGGTGATGGTGTACTCGGCGAGTGCGGCCGTACCCGCACGGGACGCTCGGTGAATGACGAGTGGGGTTACCGGTTCCGCCTCGCCCCGGACGAGCACGAGGCGTTGAGCCGCGCGGCACGGTATCTTTCCTCGTTCGGCGTGCGTACCGATCGGTTGGACGTGGCCGCGGCTACGGTCGACCGGCGAGCGGTATCGAGCTCGCGGCGTGTCGCGCCCGCTCGCGTCCGTGAGCTCGCGAGCCTGCCTGTCGCGCCGTGCGACGAGTGGCGTAAGGGGTTTCTCGCGGGGATCTTCGACTCCGAGGGCAGCTGTTCGGGTGGAGTGGTGCGGGTCTCGAGTACCGACGACGAGATCATCACCGAGGTCTGTCTCGGTCTGAAACGCTTCGGCTTCGACTACATCGTTGAGGAGTGCGCCGGCCGGCCGTCCATGCGGGTGGTTCGGCTCACCGGCGGGCTCCGGGAGCGGCTGCGCTTCTTCCACACGACGGATCCGGCGATCATCGGTGGGCGAGGCATCGACGATGTCGCGATCGAGCCGGAGGCTCGACTCGACATCGTCTCGATCGCGGATACGGGGCAGGAGCGCGCACTCTACGACATCACCACAGGCACCGGGGACTTCCTCGCCGACGGCGTGGTGAGCCACAACTGCTTCGCGCGCCGCACGCACGAGTACCTGGACCTGGACTCGGGGCACGACTTCGACACCAAGATCATGGTGAAGGTCAATGCCGGGGAGCTGGTGCGCAAGGAGCTCGCGCACCCTCGGTGGTGCGGCGAGCCGATCGCGATGGGCACCAACACCGACCCGTATCAGCGCGCCGAGGGACGGTACCGGCTCATGCCGCAGATCATCGGGGCGCTTCGTGACTTCGCCAACCCGTTGTCCATCCTGACCAAGGGCAGCCTGATCCTGCGAGATGCCGAGCTGATCGCCGAGGCCGCGCGACAGGCTCCGGTGTCTCTCGCCGTCTCGGTCGGCTCGCTGGACGAGCAGGTATGGCGGTCGGTGGAGCCGGGAACGCCGCGTCCCCAGCGGCGGTTGGATGTCGTGCGCCGGTTCGCCGACCTGGGGATCGGCTGTTCGGTGTTGATGGCGCCGATCCTGCCGGGCCTGACCGATACCGAGGAGCAGATCGAGGCGACCGTCGCCGGGATCGCGGCCGCCGGAGCCACCGGAGTGACCCCGATCGTGCTGCACCTGCGTCCCGGTGCGCGGGAGTGGTACTTCGCCTGGCTCGCCCGCTGGTACCCGGGGCTGTACGACTACTACGCGCAGCTCTACCGGCGCGGGGCGTACGCGCCGAAGAGCTATCAGGAAACGGTCACGGCACGGGTTCGGCGAGCCGCGCACCGGTACGGACTGCGGGGACACGGGGGTGGTCGCGCGCAGGACGGCGCCGAACGGCCGGAGCGCGTGGATCCGGGCACCGGCGAGCAGCTGACGTTGCTGTGACGGGATGGTGGTGTACCGCCGCGAGTCAGGGGTGCTGCGATGAGGCCTCGGGGCCGGAATGGCCGTACGACTGGCCGGGTGGCATCTCCTGCTTCTCGTCGGCGGAGGCCTGGCGGGGCGAGGGCAGGGGCCCGCTCCCGCTTCCGGAGAGGCCGCTGTCCAAGCGTCCGGGCTCGTGGGTGACGAGCCTGGTCAGAATCGTGTCGACCTGCGTGGCGAGGGAGCCCGTATCGGCGTACTTGAGGATCAAGGCATGCGCCTTGAGCTCGGTGAGGTACTGATCGAGGCGCGTGAGCTGCCCGGAGTCCAGGGATGCCCAGTCGACGGGCCGCGCGCAGCGCAGCACGCTGACCGGCTTACCTGCCGCGGAGATCCGGTTGATCTCCTCAACGGTACCCGACTCGGCGTCGGGGGTGGGCGCGCCGAGCCGTGTCCACAGCACCGCGATCGCCAGGTCGACCGTCTCGACCAGTTGCTCGTTCACGATCTCCTGGGGCGGGGCGCCGAAGGCAGCCGCGGCGTGCTCGCTCCACTGCACGGGGATCACGATCGACCCGAACCGTTCACCGAGCAGGACGTTCCAACGTGTGATGGCAGCCTGGATGGCGCGGATGTCGTCGAGTTCGATATCCGCGGGGCAGGAGATCAGTGCCCGAAACACCATCGCATGATGTGCCATATTCCGATTATGCCAGCGGGTGTTGCTATACGACGTCGGTTGATTGCGTGCTGTAAAAGAAGACACTTGTGGGTGATGAGTTGATGGCAATTTTGTGACGAGTTTATTACGGGAAGTAATCGCTGTCCGGGACGTGTGCCGCGCGAGGTCGTGCGGTGGCCGGACGCCGGACCTGGTCAGCGGTTCGTTAGCCTTAGCTGGACCGTCCGGCCGAACTTCGTAACGAGAGTGAGCAGCTCAGTGCTTCGAACTCATGACGCGGGCACCCTGCGTGCCGAGCACACCAGTCAGACCGTCAGCCTGGCCGGGTGGGTAGCGCGTCGGCGCGATCACGGCGGCGTGATCTTCATCGATCTGCGTGATGCCTCCGGGGTCGCGCAGGTCGTGTTCCGCGAGGGTGAGATGGCAGAACGCGCGCACGACCTGCGCGCCGAGTACTGCGTGCGGGTCACCGGTGAGGTCTCCGTGCGTCCCGAGGGGAACGAGAACCCGGAGATCGCGACGGGTGCGATCGAGGTACTCGCCACCGAACTCGAGGTGCTGGCCGAGTCGGATGCGCTCCCGTTCCCGATCGACGACCGGCTGGAGGTCGGCGAGGAGGTGCGGTTGCGGCACCGCTACCTCGACCTGCGGCGCGGCGGTCCGGCGAGCGCGATGCGGCTGCGTAGCGAGGTCAACCGTGCCGCGCGGGAAGTGCTGCACGACCGGGAGTTCGTCGAGGTCGAGACCCCCACGATGACGCGGTCCACCCCCGAGGGCGCCCGCGACTTCGTGATCCCGGCCCGCTTGAAGCCTGGCTCGTGGTATGCCCTGCCACAGTCGCCCCAGCTGTTCAAGCAGTTGCTGATGGTGGGCGGGATCGAACGGTACTTCCAGATCGCGCGTTGCTACCGGGACGAGGACTTCCGGGCTGACCGGCAGCCCGAGTTCACCCAGCTCGACATCGAGATGAGCTTCGTGGAACAGGATGACGTGATCGCGCTGTCCGAAGAGGTCATCGCCGCGCTGTGGCGCCTGATCGGGCACGAGGTCACCACGCCGATCCCGCGGATCAGCTACGCCGAGGCGATGGCGAAGTACGGCACGGACAAACCGGACCTGCGCTTCGGCGTGCAGCTGACCGACCTGACGAGTTTCTTCGAGGCGACACCCTTCCGCGTGTTCCAGGCGCCGTACGTCGGTGCGGTCGTGATGGAGGGTGGGGCGAGCCAGCCTCGCCGCCAGCTCGATGCCTGGCAGGACTGGGCCAAGCAGCGTGGCGCGAAGGGTCTGGCCTATGTGCTCGTCGGCGAGGACGGAACGCTCAGCGGGCCTGTCGCGAAGAACCTGGCCGAGCACGAGCGGGCGGGGCTCGCCGATGCGGTCGGTGCCGGACCGGGTGACTGCGTGTTCTTCGCTGCCGGGCAGCCCTCCGAGGCGCGCGGCCTGCTCGCGGCCGTGCGCGGCGAGATCGGGCGGATGCTCGACCTCATCGGTGAGAACGAGTGGTCGTTCGTGTGGGTGGTCGACGCACCGCTGTTCGAACCGGCGGGGCAGACCGACGACGTGGCCGTGGGCACGGGCGAGTGGACGGCGGTGCACCACGCCTTCACCGCGCCGACGCCGGAGTGGGAGGACAAGTTCGACTCGGATCCGGGCAACGCCCTCTCGGCGGCGTACGACATCGTGTGCAACGGTCACGAGATCGGCGGGGGGTCGATCCGTATTCACCGGCCGGACGTGCAGCGGCGGGTGCTGGACCTGATGGGGATCTCCGCTGAGGAGGCGCAGGAGAAGTTCGGGTTCCTGCTGGATGCCCTGCAGTACGGGGCGCCACCGCACGGTGGGATCGCCTTCGGGTGGGACCGCATCGTGATGCTGCTCGCCGGAGCCGAGTCGCTGCGCGATGTCATCGCCTTCCCCAAGACCGGTGGCGGCTACGACCCGCTCACCGGGGCGCCCACACCGATCACCGCCGAGCAGCGCAAGGAGACCGGCGTGGACGCCACCCCCAAAGGCTCGGCACCCCACGCAGGGACATCCAAGCCCGCCCCCGAGGAGTAACCCGCACACCCCTGCGGGTAGGAGCCGAAGGTGACACCGGATTCCTAGAGGGCGCCCGATGTCACGTTCGGCTCCCACCGCGCAGGCTCGGGGCGCGTTCGGCCGCCGAGTCGACGCCGTGGCCCGAGTCCAGCTCGGCGGCCAGCTCGTTCGCCCAGCCCAGCAAGTCGGAAACGGCGAGGCCGTGCGGCGCGCTCACAGCGTGCGGCTGGATGTTCTCCGTGCCACGCCGGAGCAACCGGGCGCCGCCGACGAGGTTGCCGCGCGCGGCATGCGTGAGTCCGACAGCAAGCTGCGCAAGGCCCTTCCACAGCATGGGGTCCGGGTCGAGCCCCGATTTCCAGGCGTCCTCGAACACCTCGTGCGCGTGGAACGGCATACCCGCGTCGAGCAGCCGCTGCGCGTCGTCGACGGCCTGGTCGGGCGAGCGCTCGACCCCCTCAGGCTGGCGTTCGACACCCTCCGAGCCGTAGGGCAGCGGGCGGCCCAGTCCGTCCCTGGGGCGGGAGTTGTGTGCCCGGCCCTCCTCGTCACGGTCACGATCCACCGACGTCGGGCGCTCCATCGCTCGGCACCTCCGCGCGCGTAGTCTTCGACAACGTAACGGTATCGCTTCATACCTGCGGCTGCCGGTAGCTGGTCTCGCCGACTCCGTCGCTAGTAGGCTGCGTTGCGATGAGCGTGCACACCTCCTCCGCCGGGGACGAGCGCGCCGGCAACGGAGCCGCCGCCGATAAACTGGGGGCAGTAGTCGCTGCCGGTGAGTCCGTGCTGGCACAGCGATTCGGCGCGCAGATCACGCTGATCGATCCCGAGGACCTGCACGGCAGCGGACCGGCCTCCGTGGTGCGCGCGAAGGTGGACTCCTCGCCGTTCGAACTGCCCCGCACACTCGTGATCAAGCACTATCCTGGGGAGCTCGACGAGCAACCGGACCCGTTCGCGACCGAGTCGGCCAGCTACCAGCTGTTCACCGCACTCTCGCCGGAGGACCGGGTATGCCCGGAACTGATCGCGCACGACGGCTCCCGGCGCGTGCTGGTACTGGAAGACCTGGGTATCGCCCCGACACTCGAAGCAAGGCTCACCGAGCACGACTCGCGTACCGCGGAGCGCACACTGCTGTCCTGGGCCCGCACCCTTGGCCGGATGCACGCGACGACGGCAGGGCGGGAACCCGACTTCAACGCGCTGTTGCGGCGGCTCGGCGCCAAGACCGACCAGCAGGGCGAGGCCTTGCCGGTCACGTGCGACCGGCTCACCCGGCTGCTGCGCGAGCACCTGCTCGTGGACACCCCGGACCAGGTCATCAAGCGCGTGCACCGCGCAGCCACGTGGGTCACCTCGCAGGAGTACCGCGCGTTCTCGCCAACGGACCTGTCCCCGGAGAACAATCTCGTCACCGATGACGGCGTGCGGTTCCTGGATTTCGAGCACGGGTGCATGCGTAACGCGCTGGTCGATGTCGCGCACCTGCGGGCGCCGTTCGCGTTCTGGGAGGGCGCGCTGGCACTGCCTCCCGGTATGAGCGAGGCGATGGTCGCGGCGTGGAGCGCCGAGGTTACCGGCGTGTGGCCGGGCCTTGACGATCACGAGGCGCTTGCCGAGGGGCTGCTGGACAGCCAGCTCATCTGTGTGTGGTCGCAGAGCGTGCGGGTACTTCCCGAACTGCTCGAGGATCCGGTGTCCGCCGGGACGCAACGCCCGGCGGCCGTGCGGTGGTGCTGGCAGGAGCTGGCAAAGCAGGCACGCCAGCTCGGGCTCGCGGGCATCGCCGAGCACGCCGAGCTGGTGGCGCAGGCGTTGGACGACCGGTTCGGCCCGGGGATCGAGCTCGGCCTGTACCCCGCTTTCCACTGAGCACACACGCAGAAGCCTCACGTCTCACCCGGGCGGGTGAGACAGTATGTAGTCTGTCCGGGTTGTGGCGGATGTAACGAATTGCCGTGTGAGTCCTACCTATACAGGTAGAGGGAATTCACGGTGCCCGGCACGGATCCCTACACCCGCCTGCGGCGAGACCTACAGTTACGTGAGGAACCGGTGTATGTCACTTCGGAAAAGGCTGCTCTGCGGGGGCGCCGCGATCCTGGTCGGGGCCGCGGTGTTGACCCCGACGACGACCGCGACGGCCGATACCGCACTACCCAGACCGGTCACGGCCGGTGGACTCCCGACCCCGCAGACCGACGGGATCGTGTTCGACGTCGAGATCGTCGGGGACACCGTCTATGCGGGTGGGCGGTTCGACCATGCCCGGCCCGCTGGGGCCGCGCCCGGCGAGCACGAGGTGCCGCGCCGCAACCTGATGGCGTTCGACCTGCACACCGGCGAACTGCTGGACTGGGGTCCCACCGCATTCGGCAGCGAGTTCTCCTCGGGAGACTCCGGGTTGAGTTCCTGGTGCCGGGAGACCGGAACCGACAGGTGGATCTGCGACTCGGTCTTTCGAATCGAGACGGACCCTGCCGGCGAGCGCATCTACGTGGCCGGTGACTTCGATCGGATGGACGGCGCGTGGCGGTCCCGCATCGCAGCGTTCGACGCCGACTCGGGGGAGTTGACCGCGTTCGACCCACCTCCGACCAACCGGCGCGTGCGGGCGCTGTCGGTCGTTGACGACGCCGTGTACTTCGGCGGCGGGTTCACCAGCGTCGGCGGCACGTCCCGCACCCGGCTGGCCGCTGTCGACCACGACGGCAACCTGCTCGACTGGGCACCGACGGCCAACCGTGAAGTGTGGGCGGTACTGGCAAGGCCCGACCTGGACCGCGTGCTCATCGGTGGTGGATTCGACGAGGTCAACGGCTCCACGAAGCGCAGCATGGCCGCGGTCGATGCCACGAGCGGCGACAGCGTCGCCTGGCAGGCGCAACCGCCCGCCGGGACACCGATCGTGACCGACATCGTCTCGGACGGATCCGGCACCGCATGGATCAGTGCGCTGGATTTCCGGCACGGCGGTGGTCAGCAACGCTTCGAGGGCCGTATGTCGGTGGACATCTCCAGCGGTACGGAGCACTGGTGGGATGGCTGCCTTGGTGACTCGATGCGCATGGCGGTCACCGACGAGGTGCTCTACAGCGTGACCCACGCGCACGACTGCTGGGCGGTCGAGGCGATCCCGGAGCGGGGTGCCGACTTCCGGTACTTCCGCATGCTTGCCCAGACCAAGGAGGCCGTACGTACCGCACCCCGCGACTACACGCTCGTCAGCGCGGGTGATCCGATTCCCGAGATCCTGCCGTGGTTTCCCAATACCAACGCCGGCAAGTCCGACACGCTCATCAACAACGGCACATGGGCCATCGACGCGACCGAGGACTACGTCGTGGTCGGCGGCGATTTCACCGCGGTCAACACGCACTCCCGTGACAGTCACCAGCAACAGTCGCTGACCCGCTTCGCCGCTCGCGGGGTGGACGGCGCGCGGAACAACGGTCCCCAGTGGCCGTTCCGTGCTCCGGAGCTCGACAGCGTCGACGGCGGCGTGAAGCTGACCTGGCCGGCCATCTGGAACGCGCAGAACGGCGAGATGCGCTACGCGGTGATGCGGGCGGGCACGCCGGAACCCATCCACGTCACGGACCCGGTCCCCGCTCGGCCGTGGTACGGGCCCGAGCCGTGGGAGCGCGAGGTGATGAGCTACATCGACACCGACGCGAGCTCGGGTACGTACTGGATACGGGCGATCGACGCCGATGGTGAACGCGTCGGATCGTCGTCGGCGACGATCGGCTAGACGCGGGTCGCGCGCGGGCAAGTCCCACCGCGTCGAAGGGACGAACGTCACATCCCGACGCGGTGGGGCTCATCCCGGTGCGATCGCGGGCAGTACGGTCGTGTGCATGTTGGTTGATCGTCTGCTGCTCGGCCCTGGTCCGTCGAACCCGTATCCGGAGGCCTCCCAGGGGCTTTCCCAGCCGTTGCTCGGGCATCTCGACCCGGAGTTCCTGAGCCTGCTCGACGAGACCAACGACAGGCTCCGGGCCGTGTGGGGGACGCAGAACCCGCGTACCCTGCCGCTGTCCGGTACCGGCTCGATCGGCATGGAGGCGGCCTTCGCCAACGCCGTGCGCCCCGGCGATGTCGTGGTGATCGCGGTGAACGGGCTGTTCGGTGAGCGCATGGTGGACGTGGCCGGGCGGTACGGCGCCGAGGTCGTCCGCGTGGACCACGACTGGGGCCGGCCCATCGACGTGCAGCGAGTGCTCGACGCGCACCCTCGGCCGCGCCTGGTCGGTGCGGTCCACGCGGAGACATCGACCGGTGTGCGTAGCGACATCGGGGCGCTGGCACGGGCCGTGCACGAGCGGGACGATGCCGCGCTCGTGCTTGCCGACTGCGTGACCTCGATCGCCGGTATCCCGGTGGAGATCGACGAGTGGGGTGTCGACCTCGCCTACGCCGGCACCCAGAAGTGCATCGGCGTCGCTCCCGGCCTCGCGCCGTTCACGGTGTCCGAGCGGGCATGGCACAGCAGGGTGGCCTCACCCCCGACCTGGTACCTGGACCTCGGCCTGATCGGCAACTACGTCTCCGGTACCGACGGCGGGGCGCGCGTCTACCACCACACCGCACCGACCGCGATGATCGCCTCCCTGCACGCAGGTCTGGGACGGATCCTCGACGAAGGGCTCGGTGAGGTGTATGCCCGGCACGCATCGGCCGGGCAGCGGCTGGCCGACGGCCTGCGTGCGATGGGACTGGAGCTGTTCGCCGCGGAAGGCCACCGGTTGCCCGAGCTGACCACCGTGCGGGTCCCGGAAGGCGTCGACTCCGCGAAGGTGCGGACCCAGCTGCTCGAGGAGTACGGGATCGAGATCGGTGCGGGCGCCGGGCCGTATGCCGCCAGTGTCTGGCGCATCGGCCTGATGGGTCACAACGCGCGCCTCGACCGCGCCGAAGCGGTGCTGGGCGCCCTTGCCAAGGTGCTCGGCCGCTGAGCTGAGCCCGTGTCGGGCGCCCGTACAGGCTGTGTCGGGCGTGCGGGCACGCCGCGTCGGCGCCAGCGACCGGGGCGGCGCGGACACCTCCGGGCCGATGGAACTCGCCGTCGTGACGGCGAAGGCGACAGACAGTGCGCTGACACGGTCGCGGAGGTCTCCGCGGGTGTCGGCCACGAGAACGGGCGTTCCGAGCGGCCCGCTCTCGTGCGGTGGCGACTGCCGGGCGGGCTGTTTCTCATCGGTGTGTGACCAACACGGTCTGCCGGAGGGCCCAACTCGGGTGTGCGAACGCCCGACACCGGTGCGTGGCGGCGCGGTAGCGTGGGAAATGTGCAGGACGAGCTGTTCGTGGTGAACCCAGAAGCCGGCCGGGACGCCGACGATCCCGATCCGGCACCGGACGGGAACGACGGGGGCAATGCCGGCGCGCCGCTGGCCGTGCGCATGCGACCCCGCACGCTCGACGAGGTCGTCGGTCAGGACCATCTGCTGACCGAGGGCGCTCCGCTGCGCAGGCTCGTGGAAGGCGCCGCACCGGCGTCGGTACTGCTGTTCGGGCCTCCCGGAACGGGGAAGACCACCATCGCCTACCTCATGGCCGGTGCCACCGGACGGCGGTTCGTGGCGCTGTCCGCGCTGTCCTCCGGGGTCAAGGAGGTCCGCGGGGTCATCGACCAGGCCCGGAGGCGGCGCTCGCACGCCGCCGAGGACACCGTGCTGTTCATCGACGAGGTGCACCGGTTCTCCAAGACACAGCAGGACGCCCTGCTCGGCGCTGTGGAGGACCGGACAGTGCTCCTGGTGGCCGCGACAACGGAGAACCCGTCGTTCTCGGTGGTGTCCCCGTTGCTGTCCCGCTCACTCGTGCTGCAGCTTCGCACTCTCGACGATGACGATGTACGCGGGCTGGTGGACAGGGCGCTGCGCGAGGATCGTGGCCTGTCCGGCGAGTTCACACTTTCCAGTGAGGCTGCCGACCACATCGTGCGGCTGGCCGCCGGTGATGCGCGTCGCGCACTGACCGCACTGGAAGCATCCGCAGACGGTGCGCGTTCGGCCGGTGACCACGCGATCGACCTGCGCACGGTGGAGGCCTGCGTGGACAAGGCCGCTGTGCGCTACGACCGCGACGGTGACCAGCACTACGACGTCATCAGCGCGTTCATCAAGTCGATCCGTGGTTCGGACGTGGATGCCGCACTGCACTACCTGGCACGCATGATCGAGGGAGGGGAGGACCCCCGGTTCATCGCGCGACGCCTTGTCGTGCACGCCAGCGAGGACATCGGCATGGCCGACCCCACAGCGTTGCAGTCCGCTGTCGCCGCCTCCGACGCGGTGCAGTTCATCGGGATGCCAGAGGGAAGGCTCTCCCTCGCCCAGGCCACGGTTCACCTGGCGATGGCACCGAAGTCGAACGCCGTGATCGCCGGGATCGACGCCGCACTGGCCGACGTGCGCGCGGGCAAGATCGGTCCCGTCCCGCCGCACCTGCGCGACGGGCACTATGCCGGTGCCGCGCGGCTGGGCAACGCGCAGGGTTACGCCTACCCGCACAGCGTGCCCGAAGGTGTGCTCGAGCAGCAGTACCCGCCGGACGAGCTGGCGGACACGGACTACTACACGCCGACGACGCGCGGCGCGGAGCGCGCGATCGCCGAGCGCCTGCCACGCCTGCGGCGTACCATCCGCGGCCGGTGAGCCGCTTCGCGTGCCAGGGTGACGGGTCGTCGGCACGGCGGGACGGGGCCACCGGTGGGCAGGAGGCGACGCGCGGTAACCTGTGGCCCACCCAACCTACTGCTCACAAGGAGGGCCCGTGTCGCCGGAACAGGTCGCAGTGCTTGTCGCCGCAGGCGCATTCGTGCTGCTCGTGGTTCTGCTGGCGATCCCCCTGATCAAACTCGGCCGCACGCTCGACGAGGCGACCATCGCCATCCGCAAGGCACACGAGAACTCTGACCCGCTGATGCACGGCGCCAACGACACGATCACGCACGTGAACACCCAGCTGGAGCGTGTGGACGGAGTCACGGCGAACGTGCAGCAGGTCTCCAGCAACGCGACGGCGCTGTCCTCGGTGTTCACCGCGACCCTTGGCAGCCCCCTTGTCAAGGCGGCTGCGCTGTCCTACGGCGTCACCAAGGCGATCCGCGCGCGGCGTGCCCGTGGCGAGCAAGGTAAGCACGCGCGCAGCGGACGGAAAGGATCGAAGCGATGAAGCGTCTGTTCTGGTTCGGTCTGGGGTTCTCCGCAGGCTTCGTCGTGTGCAGGAAGGCGAACGAGACCGCTCGTCAAGCGACTCCGGCGGGGTTAGCCTCGAACGTAGGGGAGGCCGTACGTGAGCTGGCGGCGGCCGTCGGTGCCTTCGGTGCCGACGTCCGGGCCGGGATGAGCGAGCGAGAGCTCGAACTGGGCGAGTTGTTCGACACTCACTCCGGCAGGGCCTCCCGAGCCGCGGGCGTCGTGGCGGGCTCGTCCGGCCGCCACACGGATCGCGACAGCGGGCGCGCGGCGGCGGCCGGGCAGTACCGGCGAGCGCGGTCGGCGGAGGACTGAGGCGCCGCCCGAGAGCAGGCGTGGCTCCTTCGCCACCCCCGCACCGAGCCCGACGAGCCTTGTACACCGGTTCGGTGATCGACCGGTGTCCGAACCAACACAGGACCCAGACGTGCAGACACACGAGATACGCGAACGTTTCCTCCGGCATTTCGAATCGAACGACCACACCAGGGTGCCCAGCGCGTCGCTGATCCTGGACGACCCGAACCTGCTGTTCGTCAACGCGGGCATGGTCCAGTTCAAGCCGTACTTCCTCGGCGAGGTGCCCGCGCCGTACTCGCGCGCCACCAGCGTGCAGAAGTGCGTGCGTACCGGCGATATCGACGAGGTCGGCAAGACGACGCGGCACAACACGTTCTTCCAGATGGCCGGCAACTTCTCGTTCGGCGACTACTTCAAGGAAGGGGCCATCAAGCAGGCTTGGGACCTGGTCACCAAACCGCAGTCCGAGGGCGGTTACGGGTTCGACCCGGACCGGATCTGGACGACGGTCTACGAGCACGACCCCGAGTCGGCCGAGCTGTGGCAGAAGGTGGCGGGATTGCCCGCCGAGCGGATCCAGTATCGCGACGCCAAGGACAACTACTGGGACATGGGGGTGGCCGGCCCTGGCGGTCCCTGCTCGGAGATCTACTACGACCGTGGTCCGCAGTACGGCCAGGAGGGCGGTCCCGTCGTCGACGAGGATCGCTACCTGGAGATCTGGAACCTGGTCTTCATGCAGGACATGCGGGGGGACGGCAGCCCGAAGGACGGGTACCCGGTGCTGGGGGAGCTGCCCAGCAAGAACATCGACACCGGGCTCGGCGTCGAGCGGGTCGCGTTCCTGCTGCAGGGCGTGGACAACGTCTACGAGACCGACCTGGTGCGCCCCGTCATCGCGGCCGCAGAGGAGTTCTCCGGCCGCACGTACGGCCAGAATCACGCCGATGACGTGCGGTTCCGCGTGATCGCCGATCACGCCCGGTCGGGTGTGATGCTCATCGGTGACGGCGTGACGCCCGGCAACGAGGCGCGGGGATACGTGCTACGCAGGCTGCTGCGCAGGATCGTGCGCTCGGTACGCCTGCTCGGCGTGCACGAGCCGGTGCTGCCGGAGTTCGCCGCCGTCGTCCGGGACGCGATGTCGCCGTCCTACCCGGAGATCGAGCGGGACTTCGAGCGCATCAGCGATGTGATGCGCATGGAGGAGGACACGTTCCTCGCCACCCTGAGCACCGGGTCGAAGATCTTCGACATGGCAGCTGAACGGGCCAAGCAGTCGGGTGCCACCGTTCTCGGCGGGGACCAGGCCTTCCAGCTGCACGACACCTACGGCTTCCCGATCGATCTCACCCTGGAGATGGCCGCCGAGCAGGGGCTCGAGGTGGACGAGGAGGGCTTCCGCTCGCTGATGGAGGAGCAGCGCCAGCGGGCCAAGGCCGATGCGGCGACACGCAAGAGCGGGCACGGGGACCTCTCCGAGTACCGCGCTGTCCTGGAGCAGCACGGGGAGACGGAGTTCCTCGGCTACAGCGACCTGGAGGCCGGGTGCCGTGTTGTGGGACTGCTGTCGGGCGGCGCCCCGGTGCCCGCGCTGAGCGAGGGCCAGCGCGGTGAGCTGATCCTCGACCGCACCCCGTTCTACGCGGAAAGCGGTGGCCAGATCGCCGACACCGGCATGCTCTACGGCGCGGGCGCGCAGGTGTCGGTGCTGGATGTGCAGAAGGCCGTGCCGGGACTGTCGGTGCACACGGTCGAGGTCATCGCAGGCGATGTCGGGGTCGACGACAAGCTGACCGCCTCGGTGGACGAGGCGCGGCGGATGTCCATCGCCCGATCCCACTCGGCCACACACCTGGTTCACGCGGCGGTACGCGGTGCCTACGGCCAGCGCGCCGCGCAGGCGGGCTCGCTCAACTCGCCCGGGCGGATGCGGTTCGACTTCACCTCCCCGGGGTCGGTCTCGGCGGACGTGTTGAGCGAGGTCGAGGAGGAGGTCAACGACTACCTGCTGCAGAACGTCGAGGTGTCGAGCTACGTCACGTCCAAGGACAAGGCCTTCGAGCTCGGCGCCATCGCGCTGTTCGGGGAGAAGTACGGCAACCAGGTCCGTGTGATCGACATGGGCGACTACTCCCGTGAGCTGTGCGGTGGTACGCACGTCAACCGGATCGGTGAGCTCGGCCTGGTCAAGCTGGTATCCGACTCCTCGATCGGTTCGGGCGTGCACCGGATCGAGGCACTGGTCGGCACCGACGCGCTGCGGCACGTGCGCAAGGAGCAGCTGCTGGTCTCCGAGCTCGCGAACACGTTCAAGGTGCCGAGCGACCAGCTGCCGGACCGTATCTCCGACGTGCTCGGCAGGTTGCGCGACGCTGAGAAGGAAGTCGAGCGGCTGCGCAGGGAACGAGTGCTCGCCTCGGCAGGTAGCCTCGCCGAGAGCGCGCGCGACATCGACGGCGTGTCACTCGTCGCGGACACCATCACCGAGGATGTCGATGCCCAGGCGTTGCGGTCGTTGGTCTCGGAGGTACGCAGCAGGCTCGGGTCACGGCCCGGGGTGGTCGCGCTGTTCGTCGCCGACGAGCAGAAGGTGAGCTTCGTCGTCGGCACCACCCCTGCCGCTCGCGACAAGGGCCTTGTCGCCGGTGATCTGGTGCGCAGCGTGGGCGGCCCGGTCGACGGACGCGGGGGTGGCAAAGCGGATATGGCCCAGGGAGGCGGCTCGAACCCGGCCGGGATCGGTGACGCGATTCGTGCGCTCGAGCGGGAGCTGCGAGGTGCGGCAGGATGAGCGCGCGGGCACGGTTCACGGTGCGGACGGGGGTGGCGACGCGGTGACGCGAGGACCGGACAAGCCGGGTGAGGACGATCCCGGCCCGGGACGGCGGATCGGTGTCGATGTGGGATCCGTGCGGGTCGGGGTCGCGATGAGCGATCCGAGCCCGATGCTGGCCAGCCCGCTGCAGACGTTGCGGCGAAGCGCCGGGGACGGCTCCGACGTCGCCCAGCTCGCCGAGCTCGTTACCGAGCACGATGTGGTCGAGGTGGTGGTCGGGCTCCCGCGCACGCTGGCCGACCGGCACGGTTCCGCGGCCGAGGAGGCCGTCCGGTATGCGGGCCTCGTGCGGCACCGGATTGCCCCGGTGCCTGTGCGGATGGCCGACGAACGGTTGAGTACGGTGAGCGCGTCGCGGATGCTGTCGGCCCGCGGCATGAGTGCGCGGGAGCAACGTGCCGTCGTCGATCAGGCTGCCGCCGTGGAGATCCTGCAGGGCTGGCTGGACGCGCGGTCCGCACGGATCGACCGGTCCGGCACGGGGGGAGCGGCTTCCCGACCCGCCGGTTCGTCCGAGGAGTAAGCGAGCAGTTCGGCGCGAGAGAACGGAGATCTGCGATCAATCGGCGTGGAGCGAGTAGGGATGAACCCGACAAGCCCCAGCAGCGGCGGTCCAGCGCGCGCGGCGAACGGCAGGGGCGCGCCCCGCGTACCACCGGACTTCCGGGCGTCGAGGGCAGCGCGTCCGGCAGCCTGCCGGACCTGTTCGACGAGCGGGACAGCGGCGATCGCTGGAACTCGGGGCAGGACGGCCCCGACAATGGCGGTGTGTACTCGTACGATGACGAACCACGACGCGGGCGCGGCGGCCGGAGGGCGCTGGGCTGGTTGCTCGCCGTCGGTCTGATCGCGCTGATCGCGTGGGGAGCCTGGTACGGCGCCCGTGAGTTGCTCGGGATGAACTACGCCGACTACGGCGGTTCGGGCGACGACGAGGTGGTCATCGAGGTGTCCGCAGGCGACTCGGTGCGGACGATCGCCGATACCCTGGAGCGCGCCGATGTGGTCGCCAGTAGCAGGGCTTTCGTGGTCGCCGGTAACGAGAACCCCGATGTCAACGCCATCCAGCCCGGTTACTACGTGATGCGCACGCGGATGTCCGGTGAGCACGCCGTGGATGCCATCACCGATCCGGACGCGCGTGTCGGCAACCTGCAGATCCGTGGTGGCATCAAGCTCGAGGACGTCACGCATTCCGACGACACCGTCACGCGCGGCGTACTGTCCCGGATGTCGGAGGCCTCGTGTGTGGATCTCAACGGGGAGAGCGACTGCGTCGAACCGCGGGAACTGCGCGAGGTAGCGACGCGGACGGACCTGGCCGAGCTGGGCGCGCCGGAGTGGCTGGCCGAGGCCGTTGCCGACGTCGACCCGGAACGCAAGCTCGAAGGTCTGGTGATGCCCGGCGTGTACGACGTCGACCCGAGCTGGGGAGCGCGTGAGCTGCTGACCGAGGTGCTGACGAGCTCGGCGCGGAAGCTGTCGGCCGTCGGTTTGCCTGGCAGCGCCGAGGATGTCGGTTACGAGCCGTACGAGGTACTCACGATCGCCTCGGTGATCGAGCACGAAGCGGTCGAGGACGACTTCGGACGGGTGTCGCGGGTTATCTACAACCGGCTCGACGAGGACATGCGCTTGGAGATGGACTCGACGGTCAACTACGTGCTCGACCGTCCGGATGTCCGCACGAGCGAGGAGGATCGCGCGCAGCCGGGTCCGTACAACACCTACCGCAATACCGGGCTACCGCCGACCCCGATCTCGGCTCCGAGCATGGAGGCGTTGCAGGCGGCACTGAACCCGGACGAGGGTTCGTGGAAGTTCTTCGTCAAGTGCGAGGACAACGGGCTGTCGTGCTTCGCAGACAGCTACGAGGAACACAAGGAGAACGTGCGAGATGCCCAAGCCCGCGGGGTCTACTGACGCCACCGGTGCCGATGAGGCGCGCAAGGCGGCAGTGCTGGGCAAGCCGATCGAGCACTCGCTCTCGCCGGTACTGCACCGAGCCGCGTACCACGCACTCGGGCTCGCCGGGTGGAGCTATGACCGGGTCGAGGCGGATGCCGCCGCACTGGCGGACGTTGTTCGGGGCATGGGCCCGGAATGGGTCGGCGTATCGGTGACGATGCCCGGCAAGCGTGCTGCGCTGGAGCTCGCGAGCGAGTGCACGGATCGCGCGGCCGCCGTCGGGGCAGCGAACACCCTGGTCCGATCGCAGGCACGGCCCGATGGAACACCGCGCTGGTTCGCCGACTGCACGGATGTGGACGGCGTGGTCGGCGCGGTGCGCGCGGCGGGCGGCCATCCGGACGTTGCCGGCGGGACCTCCGCGCGAAGCGGAGTCGTTCTCGGAGCGGGGGGCACCGCCGCTGCCGCGGTGGTCGGCCTGGCCGAGCTCGGCATCTCGCACGTCACGCTGGTCGCTCGGGAGCCTGCCCGGGCCCAGGAGACGCTGGCGGCCGCGCGTACAGCCGGTATGGACGCGGAGGTGGCCCGGCTCGACGATGCCGACCTCGCCGGCCTGGCCGGCTCGGCGGCTGTACTGGTGAGCACCGTTCCTCCGGACGTGACCGCACCGCATGCCGCGGCGCTGGCGCGTGCCGCGTGCGTGGTGGACGTGATCTACGACCCGTGGCCGACCCCGCTCGCCGATGCGGTGCACGCCTGCGGAGGCCGGATCGCTACCGGGCTGGACATGCTGCTGCATCAAGCGTTCGGGCAGGTGGAGCAGTTCACCGGGCTGCCTGCGCCCCGCGAGGCGATGCGGGCCGCGCTGCGTGAGGCGACGGGGGACGCGGTGCCGCTTCCGCTGCCCGGCGAGCGGTAGCGTGGCGCTCATGCGTATCGCGATCCTCGATGACTACCAGAACGTCGCACGTTCCTTCGCCGACTGGGACTCGCTGGAGGCCGAGATCACGGTGTTCACCGAACCCCTCGGTGGGCACGATCGGGTCATCGAAGCGCTCGAGGGATTCGATGTGGTGGTGGCGATGCGGGAGCGCACCCCGTTTCCCGCGCGCGTGTTGCACAGCCTGCCCGACTTGAAGTTGCTGGTCAGCACCGGTCAGCGCAACGCGGCTATCGACATGGACGCCGCGCACGCGGCGGGGATCACGGTCTGCGGCACCGGTTACCTGCCGTACCCTACGGCGGAGGCGACCTGGGCGCTCATCCTGGCGGCGGCGCGCAACGTGCCGAGCGAGGAACGGTCCGTGCGGGAAGGCGGGTGGCAGCGCACGGTCGGCACCGCCTTGCGGGGCAAGACCCTCGGGTTGATCGGCCTGGGCAGGCTCGGCGGTCAGGTGGCCCAGATCGGCCGGGCGTTCGGCATGAACGTGGTCGCGTGGAGCCAGAACCTCACCGCCGAACGGGCGAGCGAGCACGGCGCGACCGCGCTGTCGCTCGGGGAGCTGCTCGGTACCGCCGATGTCGTCTCGATCCACCTCGTGCTCAGCGACCGTAGCCGCGGGTTGCTCGGTGCGCGCGAGCTGGACTCGATGAAACGTGGCGCCTTGCTGGTCAACACGTCACGTGGACCGATCGTGGACGAGGCCGCGCTGCTCGACGCGGTCCAACGCGGTCACATCCGTGCCGCGCTGGACGTCTACGACACCGAACCGCTTCCCGCGGACCATCCGCTGCGATCGGCCCCGAACACGGTGCTGACCCCGCACATCGGGTACGTCTGCGACGACGTGTACCGGGTCTTCTACCAGGACGCTGTGGAGGATATCGCCGCGTTCGAGGCAGGAAGCCCGATCAGGGTGATGACGCAGGCAGGCTCCTGAGCGCACACGCGTACCCGCCTGTCCGGCGGCCGTGCCCGTGCACGTGAGGTGGCCCCGGCGCCGGGCAGGGGTGAGCGGCCGTCCCGGTCGTTCAGAGCGACAGGTAGGCCGGTTGGTGTGTGACGCGTTGGATGTCGTCGCCCGTCACGTCGAGCAGCCGGTGTGCCAGGTCCGACAGTGCGCGCGACGCAGCGAGCTCGTCCCCGATCTCGGGGATGTTGCGGTCGTCGGGGTTGAGCCTCGCCATCCCGACCCCGGTCAGGTTGATGTCGCGATCGCTGGTCAGCGTGGCCCGTGCGCGGGTGCGATCCTCATGCTCGTCGATGGTGATCTCGACGGCCCAGTGCTTCTCACGCATGGCGCCCTCCTCGACTCTCGTGCCAGCCAGATGCCCGCAACAGGCTGATGACTCTCACTGTCCTCCGCGCAGCCGCGGAAGGCCAGAGGCCGAGGCGGGTGGCTGCACCGATACAGCCTCGCCGGGCGTCGCCCGGCCGGGCTCGCCCGTGCCGCGGAACAGGAAGGAAGCCGCCGGACTCACTCCGACCCGGCCGGCGCCACCTCGGCCAGCACGGCGTCGGTATATGCTGGCCAGACCTCGACGGCCCACGGGCCGAAGTCCCTGTCGGTCAGCGCTACGCAGGCCACGCCGGCGTCCGGGTCGACCCACAGGAACGTTCCGGACTGGCCGAAGTGCCCGAACGTGCGTGGCGAGCTGGCCGCACCCGTCCAATGCGGATCCTTCCACGAGCGGATCTCGAAACCCAGCCCCCAGTCATTGGGTTTCTGATGACCGAAACCGGGAAGCACACCGTTGAGGCCGGGCCGGGTGACCGAGGTCGCCGTCGCCAGCGTCTCCGGGGCGATCAGGCGGGGCTGCTGCAGCTCGGCGGCGAAGGACGCGAGGTCGTCGACGGTGGAGGTCGCTCCCGAGCCGGGCGAGCCGTCCAGCGTCGTTGCCCGCATGGCCAGTGGCGTGAGCAGCGCCTCCTGCTGGTAGTCGGCGAATTCGATGCCGGATTGCTTGGTCAGCGTTTCGGCGAGCTGCTCGAAGCCGGCGCTGGAGTACAGCCTCCTCGTGCGCGGTTCCGCGACGACCTTGTGCTGGTTGAACGCCAGCCCCGAGGTGTGGGCCAGCAGGTCGCGCACGGTCGAGCCCTCCGGGCCCGCTGGTGTGTCCAGCTCGAAGACGCCCTCTTCCAGCGCGATCAGGGTGCTGTACGCGGTGAGCAGCTTGGTCACCGACGCGATGGGGAACCGGCGCGCGGTATCGCCGTGCGCGCCGAGAGTGGTTCCGTCCCGCGCGATCACCGCTGTCGCGGCGTGGTCGACCGGCCACTGCTCGATCTGGCTCACGCTGTGCATGCTCGTTACGGTACGCACCGGCTGGGCCGGACGGGGTCGGGGGAGTCGAGCACGCCCGATCGGGGGCACCGATGGCGCTTCCGGTGCAGTACGCGGGCGGGCGCGGCTGCGGCAGGCGGGAGACCGTGCACCGGTGACCACGACGACGCTCGTCCTGGCGGCATCGGTCTGCGGTGCCGTGCTCGGCGCAGGGACCAGGTCCGTGCTGGTCGGGATCCGGCGCCCGGCGGTGCCGCGCTCCGGTTGCTGTGAGGTGGCTACCGCTGCCGGTCTGGCCGCTGTCGCGGTGCGCTGGTCCACCGGGCACGTCCCGCCCGCGTGGTCGCCGGTCCCTGCGGCCCTGACGGTGCTGGCGGTCGCCCTCGGCGCGACGGACCTGATGCAGCGTCGCCTGCCCAACGTGCTCACCTGCGCCAGTTACCCGGTACTGGCCACGGCGCTGGCACCGTGGGCGCTGACCGGCCGTGCCGGAGCCACGGTCGCTGGTGCCCTGCTCGGCGGCATCGCCTTCGGCGGTGCACACCTGGTGATCCACCTGGTACGTCCCCGGTCGCTCGGTGCGGGCGACGTCAAGCTCGCAGGCGCGCTCGGGACCGTGCTCGGCGTGCTCGGACCGCCTGCCGTGCTGCTGGCGGCCGTCATGGCTGCGGTCGTGACGCTGGCGCTGGCGGCGGGGCAGGCGTTGCTCGGCGGCCGCAGGTGGCAGGACGGTGTCCCGTACGGTCCAGGGCTGCTGATCGCGACGTGGCTGCTGTCCGTCACACCGGAGGCGGGCCTGGTGACCTGAGCTGACGCGCTCGTGACAGGATCGATGCGTGTTGCGCTGGATGACCGCAGGAGAATCACACGGCCCGAGCCTGGCCGCGGTGCTCGAAGGCATGGTGGCCGGGGTACGGATCACCACATCCGAGCTCGGCGAGCAGCTGGCACGCAGGCGACTCGGGTTCGGGCGTAGCCCGCGTATGGGTTTCGAGACCGACGCTGCGGAGTTCACCGGGGGTGTACGGCACGGCCTGACCCAGGGTGGCCCGATCTCGGTGCAGATCCCCAACAGTGAGTGGCCGAAATGGGAGAAGGTCATGGCCGCCGATCCGGTGGATCCCGCCGAGATCGACGGTCTCGCGCGTAACGAGCCGCTGACGCGCCCGCGACCCGGTCACGCCGACCTGCCCGGCATGCTGAAGTACGGTTTCGACGAGGCGCGGCCGGTGCTCGAACGCGCGAGCGCGCGGGAGACGGCCGCGCGTACGGCGCTCGGCACCGTCGCCCGCGCCTACCTGCGCCAGCTACTCGGTGTCGAGATCATCAGCCATGTCGTTTCCATCGGCCGCGCCGAGGCCGTCGACGGACCGCTGCCCGGCCCCGACGACCTCGCCGGTGTCGACGAGAGCCCGGTCCGGGCATACCTGCAGGCCAGCACCGACGCGATGGTGCACGAGGTGGACGCGGTGCGGAAGGCCGGGGACACCGTCGGCGGGGTCATCGAGGTGATCGCCTACGGGCTGCCGCCCGGGCTGGGCTCGCACGTGCATTGGGATCGGCGGCTGGACTCCCGGCTGGCCGGCGCGCTGATGGGGGTACAGGCGATGAAGGGCGTGGAGGTCGGGGACGGCTTCACCACCGCGCACCGCTGGGGCAGCCAGGCGCACGACGAGATCGACATCAGCGACGGGGCCGGTGGTGTGACACGGCGGTCCAACCGCGCGGGCGGCCTCGAGGGTGGCATCACCAACGGTGAACCGCTGCGCGTCCGGGTGGCGATGAAGCCGATCTCCACGGTCCCGCGCGCGCTGGCCACCGTCGACGTCGCCACGAAGGAGGCCGCCGAGGCCATCCACCAACGCTCGGACGTCTGCGCGGTACCACGGGCCGGTGTGGTGCTGGAGTCGGTGACCGCCCTGATCCTCGCCGGGGCGGCGCTGGAGAAGTTCGGTGGTGACTCGCTGGCCGAGAGCAAGCGCAACGCGGAGGCCTACATGACGAACCTGGAAGAGTGGTGGGGGCAGTGACGTCACCGAGAGCTGTTCTGGTCGGCCCGCCGGGATCGGGCAAGTCGACGGTGGGTCCGCTGCTGGCCGAGCGGTTGGGCGTGGACTTCCGTGACGCCGATGCCGACATCGAGGCTGCGGCTGGCAGGAGCATCCCGGAGATCTTCACCTCGGACGGCGAACCCGCCTTTCGCGAGCTGGAGAAACGCGCCGTCGCCGACGGCCTCGGAAGTTACGAGGGCGTGTACTCGCTCGGCGGTGGCGCGATCCTCGCCGAGGAGACCCGCGCACTGCTCGCCGGGCACACCGTGGTGTTCCTCTCCGTGAGCATGCCTGCCGGCATGCAGCGCACCGGCATGTCCACGGCGCGACCCGTGCTGGCGGGGGTCAACCCCCGCGCGACATACAAGCAACTGCTCGAGGCACGCCTGCCGCTGTACCGCTCGGTGGCGACGGCGGAGGTCGATACCGACGAGCGCCGCCCGGACGAGGTGGTCGACGCGGTTCTGGCTGCCTTGGGCGAGAAGGCACCCGTGGAAGGAACCTCATGAGCACGCAGGAGGCGAGCCCCGAGAGGCTCACCGTGGCCGCCGAACGCTCCTACGAGGTCATCATCGGGCGCGGGCTGCTCGGGGAGTTGACCGAGGCGGTCCAGGACGCCTCGGTGGTGGCGATCATCCACCCGCCGACGCTGACGACGACGGCCGAGGCCACCCGGAGCGAGCTCGCCGACGCCGGGATCGACGCGCACCGCGTCGAGATCCCGGACGCCGAGGACGGTAAGGCGCTGACGGTGGCCGGGTTCTGCTGGGAGGTGCTCGGCAGGGTCGGGCTGGACAGGCACGGGGCCGTGGTCGCGCTGGGCGGGGGAGCCGTCACCGACATCGCCGGGTTCGTGGCCGGTACCTGGATGCGAGGTGTGCGGCTGGTCAACGTGCCGACGACGCTGCTCGGCATGGTCGATGCCGCGGTGGGTGGCAAGACCGGCATCAACACCGAGGCAGGCAAGAACCTCGTCGGCGTGTTCCACGAGCCGCACGCTGTGCTGGTCGATCTCGCCACGCTTCAGACCCTGCCCCGTAACGAGCTGGTCGCAGGCCTCGCCGAGGTCGTCAAGTGTGGCTTCATCGCCGACGGGGGCATCCTGGAGCTGATCGAGCGGGACGCGGCGGCCGCAACGGACCCGGCTGGGGAGGTACTCGCCGAGCTGGTGCGCCGCGCCATCCAGGTCAAGGCCGATGTCGTTGCGCGGGATCTGCGCGAGTCGAACGTGCGCGAGATCCTCAACTACGGCCACACGCTCGGTCACGCCATCGAACGCAGGGAGCGGTACCGGTGGCGGCACGGTGCGGCCATCAGCGTGGGGATGGTGTTCGCAGCCGAGCTGTCCCGGCTCGCGGGCAGGCTCGACGACGCGACGGCCGATCGGCACGCCGCCGTGCTCGGGATGCTCGGGCTGCCCACCCGTTACGATCCGGACGCCCTCGCGGAGCTGATGGAAGGCATGCGCGCGGACAAGAAGAGCCGTTCCGGCGTGCTGCGCTTCGTGGTACTCGACGCGCTAGGTAAGCCGGGGCGCCTCGAGGGCCCTGACCCGTCGCTGCTCGCCGCGGCGTACTCGGCGATCGCAGGCGAGGTGACTGAGGATGGTGGGAGCGTGCTGCTGTGAAAGTACTCGTACTCAACGGCCCGAACTTGAACCGGCTGGGCACCCGGGAACCCTCGGTGTACGGCAGCACCAGCTACAGCGAGCTCGTGGGGCGCTGTGAGCGGGAGGGCGCCGCGCTCGGTCTGGAGGTCGACGTACGCCAGACCAACCATGAGGGCGAGCTGGTGGAGTGGCTGCACGAGGCCGCCGATGCGGGCAGGCCCGTGGTGCTCAACGCGGGCGCGTGGACCCACTACTCGGTCGCGGTGCGCGACGCGGCCAGCCAGCTGGCGGCACCGGTGCTGGAGCTGCACATCTCCAACGTGCACAAGCGCGAGTCGTTCCGACAGCACAGCGTGCTCTCCGACATCGTGACCGGGGTGATCGCCGGGCTGGGTGTCGACGGGTACCTGCTCGCGCTGCGCTGGATGGCCGAGCACGGCGAGCAGTGATCGTGGGGGACCGACGCGGCGTGTACGGGCCGGTCGCGCCACGTGCCGGACGGGGCGCCGAGCGCGTGGGATGATGATCCTCGCGAGTGCGGCGTGCCCGCGGCCGGGCCGTCGTGGTCACCGCGTCGTGACAGCCGGGTGAAGGCGGGGAGCATGGGCGTGCGGGCGAGTGTGGCACGGCGCGTGCGCGTCGTGGCCGCGTTGGTGGCCTGCGCGAGCGTGTTCGCGGCGTGCACGACGATCGGCCCTGTCGAGGTTCAGCGCGACCGGACCGCGACGGACGGGTCGCAGGCCATCGCGGGCTCCGTGGCCAACCCGACCGGCGCCGGCGAGGCCGGCGGGACCGTCGCGCTCGAGACCGAGCACCACCGGCGCAGCGACGGTGTGGTTGCCGAGGGTGGCGCGGGTGCGCCGTACAACTACGCGCCGACGGTGATGCTCGACGGCGACGACGCCCGGATGTGGTGGTGCAGCCAGTACAACACCGCGTACCCGGCAGGAGACGACATCGTGTACGGCGTCGACGCGGGAGACGGCGGGAACACCGGCACGGCCGGACGGTTCACCGGGCCCGGCGGCGGCATCCCGGAGGTGGTGTTCTCCGGCAATCCGGGCGCGTTCGACGGCAAGCACACCTGCGACCCCTCCGTGATCAAGGTCGACGGCGTCTACTACCTCTACTACACCGGCGCGGACGGTGACCACGACTTCGTCAACGCCATCGGCCTCGCCACCAGCGAGGACGGCCGTACGTGGCGGCGTGCCGGCGACGGCGAGCCGATCCTGCGACCCGGGCGGGACATCACAAGGGACAACACCTACGGGGCAGGTCAACCGGCAGTGGCTCATGTGGACGGGTGGTTCTACCTGGTCTTCACCGACACGACAGGCCTCGCGGCCGGGTGGAACGGCGCGGGCCAGTTCGTGCTGCGTTCGCCCGACCCGGCGTTCGGGTCCGGCCTCGAGGCGCTGGGGCCGGACGGGTTCGTACCGGTCGAGGGCACCGAGCAGCTGCGCGCACACGCGGTGCTGGACGCCTTCAGCGTCGACCTCATGTGGGTGGACGTGCTGGACGCCTTCGCGGTGGCGCACCAGACGGCCGACGGCACCTCGCTGACCTTCTTCGACAGGGACTTCAGCACCACCCCGTACGATCCGGTCGTCATCGAGGGGCCGTGGCAGGAAGGGCCGGGACTGGTACGGACGCCGCAGGGTCATGCGCCGCGGGCCGAGCACGATCCGTGCGGGACGGTCCCCGTGGACGTGGTCCGCGCGGCCCGGGACGAGCACGCCCCGACCGACCTCCGCCGGTTCGGGCTGGACATCACCGGGGTCGAGGGGTGCGGCGACCGGCGACGGGCAGGGCGGGTCCTTGACGGTTACGCGATGCCGTCCCCGGAGCGCACGATGGACCTGGTCGTGGACGGCGCGCTGGTGCGGGTGGAACGGCGTGTGGTCGCCGAGCAGCTGGCGGAACGGGTGCTCGACGAGCGGCCGGAACGGCTCGCGGAGCTGCCGGTCGCCGCACGGCTTGATGCGGGCGCTCCGCTGCTGTACTCGCCGAACGCGGGCAGGGGTGTGCTGCTCGACGACGGCCGGTTGTGGTCGTTGAGCACCGAGCAGGCGGGGCAGCTGCGCGAGCTCAACGACTCCGCGGGCCGCACCGTCAGTGACTCCCGGTGGTCGTCCTACCCGGAAGGCCCGTCCTTGGGCTGAGCACGGGCGGACCCGGCGGGGCCTGCCGATCCGGCGCCTTCCGCACCGGTATCCGTGCCGGTGTGGGCCCTGGTGTCCCCGGCGGTGTCGGCGGATCGCGTGCCCGCACCGTCCGGCGGGGTGAGCCTGCCACCGACGAACAACCCGAGGCCGGCCGGCAACAGCACCAGAAGCGCGACGAAGGCGGCACCGCTGGTGAGCGCGTCGCCGAGCGCCGATACACCGGTCTGGTCGACGAGCAGCGCCCTGCCCGCGACGTCGAGGAAACCGGCGAGCACGGCGGTGAGTACGGCGGCCACCAACCAGGTGCGGCCGCGGCCCGGGCGGCGGAGCCAGCCGTCGACCGCTGCCCACCCGGCGGCGATGCCGATCAGCACGGCGAACGTCACCGAGGTCAGGACGGTCGTGTCGGTGGGACGGAACACCGCGACCTTGGCGAGCGAGACGCTCGCGGCGGCGTGAACGGCGGCGAGGACGAGCGCGCGTAACAACCAGCCAGGCACTCCTCCACTGTAAGTGTCGCGCCCGCCGACCGGTGCCGGTGGTGCGGGCTCCGGCGCGGTGGCGGCGCGGTCCCGGTCGCGCGGGAGCAGCCGCGCAGCCACGCGCATCGGCACGTCGTTAGGGTGGGAGCGGTGACCGAGTCGCATACCCACCAGACACGCGCCCTGCGCCGGGCGTCGCTTCGCACGCGGATGGCGGATCGCGACCTCGACGCGATGCTGATCACCGAGCCGCGCAACATCCGCTACCTCACCGGCTTCACCGGTTCTAACGCAGCGCTGCTCGTACACAGCGGGGGAGACGAGCGCACCGTGTTCTGCACGGACGGTCGCTACGTACAGCAAGCCGGGCAGGAGGTCGGCGAGCTGACGACGGTCATCGAGCGCCGCTGCGCGGCCGCGCTCGTCCAGCGGGCCGCGGCCGAACGCGACGAGCACGGCCGAACCGGGTTCGAGAGCGAGCACGTCAGCGTCGCGGAGTTCGACGCCCTCACACAGCGGGCCGAGGGTATCGAGCTCTGCCGGACCACCGGTCTGGCAGAGCAGCTGCGCATCGTCAAGGACAGTGCCGAGGTCGACGCGATCCGGATGGCGTGCGCTGCCGCGGACCGGGCACTGACCGAGCTGGTCGAGCACGGTGAGATCAGGGCGGGCCGCACCGAGCGCCAGGTGGCGCGGGCGCTGGAGGACCGGATGCTGGACAACGGGGCAGCCGGACCGGCGTTCGAGACCATCGTGGCCACCGGGGCGAACTCGGCCGTGCCACACCACCGCCCGACCGACGCGGAGCTCGCGGTCGGGGACCTGGTCAAGCTGGACTTCGGCGCGCGCATCGACGGTTACCACTCGGACATGACGCGGATGCTGGTGATCGGCTCACCGGCCGACTGGCAACGCGAGCTGTACCAACTGGTCCGTACCGCCCAGGCCGCGGGGTCCACAGCCGCCGTGGCCGGCGCGCGGACGGCGGCTGTGGACGCCGCCGCGCGTGACGTGATCGACCGCGCGGGACACGGCGAGGAGTTCGTGCACGGGCTCGGCCACGGCGTGGGTCTGGACGTGCACGAGGCGCCCCGGCTGTCCACGGAGGCCACCGGTACACTGGCCGCGGGAATGACGGTCACCGTCGAACCCGGTGTGTACCTACCCGGACGCGGTGGGGTGCGCATCGAGGACACCCTCGTGGTGCACGAGGGTGGCAACGAGATCCTGACGCTCTCCACCAAGGACCTGGTGACCGTGTCGTGAGTGACGCCGGGCTGCGAACGGCCCGAGTCACGCACGGCGACATCGCATACCGCACAGGAGACCGAAACCAGTGGCGACCACGAACGACCTGAAGAACGGACTTGTCCTCAACCTCGACGGCCAGCTGTGGTCCGTCGTCAACTTCCAGCACGTCAAGCCGGGAAAGGGCGGCGCGTTCGTCCGCACCACGCTGAAGAACGTGATGACCGGCAAGGTCGTGGACAAGACGTTCAACGCGGGGGTGAAGGTCGATACGGCGACGGTGGACCGTCGCACCATGACCTATCTCTACAACGACGGCGCGGACTACGTGTTCATGGACGGCGCCACCTTCGAGCAGGTCCCGATCGCACCCGAGACCGTGGGTGACGCCGCACGGTTCATGCTGGAGAACTCCGAGGTGCAGGTGTCCTTCCACGAGAACAACCCGCTGTTCGTGGAACTGCCGACCTCGGTCGAGCTGGTCATCCAGCACACCGATCCCGGGGTGCAGGGCGATCGCTCGACCGGAGGCTCCAAGCCCGCCATCTTGGAGACCGGAGCCGAGGTGCAGGTGCCGCTCTTCCTGGAGACCGGCGAGAAGATCAAGATCGATAGCCGGGACGGGCGGTACCTCGGCCGTTCCAGCAACTGATGCCGCCTTCCCGGCGTTTGAGCCGTGCCGACCATGCCGATGCAGAAGCCGGTCTGCGCCGGCGGACCCTGCCAGTGACGGTCGTAGCGGATGAGGAGCTATGAGCACCGACTCCACCTCGAAGCGCGCGCCGTTCGGGCGGCACGCTGCCCGGTTACGGGCCGTCGAGCTGTTCTACGAAGCAGAGCAGCGCGACACCGACGCGGTCACGTTGGCCTCGGGCCGCGTCGGGTCGGTCGACGTCGAGCCCATCGGTGACTACACGATCTCGCTCGTGGAAGGTGTCGGTGCGCACCGGAAGCGCATCGACGAGGTGCTCGCCGAGCACGCGCACGGCTGGTCGCTGGAGCGGATGCCCGCGGTGGATCGCGCTGTGCTGCGCATCGGCATCTACGAGATGCTGTGGATGAGCGACGTACCGGATGCCGTGGCGATCGACGAGGCCGTCGGCCTCGCCAAGGAGCTGTCGACCGAGGATTCTCCCCGGTTCGTCAACGGCGTGCTTGGTCGCATCGCCACCATTGCGGACCGGCTGCGCGCGGTCCTGTAGGACCGCCTGCCGGCCGTGGAGCTCGTTGTGGACCTTGTGCGCGCCTCCGGGCGGTACCGTGCCTGGCGATGTGCTCGGGAACAGGCTCTCAGATGTCATCCTTGGCGGGCCGAGCCTCGGGTGGTAGTACACCCCAGTCGATGAGCTGCTCGGTGAGCTCTCCCGGGGTCATGTCATAGATGATTGCCAGGGATCGCAGGTCCTCGGTACGAATGGACAGCACCTTGCCGTTGTAATCGCCACGTTGACTCTGGATCGTCGCGGCATAGCGAGCGAGCGGGCCCACTTTCTCGGCAGGGAGCTGCTGCAGTCGTTCCAGGTTGATAACGATCTTCGTGGCGGGCTCCGCGCCGGAGGGCACGCGCCCCTCCGGGAGGAGTTCCACCACCGGAACGCCGTAGAAGTCGGCAAGCTCGGCGAGTTTCTGGACCGTGACCGCACGGTCGCCGCGCTCGTAGGAGCCGACGACCACCGCCTTCCACCGTCCGCCGGACTTCTGCTCGACCCCGTGCAGGGACAGGCCCTGCTGCTGTCGGATACCTCGGAGCTTGGCCCCGAGCGCTTTGGCGTAATCGCCCATCTGGTCACATCTCCGTTTCGTGTGCCCCGTCACGCGGTGTCGGCCGGCGGGGACTCAGCGAGTCGAATACTCAGCGTAATGGTTACCTGTTGTCGTCAACAGGTCAACCCGATCTAGTGGCGGAATTGGTCCGAACTCGTGCCACCACCCGGTCGATTGAACAGTGCGTACTGCTACAGTCAGTGGGATTCCGCAGGGGTTGATCCTTTAACGGACCGTCCAGTGAGGCGGAGAAGGAGACAATCGTGGCACCGCACACACGCGGTGCGGGCGAGACGGCCGGGCAGCGTGAGCTGCTGACGGCCGAGGACGTCGCGCGCACCATCGCCAGGATGGCCCACCAGGTCATCGAGAAGACCGCACTCGGTTCCGCGGCGGCATCGCCGGTGGTGTTGCTGGGTATTCCCACCCGCGGCGCGACGTTGGCGGCCCGCCTTGCGGAACGTATCCGGACGTTCTCCGGGGTCGAGGTCCCGTACGGCACCCTCGACATCACGCTCTATCGTGATGATCTGCGGCACCATCCGACGAGGCCGCTCGAACACATGGAGATGCCGGGAGAGGGCGTCGACGACCGTGTCGTGATCCTCGTCGACGACGTGCTGTTCTCCGGTCGCAGCGTGCGGGCGGCGCTGGATGCGCTACGTGAGCACGGCAGGCCCCGCGCCGTACAGCTCGCGGTCCTCGTGGACAGGGGCCACCGGGAGCTGCCGATCCGCGCCGACTACGTCGGCAAGAACATGCCGACGGCGCGGGACGAGGACGTCGCCGTCCAGTTCGACGAGGTCGACGGCAGGGATTCCGTACTGCTCAACCAGGCCCGTGCGGGCGGCGCTGATACCGCCGCTGCGGGAGGGGAGCGCCACGAGGGTGAAGGGGACCGGACGTGAGACATCTGCTTGGCACCGACGGTCTGGACCCGGCTGTGGCGACGCAGGTGCTGGACAGCGCCGAGACGATGAAGCAAACCCTGCTCGGCAGGGAAGTGCGCAAGCTGCCGACGCTGCGTGGCCGCACCGTGATCACGGTGTTCTACGAGAACTCCACGCGCACGCGAGTGTCGTTCGAGCTGGCCGGTAAGTGGATGAGCGCGGACGTCGTCAATGTCTCGGCCGGAGGCTCCTCGGTCGGCAAGGGGGAGTCGCTCCGGGACACGGCATTGACCCTGTCGGCCGCCGGTGCCGACTGCGTGGTGTTGCGGCACCCGTCGTCCGGCTCGGCCCACCGCCTCGCCTCGTGGCTGGACGGCACGGGTACCGCGGTGATTAACGCCGGTGACGGCATGCACGAGCACCCCACGCAGGCACTGCTGGACGCGGCCACGCTGCGGGAGCGGCTCGGCGACATCGCCGGCAGGCGCGTCGCGATCGTCGGTGACGTGCTGCACAGCAGGGTGGCGCGTTCGAACGTGCACCTGCTCGCGGCGCTGGGGGCCGAGGTCGTCGTCGTGGCACCGCCGACACTTCTTCCTGCGGGCATCGACAGCTGGCCGGTGACCGTGTCGCACTCCATCGATGCCGAGCTGCCCGCGGTCGACGCCGTGATGATGCTGCGGGTGCAGGCCGAACGTATGCACGGGGCGTTCTTCCCGTCGGCACGGGAGTACTCCGTCGGCTTCGGCCTGACCGAGGCCCGCGCCGCGTTGCTGGCCGAGCACGCCGTGGTGTTGCACCCCGGCCCGATGATGCGCGGCATGGAGATCGCGGCGCCGGTGGCCGATGCGCCGAGCTCGGCGATCGCCGAACAGGTGCGCAACGGTGTTCATGTACGGATGGCGATCCTGTACCACCTGCTGGCGGCGGGAGCCGAGGAGGGACAACAGTGACCGAGCAGGACGCAGGCGGGCACGAGGAGTCCGGGCGCAGCGACGACGCGCCCCCGGTCGTCCCGACCGGCGCGGGCCGGTCTGCCGGTGGTGACGGCCCGCGCGACCGCGGGAGCGTACTGATCACCAACGCCGTACCGTACGGCGAGGGTGATCCGGTGGACGTGCTCACCGTGAACGGGGTCATCGCCGAGATCGGCCCGGTCGGGTCGGTACGCGCCTCCGGCGAGGCCACCGACGTGCTGGATGCGGCGGGCGGCGTACTGCTGCCCGGGTTCGTCGATCTGCACACCCACCTGCGCGAACCCGGCCGGGAGGATGCCGAGACGGTGCGCAGCGGCGCGACGGCCGCAGCGCTCGGCGGTTACACCGCGGTGTTCGCGATGGCCAACACCGACCCTGTCGCGGACAACGCGCTGGTCACCGAGCACGTCTGGCGAGCGGGCCGGCAGGTCGGGCTGGTCGACGTCCATCCGGTCGGCGCCGTCACGGTGGGGCTCGAGGGTGCGAAGCTGGCCGAGCTCGGCACGATGGCCGGCTCGGCGGCGGCGGTCCGGGTCTTCTCCGACGACGGGCACTGCGTGGACGATCCGTTGATCATGCGCAGGGCACTGGAGTACTCCACGGCGCTGGACGCGGTGATCGCCCAGCACGCCGAGGAACCCCGGCTGACCGCCGGTGCCCAGGCGCACGAAGGGGAGCGGGCCGCGCGACTGGGGCTGGCGGGTTGGCCGTCCTCCGCGGAGGAGTCGATCGTCGCCAGGGACTGCATTCTGGCCGCGCACGCCGGGGCACGCCTGCACGTCTGCCACGTGTCCACGGAGGGCACCGCCGATGTGTTGCGGTGGGGCAAGCCGCGTCATCCCAGCGGTCCCGCCGCGATCTCGGCCGAGGTCACCCCGCACCACCTGCTCCTCACCGACGAACGGTTGACCGGCTACGATCCGGTGAACAAGGTCAACCCGCCACTGCGCACCTCATCGGATGCCGCCGCGCTCGCCGATGCGCTGGCCGAGGGCGTGATCGACTGCGTGGCCACCGACCACGCACCGCATGCGGTACAGGACAAGGACGCCGAGTGGGCCGCGGCGCGACCGGGCATGCTGGGCCTGCAGACGGCGCTGTCGGTAGTGGTTCGCACGATGCTGCGGCCGGGCCTGCTCGACTGGCGGGGCGTGGCCAGGGTGATGAGCGAGCGACCTGCCGAGATCGCGCGGCTACCGGACCAGGGCAGGCCGATCGAGGTCGGTGAGCCTGCCAACCTGGCGATCGTCGACCAGGATGCGGAGTGGACGGTGCGCGGCGCGGAGCTCGCGAGCATCGCGAGCAACACCCCGTACGAGGGTATGCGGTTGCCTGCCAAGGTACGGGCGACCGTGCTGCGTGGCCGGGTGACGGCACGGGACACGGCGACGAGCCCAACCGAAGGATGAATGGAACGAGACCGATGGAACGGTTCCTGCTGAGCATGCTGATGCTCGCGGTATTCCTGCTGCTCGCGGCAGGTATGTGGTGGGGATGGCGGCGCCAGGCGCGCGAGGACGGTTCGCGGTACGCGCCGTTTCCCGAGGTGCCGGAGCAGCTCGACGCGGACGCCGCGCGCGACTCCGTCACGGGCGTCTACGTCGCCACCACAAGCGCGGGGCACTGGCAGGACAGGATCGTGGCGCGCGGGGTGGGGATGCGCAGCTCGGCAACCCTGCGGAGATACACCGCGGGGGTCGTCGTGGCGCGCACCGGCGCGCCCTCGTTCTTCATCCCGAGCGAGTCCCTCGTCGACGCGCGCACGTCGAAGGGGATGGCGGGCAAGGTCATGGGGGTGGACGGGTTACTGGTGATCACCTGGCGACTGGGTGACGCGCTCGTCGACACAGGCTTCCGTGCCGACGACAAGTCGGTGTACGCGCGCTGGATACACGCACTGCGGGCCGCCGCGCCGGAACGGGCCCCGTGGCTCACGGAGGACACACATCAGCAGCGATCGATCGAAGGGCGTGCGCAGGAGAAGTGAGTAGACAGACTTTCCGGGTGAACGCAGGCGGAGGCACCCCGGCCGCGCTGGTGTTGGAGGACGGGTCGGTGTTTCGCGGCCTCCGGTACGGAGCAGCGGGGCGGGCGTTCGGCGAGGTCGTGTTCTGTACGGGCATGACCGGCTACCAGGAGACCTTGACGGACCCGTCCTACCACAAGCAGATCGTGGTGCAGACGGCACCGCAGATCGGCAACACCGGGTGGAACGACGAGGACGACGAGTCCTCCCGGATCTGGGTGGCGGGTTACGCCGTGCGCGACCCCGCGCGCGTGCCGTCGAACTGGCGCTCGGCCAGGTCCCTGGAGACCGAGCTGGAGCGGCAAGGAGTCGTGGGTATCGCGCAGCTCGATACGCGCACCCTGACCAGGCACATCCGTGAGCACGGGGCGATGCGCGCCGGGGTGTTCTCCGGTACGGAGGTCGGCACGGCCGAGCAGATGCTGGCCAGGGTGACCGAGTCGCCCTCGATGACGGGTGCGGATCTCGCCGGGGAGGTCACCACGGCCGAGCCGTACGTCGTGCGCCCCGACGGCCCGGTGCGCTACCGGGTGGCAGCGGTGGATATGGGTATCAAGAGCAACACCCCGCGGATGATGGCGCAGCGCGGTATCGAGGTGCACGTGCTGCCCGCCACGGCAAGCCTGGACGAGGTGCTCGCCGTGGAACCGCACGGGGTGTTCCTGTCCAACGGCCCCGGCGACCCGGCGACCACGACACACGTGACCGAGCTGACACGCAACGTGCTCCAGCGGCAGGTACCGCTGTTCGGTATCTGCTTCGGCAACCAGATCCTCGGCAGGGCGCTCGGGCTGGGCACCTACAAGATGCGTTACGGGCACCGGGGGATGAACATCCCGGTGATGGACACCGCGACACGCAGGATCGCGATCACGGCGCAGAACCACGGGTTCGCGCTCGAGGGCGAACCCGGTGCGCGGTTCAGCTCACCGTACGGCGCGGCCACGATCAGCCACCACTGTCCCAATGACGGCACGGTGGAGGGCGTGCGCTGCCTGGACGTGCCCGCGTTCTCGGTGCAGTACCACCCGGAGGCGGCCGCGGGCCCGCACGACGCCGCCGTGCTTTTCGACGAGTTCGTGTCCTTGATGGAGGGAGCGTCCTGATGGCGAATGGATTTGGGCGACTCGGGGAGGTCATAGCCTGATGCCGAATGGAACTGGGTCACTCGGGGAGGTCATAGCCTGATGCCGAGAAGGACGGACCTTTCGCACGTTCTGGTGATCGGCTCGGGGCCGATCGTGATCGGGCAGGCTGCCGAGTTCGACTACTCCGGCACGCAGGCATGCCGCGTGCTGCGCGAGGAGGGCCTGCGGGTCAGCCTGGTCAACTCCAACCCCGCCACGATCATGACCGACCCCGAGTTCGCCGACTCGACCTATATCGAGCCGGTGACCCCGGAGTTCCTCGAGCAGGTCATCGCGGCCGAACGGCCGGACGCGCTGCTGGCAACGCTCGGGGGGCAGACCGCGCTCAATGCAGCTGTCGAGCTCGATCGCAGCGGCGTGCTCGACAAGTACGGCGTGGAGCTCATCGGCGCCGACATCGAGGCGATCCAACGCGGGGAGGACCGCCAGAAGTTCAAGGACATCGTGCGCCAGGCCGGGGGAGACGTGCCCCGCAGTGCCGTGTGCTGGACGATGGACGAGGTCCGGGACTGTGTCGCCGAGCTCGGCCTGCCCGTGGTGATCCGCCCGGCGTTCACCATGGGTGGGCGTGGCTCCGGGATGGCACACACCCAGGAGGACCTGGAGCGGATGGCGGCCTACGGGCTGTCCGAGAGCCCGGTGTCCGAGGTGCTCGTCGAGGAGAGCGTGCTCGGCTGGAAGGAGTACGAGCTCGAGCTCATGCGGGACCACCGCGACAACGTGGTGGTGGTGTGCTCCATCGAGAACGTCGACGCCATGGGCGTGCACACGGGCGACTCGGTGACGGTCGCGCCGTCGATGACACTGACCGATCGCGAGTACCAGAACATGCGTGATGTCGGCATCGACGTGCTGCGCGAGGTCGGGGTGGACACCGGAGGCTGCAACATCCAGTTCGCCATCCACCCCGAGACCGGCCGCATGGTCGTCATCGAGATGAACCCGAGGGTGTCGCGCTCCTCGGCACTGGCGTCGAAGGCGACCGGTTTCCCGATCGCCAAGATCGCCGCCAGGCTGGCGATCGGGTACAGCCTGGACGAGATCCCCAACGACATCACCGGTGAGACCCCGGCGAGTTTCGAGCCGACCCTGGACTACGTGGTCGTCAAGGTACCGCGGTTCGCGTTCGAGAAGTTCCCCGGCGCCGACCCGACCCTGACGACGACCATGAAGAGCGTCGGAGAGGCCATGTCGGTCGGCCGCAGCTTCACCGAAGCTCTCGGCAAGGCGCTGCGCTCCACCGAGACCCGCGCGCTCGGGTTCTGGACGCAACCTGATCCGGAGGGGGTCACGCTCGCGGACACCCTCGAAGCGCTGCGTACCCCGCACGACGGGCGGCTCTACACCGTGGAGCGCGCGCTGCGTTGGGGCGCGACGATCGAGCAGGTGTGCGAGGCGAGCTGGATCGACCCGTGGTTCGTCGACCAGATCCAGTCGCTCGTCGAGCTGCGCGAGGAGATCACCGAGGCGCCCGTGCTCGACGAGGCCTTGCTGCTCGGGGCGAAGCGTTTCGGGGTGTCGGACCGCCAGATCGCCGCCCTGCGGCCCGAGCTGGCGGGCGAGGACGGAGTGCGGGCGCTACGGCACAGGCTCGGGGTGCGCCCTGTGTTCAAGACGGTGGATACCTGCGCCGCCGAGTTCGCGGCCCGCACCCCGTATCACTACTCGGCCTACGAGAGCGACCCGGCTGCGGAGTCCGAGGTGATCGCCCAGCACGACAAGCCGAAGGCGTTGATCCTCGGCTCCGGACCCAACCGGATCGGGCAGGGCATCGAGTTCGACTACTCCTGCGTGCACGCCACGCTCGCGCTGCGCGAGGCCGGGTACGAGACGGTGATGATCAACTGCAACCCGGAGACGGTTTCGACCGACTACGACACCTCGGACCGGCTGTACTTCGAGCCGCTGACATTCGAGGACGTGCTCGAGGTGGTACACGCCGAGCAGGAGTCCGGCAATCTCGCCGCGGTGATCGTGCAACTCGGCGGGCAGACGCCGCTGAGCCTGTCCAAGCGGCTCGCCGATGCGGGGGTGCCGGTGGTCGGCACGTCCCCGGACGCGATTCACCTCGCCGAGGAGCGGGGCGCGTTCGGTGAGGTGCTCGGGGCCGCGGGGCTGCCAGCCCCGAAGTACGGGACGGCGACGTCCTTCGAGGGCGCGCAGCGCATCGCCGACGAGGTCGGCTACCCGGTGCTGGTGCGGCCGTCCTACGTACTCGGCGGAAGGGGAATGGAGATCGTCTACGACGCGGCGCACCTCGCCTCGTACATCTCCAGGGCCACCGAGGTCAGCCCCGAGTACCCGGTGCTGGTCGACCGCTTCCTCGACGACGCGATCGAGATCGATGTCGACGCCCTCTACGACGGGGAAGAGCTGTACCTCGGCGGGGTGATGGAGCACATCGAGGAGGCGGGTGTGCACTCCGGCGACTCCTCCTGCGCGCTGCCACCGATCACGCTCGGCCGCGCGGACCTGGAGCGTGTGCGCGCATCGACCGAGGCGATAGCGAAGGGCGTCGGCGTACGCGGGTTGCTGAACGTGCAGTACGCCCTCGCCGGGGATGTGTTGTACGTGCTGGAAGCCAACCCCAGGGCGTCCCGGACGGCCCCGTTCGTGTCGAAGGCCACGGGTGTCCCGCTCGCCAAGGCCGCCGCGCTGATCATGACCGGTTCCTCGGTCGCGGATCTGCGTGCCTCCGGGGTGCTCCGCGCGTGGGGGGACGGTGGCACGCTGCCTGCGGACGCCCCGATCGCGGTCAAGGAGGCCGTGCTGCCGTTCCACCGGTTCCGCACCCCGGAAGGCCTCGGCGTCGACTCGCTCCTCGGCCCGGAGATGAAGTCCACGGGCGAGGTGATGGGCGTGGACGCGGCTTTCGGAATGGCCTTCGCCAAGTCGCAGGTCGCCGCGTACGGGCCACTGCCGACGTCCGGCACGGTGTTCGTCTCGGTGGCCAACCGGGACAAGCGGGCGCTGATCTTCCCGGTCAAGCGGCTCGCCGACCTGGGCTTCGAGGTGCTCGCGACGTCAGGGACCGCGGAGGTGCTGCGCCGTAACGGGGTGCCTTGCACGGTGGTGCGAAAGTACTCGACCCCGGAGGGCGAGCACGTGGCAGGTGCCGCGGACGGCTCGGGGGAGGACGCCCCGAACATCGTGGAGATCATCCTCGACGGCGGCGTGGATATGATCATCAACACGCCGTACGGCAACAGCGGGCCGCGTATCGACGGCTACGAGATCCGTACCGCAGCGGTGTCCAGGGACGTGCCGTGCATCACCACCGTGCAGGGCGCGGGCGCTGCCGTGCACGGCATCGAGGCGTCGATCCGGGGTGACATCGGGGTGCAGTCCCTGCAGCGGCTCCAGGCCGCGATGGCTGCGTCGGCAGAGTCGGCGGCGGCAGCAGCGGGGGTAACCGCGCCTGCCGCGAGAGGGCGGCAGGAGTGAGGTTCGGCGCGCGGCTGGCGGATGCCGTGCGCCGGAGGGGCCCCCTCTGCGTCGGCATCGACCCGCATCCCGAGCTGCTCGCCGCGTGGGGCCTACCCGCCGACGTCACGGGGTTGGACCGGTTCACGGCCACCTGCGTCGAGGCGTTCGGCGACCAGGTCGCGGTGGTCAAACCGCAGTCGGCGTTCTTCGAGGCCTACGGCGCGCAGGGCGTCGCGGTGCTGGAGCGCGTGATGGACGGGTGCGCGCGGCGCGGTGCGCTCGTCGTGCTGGACGCCAAGCGGGGCGATATCGGCTCCACGATGGCCGCTTACGCGCGCGCGTACCTCGCGGACGGCTCGCCGCTCGCGGTCGATGCGGTGACGCTGTCCCCCTACCTGGGCTTCGGGGCGTTGCAGCCCGCGCTCGAGCTGGCCGCGAGTACCGGACGCGGGGTGTTCGTGCTTGCCCGCACCTCCAACAAGGAGGGGGGCGATGTGCAGGCGGCCCTGGTCGGTGGGCGTAGCGTAGCGCAGCTGGTCGTCGACGCCGCTGCCGGGCACAACGCGGGCGCGCAGCCGTACGGCGATGTCGGGGTGGTGGTCGGGGCGACCCACACCGGCACCGACCTCGACCTGAGCGAGCTCAACGGCCCGGTCCTGGCGCCGGGACTCGGTGCGCAGGGAGCGACCGCGCAGCAGCTGCGCGGCGCGTTCGGCGCCGGCCTGCACGGGGTCGTTCCCGTATCGGCCAGGGACGTCCTCGCCTATGGACCCGATCCGGGTGCGCTGCGTGACCGGATTGCTACGGTGCAGCACGGCCTGGGCGGGATCGGTACCCCGTGACACCCCGTTCCGGCGTCGCTGTGAGAGGCTTTTGAGGCCGCACAGAGGAAAATCCTGGCGAATAGGCGGACCCGCATTGTGATGACGCGGCAAGGATGGGTACCGTCTCGACGACGAACCGAACAGATGCGTATCGGAGGAAATCGTGGCACTTCCCCAGCTGACCGAGGAACAGCGTGCTGCTGCGCTGGAGAAGGCTGCTGCCGCTCGCCGCGCACGCGCTGAGCTGAAAGAGCGGCTGAAGCGCGGCGGCACCACTCTCGCCGATGTGCTCAAGCAGGCCGACGAGGACGAGACACTGGGCAAGATGAAGGTCTCGGCGCTGCTCGAGTCGCTTCCCGGCGTGGGCAAAGTTCGTGCGCAGCAGACCATGGAGAAGCTGGATATCGCACCCAGCCGTCGGCTGCGTGGCCTCGGTGAGCGACAGCGGAAGGCGCTCCTCGCCGAGTTCAGCGACGAGTGATAGCGGCAGACAAGGCCGGTGGTGAGCCGGGGCCGGGCGAGGCAGCCCGGGCCCGGCTCACGGTCGTATCCGGGCCCTCTGGGGTCGGCAAGTCCAGTGTGCTCGCCGAGCTGCGCAGGCTCGAGCCCGACGTCTTCTTCAGCGTGTCGGTGACCACGCGACCGCCGAGGGAGGGCGAGGTCGACGGGTATCACTACCACTTCGTCGACCGCCCCGCCTTCGAGGCGATGATCGAGGAGGGAGCGTTCCTCGAGCACGCCGAGTTCGCAGGCAACTGCTACGGCACACCACGGCAGCCCGTTGAGGAGGCACTCGACGCGGGCAGGCCGGCGGTGCTGGAGATCGAGATCCAGGGTGCGAGGCAGGTACGCGCCGCGATGCCGGACGCCCGGCTGGTGATGCTGGTGCCACCGAGCTGGGAGGATCTCGTCGGCCGCCTCACCGGAAGGGGCACCGAGGCGACGGACGCGCTGCGCAGCAGGTTGACCGTCGCAGCCGAGGAGCTGTCCGCGGCCGAGGAGTTCGATTCCTGCGTTGTCAACACCGATGTGCGCAGCGCGGCCGAGGAGTTGCTAACCTTGGTGTCCGGCAGGGCCGTGAGCTGAACCGGCGCGCGCCGGCGATCCCACCCCACCCAGCACAGCATCGACCCCAGTTACAGGAGCATCGCGAGTGAGCACCACGCTTGGTCATCAAGGTGACAGGCTCGAGGGCATCACCAACCCGCCGATCGACGACCTGCTGGAGCGGGTCAGCTCGAAGTACGCGCTGGCGATCTTCGCCGCGAAGCGTGCCAGGCAGATCAACGACTACTACGCCCAGCTCGGTGAGGGCCTGCTCGAGTACGTCGGCCCGCTGGTCGACCCGGGTACGCGGGAGAAGCCGCTCTCGATCGCGCTCCGGGAGATCCACTCCGGCCTGCTCGAGCACGCAGAGGGCGAGTGACCCGGCCGCTCCGGGCACGGTCGACGGCACCCGCACGGGTGCTCGTGAGGTCAGCAACCGCGGACACCGGGCTACGCGGGCACGCGAGCCGGTGTCGGCGTCCGCCGGCAACGGGGCAGTGGACGATCCGGTGAACAACGACGAGACGGCAAGGGCACCCCGTGTGGTGCTCGGCGTAGGCGCAGGTATCGCCGCGTACAAGGCGTGCGAGGTGGTTCGCGGGCTGGCCGAGTCCGGGCACGATGTACGGGTGGTTCCCACCCGCTCGGCGCTGGAGTTCGTCGGCGCGGCGACCTTCGAGGCGCTGTCCGGCAACCCGGTGCACAGCGAGGTGTTCTCGAACGTGCCCGAGGTCGAGCACGTGCGCATCGGGCAGGAGGCCGATCTGGTCGTCGTCGCGCCTGCGACCGCCGACCTGCTGGCGAAGGCGGCACACGGGCAGGCAGACGACCTGCTGACCAATGCCCTGCTGACGGCGCGCTGCCCGGTGGCCTTCTTCCCGGCGATGCACACCGAGATGTGGGAGCACGCCGCCACGCAGTCCAACGTCGCGACGTTGCGGAGCCGGGGTGCCGTGGTACCCGATCCCGACTCGGGCAGGCTCACCGGCGTGGACTCGGGCAAGGGCCGGATGGCCGACCCCGCGGAGATCACCGATCTCGCGCGGCTGCTCATCGATGAGCCGCGGGCGTTGCCACGGGACCTGGAAGGGGTGCACGTGGTCGTCTCCGCAGGCGGCACCCGCGAGCCGCTGGACCCGGTGCGTTACCTGGGTAACCGCTCCTCCGGCAGGCAGGGTTACGCGCTGGCCAGGGTGGCGGCGGCCCGCGGCGCCCGGGTGACGTTGATCTCGGCGCACACCACGTCGTTGCCGGCGCCTGCCGGCGTCACGGTCGTGAACGTCTCGACGGCGGCCGAGTTGCGCGCGGCGGTGCACGAGGCCGCTCCCTCGGCCGAGGTGGTCGTGATGGCGGCGGCCGTTGCCGACTTCCGGCCTGCGGCCCTGCTCGAACACAAGATCAAGAAGACCGAGGACGCACCCGATCCCGTCGTGCTGGACCGCAACGCCGACGTTCTGGCCGAGCTCGTCGAGAACCGGCGTGGCGACCAGGTCATCGTCGGGTTCGCTGCCGAGACCGGGGACCGGGGTAGCGACGTGCTGCAGTACGGCAGGACGAAGCTGCGCCGCAAGGGCAGTGACCTCCTGGTGGTCAACGCGGTCGGGGACGGGCGGGCCTTCGAGGTCGAGGAGAACTCGGGGTGGCTGCTGGCAGCCGACGGGGCGGAGACCGCGATACCGTTCGGTTCGAAGTCGCAGCTCGCTGCGGCACTGTGGGACTCCGTCAGCGAGCTGGTCGGCAGGACGCACGCGTAGACCGGCACCGTCCGGCCGGCCGCACGATCGGCCTCCGTCGACTACGCTGGGTCGCAGAGCCTGTTGCGGCGAGCGCTCGGCTGTCGAGTGGCGCACCGCCCGAGAAGATCGCGGGCAACCGGCTCGGCGTACAGCGGCCCGTCGAGACGAGGCAGGTAGCCGTGAGTGAGTCCATCCGGAGGCTGTTCACCTCGGAGTCGGTGACCGAGGGGCATCCCGACAAGATCTGCGATGCGATCAGCGACACCATCCTGGACGCGATGCTCGCCGCGGACCCGGACAGCAGGGTGGCTGTGGAGACCGTGGTGACCACCGGGCAGGTACACATCGTGGGGGAAGTGTCGACGCGAGCGTACGTGGACATTCCCGCACTCGTGCGCGAGGTCGTCAACAACATCGGCTACGACTCGTCGAGCAAGGGCTTCGACGGTGACTCGTGCGGGGTCAACATCGCCATCGGGGCCCAGTCCCCGGACATCGCGCAGGGTGTGGAGACCTCCTACGAGATCCGGTCGAACGGCGCGGAGACCTCCGCGGAGCGCCGGACCAGGCAAGGTGCCGGCGACCAGGGGTTGATGTTCGGTTACGCGTGTACCGACACTCCGGAGCTGATGCCGATGCCCATCGCACTCGCGCACCGGCTGTCCCGCCGCCTGGCAGCGGTGCGCAGGGACGGCACGTTGCCGTACCTGCGGCCGGACGGCAAGACACAGGTCACCATCGAGTACGAGGGGGACCGGCCGGTGCGTCTGGACACCGTGGTCGTGTCCACCCAGCACGCAGCGGGGGCCGACCTGGAGCATCTGGTCACGCCGCAGGTGACCGAGCGGGTGGTCAAACCGGTGATCGCCGATCTCGGGATGGACAGCGGGGACGCCCGGCTGCTGATCAATCCCACGGGACGGTTCGTGCTCGGCGGGCCGATGGCCGACGCCGGACTGACGGGCCGCAAGATCATCGTCGACACCTACGGAGGCATGGCGCGGCACGGGGGCGGCGCGTTCTCCGGCAAGGATCCTTCGAAAGTGGACCGCTCCGGCAGCTACGCGGTGCGGTGGGTCGCCAAGAACGTGGTCGCCGCGGGGTTGGCCGCGCGAGCGGAGATACAGGTGGCGTACGCGATCGGCAAGGCCGAGCCGGTCGGGCTGTTCGTCGAGACCTTCGGTACCGAGACGGTCGATCCGCGTGCGATCCAGCGCGCCATCCCCGAGGTGTTCGACCTGCGTCCCGGATCGATGGTCGAGGCGCTCGACCTGCTGCGCCCGATCTACGCGAGCACCGCAGCCTACGGTCACTTCGGACGGCCCGATCTGGACCTTCCCTGGGAGCGGACGGATCGCGTCGAGGACCTGCGGCGCGCGGCTTCCGGCTGACAATGCGGGGCGAGCCGAAGGCCTCCTCAGGCGCATATGTGGTACCCGAGGAGTCCCTCGGCTCGCCCCGCGCGTCCAGATGCCGGGGATCGAGGTGCGTGCTCGTTCTGGTAGGGAGATCAATCATGGGCACATCGAGTGGCGTGCGGAAGGGGCAGCGGCGACCGGCCGGGACCGCGCCGGTCGCGCGCGTCTACGTCGACGTGCCGCTGGCACACCTCGATCGAACCTTCGACTACCTCGTACCGCACACGCTGGAAGACAGTGCCCGACCTGGTTGCCGGGTGCGCGTTCGCTTCGCAGGCCAGCTGGTGGACGGCTACGTGGCCGAGCGCGCGGACAGCAGCGAGCACACCGGCCGCCTGGCCTACTTGGAACGGGTGGTCTCCGACGAGCCGGTTCTGACACCGGAGCTTGCCCGGCTCGCCCGCGCGGTGGCCGACCGTTACGCGGGAACGATGGCCGACGTACTGCGTCTGGCGATCCCGCCGCGCCACGCGCGCGTCGAGCGGGAGACGCCGCCGGAGCCGGCCGAGCCGCCCGCCGCGCCGAGCACGGAGGGATGGCGACGCTACACGCACGGTAGCGCGCTGGTGGCCGCGCTGGCAGCGGGCAAGCGCGCGCACGCCGTCTGGCAGGCGCTCCCCGGGGAGGACTGGCCCGCGCGCCTCGCCGAACTGGCCGGCAGCACAGCGGCCACCGGCCGGTCCACCCTCATCGTCGTTCCCGATCACCGTGACCTCGCGAGGGTGCGAGAACGGTGTGCGGACCTTGCCGGTCCGGCGGCCGTCGTGGCACTGTCCGCCGACCTCGGCCCCGCGGAGCGCTACCGCCGGTGGTTGCGTGTGCGCAGGGGACACGCTCGCATCGTGGTCGGCACGCGCGCCGCGATGTTCGCGCCGGTCAGCGAGCCAGGTGCCTTCGTCGTCTGGGACGACGGGGACGACCTGCACGCGGAACGCCGTGCACCGTACCCGCACGTACGGGACGTGCTGATCCAGCGGGCACACGCCAGCGGAGCGGGCATGGTCGTGGCAGGGTTCGCGCGCACGGCCGAGGCCCAGTTGCTCGTGGAGTCCGAGTGGGCGCGGCCGGTGCTCGCGTCGCGCGAGCGGGTACGCGCGAGTGCGCCCCGCACGATCGGTTCCGGGGACGAGTTCGAGCTGGCACGCGACCCCGCGGCAGGAGCGGCCCGCCTGCCCGCGACGGCCTTCGACGCGGCCAGGACGGCTCTGGCGTCCGGCACACCCGTGCTTGTCCAGGTGCCGCGCTCCGGGTACGTGCCCGCGCTCGCGTGCGCGCGCTGCCGCCACCCCGCGCGCTGCAGGAGCTGCGCAGGCCCGCTGGCGGTGCCCGGCGGTACCGCCGAGACGGCCCCCACGTCCGCACACTGCCGGTGGTGCGGTGCGATCGAGTCCAACTTCTCGTGCCCGACCTGCGGTCCGTCCGGGATGCGCGCGGTGGTCGTCGGTGCACGGCGGACGGCAGAGGAGCTGGGCCGGGCGTTTCCCGGCAAGCCCGTTCGCACGTCCGGCGGCTCCGAAGTGCTCGACGTCGTACCCGGCGAACCGGCCGTCGTGGTCTGCACGCCGGGTGCCGAGCCGGTCGCGCACGGCGGTTACGGCGCCGCGTTGCTGCTGGACGGCTGGGCACTGCTGAGCCGCCAGGACCTGCGCGCGGGTGAGGAGACCGTGCGGCGGTGGATGTCCGCGGCGGCGTTGGTGCGTTCCGCGGGCGACGGCGGCCGGGTGGTTGTCGGCGCCGACGCCGCGCTCGCCCAGGTGCAGGCGATGGTGCGGTGGGATCCCGCATGGTACGCCGAGCGTGAGCTCGCCGAGCGTGCCGAGCTGGGTTTCCCCCCTGCCGTGCGGATGGCGAGCGTGCAGGCGCGCGCCGACGTGCTGGCCGATCTGCTGCTGGAGCTACCGCTGCCCGACGCGGCCGAGGTGCTCGGCCCCGTGCCGGTCACACCCGAGCGCGCAGGGGAGGACGCGGAGATCGAGCGGGCACTGATCCGCGTGCCGCGCGACGAGGGCAGGGCACTGGCAGGCTCGCTCTCGGCGGCGCAGGCGCGCCGGAGCGCCCGCAAGGCGCGGGAGGCGGTGCGCATTCAGCTCGATCCGCTCGAGCTCGTGTAGTCGCAACGTTCGGCTCGGTGCCCGCTGCGGCACCCACGGTGCCCAGTAGACTCGACGCACTATGCGCTTGGTTTTCGCAGGAACCCCGGATACCGCGGTGCCCTCGCTGCGTGCGTTGATCGACTCGTCGCGCCACGAGGTCGTCGCCGTAACCACACGGCCGGACGCGCCTGCCGGGCGTGGCAGGCACCTGGTGCGGTCCCCCGTGGGCAGGGTCGCCGACGAGTACGGAATCGAGGTGCTGACGCCGGCACGGGCCGGTGACCCGGACTACCTGGCCCGGCTCGCCGAGCTGGCACCCGAAGCGTGCCCGGTTGTCGCCTACGGTGGGCTGCTGCCGCAGGCTGCGCTGGACGTACCCACACACGGGTGGATCAACCTGCACTTCTCGCTGCTCCCGGCCTGGCGTGGTGCCGCACCGGTACAGGCGGCGATCCGCGCGGGCGACGAGATCACCGGGGCATCGACGTTCCGCGTGGTGCCCGAGCTCGACGCGGGCCCCGTCTACGGCGTGGTCACCGAGACCGTGCGCTCCGACGACACCGCCGGTGCGTTGCTCGAGCGCCTCTCCTACTCGGGCGCGGACCTGCTTCTGTCGACTCTGGACGGTATCGCCGCGGGGACCGTGCATGCGGTACCGCAGTCCGAGGAAGGGCGCAGCTACGCGGAGAAGATCACCCCGCAGGATGCCAGGGTGCGCTTCGGCGAGCCTGCCATCAACGTGGACCGGCACGTGCGGGCGGTCACACCCGACCCGGGGGCATGGGCGGAGTTCCGCGGCAAGCGCATCAAGCTGTCCCCCGTGCGGCCGCTGGACGCCGGCAGCGCCGAGGCGGCGAACGCAGGCGACCTCGAGCCCGGCGAGCTGCACGTCGAACGGGACCGGGTGCTGGTGGGTTCGGCGACGGTCCCGCTGCTGCTCGGTGACGTGCAGGTGCAGGGCAAGAAGCGCATGACGGCAGGCGAATGGGCACGCGGAAGCAAGATCGAGCGCGGGGAGAAACTGGAATGAGCACCGACAAGCGCAAGTCCCCCCGCCCGGCGAACAGCCGCCCCGCGCAGCGCAAGCAGGGGCCGCGCAGGCCGCCCGAGGTGGACGCGGCGCGGCAGGCGGCGTTCGACACGCTGCGCGCGGTACGGAGCAAGGACGCCTACGCGAACCTGGTGCTGCCCGAGATGCTGCGGGAACGTCGCGTGACCGGGCGGGACGCGGCGCTGGCCACGGAGCTCGCCTACGGTACGGCACGCCTGTCCGGCATGCTCGACGAGATCGTCGCGGCGTGTTCGGACCGTCCGCCCTCGGCGATGGACGGCGACGTCCTCGACGCGCTCCGGATCGGTACCTACCAGCTGTTGCGGACGCGGATCCCGCCGCACGCCGCCGTGACCTCGACCGTGGACCTCGCCAGGCTGGCAGCGGGCTCGCATGTCGCGGGGTTCGTCAACGCCGTGCTGCGGCGTGTGTCGGCCGCGGGGGAGCCGGAGTGGGTCGAGCAGCTCGCACCGGCCCGCGACACCGACCCGATCGGCCACCTCGGGATGCGCACCGCGCATCCCGGCTGGATCGTCCGGGCATTCGCGGAGGCGCTCGGCGACACCGGCACGGAGCTGGAGGCCGCCCTCGAGGCGAACAACGTGCGGCCGGACGTACACCTGGCCGCGCGGCCGGGTGCGATCAGCGCCGAGGAGCTCGCCGCGATCACCGGAAGCGAGGTAGCGCCGTACTCGCCCTACGGCGTCCGGTTGGAGCCGGGCGGCGGTGACCCCGCAGAATCCGGCCCGATCAGCGAAGGCCTCGCCGCCGTCCAGGACGAGGGCAGCCAGCTGTGCGCACGTGCCGCGGCCGAGTACCCGCTGGACGGTACGGACGCGCGCTGGCTGGACCTGTGTGCGGGACCGGGCGGTAAGGCACGGGTGCTCGGGGCGCTCGCCGCACTGTCCGGGGCCGAGCTGGACGCGGTGGAGCCTGCCGAGCACCGTGCGCGGATGGTCCGGGACGCCGTGCTGGACCTGCCGGTGACGGTACACGTCACCGACGGGCGCGAGAGCGGTCTGCGGCCCGGCTACGACCGGGTGCTCGTGGACGCCCCGTGCACCGGGCTCGGTGCGCTACGCAGGCGCCCTGAGGCGCGGTGGCGCCGGGTGCCAGGGGATGTCGCCGGGTTGACCAGGCTGCAGACCGAGCTGCTGAGCTCGGCGATAGACCTGGTCCGCCCCGGCGGCGTGGTGTGTTACGTGGTGTGCTCGCCACACCTCGCCGAGACCGAAGGTGTGGTCGCCGACCTGCTCCGCAAGGCCGACGCGCACCGCGTCGACGCGCGGCCGCTCTTCGAGGGCGTTCCCGGCCTCGGAGACGGCCCGGACGTGCAGCTGTGGCCGCACCGGCACGGGACCGACGCGATGTACTGTGCGCTCCTCCAGAAGTCGTAAGCGACTCGGTAGACTGCACGGAGTGTTACCCCGTCCCGGAAGGCACCGGCCGACGTCCGGGCGTGTGAGAGAAGTGGAACCCAGCGTGACGAACAGGCCGATGATCGCCCCAAGCATCCTGTCCGCGGACTTCGCCCGGCTCGGCGAGGAGATCGAGGTCGTCTCCGGCACAGGGGACGCGCGGGCCGACTGGGTACACGTGGACGTCATGGACGGGCACTTCGTACCCAACCTCACCATCGGGCTGCCCGTTGTGGAGTCGTTGTCCCGGGTGTCGCGGGTGCCGCTGGACTGCCACCTGATGATCGACGACCCGGACAGATGGGCGCCGGACTACGCCGAACGCGGAGCGTACAACGTCACGGTGCACGCCGAGGCCGCGCACGACCCGGTGATGCTGGCCAAGAACCTGCGTGCCGCGGGCGCGCAGGCCGGCCTGTCCGTCAAGCCCGGCACGAGCCTCGAGGACCATCTGGAGGTGCTCAAGCACTACGACACCTTGCTTGTCATGTCGGTGGAGCCCGGTTTCGGCGGGCAGTCGTTCATCCCGGAGGTCCTCGACAAGGTCCGGCTGGCGCGCAGGCTCGTCGACACCGGCCACTTGCGGCTGCTCGTGGAGATCGACGGTGGGATCAACGACGACACGATCGAGCAGGCTGCCGAGGCCGGGGTGGACTGCTTCGTGGCAGGCTCGGCCGTGTACGGCGCCGAGGACCCAGGGGTGGCGATCGAGCGGTTGCGCCGGCGCGTGAACCGTTGCGGCGCACACCCATGACCCCAGCCGGACGCGTATGCCTGTCCCAGGCGATGCGGTGGTCCGCGCACGACCCGACTTTGAACAGCGGCCCCGAAGTGGGAGCCTGGACAGCACGAGGAGGCAGGCAGTGTTCACCGGCATTGTCGAGGAGATCGGTGAGGTCGTCGGCATCGAGCAAGTGCCGAACGCCGCGCGGCTGACCGTGTCGGGGCCGCTGGTGACGACCGACGTACGGCACGGCGACTCGGTCTCGGTCAACGGCGTGTGCCTCACCGTGGTGGACGTGGCCGGGTCGCAGTTCACCGTGGACGTCGTGCACGAGACTCTGGAGCGGAGCAGCCTGGCCAAGGTACACATGGGCGACCGGGTCAACCTCGAGCGCGCCACCGCCGCAGGCGACCGTTTCGGGGGACACATCGTGCAGGGGCATGTCGACGGGGTGGGCACCTACCTGTCCCGTGACCCCTCCGGCCTCACCCGCTTCTCCCTGCCGAAGCAGCTGAACAGATACGTGGTCGAGAAGGGGTCGATCGCCGTGGACGGGGTGTCGTTGACGGTGACCGACATCACCGACGACCAGTTCTCCGTCGCGTTGATCCCGACCACGCTCGAGATGACCGGGCTCGGCACCAAGTCACCGTCCGACCCGGTCAATATCGAGGTCGACGTGGTCGCCAAGTACGTTGAGAAGCTGGTGCGACCGCATCGTGACGATGCTGACTCCACCGACCCGTACGGCTCCGTCTCCGAGCACAATGGCGGTGAGCCGGAAGCCGAGGAGAGCGCATGACCAACATCGAGCGGGCGGTCGCCGACATCGCCGCCGGTAAGCCAGTCGTCGTCGTGGACGACGAGGACAGGGAGAACGAGGGCGACCTGATCTTCGCGGCGGAGATGGCCACGCCCGAGCTCGTCGCGTTCATGGTGCGCTACACGTCGGGCTACATCTGCGTCTCGCTGACCGAGTACGACGCGGACAGGCTCAACCTGCCACCGATGTTCCACACCAACCAGGACGCGCGCGGTACGGCCTACACCGTGACGGTGGATGCCAAGGAAGGCATCGGCACCGGTATCTCCGCGTCCGACCGGGCCCGCACGATCAAACTCCTGTCCGACCGTTCGGCGACCGCGGAGGACTTCAACCGGCCCGGCCATGTCGTCCCGCTGCGGGCCAAGGAGGGCGGGGTGCTGCGCAGGCCGGGGCATACGGAGGCCTCGGTGGACCTTGCCCGGATGGCGGGGTTGCGGCCTGCCGGTGTGCTCTGCGAGATCGTCTCGCAGAAGGACGAGGGCGACATGGCTCGCTACGACGAGTTGCACGTCTTCGCCGAGGAACACGAGCTCTGCCTCATCACCATCGCCGACCTGATCGCCTACCGTAAGCGCACGGAGAAGCAGGTGGAGCGAGTCGCCGAGGCGCGGGTGCCCGTCCGTGCGGGTACGTTCCGCGCGATCGGCTACGACAGCCTGCTGGACGGCATCGAGCACATCGCGTTCGTCTACGGTGATATCGGGGACGGTGAGGACGTCCTGGTACGCGCCCACTCGGAGTGCCTGACCGGTGACGTGTTCGGGTCCCTGCGCTGCGACTGCGGGCCGCAGCTCGACGCAGCGCTCACCGCGGTGGCCGAGGAGGGGCGCGGCGTCGTGCTCTACATTCGCGGGCACGAAGGCAGGGGCATCGGGCTGCTGCACAAGTTGCAGGCCTACCAGCTGCAGGACGACAACGGCCAGGACACCGTCGACGCGAACCTCGCGCTCGGGGTTCCCGCCGACGCGCGGGACTACGGCACGGGCGCGCAGATCCTGGTGGATCTCGGGATCAAGTCGATGCGGCTGCTGACGAACAACCCCGCCAAGCGGGTCGGGCTGGAAGGCTACGGGCTCCGGGTCACAGGCAGGGTCCCGCTGCCGGCGTCGCCCAACGCGGAGAACTACGGGTACCTGCAGACCAAACGGGACAGGATGGGCCACGAGCTGACCAATCTGGAGCATTTCGACGAGGTGGGTGCCGCGGTGGACGGGACACGGCCCGCACGAGCCGCCAACCCCCAGATCGGTAACGAGGACGGTGGTGTGCGCACATGAGCGGCCAGGGCAGGCCCGGTACCTCCGTTGACCTGACAGGGTGCGAGAACCTGCGGGTGGCGGTAGTCGCGACGCGCTGGCACGAGCGCATCACGGGCAGCCTGCTCGAGCGCTCCCACGCGGCGTGCGCGGCCGCCGAGCTGGAGGAGGAACCGACCGTCGTGCGCGTCGCCGGTGCGATGGAGCTGCCCGTCGTCGCGCAGTCACTGGCCAAGCACCACGACGCGGTCGTGGCACTGGGGGTGGTGATCCGCGGCGGCACCCCGCACTTCGAGTACGTCTGTGACTCGGTGACGGCCGGGTTGACGAGGGTGGCCCTCGACGAGTCCACGCCGGTCGGCCATGGCGTACTCACCTGCGACACCGAACAGCAGGCCCTGGACCGCGCCGGGCTCGCGGACTCGGTGGAGGACAAGGGGTTCGAGGCCACCGTTGCCGCGCTGGACACCGCGCACGTCCTGCGCGGGCTGCGCCAGCCGTGGACCGAGCGCGGGTTCGTCTAGCGGCCACCGGCACCGATGTCGAACGGATGAGGATGTCGTGACGCGTAGTGAGGGTGACGCCCAGATGGTCCAGTTCCGCCCCCGCCGGGTGATCTGGATGACGGTGCCGTGCGCGATCGCGCTCGTCGTCGTGTTCACGGTTGTCGGCGTGCTGCTGCGCGACTCGGACACCGGCGCGAACTTCTACCTCGCCGACCAGATCGCCATGGTCGTGATCGGCGTGATACTCGCCGGGCTGACGCTGCTCTGGGCGCTTCCGCGGGTGCGTGCCGACGCCGGGGGCATCGAGGTACGCAACGTCCTGACGAAACGCAGGTTCGCGTGGAGCGAGGTGCTGTCGGTGAGTTTCCCGGACGGAGCCTCGTGGGCACGCCTGGAGCTTCCGGACGACGAGTACCACGCCGTGATGGCCGTGCAGGCCGTCGACCGCCAGCACGCTGTCGACGCGGTCCGCGCGTTACGCAGGTTGCACAAGCAGGCGGGGGAGTCCGGGTAACGAGCAGGGGACCGGCTCGAGCGGCGGCACCTACAGGGACAGGTCCACCACGACGGGTGCGTGGTCGGAAGCGCCCTTGCCCTTGCGCTCCTCGCGGTCGACGTAGGCATCGGTGACCGCGCCTGCCAGCTGCGCGTTGCCGTACGCCAGGTCGATACGCATCCCCTTGTTCTTGGGAAAGGCCAGTCCGCGGTAGTCCCAGTAGGTGAACGGCTGGTCGTACTTCAGCGGGCGCGGCACGATGTCTCGCAGCCCGGCGTCCTGGAGCACGCCCAACGCCTTGCGTTCCGACTCGGTGATGTGCGTGGTCTGCGCGAACTCGGCGAGGTCCCAGACATCGTGATCGGCAGGCGCGATATTGAAGTCCCCGAGCACCCCGAACGGTACGGACGCAGCCAGCTCGGCGGCCGCGGTCGCGTGCAGCGCCTCCAACCAGCGCAGCTTGTAGGCGAAGTGCGGGTGTTCGACGTCGCGGCCGTTGGGCACGTAGACCGACCACAGCCGGAGATCGCCACAGGTCGCCCCGATCGCACGCGGCTCGACCGTCTCGTCCGAGCCGTCGTCCGCGGCGTAGCCGGGCTCGTCGCGCAGGCCGCGGGTGACATCGGACAGGCCGACGCGGGAGACGATCGCGACGCCGTTCCAGCGGCCGGTGCCGTGCGCGGCGACCTCGTAGCCCAGCTCGGCGACCTCGTCGGTGGGGAAGCTGTCCGCTGCGCACTTCAGCTCCTGCAGGCACAGCACGTCCGGTGCGGCCGACCGCAGCCAGCTCACCAGGCGAGGCAGCCGCGCACCGACGGAGTTGACGTTCCAGGTGGCGATGCGCATGCGATGGGACCCCTTTCGTTCATCCGGTCGCCGCGAGGCGTGCTCCGGGAGCTGTGCCGGTGCGGCAACCAGGCTAGCCGACGCGCTCGGCCGACGGGGAACAACCGTACGGCTATCCCCACCGGATCCGGACGGTCTCGGGCCACCGCAGGAGCAGCTCCTCGCTGCCTGCGACGTCGAGCTCGCGCAACGGCAGCCGGTTCCACAGCGCTAGGTAGACGTCGGAAGCGGTTCCGGAGACCACGGTGTCGGCCGGTCCTGACGAGCGTTCGACGGTGACGGGTCCGCGTCCGACGTGCAGCAACCAGCGCGCGCCGGTGTCGGTGGTGCGTACGGACATCGATGTCGGGGGGTCGCTGTGCAGCCCCGTGCGGGCACGCGGAACGAACCCGCCGAGCAGCTCGTCGATGCCGTCGGTTGCCACGTGCGGCTCGACCCGCCCGACCCCACCGGCCGCCGATTCGACGTCCACCCGGTGCACTGTGGTCTCGTGTGCCTGGCGCCGCGCCCAGAACGCCAGCGGTGTCGGGGCGGTCAGGAACGCCCAGCACCGCAGGTCCTCCGGTGCGTTCCGCAGTGCCTTCAGCAGGTCCGCGTGCCCACGGCGGAACCAGCCGACCAGCTCCCCGTCGGTGGGCAGGTGCGCGGAGATGCCCTCGGCCCGCTCCAGGTGCAGTGGTTCGCGGCGCGACTCCGCGACGACCGTGCCGGCCCAGCGGTGCACGCCGCCGATGTGCAGCAGAAGGTCCCGTACGCGCCAGCCGGGGCAGGTGGGTACCTCCACGCCGGCTCCGAGGCGTTCTGCGGTGTGTGCCAGGCTGTGCCCTTCCGACTCCAGCGTGGCGATCAGCCCGGAAACGTCCATGCCCCGGAGTTTGCCAGCAGGTACCGACAATCGTGCCCGCCTCGCCCGGCCGGCTCGCCGAACTGACTCGCCCGGCTGATTCGCCGGGCTGATTCACTGGGCTGATTCGCCGGGCTGATTTACTGGGCGCCACGGCGCGTCCGTCCGCTACGCGGGCGCGGACGGCGTCGAGATAGTCTGGCGGCGTGGCCGATCCGTCCACCTACCGACCAGCACCGCGAGACATCCCCGATGCGCCAGGGGTGTACCGGTTCCGCGACACGCGCGGTCGCGTCATCTATGTCGGCAAGGCGAAGAGCTTGCGCAGCAGGCTCGGCTCGTACTTCGCCGATCTGGCCGGCCTGCATCCGCGTACGCGCCAGATGGTGACCACTGCGGCCGGCGTCGACTGGACGGTGGTGAACACCGAGGTCGAGGCGCTGCAGCTGGAGTACACCTGGATCAAGGAGTTCGACCCCCGGTTCAACGTGCGTTACCGGGACGACAAGTCCTACCCGGTGCTGGCCGTGACCATGAACGAGGAGTTCCCCCGGCCACACGTCTACCGGGGTCCGCGCAAGAAGGGTGTGCGTTACTTCGGGCCGTACACGCACGCGTGGGCGATCAGGGAGACGCTGGACCTCCTGTTGCGTGTCTTTCCCGCCCGCACGTGCTCGAACACCGTCTTCCGCAGGCACACCCAGATCGGCAGGCCCTGCCTGCTCGGCTACATCGACAAGTGTTCGGCGCCCTGCGTCGGCCGGATCGGCGCCGAGGACCACCGCACGATCGTGCGGGACCTGTGCGACTTCCTCGGCGGCAACACCGACAGCATGGTGCGCTCGCTCGAGCGGCAGATGGCGCAGGCCTCCGAGGAGCTGGACTTCGAGCGGGCGGCGCGGTTGCGCGACGACGTCGCCGCGCTGCGCAAGGCGATGGAGAAGCAAGCCGTGGTGCTCGGCGACGGCACCGACGCAGACGTGGTCGCCTTCGCGCACGACGAGCTGCAAGCGGCTGTACAGGTCTTCCACGTGCGTGGCGGCCGGGTACGCGGCCAGCGCGGCTGGGTCGTCGACGTGGACGAGGACCCCTCCGCCGGGCAACACGGAGAGGACACGCAGGAACGGGTGCAGGCGGGACTGGTGGAGCAGTTCCTTACCCAGTTCTACGGTCAGCAGGCCGAGCTGGCCGCCGACGCCGACGACAGTGGCCCGCCGGTACCGAAACAGGTCCTCGTCCCCGTGCTTCCGGAGGATTCCGATGCGTTGACCGCGTGGCTGAGCGAGCTACGCGGCTCGAGGGTCCACGTCCGGGTGCCGCAGCGCGGGGACAAGCGAACGCTCGCGCAGACGGTCCAGCGCAACGCCGCCGAGGCGCTTGCGCAGCACAAGCTGCGCAGGGCGGGGGATCTCACCGCACGCTCGGCGGCGCTGTCCGAGCTGCAGGAGCATCTGGGACTGGATACCGCTCCGCTGCGCATCGAGTGCGTGGACATCTCGCATCACCAGGGCAGTGACGTGGTCGCGTCGCTCGTGGTGTTCGAGGACGGAGCGCCGCGCAAGTCGGAGTACAAGCGGTTCGAGATCAAGGAGGCCGCGCGGCACGGTGACGTCGCCTCGATCGCCGAGGTCGTGCGACGCCGGTTCGCGCGCTACACGGCTGACGCCGCGCAGGCTGCGAGCGACCCCGACGGGGAGAAGGAGTCCGGCAAACCGGGCAAGTTCGCGTACCCGCCGAACCTGCTCGTGGTCGACGGCGCCGGTCCGCAGGCCACGGCAGCGGCCGACGCCCTCGCCGACCTCGGAGTCACGGATGTGGCCGTTGTCGGCCTCGCCAAACGGCTCGAGGAGGTATGGCCACCCGCCGAACCCGATCCGGTGATCCTGCCGCGCTCGTCGGAGTCGTTGTACCTGTTGCAGCGGGTGCGCGACGAGGCGCACCGGTTCGCCGTGCGGTACCACCGCACGAAACAATCGCGCAGGGTCGCTGCTTCGGAGCTGGACGGCGTACCGGGTCTGGGGCAGACGAGGAAGGCCGCACTGATCAAGCACTTCGGCTCGGTCAAGAAGCTCAAACAGGCCGGTGTGGACGAGATCGCCGCGGTGCGCGGGGTCGGTCGCCACACGGCACGGACCGTGTACACCGCGTTGCACGGTGAGGCAGGAGACGATGTGGCGAACGGCTCCGGTGCCGATACGGCGCACCGGGCGGGCGCCTCCCATTCGGACCCTGGAACGGACGGCACAGCGAACGGACAGGATCGACGTGAGCGATGAGTAGTAACAGCGGACCGGCGCCCTCCGGCGACGCCGGCGGCCCGACGGGAATGGATGTCGCGGTCGTGACCGGGCTGTCCGGCGCGGGCCGCAGCACGGCAGCCAAGTGCCTGGAGGACCTCGGGTGGTTCGTGGTGGACAACCTGCCACCCGAGCTGATCGTCACGATGGTCGAGCTCGGCGCCCAGGCGCGCGGTGCGATCACCAAGATCGCCGTTGTCATGGACGTGCGCTCGCGCGCGTTCACCGACGACCTGTCCTCGGTGATCAAGGAGCTCGACGGGACCGGGTACAAGCCGCGCGTGCTGTTCCTGGAGGCCGCCGACTCGGTCCTGGTACGCCGGTTCGAGGAGGTGCGCCGCGGCCATCCCATGCAAGGTGACGGCAGGCTCGCGGACGGTATCACCGCTGAGCGTTCGCTGCTCGAGCCGCTGCGCGACGAAGCCGACCTCGTGGTCGACACCTCCGCGCTCTCGGTGCACGAGCTACGCGCGAAGATCGAGGACGCGTTCGGCTCGGAGTCCAGCATGCGTACCCGGGTCACGGTGCTGTCGTTCGGCTACAAGTACGGTCTGCCGATGGACGCCGACCTGGTGATGGACGTGCGTTTCCTGCCGAACCCCTTCTGGATCCCCGAGCTGCGCGAGCTCAGTGGCGTCGACGGGGAGGTGCGCAACTACGTACTGAGCCAGGAGGGCGCCGAGGACTTCCTCGACCAGTATCAACAGCTGCTCAGGCTCGTCGGGGCAGGATACCGCAGGGAAGGCAAGCGGTACCTCACCCTGGCTGTGGGATGCACCGGTGGTAAGCATCGCAGTGTCGCGCTGTCCGAGGAGCTCGCGCGCCGCATGTCCGCCGAGGACGGCACGACCGTGAAGGTCGTACACCGGGATCTGGGACGCGAGTGAGGCGGTGGTATGCCGGACGAACGCCCCCTCCGCGCCGTCGCGCTCGGCGGCGGCCACGGCCTGCACACCACGCTGACCGCGTTGCGCCGGATCACCAGCGATGTCACCGCGGTGGTCACGGTGGCAGACGACGGCGGCTCGTCCGGGCGGCTCCGCCGCGAGCTCGGTGTGCTGCCGCCGGGTGACCTGCGGCAGGCGTTGTCCGCGCTCGCCTCGGCCGAGGACGGTGATCCACTGTGGCCGCGCGTGTTCCAGAGCCGATTCGGTGGGACAGGGGCGTTGGCCGGGCACGCCGTCGGCAATCTCCTGCTGGCGGGGCTCTTCGAGGTGACAGGGGACCCCGTGGCCGCGCTGGACGAAGCGTGCCGGCTGCACGGGATCTCCGGTCGTGTACTCCCGATGTCGGCAGAGCCGTTGTGTATCGAAGCACAGGTCTCCGGTCTGAACGGGGACGATGAACTTCACACGATCCGGGGGCAGGTGGCGGTTGCCAGCACGCCGGGAAAGGTGCGGCGGATCAGCCTGACCAGCGAGCGGCGGCCCGGACAGGAGCCGCATGCCTGCGATGATGCCGTACAGGCTGTGCTCGACGCGGACGTCGTCCTGCTCGGACCGGGGTCGTGGTTCACGAGCGTTCTGGTGCACCTCCTGTTGCCCGAGCTGCGGCGGGCCCTGGTATACAGCCAGGCGGTCAAGGTGGTGATCTTGAATCTCGTCCCTCAGCCGGGCGAGACCGCGGGGTTCTCGCCGGAACAGCATCTGGACGTACTCTGCGACCATGCCCCTGAGCTGACGATTGACGCTGTTATCGCTGATCGCGCGTCGGTCCCCACCCCTGACCGGCTGTACCGTGCGGCCGCGGAGATCGGCGCGCAGGCACAGCTCACGGACGTAGCCGCCCCCGACCAGCCGGGGCGGCACGCTCCGGATGCGTTGGCCACGAGTGTGCGAAAGGCTCTCGGGATACCCGAGGTCGGAATGGAGGGGTCATGGCGATGACCGCGGCGGTGAAGGACGAGCTCAGCCGTCTGCAACTGAGCAAGGTCGGGCCACGCCGGGCCGAGGTCGCGTCCATGTTGCGTTTCGCAGGGGGACTGCACATCGTCTCGGGCAAGGTGGTCGTGGAGGCCGAGCTCGACACGGGTTCGGTCGCCCGCAAGCTCCGCAAGGAGATCTACGATCTGTACGGCTACCAGTCGGACGTGCACGTGATCAGCTCGAGCGGGTTGCGCAAGAGCACCCGCTACGTGGTTCGGGTGGTCGCCGACGGTGAGGGACTCGCGCGGCAGACCGGCCTGATCGATCAGCGTGGGCGGCCGGTACGTGGACTGCCCGCCACGGTGGTGTCGGGGGCGCTGTCGGAGGCCGAGGCAGCATGGCGGGGTGCGTTCCTCGCGCACGGCTCGCTGACCGAGCCGGGCCGTTCCTCGGCGCTGGAGGTCACCTGCCCCGGACCGGAGGCGGCACTGGCACTGGTCGGTGCCGCGCGCAGGCTCGGTATCACCGCGAAGTCCCGCGAGGTCCGGGGTGCGGACCGGGTCGTTGTGCGGGACGGCGACGCCATCGGCGCGTTGCTGACCAGGCTCGGTGCGCACACGAGCGTGCTGTCCTGGGAAGAGCACCGGATGCGCAGGGAGGTGCGGGCGACGGCGAACCGGCTGGCCAACTTCGACGACGCGAACCTGCGCCGATCCGCCCGGGCCGCGGTGGCCGCGGCGGCGCGTGTGGAACGCGCGATGGACATCCTCGGCGAGTCCGCGCCGGAGCACCTGAGCAGGGCGGGCCAGCTCCGCCTGTCCAACAGGCAGGCCTCGCTCGAGGAACTGGGGCAGCGGTCCGACCCGCCGATGACCAAGGACGCCATCGCAGGCCGCATCCGCAGGCTGCTGGCTATGGCCGACAAGCGCGCCAAGGAGCTCGGCATCCCGGACACCGAATCCGCCGTCACCGACGATCTCCTCGAAGAGGAGAATGCTGAATGACGCTTTCAGTCCACGAGACGGCCTGAATGCGTCATTCAACCTTCCGAATGGAGCGAAAGCGTCATTCAGCTCAACCAGGGGTGGGCGGGTGGTGGGGGAGTGAGCGAGGAGCGCTAACGTTGCGCGCTGTGCGTGAAGATGTGACCGAGCACCACGGGGCTGCCGTGGACGGCGCGCTGTCTCGCAGGTTGAAGGCCCTGGCGTGTACCGCACCCCTGCACGATCTCGACGCGCGCAAGGCCAAGCTGGACTGGGCCGACGCGAGCGTGTACCAGATGGCGGAGATAGCGCTGCACACGATCGACCAGGTCACCGTAGCCATGGACTTCGACACCGGCGCGGACCACGAGCAGATCGTGCAGCGGCTCCTGCCGTTCATCGCCGCGCAGGCTCCCCAGCGCCCGCCTGCCGAGCACGAGCGTGTCGCCCGGTGGGTGCTGGACAACCTGATCAACGTCGGTTCCGTCGAGCGCGGCTTCCGGCACGTCTACGGGGCCGTCGGGGCCGACGGCAGTTACCAGCGCCGGGCGTTCGACTTCAAGCTGCTCGTCGAGCTGGCCACCCCCGCTGGTGAGGTCTACCTGCGGGCCAGCGACGAGGCGATCAACGTGCTCGTCGGAGCGTTGGACACCGACGTCGAGTCGGCGCAGGTGGCGGCCGAGGTCAAGCTGGAGAACCTGATCACGCGCGGGCGGCTCGCCGAAGCCAAGCTGGCCGCGGAGCAGGCCCGTTACCGCACCGTGCAGTACGGGGAGACGCTGCGCTCGATGCTGGAGGCCACCCGCAGGGACGTACGTACGGTGGACTGGGAGGAGGCCATCCCGCAGCTGCTCGACAGCGCGCTGGAGCACATCGAATCCCGGTTCCGTGCCGAGAACGCGATCCTGCGCAACATCACGGCTGCACGGGACGAGGCGGACGACCCGGATCACAAGAAGCGAGCCGCGGAGCTGGTGGAGATCGTCTCGGACTGCATCACCCGGCACACCCAGCTGCAGGCCCGGCTGCAAGCCGCGGGTGCGACCTTCCGCGCGGAGCAGGACCGGCAGGAGTTCTCCGGTCCGGCCAGACGCGGCGGCGTGGACCTCTTCGGTCAGCTTCTCGTTCCTGCACTGGGAGTGCCGGTCCGCGACGCAGTCGCCCCCGTCGAGGAGTACTTCACGGCGGCGAGCGGAACGTCGGTCCCGGCTGCGGCGACGCTGCCGTCGCTGGTGTCGATGCTGCTGCGGCCCGCTCCGGAACGCGAGAAGGTGGTCGGCGAGATTCCCGACCCCGAGCTGACCCCGTCCGATCAGCGCGGCAGGTTCACCGACCGGCACTGGGAACTGGCCGATGAGCTGTTCACCCGGCACGAGGCTCCCCGCAGACTCTCCGAGCTGCTGGAAGAGGCCCGCGCCGTCGATGACGAGCTTCCCCTGCTCGTCGCCCTGCGCGCGACGCACTCCTACGGTGCCGACGTGGCGACGGCATTGCGGCAGGGTTCCGGTGCGGCGCTGCTCGCCGTCGACGACGGCACGCCGTTGCGCGACAGCCGGTTCGGCGGCAGCGACCTGCTCGTGGCGATGGTCGCGCTGGACAGCGGGAGCGACGGCGCGGGCGAGGAAGCCGAACATGCCGTGGCCGCCGATGCGGCCACGGTCGCCGGACCGGAGTGACCGTGGTGGTGGGCACGAGGACCCCGGTGAACGAACCCCCGGTGAACGAACCGTGCTCGAGGAGGTGCAGTGATGGGCGCGGCTGATGCCGAAGCAGCTGCCCGGTTGATCGCCTACGGCCTGCGACCCAAACAGGTACCGGCACGGGACGCCGGTTACTCCGACCTGGTGCGGAGGTATCACGCGGACAGCCAGTTCAAGCAGCTGGCGCACGCGGTCGCTGCCGGGCTCGGCCTGCTGGTTCTGGAGGTCAACCAGCAGGCGGGGGCGGTCCTCGCGGCCACGGACGAGTCCGTCTTCGAGATCAAGATGGACAACTACGCGCGCCAGAGCAAGATCCGGGAGAGGAGGGAGACCGAGAAGGTACTGCACGGCGTCATACACCTGGCCACTGCCGCGCTCGCGTTCCCCCGTCCGGATGATCTTGCGAATGACACCTACGTCGGACGGGTGTCGGTCGAGCAGGTGGACAGCGTTGTTCGGGAGGCGTGCCGCATCCTCGACGAACGAGCCGCACAGGCCGATGAGAACGACGACCCGCTTTCCGACGCCCCTGAGCTGGAGCAGGCGTGGCGGGTATACGCTCGCAGGCCCGCGGCCGCTGCCACCAAGGACGGCAGGCTGGCACCGGACACCACGCGTGGCATGATCAGCCGTGCACTGCGGTTCCTCGCCGAGCAGGGATTCCTCGTGCACATCAACTCCGATCGCGGGGGCACGTACCGGACGACTCCGCGGTACCAGATTCAGGTCCGTGAGCTCGCGGCGGACCGCGCGTTCAGCGAGCTTCTCGACCTCGACGTGGTCGCGGTCGCCGACGACGTCGGAACGTTGCGCGCAGCCAGCAGTGAGACGCTCTAGCGGTCCGGCCGGCCGCCGGAACACCCCCATGGAGGCCGGACCGGAGCTGGAGGTATATCAATGGCTGGGCCGACGAGCGTCCGGAGGACGGGGCCTCCCTGCGGGGAGGTCGCGGCCCCCGGAGACCCCATGGCGGTCGGACCGGAACGCGAGGTGTATCAGCGGTCGGGTCCGACCGCAGGACCATGCAGGGCCGGGGCCGAGTGAGTGGACCTGACGCAGACGCGGCGAGGACGGGCCTGCTGGCGAACACGGAGCAACGGAGGTGCCGATGTACGAGCTGTCCCGGGTGCGCCTGCACTCGGTCGGTCCCGCGGGAGCGCGGTACCAGGACGTCGTGCTGGACCTCAGCGGTGTCGGGGAGGTCGTGTCGGCGCCCGCGCAGGACGCGCTGTTCAGTGCGGGGGTGCAGCTGTCCTCCGGCGCGGATGCCGAGGCGGCCGTTCCGGTCCGCAGGCCTTCCCCTGCGAGCGTGCTGTTCCTGGAGAACGGCGGCGGCAAGTCCGTGTTGATCAAGCTCATCTTCTCGGTGATGCTTCCCGGAAGGCGGCAGGTCGTCGGCACGACCAACACGCGCGTGCTGGAGAAGTTCGTCGAGGCCAAGGACGTCGCACACGTCGTGCTGGAGTGGCAGCACACCAGAACGGGACAGCGCCTGATCACGGGAAAGGTGTCCGAGTGGCGCGGTCACGTGGTCTCCTCGGACCCGGCCAACCTCGTCGACTCGTGGTACTGCTTCCGGCCGAGCGTGACGCTCAACCTCGACTCGTTACCGCTGACCTCGAACGGGCAGTTGCTGACCGTCTCGGCGTTCAAGGAAAGCCTGGACGCGCAGCACAAGGCCGAGCCGGAAGTGGACCTGTTCTGGACGCGCAAGCACAGGGACTGGACCGACCGGCTCGCGCAGCTGGGGTTGGACACCGAGCTGTTCCGCTACCAGCGCGCGATGAACGCGGGCGAGGGCGAGGCCGTCGACGCCTTCGCCTTCCAGACCGACGACGCCTTCGTCGAGTTCCTGCTGCGCGCGGTGATCGACGAGCAAGGTCCCGCGGACCTGGCAGACGTGCTCAGCAGCTACGCGGACAATCTCGCGCAGCGCGGCGAGCTGCTCGTCGAGCGCGACTTCGTCGCGGGTGCGCTCGAGCTGCTCGAGCCGCTTGTCGAGTCCTCGGACGCAGCGGCGGGCGCTCGCCGGGAAAGCGAGCGTGCGCGGGAGCAGGCGCGGGAGTTCGCGGCAGCGGTCAGCGCGCGGCGGCACGCGGAGTCCGAACGGTTGCAAGGGCTGCGTGACCACGTCGAGGAGCTGCGCACCGCGGAGCGCCTCGCCGAGGGAGACCACAGGCGGAAAGGCGCCGTGGTCACCGAGCTCCGCCGGGTCGTCGCCCTGCTGCGGCTCGACGCGGGGCAGGCCGATGCCGACCGCCTCGCCGAGCAGGTCGCCGAGGCCGACACCACGGCAAGGGCATGGCGAGCCACCTCGACGGTACTGGCACATCTCAACGCCGCGCACAAGGCGAAAGCCACCCGCGAGCTGGTCGGCAACAGGGAAGAGCGCGCGCAGCCCGCGCTCGCGGCCAAGAACGCCGCCGCGACAGCGCTGGCAAGGGGATTGCTTGCGCTGGCGGAGGATGCCAGGGCGGATGCCGAGCAGGCCGAACGGGCGGCCGAGTCGGCGCGGCGGTCGGCCACGGACGCCCAGCACCAGCGGGACGATGCCATGGCCAAGGCGGCCGAGCACAGCGCGCGTGCCGAGTCGCTCGACTCCCGCATCGCCGAGGTCGAGCAGCGTGTGCGGGAGGCCGTCGAGGCGGGAACCCTGCAGGAGGGCACCGACACCGATGGCGTCGCGGCGGCCGAGCGTAGCGCGCGGGAGGCGGCCGAGCGCGCCGAGCGTGACCTCGCCCAGCACGAGCGCGAGCTCGCCGAGGTCGAGACGGAGCACGCGGAGGCGACCGGGGCACTGCATTCCGAGCAGCAGCGGCGCAGCAGTGCGCGCGCACGGGCCGAGGCGGCGCAGGCCGAGCTCGACCGGGCCAACGAACGGACCGGGGCACTCGCTGCGGACCCGCGCCTCGCCGAGTTGCTCGGCGGGGAGAGCGTGCACCTGGACGTGGATCTTCCCGTGCTGCTGAACCGGTTGGCCGAGGCGCGCAACCAGGCGGACCGCGCGGCCACGGAACTGCGGATGGCCGAGGCCGCCGATGAGCGCGCGATGCAGGCGCTCGGGTCCGCGGGGCTGCTTCCCCCGCCCGAGGACGTGCAGCACGTGCTGGACATCCTCGAGGAAGCCGGGATCACCGCGTGGTCCGGCCTGCGCTACCTGTCCACGTTGAGCTCGGCGCGTGCCGAGGAGGTGCTGAACAGGTACCCGCAGCTGGTAGGCGGGGTGCTGATCAACGACCCGTCCCGGCTCGAGCGCGCACGGGAGGTGTTGTCCGAGACCACCCTGTTGCCACGCGCCGCCATGGCCGTGGGGTGTACCCAGGCGGTCTCGCACTCGGACGGCCCTGACAACCCCGACGGCCCCGACAACCCCGACGGCGCGGGCAGCGGCACGGCTCCGGGTGTGGAGTTCGTCATCCCACCGAACCCTGCGCTCTACGACGAGAATGCCGCCGACCGGGAACGCACCGCGGTCGGCAGGCGGCAGGCCGAGCGCAAGCAGGAGCTGGCCCGGCTGTCCGAGCAGTCCTCATCGGATGCCGCTCTCGAGTGGAAGCTGCGTGCCTGGCGTGAGGAGTACCCGGCCGGAGCGGTGGCAACCCTTGCCGAACGGGCCGAGGAGGCCTGGTCGGAGTACGAGCATGCCGGTGTCGCCGAAGCTCGCGCGTCCGAGACCGTCGAGTACGTGGCCGGCCGCCGCGCCGAGCTGCGCGAGCGGATCCCCGAGCTGCGTGCCTCGGTGCGGGCTGCGACCGAGCGGGTCCGCGAGCTCGGCGAGCTGTCCGCGTCCGTGGCGCGGGTGGGGCAGTGGCGTGACGAGGCCAGGGCCGCACGCGAGCAAGCCGAGCGGCTGCAGTCCGAAGCCTCCGACGCCGAGGCTGTCGCGGGGCGGTGGCGCGAGCAGGCTGCCGAGGAGCAGCGCACCGCGGACGGGCATCACCGCACCGTGGCCAGCGCGCGCGCCGAACTGGCCGAGGTTCCCGGGGGCGGGTCCGTCTCCACGGATGAGTCGGTGCCCGAGGAGCCGATCGACGTGCTGCGCCGGAGCCTGGCAGCGGCCGACGACGCCTACGCCAAGGTGGAGGTGGGCAACGACCTGCGCGCCGAGCTCGACCACTCCGAACAGGCCGAGGCCGCGGCGCGCGCCGAGCTCGAGGCCCTCGACCCGGACGTGCGCGCGCTCGCCGAACAACTGCTCGAGACACCGGACGGCGCGGACGCGGCGTCCCGGGCTGCGGCGCAGCAGCGGGCCGAGCGGGAGTTGGACTCGGCGCAGGCACAGCGGTCGGAAGCGGTGGCCGCTGTGGCCACGCAGCGGGCCGAGCTGGAGGCATTGCCCGCTGCTCCGTCGGTCCTCGACGACTTCCAGCGGCCCGGTTCGGTCGCGTACGGGCTCGAGCTGATCAGTAACGCGCGGGACGAGGTCGCCGCCGCCGCGCGCGAGCTGGAGGAGCTGCAGCAGAAGCTGACCGAGGCCGAGGACGTGCTTGACGAAGCGGAGTCGGCCGCAGCCGGGTTCGCGATGCTCGGCGACTCGATGTCGCCGATCGTCGGCGCGGGCGCAGGCGAGCGCACCGACGAGGTCGAGGCCTACGACGGGGACATCGAGTCGGCACGCTCGCGCTGGTCGGTGCTGAACTCCGCGCTCGCGGCGGCGGACGAGGCGGTCGCGGAGGCGGACAGGCGGGTGCGCGGGCAGGCCGACGCCCTCGTGGAGTACGCGGCAGAGGAACGGTTCGAGAAGCTGTCCAGCCCGGTCCGGCGGCAGATCGTCTCGGTGCGCAGGGACAAGCTCGGCGAGCATGCCAGGGAGTGGATCTCGGCGCTGCGTCCCCGGCTGCGCAGCCTCACCGGTGATCTCGAACAGATCGACAGGCACCGCTCGGGGATCGTCAGGCGGCTGCAGGGCATGGTCGAGGGCGCGTTGCGGGTGCTGCGCTCGGCCCAGCGGCTGTCTCGCCTGCCCGACGGGCTGGGCGACTGGTCCGGTAGCGAGTTCCTGCGCATCCGTTTCACCGATCCCGACGAGTCGATGCTGGTCGAGCAGCTCGGTCAGGTCGTCGACGAGGTCGCTGCCGGGAAGTCACCGGACGGCAAGGACGTCCGGCGCGACGGGATGTCCTTGCTGCTGCGGGGCGTGCGGGCTGCGGTGCCGAAGGGGTTCCGTATCGACGTGCTCAAGCCCGACTCGGTGCTGCGTACCGAGCGACAGCGGGTCTCGGAGATCAAGGACGTGTTCTCCGGAGGCCAGCAGCTGACGGCCGCGATCGTGTTGTACTGCACCATGGCGGCGTTGCGCGCGAACGACAAGGGCCGCACGCAGGAGTCGCACTCCGGGGTGCTGTTCCTGGACAACCCGATCGGTCGGGCGTCGGCGGGGTACCTTCTGGAACTGCAGCGTGCGGTGGCCCGCGCGCTCGGAGTGCAGCTGATCTACACGACGGGACTGTTCGACGCGGGGGCTCTGAGCGAGTTCCCCCTGATCATCCGCATGCGCAACGACGCCGACCTGCGTGCAGGCCGGAAGTACCTTGCGGTGGACGCCACGATGCGCGAGGCCGTCGAGTCGCTCGGAGAACCGGACGGGGTGGGTCGTGTGTCGGCCACGCGCGTCTACGAGCGGGGTGAGGCGTGAGGACTGACACGTCGGGACAGCCGGCCGGGCATCGTGCTTCTTGATCGATCAACCTCTTCGGTATAGGCTGCGTGACCGGTACGGCGATGCGTGCGGGGGCGCTCGGATCGAAGCTGGCCAGCACGCTAGGCTGACTGCGAGCTTTAGCCGCCGCGTGCAGCTGGGTACGCCCGGCCCGTAAGCAACCTGAGCAGACAAGGAGACCAGTGCAGTGACGGTTCGTGTAGGTGTGAACGGCTTCGGCCGGATCGGCCGCAACTTCTTTAGGGCCGTGCAGGCGAGCGGCCAGGACATCGAGATCGTCGCGTTCAACGACCTCGGTGACGTCGCCACGATGGCTCACCTGCTCGCCTACGACAGCGTCCTCGGCAGGCTGTCCGAGGAGGTCACCGTCAACGACGAGGGAATCTCCGTCGGCGGCAAGACGATCAAGACCTTCGCCGAGCGCGACCCGGCCAACCTGCCGTGGGGCGACCTCGGTGTCGACGTCGTCGTGGAGTCCACCGGCCTGTTCACCCAGGCCGACGCCGCGCGCAAGCACCTCGATGCGGGGGCGCGCAAGGTCGTCATCTCGGCGCCCGCGAAGGGTGAGGACCTGACCGTCGTGCTCGGCGTCAACGACGACCAGTACGACGGTTCGCAGTCGATCATCTCCAACGCATCGTGCACCACCAACTGCCTCGGGCCGATGGCCAAGGTGCTGCACGAGAGCTTCGGCATCGAGCACGGGCTCATGACCACCATCCACGCCTACACCGCGGACCAGAACCTGCAGGACGGCCCGCACAAGGACCTGCGAAGGGCCAGGGCCGCCGGGCTGAACATCGTCCCGACGAGTACGGGAGCGGCCAAGGCGATCGGCCTGGTGCTTCCGGAGCTCAACGGCAAGCTCGACGGGTACGCGCTGCGCGTCCCGGTCCCGACCGGCTCCACGACCGACCTCACCGCGACGCTGCGCACCGAGCCTTCGGCCGACGAGGTCAACGCGGCGTTCAAGGCCGCGGCGGACGGACCGCTGAAGGGGATCCTGCGCTACAGCGAGGAACCGATCGTCTCGACCGACATCGTCACCGACCCGGCATCGACCATCTATGACGCTCCGCTGACCAACGTGATCGGCAACCAGGTCAAGATCGTCGGCTGGTACGACAACGAGTGGGGTTACTCCAACCGCCTCGCCGACCTGGTCACGCTCGTCGGTTCGAAGCTGTCCTGACGTCATGGGCGAGCTCAGCACAGTCGATGACCTGATCTCGGACGGAGTGGCCGGGCGGAGCGTGCTGCTTCGCGCGGACCTGAACGTGCCGCTGGACGAGACCTCCGACACCGCCGTGGTCACCGACGACGGCAGGATCCGGGCGATGCTGCCCACCCTTGGCAGGCTGGTCGATGCCGGCGCGCGGGTCGTGGTGGCCGCGCACCTGGGCCGTCCGGAAGGAGCCCCGGACCCGCGATACTCGCTGGCGCCTGTCGCCGCGCGACTCGGGCAGCTGCTCGACCGTCCCGTCCGGCTCGCCACCGACGTGACCGGTGCGGGCGCGCGGGCAGCCGTCGGCGAGATGACAGACGGCGCGGTCGTGGTGCTGGAGAACGTGCGGTTCGACGCGCGGGAGACGAGCAAGGACGACGCCGAGCGCGCGGAGCTGGCAGGGGAGCTCGCCGGCCTACTCGGCACCGGCGGCGCGTTCGTCTCCGACGGCTTCGGTGTGGTGCACCGCAAGCAGGCTTCGGTCTATGACGTCGCGCGGCTGCTCCCCGCCTACGCCGGCGACCTCGTGCTGTCCGAAGTCGACGTTCTTCGCACCCTCACGGGTGATCCTGCGAGACCGTACGCGGTCGTGCTCGGCGGGTCGAAGGTCTCGGACAAGCTCGGCGTGATCGACGCGCTTCTGCCCACAGTGGACCGCCTGCTCGTCGGGGGAGGGATGTGCTTCACGTTCCTCGCCGCGCAGGGCCACGAGATCGGCGACTCCCTCGTCGAGTGGGAGATGCTCGATACCTGCAAGCGGCTGCTCTCCGAGGCGGGTGACGCGCTGATCCTGCCGAGCGATGTGGTGGTGGCCGACGCGTTCGCGGCGGACGCCGACACCAGGGTCGTCGCGGCGGACGCCATCCCGCAGGGGTGGATGGGCCTGGACATCGGTCCGGACAGCGTGCGGACCTTCGCGGACGCGCTGGCGCCCGCGCGAACGGTGTTCTGGAACGGCCCCATGGGCGTGTTCGAGATGGCCGCGTTCGCCGGGGGAACCAGGGGCGTTGCCGAGGCGATCGCCGATGTCGACGGGTTCAGCGTCGTCGGTGGCGGGGACTCGGCCGCTGCGGTGCGTACGCTCGGACTGCCGGACGAGCGGTTCGGGCACATATCAACGGGCGGCGGAGCGTCGCTGGAGTTTCTCGAGGGCAAGGAACTGCCCGGCGTCACGATTCTCGAAGAAGGGGGTGCCTCGTGACCGACAAGCCGCTGATCGCGGGCAACTGGAAGATGCACCTGAACCACCTCGAGGCGATCGCGCTGGTGCAGAAGATCGCGTTCACGCTGCCCGAGAAGTACTTCAACAGCGTGGACGTCGCGGTGCTGCCGCCGTTCACCGACATCCGCAGCGTGCAGACCCTTATCGAGGGGGACAAGCTGTCCATCACGCACGGCGCTCAGGATGTCTCGGCGCACGAGTCGGGTGCCTACACCGGCGAGGTGTCCGGTGCCATGCTGGCCAAGCTCGGGTGCTCGTTCGTCGTCGTCGGGCATTCGGAGCGGCGTGAGCATCACGACGAGACGGACGAGCTGGTCAACGCCAAGGTGCGCGCCACGCTCTCCAACGGAATGGCGCCGGTCCTGTGCGTGGGGGAGAGCCTGGAGGTGCGGGAACAGAACGCGCATCTCGAGCACACCACGGAGCAGCTGCGCGCCGCGCTCAAGGGCGTCAGTGCCGAGCAGGCCGGCAACTGCGTCGTCGCGTACGAGCCGGTATGGGCGATCGGCACGGGGCGCGTCGCCACACCCGCCGACGCCGAGGAGGTCTGCGCCGCGCTACGGGAACGCCTGGCCGGGGACTACGGCGAGGAAGTGGCCCGGCGGGTTCGTGTCCTCTACGGCGGCTCGGTGAAGTCGAAGAACATCGGTGAGCTGGTCCAGCAGTCGAACATCGACGGGGCGCTGGTCGGCGGAGCCAGCCTCGACGCCGAGGAGTTCACCAAGCTCTGCGCGCTCGCCGCGGGTGGGCCGCTGCCGTAACCTGCTCGTCACCGGGTAGCCTGGTGGCCGATACGGTCCACTGGGGTCGGCCCGGCTGGCTCGACGTCACATCGTGAGGACGACATGGAATTCTTCCTGCGGGTACTTCTGGTGCTCAGCAGTCTCGCGCTGATCACAGCGGTACTCTTGCACAAGGGCCGCGGCGGGGGGTTGTCGTCGCTGTTCGGCGGCGGAACGCAGTCCAGCCTCGCCGGTTCGAGTATGGCCGAGAAAAATCTGGACAGGATCACGTTGGCCATCGGCGCCGTGTGGGTGATCTCCATCGCCGGTATCGGCCTGCTCATGAAGGTGTAGCGAAGGATGGCTGACGGGCAGGCAATTCGCGGCTCCAAGGTCGGGTCCGGCCCGGCGGGGGAGGCGGAGCGTGGTGAGTCCGCACCGCGCCGCGTGGTCTCCTACTGGTGTGCCAACGGGCACGAGTCGACTCCGGCGTTCGCGACGGACGCGGATGCTCCGCGGGAGTGGGAGTGCCAGCGGTGTGGCGTACCGGCTGGTCGTGACCGGGACAACCCGCCTGAGGCGCGGCGGACGGAGCCGTACAAGTCGCACTTCGCCTACGTTCAGGAGCGGCGCAGCGAGGAGGAGGGTCAGGCGATCCTCGCCGAGGCGCTGGAGCGGATCCAGGAACGCCGCGGACGGTAGGTGCCCGGCAGGTACCCGGTAGCCGGGGCCTGTCACCTCCGTAGCGGGTACAGCGCCGTCACTTCGAAACCGCCGTCGTCGATCGATCGCGCGTGGAACGTGCCATCGAGCTGCATGGCTCGTTCCGCGAGCCCGGCGAGCCCGTAGCCGCCGGACGGCACCTTGCGTGCGGGGGCCGTTGCCGGTGAGTTGCGGATCTCGACCCAGACCGAATCGTGATCGGAGCCCAGCCGTACGGTCGCCGTAGCCCCGGGAGCGTGCTTACGCACGTTGATCAAGGACTCCTGAACGGTGCGGTAGATCGCCGTGCTCACGTCCTCGGGGACCCGTTCCGGCGGCGTGGTGGGCTGCATGTGCACCGGTACCCCGATCGTCTCCGCCAGCTCCGCGAGCTCGTCGAGCCTGTGCCGCCTTGGCTGTTCGGCCGAGTTGTCCCGCAGCATGCTGATCACCGAGCGGAGCTCGTTGAGCGTGCGGGAGCTGAGCTGGTGGATGACGAAGCCGGACTCCCGAGCGGCTTCCAGCGTCGGAGCCGACTCCAGCACGTTCGCCTGCATGGTGATGAGCGTGATGTCGTGCGCGACCACGTCGTGCATCTCGCGCGCCAGCCGGGCACGCTCCTCGTGCCGTGCACTGCGCTGGTGTGCTTGCCGGTCCTGCTCCTGTAGCTCGGCAGCCTCGCCGGCGCGTTCGCGCCAGGCACGACACTGCACCGCGAGCCTGCCGATGGCGTAGGCACCGGCCGCGAGGAGGATCGACGTCCCCGTGCCGAGCACGCGTTCGCGCCAGCCCCCGTCGAAGCCCGGGGTAACCAACCAGGCCGGGACGGCAGCGAGCACGACCAGTGCCGGCGCCGCGTACGCGCGGTGCGGTGCGCTCGTACGGTAGGCGACGTGGCCCAGCGCGATCACGGTGGCAAGCTGTGACCAGCCGAGGACCATGCCGGGCATGGTGGCCAGCAGCGTCGCTCGCGGGTAGCTGTCGCGTGCGAGCAGTACGGCACAGGCCAGCGCCGAGCACGCCACGGCCGACACGGGCGCGTCGGGGGGAAGGCGGAGGGAAACTTCGAGCGCGGCCACCACCACGACCGCTGCGTGGGTCGCGCACGCGCGTAAGACCCGCCAGGACGGCAGGCTCGCCGATCGGGTAGGCGTGCACGAGTAGCCGGTGCGCTCGTTCAGCCGGACGTTGCGTTGCAACGCCGATCCCGCCAGTCCGTACGTCTGCACTGTGGCAGGCCTCCGGTTCCTCACCTGTCGCTGTCAGTCCCTCTACGAGAGAGGAGTCCGCCACAGCGGGTCCGGGACGCGCGAACCACAACCGACTACGGAAATGTGCGCGTGCAAACACCGCACGTGGGTGCTGAATGACGCTTTCAGTCCACGAGGCGGGCTGAATGCGTCTTTCAGCGCGCCAGATGGACTGAAAGCGTCATTCAGCGTGGGAGGCCGGCGGCGGCGTCGCGGTCGAGGAGCCAGCGGGTGTGCGCGCGGCCACGCGCGCCTGCGACCGGCACCCTGGTCTCCGGTGCCCCGGCGTAGGCGTCCGCGAGCACGTCGGCCTTACCGGCACCGGAGGCGATCACCCAGACCTCGGTGGCGCTACGGATGGCAGGCAGGGACAGCGAGACCCTGGTCGGGGGAGGCTTCGGGCAGTCGCGCACGGCCACGACCAGCCGTTCCGTCTCGCGTACCGCAGGGGAATCCGGGAATATCGATGCCACATGGCCTTCACCTCCCACACCGAGCAACACGACGTCGAACAACCCTGTCTCGGCAGTTGCGCTCTCGCCACGTCCGGTACGGCCGTGCCCGCCGATCCGGCGTTCGTACCACTCGGCCGCGGCGTCGGGATCGCCTGCGAACTCGCCGTCCGAGGGTGGCATCGGGTGGATCCGCCGCGGGTCGGCCGGGACATGGTCCAGCAGCGCTTCCCTTGCCTGCTTCTCGTTGCGTTCCGCGTCCCCTGCGGGAACGAAGCGATCGTCACCCCAGAAGACGTCGAGCCGCTCCCAGTCGACGGCCCGCGTCGCCGCGGATCGCGCGAGCTCGGTGAGTACAGCGATGCCGATGCCGCCGCCGGTGAGCGCGATCGACGCCGAGCCACGCGCGGCCTGGGTGTCCAGCACCGTGGTAACCAGCCGTGCGGCGCTCGCCGCGGCGAGCGCCTCGGCGTTGTCGTGCACGAGCAGCTGCGGTGTGGTCGTCATGAGTCCGTCCTCGCTTCGTCGTCAGTGCGGTCGGCGGTGCCACGCAGCGCAACCCCGTAGACCTCGTCGGTCTCCAACCGCCGCAACTCCTCGGTCAGCGTCTGCGCCGTCGTGCGGCGTGGCAACGCGATCGTCCGGGACGGCCGGCCGGGTTGGGTGAGCGTACCGACGCGGCCGTCGGGGCGGTACAGCTCGACGGGCCCGGACGGGCGGTCGAGCGCCACCGCGGTCATGCCGCCCACTGTCGCGCCGCCCGAGGCGCTTGCCGGTACGGATGTAGAACGGCACCCTTGCCCAGCGCCGGTTCCGCACGGCCAGCGTTACCGCGGCGTAGGTCTCGGTGCGCGAGTCGGGTGCGAACCCCTCCTCGTCGAGCAGTCCCACGACCCGGCGACCACCCTGCCAGCCACCCGTGTACCGGCCCCTGGCCGTTGTGCGGTCGAACGGTCCGATCGCCTGCGTCGCGCCGAGCACCTCGGCCTTCTCCGCGCGCAGATGGTGCGGAGCGAACGTGAGCGGCTCCTCCATCGCCGTCAGCGCGAGCAGCTGCAGGAGGTGGTTCTGGATGACGTCGCGTGCGGCGCCGATCCCGTCGTAGTAGCCCGCCTGGCCGTCGAGACCGATGTCCTCGGCCATGGTGATCTGCACGTGGTCGACGTGGTTGGCGTTCCAGACCGGCTCGAACATCTGGTTGGCGAAGCGCAGCGCCAGGATGTTCTGTACCGTTTCCTTGCCGAGGTAGTGGTCGATGCGGAACACCGACTCCTCGCCGAACACGGCGTTGACCACGGTGTTGAGCTCGCGCGCACTGGCGAGGTCGTGACCGAACGGCTTCTCGATCACCACCCTGCGCCAGGAGTCCGTGCCGGGCTCGGCGAGCCCGACCGCGGACAGCCCGTGGATGACGGAGTGAAACGCGGACGGCGGGACGGACAGGTAGAACGCGTGGTTGTTGCCGGTGCCGCGTTCGGAGTCCAGCTCGTGGACCGTACCGGCGAGGCGCCGGAAAGCCTCGGGGTTGTCGAAGCTGCCCGAGACGAACCGCAACCCGCCGACAAGGCGATCCCACACGGCTTCGTCGAACGGGGTACGCGCGTGCGCGGTCACCGCCTCGGCCATCATGTCGCGGAACTGTTCGTCGGACCAGTCCCGTCGCGCGAAACCCACGAGGGAGAAACCCGGTGGGAGCAAGCCCCGGTTGGCGAGATCGTAGACCGCGGGCACCAGCTTCTTGCGCGCGAGGTCGCCGGTCACCCGGAAGATGACAAGGCTGGACGGTCCGGCCGTGCGGGGCAGCCGCTTGTCCCTCCGGTCTCGCAACGGGTTGGGGTGGGCGGTGTGCGCCCGCGTTCCGGTGGTAGGCGCGTGGGACGAGCTCATCGGCCTACAGGCGCTCGATGGCGGCGACCAGCTGGGCGAGCCCGGCGGCACGGTCGGTCAGGTGCACGCGTAGCACATCGAAGCCGCGCTCGGCCAGTACCTGACCGTCGCCTTCGGCCTGAGCCAGCTGCAGCTGTGCCAGCGAGTACGGCATGTCCGGGATGGCGAGGTCGTGGTCGACGTCCCCGGTGATCTGCAGGAAGACCCCGTTGGGATGACCCCCCTTGTGGTACTGGCCCGTGGAGTGCAGGAACCGGGGACCCCATCCGAAGGTGACGTGCACACCGGCGCGCTTGGCCAGCTCCGGACGCAGCAGCGAGGCGGACGCGTCGTCGAGCCTGTCGAGGTAGGCCTGCACGGCGAGGTAGCCGCGTGCGGGCACGGCCGCGAGGAGCTCACGCAGCGCCTCGTCGAGAGTCCCGGCCGCCGATCCCGTACCGGTGAACACCTGTACAGCCCCGTCGACGAGGTCGGGGCTCCCGGCGGGGCCCGCCTGGCCGGTAGCACCGCCCGCGCCGCCGTCGAGCAGTGCGCGGGTGGCGTTCTTGGCGGCCTCGACGTCGGGCTGGTCGAAGGGGTTGATGCCGAGCAGTCTTCCGGTTATCGCCGTGGCGTACTCCCAGAGCAGGAACTGCGCGCCGAGAGATCCTTCGGCCGAGACCGCGGCACCGTCGCGGGCGGGCCCGATCGCGACCGGCGTCGCATCCTCGCCGGGTGTACGGAATCCCGGCGCGTCCGGGCTTTCCACCACGACCGGCAGCAGGCCCGTCCCGTGCTTGCCGGTGGACTCGGCGAGCAGCTGCTCGACCCAGTCGCATAACCCGGTGAGCGAGCCGGGAGCACCCAGGTCGGTGTTGGTCAGCACCACCTTCTCGGCACCAGCGGTGTGCGCGGCGGCCAGTGCGCAGCCCAGCCGGTGCGCGGGGTTGTCCGCGGAGTCCTCGGACAACGCGTCCGCCGCGCCTGCTGCCTGGTCGAGCAGCCTGGCCACATCCGCTCCGGCGAGGCCGGCGGGGACAAGGCCGAAGGCCGTCAGCGCCGAGTAGCGGCCACCCACATGCGGGTCCGCCAGGAACAGCTTGCGGTATCCCTGCTGTTCGGCGAGCTCGGCCAGGGGGGTACCGGGGTCGGTGACCACGATCATGCGCGAGGCGGGTTCGATTCCGTCGGACGCCATGGCCTCGGCGAACACCCGGCGCTGGCTGTCGGTCTCGACCGTGCCGCCGGACTTGGACGAGACCACGAGCGCCGTCCTGCTCAGATCCCCTGCCAGGGCGTCGGCGACCTGACCGGGATCCGTGGTGTCCAGCACGGTCAGCGCGACGCCCTCGGTATTGGTGATCACCTCCGGAGCCAGGGACGAACCTCCCATGCCGGCCAGCACGATGCGGTCGATTCCGTCGGCGTGCAGCTCGTCCCGCAGGGCGGAGATCTCACCGATCAATGTCCGGGACGTCTGGTGCAGGGTGGTCCATCCGAGCCGGATCGCGGCCTCTGCCTCGGCCTCGGCACCCCACAGCGTGGCGTCTCCTGCGCCGATCCGCGAGGCGACCCGGTCGGCGACGACCTCGCCGATCAGCGGTTGTGCGGCGGCGTCGAGATCCGCGCTGACGATGTTGACGGCGACGGCCTCACCCATTCGCGCGCTCGCTGTCGTACGCGCGGTCGAGCTGGTCGCGCACGGTGTCGAGCAGCTCGATCCAGGACTTCTCGAACTTGACGACACCTTCCTCCTCGAGGGTGGCGAACACGTCGTCGACGTCGATGCCTGCGGCGACGAGGTCGTCGAAGACCGCCTGCGCCTGCGCGGCCGTTCCGGTCACGGTGTCGCCGGAGATCTCGGCGTGGTCGGCGACGGCGTGCAGGGTGCCCTCCGGCATGGTGTTCACCGTTCCGGGTACGACGAGCTCGTCGACGTAGCGCGTATCGGAGTACGAGGGGTCCTTCACCCCGGTCGAGGCCCAGAGCGGTCGCTGCGGGCGTGCACCGGCGCCTGCGAGCCCGGCCCACCGCGTGCCGGAGAACTCCTCCGCATAGGCGGCGTAGGCCAGCCGCGCGTTGGCGATCGCCGCCTTGCCGAGCAGCGCCGTAGTGCTGTCGCCACCGAGGCCCTGGAGCCGCTTGTCGATCTCCGAGTCGACGCGGGAGACGAAGAACGAGGCGACCGAGGCGATCGAGGCGATGTCGTGCCCGTTCGCCCTCGCCTGCTCGAGCCCGGTCATGAACGCGTCGATGACCTGCCTGTACCGCTGGATCGAGAAGATCAGGGTGACGTTGACGCTGATCCCGCTCGCGAGCGTGCGGGTGATCGCTGGCAGCCCTTCCTCGGTCGCCGGGATCTTGACGAGCAGGTTGGGCCGGTCGACCGTCTTCCACAGCTCGGCGGCCTCGGCCACGGTGCCCTCGGTGTCGCGGGCGAGGCGCGGGTCGACCTCGATGGACACCCGGCCGTCCACGCCTTCCGAGGCGTCGAACACCTCCCGGAACAGGTCGCAGGCTTCGGCGACGTCGGATGTGGTGATCTCGCGGACTGCGGAGTCGACGTCGGCCCCGCGCTCGGCCAGTGAGCGGATCCGGTCGTGGTATGCCGCGCCGGAGGCGAGCGCACCCGCGAAGATCGTCGGGTTGGTGGTCACCCCGGTGACCTGGAAGTCGCGGATCAACTCGGCAAGGTTGCCGGACTCGAGCCGCTCCCGGGACAGGTCGTCGAGCCAGACCGACACCCCGTGCTCGGTGAGCCGGGTCAGTGGATCAGTCGAGGTCATTCGTACCGAACTCCCTTCGTCGTGAGGTACGGCGCGCTCTCACCGGCCAGTGTTGCCGATCGTGCGGCGCGCGGCATCCGCGACGGCTTCGGCGGTGATGCCGAACTCGCGGAACAGGGTCTGGTAGTCGGCAGAGGCACCGAAGTGCTCCAGGGAGACGACCTCACCGGTGTCACCGACGAGGCGGTGCCACGACTGGGCGATGCCGGCTTCCACGGCCACCCGGGCCCGCACTCTCCGGGGCAGTACCGACTCCCGGTAGGCATCGGGCTGGGCGTCGAACCACTCGAGGCACGGCATCGACACGACCCGCGCGGCGACGCCCTCGTGTGCGAGGGCGTCGCGGGCCGCGACGGCGAGCTGTACCTCCGACCCCGTGGCGATCAGCACGACGTCCGGGTCACCGTCCGTGTCGGCAAGCACGTAACCGCCGCGGCGGACGCCTTGCGCGTCGGTGCCCTCGAGTACCGGCACGTTCTGCCGGGTCAGCGCCATGCCCGTCGGGGCGTCCGTGGTCTCCATCGCGCACTGCCACGCGGCGGCGGTCTCGTTGGCGTCGGCGGGCCGCACGACGTTCAGTCCGGGGATCGCACGGAGCGAGGCCAGGTGCTCGACGGGCTGATGGGTGGGGCCGTCCTCGCCGAGACCGATCGAGTCGTGGGTCCAGACATAGATCACCGGTGCGCGCATCAGCGCGGCCAGCCGCACGGCGGGACGCATGTAGTCGCTGAAGATCAGGAAGGTCGCGCCGTACGGCCGCGTGTGGCCGTGCAGGGCGATGCCGTTGAGGATGGCCCCCATGGCGTGCTCGCGCACACCGAAGTGCAGGTTACGGCCGTACGGCTGGGCGGTGAACATCTTGGTGCTCGCGCTCTCCGGCCCGAAGGAGTCGGATTTCTTGATCACCGTGTTGTTGCTCTCCGCGAGGTCCGCGGACCCGCCCCACAGCTCGGGAAGCACGTCGCCGATGGCATTGAGCACCTCGCCGGAGGCCTTGCGGGTCGCGATCGGGTTCGCGCCGGGCTCCCAGGAGGGAAGCCGCTGCGTCCACCCCTCAGGCAGCTCGCGTGCGGACAGCCGGTCGGCCAGCGCCTTGCGCTCCGGGTTCCTGGCCGCCCACGTGTCGTACCGCTGCTGCCACTCCGCGCGCGCCCGCTGCCCCCGTTCGACGACGCCGCGGACGTGGGCGAGCACGTCGTCGTCGATCGGGAACTGGCGGTCGGGGTCGAAACCGAGTGCCTTTTTGACCTCTGCGACCTCGTCGGCTCCGAGTGCCGCGCCGTGCGCCTTGCCGGTGTTCATCGCCGTCGGCGCCGGGTAGCCGATGACGGTACGCAACACGATCAGCGAGGGGCGGTGGACCTCCGCCTTGGCGGCATCCAGCGCGCGCTGGATGCCGACGACGTCCTCACCGCTGTCGACGACCTCCACGTGCCAGCCGTAGGCCGCGTAGCGCGCCGCCGTGTCCTCGTCGAGCGCGATGGTGGTGTCGTCCTCGATCGAGATCTGGTTGTCGTCGTAGATCAGGATGAGGTTGCCCAGCTCCTGCCTGCCTGCCAGCGAGGACGCTTCCGCCGTGACGCCCTCCTCGATGTCACCGTCCGAGGCGATCACGTAGATGTGGTGGTCGAACACGCTCTCGCCACGGGGGCTGTCCGGGTCGAACAGCCCCCGTTCCCGCCTGGCGGCCATGGCCATACCCACCGCATTGGCCAGTCCCTGGCCGAGCGGGCCGGTGGTGGTCTCCACACCGGTGGTGTGCCCGTACTCGGGATGGCCCGGTGTGCGCGACTCCCAGCGGCGCAGTTGCCGGAGGTCGTCGAGCTCGAGGCCGTAGCCGGAGTAGAACAGTTGGATGTACAGGGTGAGGCTGCTGTGGCCCGCGGAGAGAACGAACCGGTCGCGACCGCGCCAGTCGGGGCTGCTGGGGTCGTGCCGCATCACCCGCTGGAACAGCGTGTACGCGACGGGGGCGAGGCTCATCGCGGTGCCGGGGTGGCCACTGCCACAGTGCTGCACCGCATCCGCCGCGAGTACTCGCATGGTGTCGACCGCTCGGGTATCGAGCTCGGTCCAATCCGGCGGTGTCGTCCGGCGCAGACGGGGGTTCTCCTCGCTGACTGACGTGATGTCCGACACTGAATTCCTTCTTCGTCTCACGGTGTACCTGTGCTGTGTCCGTTCGCCTGCCGTTCGTTACCCGACCGTCGACCGTTCCCCGGTGGGGTACGGGAGTGCACCCGGCCGTCGTCCGACCACCGCTTACCGCCCACGGCCGAGCCCGGTAACCGCTGGTAGCCGGGGGGGTGACCGATGGTGCGGCACGAGGTAGTAGAGCGCTGAGAGCACGGGGCAACGATCATCGCCGCACGACACCAGCCTAGCCTAATGGTTACCGGCGCGTAGCGGGCAGCGCGAGTGCCGCGCGTCTCGTGCACGTACCCGCCGCAGTCGCTGTCCGGCGACGTGGCTACCATGAGTTTTCGTGAGCTGAGAGGGCTGTTCACACGTCTGCGGGACTGCGTCCGCGGCGGAGTCGCGTGGTCGGGGTGGCGTGGTCGCGGTGATCTGCCCCGTTTCGTGGACAAGGTGGCGGGCGAGGTTCCTCGTGTGCCGAGGGAGCCCGGCACACAATGACGCGGGGCCCGAAGGGAGCGACATGACGTTGGTCAACGCTGGCGCGTCCAGCGAGGCGGACGCCAACGTTTCCGAGGCGCGTGCCGGTGGCCCGGGCAGCACCGGGCACGTCGGTCCGGTTGGCGGGGCATGGCGCGCCGCGTCGCGCCGCGCGGGTGCCTACGCCGCGCTGGCCAAACCACGAGTGATCGAACTGCTGCTTGTGACCACGATCCCGGCCATGTTCCTCGCGGGCCGCGAGGTTCCCTCGCCGTTGCTCGTGCTGGCCACGTTGCTGGGCGGCACGATGGCCGCGGGCAGCGCCAACGCGTTGAACTGCGTGCTCGACGCGGACATCGACCGGGTGATGCACCGGACCAAGAAGCGTCCTCTCGTGCGCGACTCCGTTCCCCGTGGCCGCGCGCTGATCTTCGGGCTGGCACTGGGCGTCGCGTCGTTCACGGTGCTGTACGTCACCGTGAACCTGCTCGCCTCGATCCTGGCCGTGGCGACGATCGCGTTCTACATCCTGGTGTACACGCTGGTCCTCAAGCGGCGTACGGCGCAGAACGTCGTCTGGGGTGGGGCGGCCGGATGCATGCCCGTGGTCATCGGCTGGGCAGCGGTGACCGGCACGGTGGAATGGCCCGCCTTCGTGATGTTCGGGGTGATCTTCTTCTGGACACCGCCGCACACCTGGGCGCTGGCGATGCGGTACCGGGAGGACTACGAGCGCGCAGGGGTACCGATGCTGCCGGTGGTGGCCACGCCGCAGCACGTCGCCCGGCAGATCGTCATCTACTCGTGGGTCATGGTGGCCTGGACCCTCCTGCTGGTTCCCGCCACGAGCTGGATCTACACGCTGTTCGCCATGCTGGCAGGCGCGTGGTTCCTGTTCTACGCGCACAGGCTGTACGCATCGGTGCGGGACGGCGAGAAGACCAAACCGATGGCGCTGTTCCACCGGTCCAACACTTACCTGATGATCGTGTTCTGCGCGCTGGCCGTGGACTCGGCCGTCGGGCTACCGGTCCTCGGCCTGCCGCTGTAACGCACGCCGGGTGAGGCATCCGGCAGCGATCGAGGGCGACGGTCGCGGCCGTCGCCGTTTCCTGGCACCGCTTCGCCGAGTTCTGTACGTTGGATGGTCGGCCTCGTCCCCTCAGGGACCGCACGAGCAGGAGTGGGGGTTCATCGCTGATGACGCGGGAGCGCGCGGGCAACTCGACGTCCTCGCCCGACGGGCACGCCACAGCGGGAGGGCACACCGGCGACGAGAGCGCGTTCGAGTACGAGCAACGGTACATCACCATGCTCTACGACAAGCTCGACCGGGAGCGCGCCGCCACGACAGCGGAGCTGTCCCGGACGCTGGGCAGCACGGGCGGGACTCCCCAGGAGCGCACCGAGCGGGACGTCGCGGCGACGATGCTGCGCGAGCGGCACGCACAGCTGGAAGGGGTCGAGGCTGGTCTGTGTTTCGGCAGGCTCGACAGCACCGACGGAACCAGCATGCACATCGGGCGTATCGGGCTGTTCGATGAGGACGACGACTACGAGCCGTTGCTGATCGACTGGCGCGCCCCGGTCGCCCGCCCCTTCTACCTGGCGACCGCGGCATCGCCGCAGGGCGTTCGGCTACGGAGGCACCTGCGGCTGCGGTTGCGTACCGTGACGGAGATCGACGACGAGGTCCTCGACCTCGACGCCGAGGACACCGGCCACGACCTCGGCCTCGCGGGGGAGGCGGCGCTGCTCGCGGCGCTGAACAAGCAGCGCGGCGAGCACATGCAGGACATCGTGGCGACCATCCAGGCCGAGCAGGACCGGATCATCCGGGCGGAGGCGACAGGAACGCTGGTTGTGCAGGGCGGTCCGGGGACCGGCAAGACGGCTGTGGCGCTGCACCGAGCGGCGTACCTGCTCTACGAGCACCGCGCCGCGCTGTCCAGCAGGGGTATCCTCGTGCTGGGTCCGAACTCGATATTCCTGCACTACATCGGCCAGGTACTGCCCTCGCTCGGGGAGACAGGCGTGCTGCTGGCCACCATGGGTGAGTTGTTTCCCGGTATCCGGGTGCGGGCCTCCGACAGTCGCGCCGGCAGCGCGGTCAAGGGCCGGGAGTCCATGGTGGACGTGTTGCGCACGGCGGTGGCCAACCGGCAGCGGGTACCGGACGAACCCGTCACGATCCACGCCGAGCGGGAGACGCTCGTGCTCGATCCCGACACGTGCGGCAAGGCCAGGCAGCAGGCACGCGACAGCGGCACGCCGCACAACCTCGCCCGCAGGGTGTTCCACGGCGTACTGCTCGACGCGCTCGCGAGGCAGGCGGCGGAGCGCCTGACCAGCGAGGTCCTGGACGACGTTCCGGAGGCCGGCTACACGGAGGACGAGGATCCCACCGCGCAGCTGCTGGACAGTACCGATGTCGAGGAGATCCGGGCGGAGCTGGCCCAGGACGGCGCGGTGCGAGCCGCGCTTGACGAGCTGTGGCCGGAATACACCCCGCAACGGCTGCTCGGTGAGCTGCTCACCGACCGGCCGGACCTGGCGGCGGCCGCGGCCGACCATCTGGACGACACCGAGATGGACGCCGTGCTGCGCACGAAGTCCATCGCATGGACCGCGGGCGACGTACCGCTGCTGGACGAGCTCGCCGAGCTGCTCGGCGAGGACGACACCGAGTCGCGCGAGCGGCGCGCGCAGGCCGAGCGCGAGGAACTCGCCTACGCCCAGGGCGTGTTGCACGTGATGGAGCAGGACGACGAGCTCGCCGACGAGGAGCGCCTGCAGGTCGGGGACATCCTCGACGCGGAGCTCCTCGCGGAACGGGAACGGCAACGCAGCGAGATGACGGCCGCCCAGCGTGCCGCTGCCGATCGCACGTGGACGTTCGGGCACGTCATCGTGGACGAGGCGCAGGAGCTCACCGCGATGGACTGGCGGTTGATCATGCGCAGGTGCCCCAACCGGTCCATGACCGTGGTGGGCGATGTGGCCCAGACCAGCGCGCCCGGTGGAGCCTCGTCGTGGGGCGAGATGCTGTCGCCCTATGTGGCGGACCGGTGGCGACTCGCGGAGCTGACCGTCAACTACCGCACGCCGGCTGAGATCATGGATGTCGCCAGTACGGTGCTGGCCGAGTTCGCTCCCGAGGTGCGCCTGCCGGACGCCGTGCGCGAGACCGGGGTTGCCCCCTGGGAGACCGAGGTGGCAGTCGAGGACGTCGCGCGGGACGTGCACGAGCTGGTCCTCGCGGAGCGGCGGGAGGTTGGCGAGGGCACGCTGGCCGTGCTGTGCCCTCGGCATCGCGAGCGGGAGCTCGCCGAGCTGATCCGGTACGAGAGCGTGTCGGTGCTGCGGGTCGAGCAGGCCAAGGGTCTCGAGTTCGATGGTGTGATCGTCGTCGCGCCGGAGGAGATCATCCAGGAGTCCGCGCGCGGGCACAATGACCTGTTCGTCGCGCTGACGCGCTCGACCCAATGTCTGGGCATCGCGCATCCGGCCGGTGACCACACCACGCATACCGGGAGCCTGCGCGCGTTGACCCGTGCGGTGCGCGGGAGATCACACCGCTGAGCCGGCTCGGGCTCGGCCCCGCTCCGCCCGCGCGACAGGGGGACCCGTCCGCCGAAGGGCGGAGCGAGTGAACCGATAAGCTTGCTGCCATGCGGAAACCAGGCAAGATCATGACCGCGGTCGCTGCCGCGCTTGTCATCGGGGCGTGCAACCCGCCCGGTGAGCAGCCTTCCGACGAGCCGACCGGTGCCGATATGACCCCGATCGAGGAAACCGATGGCGGTGAGAACGCGGACGGCGGGCAGGAGTGCACGGCGGACGACTTCACCGTCGATGGCGAGCCCGGTGAGCGGCCGGAGATCACAGCCCCTGACGAGTGCACACCGCCCGACGAGCTGCTGATGGAGGACCTCGAGGAGGGCTCGGGGGAGGAAGCCCGGGAAGGCAGCTCGGTCGAGGTGCACTACCACCTGGTTGGCTTCTCGGAAGGCGAGGTGATCGATACCTCGTGGGACCACGACAAGACGTTCACCGTCGACAATGTCGGGGCCTCCGAGGAGGTCATCGACGGGTGGAACGAGGGACTACTCGGAATCACCGAGGGCAGCCGCAGGCTGCTGGTCGTTCCGCCGGAGCTGGGCTACGGGGATCAGGGCAGCCCGCCTGACATCGAACCAGGCGAGACGCTGGTTTTCGTCATCGATGCCGTGTCGGTGAGCGGGCCGGCCGGGTAGCTTCCACCGCGTACGGACGCACGACGTCCCGGGAGTCCCGGGGCGTCGTGCGTCAGCTGCCCGGACCTCACCCACATCGACCTGCGCACCCCGTTCACGGGACGAGCAGGAGCTTCCCGGTGGTACGGCGGCCTTCCAGGTCCTCGTGCGCCCGTGCGGCGTCGGAGAGCGAGTACGTCCCTCCGATCCGGACGGTGACGGCGCCGCGGGCGACGGCGTCGAAGAGCTCGCCCGCCCGCCACTCGAGCTCGTCCCGGGTGGCCAGGTAGTCCGCCAGCTTGGGCCGGGTGAGAAACACCGAGCCCGCGCTGTTCAGGCGCTGCGGGTCCACGGGCTCGACCGGTCCGCTCGCGGCGCCGAACAGCGCGACCGTGCCGCGCCTGCGCACCGCGGCGAGGCTGCCGTCGAACGTCGCGCGCCCGACGCCGTCATACACGACATCGGCCCCCGCGCCGTCGGTGAGCGTGCGTACCCGGCTGTCGAAGTCCGGGTAGCCCACCACCACGTCCGCCCCCGCCCGGGTCGCGAGCCGTTCCTTGTCCGGAGTGGATACCGTCGTGACGACGGTGGCCCCCCGGGCCTTCGCCAGCTGGATGAGCAGCAGCCCCACCCCGCCCGCGCCGGCATGCACGAGTACGGTCTCGCCTGCCGAGACCGGATGCACGGAAGCCACGAGGTAGTGTGCGGTCATGCCCTGCAACATCAGTGCCGCAGCCGTGCGGCTGTCGACCGCGTCCGGGACCGGTACCGCCTCGGCGGCAGGGACGCGCACTTGCTCGGCGTAGCTGCCCTGGACACCTGCCCACGCGACCCGGTCGCCGGGTGCGAACGCGGACACCTCGCCGCCGACGGCACGGACCGTGCCCGCTCCTTCCATACCGGCCACGAACGGCAGGTCGAGCGGGTAGGCCCCGCTGCGGTGGTAGGTGTCGATGAAGTTCACTCCCGCGGCATCGGTGTCCACGAGTAGCTCCGAGTCGCCGGGACCGCCCGCGGACTCCTCGGCGAGCTCCAGGACCTCCGGTCCACCGGTACGGGTGACCCTGACCACTCTCGGCATCTGTACTCCTTTCGTCCGCGGAGCCTGCGACGCGGTAAGCGGGCGCTTGCCCCTACACTAGGGTGCCGTGGCTGACACGACTGAGCAGACTAACGAGGCCGAGCAGGCCCCCAGGAAGAGGGACATCGCGGTGGCGCGGCGGTTCGTCGCCGAGCACGGCACGCCCGCACGTGCTGTGGTGCACGCCGTCGGCCGCAGCGGAGCCCGGGTCGTCCTCGTCGGTGGGGACGGTGCGATGGGCGATGTCTTCGTGCCGTCGACAGCGACAGGCAACGCGCTGGTTGACGCGGTAGCCGAGCTGGACAACGCGAGCTGGGACGCCGAGACGGTCAACGCCACCGATATCGGGGCGGAGCACCGCCGCAAGATGGGCCGTTCGCTCACCCGGCGCTGAGACGATGCCCGCGCTGGTGTACCTGGCGGGCTGTTCGGCCCTGCCGAACGGGGACGGTGACGAGGCCGACCTGCTGGTCGCACTGTCCGAGCTGGACTGCGAAGCCCGGTGGATCGTGTGGGACGACCCGGACAACCGCGCGCATGAGGCCGACCTGGTGGTGTTGCGTGCCACCTGGGACTACGCCGAGCGGCGTGCGGAGTTCCTCGAGTGGTGCGCCTCGGTGCCGAACCTGCTCAACCCTGCCGCTGTCGTGCGGTGGAGCCTGGACAAGTCGTACCTTCTCGACCTGGCAGGCGCGGGCCTGCCGATCGTTCCGACCGAGGTGATCCATCCCGGCGAGCGCCCCCGCTGGCCGGAGACCGAGTTCGTGGTCAAGCCGGTCGTCGGGGCGGGCTCGCGGGGAGCGCGGCGGTTCGCGGCAGGGTCGCGGGACGGAGCGGAAGCGCACCTGGCGAGCGTGCACGGCGGCGGCGTGGCGGCCCTTGTGCAGCCGTACCAGCCTCGCGTGGACAGTGAGGGCGAGACGGCGATGGTCTATGTCTCCGGCGCGTACTCGCACGCGTTCCGTAAGGGGCCGATGCTGGCCGGTGGCGACTGGGACGACTCGGGACTGTTCGCCAGCGAGAAGGTCGCGGCGGCCGAGCCCGGTCAAGCTACGCGGCGGCTGGCCGAGGACACGCTGGACGCGGCGAGTGGCGTTCTCGGCATCCCGCGCAGGGAGCTGCTCTACGCGCGCGTCGACGTGGTCCCCTCGGCGGAGGGACAGCCGTTGCTTCTGGAGCTGGAGCTGGCCGAGCCATCCCTGGGGCTGAGCCAAGCGGGCGGGGAGGCCTCGGTGCGGTTCGCCTCCGCCATCAGGTCACGCCTGCGGTCCTGAGCCCACCCCGGGCGTGGCCACCCCACCGTGCGGGTTCGGCGGACCCGCTCAGCGGGGTACCGGATCAGCGCGACCGGGTTCCTCGCCCGGTTCGGGGACCTCCCGCGGAGCCCGACCGCGATCCCGGCCCGCGCACCAGAGGGCGGCTGTGGCGATCAGCACCGTGAACGAACCCAGCACGTGCAGCGAGACAAGGGGGTCCGGCACGCCCAGCCGGTACTGCACCACCCCGAGCGAGCCCTGCGCGAGCACCACGCCGCACAGCAGGGCGTACCGGCGCGTGAACCGGGCCTCCGCGCCGCGTGCGAAGCGGAGGCCGAGGACCACCAGTACCAGAAGGAACACCGCGACGGCCGCGGCGTGCACCGTGGTCACCACGTCGAGCGGAACGTCGAGCCGCTCGGTGTCGGGATCGCCCGCATGCGGGCCTGCGCCGGTGACGACCGCACCGGACACCACGATGGCCCCGATCAGCACGCCGAGTGTGACAAGCAGCGTGCGCCCCCGCTCCCCGAGACGCGACCGCGCGGGCCGGTCTCCCTCGTTGAACGCGTGCGCGAGCAGCACGGCGAGCCACACCAGGATCGTGGAGGCCACGAAGTGCGTCGCGACCATCCACCAGACGAGGTCGGCCTTCACTGTCAGCGCCCCGATACCACCCTGGACGGCGACACCGCCGAGGATGACCCAGGCCAGCCGCACGGGCCGGTCGCGTTCCGGATGCGCGCGGCGGATGCGCAGCGCCGTGATGAGCGCGGCGACGGCGACGAGTACGACGATTCCGGTCAGCAACCGGTTACCGAACTCGATCCACTGGTTGAGCATGGGGTAGTCGGGATGCGGTTGCGGGGCCATCGCCCCCGGCTGGCACTGCGGCCAGGTGGGGCAGGCGAGACCGGAATCGGTGACCCGCACGACGGACCCGGTGACTCCGATACCTGCCTGCGTCGCGACGGTCGCCGCTCCCACGACGGCGAGAACCCTCGCGGAGGGGTAGGGGAGTCGGTCCAGCAGCGATCTGGCGACGGTGCGCACGGCGAGAAGCATGCGGGCAGGCACGGAGCCGGCAGGCAGTCGATCGAGCCGGGATTTCGCGGACACAGCTCGATGGTATGGCGCGCCGTGCCGGGTCCCTGCCGCGGGTGGGTGTCAGGTCAGCCGCGTGGTGCGGCTCGCCGCGGCCGCGGCGGTCACGGCCCAGACCATGAGTACTGCCAGCGAGGTCCACGCCGTGGCGCCGTCCATCAGCGCGGCACGGAGCCCCTCGGCCAGCGCGCCGGACGGTACGAGCGTCACGGCGTGGGCGATGCCCGGCGGGAACGCGGACGGGGTAAGCAGGATGCCACCTGCCAGCAGCAGCACGAACCACACGATGTTGGCGAGCGCCAGTACGATATCGGCACGCAGCGCGCCCCCGAGCAGTACGCCGAGCGCCCCGAAGGCGGCGGTCCCGGCGACGAGCAGGCCGGTGGCGGGTAGCACACCGGCCAGCTCGGGTCGCCAGCCGAGAGCCAGCGCGACGAGCGTGACCAGGGACACCTGGATCAGCACCACCACCAGCGCCGCGACCATGCGACCGCAGACGAGGAGCCAGCGCGGCAACGCGGTCGCGGCGAGCCGCTTGAGTACCCCGTACTTGCGGTCGAAGCCCAGCGCGATGGCCTGTCCTGTGAACGCCGAGGACATCACGGCCAGCGCGAGTATGCCGGGGGCGACCTCGTGCACGCGCGCGCCCGTACCACCGGATCCTGCGACGGCGCCGTCCACGCCGGGCAGCACGTCCAGCAGGCTGAGCGCGACCAGCAGCGCGATCGGGATCAGCACCGTCAGCAGTAGCTGCTCACCGTGCCGCAGCGTCAGCAGTGTCTCCACGCGCGCGTGAGCGAGCAGCATCCTGATCCGGCTGCCCGGCCCCGGCGCAGGCACGAACGTTCCCGGCGCGAACCTGCTCGCCGGGTTGCCTGCGGAGGGTCCCGTGGTACTCACGACCGCAACTCCCGTCCGGTCAGCTCGAGGAAGACCTCTTCGAGGTCGCGCCCCCCGACGTGCAGGTGCTCGGCGAGCACGCCCTGCTGGGCACACCACGCCGTGACGGTGGACACGACCTGCGGGTCCACGTGGCCGTCCACGCGGTAGGTACCGGGCGTGAGCTCGCGCACCAGGTAGTCCTCCGGGAGGGCTGCGGTGAGCAACCCGGTATCGAGTCCGGCCTTCGCGCGGAACCGGATGTGCCCGACGTTCGGGTCGGTCGCGGTGAGCGTTCGCGGTGAGCCGTCGGCGATGACACGGCCGGCGTCCACGATCACGACGTGGTCGGCCAGCGTCTCGGCTTCCTCCATCATGTGCGTGGTGAGCAGGATGCTCACGCCGTCCGCGCGGAGGGCGGAAAGCAGGTCCCACACCAGGAGGCGGGCCTGCGGGTCCATACCGGCGGTCGGCTCGTCCAGGAAGACGAGCTCCGGCCTGCCGACGATGGCACAGGCCAGTGACAGGCGCTGTTGCTGGCCCCCGGACAGGCGCTTGAACGGGGTGCGCCTGCACTCCCGCAGACCGAGGGTGTCGAGCAGCCACGGGACATCGAGGGGGTGACGCGCGCAGCTGGCCACGAGCCGGAGCATCTCCTCGGCCCGTACCCCGGGGAACGCGCCGCCGCCTTGCGGCATGACACCGATCCTGCTGCGCAGCGCGGCACGCTCGGTCTGCGGATCCCGGCCGAGCACCCGGACCGTTCCCGCGTCCGGGCGGGCGTGGCCCTCGCATACCTCGACGGTGGTGGTCTTACCGGCCCCGTTCGGGCCGAGCAGCGCAAGCAGGTGCCCCCGGCGCATGGTGAGCCCGATACCGTTCACGGCGGTGACGGTGCCGAACCGTTTGACCACTCCGGTGATCTCGAGTGCAGGCGTCGCGGCGTCCGCCCGGTCACCGGTACCGTCCCGCGCCGATGCCGCGGGCAGATCCCCGTCGGCCAGGCGTAGGGATGGGGTCGCGGGCTCGTTCACAACTACCAAGGGTAAAACGTCGCCGTCATCCACCGCTGGTCGGCGGTGCCTTCCCGGCGCTACCGCGCGTGGTTGACCGCAAAGTGTCGGGCGACGAAGGCTCGCGCTCCGGCCCGCGCCTGCGGCGGCCGGCAGGCACGTGGCCCGGCGCATCCGGACTGCGATAGTGATGTGCCTCACCCGATGCAGGGTCGGCTTTGCCGTCGGGACGGAAATACGACACACTTGTGTTGTGAAATTACGCGAAGCCGTCAGCGAGTCGACCGAGCATGGCCGTGACCCACGTGACCATGCAGGTGCTGGCGTGCCCGCGCAGGTCACCCACGACGGCCGTACTCGCGACGAGGTGGCTCGGTTGTTACTGGAGCAGGGCCCGATCTCCGCGGGAGCGGTGGCTCACACGCTCGGTATCAGCCCCACCGCGGTGCGCCGTCATCTCGACGCCCTGCTCGCCGACGGGGAGGCCGACACGCGGGATGCTCCCGCTCGAGCGCGTCGAGGCCGGGGGCGCCCGGCGAAGCTGTTCCTGCTGACCGATGTCGGCAGGGCCAGGTTCGGGCACGCGTACGATGATCTCGCCGTGTCGGCGATCCGGTTCCTCGCCGAGCACGGTGGCGAGGAGGCGGTGCGACGGTTCGCCGAACACCGCGTCGCCAAACTCGTCGGCCCGTACCGCGACACGGTCGCCGGTCAGCCCGATCTCGAGGGACGGGCGGAGGCGCTGGCGGGAGCCCTGTCCCGGGAGGGTTACGCTGCATCGACAGCCGAAGTGGGTGTCGGGGAACAGCTGTGCCAGCACCACTGTCCCGTCGCTCACGTGGCCGCGGAGTTTCCACAGCTGTGCGAAGCGGAAACCGAGGCGTTCGCCGAGCTACTCGGAACGCATGTGCAGCGCCTGGCAACCATTGCGCGCGGGGACGCCGCGTGCACCACGCACGTACCCGCGGAGGACCCGCAGGGTAGACAAGCACCAACTCCGAACGGAGGGGAGCCCGCATGACTGCCGCTCCAGAGCAACCCACCACAGCGGCGCCTGCGACCGCGGGGCAGGACCAGCTGTCCCAAGAGGAAACGATCGCGGCGCTCGGTAAGTACGAGTACGGCTGGTCCGACTCCGACGACGCCGGCGCCAAGGCGCGCCGCGGGGTGGACGAGGATGTCGTCCGGGAGATCTCGCAGAAGAAGGACGAGCCCGAGTGGATGCTGGAACGGCGTCTGAAGGCCCTGAAGCTCTTCGACCGCAAGCCGATGCCGACCTGGGGCGCCGACCTCTCGGAGATCGACTTCGACTCGATCAAGTACTTCGTGCGTTCCACCGAGAAGCAGGCGCAGAGCTGGGACGACCTGCCTGAGGACATCAGGAACACCTATGACCGGCTCGGCATCCCCGAAGCGGAGAAGCAGAGCCTGGTCGCCGGTGTGGCAGCCCAGTACGAGTCCGAGGTCGTCTATCACCAGATCCGCGAGGACCTGGAGCAGCAGGGCGTGCTGTTCCTGGACACCGACACCGGACTGCGGGACTACCCGGAGCTGTTCGAGGAGTACTTCGGCTCGGTGATTCCCGCTGGGGACAACAAGTTCTCGGCGCTGAACACGGCCGTGTGGTCCGGCGGCTCGTTCATCTACGTGCCGAAGGGCGTGCACGTGGACATCCCGCTGCAGGCCTACTTCCGGATCAACACCGAGAACATGGGCCAGTTCGAGCGCACGTTGATCATCGTCGACGAGGACGCCTACGTGCACTACGTGGAGGGCTGCACGGCGCCGATCTACGACTCGGACTCGCTGCACTCCGCCGTGGTCGAGATCGTGTGCAAGAAGGGCGCGCGCTGCCGGTACACCACGATCCAGAACTGGTCCGGCAACGTGTACAACCTGGTCACCAAGCGGGCCAAGGCCGAAGAGGGCGCCACCATGGAGTGGGTCGACGGCAACATCGGCTCGAAGGTGACCATGAAGTACCCCTCGGTGTTCCTCACCGGCGAGCACGCCAAGGGTGAGGTGCTGTCGGTGGCGTTCGCGGGCGAGAACCAGCACCAGGACGCCGGGGCCAAGATGGAGCACCTCGCCCCGCACACCTCCTCGTCCATCGTGTCCAAGTCGGTCGCGCGCAACGGGGGCCGGACGTCCTACCGCGGCCTGGTCAAGGTCGCCAAGCGCGCGCACCACGCGAGCTCCACCGTCAAGTGCGATGCCCTTCTGGTGGACACGGTCTCGCGTTCGGACACCTACCCCTACGTCGACATCCGCAACGACGACGTCTCGATGGGGCACGAGGCGACGGTGTCCAAGGTCAGCGATGACCAGCTGTTCTACCTGATGCAGCGGGGGCTGACCGAGGACGAGGCGATGGCGATGATCGTGCGTGGCTTCGTGGAGCCCATCGCACGGGAGCTGCCCATGGAGTACGCGCTCGAGCTCAACCGCCTGATCGAACTGCAAATGGAAGGAGCCGTCGGCTGATGACAGCCACGGGTGTGGAAGAAGACCACTCGGGTGCCGGTTCCGCGTCCGGCACCGACGACAACGTCGCCACCGCCGTGGAGGCGGCCGTTCCGGCCGCCTCCCGGGGGGAGCGATTCACCGGGTTCGACGTCGAGGCCTTCGAGGTGCCCGGCGGACGTGAGGAGAACTGGCGTTTCACCCCGATGAAGCGCCTGCGCGGGTTGCACGACGGCAGTGCTGTCGCCGACGGCAAGGCCGTCGTGGACGTGGACGGTCCCGAGGAGATCACCGTGGAGACGGTCGATCGCGCCGACGGGCGGCTCGGTCAGGCCGGCGTGCCGAGCGACAGGGTGGCCGCGCAGGCGTTCAGCTCGTTCACCCACGCGACGGTCGTGACGGCTCCTGGCGACACGAAGCTGGGCAAGCCTGCGACGGTCCGGGTCACCGGCCCCGGTGAGGGCAGGACGGCTTACGGTCATGTGCAGATCCGGGTGGAGCCGTTCGGCGAGGCTGCCGTGGTGCTGGACCACGTCGGGTCCGGGACCGTCGCCGACAACGTGGAGTTCGTGGTCGGCGACGGTGCGAAGCTGACCGTGGTCTCGGTCCAGGACTGGGCCGACGACGCGGTGCACGTCTCCGAGCAGCATCTCGCGCTGGGACGGGACGCCACGCTCAAGCACACCGTCGTCACGCTCGGCGGCGACCTCGTTCGCGTGTCGCCGACGGCCCGGTTCGGCGACTCCGGTGGCGACGTCGAGATGCTCGGCCTGTACTTCGCCGACGCGGGGCAGCACCAGGAGCACCGCCTGTTCGTGGACCACGCGCGGCCGCACTGCAAGTCGAACGTGCTCTACAAGGGAGCGCTGCAGGGTGACGGCGCGCACACGGTGTGGATCGGGGATGTGCTCATCCGCGCCGCGGCGGAGGCGACGGACACCTTCGAGCTCAACCGGAACCTGGTGCTGACCGAAGGTGGGCGTGCCGACTCGGTGCCCAACCTGGAGATCGAGACGGGCGAGATCGAGGGAGCGGGGCACGCGAGCGCGACCGGCAGGTTCGACGACGAGCAGCTGTTCTACCTGCAGTCCCGCGGGATCGCGGAGGACCAGGCTCGCAGGCTCGTCGTACGCGCCTTCTTCCACGAGATCCTGATGAAGATCGACGTTCCCGAGGTGCGCGAGCGCCTGGAGGCCTCCATCGAGGCCGAGCTCGAAGCGGTCAACGCGTAGTACCGGGCACGTCCCCACATACCCATCACGTTCCGGCAAGCGGTGAGAGTAGGAAACGAACACACATGGCCACTCTGGAAATCAAGGACCTGCACGCCAGCGTCGTGACCGACGAGGGCACCAAGGAGATCCTCGCAGGCGTCAACCTGACGATCCGGTCCGGTGAGACGCACGCGATCATGGGGCCGAACGGCTCCGGCAAGTCGACGCTGTCGTACGCCATCGCCGGTCACCCGCGTTACCGGGTCACCTCCGGCGAGGTACTGCTCGACGGGGAGAACGTGCTCGAGATGGGCGTCGACGAGCGGGCGCGTGCCGGGCTGTTCCTTGCGATGCAGTACCCGGTCGAGGTGCCCGGCGTATCGATGTCCAACTTCCTGCGCAGCGCGGCGACGGCGGTGCGGGGGGAGGCACCGAAGCTGCGCCACTGGGTCAAGGAAGTCAAGGACGAGATGGGCAAGCTCGACATCGCGGGCGAGTTCGCCGACCGCAGCGTCAACGAGGGATTCTCCGGTGGCGAGAAGAAGCGGCACGAGATCCTGCAGCTGAGCCTGCTCAAGCCGAAGTTCGCGATCCTGGACGAGACCGACTCGGGCCTGGACGTGGACGCGCTGCACGTGGTCTCGAAGGGCGTCAACGAGTTCCGCGAGAACAACGACGCCGGCATCATGCTGATCACCCACTACAGCAGGATCCTCAAGCACGTCGAGCCGGACTACGTGCACGTCTTCGCCGAGGGCAGGATCGTCGAGTCGGGCGGCAAGGAGCTCGCGGACGACCTGGAGGAGAACGGCTACATGAAGTTCACCGGGCAGGCGGAGCCCGCGAAGGCGTGAGGCAGGTCCTGAGACGAACGCAGGACGACGAGCGCGGACGAGAGGAGGCGGCACGATGACAACCACCACGGTTGATCACGAGCAGCGCCACGTTCCGGAGCCGCTGGACGTCGCCGCCCTCCGCGCCGACTTCCCGATCCTGGCGCGCACCGTGCGCGACGGATGCCCACTGGCGTACCTGGACTCCGGTGCGACGTCGCAACGCCCGAACCAGGTGCTCGACGCGGAGCGGTCCTTCCTGACGACCTGCAACGCCGCGGTGCACCGGGGGGCTCACCAGCTGGCCGAGGAAGCCACCGACGCCTACGAGCACGCACGCGCCACCATCGCGGCGTTCGTCGGTGCGGACGTCGGTGAGCTGGTGTTCGTCAAGAACGCCACCGAAGGCATCAACCTCGTGAGCTATGCGATGGGCAACGCGGCGACCGCCGGGGACGAGGCCGCGCGGTTCCGGCTCGGGCCCGGCGACGAGGTCGTGGTCACCGAGATGGAACACCACGCCAACCTCGTTCCGTGGCAGCAGGTGTGCCGGCGCACGGGTGCGACCCTGCGGTGGCTCGGCGTGACCGACGACGGGCGCCTCGACCTCGACGACGTGCCCGAGGTGATCACCGAGCGCACGAAGGTTGTCGCGCTGACACACCAGTCCAACGTGCTCGGCACGATCAACCCGGTCGCGCCCGTTGTGCGCCGCGCCAAGGAGGTCGGTGCGCTGACCGTGCTCGACGCGTGCCAGTCGGTGCCGCACGGTGCGGTGAACGTGGCGGAGCTGGGCGTGGACTTCGCCGTGTTCTCCGGTCACAAGATGCTCGGCCCCTCCGGAATCGGCGTGCTCTACGGCCGCCGCGAGCTGCTCGAGGCGCTTCCGCCGTTCATGACGGGCGGCTCGATGATCGAGCAGGTCTGGATGGAGACCTCGACGTTCGCGCCGCCGCCACAGCGGTTCGAAGCCGGCGTCCCCATGACCTCTCAAGCGGTCGGTCTGGGCGCGGCTGTGGACTATCTCTCCGCGATCGGCATGGACCGTATCGCGGCGCACGAGCACGCGCTGACCGAAGCCGCGGTCACCGAGCTCGACGCGATCGACGGTGTCCGCATCATCGGTCCTACAGAGGTCGTCGACCGCGGCGGGGCGGTGTCGTTCGTGGTCGACGGCGTGCACCCGCACGACGCCGGGCAGGTGCTGGACAGCCTGGGCCTTGCCGTACGCGTCGGCCACCACTGCGCGTGGCCGCTGCACCGCAGGATGGGCGTGCCCGCGACGGTGCGGGCGTCGTTCTACCTGTACAACGAGCTCTCCGAGGTCGAAAGGCTCGCCCGGGGGGTGCGCGAGGCGCAACGATTCTTCGGGGTGGTGTGACGCCGTGCAGCTGGAGAGCATGTACCAGGAGATCATCCTGGATCACTACAAGAACCCGAACGCCAGGGGGTTGCGCGAGCCTTACGACGGCGAGTCGTTCCAGGTCAACCCCACGTGTGGTGACGAGGTCACGCTCCGTGTGAAGGTGGACGGTGACAACGGCGAGTCGCGTGTGACCGACGTGTCCTACGACGGCCAGGGATGCTCGATCAGCCAGGCTTCGGTCTCGGTGCTGACCGAGCTGGTCACCGGGCGTACCGTACGGGAAGCCTGTACCACCATGGAGGCGTTCGTTGAGCTCATGCAGGGGCGAGGCCAGGTCGAGCCCGACGAGAACGTACTCGCCGACGGCGTCGCCTTTGCCGGTGTCGCCAAGTACCCTGCGCGGGTGAAATGCGCCCTTCTCGGGTGGATGGCGTTCAAGTCCGCGCTCGTTGAGGCCGGGCAGAGTCCGGAAGCGAATGGAGTTGAAGTGACGTGACCCAGGACCAGCAACAGGCGCCTGAAGCCGCAACAACCGATCCGCGCGCCGGGCGTACGGCTGCCGACCTGCCGGAGCAGGATGCGCCCGCGACGGGCGAGGTGGCCAAGATCGAGGACGTCGAGGAAGCGATGCGCGACGTCGTGGACCCCGAGCTCGGCATCAATGTCGTCGACCTCGGTCTTGTCTACGGCATCCGGGTGAACGAGAGCAACGTAGCCACCATCGACATGACGCTCACGTCGGCGGCGTGCCCGCTGACCGACGTCATCGAGGACCAGACGTCCTCGGTGCTCGTGGGCAACGCAGCCGTCGTCTCCGACTACGAGATCAACTGGGTGTGGACGCCGCCGTGGGGCCCGGAGAAGATCACCGACGAAGGCCGCGAGCAGCTCAGGGCGCTCGGCTTCACGGTGTGACCCGAACGGCGAGGGCAGCGGAGGCCGGTCGTCCTCGCTGCGCTAGCGTGGCCGCCGGCCGGGGCGGTGGCGGTCGTTACCCGGCGTAGGAGCCGGCCGTCACGAGCCCTGGCACGGCAACAAGCTATCGAACGCATATTCGGCTCTCTTCTGGCGGTACACCACGTCGTCCCGTTCGCTGCGGTGCGATCTCGCATGTGCGACCGCGGCCGCACAGCCGATGCTAGGCTCGTCGCAGCGTTATGGCGCAGGTCGACGCGCATGTCGACTACCTGGGCGTATCGTGTGCCGCGTAGCCACGGTGACCGAATTGACGGGTATGTGGTGTGCCCGCTTTGGAGGAGAGTTTCATGGGGATAGCTTTGATCCTGACGCTGGTCGGGGTGCTGCTTCTCGCGGGGATCATCGTCTTCGCGGTGATCTCGACGTACAACGGACTGGTCCGGCTCCGCAACGCGTACAAGAACGCGTTCGCGCAGATCGATGTGCAGCTGACGCGGCGCCACGACCTGATCCCGAACCTGATCGAGACTGCCAAGGGGTACATGCAGCACGAGCGGGAGACGCTCGAGGAAGTGGTCTCCGCCCGCTCGGGCGCGGTCGACGCGCAGGACCAGGCACGTAACAACCCCGGTGACCCGAACGCCATGCAGGAGCTGTCCGGGGCCGAGAACATGCTGACCCAGTCGCTCGGCAAGCTGTTCGCGCTGTCCGAGTCCTACCCGGACCTCAAGGCCAACCAGAACATGATGCAGCTGTCCGAAGAGCTGACCTCGACCGAGAACCGGGTCGCCTTCGCCAGGCAGAGCTTCAACGACGCGGTGATGGCCTACAACAACAAGCGCGAGGCCTTCCCGGGCAACCTCATCGCCGGGATGTTCGGCTTCGAGGCGGCCGCACTGCTCGAAGTGGATGATCCCGGGAAGCGCGAGGCCCCCGAGGTATCGTTCTGATCGTTCGAGTCGAGACGGGCTGTAGATGAACTTCTTCGAACGCCAGCACCAGGTGCGGCGCATCTCGCACCGGCTGGTGCTGCTCTTCCTGACCGCCGTACTGGGCATCGTCCTGCTGGTCAACCTGATCGCGCTGACCGCGTTCGACGTCTGGTCCGCGCCGGTTGCGGACCTGCTCACCGCCATCATCGTCATCAGCGCGGTCACGATGGCGATCATCGGCCTGACCTCGCTGGTTCGCATGGCCTCGCTCAAGAACGGCGGGGGCGGCGCTGTCGCGCGGAAGCTGGGAGGAGTCTACGTACCGGATGACACCCGCGACCCGCAGCTACGCAGGCTGCGTAACGTGGTCGAGGAGATGGCCATCGCCTCCGGCGTCGGCGTACCCGAGGTGTACGTGCTCGCGCAGGAAGGCGGGATCAATGCCTTCGCGGCAGGCTGGTCGCCATCGGACTCGGCGGTGGCGGTCACGCGCGGCGCGCTCGAACGGTTAAACCGCGACGAGCTCCAGGGTGTCATCGCGCACGAGTTCAGCCACGTCATCAACGGGGACATGCGGCTGAACATCCGCCTGATGGGGGTGCTGTTCGGCATCATGGCCCTGGCCGTCGCCGCGCGGATCGGGCTGTACTCCGCTCGCGGACGCAACGCCGCACCGATCCTGATGGTCGCGCTCGGTGCACTGATCGTCGGTTACATCGGTGTGCTGATGGGCAGGCTGATCAAGGCAGCGGTGTCGCGGCAGCGGGAGTACCTCGCCGACGCCTCGGCCGTGCAGTACACCCGCCAGACCGAGGGCCTCACGGGTGCGCTCAAGAAGATCGGAGGCATCGACGAGGGGTCGAAGCTCCGGGACGGGCACGTCGAGGACGTCAGTCACATGCTCTTCGGTGAGGGCATGAACTTCTCCAACGCGTTCGCGACCCACCCGCCGCTGCACGAGCGCATCAAGATGCTCGACCCCTCGTTCGACCCGGCCGAGCTCGACGAGCTCTCGAAGCGATGGTCCTCGGCTCCACCGTCGGGAATGCAGGAGGACAAGGCGAAAGGGCTCACCGAGGGACTGGCATCCGGTGCCGCACCGGCAGGCCAGGCACCGGCCGCGCCGGAGGCGGGCGGCGCGCAGGGACACCGGGTCCCTGTGCAGTCGCAGGACGTCGTGGCAGACATCGGCTCCCCGGAAGCGGCCTCCTACCAGCAGGCGGGTGAGATCCTGCGGCGCATTCCCGAAGAGCTGATGAACGGGGTGCGCGACCACGAACGTGTGGTCCCGATCGTGTTCGGGCTGCTGTTCTCGGAGCAACAGGACGTACGCACCCAGCAGCACCAGGCGCTCGCCGGTAGGTACGGCCAGCAGATGGCCGACGCCGCATTGAGCGAGGCGCAGGACCTTGCCCAGCTGGACCCGGGGTTGCGGTTGCCGTTGCTGGAGGTCGCCTTCTCGGCACTGCGGAACCGGCACAGCAACGAGCTCAACCCGATCATGGACAGCGCCGCCGAGCTCATCGGTGCGGACGGCAGGCTGAGCATGTTCGAGTACTGCCTGGGCACCCTGCTGCACAGGGAGCTGTACGAGGCGATCCATCACAGCTCGCCGTGGCGCTCCCCGCGACGGCACACGCTCGCGGGCAACGCCGAGGCGATCGCGAAGCTGCTCGCCGTACTGGCTCGGGCCGGGCAGGACGGTGCCCAGGCGGCGGAGGCGGCCTACCTCGCGGGCATGGCACGGCTGCTGCCGAACGCGCGGATTCCGTTCCGCCTGCCCGAGCAGGGGCTCATCGAGCTCGACGCGATCTGGCCCGCGCTGGACGGGTTGGACAGCAGGGAGAAGCAGCACGTCGTGGCGAGCATGGTGGAGGTGATCAGCCACGACGGCGTGGTCACTGTCGAGGAAGCCGAGCTGCTGCGCACGGTGTGCGCCCTGTTGCACTGCCCGCTTCCGCCGCTGGAAGGCGTGCGCGGCCCCGGAACAGGCGGCGTGCCGACAACCTGACGGGTGCGCTGAATGACGCTTTCAGTCCACGTAACGGACTGAAAGCGTCATTCAGGGGACTCCTCAGGTTTGTGTGGGGAGTGTGATGGTGATGCCTCCGGCGCAGAGGTAGATCATGGCGATGAGGGCGGTGGGGCTGTGGTGGCCGTA
>NZ_FZNW01000046.1 GCF_900188115.1 Haloechinothrix alba | reverse complement strand
AGACATCATCGCCCATCCACCCATGATCAAACCAGCAACCCCGCTACCAGCGCAGACACGCCGACAAGATCAAAATAAGCGCGACTGTAGTACTAGGGGCAAATCGCCTACATCGATACCTGAACGCCGAAATCGGCCAGCTAAGCCGACCCGGAGCGTGACGTTGGGCGACTACTTCGGCCAGCTCGTCACGGACGTCGGCGAGAACTGGCTGATCTACGCGTCGATGCCCCTGATCGCCGCCCTGATCGGCTACTGCACCAAACTGGTCGCGGTCGAGATGATGTTCCGGCCGCTCGAGTTCCGCGGAATCAAACCGTACCTCGGCTGGCAGGGCATGGTACCCCGCTACGCCCCGCGAATGGCCCGTATCGCCGTCGACCTGATGCTGTCAAAGCTGGTAACCCCGGAGGAGCTTATCGACCGGATCGACCCGGACGAGTTCACCGACCACGTCGAGAAGCCACTGATCGAGGCCACCGACCAGCCACCCGCGAGCTCATGGCGAAATACCAGCCAACAATCTGGGAGATGATGTCGGAGGTCACCCGCGGCCTGGTTGTACGCTAAGTTCGGCGGCAAACGCCCCGACTGGTCCGCAAGATGGTCAAGGACCTGCGAACCGACATCGACAAGGTCTTCGACCTTCGCGGGATGGTAGTCAGCACGCTGATCCGTGACAAGGCCTTGATGGTCAAGTTGATCCGGGACATTGCTCAGCCGGAGATGACGTTCATCGTGCGCGCCGGGCTGGGCTTCGGATTCGGTCTCGGCTTCGCGCAGGCGTTGGTGTGGGCGGGAACCCATTTGGGCGGGAACCCATGTGTCCTGGTTGATGCCCGCATTCGGCTTCTTCGTCGGCTACTTCACCGACTGGCTCGCGCTCCGGATGATCTTCCGGCCAGTCGAGCCCCGACGTTTCTTGGGCGTGTTCGGCTGGCAAGGCCTGTTCCACAAGCGTCGCGACGAGGTGGCCGCCGACTATGGCAATCTGTTGGCCACGGAGATCCTCACCCCGCGCAACATCGTCGAGGCCATGCTCACCGGCAGCCAGTCAGACAAGCTGTTCAACATGATCGACAATGCCGTGCAGCGGGCCGTCGACAGCGAGATGTGTCTCGCCAAGCCGCTGGTCGTGGCCACTCTTGGTGGCAAGCGCTACCAGGAACTCAAGCGCGGCGCCGCTCACATTCATCCTGCAACGCTTTCCCGAGGCCAGCCGCGAGGTCGAGGACTACACCATGGAGGCCCTCGACATGCGGGCAATGGTGATCAGCAAGATGAAGCTGATGACGACGCAAGAGTACGAGGACCTGCTCCGCCCGGCGTTCAAACAGGACGAATGGAAGCTAATACTCATCGGCGGCATCATAGGTGAGCTACAGGTGTTGCTCTTGCTGCACTGAGCCCAAACCGGAGACTCCGTCACGCGCTGGCAACGCCACACGATCCCGGGGCAGCAACAACGCGCGAACCCGGCCAAAGCCCCTTGCCGGCCCCCGTACCGCGAGTCAGACTGCTATCGGCGGGAAGAACGACCACGTTGTCGACCCCACAGGTCTGACCTCACTGCCGCACAGACGGCCTTGCCGGCGTTCTTCCCGCCCCAACTCATGCCTTGTTCAGTGCACTCCTAGCACCCCCACAGCGGTTTCCGGCGGTCGAGCGGCCGGGAGTGCAGCGTCGACACCAGCATGCCGAGCTCTCGCTCTCCACCCGGCGCGGGCAGCGCGACATGATGCAAGTGGTACTCGAGGTCGACCTTCTCATCCGGCAGCACGTCCCAGGCCAGCCGGCCGCGCCGAAGCACGTAGTTGAATGGGGGGTTGGATCTGCCGCCATTGACTGACCAGTTCCGCGACATAGCCGGGCGGTGCGTCGGGCGGCGGGCTGAGAATGAGTAGTGGCGCGAAGTGAGCCGGCGCATCGGGCTTCTCGATGAAGAACCACCCAGCGTCGAATACCGGCATTCGCACTTTCGCCAGATGGCGATCAGGCGAGTAAGTCATCCCGACCATCAGCCTTGAGCATCTCGACGTAGACGGGGAACATCTTCCTACTTGCTGGCGAGAGGGCGAGCAGTTTAGCGATATTCCCCTCCACCTTGACCTTGCCCCGAGCCATCGCGAACGTAAGATTGACCTTGCCCTGCCAGTATAGGTTGCTGGTTTCGGTGGTCATGCGCATGGCGGCATCAGGCGCTGGACCCGTGTTGCCCTCGTGCACCTTGTGGTTGCCCATGTCGATGATCAGAGTCGAATCCGGCTCGGTGCAGTACATGGCCAGCACGGCATTCGTCTCGGCCAGCTTGGGCCCGATCTCTTTGTCCTCGAAAGCCTTTTCGAAGATCGCACCCACGTACTTGTACAGTTCGTCCTCGCTGGCGAATCCTGCCATTTTAGTGTCTCCATTCGTTACGGCCAACTGCCGAGACGCTGAGGGGTAGGGCTGTTGGATCCGGGTCGTCAGTCGTCCGGGGCCGGCACGATTCCCGCATACATAGCACCGGTGATTCCGCCGTCCGCTGTGATGGTCGACCCGTTGATCCACTGGGAGTCGCGGGAGGCGAGGAACACGACGGCAGGCGCGATATCGGCAGGTGTGGCGTGTCGGCCCAGGAAGTTCTTCACTCCGTCGAGGACCTCCTTGCCCATGGACTCCTCGAAGTCAGCCAGGATCGGCGTCTCGACCGGCCCTGGGAGCACGGCGTTGATCCGCAGGTCCCCCAACTCACGTACGGCACCGCCCATCCCCAGGGTGTAGACCGTGGTGGCCTCTTTCGAGAAGTTGTAGGCATTGCCGTCCGGCGGATGGGCCCGAAACCAGTCAAGACCTTCGGCGAACGTCTCCGTGGTCAGCAGATCCTTGATGGCGTCGAGGTGCTCAGGCCACTTCAATCCGGCCGTGGACGAGACGTTGACGATCGAACCACCGGGGTTCATTCGGTCGAACATCGCCTCCGTCAGGTGACGGAGGCCCAGGAAGTTGACCTTGAATACGAGCTCGGCCGGCATGGTTCCAGGGATCCCCGCGACGTTGGCCAGGACATCGACGTTGCCGTCCACATCGCCCAGCGCCGCATCGATGCTGTTCGGGTCGGCGAGGTCGATCTCGATGTGCTCGGCGGCCTCGAAGGTCGGCTTGTTGCGATCGAAGCTGATCACCTCAGCGCCGCACTCGGCCAGCTGGCGCGCGACCGCCTCACCGATCCCTGAGGCTGCCCCGGTCACGATGCAGCGGAGACCCCGAATGTCCATACCGATACTCCCGAGATAGATCGCAATGGGTAGGTGAGCACATCGTGCGGCCTCAGGCACACGGCAGCGAGGGGAGATCTACGGGGATGCATACCCACGGGCGCGCCACTCGGCACACGCCGCAACACCGCCGCGGCCAGCAAGGTGGGTATGCCGGCGGGTCGAACTACCCGCGCGTCATGGACGTTCGCGCGCGATGCTGGAGACTGACCCCGTGCCGATCGCGCGGCATCGTCGAGGAGGCCAGACCAGTGTACCCGCACGAGTTGGAGAGCGGATTGTCGCTGCATCCCAAGGTTGTCGACGTCGCGGTGATCGAGGTGATCGACGTGTCCGATGCCCAAGCGGACCTGCAGCTAAAGGCGATCGTTCAGCCTGCCGCCGAAGCTGAGGTGGGCGACGCGCTGGAACACGAACTCATCGACTTCCTCAAGGAGCGCGTTGCCCGAGACCAGGTGCCGCGGAGCATTGACTTCACCCACGAGCTACCGAGAACTTCGTCCGGCGTACTGTACCGCCACGCGCTGCGAGCGTGCTTCGACTCATGACCAGAAAGGCAGGTAACCGATGACCGTGCACGCCGAGGCTCATTCGTTCGATCCTGCGCCTGTGGCCACATTAGAGTTCTGGGGCCGCACAGCCGAGGAACGCGAGACGACGTTCAAGGAACTCCGTGACGAACGTCCGGTGAGCTGGCACCCGCCCCTCGAGGGCAACCTCTTGCCGCTGGAGAAAGACGGAATCTGGATCGTGGTGCGCCACGCCGACGTCGTCTCCGTGAGCAAGGACTGGGAGACGTTCTCTAGCGCGCAGGGCGTCACGATGGAGGAGATGCCGGAGGACATGGCCGCGGCCGCCTCCTCATTCCTCGGGATGGATCCACCCCGGCACACCCGGCTCCGCCGGCTGGTGAGTAGCGCGTTCACCCCCAAACAAGTCAAGAAGATCGACGACCAGATCAACAATCAGGCGCGCCGGATAGTCGATGATCTCCTGGACGTCGGAGACTGCGACTTCGTCGCCCAGGTGTCGAAGCGACTGCCGATGTGGACCATCTTCGAGATGCTTGGCGTGCCACAGGAGCTGCGCGAGGAGGGCTACCGCGCGGCTGACGGAATGGTCGCCTACCTGGACGAAGATGCCGCAGCCGGGCAGGACGCACTCACATTCCAGATGAATGCTCTGATGACGCTGCTGAACATCGGGGTGGAGCTCGCTGAGGAACGGCGCGCCCGGCCGACCAGTGACCTGATGACGAACCTGGTGCAGGCGGAGGTGGACGGCGAGCGACTGACCGACGAGGAGATCGGCGCCTTCTTCGTTCTGCTGTCGGTGGCCGGAAACGACACGACGCGCAACACAACCAGCCTGACCATGAAGGCGTTGTGCGACTTCCCCGACCAGCGGAAATTGCTACTGGAGGACTACGACGGCCGGATCACCACAGCTATCGAGGAGTTCGTCCGCTGGGCGACCCCGGTACAGACCTTCCGCCGCACCGTGACCCGCGATACCGAGCTCAATGGGCAGAAGCTACACGGGGGCGACTGGGTCGTCACCGTTTTCGCGTCCGCCAACCGCGACGAGCGCGTCTTCGACGACCCGCACGCATTCAACATTCTGCGTAGCCCGAACCCACATGTGGCCTTCGGAGGCGGGGGTCCCCACTACTGCCTGGGCAACATGCTGGCCAAGACTCAGTTGCGGCACCTGTTCAAGGAGCTGCTGTTCCGGGTCAAGGACATCGAGGTCGGCGCGCCCACGTACCTCACGAGCCACTTCATCCGCGGAGTTAGGGCAATGCCGTGTACCTTCACTCGCTGAGTGAAGCAATGACTGAGTACTGACACCGACGACGAAAGGAGCAACATAGATGAGGATCGTCGTCGATCGCAACAAATGCACCGGGCTGGGCATCTGCGAGTCACTGGCTCCGGATCACTTCGAGGTCAATGACGAGGGTGCCCTCGTCGTTCTGCGCGATTCGGTGAGCGAAGACGAGCTGGACGCGGTTCAACAGGCAGTCGAAGGATGCCCGACCGAGGCGCTCAGGCTCGAGAACTGACCGCCCATGTAGGTCCGAGGTGCCAAGCGATCGAAGGGACAGCGGGTAATGCGGACAGGCTCAGGCTGCAACTCGACTGTAGCGATAACGTCCTGCGGCCGTAAGGAGGCCCCGCGGTAGGACTCGATCACCGAGTCCTACCGCGGGGCCTCGGGTCGAATCTAGTCCTACTGCACGGTCTCAACCTGTCCTGGCGGATCTGGCGCCCAGTCGTGCCGCTGTTGGAGGCGCGCCACGCGGTCTACGCGTCGACGTTGCCTGGCCATCGCGGCGCGGCGCCACTGTCCTCCGATCGACGCCCCGGCGTCCGGGGTGTCACTGACGCGGTGGAACGGCTGCTCGACGACGCGGGAATCGAACGGGCCCATCTGGTCGGCAACTCGCTAGGCGGGTGGGTCGCCCTGGAACTCGCCGAGCGCGGACGTGCGCAGTCGGTGGTTGAAGTGATCGCGCCTTCCGGGTGCTAGCGCAGCCGACGGGACCTACTCTGGGTAGCGACCTTGATGCGGCTGGGCGGATGGCTGTGCCGCGTGCCGTTGGCCGCTTGGGTATGTCCAACCCGCAGATACTGAAAAACACCAGGGGTTGCTGAACGGTTTTGTGACAGTGGTTTAGGTCGCGGTTGTGGCGACCTGGCTCATGATGGTTTCGTACTCGATAGGCGTCAAACGACCAAGGCGGGTTTGGCGGCGGCGTCGATGGTAGGTGCGTTCGATCCAGGTCACGGTCGCGATCCGGAGCTGTTCGCGGCTGTCCCATCGGCGACGATTGAGAACGTTGCGTTGCAGAAGGCTGAAGAAGCTCTCCATGGCGGCGCTGTCACCGGCCGCGCCGACCTGACCCATCGAGCCGCGCATGTGGTGACGCCACAACGCCTGTTGCAGCTTCCGACTGCGAAACTGACCTCCACGATCGCTGTGCAACGTGCAGCTGGCGACGCTGCCGCCGCGGCGGGCGACGGCCGATTCCAGTGCGTCGAGGGCGAGCTGGGAGGTCATGCGCTCAGCGATCGAGTAGCCCACGATCCGGTTCGACCAGGCGTCCTTGACCGCACAGAGGTAGATCTTGCCCTCGCCGGTGGGATGTTCGGAGATGTCGGTCAGCCACAGCCGATTCGGCTCGGCGGCGGTGAACTCCCGGCGCACCAGGTCCTCGTGCGCCGGCGCGGCGGGCCTGGCCCTGCGGGAGCGGCGCTTCGTGCCGAACACGCACCACCACTCGTTGGCCGAGCAGATCGTCCACACCGTGCGCTCCGACACCTCATGTCCGACGGCGGTGACCTCATCGTGCAACAACCGATAGCCGAACTCGGGATCCTCGCGGTGGGCGTCGAACAGCGCGTTCGCCACATACGCCTCGGCGTACTCGGCGTCGGTGACCGGGCAGGCGAGCCAGGCGTAGTAATGCTGGCGGTGGAGCTTCAACACCCGGCACGCAACCGCCACCGGCACCCGAATCCGGGCATCGGGGGCGGCCAACTCCCTTACGAGCGGGTAGAGCCTTTTCCCGGCAGATTGTCCTGCGACAGATACGCCGCCGCCCGCCGCAACACCTGGTTCTCCTGTTCCAACAGCCGATGACGCCGCTTGAGCTCCCGCAGCTCAGCTGCGGCGTCGGACGTGACGCCCGGCTTCACGCCGTCCTCGGCATCGGCCGCGCGTAGCCACTTCTGCAACGTCATCGGGTGAACACCGAAGTCGCTGGCAACCTGCTCGATCGTCACACCCGACTCGCGGCTGCGCGCGACCCGGACAACGTCCTCACGGAACTCACGGGGATAGGGCTTGGGCACAGTGGCATCCTTCCACGCCTGCACATCGGCAAGCGAACTCCGATGTCACACATCCCTGCAGCAGCCCCCACGCACGGCTTGCGGGCTCGGCACCATACGGTAGGTCGTCGAACACGCCTTCGCCTGGCTACACCACTACAAACGGCTCCGCACCCGCTACGAACGCCGCGCCGACATCCACCACGGACTCCTCCAGCTCGGCTGCGTCCTCATCTGCCACCGCCAACTCACAAGATCATTCTGAAACGACCGGGTCTGTCTGATTAAGGGTCTGTCTGATTAACGGTGGATCTGGTCTTGGTTCGACAGGCCGAGCGTTGACCTTTCCCCTGTTGGCCGGACACGTGGTTATGCGGCCTTGAGTAGTTCCTGCTGTTCCCACTGCTCGGGGCTGGCATAGCCCAGGGCGGAGT
>NZ_FZNW01000014.1 GCF_900188115.1 Haloechinothrix alba | reverse complement strand
ACCCACTTACGGACTGTCTCCGGCGTACCTACCCCGAGCAGCTCGGCCACCGCGGTCATCGCGGCCCACTCCGACTCATGCTGGCCGCGCACCTCGCCAAACATGCGAACCGCGCGCTCACGCAGCTCCGGCGGGTACCTCCGCGATGTGTTCCCTGACATGACCCCATCCTTCCCAAAGACTGGAGTCTCCAGACACACCGGGGCGACTCAGACATCGCGGGCTGTCGCGCTGTGTTGCCGGATCTTGGAGATGTCGAGAGCGTGCAGCGAGGGCTCGAGCGGGCGCACAAGCTGACGATAGAGAACGTACGAGACTACAATGTTGACCCTCACCAGGGCGGTTACAGCGCGTTGCATTTGTAGTGCCGACGTGATGGGTTCAAGGTTGAGTTACAGCTTCGAACGGAGCGTCAGCAAGAGTGGGCTGAACTGGTAGAACAGTTTGACAAGTCGCTGGGCACCGACCTCAAGCACGAAGATGGCCCGCAAGTCTTGCTTGACTACTTTCGAGAGCTTGATCACTACTTCCGGAGACTCGACGATGGTATTGACATGATGCACACAGAGTTGTCCGCTCTGCGGAGCGCTACGCAAGCCGCGCGAGACTGGCTGACGAGGGAGGTGTGACCGTGTTTGACGAAGATACATGGTTCTTGCTCGTACAGCATCGGAGCAAAGGCAAGACTGACGTTGAGTCCTTCTCCGACTACTTCGCGGCGGCTCGTGCGTACAACGAGGCCGAACACAGGTACAAGTCGCAGCTGTCGAGCACTGACGCGGACGTGGATGTCTTACTAGTAGGTGCCGCCAGCCTTGATCTTGTCAAAGAGAGGTACCCGAGTTATTTCGGCGAGGCGACATCGAAGGCCGATAGGGTGACAGGCCTGCTCAACACGATGCAACCGGTACCGGCCCAGTAGGTACCCTTCGTATACGTCAGGTTCGTTTCGACCTCGTTCAAGCCGTCGACAGTCCCGTAGTCCGCTCACAGCTAGGCGGCACCATCGGGAGCCATTTCAATAACGTCCATAATGCGTTCTTCCCACTTGCCCATCGTTCTCACCATCGAGTAATTCCGCTGTACTTCGGCCACGGATGCACGTTATGGCTCGCGAATCGCATGGTCATCGGTTTCCTGACCACTCACGTATTGATCATGTGGGGAGCGTACTCGTGCCACCTGTCACCGGGACGTAGGCGTTGGCCGTGGTTCACGAGGGAATGTTGGGGCATGTTGCCGTGTGACAGTGACGGGCTTGTCCGTACCGGCGCCGAGTTCCGGTAAGGGTTCGTTTCTGCGAGGATGGGTTCCGTGCCGACTGTGTCGTACGAGACCATAAGTCACTGGCGGCGATACCTCGAGCTCTACCCACCCGAGCTATCGGGCGCTCCAGGTGTGGCCGAGGAGTGGTGGCACTGGCGTGGACTCGACGTGCACCTGGATCGGCTCGAAGCGCCCGACGCTCGATTCGTCGCCGTCCTCGTGCACGGTGCCGGTGGCGACGGACGCATGCTGGCCCCGTTCGCCAAGCTCATCGGGGGCACGCGCGCCGAGGTAGTCGCTCCGGACCTGCCGGGTTACGGGCTGACCCGTACTGACGAGCCGTTGGACTACGGTATGTGGGCCGAGTGTGTGGCGGACTTGGTCGAGGTAGAGCGGCAGCGTTCGGGACGGCCGATTGTGCTTTTCGGCGCGAGCATGGGTGGCATGGTGGCGTACGACGTGGCGGCGACCGCCGGAGCGGCAGGTTTGATCGTCACGTGTTTGCTTGATCCCCGCGACCCGGTAGTCCGGCGGGTTGCCGCGCGAACGCCGTTGCTCGGCACCGCGGCTCCTGCGATGCTGCGCCGTCTTGCCTTCGCTGATCGAGTGCAGCTGCCGATCCGCTGGGTGGTGAACATGGCAGCCATGTCCAACGACCCCCGGCTGAACGATCTTGTTGCGTCCGACCCCGCAGGCGGCGGGAACAGCGTCTCGTTGCGCTTCCTGCGTACCTTCATGACCTCACAACCGGCGGTCGAACCCGAGCAATTCACCGCATGTCCGGTATTGCTGACCCACCCCGGCGCGGATCGGTGGACTCCCGTCGACGTGAGCCGGCCGTTCTTCGAACGGATTGCCGCGCCCAAGGAACTGGTCGTGCTCGCCAACGCCGGGCACCTGCCCGTGGAGCAACCGGGCCTCGGCCAGTTCGAGCGCGCTGTTGGCCGGTTCATCGACGCACTGTGACAGGGCCGTGTATCGACGGTGCGCCCCATCTGCCTACATGTTGATCATGTGGCCTGCCAGGCCGTGGACGGCTTCCTTCACCGACTCGCTCAGGCTCGGGTGCGCGTGCACGTTGCGCGCGACCTCGTGCACCGTCAGATCCCACTGCTGCGCCAGGGTCAGCTCCGGGAGCAGCTCGGTGACCTCCGGCCCGATCAGGTGCCCGCCGAGCAGCTCGCCGTAGCGCTTGTCGCTGATCAGCTTCACGAACCCGGTGGTGTCGCCGAGCCCGTGCGCCTTGCCGTTGGCCATGAACGGGAACTTCGCCACCTCGATGTCGTGCCCGCGCTCGCGGGCCTCCTGCTCGGAGTAGCCGAAGCTGGCGATCTGCGGCTGGCAGTAGGTCGCCCGCGGGATCATGTCGTAGTCCAGTGCCATCGTCTCGGCGCCACCGATCGTCTCAGCAGCGACGATCCCCATCGCCTCCGCGGTGTGCGCCAGCATCAGCTTCGCAGTCACGTCACCGATGGCGAACACGTTCGGGACCGAGGTCCGGCACTCGTCGTCCACCTCGATCGCGCCGCGCTCGCTCAGCCGCACCCCGAGGGTGTCCAGCCCGTAACCGTCCACTCTGGGCTGGAACCCGATCGCCTGGAGCACCTTGTCCGTCTCCAGGGTGCGCTGTTGCCCGTCCTGCGAGACCGTGACGGTCACCTTCGCTCCCGAGTCGTCGATCGAGTCCACCCGGGTTCCGGTGAGCACCTCGATACCCATGCGCTTGTAGCGCCTGGCCAGCTCCTTGGAGACGTCCGGATCCTCGAGCGGCACCATCCGGTCGAGGAACTCAACGATCGTCACCTGCACGCCGTAGTTGTGCAGCACGTACGCGAACTCCACACCGATCGCGCCCGCACCTGCGATGACGATGCTCTCCGGCAGCTCATCGGCCAGGATCTGCTCCTCGTAGGTGACTACGCGTCCGGACAGCTGCGTACCCGGAAGCAGCTTCGTCGTCGCTCCGGTCGCGATGATGCAGTTGTCGAAGGAGACCGTCTCGGTACCGCCGTCGGCGGTGGCGACCTCGATCGTGTTCGCGCCGGTGAACCGGCCCCAGCCCTCGAACTGCGTGATCTTGTTCTTCTTCATCAGGTAGTGCACGCCCTTGACCCGCCCGTCGGCGACGGTGCGGCTGCGCTGGTAGGCGACCGAGTAGTCCACCCGGACGGAACCGTCCACCGAGATCCCGAACGTGCTCGCCTCGTGCTGGAACAGGTGCACCAGCTCGGCGTTGCGCAGCAGTGCCTTCGACGGGATACATCCGACGTTGAGGCACACCCCTCCCCAGTACTTCTCCTCGATGACGGCCACGGACTGCCCCAGCTGCGCCGCCCGGATCGCCGCTACATACCCACCGGGTCCCGCGCCGAGGACCACGACATCGAAGTGCTTGCTCATGGCTACAGAGCATATGGGACGGCCTCCCGGCGGGTACGCGGCCAGTGGCGCCGCACACCCTCGCTACACGCGCAGCCGCTGGGCCTGGTCGAACAGGCGTCGTTGCCCGAGATGCACGGCTACCGCAGCGGCCAGCGCGGCCGCGCCGAGGATCATGTACATGACCACGATCTGGTAGCGGATCGCGGTCAGCGGGTCCACCCCGGCCAGGATCAAGCCGGTCATCGCCCCCGGCAGACTGATCAGCCCCACCACCTTCGTCGCGTCGATCGCAGGCAGCAACGCCGCCCGGGCCGCCGAGCGGCGATGGGGGCCGAACGCCTCTGCCGAGTCCATCCCCAACGACAGCCGCGCCTCGATCTCCGCGCGGGAGTCGTCGACGTGCTCGGCCAGCCGCAGCAGCACGAGCCCGACCGCCTGCATCGAGTTCGCCACGATCATGCCGCCGATCGGCACGATCACCGACGGCCTGCCGGGGAACACGTCCAGCAGCAACAGCACCGCCAGCGCCACACCCGCGCCCGAGGCCACCGACACCGTGGCGATGATCTTCGCGCGCGGCACACCCTTGCCGCGACGCCCGGCGACCTGCCCGGCGATGACCACCATGAGCACGACCCAGCCGAGCGCACCGAGCGCACCGCCGTGCTCGAAGATCACGACGAGGACCATGCCCACCGCGACGAGCTGCACGAAGGCGCGTACTGCGGCGAGGAGAACGTCCTTGCTCAGGCCGAGTCGCTGGTGGGCTGCCACGAGCACCGCGACGGCGACCAGCAGCACCGATGTGCCCACCTCGAGCCAACCCAGCTCCGTCCCGTTCACGCTGTCTCCTCCAGGTACGTCAGCTCGCCCGGTGGGCCGCTGTCGGCGACCCTGCCTGCCACGAGCACCGCCGCGTGGTCGGCGATCCTGCGCACCTGCTCGGTGGCGTGGCTGACGAGCAGGACGGTGACGTTGTTGCGCACGAGCGATCGCACGGCGTTCTCGATCGCCGTCGCGCTCTCGGAGTCCAGCGCCGCCGTGGGTTCGTCGAGCAACAGCACATCGGGCTCCAGCGCGAGCGACCTCGCCAGCGCCAGGCGCTGCGCCTCCCCGCCGGACAGGGCTGCCGTCTCCCGACCGGCCAGGCCGGCGTCCAGACCGACCCGCCCCAGCAACTCCGCGATCCGCTCCTCGCCGAGCGCACCGGCCCCGACGGCCACCTCCTCGGCGGCCGTGCCTGCAAGCAGCACCGGGTTCTGCGCCACCAGCTGCACCCGCCTGCGCAGCTCCAGGACGTCCCACTCGGCCACCGGCACACCGCGGTAGTACACGGCACCGCTGTCCGGCTCCGCCAGCCGGGTCAGCACACGCAGCAGTGTGGACTTACCCGAGCCGCTCCTCCCCACCAGCGCCGTGCAGCGGCCAACGGGCACGCGGAGCGAGACCCGGTCGAGCACGGTCGTATCACCCCTCCGGAGCACGACCTCGTCGATCGCGAATGCGTGTTCCTCGGCCACACCACTCCCGCCCTGGGTTCGGCTCATGAGCCGGGCGCCCCGTGACACCCGATGCCGCACGGACTCGCGCAGCGTAGTACCCCACCGCGACGCCGGCATGGCCAGCACCGCACCGCCGCCCGCGGCACGTGGCATCGGGCACAGCGGGTACTCGCGAGAACCGGCGGGCCACTAGGATCCCTCTACGAGCCAGTCGCCCCCGCTACCGGGGCAGGGAATCCGGTCGAAGGCCGGAGCTGACGCGCAGCGGTAGGGGTAACGGGCGAGGAGGTCGGCACGTCCGACCCGCACCACTGGGCACCACGCGCCCGGGAAGGTTCCTCGCCCGGATGAGCCCGAGCCCGAAGACCTGCTGGCTCCCGGGGCGGAACATGCCCACGTCCCGGACCGCTACCGACCGGGCCCCGCGTACGGGCCCTGAGCGAGGACACCATGTCACCCATTCCGACCCGCGCCGGCATGCGCGTGCCTGGCACCCACCGTGCGGCGACCCCGCTCGCCGCCCTGCTCGTCGCGGCGCTGACCCTGGCAGGCTGTGCAGGCCAGGCCACATCGGACGGCATCACCGACCCGGGTAACGACGCCGACCCGGTCACGCTGAGCAACTGCGACCAGCAGGTCACCGTGGAGGAGCCACCCGAGCGCGCCGTCAGCCTCAACCAGGGGACCACCGAGCTCATGCTCGCCCTCGGCCTGGAGGATCGCATGGTCGGCACGGCCACGTGGACCGACCCGATACGCGAGGACCTGGCCGAGGCCAACGACCAGGTCCCCCGGCTGGCCGACGACACCCCGTCATTCGAGAGCGTCCTCGACACCGAACCCGACTTCGTGATCGGCGCCTACCACGCGATGTTCACCGACGGGCGCGTCGCCCCGCGCGAGCGGTTCGAAGAGCTCGGCGTCCCCACCTACCTGTCCCCGTCGAGCTGCGAGCCGGAGGCCGCCGAGCTGGACGAGCCCGTCGAGCTCGAGGACCTCTACGGCGAGATCGCCGACGTCGCCGAGATCTTCGGCGTTCCCGAGCGCGGCGAGGACCTCATCGACGAACTACGCGAGCGGGTCGGCGAGGCCGTGGACCGTGTACGGCGCGCCGACGTGCCCGAGTCGACGTCGGTGATGTTCTGGTTCGCCCAGACCGACGCCCCGTACATGGCGGGCGCCACCGGTGCGCCCGCCGCGATGACCAGGGAGCTCGGCGTCGACAACTCCTACAGCGATGTCGACTCGATGTGGCCGCAGGTGAACTGGGAGGACGTGCTCGACCGGGACCCGGACCTGCTCGTACTCGGCGACCTCACCCGCGACGGGGAGGGGCAGAGCGTAGAGTCGAAAACCGGCTTCCTGGAGAACGACCCCGCCGTTTCCGAGCTGTCGGTCGTGGACGACCAGCGGTGGATGCCGATGACGGGCTCCGAGCTGAACATCACGATCCGTACCGTCGACGGGATCGAGTCGCTGGCGGACACCCTCGTCGAGCTGCACGGCTGAGCCGGGTAGCCGGCCATGCGAGACGGCACCGCCGTACACACCCGCCGGGCGGCCGGGATCGTGGCTGTCGGGATCCCCGCTCTCGTGCTGTCGATGATGGTGGTCGCCACGATCGGCCCGGCAGGGCTCACCGTTGCCGACGTCGCCGCGATCCTTGGCGAGCAGTTCGGGATCGGCAGCGCCGACGTCTCGCGGATCGGCACGGGAATCGTCATGGACCTGCGGTTGCCCCGCATCCTGCTGGCCGCCATCTGCGGGGCGGGGCTCGGCGTCTGCGGCGCGGTACTGCAGTCGCTGCTGCGCAACCCGCTGGCCGACCCGTTCCTGCTCGGCATCTCCGGCGGGGCCTCCACAGGGGCTGTGCTGGTGATCGTGCTCGGGCTGGGCGCGGGAACGATCAGCCTGGCGGCCGGTGCGTTCCTCGGCGCGATCATCGCGTTCGCGCTCGTGATGGTGCTGGCCACGGTCGCAGGCGGTGGCACGAGCCGGGTGATCCTGGCGGGGGTCGCGGGTACCCAGCTGTTCTCCGCCCTCACCTCGTTCATCGTGATCACCTCGGCCGACGCGGAACAGACGCGGAGCGTGCTGTACTGGCTGCTCGGCTCGCTCTCCGGCGCGCGCTGGGGCGACGTGGTGATCACCGGACTGGTGTCCCTGGTGGGGCTGGTCGTCTGCCTCTCGCGAGCCGGCTCGCTCGACGCGTTCGCGTTCGGGCAGGACTCCGCGGCCTCGCTCGGCGTGCACGTTCGCGCCCTGCGCTGGCTGCTGCTCACCGTCACAGCGCTACTCACGGCCACGCTGGTGGCCGTGTCCGGCGTGATCGGGTTCGTCGGACTGGTCCTGCCACACGCCGCCCGGATGCTCGTGGGTCCGGGGCACAGGGCCTCCCTGCCGGTGACCGCCGTGCTCGGCGCCGTGCTGCTGGTATGGGTGGACACGCTCGCGCGGACGGTGGCAGAACCGGAGGAGATCCCGGTCGGGGTGGGCACCGCGCTGGTCGGTGTCCCGGTGTTCATCGCGATCCTCGCGCGACGGAAGGTGGCTTCATGAGCATCCAGGTGCGCGGCGCGTCCTGGTGGGCGGGCGGCTCGCGGATCGTGAACCGGGTGAGCCTGGAGGTGCCCGTCGGCGGCATGCTCGGGCTCATCGGGCCGAACGGCTCCGGCAAGTCGTCGCTGCTGCGCCTGATCGCGGGACTGCGCGCGCCGTCCGAGGGCGCGGTACTGCTCGACGGGCGGAACATCACCGGGCTCAGCAGGCGTGACCTCGCCAGGCGGGTGGCATTCGTCGAGCAGGAGGTCTCCACCGAGGTGGACCTGACCGTCACAGACGTCGTCGCGCTCGGACGGACCCCACACCGCAGCGCCTGGGGCGGCTCCCGGGACGGTGACGGGCCCGCGATCGACCACGCGCTCCGGTGCGCAGGGTTGGTCGACCTGCGACACCGCCGCTGGCACAGCCTTTCCGGTGGTGAGCGGCAACGCACCCAGATCGCGCGGGCGCTCGCCCAGGAACCGTCCGAGCTACTTCTCGACGAGCCGACCAACCATCTGGACGTCGCTCACCAGCTCGAGCTGCTCGACCTGGTGAGCCGCCTGCCCCTGACCAGCGTCGTGGCACTGCACGATCTCAACCTGGCGGCGATGTTCTGTGACGCCGTGCTCGTGCTGTCCGGTGGGGAAGTCGTCGCGGACGGCTCGCCCGGGGACGTGCTGACCGAGGACCTCGTCCGGCGGGTCTACGACGTCGACTGCGCAGTCGCACACGAGCCGGACAGCGCCCGGCCGCATATCAAGTTCCTGCCGCCGCGACGGCGCGCGACCGGGACACCGCACGCGACCGCCGGGTATGCCGATCGGGCATAACGCCATACCGACCCGGTCTTGGACCGGCAGGGGCACAGCGGGATCCGATGGACGTTACGACGTTTCATCCCGCACCAACACTGGAAGGCCCCTGCGACGACCGGTCGGGCACCGGCACCGCGCAGTCCACCAACTACGTCCGGGCGAACCGACCAGGGACAACACGATCACCGCACGCCATGTCGAGCTCGATTTCTGGGCAGTCTGCCGTGTTTCCGGGAGAGCACGTCCCGCACGTTCGGTGCACGCGCCGACGTCCGGTCGTTCGCCCCGCGGCTGTCACGGCCCTTCGGGGTCGTCCACCCGCCGGCACCCTCGGGCACGCCGCCCGGGCATTTCTCACGGTCGCGGCACGCCAACCCGTGACCGCCGGCGAAGGCGTGGCGACCAGCGATCACGCGCATGCGTCTCCCGCCCCGTAGGAGCGGCACGAGGCACGTCGGGTATGCTGTTCGGCGGAGGATTGGCCGAGCGGCCTAAGGCGCACGATTGGAAATCGTGTAAGGGTAACACCTTCACGGGTTCGAATCCCGTATCCTCCGCCAGCTCACCAGGGAAAGCGCCGGGAACCCGTACGGGTACGCCCGGCGCTTTCTCGTTGCACGGCTGCGCGCCGGGCTCCGGACACGCTCCGGTGATCCGCGGGTGCTCAGCCCGAAGGCCGCTGATCCGGGTGGCGCTTGCGCGCCCGGAGCACAGCGTCGCGAACGGTCGTCTCGTAGCCGTCGTGCCCGGTGGCTGACCGGGTCCTGGTCTCGGCGACGACGATGTCCCACCGGCCGGGTTCGAGGTCGGCCGCGATCTCCTCGGCGGTGAAGTGCACGTCTGGCGTGGCGGCATGCGATGCGGTGGCCGGGTCCGATGGGTGGTGGCCGACGATGAGCAGCGTTCCGCCCGGCACGACCGAGGCCGCCAACCGGTCGAACAGCGCCCCGCGCGATGCCGCCGCGTGCACGTAGTGGGTGGAGACGAGGTCGAACTCGTCCTCGGCAGGCTTCCAGCTGGTCAGATCGGCCTGCAGCCAGTCGATCCTGCTCGCGATCTCGGAGCCGGCGGTCTCGGCGTGCTCCTGCGCGTGGCGCAACGCGGTTGCGGCGATGTCCACTGCGGTCACCTGCCAGCCGCGCGAAGCGAGCCACACGGCGTCGGCTCCCTCGCCGCAGCCTGCGTCGAGTGCCGATCCGGGTGCGAGATCAGCGGCTTCCGCCACGAGCTGCGGATTGGGCTGCCTTCCGCAGGCGACCGTCCGGCCGCGGTAGCGTTCTTCCCAGAACGCCTGATCGAACTCTTCGGACACAAGGACTCCTTCCCGTGGGGTCGCGGGCCGCGGCGACGATCGCCGGTGCGCGCATCGGCGCCCCGGTCAACCCCCGCACCGCCAGCGCCGCGCACCACCAGCTTCCAGCCCTCCCGCCATTGACCGGGCATCGCGACAACCTGCACGTGAACCATGCGGGAGCACCGGCAACGGGCGCAATTCTCGTTGCGGGTTCGGCAAACCAGGCGCACGGCAACGTGCCCGCGGCATCATGTCATGCGGGGTCGGCAGCCGACTCGTGATGCACGGGGCAGCCCTCGAGGTCCGCGCAGCCACACGCCAGGGCCGCGTCGATCAGCTCTTGCGCCTGCCGCAACGCGCGGATTCCGGCTTCGAGGTCGGCGCGCTTGCGGTGCGCGAGCGCATGCCAGCCTTCACCGCTGGACAGCAGCTCGGCGATCTCCTCGAGCGTGCAGCCTGCCTGCCGGAAGTACCCGATGACCCGCAGGCGAACGAGCACCTCGGGCCGGTAGAAGCGGCCCCTGCCGTCGCGGCCCTCCGAGACGATGAGCCCGATCCGCTCGTAGTACCGCAGCGCAGAACCCGCGACACCCGTGCGGCGGGCGACCTCACCGATCGACAATGTCCCGCTCATGTCGCTCCTTGACTTGAAGTCCACTTCAAACAATACCGTCACGGCATCAGCGAACGCCACGACAACACAGGGGGCACCGGATGACCGACGATGAGGCGTTCACCTGCCAGCTGAGCGAGCAGGACGTCAGGCGCCGCGACGAGAACGACCGCGCGCTGGCGGCCGAGCTGGCTGGATACGAGTGGGAAGACGACCGCCACGCGGTACTGACATTCGCGTCCCGGAGTGATCACCTGGTGCGCGAGTTCGTCCGGGAGGAGTCGGGGTGCTGCTCGTTCTTCGACTTCGACATCCGCGACACGGGCGATGCCGTACGGTTGCGTGTATCCGCACCACACGGCGCCGAGCAGATGCTGCAAGCCCTGGTCAGCGCTTTTCAGGGGTGAGGACCACCGGGGCACCACAGTGAGCACGGGAGCGGGCCACCCGACGCACCGCGGCAGACCGTGCTCTCAGCCGGGGCCGCCGGGCAGCATCGGCTCCAACCGCTCCGCCAGCTCCTCGACGAACGCACACGCCTCGTCGGTGTCGCCGTGCCGCATATTCACCCCGACAACGGCACGCGAGTCGGGACGCACCTCCATGGAGACGTTGCAGCTACCCCCGGCGCCGATGGCATCACGAATCTGCATCGCATGCCGCTGGTTCACAGTTCCCAGGTGAAGCTTCTCCTTGTCGAACACAAACTCGTCATAGACGTACCCCGGCTGCAGGTCCAGTCCGGCAGTACCCGTGCCCGACTTACTGGACATGCAACCGTTCTCCCCGCCGGCGGTCTCCACCTCACCCGGCGGGAAGCCTTCACCCTCCAGCGCATCGTCGAGCAAATCACACGCTTCCAGCCCGTCGAGAGGATCACCGCTCGTGGCATCCGAGTCCGCGCCGTCCGAACCCTGACTGGAGTGGTCTCCAGCCGAGGTCGGGCCCGGATCGCCACTACTTTCCTGCGTGAAACCGGCCAGGATCAGCAGCGATGCCGATGCCGCCACGAACCAGCCGACCGGTCCCCATGATGCTCGCATCAGTCGAGCCCCATGTTCCGGAACGTCATGCTGTGCGCTTCCTCGGTCTCGTCGTAGTTCCGCCGGGCGGCACAACCCGCTCTCAGCCAGCGTCGCCGGGCAGCATCGGCTCCAACCGCTCCGCCAGCTCCTCGACGAACGCACACGCCTCATCGGTGTCGCTCTCGCGCAATGAGACCGACACAATCGCACGCGAGTTCGGCTCGACATGAAGCGACACATCGCACGACCCCTCGGCACCGATGGCTTCCCTGACCTGATTGGCAGGTCTATCGTTAACATCGCCAGGAAAGATCTTCTCCGGCGCGTAACTCAGCTCGTCGTAAGCATAGTCAGACTGCAGGTTTAGACCTACTGCGGCAAATTCGGACTTGCTGGACTGACATGCGTTCTCTCCGCCAGCAGTCGATTCCTCGCCTGGTGGGAAATCTTCGCCGCGCAACACGTCATCCAAGAGATCGCATGATTCGACCCCGGCGAACACTTCGGCAGCCTTGTCCGGCTCAGACGGCCGGTTCTGCTCCCTATTCTCATCGCCCGCCGGTTCTGCGGACGGGTTACCGTCACTTGACTGTGCGCAAGCAACCAGGAGAACGAATGCGGTCGCCCCAACGAACAATTGCGCAAACCGCGTCCGTGAGCCGCACATCAGTCGAGCCCCATGTTCCGGAACGTCATGCTGTACGCTTCCTCGGTCTCGTCGTAGTTCCGCCGGGCGGCGAGCAACGCCTCCCTGGCATCCTCGAACGCCGCCTTCATCTTCTCGAGGTTCGGGATCAACGACTGCTCGTCACCGTCGATCACCTTGACATTGTGATCCGCTACCTCCATCGCGAACGGGCTCGAACCGAGCTTCGCCCGTTGTGTGAGCTGCCGGAGATTGAGCTCCTGATCCTTGTAGCCATCCAGGAACAGGTCGATCGCCTTGAGGTAGCGCCGCATACCTTCCTCGTTGATCGCGAACTGACCGTTGCTCGCCATCTCCTTCAACCGGGCCGCACCCGATTGGAAACGTTCCACCTGCTCGCTGTCGGTGACATCCGCGGTGAATCCCGACGTCAGGAACTCGGCACCCGCACCGGCACCAGAGTTGTCACCCCCGTCACCGGCCAACGAGTCCTCGCTGAAGCTCGCACCACCTGCCATGACATATCACCCTCCGCACAGAACCGGTCACTACTGTAATGGGTACCGGGATCGCCGTGGGGTGATTCGGCCAACGAGCCTCACGCCCCACGTCAACCCGTGGCGCGCCGCGCGAACGAGACCTCCTCGTGCAACCAGCGCGCCACGTGCGAACCGTCCGAAGGGATGAAGTTCAGCCGTGTCTTGCCGTCCCCGGCCTGTTGCACACCGACCACGTACCGGCCGCGGTCGGTGTCGAAGAACTGCATCGTCCCGACGTGGCCGAGGTTGCCGCGGTCCCGCAGGTACAGCTCGAACCCGCCGCACAGGACCACGGGCCACTGGGAGAACGCCCGCACACCTTCCTTGTCCCGCCGCTCGTACCGCCTGGCCTGCTCGGCCACCGTGGGCATCCCGGCGCCTTCCTCGGTGTCGGTGACCCGCCGACCAGACTCCACCAGCACCGAACACGGCTCGACCGGCAGCGCCCTGTGCGGCGGCAGCATGCCCGTCACGTGATCGATCACCCGTTCGGCAGGAACCAGCGCGAACCGGATCGACTCAGCCACCTGCTCGGAGAACACACCCAGCTCGCGCCCCGCGACCGCCCGGTAGAGCACCTGCGGCGGGTCGAAGTCCTGCTCCGCTCGCACCACGACGAGCAGGTCCGGCGCGGTCCACACGCGCAGGGCGGCCTCGACGTCGCCGTCGACCCGCGTACCGTCGGTCAGCCCGTCCTCGCGCAGCCGCTGCCACACCCTGCCGACATAGGCACGCCGTTCCTCCACCGTCACGCCACGATGCGGTATGTCGAACGGTTGCCAGCTACGCGGCACTCCGAGCCACTCGGCGATCACCTCGACAGCGGCCGCCTCCAGCGAGAACTCGTCCGGCATTCCCGCCCACTCCTCACGGTCAGAAACCACCTCGCCACCGGCAGCCACGGTACCGCGTGCCGCATGGGCCCGCCGTCAGTCGCCGCCCGCCGGCCGGAACCGCACGAGCGTGGGGTCGTGGTCGCTGGTCCGTTCGTGGAACTCCGCGTTGATGTGGATCACCTCGAACTCCACATCGCGCGCCGCACGCGTGACGAGCATGTGATCAAGCGCCTGGGAGCGTCCCTCGAATACGGTGGTGTAGCGCTCGTTCTCGGGCAGCTTCTCGATCAGGGCGTCCAACGCGCCGTCGGAGGTCAGCGCACCAACGGCCGGGGAGAACGCGTAATCGTTCAAGTCACCCGCGACCAGCACGTTCGCCTCCGCGTCCACGTCGAGCACCGCGTCGACGAAACCCCGAACCAGCTCGGCCTGCTGGATCCGCTGCTCCTCCGATACCCGCTCCGGAGGCTGGAACCGCCCGTGGACCGGCTGGTCGCCACGTTTGGAGTTGAAGTGGTTTCCGATCACGAATACTCTCCGACCGTCCACATCGAACTCGCCGACCAGCGGCTTGCGGCTGTCCCGCCATGCCTGGTGCTCCGGGTCGATCCGGCCCGGCGACACCGACAGCCGCGGGGACCCCTCACTCGACTCCACCTCGACCGCAGTGGTCGCGTCCCCGCCGGGACGGTCCACGAACGTCACCCGGTCCGGGTCGTACAGGAATGCGACCCGGATGTTGCCGCCCGGTTGACCACCGTCCTTCCCCTCCTCGGGGCTGATCTGCCGCCACTCGTACCGGGGACCACCCGCATCGACGATCGCGCCGGCGAGCCGGTCGAGCGTCACGTCCGCGTCCACAACGCCGTCCCCCTCACCCTCCGCGCCGGTGTTGTCCTGCACCTCCTCGAGGGTCAGGATGTCAGGGGTCGCGAGGTTGTCCACCACACTCCGCGCGAGGGCGTCGAAGCGTTTCTGAGAGTCCACTCCGGACAAGTTCTCGACGTTGTAGTTGACCACAGCCAGTTCATCGGCATCATGCTCGCCGGCGACCTCCCGTTCCAGCCCTCCGGACCGCACCTCGCCGAGCTCGGTGGCCTGCAGCGTGTAGCCGCCGAAACGGTCGTAACTGACCGGGCCCGCGGTGACCCCGGCGAGCGTGTCGCCCGTATCGACCTCGGGGAACGGCCGCTCGCTGAACGGGATCAACTGCTTGATCTTGAGCACGCCCGTGTTGTCGTTGTCGTATCCGGTGTAGACGGTCCCGCCGCGCGGGCTGGGGTACTGCTCGGGCTTCGTGGTGACGTACAGCTCGTCGTACTCGGTCGTCGGCCCGACGACCGGCACGTCCCGCACGGCGCCGAGCATGCCCTCGCGGGACTCCCAGAAGTCCAGCGCGTAGGTGCCCGGTTCCAGCTCCAGTTCCTCGATGTTGCCGCCCGGCGCCGGAGCCAGTTCCCCGGGAACCGTGTCGGGTTTGACAAGCTCCGGTTCGGGAACTGCGTTGCCGGACGAGGCGACCGTCCATTCCGCGTCGATCAGCTCCGTCGTCGACGGGTACGGCCCGCCGTCCTCACCCCGCGGGTAGTACTCCTGCACGGTGCCGGTGACCGCGACCTCGTCACCGGGCTCCACCTCTGGAGTGGTGTCACCGGTGAACACGAACAGCCCCGCGCTGGCGCGGGGGTCGTCGCTGCCGTCCGGGTCCTGGAACCAGAACCCGCGCTTGGAGCCGAACGATCGCCGTGCGGTCACGATGCCGGGCACGTCCTCGACCCGCTCACCGTCGAGCGGGGAGAGGCGGGTAGTTCCCTGGATGTCGCCGATTCGCGCCTGCCCGGGATCGACACCCGCGTCACCGGAGGTGCAGGCGGTCAGCAGCCCCGCTCGAGCCACGCCGCCGGACGCGGGGGCGATCGCACCACCGGCGAGCACGGCCACCGCGATACCGCCGAGCAGCAGGCGCCGACCTCGTGTGCTCACACCCCGGTCCCTTCCTCGACAACCGTCCTGGACGCACCCTCGCCTACCCCGGTGAACGAGGGAAGAAGCCGGAGCGACACCTCAGGAACGGCTGCCGGCCACCCGTCGACGGATCGCGTTCGCGAGCACCCCGACCCAGCCACGCGCGCTGGACGCCAGCACCGTGGCCCAGTCGAAGTAGTCGCGCCACAGCACGATCTTCCCGTCACGCAACTCGAACGTGCCGCACACCCAGAACCGCGCACGCCAGCTTCCCGCGATGAGCACGTCGGTGCGCTCGGTCAGCACCGTGTCGCCGTTGGCGGCGATGCGGTGCGTGTGCGCCTCGAAACCGGTGCCGTACCGGACCATCAGCCGCAGCTGCTTGCTCACGGCGCCGATACCTCTTGCCGGCGGCAGCGGCACGTTCTGGTACACCACGTCCTCGGCAAGGTACGACAGCGCACGCTCCAGGTCGAAGTCCTCGAGCGCACCGAGGAACTCCTCGACCGTGGCGATCTCGCGCGTCCTCTCCGCAGCGACCGGTTCGGGCATGCTGACCTCCCGCGGCTCGTGACTGGACAACCGTGCCGACCGTACCGCGTCGCACGGTGTGCCGCTGCGGTATCGCGGCGGCCACTCCGGGAACCGGACGGCTACGCCCGTCCCCTTTCCCTCCCGGCGAGCAAGCCGAACAACCGTGCCGTGCGATCCCGGCGCCACCACGCGATGACCGCCATCACAACGATCACGATGAGCGGCGTGGCGGCGTTCTCCCCGCCCAACACGGCCAGTTCGTACGTGAACGCGCCGATCATCAGGCCGATGAACGCCAGCGCTGCGACCCCGCACAGCAGTGGGATCAGCAGGGCGACGGCACCGGCCAGCTCCAGGGCACCGACCAGGTACATGAACCACGTACCGTGGCCGATCCGGTCGAAGATCTCGACTGCCGAGGAATGCGCGATGAGCTTGGGCAAGGCGCTGGCCAGCGCGAAGAATGCCGCTGCGAGAACTTGCAGGGTCCACAGCGCGACGTTGGCGCGCTTGCCGAGCAGCGGCGTCCGCACGGCGCCACCCCCGTCGTATCTCCCGGTCATCTCGATCCTCCCGTGCGGTAAGCCCGTGGTGGCTTGCTCGCAGGGATAGACCGGCGACCCGTACGAAACTCATCGGCCGTGCCGGGAGCCCGAAGCAGGGTGCCTGCCCAACGCACGCACGGTGCCGGGAGACCCAACTCGGGGTGTCGAGGGGACCGACACAGTGGGTCGGGACGGCCGACACGGCGGGGTCAGCCGCAGACGGCTCCGTCCTCGGCCGAGCCAACGAGCTTGGCGTACTTGGCGAGCACTCCCGACGTGTAGCGGGGCTCGCGCGGCTTCCAGTTCTCCTTGCGCCGCGCCAGCTCGTCCGGGTCGACCAACACGTCCAGCGTGCGCTCGTTCAGGTCGAGCCGGACGCGGTCCCCGTCCTCGACCAGCGCGATCGGCCCACCGTGCGCAGCCTCGGGAGCCACGTGCCCGATGCACGGCCCGTGCGTCGCTCCGGAGAACCGGCCGTCGGTCATCAGCAGCACGTCCGAGCCCAGCCCGGCACCCTTGATCGCCGCGGTCACCGCGAGCATCTCCCGCATCCCGGGACCGCCCGCAGGCCCCTCGTAGCGGATCACGACCGCGTCGCCGGGGTTGATCCGTCCCGAGGTGACCGCTGCCATCGCGTCCTGCTCGTCGTCGAAGACCCGCGCGGTCCCCTCCGTGACAGCCTGGGTCAGCGAGGCGCTCTTGACCACAGCCCCCTCCGGAGCGAGGCTGCCACGCAGGATCGTGAGCCCGCCCGTCTCGGCCAGCGGGGACGACGCCGCGGCGATGATCTTGCCGTCCGGGTCGGGCGGGGCGATCTCCGCGAGGTTCTCGGCCATCGTCCTGCCGGTCACGGTGCGCACGTTCCCGTGCAGCAGGCCCGCGTCCAGCAGCGCCTTCATCACCACCGGCACTCCGCCGATGCTGTCGATGTCGCTCATCACGTAGCGCCCGAAGGGCTTCACGTCCGCCAGCAGCGGGGTACGCTCGCCGATCCGGTTGAACTCGTCGATGTCCAGGTCCACACGCGCCTCGCGCGCGATCGCCAGCAGGTGCAGTACCGCGTTCGTGGACCCACCGAGCGCGGTCACCACGGTGATCGCGTTCTCGAAGGCCTCCCTGGTGAGCACCTGGCGGGCGGTGATGCCCTTGTTGATGAGCTCGATGACGGCCTCGCCGGACTTCTGCGCGTAGCTGTCCCGCCGCTTGTCCGGGGCAGGCGGCGACGCGCTGCCGGGCAGCGACATGCCGAGCGCCTCTGCTGCGGCCGCCATGGTGTTCGCGGTGAACATCCCGCCACAGGCTCCCTCGCCCGGGCAGGCGTGCCGCTCGATCTCCTCCAGCTCATCGGTGCTGATCCGGCCCAGCGCGCAGGCCCCGACACCTTCGAACGCGTCCTGGATGGTGATGTCGTTGTCCCCCAGGTGCCCGGGCAACGTCGAACCGGCGTAGAGGAACACCGAGGCCAGGTCCAGCCGCGCGGCAGCCATCAGCATGCCGGGCAACGACTTGTCGCACCCGGCGAGCAGGATCGTGCCGTCCAGCCGCTCGGCATGCACCACGCACTCCACGGAGTCGGCGATCACCTCCCGGCTCACCAGCGAGGCGCGCATTCCCTCGTGCCCCATCGAGATGCCGTCGGAGACGGAGATGGTGCCGAACTCCATCGGGAAGCCGCCCGCGTCCCGCACCCCGATCTTGGACTCGTCGGCCAGCCGGGCGAGCGAGAGGTTGCACGGGGTGATCTGGTTCCACGAGGACGCGATACCGATCTGCGACTTCTCGAAGTCGGAGTCGGTCATGCCGACCGCACGCAGCATCGCTCGCGCGGGCGTGCGCTCGTAACCACCCGTCACTTCCGTGCTCCGGGGTTTACGCCCACGCGCGACCCGAGCTTCTTCGCTGTTTTCCATCAGATCATCGACTCCGGTGTGTATCGCGATGGCGTGTGAGGGCTTTCACCACTCGAACGACATAACCCTGTGATCGTAACGTCGTTCTACATCCGGCGCGCAGGCGCGATGGCGATCCGGTGGCGGATGCGACCAACGCCACACCTACTCAGCAGAAAACGCCGCCGCTCCACGAGTGCGAAGCGGCGGCGTTTCACCGTGCGGTAGCGGTGGGATTCGAACCCACGGACGGGGTCAACCGTCACTCGCTTTCGAGGCGAGCTCCTTAGGCCGCTCGGACACGCTACCGCCGACAAGGCTACCTGCCCGCCTCAGCCGGATCCGGAAAGGGGGGCTCCCCTCGCGCGTGAACGGCATCCCCCGGCATGCGTTCAGTCCTCGTCGTCGAACCTGTCGTCCCGCTTGCCCTTGGCGTCCGAGATCGCTCCGCCTGCCTTGTCCCTGGCTTGCTCGGCCGCGTCCTCGGCCTTGTCCGTCAACTCGTTGCCTGCTTCCTTCGCCTGCCCCTCGAGGCGGTCCGCCTTGCCGGAGTCGGCGAGCTCGTCGTCGCCCGCGACCTCGCCCGCCTTCTCCTTGGCGCTGCCCGCGGCCTGCCCGGCCCTGTTCCTGATCTTGTCGAGGATGCCCATGGCGTCTCCCTGTTGTCGGGACGGACCCGCGTCCTTGCCGCTCGGGTCCTCCTCCACGATTGCGCCTCGAGCGGCGGTTTTCACGGCGCGACGGACATCTTCACTCCGTGGGGGGATCGCCGCGATGAGCAGCGAAGAACTCGTCGAGCAACGCCGAGCACTCCCCGGCGAGCACCCCGCCGATGACCTCGGGCCGGTGATTGAGGCGCCGGTCACGCACCACGTCCCACAACGAGCCGACCGCCCCGGTCCGCGGCTCCCACGCCCCGAAGACCAGCCGCGAGACCCGCGCGAGCACCAGTGCACCGGCGCACATCGTGCAGGGCTCGACCGTCACCGCGAGCGTGCAGCCGCTCAGCCGCCACCCGTCGCCCCACCGCGCCGCCGCCGAGCGGAGCGCGAGTACCTCGGCATGCGCCGTGGGGTCGCCGAGCGCCTCACGGGCGTTGCAAGCGCGAGCGAGCTCGGTGCCGTCCGGGGCGAACACCGCGGCCCCGACCGGCACGTCGGCCTCCTCACGAGCCGGGCGAGCGGCATCGATGGCCACGCGCACCAGCTCGGCGTGCTCGCGCTCACGCACCCGAATCAGTCCTGGTCGAGTACCTCGCCGAGGGCCTCGGCGAACCCGCACCGCTGGGCGATCATCTGCAGCTGCTCGTCCGGGTACAGCTCGATCTCGGCGGCGATCATCTCCAACTCGTCGGCAGGCAGGCCGAAGTCCGCCAGGATATCCAGATCCCCCTCGGACCACACCTCGTCGTCGTCCTCCCCCGGCGTCGGGACGCGGAGCACGTCGAGCACGTCGGCGGCGATGTCGTAGTCGAGCGCGGCAGCCGCGTCGGACAGCAGCAGGGATATCTTGCTCGGCGACGGGCGGATCACGACGAAGAACTCGTCATCGACGGCGAGCAGCCCGAGCACGGCACCGCTGGTTCTGACCTTGCGCAGCTCTGTCAGCGCCGCGTCCAGCTCGGTCAGTGCGCTCGGATCGAGCGTGCTGCACTGCCAGTTACCGTCTTCCCGCACGGCAGCGATCGCGAACCCCGCGATCGACTCTCGCTCCGCCATGCGCACACGGTATTCCCCTCACGGCCGGAACGCATACCGGAATACCAAGAATCGTGCCAAGATCACTCCGTATGGACCGAGCGGACTCCGAAGGCGACCGTGCCCACCCTCCGCGCGACCTCGCCTGGTTACTCAGCGAAGCCGTGGAACTACAGGACCGCACGATCGCGGTACGGCGCGCGATACACCGCAGACCCGAACTGGGACTCGACCTCCCCCGCACGCGGCAGACCCTGCTCGACGAGCTTGCCGATCTCCCGCTGGAGATCACCTGCGCCGACAGCACAAGCGGGGTGACAGCCGTACTACGCGGAGCTCGCCCCGGGCCCACGATCCTGCTGCGTGCCGATATGGACGCCCTACCCCTGCGGGAGGACACCGGCCTGGACTTCGCCTCCACGGTCGACGGGGTCATGCACGCCTGCGGGCACGACACCCACGTAGCGATGCTCAGCTCGGCGGCCCGGTTGCTCGCCGCGCACACCGACGAGCTGCCCGGCTCGGTGGTGCTGATGTTCCAGCCGGGCGAGGAAGGGCACCACGGGGCGCGGTACATGCTCGACGACGGGGTGCTCGACGCCGCCGGAGGACGTGTGACACGCGCCTTCGCCCTGCACATCCAGGGCAATACCCCGTCAGGGCAGGTATCCACCCGGCCCGGCCCGATCCTCGCCGCGGCAGACCAGTTCCGGGTGCTGGTCAGAGGAAGGGGCGGGCACGGTTCGGCGCCGCACGGCGCGTGTGACCCGATACCAGCGGCGGCCGAGATGGTCGGCGCACTACAGGCGAACGTGACCAGGAAGATCGACCCGTTCGACCCCGCCGTGCTGACGGTGACGCGCATGTCCGCAGGCACCACGTCCAACATCATCCCGGAGTCCGCCGAGCTGGAGGGCACGATCCGCACCCTCTCGGCGGACAACAGGAAGCTGCTGCACGACACGCTTGCCCGGGTGTGCGAGCACGTCGGCGCCGCGCACGGCTGCGAGGTCGAGGTCAGGCTGGAGACCGGTTACCCGCCGACGGTCACCTCCTCAGGCGAGTCGGACCGGACACTCGAGCTGGCGAAGGCGGTGCTCGGCGAGAAGCACGCCGAACCGATGGCCCAGCCGCTGATGGGCGCGGAGGACTTCTCCTACGTGCTGGAACGCGTACCCGGCTCGTTCGCGTTCCTCGGCGCCTGCCCACCGGGAACGGACCTCGACACCGCTCCGGCGAACCACTCCAACCGGGTGGTGTTCGACGAGGCCGCGCTACCGCACGGCGTGGCGATGTACGCGGCGTTCGCGCTCGACGCGCGTGCATGAGGCAGGATGGCGCGCGTGCGAGACGTATGCGTGGTCGGGCTCGGGCTGATCGGCGGGTCGGTGTTGCGCGCGGCAGCCCGGGCGGGCCGGAAGGTGTGGGGTGCGGCCGAGGCCCCCGAGGACGTCGCGGCCGCCACCGCCGACGGGTTCGACGTGCACACCGATGTCGGCGCGGCGTTGCGGCGAGCCGCGGAGCAGGACGCGATCGTCGTGCTCGCGGTCCCGCTGACAGCGATCGACGCGGTACTGGGCGCGGTGGCCGAGCATGCCCCACGCTGTGTGCTCACCGACGTCACAAGCGTCAAGCGACCGGTGTCCGAGCGGGTCGGCCGCCTGGTGCCGAACGCGGCGTTCGTCGGCGGCCACCCGATGACCGGGTCCACCCGTTCCGGCTGGGCGGCCGGTGACGCCGCGCTGTTCGACGGCGCAGCGTGGGTGATCTGCGCCGAGGACGGCGACCTCACACCGTGGGCCGAGATCGCCCGGCTCGCCCTCGACGCGGGGGCACACGTGGTCCCCACCTCGGCGGCAGAGCACGACGCGGCGGTGGCGCGCATCTCGCACCTGCCACACATCCTGTCCGCGGTGCTGGCCAGCGTCGGCGCGCAAGGCGGGCCACTGGCGATGGCGCTGGCCGCGGGGTCGTTCACCGACGGCACCCGGGTCGCGGGCGGTCGGCCCGAGCTGACCACGGCGATGACCGAAGGCAACCGGGAGGCCCTGCTACCGGCCATCGACGAGGCGCTCGGAATGCTCGGCGCGGCGCGCGGGGCGCTTGCCTCCACAGGGTCGTTGCGCGCGACGATCATGAGCGGGCACCGGGGCGCGACCGAGCTGGCCCAGAGCCGGACCCGCGAGCGAGCCGAGGTGCGGATCGACCTCGCCGGACCCGAGGCCGCCCATGCCCTGCGCACGCTCGGCGCGCAAGGTGGCAGGGTCACCGCGCTGGACGGCACCGTCGCCACGGCTGCCGTGTAGCGCGTCCCGGGGACGGGCGCGAACCGCGCGGGATGCCCCTGCTCACGTGTGAGCGCCCCGCAACGTGTCCAGTACCGCGTCGACCTGCTGGTTCAGCGCGGCGAGCGCGGTGCCGTCCCGCGCCTCCGGCAACGGCGTCCGTTCCGGTTCCCGCCCCTGCCGTACAGCGGCGGCGAGCTCGGCGATCGCCGCGGTCAACCGGCCGATCTCGACCTCGGTCGGGCGCGCGCCGCCGTGGTCGGCGCTGACACACACCTCGGTCACGGCGTCGCTCACCCGCTCGAGCCCCACGGTCACCGACCACAGCTCGATCGCCCTGCGACCGGCCGGGGACGGTTCCACAAGGACGTGTGCGAGCGCCGCGCGGAGGTTCGCCAGCGCCCGGTAGGCCCGCCGCCTCGCGCGCCTGCGCTCCACCCGGTCGGCGTCCGGCCCCACGTTGCGCAGGCCGATGTCGACATAACGGCACACCGCATCGATCGCGTCGGCGGCCGCGGGCCCGGGGTGCCGGTGCCGCGCCCCCGGCCACAGCCAGTACCCGAACACCAGTACCACCGCGCAGCCGAGCAAGGTGTGCGTCAGCCGCTCGACGAGCAGTGAGGGCTCACCCAGGTTCTGCACGTCCATCTGGATGATGATCAGCGGCGTGATGCACGCGCTGAGGATGCCGTAGTTGAACGCCTTGCCGATGGCCACGCCCGCGGCGAACATCGCCGCCAGCGCCGCGAGCACCCAGCCGTGCGGGTAGGCGAGCAGCACGAGCGCGCCGAGGCCGACGCCGCCGACCGTGCCGATCCCGCGCAGCACCGCCCGCCCGAACACCGACCCCAGTTCCGGCTTGAGCACCAGCGCGACGGTCAGTGGGATCCAGTGCGCATGCCCGAGCGGCATGACGAGGCTCAGTGCTTCGGCGATGGCCATGCACAGCGCCAGCCGCGCTACGCCGAGCCACGTGGCCCTGTCGGCGGTGAGACCGGCCAGCTGCTCGCGCAGCCACACGCGCGGCGAGGCGGGCGGGCGGGGTGCGCGCTCGTCACCGTGCCCCAGCCGCGCCAGGCCCGCGTACAGCGCGCCGTCCGCGACCGAGGAGCTCGGGCCCTCCTCGACGGGAGGGCGCTCGGGCAGCCGGGTGCCGCCGAGTACCGCTGCCGCGACGTGCATCAGATGATCGATCACCGGGCGAGGCGCGCGCCGGCCCGAGTTGACCATCGCCACCGCGGCCTCCACCAGCGGCGTCGCCTCGGACAGCAGCGTCAGCAGCCTGCGGTAGGCCGCGTCCCTTCGCGGTAGCCGGGCCCTCGCGGACAGCAGCTGGTCGTACGCGCTGTTCATGGCGATCGTGAGCTGGTGCCGCGCCGCCCGTGCCGTGTCCGCGTCCCGCACGGACAGCAACACGGACAGCTCCACGAACACCTGCGCGACCGCAGCCCGTTCCGGGCTGGTTCCGCGCACCGCCCAACCCGCCAGCCCGACCACCAGGCTCCAGGCGATGCCCACCAGGAAGGAGCCGAGTATCGCCGGTATCCCCACTCCCACCAGGTACTGCCCCGCGCCGAGCACCGTGAACACGAGCATCATCAGACCCGCGATGGACACGGTGTCGCCGACCGAGCTGACCAGCACCGACAGCATGGCCACCAGCACGACCACCCCCGCGGAGACCAGCGGGGCGTCCTTGGTCAGCAGCCCGACAGCGAAACCGAACGTGGCCGCGAGCGACGACGATCCGAGCCGGAACGCGCGCTGCCGGTACGAGCCGCCCCGGTCGGCGAGCACGGCCGGTAGCGCGCCCACCGAGACGAGCACCCCGTACTCGGGCCGCTCCGCCGGGAACGCGACGGCCAGCGGAACGGCGAGCGCCAGCACCGCCCGTAACGCGCGGCCCCACGGCACAGGAACCGAGCTCCCACGGAGCAACTGCACCAGCCACAGCGGGGCGGCTGGGTCGCGTGGGGTGGGCACCATGCCATCCTCACACGGCAGTCGCGCACCTCGGCAGCACGCTGGGACCCGGCTGCCGGCGACCCCGGCGCGCGTACACCGTAGGCTGGCCGGTGAGAAGCACGGCACGATTCGAGCACGGGAGGATCCCGATGGCTGGGCGAACATTCACCTACGAGGTGCAGCGGACGAGCGGTGCCGATCCCGCCACCCTGTTCGACCTGCTCAGCGACGGTTCCCGGTGGTCGGAGTGGGCCAAGCCGATCGTCCCGACGTCATCGTTGATCACCAAGGGCGACCCGGAGCCCGGCGGAGTCGGCGCCATCCGCAAGGTCGGGCTGGGGCCGCTCGGCCTGCGGGAGCAGACCGTCGCGCACGAGCAGGACAAGCTGCACGGGTACGTGCTCCTCACCCCGTCCCCGATGCGCGACTACCGCGGTGACGTACAGCTGTCCCCGCGCGCCGACGGTGGAACCGACATCACGTGGAGCGGCAGCTTCACCGAACGCCTGCCGGGTACCGGTGCGCTGACGGCACGCCTGCTACGCGCGATGATCGCGAGCCTGGCAGGCAAGCTGGCTCGCGCGGCCGAACGGCTGTAGGGCCGCGCGGTCAGCCCAGCTGACGCAGACGCGGGAAGATCTCCCGTGTCAGGTGGATGAGCTGCTGGCTGAGCAGGAAGTGTACCTGCTCCCTGCTCAACGTGCCCTTGCTGATCCACTCCCTGCCCGCCGCCTTGACCATCCCGCCGAAGGCACGGATCAGCGCGCGTAGCTCCGCGCCGTGCGAAGCCACGTCGTCCAGCCCGACCACCTGCACCACGTACTCCGCCGCGCGCTCGTCGGCCTCGGCCAGGATGCGCTCGACCTCGGGGTCGTCCCCGACCCCTTCCGCGCCGATCACGGCGATCCATGTCTTGCCGTGCACGCCGATCGCCCCGAGCAGCCAGTCCACGGCCGCGTCGACCTGCTCCTCCAACGAGCCCGCAGGCAGCTTCGGCACGTGCTCATCGGAGACGATCACCATCCGGCGCACCACCTCCAGGTAGAGGCCGCGCTTGGAGCCGAAGTAGTGGTTGATCAACCCGCGCGCCACGCCTGCTTCACGGGCGACGTCACTGGTGGACACCGCCGCGTACGGTCGCTCCCCGAATTGGCGGATAGCGCACTCGAGGATCTGCTCGCGCCGCTCGTCCGGCTCGAGCCGCCGCCACCGTGGGACCGTCTCGGTACTCATGAGGTGCCATTTTGCCGCATCGTCGACCTCAGGGCTTCTCGCGCCAGGGCAGCCACGCCGGGATGTCCTTGTCCACGGTCCCGCTGAACTCGGGGGCCCTCCGCTGCAAGAACGCCATGATCCCCTCCACGGCGTCCGGGTCACTAGCGCACTCGGCAATCAGCCGGGAGTCGACCTCGTGCACCGGGTCAGGGGAGTCCAGCGGGCTCATCCGGTACAGCATCTGCCTGATCACGGCGACCGATACCGGGGCCGTGTTGTCCGCGAGGTCACGTGCCAGCTCGTAGGCCTTGTCGAGCACGTCCTCCGGTTCGTGCAGCTGGTGCACCAGCCCCGCGCGGGCGGCCTCCTCCGCGCCGAACACCCGGCCCGAGACCATCCAGTCGAGCGCGGTGCCGAGCCCGACGAGCCGGGGCAGGAACCAGGTCGATGCGCCTTCCGGGTAGATACCCCTGCGGGAGAACACGAAGCCGAACCGCGCGTCCGTCGCGGCCAGGCGATAGTCGGCGGGCAGGATGATCGTCGAGCCCGCTCCGACCGCCGCACCCCGGATGGCGGCGATGACCGGCTTGTTGCTCGCGAAGATCCGTCTCGAGCAGCGCCCTGCCGGTTCCTGCCAGGACTGCTCACCACCCGCTTCACCGCCGCCGCCGGTGTCATCGCCGGCGACCTCGAGCGAGCCCGCGGACAGGTCGGCACCGACACAGAAGTCGGTACCTTCCCCGGTGAACACGACGACACGCACGTCAGGGTCGGAGTCGGCACGGCTGAAGGCGTCCTCCAGCTCGTCGGACATCGTGATCGTGTACCCGTTGCGTGCCTGTGGACGGTTCAGCGCGATGGTGGCGATCCGGTCCGCGACGGAGTACGCGACTTCGGTGTAGCTCATGACACACACCATGCCGACCTATTGTCACTAAGTCAATTGCATCCGGCCTGCCAATCGCCGGGCCAGGTGACAGGGCGGTGCGGGTCTCGGCGAGAATACCGTTCCCGGCCGCGAACGCGCGCCTGTGCAAGCCGGACCGCGAGAAGGACTGCGAGAGGATCGATGACGACCGTGGGCACACCGTCGATACACCAGCGGATCGCCGAGGAACTGGGGGTGGCCGAGCGCCAGGTCGCCGCGGCGGCCGGGTTGCTCGACGACGGGGCGACCGTCCCGTTCGTCGCCCGCTACCGCAAAGAGGTCACCGGGTCGCTGGATGACACCCAGCTGCGCACCCTCGACGAGCGGCTGCGTTACCTGCGTGAGCTGGAAGACCGGCGAACGACGATCCTCGACTCCATCCGTGAGCAGGGCAAGCTCGACGACGAGCTGGAAGCGCGCATCCGCGCGGCCGAGACCAAGGCTCGGCTCGAGGACATCTACCTGCCGTACAAGCCCAAGCGCCGCACGAAGGGGCAGATCGCACGGGAAGCGGGCCTGGAACCCCTCGCCGACACCCTGCTCGGTGACCCGAGCCACGACCCCGAGGGCACCGCGCAGGACTACGTGGACGCCGAGGCGGGTGTCGCCGACACCAAGGCCGCGCTCGACGGCGCGCGGGCGATCCTGGTCGAGCGCTTCGCCGAGGACGCCGACCTGATCGGCGAGCTGCGCGAGCGCATGTGGGCGAACGGTTACCTGGTCTCGCGGGTGCGCGAGGGCAAGCAGGAGTCCGGCGCGAAGTTCGCCGACTACTTCGAGTACTCCGAGGCCTTCACCAAGCTTCCGTCACACCGGACCCTCGCGCTGCTGCGCGGGGAGAAGGAGGACGTTCTCGATCTCACCATGGCGCCACAGGCGCCCGGCGAACAACCGGACGGCCCGAGTGACTACGAGCTGCGCATCGCCGCCCACGCGGGCATCGACGACCGCGGGCGGCCCGCCGACCGGTGGTTGACCGAGACGGTGCGCTGGGCGTGGCGCACCAAGATCCTGCTGCACCTCGGTATCGACCTGCGCGCGCGGCTGCGGCAGGCTGCCGAGGAGGAGGCCGTGCGGGTCTTCGCGGGCAACCTGCGTGACCTGCTGCTCGCCGCACCCGCCGGCACCCGCGCCACCATCGGCCTCGACCCCGGGTACCGCACCGGCGTGAAAGTCGCGGTGATCGACCCGACGGGCAAGGTCGTCGACACCGACACGATCTACCCGCACCAGCCGCAGAACAACTGGGACGAGGCGATCGCCACGCTGGAACGCCTGGCACGGGCACACGAGGTGGAGCTGGTCGCCATCGGCAACGGCACCGCCTCCCGCGAGACCGATCGCCTGGCCGCTGACCTGATCAAGCGCCACCCCGAGCGCGGGCTCACGAAGGCGATGGTCTCCGAGGCAGGGGCTTCGGTGTACTCGGCATCAGCGATCGCCGCCGCCGAGCTCGGTGAGCTGGACGTCTCGCTGCGCGGAGCGGCATCCATCGCGCGCAGGCTGCAGGACCCCCTCGCCGAGCTGGTCAAGATCGAACCGAAGTCCATCGGCGTCGGCCAGTACCAGCACGACCTGCCGGAGTCGTCGCTGTCGCGGTCGCTGGACGCCGTGGTGGAGGACTGCGTGAACGCGGTGGGAGTCGACCTCAACACCGCTTCGGCCCCGCTGCTGGCCCGCGTCTCGGGAATCGGGTCCTCGCTGGCCGAGAACATCGTCGAGCACCGCAACCAGCAAGGGCGGTTCCGCTCCCGGAAGGAGCTGACCGACGTTCCCCGCCTCGGGCCGAAGGCCTTCGAGCAGTGCGCGGGCTTCCTGCGCATCTCCGGCGGCGACGACCCGCTGGACGCGTCGAGCGTGCACCCCGAGGCCTACCCGGTCGTCCACCGCATCCTGGACGCCGTCGGCGTCGGTATCCAGGAGCTGATCGGGGACGAGTCCACAGTGAACTCCCTGGACCCGAACCGGTTCGTCGACGAGCGGTTCGGACTGCCAACCGTCACCGACATCCTGGCCGAGCTGAACAAGCCGGGACGTGACCCCCGGCCCGCGTTCACCACTGCCCGGTTCGCCGAGGGGATCGAGAAGATCTCCGACCTCGAGCCGGGCATGGTCCTGGAGGGTGCCGTCACCAACGTCGCCAAGTTCGGTGCTTTCGTCGACGTCGGCGTGCACCAGGACGGGCTGGTACACATCTCGGCGATGTCCACCGAGTTCGTCTCCGACCCACGCGATGTCGTCAAGTCCGGCGATGTCGTCCGGGTCAAGGTGACCGAGGTGGATACCACGCGCAACCGCATCTCGCTGACCATGCGACTCGACGACGAGGCAGGCGGCAAGCCCGCACCCCGAGGCGGCGGCAAGCAGGGCGGCAAGCAGAGCGGCGGCAAGCAGGGCGGCGGTAAGCAGGGCGGTTCCGGGAAGAACGGGCAGCGGGGCAAGCAACGCGGGGGCGGCCGGCGCGACGACACGCCCAAGGGAAGCATGGCCGACGCCCTGCGCCAGGCGGGGTTCGGGTAGGGCGACGAGCCGCGGTCACCCGCGCGTCGGGTCCACCTCGTGACCGCGGTGCGCCGCCTCCGGCGACTCCGATGTCCCGGGTGACTCCGGCTGGGTCGCGCTCGCCGACGCACCCGGCAAGGACTCCGCGGCTACCGTGGGTTCCGGTGACCGCGCCGGCTCCACCTCGCCTGCCGAATGCCGACCGGTCACACGGTTGCGGTCACCACAGACTCGCCGGTCGCCGTACGTCGGCCTGCCGGACAGCCTGCGCCCCAGGTTGTGGCTGGGTTGCTCGACAAGCCTGTGCGAGACCTCGACAGCGGCGAACGTCACCAGCACGCCCACCAGAAAGACCAGCCACACCGGCATGGCCCCGTGCAGGGTGTGCATCACCGATATCGCGACGACTCCGTGAATCAGGTACAGCGAGTAGACGCGCTCGGACCCTTCGGCCCAGAACCGGCGTTGCCGCAGGTGCCTCTCGAACCCGAGCCCGACCAGGAACGCCAGAACAGCGATGGCGACCGGCTCGGTACGGAGGCCGTAGTTCATGTGCATCGTCCCGACAGGGTCCGCCCATACGTACAGGACCCACGACACGCCCAGATACGCGAGCGCGCCCCAGGCCGGGATCTTCCGGGTCCACCCGGCCCAGATGATCTGTCCCATGATCGGCACAAGCACGTAGGCCATCTGCGAGGCGAAGTACACGTAGCCTTCCCCGAGCTGGTTGTGCAGCAGGACGGCAATGAACACCAGCTCGAGCTGCACCGCGATCGCCAGCCAGAGCCACCGCCGCAGTACGGGAAGCACGAGCACGAGAGTCGCGTAGAAGAGGATCTCGATCGCGAGCGACCAGGCGACGGCGACCAGCGGCTCGTACGGTGCTGTCGAGAAGTTGACGAGCGCGATATTGCTGAGAACCGTTCCCACGGTGACGTCGGGTACCGAGCCCGTCAGCATGACGCGGATGCCGACCGCGGTCAGTGCTGCACTCAGCAGGACCGTGACGACGATGAGCGGGTAGAGGCGGAAGAAGCGATTCAACACGAACCGCGGCGCACCCATCTTCAGCACGATCGGAGTAACCACGAACCCGCTGGCCAGGAAGAAAAACCCCAGGCCCGCCGCGGCGAAGTCGTACTCCTCGAAGCCGAACGGCTCCGCGAACGTGCTTTGCAAGGCCCGATCGAGCAGCGTCGAACCGTACACCTCGCGAACGTAGAAGCCGTCGACATGCACGTAGAAGATCAGCAACGCCGCGATCGTCCGGCCGATGTCGATGAACGCGATGCGTCCCCTGGCGTCAGGTAACCGCCCACTCATACCCGATCTCCCCCACGGGTCATCGTGCCGTTCACGCCGTGCCCTCCCTCGCCACGTGACCGCAGGCACCGCAACGAACCCGGCACGCTCGTCGCCGGCGGCGGAGAGTCGTCGCGAACCCTCGAATCCAGATCGGCGATGATACCGGCGGGCGGAGGGACGGCTCGCGCGGCACCCGGCGACCGTCCGGGACGGCAGCGCCGTGGTGCGTGACAGCCACCCCGGCAGGTAGTACCGGCCCGACCGGCACGGCGACCGTTACGGCCACGTTATCGCCGTGCTCCGGCTCCCCATGCAGACTGGGGCTTTCCGCCGGGGCTTATCGCTGGAGCTTCCCGCAGGTATGCCCCGAGGGACGCACCGAAGGTCGCCCATGTCGAGTACGCCGATAACATACGCGAAAGTCCTATGCCGCGCAGGAGGGTCGATACCCGACGTGCTACGAGCTGGTACTCCGCGACACGACCGGGGAGCGTACGGTGCACAATGTGCTGGGCCCGCTCATGACGCCGTGCGTGGGGGCCGAATGCATGATCCCCTGCGAAGCCGCGCCATGAGCAATGGCGAGAGCTCGCGCCGTGACGCCGGAGCGGAGCTTCGCTGCGGACAACGTATCCCGAAGGGGGGTGCCAGGGCGTGACCTGGCAGGAGGAGCTGCGCAAACTCGACGAGGACTACTCGTCGGGCAAACTCTCGGCCGACGACTACACCAAACGGCGCGAACAGGTCCTGTACTCCGCGGTCACACGCGGCACCGGGGAGCAGCAGACCGCGCAGTCCCCGGAAGAGGAGCACGCGAGCGGTGGGCAGCAGGCCGGGACCAACCCGTCCGGCACCGACCAGGCTCAGGCAGGCACCGGCACGCCGTCCGACGCCACCCAGGTGTTCCAGGCGCCGTCGTCGTCCCCGCAAGGCACACCCCAGCAACAGGGTCAGACCCGGCAGCCGGACCAGGAATCCTCGCAGGAGGCAACCCGGGCGGTACCGCCGCCGGACAGCGGTGCCGAGCGCACCCAGTTCGTCTCGCAGGGGCACCTGCAGCAACCGCCCGGTGGTTTCGCCCAGCAGCAGTACGCACCCCAGCAGCCGCCCTGGAACGCGCCGGACGACGACTCCAGCCCGCCGTGGGGTGGCTCGGAGTTCCCGCCCGTGGCGCCCTCGTCGGAAGCCGACTGGGTCCGGCAAGGACCCGAGCTGTTCCAGGGCTCGGGCAAAGGCAACGGTAAGGGTCGCACCGGCACGGTCCTCGCCGGCGCACTTGCGCTGCTCGTGCTCGCAGGCATCGGGCTCGGCGCGTTCTTCCTCCTCGGTAACGGCGGCGACGAGGACGGTCCGACAGGAACCGCCAACCCGGAACCGCCTGACGAGGAGCCGCCTGCCGAACCGGAGAAGCTCGCCCTGCCCGAGCTGGCCGGCTCCGCGGAGGATCACTCCCATATCGAAGGATTCGACGACCTCCCCGAGCTGAACTACCTGCTCGACGACGAGCTCGAAGTCTACGAGGAAGCGGGCGCGCGCGACGTCCGGTTCAACGTCCAGCACCTTCCGAGCGACAGTACGGCGATCATGCTGCTCGTGGAGTCGTCCGGCGAGGAGGACGCGGCCGAAGCGGCCGAGGGCCTGCGCGAGATCCAGCTCGGCAACGGCGCCGAGGAGGTGGACGACCAGCCGGAAGGCATCCTGGCCACCGAGTACGGAGACGACGACAAGAACCAGATCCGTGCCCACTATGCCAGTGAGGACGTCATCGTCCGGCTGGAGATCGTGACCTCGGAAGGCGCGTCCACCGCACGCGACGACTACGAGGACGCGCTGGACGCGGCCCTGGAAGCCATGCCCGCCGATGCCTGAACCACCGGACCACTCGCCCCGGGTCACGGCATGCACCGTGGTGGCCCGGAACTACCTTCCCGCGGCCCGGGTTCTCGCGCGCTCCTACCTGGCTCACCATCCCGGACACGAGTTCGTCATCGCCGTCATCGACCGGTTCGCGCCCCACGACCCGGCCGCCGGCGAGCGCAGCGAGGACGGCTACCGGGTAGTCGGGCCGGGAGCCCTGGGCATCGACGAGCAGGACTACCTGAGGATGGCCACGGCCTACTCGGTGACCGAGCTCGCCACGGCAGTGAAGCCGTTCTTCCTCCGCGAGCTGCGCGGCGCGTGCCGCGCGACCGATGTGGTGATCTACCTCGACCCTGACATCGAGGTGTACGCGCCGATGCCGGAGGTCGCCGGGCTCGCCACCGAGCACCAGCTGGTGCTCACGCCGCACTTCATCAACCCGCTTCCCAGGGACGGTAAGGAACCGGACGAGACCGTCATCATGGGTACGGGCGTGTTCAACCTCGGCTTCATCGCGACCGGAAAGGGATCGGAGGAATTCCTCGACTTCTGGGCCGAGCGGCTGCGGCACGACGCCATCGTCGCTCCCGAGCGCCAGCTGTTCACCGACCAGCGTTGGGTGGACCAGGTACCCGCCCTGTTCCCGCACACCGTGCTTCGCGACCCCGGATTCAACGTCGCGTACTGGAACCTGCACGAACGGCCGCTGACGCGTTCCCGGGAGGGCATCATCACAGCGGGCGGAAGCCCGCTGCGGTTCTTCCACTTCAGCGGGTACCGGCCGGAACGACCGTGGCAACTGTCCGCCCACTGCGCGCGCAGGCCACGGGTCCTGCTCTCCGAACACCCGCTGGTGCGGAAACTGTGCGACGGTTACGCCCGGGCGCTGCGCCTGGCCGGGTACGCGGCGAACGGCGAAGCCGTCCCGTACGGCTTCGCGGAGTTCGCCGACGGTACTGCGATCACCCCTGAAGTACGCAGGCTCTTCCGCGCGGGTTGGATAGCGGCGGAACGCACCGGTGACAAGCCCCCACCGCACGCCTTCGACAACGACTCCGGCTCCGCGCTACGTCACTGGCTGACCTCACCGGAGGACAACGCGCAAGCCGCCGCCGGTATACACCGGCTCGCGCTGTCCGTCTGGCGGTCCCGAACGGATCTCCAGCTGGCGTTCCCGCATCCGAGCGGGCAGGATGCGGAGGCGTTCCGTTCCTGGTGCGCCACGTCCGGGGTCGCCGAGAACGAGCTACCCGAGTGGGCAACACCCGGTGAACCGCGAGACCTCGCCGCGCCGGAGGACACGTTCGGGGTGAACATCGCCGGTTACCTTACGGCGGAGCTCGGCCTCGGCGAGATGGGCCGGATCGTGCACGACGCCATCACCGCTGCGGGTGTCGAGTCCGTCTCCGTCGTCGAGGAGCGCTCCCTGTCGAACCGGACGCAGGCAACGCACACCGGCACGGTCGACCACCCACGCTTCCCGGTCAGCCTGCTCGCGGTGAACGCGGACCAGACATCGGTGCTACTGAACAACCACCCCGAGCTCGAGCACGACCGCTACACCATCGGTCTCTGGGCATGGGAGCTCGAGGACTTCCCGGCCTGGCAACACTCCGCCTTCGAACGGGTCGACGAAGTCTGGACGATCAGCCGGTTCTGCGCGGACGCGATCGCGGCACACTCACCCGTACCGGTCAAGACGATTCCCGTCCCGGTACGCGACCCGGGCACACCGGCCAGGAAAGAGGGGGCGCCCGGGCAGCCGACCACATTCCTGTTCACGTTCGACTTCAACAGCGTCGGGGAGCGGAAGAACCCTTGGGGCGTAGTGTCGGCATTCACCGGCGCATTCGGTGACCGCGACGATGTTCGCCTGGTCATCAAGGCGATCAACGGGGACATCAACCCGCACAGCGCCGAACGGCTTCGCGTCCTGACCGCCGAGGACGACCGGATCGACCTGATCGAGCGCTACCTCAGCAGGGCCGAGCTGGACGAGCTGTACCGCGCCTGCGACTGCTATGTCTCGCTGCACCGCAGTGAAGGGTTCGGGCTCACGCTCGCCGAGTCGATGGCACACGGTCTGCCGGTGATCTCGACCGATTACTCGGGAACGTCCGAGTTCGTCGACGAGAGCTCGGGGTGGCTGGTCCCGTACCGCCTGGTGGCTGTCGGGGAGGGCAACTTTCCTTACCATGCCGATGCCCTCTGGGCCGAACCCGATATCGACGCCGCGGCAACGGCGATGCGCTCGGTCGCCGACGACCCCGCTACGGCACGGAAGAAGGGGCAGGTCGCCCGCGAGCACATCCTGCGTTCCCGCCCACCGGCTGCCGCTGCGGAGTGGCTGCGCACCGAGCTCGAGCGCGCGTACGAGACGTGGCGCGAGCGGAAGCGCGGCACGCTACCCACCGCGCCGTCCGACCCGATCCATCCGCTCCGTGCGGGCAAGGCAGCGCTGCACTGGCGGCCGGACACATCGGCCCCCTCCCGCACACCGCTGGCACCAGCCATGCGCAAGGCCGTCATCCGCGCGATCGATCACTACGATGTGCACCAGCGAACCGTGATGTCCGCACTCGCCGACGGCGTCGAGAACACCGCCACAGAGCTGCTGGCGAGGATCGAAGCCATCGAGGCCAGCCAGACTCGGACCGGCGACCTCACGGCCCTTGTCCGTGACGAGGTCGCCCGGGCGATGCGGCCGGCGCTGCAGCACTCCGAGCGCACCCGTGCGGAGCTGGGCTCGCTCCGTCGTGCCGTCGAGGAATGGCGCCCGCACACGGAACGAGCGCTCGCCGACCTCCGGTCGGGCCTCGCGGAACTGCGCTCCACACTGGACCGGCTTCCGCCGAGCCCGGCGATCTCCGGCCTCGCTGCCCGGCTGGAAGACCACGAGCGACTCACCCACCGGATGTTCCAGGAACGCGACAGCCGCGCGGACCGGGACGAACACGCGCTCGCGCGGGTCGAGCAGGATGTCGCCGCCGTACACGATGCCGCCAGATCGCTACACGCGCCCGTGCCGGACGATGCAGACGTCGTGTTGTGCGACGCCGGTGCGCTGCTGCTACCCCGAGACGAGGTGATGTGGGAATGGATCACCCATCACCGCAGTTGGGAAGTCCGTGAAGCCGAGCTGATGGCTCGGCTCATCCGTGAACGGCCCGGTGCCTTCCTGGACATCGGCGCGCATGTCGGATATCACACGCTCAAGCTCCTGCAGAGCTGCTCCGACGGGGTCGGCGTCGTCGCCGTCGAGGCAGACCGGGACAACTTCGCATTGCTCAGGCGCAACATCGCGGTCAACCTCCCCGAGACGGCAGCCGCACGGGTACAGGCGCTGCACCTCGCAGCATGGAACGCCGACGGGGAGGTCGAGCTGGTACGTGCGGCGGAAGCCAACAGTGGCGACCACCGGGTTCACCCTCTCAGCCAGGAGCCGGGCGGCCGGGAGCGGCCGCGCGTACCCGCCGCCCGACTCGACGGCATGGCTGATGTGGACGGCGCGACCGTCAGCCTGGTCAAGCTCGACCTGCAAGGCCGGGACCACCGCGCGATCGCCGGGCTGGCCGGCATCGTGCGCAGGGACCGTCCGAACATCGTGTGCGAGTTCAGCCCCGAAGAGATCGTCGAGCTCGGCGACGACCCGGCCACAGTGCTCACCGGGTACCGCGAGCTCGGGTACACACCGCTCGTGGTCAGCGACGCCGGGCCGGCTGCTGTCGACTCAAGCGACGAGGAGCTGATCCGAACAGCGCGGACATCGGCCACCGGATTCCACACCCTGTGGTTGAGACCGAGCTGATGCCGACGATGGGGGCGACGGTGCCGGTACCGGGGGACAGGCTCGGCAGGACGCGGACAGTGCTGACGCACGTTCTCGTGCTCGTCACGATCGTCGTGTTCGGGCTCGGTTCGTGGTGGGTCTCCGGGCGGCACTTGCCGCTCGCGGGCAGCGTCGGCACGCAGTCCTCAGGGGAGGCGGGACGCTACCCGTCCGACCCGCTCGCGGTTGCCGAGATCGGCGGCGCACAGGAGAACCTCGAACGCGTGCGAACCGTCGAGGACTTGCACGGGGTCGGCATGCTCACCGACGAGGAAGAGCGCGAGTACGTGCGCGCGAGTACCGAGCGGGTCAGGCTGCTCGTGGCGAATTTCGACCAGGGCAAGGCAACCATTCTGCTCGCGAGGACGCCGGACGCGGCACGCGCGGGCGAGGGCGCGCACGCCCTGGCAGAACTGCAGCGCGGCTACGGTTTCGACGTACCCGTCGACGCCGGGGCCGAGGTGACGGCAGGCGTGTTACCGGAGTCGGCCGATGCCCGGCCGGGCGGTCGCGCGCACTACGCCAGCGGGAACGCGCTCGTACGGGTGGGCTTTCGCGGTGATGACAGCGAGGCCACGCGGGAGAAGTTCATCGAGGTGTTGACGGCCCAGATGGAGGTGCTGCCACCCCATGCCCAGTGACACAGCAGCGCCTCGCTCCGGCACGGCCGTTTCCGGTTCGCCCACCACGATGCCGGGAATCCGGCTGACGCTGGCGCTCGGGATCGTGCTGGTCGGCTACAGCTATCTTGTCGCGCTCTGGCCGTCCCGGTACCAGGCGACGCCCCGGCCGGTCGTGCTGGCTCGTGAATGGCTGAACTTCCCGCTCGGCATCGGCGAGGACTTCGGCATGCTCGGCGTCGCGTTACTGCTGCTGTCGTTGGGCTACACGGCCGCCGACACGGTTTCGCGGCTCGGCACAGGACGCGCGTGTGCCACGCTACTCGTGCGCGGCTACCTTCCCTTCGCGCTCGTCGTGACGCTGAGTTGGCTGTTGCTCCTGGCGGGTGCGCGGCCGTTCACGGACGGCGCGCCGGGGGATCCCGCTATAAGCGCGTATCTGAGTAACCTGGCCCTGGTCGACGGCCTGGTCGCCGAGCAGACGCTGTTCGGGCTCAGCTGGGTCATCGTGGTCGGGGCCCTGTTCTGCCTGCTGGTTCTGGCCACGGCTGCGTTGTCGACCCGGGTGCCGCTGGCATCCGTCGCGGTCCAGCTCGCGGTGGTCGTCACTGCGGTCGTCTCAGGCTGGGCGGCCGGGGGCCGGGTCGCCGAGCTGGGGCTGCTGTCCGTCTACCTGTCGGTCCCGCTGCTCGGCGAGCTGATCTGGACCGTCCGTGAACGCGGCGTACCGGGATGGGCCGCCGCCCCTGCCGGCCTCGGCTGCCTCGCCGTCGTCATCGCAGGCGAGCGCATCTACCCGGAGCTTGCCGGCTGGCTGTACGCGCTGACCATCGTGTACGCGGTTCTGATCCTGCTGCTGTCCCTGGCAAGGGGATCCAGGCTGGGACGTTCCACGATCGTCGGCTGGGCAGCCGACCGCACATACCCGCTCTTCCTGCTGATCGGCGTGGTCGGGTACCCGATCCTGTTCGCCTTCGACGATGTCGCCTTCGCTGTGGCACTCCCGCTGGCGGTCGGGGGCACCGTGGTAACGGCCGAAGGACTGTTCCGGCTGATGACGGCGGTGCGAACATGAACGGTGCCGATCGCGGCCGTATGTACGGTCTGGACCTGCTGCGTGTCCTCGCGTCCCTCGTGGTGGTCTACACGCATTCCGCGAACTGGTTCGCCACCCGGGGCCACGACTGGTGGCTCTCGACAGGGGTGGACCGGTACGTCACCGCACCGCTGAACCTCAACCCTCGGCTGTCCTTCGTCGGAGTCGCCGCGTTCTTCCTGATCAGCGGACTCGTCATCACGCATGTCGCGGGCAGGGAGTCCGGTCCGCTGTTCCTCCGCCGCAGGGCGAGCCGGATCCTACCGCTCCTGTTCGCCACCACGTTCGCCGTATGGTGCTTGATCAACCTCGGCCTGTACGTTCCAGAGAGCGGGCAGGACAGCGTGAACCTCGCCGATCTGATCCTCGCCGCGACCCTGTTCGGTTTCTTCACCACACCCGAGGTCGTGCTGCTCGGTCTGGCGTGGACACTGCTGATCCAGGTGGTCTTCTATCTCTACATAGGAGTCACGGCCACGCTGCTTCGCACGCATCCATGGATGCCGTTCGCGATCGCAGCAGCCATCACGACCGCAGGGTTGTCCCTGGGGACCGGTTCGGAAGACGTCGCGGTCCACCGGCTCGGCCTGATCGCCGCGTACCTGCCGATACTGTGCATCGGGGCGCTGATCGCACTCGTTCACCAGGGCAAGGTGCATCCGGGGGCGGGAACCGCGCTCGGCGCGGTGCACTTCATGCTCTTCGTCTGGGCAGACCGAATCGGCGAACACCTGCACACCGGCGACGCGCACCCGAGACTGGTCGCGCTGATGATCACGATCGTCGTGCTCGTGCTCGGAGTCCGCGACCGGCTCAGCACCTCACCTGTGATCAAGGGCTGGGCACGGCGCACCTACGCGATCTACCTGCTCCACCCGCTGTGCCTGTACCCGGTGCTCGACCAGCTGGTTCCCGTGATCGGCACCGAAGCCGCGCTTGTCATCGCGTTGGTCGTGCTCGTGGCAGTCGTCGAAGCGGCGCACAGGTGGTTCGAGGTGCCCGTCGACCGGTGGGTGCGCGCACGGGAGAAGCCGCGCGCGCCCGACAGGGCAGGAGCCGGTTCCGGTCCCGGCTGACCGGCTGGTCCCGGCACGGCCGGCGACACGACTCGGGCCCGGCCGCCATATCCATCGGCCAGGCCCGAGTCGTGAACGTGCCGAGTCGTCAGCCCGTCACAGGCAGCTTCGTCTCGGTCGGGACCGGCTGGGTAGCCGTCGGCTTCTCGGTGTTCTCAGGCTTCTCGGAGTCCTCGGGATCCGGCTTGTTCGGGTCCAGCGGCTTCTCCGGGTCGACCACGTCCTCCGGCTCATCGGACTCGTCCGACCCATCCTCCTCGGCAGGTCCACCGCACGCGACACCGCCGATCGCGAACACGTAGTTCATCTCGGAGTCGTAGACGGCCAGCCCGTTGGCGGCATCGACGCCTTCAGCGACCTCGCCCTGCTCGTGGAAGACGACCCCGTACTCCGGCTCCAGATCGGTGAAGTACTTCACCTCACCCGGGGCGGGAAGGGCGACGTCCTCGCCATTGATCGTCAAGCTGTCGGCCGTCGCTGTGCTGTCCGGACCGACACACTCGACCTCGAGGTTCGTCACGGAGATGGAGCCGGACTCGCCGACGTCGTACTCGGCGTAGCTCACCTCGGCAGAGGCGTGGTCGTCGCCGGCCATGACGCCTTCGACGTGGACCTCGCCGCCATCGCCCAGCGAGAACTCCCCAGCACCCGCCGAGTCCTCCTCGCCGTCAGTGGACATGACAAGCGGGCTCGGCTCATCGATGCCGGACAGCGCCGCGTGCACGCCGAAAGCCAGCGAGGTCCCCCTGCCCACAGCAGCTGACCCCGTCGCAGCGCCTACGACGAGCGCCGCCACGGCGACCGACGCGCCCAACGCGCTGCCACCCGCGATCGTTCGCTTTCTCATTGATGCTGATCCTCTCGTGGTCATCGCTGATCCTCGAAGACGAACGTCCCCGTTTCGCACTTCGCTGAAGCGCCCTCGCGATATCCCCAGATAGCCGTGAAAGTGTGCACTACACCCCAGGGTCCGCAAGCACGAGCGCACACTAACAGAACGGATATATGCACGTATTTGCCCCACCCAATCAGGTGACACTCCCGGCAGAAAAGACAACGTATCGTAATAGCAAGGAATGGGGTTTGCGCGCCGTAGAAGTCGCTACCGTGACCGATGCTCGCGCGAGATCTGCAGCGTACGGGACCAAAATCGCCGGATCCGGGGCCGGCGGCCGGTACAGCGTGCCTCATTCGATCGGGTTGGCCGCGAGCGTCCTCGTGACGGTATCGATGATGTCGGGATCGACGATCGCGTGATCATCCGGGACCAGCGTGCGTTCGGCAACCTGCACGGCGACGATCTCCTTGTCCACCAGCATGTCGGCGACGGCCTGCCCGCCGTCCTCGCGCAGGTTGTCGTGATGGAGCACGGTCAGGTCCGCGAAAGAGGCCGCCAGGTAGGGCAGGGCACGGATGGTGAAGGAGTCGCCGAGCAGCATCGCGGGCCGGTCGACCATTCCCGGCAGGGCAGTGGAGCTGATATCGAGAGGCGTGCGGAAATCCTCGTCGACGTCGCGGGTACGGTCACGCTCGCCGTCCGGCTCGAGACGGTAGCTGCGACCATCCACCTCACCACTACGGCCGATCATCGGGGGCAGGTCGGCAGGGCCGCTCCAGCGCCCGTCGATCTCGATCCCCCATTGCCTGCTGATGCCCGGTTCGACGGCCTCGGCCAGCGCCCGCGCCATAGCCACACCACCTTCGTCGCCCCAGTGCGAGTCCAGGTGCGGGTATACCGGCACGCCGAGAACCTTCCCCCACCGTTCGAGTTCCGCACGCAGGTCGAGAAGATAGTCCTCGGCCTCGATCCGGCGCCAGAACTCCTGGTTCACGTCGGTGACACAGTCCCGCCCCGCGTACGGTTCCGGCAGGTGGTCGGGCACGACGGTGAGCTTGTCCGGGGCAACCACGAGCGCGAAGTCACGGCCGCTCGCCTCGACCCCCTCGCGGAGCTGGTGCAACCGCGCGCGCATCTCGTCGAAATCGTGCTGCGCATCGCACCTGCTGTCGATCTCGACGCCCAGGTAGAGCCAACCGTCCGTGCCTTCCACAACCCGGGGCGCGGCGTGACCACCGGTTTCGTTCCCGGCCGCGTCCTCATCGGGCGCGTCCTCTTCCGGCTGCTGGTCGCCGGGCAGCGGCACGCCCTGCGAACCGTCGCCGAGCGGGGGCGGTTCCCGGAACAGCCCCCTGCTGACCGTATCGGCCACCGTGATGGCCTCGTCCCGGAACGGCAGGTGGTCGACCGCCCACGGCGCCATACCGGTGAAGAACCCCCACCCGGCCGACGGGCTCGGAAACTCGGTCAGCTCCCGGTTCTCGATCTCGGCGGCACGGGCGCCGAGCCCGTAGGTCAGTACCGGGGCAGCGAAGAACACGGCTGCGCAGGCAAGCGCCAGCCACTGCCTTGTCGCATGCCGTGGCCGGTACAGGACGTGCTGGCGCGGCAGCCAGGATTCGTGGACCGGTGGCAGCGTCCCGTTCGCCCCCCTGTTCATCGAGGTACAGCGTAGCGTGGGACCGGCCAGGGCGGGCGGGGTCGGCACGGAACGGCCCGCCGCATCCCCTTGCGAACCGAACCGGCACTGTTCGCGGGGCGGCACGGCCCCACGCGCTACATTGTTCGCACCCGACCGCGGAGTTTGGAGGAGGTCCGATGCCTGGTCGCACGAAGTACCTGCTGGACGAGAGCGACATGCCGACCCAGTGGTACAACATCGCCCCGGATCTGCCGGAGCCTCCGCCACCCCCGTTGCACCCGGGGACCGGTGAGCCTGCCGGGCCGGACGACCTGGCGCCCCTGTTCCCGCAGGAGCTCATCGCCCAGGAGGTCAGCGACCAGAGCTATGTCGACATCCCGGGTGCGGTGCTCGACGTGTACCGGCTGTGGCGCCCCTCCCCGCTCTTCCGTGCCCGCAGGCTGGAGAAGGCGCTCGGCACGCCCGCCAGGATCTACTACAAGTACGAGGGTGTCAGCCCCGTCGGGTCGCACAAACCCAACACGGCTGTCCCGCAGGCGTACTACAACGCCGCAGAGGGCATCACGCGGCTCACCACCGAGACCGGCGCCGGGCAGTGGGGCAGCGCGCTCGCTTTCGCCTGTGCCACATACGGGCTGGACTGCGAGGTGTGGCAGGTACGGGCGTCCTACGACCAGAAGCCGTACCGCAAGCTGATGATGGAAACCTACGGCGCGACACTGCACCCCAGCCCCTCCGAGCTGACCGAGGCGGGGCGTGCCGTGCTCGCTGAGCATCCCGACTCCACGGGCAGTCTCGGGATCGCGATCAGCGAGGCGGTGGAGATGGCAGCCGCCGACCAGGGCGCCCGCTACGCGCTCGGCAGCGTGCTCAACCATGTACTGATGCACCAGACGGTGATCGGCGAGGAGGCGCTGCGGCAGTTCGAGCTCGCCGAGGACACCCCTGATGTGCTCATCGGCTGCACCGGCGGCGGCTCCAACTTCGGCGGGCTGGCGTTCCCGTTCCTGCGCGAGAAGCTCGCCGGGCGGTCCGGTGTCGACATCCGTGCCGTCGAGCCCGCGGCCTGCCCGACGTTGACCAGGGGAAGGTACGCCTATGACTTCGGCGACACGGCGGGGCTCACGCCGTTGCTCAAGATGCACACCCTCGGTCACGAGTTCATCCCGGACCCGATCCACGCCGGTGGCCTGCGCTACCACGGCATGGCCCCCCTGCTCTCGCACATCTACGAGCTCGGGCTGATCGGCGCGCAAGCGATCGGCCAGCAGGAGTGCTTCGCGGCGGGCGTGCAGTTCGCCAGAACCGAGGGGGTCATCCCCGCTCCGGAACCCACACACGCACTCGCCGCGTCCGTCCAGGAAGCCCTGCGCTGCAAGGAGACCGGCGAGTCCAAGGCCATTCTCACCGCGTTGTGCGGGCACGCGCACCTGGACCTGCCTGCCTACGGTGCGTACCTGTCCGGCGCGATGACCGACAACGAGCTGTCCGAGTCCGACCTCGAACGGTCGCTGGCCGGGCTCCCTGCCGGCGGCTGACCCGGTTCCGCTCACGTGGGACCCGCGCGGCCGTCTCCCGCGCGGGTCCCACGCAGGCGGCGGCTGCCGCTTCGTGGCTTCCGGTGCTGTCGTCCGGCTACGAGACCTCGAGCTTGGCTGCGGCGCGCAGCGTCGCGGGCGAGACCCGTGACAGCAGGTACGTCACCTTCGCCTCCGGGGTAACCGGCACGATCGGCTTGCCGCGCTGCACAGCGCGCACGATCTCGGCGGCGACCCGCCGCGGTGTGTAGTTCCGCCGCGCGTACAGGCCGGTGGCACGGTCGCGCTTGCGCCCCTGCTCCGCCTCGCCGACTCCGGCGAACGTGGCTGTACGGGTGATGTTGGTGCTGACCACGCCTGGGCAGATGGTGGACACCCCGATGGCGTGCCCGTCCAGTTCGGCGCGCAGGCAGTCGGACAGCATGTACACGGCTGCCTTGCTGGTCGCGTAGGCGGGCAGGTCCCGTGTCGGCAGGTAGGCGGCCATCGATGCGACGTTGACGATGTAGCCGCCCTCGGCACGCTCGACCATCCGTTCCCCGAACGCCCGGCAGCCGTGGATCACACCCCACAGGTTCACGTCGAGCACGCGGTGCCAGTCCTTCGTGGTGGTCGCCATGAACGGGCCGCCGTGCCCGATACCGGCGTTGTTCACCACGATGTCGGGAACGCCGTGCCGCGCTGCTACCTCGCCCGCGAAGTCCCGCACCGCGCTCTCGTCCGTCACGTCGAGGCCGTATCCGTAGCCGCGGGAACCGAGCACCTCGACCAGCTCGGCCGTGCGCCGCGCCGCTCCCTTGTCGATGTCGGAGGCGACGACCTCGGCACCGGCCTCCGCGAAGGTCAGCGCGGTTTCCCTGCCGATGCCGCTACCCGCTCCGGTCACCACGACGAGATGGTCGGCGAACGGTGCCCGGCGTACCCCGACCCGGGCGCGCCGCACCGTCCGGGATGCGGGCTCGCCGCCGATGTGCCTGATGAACTCGGTGGCCATCCGTGCGACCGCCTCGGGATGCGTCAGCGGGACCCAGTGCCCGGCCTGCACCGTGCGCCGCCACAGCCGGGGTGCCCAGCGCTCGACACCTTCCGTGAGCGCCTCGGTGACGTAGTGATCCCCGGACGGCTGGATGAGCTGCACGGGAATCCCGGTCGAGCGCTCCCGTGGACCGCGTCCGACCCGACCCAGCATGTTCGCCCGGTACAGCGCGATGCCGCGAACCGCGTCCGAGCGCAGCGTCGGTGCCGGATGCCCGGCCGTCGGCGGAACTCCCTCCACTCTCTCCAGCACGCTTGCCCAGCGGCGCGCCAGCCACAGCCGCCACACGGCAGGTGCCAGCAGCGGTAGCTGGAAGAGCAGGATGTACCAGGAGTGGAGTAGCTGGCTCACCAGCTTGCCCAGGTTCCGCGGGGTCGGACGGGACAGCCGCTGCCGCACCTGGTGACCCACGTGGTCGAGGCACGGACCGGAGATCGAGGTGAACGAGGCGATGCGCCGTTCGGCACCGGGATCGGTGACCGCCTCCCAGGACTGGATCGACCCCCAGTCGTGCGCGACGACATGCACCGGCTCGTCAGGGCACACCGCGTCGGCCACCGCGAACAGGTCGGCGGCAAGCAGGTCCAGCCGGTAGTCGCGACTCGCGCGCGGCGCAGAGGACCGCCCCGCTCCGCGCACGTCGTAGGTGACCACGTGGAACGACTCCGCGAGCAGCGCCGCCACCCCGTCCCACACCGAGTGCGTGTCCGGGTAGCCGTGCACGAGCAGCACCGTCTCGTTGCCGGGGTCGCCGTGCTCGTACACCGCGAGCCGGGCGCCGGCCGACTCGACGATCCAGCTCACCTCCGTACGGCCCGGTTCCGCTGTACTCATGCGACCTCCATCGCCTGCCAGCGCCGCACGTGCGGCAGATCGTCGTCGAGCCAGTAGGCCGGGTTGCCGGGGTCTCCCGTGACCACGAGCAACTCCTCGTACTTGATCCCGACATCCCGGAAGCCGATGTGCGGCTCGACCGCCCACAGCCCTGGCGTGGGTGCGTGTGCCGAGGCGTGCTTGTCCGCCCACAGCGGCGACCGGCCGTGCAGCCGCTCGGAGATCAGCTCGCGTCCGAGCGTCTGCAGCGTCCGGATACCGAAACCGAACAGGGTGACGCCCTTCGGGCCGATGGCGTGCTGCCGGGTGACCTGATGGCCGATCACCCGGCCCGGGTAGACCTGGTGACGGTTGTCGAAACCGTGCCGTGCGATCAGGGCGTCGACCTGCTTGTAGATCTCGTCGAGCGCGTGACCCTCCCGCACCAGCCGCAGGATGAGCTCGCGGTACTCACGCAGGTCGGCGCAGAGCCGGTCCCAGATCCGGTTCTCGCCGACCCTGCCCCCGTAGCCGATGTCGGCGGTGTAGCCGTCGATGATGGGCGCACAGTCGAGGACGAACGCCATACCCTCGCGCAGCACCCTGTTGCTGGGAAAGAACTGGAACGGCACCCGGAAGCCGCGGAACGCGGTGCGGTCGCCGAACCACGCGAACGGGACATGGAAGAAGTCCTCGACGCCGCCTGCGACCAGCCTGCGGCGCAGTTCCGCGGCGGCCTGCCGCTCGGTGACACCGGGCTCGAGCCAGGCGGCGGTCTCCTCAGCACACCGGTACGCCAGCTGCTGCACCTCGCGAAACCGCTCGAGATCACGCTCCGAGAAGTCCAGTTGCGTACTCGGCATCGGCGCTCCGCTCATCAGGGACTCATCGGGCTAACCATCAGTAACATACTGATAGTAGGTTAGCCCCGGAACACGTGTGATGTCGAGAAATCCGCCACCGATGTGCGAGCCGAAGGTGACCTCCGTTCCATAGAAGGAGCCGAACGTGACATTCGGCTCCCACCCTGGCGGGTCAGAAGCGGGGGTGGTCGCCGCGGAGAACCGCGCGGTCGCTGTCGGACTCCTCGGTGGGGCGGATGTCGCCGAGCACCCACGCCGGGATGTGCCGCGCGGTGAGCACGGCGAGGGCGCGGTCGACGTCCTCGGCGGCGATCACCGCGACCATCCCCACCCCCATGTTGAAGGTGCGCTCCATCTCGTCGGGCTCGATGCGGCCACGCTGCGCGATCATCCCGAAGACCGGCTGCGGGGTCCAGCTGTCCCTCTCCAGGATGGCGACCAGGCCCTTCGGCATGACCCTTGCCAGGTTGGCGGCCAGGCCACCGCCGGTGACGTGCGCGAACGTGCGCACGTTCGTCTCCGCGATCAGCGAAAGGCACTCCCGCGCGTACACCTTGGTCGGCTCGAGCAGCTCCTCGCCCAGCGTACGGCCGAGCTCCTCGACATGACCGTCCAGCGGCATGCGGGCGTCCTCCAGCAGCACCTTGCGTGCCAGCGAGTACCCGTTCGAGTGCAGGCCGGACGAGCCGAGCCCGATGGCGACGTCTCCGGGACGCACCCGCTCGGGTCCGAGGACGTCCGCTGCCTCCACGACGCCGACGCCGGTGGCCGAGATGTCGTACTCGTCCTCGGCCATCATCCCGGGATGCTCGGCCGTCTCCCCGCCGAGCAAGGCGCACCCCGCCTGCACGCATCCCTCGGAGATGCCGGCGACGATGTCGGCCACCCTGGCCGGTACCACCTTGCCGACCGCGATGTAGTCCTGCAGGAACAGCGGCTCGGCGCCCGTGACGACGAGGTCGTCGGCGACCATCGCGACGAGGTCGATGCCGATGGTGTCGTGTTTGTCCATCGCCTTCGCGACCATGATCTTGGTACCCACCCCGTCCGTGGACGAGGCAAGCACCGGCTCGGTCCACCGGTCGAGCTTGAGGGAGAACAGGCCTGCGAAACCGCCGACACCGCCGTGCACCTCCGGTCGCGTGGCTCGGGCGGCATGTGCCTTGATCAGTTCTACGGCGTCGTCACCGGCCTGGATGTCGACGCCTGCTGCTGCATACGTTGCCTTGTTCGGCGGGGTGGTCACGATGCTCCGTTCCGTTCAACGACACGCTAGGGACGCTGCACAGCGTCGTGCGCACCATAGCCCTGCTGCGTGGCGGCGGGCGACGACCCCTGGTCGGCCACATCGGGGTCGAGCCCTTCCAGCACGTGCTTGCCGATCAGCTCGTCCTCGGGGATCGCGATGGGGTACTCACCGTCGAAGCACGCCGCGCACAGCCGGGAACGGGGCTGCTCCGATGCGGCGATGAGCTCCTCGAGGGAGACGTAACCGAGCGAGTCGGCCCCGATCGAACGGCGGATCCCCTCGTTGTCCAGACCGTTGCCGATGAGCTCGGCGCGCGAGGCGAAGTCGATGCCGTAGAAGCACGGCCAGCGCACCGGCGGGGACGCGATCCGCACGTGTACCTCGACCGCACCCGCCTCGCGTAGCATCCGCACCAGGGCGCGCTGCGTGTTGCCGCGCACGATCGAGTCGTCCACCACGATCAGCCGCTTGCCCCGGATGACCTCGCGCAACGGGTTCAGCTTGAGCCGGATACCGAGCTGCCGGATGGTCTGGGAAGGCTCGATGAATGTGCGGCCGACATAGGCGTTCTTCACAAGGCCGGAGCCGTACGGGATACCGGAGGCCTGCGCGTAACCGATCGCCGCGGGCGTACCGGACTCCGGGACGGGAATCACCACATCCCCGTCGGCGGGATGTTCCTCAGCCAGCCTGCGCCCGATGTCCACCCGGGTGGCGTGCACGCTGCGCCCCGAGATGGTCGTGTCAGGACGCGCGAGGTAGACGTACTCGAAGACGCACCCCTTCGGCTCGGGGTTCGCGAACCGCGAGGAGCGCAGCCCGCTGGCGTCGATGGCAAGCAGTTCGCCGGGCTCGACCTCGCGCACGAACGATGCGCCGACGATGTCCAGCGCTGCGGTCTCGCTGGCAACAACCCAGCCGCGCTCCAGCCGGCCGAGCACGAGCGGGCGCACTCCGTGCGGGTCACGCGCCGCGTAGAGGGTGTTCTCGTCCGAGAACACCAGGCTGAACGCACCGCGGACGGTCGGGAACAGTTCCTGGGCCGCCCCCTCGACCCCCTTGTCCGTGGCCGCGTGCGCCAGCAACGCGCTGAGCACCCCGGAATCTGTCGTGGCGGCGTCCTTCCGGAACAACCCCAGGTCGCGCGCATGGTCGGCGAGCTCGGCGGTGTTCACCAGGTTGCCGTTGTGCGCGAGTGTGATGCCGCTTCCGGTGTCGGTTGTGCAGAACGTCGGTTGCGCGTTCTGCCAGTTGCCGCCCCCGGTCGTGGAGTACCGGCAGTGGCCGACCGCGACGTGACCGTTCAGCGAGCACAGCACCTGCTCGTCGAAAACCTGGCTGACCAGGCCGAGGTCCTTGTACACCACGATCTGCGAGCCGTCCGAGACGGAGATGCCCGCAGCTTCCTGGCCGCGGTGTTGCAGGGCGTACAGGCCGTAGTAGGTGAGCTTGGCGACCTCCTCGCCGGGCGCCCACGCGCCGAATACCCCGCACTCCTCACGAGGTCCGTGGTCAGCGGTCAAATCGTCAGGGTCGGGTTGTGACACCTCAGGGCTCCCGCGAGAACGACGGACGTGCACCGTCAGTGTAGCCGTTACGTATCCACCGCCCCGCGGGACAAGGCCACAACGCGTGCGCCTGCCCCGACGAAAGGGGCTAACCGGACAGGCCGGATCTACCGCCGGAGTCGCCGCCGGACTTGCCGCCGGACTTGCCGCCGGACTTGCGCAGCCACGTCGAGGTACCCGACCCGACCGGAACCCAGCAGCCGCTGACTCCGGCCTCTCCGCTGCTCGCCGGCGCGCCGGAGGGGTACTCGTCCGGCAGTGCGATCAGCTTGTCGAGCACCTCGTGCACCGTGCCGGTGGACTGCCACAGCACTGTGCCTGGTGCCATGATGTCTGCTTCGTCACCCGGCATCCGAACGGCATGCACGTCGTTCTCGGCGTGCAGCTTGACCACGTCCACGACGTCGTCGTGCACGCGCACCCCGACCACGGCCACGACAGCGCCGTCGGCGTCTGTCGGGTGCACGAACTGGTACCCGCGCGAGATCAGCTCGTGCAGGCGTTCTTCCACTCCCCGGGCCTCGGCGGGCGGGGCCGTGGTGTCAGCCGAGAACGTCATCGAACTCACCGTCTTTCGCACCCGCGAGGAACGCGACCATCTCTTCCCGGGTGTAGACGAGCGCGGGCCCGTCCGGATGACGCGAGTTGCGTACCGCGAAGTCGCCCGAGTCGAGCCGGGCGAACTCCACGCAGTTACCCTGCGCGCCACTCCGTGCGCTCTTGCGCCACTCGACTCCCGCCAGTTCCCGAGCCGACATGCCGTTGACAACCGCCGTCATCGACGACCCCACTTTCCCCGAATAGTAAGGGTGCATCTGCATGTGCACGTTCCATTGCAGCCGGACCGTAGCAGTCGATCATGCAAATGTGAATGCACATGCAGACGCCGTACGGGCAGCTCGTCATCAATCACTGATACGGGTGACAACGATCGCGATTGCCGTTGTCCCTACCGGAGCATCCGGACGCGCTCGGTAACTGAGACGCACGGACCGACCGGATACGCGGGCACCGGGGAATCAGGTCTGCACGCGGACCTTGGACAGCATCTGGCGGCTCTGCTCCGGGGTCTCGGCGTCGACGGCGAGGCGGTCCAGCGCTCGAGCGTAGACCTCGAGCTCGTCGAGCCGCTCGATATAGTGCGCGCCGGTGAGGTACTCGACGTAGGCCACGTCCGGCAGCTCGGGCTCGGCGAACCGCAGCAACGAGAACGCGCCCTCCACGGCCTGCCCGCTGCGGTCGTACGGCAACACCTGCAGCGTGATGTGCGGCATGGTGGTCAGCTCGAGCAACGCGTCGATCTGACCCCGCAGTACCTTGCGGCCGCCGATCGGCCGGTGCAGCACGGACTCGTCGATCACGCACCAGAACCGGGGAGCGTCCGGACGCGCCAGCAGTTTCTGGCGGCGCACGCGCAGCGCGACGCGCTCGTCGATCTCCCCTTCGGTCATACCGCTACGCGCGTTGCAGACGACAGCCCGCGCATAGTCCTCCGTCTGCAGCAGGCCGGGCACGAACTGCAGCTCGAAACTCTGAATTCGCGAGGCCACTTCCTCCAGCCCGACGTATGCACTGAACCACGACGGGATGACCTCGGTGTAGCCCTGCCACCACCCGGGCTGGTTGCACTGGTCGACCATGTCCTCGTACATCTTGCGCTCGTCGGGATCATGCACCCCGTAGACGGTGAGCAGGTCGAGGACATCGCGCTTCTTGAAGCCGACACGGCCCAGCTCGAGGCGGCTCATCTTGGACTCGGAACCGCGGATCTGTTCGCCGGCGGCCGCACGCGTGATACCCATCTCCTCGCGTAGCTTGCGCAGCCACGCACCGAGGATCATTCGCCGCGCCGTCGGAGCGCCGCCGGACTCGGCCCCGGACGAATTGCCGGAGGAATCCCCAGGAGAAGCACCGCGCGCCGAAGAAGTCATATCGCACCCTCGTGTCGTCGCAGGTCAGGCTAATAACCCCACGGAGTGTACTACGCGCAGCGCAATCGACCAATCACACACCGTTGGTCGTTCCGTGCGACAAGCCTCCCGTACGGGTGCACATTGCACGTAGGCTTACCACTACCCTATGTGTGATCTGCGATACGACGAAGCCTAGCGAGGTGTTCGATGACTAGCACGTCATCCCAGTCCGACGAGCGCGTTCCGGTAGGGGTTGATCCGACGCGAGCCAGCATCGCGCGCGTCTACGACGCCTTCCTGGGGGGCAAGGACAACTACCAGATCGACCGCGAGGTCTTCCACGGCGTACAGGCCAAGGCCCCGGAAGCCCAGGAGCTCGCGCAGGACAACCGGGCGTTCCTGATTCGCGTCTGCCGCTTCCTGGCGCGCCAGACCGGCATCAACCAGTTCCTCGACTGCGGCTCCGGCCTGCCGACTGCCGAGAACATCCACCAGGCCGTGCAGCGCACCAACCCGGACGCGCGTGTGGTCTACATCGACAACGACCCGGTGGTACTCGCACACGGTCGTGCCCTTCTCGAGGAGAACGACCTGACGCACTTCTCTCCTGCGGACATTTTCGACCCGCAGTCCGTCCTCGAGGACGAAGTCGTCCGCAAGCACATCGACTTCACCGAGCCGCTCGCCTTCCTCCAGCTCGGCACATTGCACCACTTCGAGGGTCCGGAGGACCGCCCTGCCGAGATCATGCGGGAGTACATCGACGCGCTGCCTTCCGGTTCGTACGTGGCGATCAGCCACTTCCTCGACCCGGAGAACGAGCACAGCGAGGTGGCCCGCAGGATGGAGGAGGTATTCCGGCACAGCCCGATGGGCTCCGGAACGTTCCGCACCAGGCGCCAGATCGAGGAGCTGTTCAACGGCTTGGAAATGGTCGAACCCGGAGTCGCCAAGTGCTTCGAGTGGTGGCCGGACGGGCCGATGCTCGGAGAGCCGAGCCAGGTGTCGCACTGCATCGCGGGCGGGGTCGCGCGCAAGCCCTGACGCGCCGGGCGGGCTCGTTCAGGCAGGCACAAGGGGCAGCAGGGTGGACAGGTCGGCGCGGTTGCCGGAAACACTGACCCGGCCGTCGCGCACGACCTCGTCCCACGCCAGCCGGCCCGACGCGAGCTCCAGCCACGTCCGCGGGTCGGTCTCGACCACGTTGGGCGGGGTTCCCCTGGTGTGCCGTGGCCCGTCGAGGCACTGGACCGCCGCGAACGGGGGAACCCGCACCTCGACGCTGCGTCCGGGGGCGCGATGCTCCAGCGAGCGCAGGCTCAGCCGGACGGCCTCGCCGAGTTCCGCCCGCGCCGGTTGGTCCGCTGTGCCATCGAGCCAGCCGGACATCCCGGCGAGTGCTTGGCGTACCGCGCCGGGATCCGGGGCGCGCTTCGTCGATGCCACGCTCCCAGCCTAGTGATGGCAGCCTAGTGATGGCAGCCCAGTGACCGCAGCCCAGTGATGGCAGCCCAGCGGTGCTGGGACAGGCGCTCGCCCGTCCAGGATCGTTCGTCGCCCGAAGGCGGGTGCGCCACGCGATCGCCGGATGCGTCCGGCGGTCACCAACCCTCTACGATGACCGAGTAACCGACGTCACGCCGGAACCGGGGAGCGAATTTGGCGCAGTCACACGAGCCGGGGCGGACGACACGACGCCGCACCCCGGCGGCACCTCCCATCACCGAAGCCATGCGCGCGCATGCCCGCGCCAACCCGAACACCTGGTTGAACGTGATAGACGAGGCCTTCGACGCGGACGAGGCGGTTCCGTCCTGGGCTGTGGTGGGCTCGTACCCGGTGGACAGCGACGGCGAGGTAGGAGCGACGTTCCACCCCAACGAGAGCTACCGCCCGTCGCCGAAGGCGTTGGGCTACCCGGAACCGCAGAGCGAGCTGGAAGAGCTCATGCAGCTGGTCGACGCGCAGCACCGTTCCGCTTCCGAGCTGCCGCCGCTCGTCCTGCGCTCGACGCTGTACGTCTACGCCATGGCTCCGCAGCAGGATCACCTCACCGGTTTCTACGACCGCACCGGCCGGGTGGTCGTGCCCGCCTACACCAGCCGCGAGATGATTCCCGCGGACTGGCCGGGAGCACGGATGGTCACGGGCCGCCAGCTGCTGCCGTTCCTCGCAGGCCATCCGCTGGCCATCAACCCGCACGAAGCGGTCACCGCCGTGGTGCCGGCACGGCAGCTGCGGTCCGCGGAGCAGCAGCGCTGAACCGGCGGACGAGACCTCTCTCCCGGCGCGGCAACGTAGCCACACCGTAAGCACCCCTCGGTCGAGTGACACACGATAGATCGAACCGGTCTGATCGAGCCGCGATGCTGTGCGAAAAATGGATCTTGGGTCGTGTGCTGCCCCTGCTCCCCGTGAGACCAGCACGACGACCCGGGTATCCAGGCCAACCAAGACCGCGGCATCCGGGAGGGCATCAGCGTGAGATCCGGTACGGTACCGAGACACGGCCCACGCAGGCTGACAAGCGTGCTGGCGACGTGCGCCCTGTTGATCGGCTCGACGGCCCAGCAGGTTGCACACGCCGCTGACGAGGCTGACGAGAAGGACGCGCAGGTGCGCGCGCACAGCACTCCGATGGGCTCGCAGATCGAGCGAGTCGAGAAGTCCGACCGCGAGTCCACCTCGGACGAGGAGAGCGAGGCCGACGCTTCACGGGACTCGGACGTCCTGGGGATCGACGTCAGCGGTTGGCAGCGGGACGTCGACTGGGAGTACTGGTGGGACGAGGGCAAGCGGTTCGCTTTCGTGAAGGCCACCGAGGGGACCGGGTACACGAACCCGTACTTCACCCAGCAGTACAACGGGTCGTACGACGTCGGGATGATCCGCGGCGCGTACCACTTCGCCCTTCCGGACCGTTCCAGCGGCGCGGCCCAGGCGAACTTCTTCATCGACAACGGTGGCCTGTGGAGTGGAGACGGGAAGACCCTTCCCGGGGTGGCCGACCTGGAGTACAACCCGTACGGCGAAGACTGCTACGACAAGTCCGAGTCGGAGATGGTCGACTGGATCCAGGACTTCCACGACACCTACGCCGACCGCACCGGTCGCTACCCGATCTTCTACACCTCGACGAGCTGGTGGGAGAAGTGCGTGGGGGACGAGCACGACTTCGGCGAGACAGCCCCGCTGTGGATCGCGCGCTACTCCGACCGGGTCGGCGATCTCCCTTCCGGTTGGCACTACCACTCGTTCTGGCAGTACACCGACGACCCGATCGACAAGAACGAGTTCAACGGCACGCGCAGCCAGCTCCGCGCCATCGCCAAGGGGTAGCTGCCCACCCGCCGACCCGGGACGGTCGCCAGGGGCTTACCGGTGACAGCCCCGCGGTGCCGACACCGGGTCAGGTGCGTCGCACACGTCGAATAGGCTGCGGCATGATGCGTGCTCGGGCTCGGGCGATGGAACGTCACCTCGTCGTGGCGCATCCCACCGGATGAGCACGGCAGCGACACGACTTCTTGGGGAGGACTCGTATGACGTATCCATCGCAGCCGGGACAGCCCGATCCGCACGATCACGGTGGGCCTGCCGGCGGCGGCCAGCACGGACGTCCTCCCCAACACGGTGGTTACCCGGGACAGCCACAACAACCAGGACCGGCGCAACCGGGCGGGCCCGGCCAGCAGCCGTACCCCTACGGCCAGGGCGGCTATCCCCAGCAACCCGATCAGTACGGGCAGTGGGGCCACCCGCAGCAACCCGGACAGCCACCGGGTGGCGGGTTCGGCCAGCAGGGTGGCTATCCGGGTCACGGCGACCCGTACGGCCAGGGTGGCTACCCGCCGCCCGGCGGCTACCACCCGGGTGCTCAGCCCCCGGGTGGGATGCCTCCCGGGGGTATGCCTCCCGGAGGTGGCTACGGCCCCGGGTTCGCCGGACCACCCCCCAAGAAACGCACCGGCCTGTGGGTCGGCCTCGGGGCAGGCGGGCTCGGCGTGCTCGCGCTTGCCGCCCTGCTGGTCACCGGGTTCGTCGCACCGGGGTTCTTCCTCAGCGGCGATGACCCCGATGAGATCGCCGAGTCGTTCGCCACCGCCGTCAACGACCGCGACCTCGAAGCCACCCGCGCGGTCATGTGCACCGACTCGAGCTACGCGCAGCGCAAGGAGATCGACCAGCAACTGATCGACGACTCGGCATCGAACGACGAGCACATCAGCGTCACCGGACCGGCCGAGACCTCCGACGACGGGGCTACCGTGCCCATCGCCCTGGAATCCGACGTCGCGGCCGACCCGGATACCGGCGCGTCCTCGGTGAACCTGCGACTCGTGCTCGTCGACGAGGACGGCTGGTGCATCGACGACATGGTCACCGCGGACCCGGCAGGCACGCCCGACGACGGTCCCGCCGACGACGTACCGGGGGGCGATGCGCCCGGCGGCGACACGAACGTCGAGGCCGACGAGGAGGGCATGGCCGCGATCGAGGAGTTCGTCGACGCGATCAACGACGGGGACGACGGTGCGGCGGTCGACATGCTCTGCGACGACGCCGCCGACGTGATCGAGGACGCCATCGAACGCGCGGTCGCCGACGACGCGACGATCTCCGGCTCCGAGCCGGACATGGCACTCGAGGACTGGATCAGCGTCAACCTCGCCGGTTCCCGCGGCGGGCGCGACGCGGAAGGCAACCTCATGGTCGCAGGCGACAGCGGCTCGTGGTGCGTCAGCAGCTTCGGCCTATTCTGACAGGAGCGCGTTCCTGCGGGGTACGCTGGACGGTGGCGCGTCCACGGCAACCCGCGCGACCGCCGGGCAGCAACGACCCCGCTGAGGTCGCCACCACCTTCGTCGAGGGCTGGAACGACCGGGCCCCTGAACCGATGAACGCGGTGATCTGCCAGCAGGTCATGGTCGTGCAACGGGACTCGGAGCCCACGTAGGAGCTGCTCGACACGTCCGAGATGATGCAGGAGCGGGTCACGCTCACCGGTGAGGTCACCGAGGAGTCGGACTCGCGAGCCACGGTGCCGATGGAGATCGCCACCGACGCGGCCACCGACAACCCCGAACTCGCCGTCACACTGGTACTGGGCACCGAGGACGGCGACTGGCGCGTCGACAACATAGAGTGACCAACAGCACCGGTGCCGGTTACCCGTGGTTCTCCCGGCCCGTAGAGTCACACCGGGAGCGGACGACGCGGTCCCGTTCCGGCTTTCCCGTCACAACCCACCGGGTACCCCAGCGACCAGACCGGAGGAGCCATGGCGACCGACACGCTCAGTGAGCTGGTTGAGGCCAACGACGTACCCGGCATGCAGCAATGGCTCGGCGAGCACGCGCCGTACGAGATCGCCGACGAGCTCGGCCGCAGCGACTCGCTCACAGCCGTCCTGCTGTTCCGGTTACTCGACAAGGACCGCGCCATCGACGTGTTCGAGGAGCTGGATCCGGTCGATCAGCAGAAGATCCTCTACGGCCTGCGCGACAAGGCGTTCGGCGAGCTCGTCGAGGCGATGGATCCCGACGACCGGGCGCGGTTGCTCGGCGAGGCTCCCGCCAAGTTCGCCCAGCGTGTCCTCTCCGGGCTGAGCGAGGGCGAGCGCGCCATGACCGCGCGGCTGCTCGGCTACGACGAGGGCACGGTCGGCCGCCATATGAGCCCCAAGGCCGTGCTGCTGCGTGGCTCGCTGACCGCGCAGCAGGCGCTGGCGACGGTGCGCGCCAAGGGCATCGACGCAGAGACCGTCTACACCCTCCCTGTCGTGGACAACAGCAGGCGGTTCCAGGGCGTCGTGGCGTTGCGCGACCTCGTCATCAGTGACGAGAACACCACCGTCGCCGAGCTCGCCGACAGCGAGGTCCCGACGGCCAAGGCCACGGACGACTCCGAGGCCGCGGCGCGCCTGATGCAGGAAGCCAACCTGCTCGACCTCACCGTCGTGGACAGCGAGGATCGCGTGATCGGGCTGCTCACCATCGACGACGCCGTCGAGGTCATCGAGGCAGCCGACACCGAGGACGTCGCCCGGCAGTCCGCCACAGCACCGTGGACCGGGCACTACATGGCGGTCAGCGTGCTCCAGCTCGCCTGGTCCCGGGTGATCTGGCTGATGCTGCTGCTGCTCGCCGCGAGCCTGACGATCGGCGTGCTCGACTTCTTCGAGGAGGAACTCGAGACCGTCGTGCAGCTGGCGATCTTCATCCCGATGCTGGTCGGGACCGGCGGCAACGCCGGCGCCCAGGCCGCGACGGCCGCTGTCCGCGCGCTCGCCGTCGGCGAGCTGCGCACCGGCGACGTGTTACGCGTGGCGTTCCGGGAGTCCCGCGTGGGCCTGCTGCTCGGCCTGACCCTGGCCGCGGTCACCTTCGTGCTCGGCATGATCCTCGTCGGCGATCTCAACGTGGGTATCGCCGTGTCGCTGTCGCTGGTGCTGATCTGCGTGTGGGCGGCGATCATCGGCGGCACCATGCCGCTGCTGGCCAAGCGCGTCGGCATCGATCCGGCAGTGGTGTCGGCTCCCCTGGTCACGACCTTCGTGGACGCCACGGGCCTGGTGTTCTACTTCCTCATCGCGCTGGCCGTGCACCCGGCGCTGTAGGCCCTGCGGGCGGCACCCCGCTCAGGCCCCGTACAGGCCGGGCAGCGTCGACTCCCACGCCTCGCGCAGCTCACCGAGGCCGAAGGTGGCGATGTCCTGGATCTCCAGCGCGTCCGATTCCGGGTCGACCACACCGGTCCTGCGCCACGGCAGCCCGCGCGCGGTGCACAGCTCGGTGAACCGCAGCTCCTCGGTACGCGGCACCGCGACCAGGACCCGGCCTGCGGACTCGGAGAACAGTTGCACGAACGGGTCCTGATCGTCGGCGAGTACCACCCGCGCGCCGGTCTGCCCGATGAGCACCGTCTCCACCAGGGTCTGGGCCAGACCACCCCCGGAGAGGTCGTGCGCCGCCGAGATCATGCCGTCCCGGGAGCCCGCGATCAGGACCTCCGCGAGCAGCTTCTCCCGCCGCAGGTCGACGGCCGGAGGCAGCCCGCCGAGGTGCCCGTGCACCACGTCCGCCCAGTCCGAGCCGCCGAACTCCTCGGCGGTCTCGCCGAGCAGCAACAGGGTCTCACCGGGCTCACCGCCGATGCCGGTCGGGATGCGGCGGCGCACGTCGTCGAGCACGCCGAGCACACCGACGACCGGGGTGGGCAGCACGGCGGTGTCACCGGTCTGGTTGTAGAAGCTGACATTGCCGCCCGTCACCGGGATGCCCAGCTCGGCACAGCCCTCCGCGAGGCCGCGCACGGCCTGCTCGAACTGCCACATCACGCCGGGGTCCTCTGCGGACCCGAAGTTCAGGCAGTTCGTCACCGCCAGCGGTGTCGCCCCGCCGGTCGCCACGTTGCGGTAGGCCTCGGCAAGGGCCAGCTGCGTGCCGGTGTACGGGTCGAGCTTGACGTACCTGCCGTTGCAGTCGGTCGCGGCGGCCACACCCCTGCCCGTGCGCTCGTCCACCATGATCATGCCGGAGTCGGCAGGCTGGGCGAGCACGGTCCCGCCCCGCACGTAGCGGTCGTACTGGTCGGTGACCCAGCTACGCGAGCAGAGGTTCGGCGAGGCCGCCATCCGCAGCACCGTCTCCCGTAGCTCGGTGGCCCCGGACGGGCGCGGCAACCGGTCCGGGCTGTCCGCCTGCAGCGCATCCTGGGCGGCGGGTCGCTGGATCGGGCGGTGGTACTCCGGGCCCTCGTGCGCCAGCGAGCGCGGCGGCACGTCCACGACCGTCTCGCCGTGCCAGGTGATCTCCAGCCGCTCCCCGTCGGTGACCTCACCGATCTCGGTGACCAGAACGTCCCACTTGGCGCACACGCGCAGGAACGCGTCCAGGTCCTCCGGGCGCACCACAGCGCACATCCGCTCCTGGGACTCGCTGGAGAGCACCTCGGCGGGTGTCATGCCCTCCGCGCGCAGCGGCACCCGGTCCAGCTCGACCCGCATACCCCCGTCACCCGCGGACGCCAGCTCGCTGGTGGCACAGGACAGGCCCGCACCCCCGAGGTCCTGGATGCCCACGACCAGCTCCTCGCGGAACAGCTCGAGGCAGCACTCGATCAGCACCTTCTCGGTGAACGGGTCCCCGACCTGGACGGAGGGCAGCTTCTTGCGGCCGCTGCCGGACTCCTCACCCGTGAACGTCTCCGAGGCGAGGACGGACACCCCGCCGATCCCGTCCAGCCCGGTGCGGGCGCCGAACAGGATGACCTTGTTGCCCGTGCCGGAAGCGTGCGCCAGGTGCAGGTCCTCGGCACGCATCGCCCCGACGCACATGGCGTTGACCAGCGGGTTGCCCTGGTAGGTGGTGTCGAAGACGACCTCGCCGCCGATGTTCGGCAGGCCGAGGCAGTTGCCGTAGCCGCTGATTCCCGCGGTCACTCCTGGCAGCACCCGCTTGGTGTCGGTGGCCTCTGCCGCACCGAACCGCAACGAGTCCAGCAGCGCGAGCGGCCGCGCGCCCATCGCGATGATGTCCCGCACGATGCCGCCGACGCCGGTAGCCGCACCCTGGTAGGGCTCCACATAGGACGGGTGGTTGTGGGACTCGATCTTGAACGTGACGGCCCAGCCGTCCCCGATGTCGACGACACCGGCGTTCTCCCCGATCCCCGCGAGCATCTTGGCCCGCATCTCCTCGGTGGTGTTCTCCTTCCAGTGCCGCCAGTGCACCTTGGAGGACTTGTAGGAGCAGTGCTCGCTCCACATCACCGAGTACATCGCCAGCTCGGCCTCGGTGGGCCTGCGCCCGAGGATCGACCTGATCCGGGCGTACTCGTCGTCGGCGAGTCCCAGCTCGGTGTAGGGCTGCGGCTCCTCCGGGGTCGCCTCGGCGTGCGTGACCGTCTCCACGTGCGGCCGGGTCTGGGGGTGGGCCTGGCTCATGCCGCTCCCTGCTTGACGTTGTCCATCGCGGAAAGGAATATGCCGAGCCCGTCGTCGGTCGGGCCGGTCAGCGGGTCGGTGGCGTGCTCCGGGTGGGGCATGAGCCCGACGATCCGCCCCGAGCCGTCCGAGACCCCCGCGATGTCGCGGCGCGACCCGTTCGGGTTGTCCTCGACATAGCGGAAGACGACGCGACCCTCTCCTTCGAGCGCGTCGAGCTCGCGCTCGTCGGCCATGTACGCGCCCTCGCCGCTCTTGACCGGCACCAGGATCTCGGCGCCCGGCTCGTAACGCGTGGTCCACGCCGTGGTCGTGCTCTCCACCCGCAGCCACTGGTCCCGGCAGACGAACCGCAGCTTGTGGTTGCGCACCAGCGCACCGGGCAACAGGCCCGCCTCGCACAGGATCTGGAACCCGTTGCAGATGCCGAGCACCGGCATGCCCTTGCGGGCGGCCTCGATGACGGGCTCCATCACGGGCGCGAACCGGGCGATCGCCCCGGCCCGCAGGTAGTCGCCGTAGGAGAACCCGCCGGGGAGGACCACCGCGTCCACCCCGCGCAGGTCGGCGTCGCCGTGCCAGAGCGCGACGGCCTCTGCGCCCGCGCGCTCGATCGCGCGCACCGTGTCCACGTCGTCCAGGGTGCCCGGGAAGGTGACCGCGCCGATCCTCACTGGTCCACCCGCCGCACGACGAAGTCCTCGATCACCGGATTGGACAGGAACCCCTCGGCGATCTTGTCGAGCGTGTCGTCGTCGACGGAGTCGTCGACGTCGAGCTCGAAGTGCTTACCCTGGCGCACGTCACGCACGCCGTGGAAACCCAGGCGAGGTAACGCCCCCGCCACGGCCTGGCCCTGCGGGTCGAGGATTTCCGGCTTGGGCATGACGTCTACGACGACTCTGGCCACGTGCTCTCTCCGTGTCGTGAATCGGGGTCGCCAGCGAGCGGCGGTGTACCAGCGACAGCCTACCCAACCTGCGCGTTCGCACTCGGCGAGAGGAGTGGTGGTCGCGAGCTGGGTCACGGCAGGATGGGTCCATGCGGCTACTTGTACTGGGTGGGACGGGATTCGTCGGCGGGACCGTCGTGCGGGAGGCCGTACAGCGCGGGCACGAGGTGACCTGCACGGCACGCGGGGTCACAGGGGAACCTCCCGGCGGGGTACGCCACGTCCGGCTCGACCGCGACGATCCCGGCGCGCTGGAGCCGCTGGCCGGAGCGGAGTTCGACGCGGTCGTCGACGTCGCCGCAGGCTCGCACCCGTGGGTCGCCGAGGCCGTGCGCACGCTCGGCCCGCGCGCAGGCCACTGGACCTACGTCTCCACGGTCAACGTCTACGCGGACACCGCGACACCGGGACAGTCACCGGGGTCCGAGCTGCGCACGCCGTTGTACGACGCGGCGAATACCGCCAACGGCGACCCCGACGCCTACGGCAGGGTGAACGTCGCCTCCGAGGACGAGGTGCGCGACAAGCTCGGGGACCGCGCCTTCGTCGTCCGGCCGGGCCTGATCACCGGCCCCGGAGACACGATGGACCGGTTCGGTTACTGGCCCGCCCGCTTCGCGCGGGGCGGGCGGGTCCTCGCCCCCGACACCCCGGAGCAGCCCATCCAGTACATCGATGTCCGCGACCTTGCCGCGTGGATCGTCGACGCCGCCACCACCGGACGGACCGGGACGTTCGACGGCGTCGGGCAGTCCATGGCGCTGCGCGACCTTCTCGAAGGGATCGCCGCCGCGGTGGGCGTGCCGGTCGAGATGGTCGCCGTACCGGCAAAGGATCTGGAACGGGCCGGGGTCAACCCGTGGAGCGGCCCGCGCTCGCTGCCGCTGTGGCTGCCACCCAGCCACTACGGCCTGGCCTCGCACGACGCGCGGCCCGCGCTCGAGGCAGGGCTGCGACCACGCTCACTGCACGACGCGGCACTCGGTGCGCTCGAACACGAGCGCGCGCTCGGCCTGGACCGGCCACGCCAGGCAGGCCTGTCGCCCGAGGAGGAGCGCGCGGTGCTGAAGATGCTGGAACGGAGTTCGTGACCACGTCGCCGTGACCTACGTATCCGGCCGCTGAACTATTACCGTCCGGCTAGTCGTGTCGCCTACCGGAACGTCTCCTCGGCGGCGCTCCGCTACCCTCTCCGCGTCGTCGGCAATGATCTTGTCACGGCAGGCACCGTCCGCGCGAATCTCCTTGTGCCGTTCGTGAACTCCACCCATACAGTTCGAGCGCGACCTCGGCAAGAGCTGTCTAGCGGATTACGGGTCCGGCGTGACGGCATCCGGGTCGAACCAGACGAGCCGGCCGGAGACGTGGCTGCCGAATCCGAATCCGCGTAACGCCTCCTCCGGTGCGTTCAGCTTCATCCGCAGCGCACCGTCGATGCTGACCACCTCGGCACGATCGTCGAAGGCCAGTCCCCAACCGGCGATACGGGCATCCACGCGCCGCCCGTACTCCTGCACCACCGCGAACAAACGTGGAGCCTCGTCGGCAACGATGCCGGAGAGGATAGCGGCGAACGTCTCCTCGTCGCACAGCGGAGCCTTTCCGGACGGATCCGGCACAAGCCGATCGAGTGGGTGGACGTAGCCGGTGTACTCCGTGTCCGCCTCCTGCTGCGCCTCAAGCGAGTCCACGGTCCCAGTGCCTTCCATCTGTCAGTGTCCCTTCCGATTCCTTACCGTGCCCCGTGCCCGAGCCGGAGGCACGCACAGCACACACCCGTACAAGTACCCACGCATACGGATGTCCCACGACCAACTTGCGGCGGCGATGTCACGGTGCGAGTGTCCAGCGATACTCGCCGTCCTGACTGTTCAGCCATATTGCTTGCTCGTCTTCGGCAATCGTGATGCCGAACTGGCTGGGATCCGGTGTGCAGTGCTGCTGCCACCAGCGGTAGCCCGCTACGGCTTCATCCCACAGACGACGGGGACCCTGCTGGTACACGTCGAACGGAGTGCCATGATCGAGATCAACATCGACCTGTGCCCACGACCGCGAAGTACTGTCGTGTAGCTCAACAATGTGCTGGTTATGACCGCGAGCGTCTTCCTCGTAATGCATCCTGCACTGGGGCACGAGGAGCCCGATCGTGAACGCTGCCTTCGACGCTGCCACCATCCGATACAGGTCACTCGCATCCAGCTCTGTAAGGGAATGATCGGCACTCGACATGTCGAGCGCACCGCCGTCGGCATGGGTCAGGCTACGGCGCTGTGAACGCAGCCGCATGAACGCGTAGCCTGCGCTGAACGAACCGACAGCATGTCCCGCCGACGTTACTTGAAGGCGTGCCAGGGCACTGCAGTAATCGGTGCCCCATGGCGCCACGACGATTCCACCTACTCGTGTTTGTGCTACCCATGAGTGGGGGATGTGACGCGCTGACGCTGTCGCGATAACCCGGTCATACGGCGCGGCCGGCGGATACCCGTACTCGCCGTTGGCTGTGATGACTTCGACGTCTGCTTCCTCGGCGCGCAACGCTCGACGCGCATTGTCGGCTACGGCTGGGTCGATCTCCACGCTGATGACCCTGCCGCGCTCGCCGGCGCGATGCGCTAGAAGTGCCGCGTTCCAGCCGGTACCGGTGCCAATCTCCAGCACGTTATCGCCGCATTGCACGTCGAGAGCATCGAGCATTCCCGCCACGACGCTCGGCATGCTCGCCGAACTGGTCGGGGTCACCCCGTGTCTCGCGGCGTAACCATCATCGACCTGGGTGATCACTGGTTGATCGCCGCGCGTCAGCTTCGCCCACAGTTGCGGGTCACTGGCCCGGGATACAGGAACGAACGTGCGCCCGGACCCGTCGGTCCATACGATGTCCGGAAGGAACGGTTCACGGGGCACCTCGGCGAGGAGATCGAACCAGTCGGTCACGGCGCGCGTCACTTCTCATCCTTGTCGTGCTTGTCGCCGTCGTCTTTGTTACCGGCGTTAGTCCACTTCTCCGGTTGCGGTTCGCCGTGCCCATCTCGAGAACCGTCATGCCTGCCCGGCTTGTCTCCGCTCATGACTACTCACCCCTCAAGTACTTGGTTCGATGGCGGCTGGAGAACTACTAGGCCGTCTGCTTCGCTACTGTCGCGTGTTCGACCACTAAGCAACAGCGCTCTCCGCCATGCTTTCTCACCAGCAGGTCACACGATCTATGCGTCTGAGGCATAGGCGGCACCGAGCGACTTCGGCAGCGCGGTCACAAATAATGGCGGCGGGTAGTCTCGCGGCCGTGGATCTCCTTCCGTTCGACGACTACGTTCGCTCACTCAACCGCAAGCGCATGTCGGCTGGGGTACTACTACGCGACGGTGACCGGCGCGTTCTACTGATCCAACCGTCCTACAAGCCGCACTGGGACATCCCTGGCGGCGCGGTCGATGCCGAAGAGGCCCCGTGGACGACTGCCGTTCGCGAACTGCGCGAGGAGCTCGGAATCGTCAGGACGCTCGGCCCACCCCTCGTGATCGATCACATCCGGTCGGATCCACGCATGCCCGAAGGTATCGCGTTCATCTTCGACGGAGGGCTGATCGATCAAGCTGACGTGGACGCGCTCGACCTCACGGACCCGGAGATCCTTTCGGTTGACCTCGTCCCAGTCGACCAGGTGGCTACAAAAGTGAAGCCTTCCCTCGCACGGCGCCTGTCCGTGGCTTGGTCTGTTGTCGCTACCGGGAATCTCGCTTTGTGCAATGACGGTGAACGCATTACGTTATAGGATGAGTGCTTTCTGTGACTGGCTTTAGGGGGTCATGAGCGTGGGCGCACTCTCGGAAAACGTGTCACGCCTTCGCAAGGCACGGGACTTGTCTCAGGAGCGCCTGGCTGAGTCCGCATCCGTTGGCGTGGATACCGTCGCCCGGATCGAGCAAGGTCTCCGGGTGACCTGCCGCCCAGCAACGTTGCGACGGCTCGCTGCTGCCCTCGATGTCACAGTCGACGTTTTGCTGGGCCAGACCACGACACGAGACTCGGCAGATCTCGACGTTGCCCCGCTCCGATGCGCAATCACAGCCGGACACCATATCCCCGGCCTGCACGACGACACAGGAGCAGCACGCGAAGGCGTCACCGCTCATGTATTACTCAGCGACGCTCACCAGGCATGGCGTGCATACGTCGACGGGCGCCACGCTGAGCTGATCCACGTTCTACCCGAACTACTTACGGTGTCTCGCCAGCTCATCGACATCGCTGGCTGCGATGACAAAGCTCGCGCCTACCGGGCACTCTCAACCGCATACCGGGTCAGTGCTGGACTGGCGGGCCGGCTGGACCTTGATGATCTCGCATGGACAGCTGCCGAACGGGGTCTTGACGCGGCACGGTACTCAGACGCGCCTGATGAAGAATCGGCCATCACTATCCGCTACCTCACATGGACTCTCGTCAGGCAGGGCAGATTCGAGCAAGCCGAGCGTGTGGCCGTACAAGCAGCTGAACAGATCCAACCGGCTATGTTCGATCAAAATGACACCCGTGCCGGAGTGTTCGGCAACCTACTCTTCAATGCCGCATCAGCCGCCCTGTTCTCAGGAAACTCCGCGCGAGCCGAGCGTCTACTTGCCGAAGCACACGCTGCGGCCGTCCGCACGCAGCGTGACACGGCGAACGAAGCTGCCATATTCGGGCCTCGCGTCGTTGCGTTCCAACGTGTCGAACTCATCGCCCATTCCGGCGACGCCGCACACGCACTACATCAGGCGGGCACCGTCCCGGCGAGCCGCGGTAGCGTGCCCGCGTTCTGGGAATCCGGGCACAGGCTACGTCTCGCGGCCGCAGCGATGGACGTGCGCCGACACAAGCTGGCGCTTTCGTTACTCGACGAGGCGCGCTCGTTGGCGCCCGACTGGGCACGGAGGCAACCACTCGGTATCGCGACCATGCGACGCCTCGTCGACTGCGCACCACGTCGGCAAGGCGCGCCGTTCAGCGAGCTGGCCCGGCACTACAACGTGGTCCCGGCGTAAGGGCAACCGCGTGCCGATGGCCTAGAGGCGTCTAGCCTCCCCACGAGACCAACGGATGTTGACGTGCGCTACCCCAAGTACCCCAACTAGGTAACAATCACTTGGACCTTCGCAATCGGGCATACGTCGCTCGACGCGCAATATCGTTCATTGATCACGGTCGCATGATCGGCACGACGAAGACCTGCACACCGCGCTCCTCCAGGGATGCCACGTGGCGTACCAGATTTACCTTGGTAAATGTGAACAGGTCTTCCGCCGATATTGGCCGCGCCTTACGCGCTACTCCAAGGATGACGGATCTGATGGGCGTCGTCATCTCCGATACGTCACCTCTCGAGCGCTCGACGATTGCACGGAATTCGTCCCGCGCCTCCTCATCATGAAGTAACGCATCTGCCGACACGAGCGCTTGGGCGAGCAGGTGACTAGCCGGTGCAGATTTGTCGATGTCCTTCACGTGCACCAACTCCCCCTCGGAAAGGAGAATGTCGCACGCCTCGATCCCGTGCCTATGGAGGCCGGTGTGAATAAGCTTCTGGTCCATGAGCGTCCCACCGAGCGACTGAGCTGCACGCGTGTTGTACATTGCTTCGTCCTCATCGCCGTCGGCGGGCCAGTCAGGCAGACTAATACCCGGATCGCGTTCAAATATCTCCTGCACACGCCTGCTGAGCTTCTCCGCGTAATTCGAGGCCATGAGGTACCATGAGCCGCCGTGTAGGCAGTAGCACCTGCCATCCTCGTATGTCTCGAACGCAAGCCACTTGCGTGCAGCGATCGCGCTGGTGATCGCTTCTTCCCCTTCAGCATCTCGAAAGAGCACGATGCGCATGCGATCTAGCTTGGCAAGTCTATCCTCTGGATCGAGCCCACCAAGCGGAGCCAAGAGCGAATCGAGGTCGGGGATTCCATCCTGCACGAATCCGTGTTCACGACCCGCGCTAATCAGCCTGTAGGACGAAGGAGTACCGTTCTCGTCAATCTGCTCATGTGGCCACGACAGCGCCAGACGCCCGATATCGTGCCCGGCGAGTTTCCTAGCCAATTGACTTTCCAGCCGATCTTTCAGCTTCGTTTGATTCTTGATCGCAACCAACTGCTCCAACACTTCCAATTCGGCAGGCGCTTGTAGATTCAAAATCGAATCGATCAAGTCCAGATCGGCAAGCAAAGCGTCGGGACGCCTACCTAGCGGCATGTTGAGTGCATCAGCACCACGAATAACAAGCGGGTTCGCTCCCGCTGTCAGACCCTCAATCTTTGCCTTGGCAACTAGCCGTGTGACCAGCTCACCAAAATCCGAAACGCCGAACCCGCGTAGATGCTCTCCACTCGGGATGGACAACCGGTCCGTTCGCGAGCGATAATCGAGCGTCGTACGCGTCAGAGAGTTGAGCTCGTTGGGATCAACTGTTCGGATCGCAATGCGCTGCCCGAAGCCGGGGTCAACCTTGGCTTGCTCTAGCAAGTGAAACCCCATTCCGTATGTCAACGCCCAAGCGGCGTCGTCTCCGTTACGAATCAAAAGCGCGGCAGCGGCTATCCTATTCCCGATTTCGACCGTATGGTCTGTAAGCTGCTGAAGCGTATCTGCCCACCGGACGAGTTGGGTCACCATGACGCCCGTAACGAGAAGTGCCTCCCGATCATTCACGATCACGTACTGCCATGAGAAATCCGAGTTTTCGTCGGTATATTTGGACCGGACTCCATCCAGCAAGATCGGTACATCTACTAGCCGATAAAGAGTCGTCCGCACCGATGGCGACTGCTTGCGCGCCATATTATTCGCCCCATATCTATCGTATACACCTAATACTTTCCGTGTATGTCGCCCCGAAGCATCGGCCTGTTACCGTACGAATGCGAGCAACTGCGTTACGTTAGTCAACTGTTATCAATAGCGACGAGAAGCACTGGAAGTTGTCTGAGCTTGCGCATCTGGCGAATGCGTTGAGTGTGACCTCGGGACAGACCGAGCTTCACTCCGATGATCCGTGGCCGTGCACTCACCAGCCGGGTTCGGTCACCCGGCACGGGCGCGTTAGCTGTCGCCAATCAATGCGGCATGGACCTCGCCAGCGCCGACGCCGGAAACATCTCTAAGATCGAGCAAGGTGACGGGGCGTCACCGACCGAGACCTCACGAAGCTCGCAACTGCCTTCGGTATTGAGGCGGACCGCGCGAGCGTATTCAACAAGCTCGCCATCGAGGCCAGGCGCAAGCTCCCACCGGCCCGCATGCCCGAATGGGTCACCAAGTACGTTGACTTCAAAACTGCCGCGACCGAAGTCAGGATCTTCTTCGCCGACTACTTCCTCGGCACAGACCCGACGCTCGTCTAAGCTCGCGCGATGTTGAGCAGTGCAGACGGCATGGCGCCGTCTGAGGTGGAGTCCCTAGCCGAGGAGCGAGCAGCGCGGATCGAGACGTTGATACGGGGCGAGCCGACGCGGCTCTAGCTCATCGTCGGAATGGAGGCGCTGCACCGCGAGATCGGCGGCAAGGACGTGCTGCGGGGCCAGCTTGAGCACCTCCGATCGCTGTGCCGTACGGCTCGTGCCTTTCGACGGTGGAGCGTATCCTTATCACGCGCTTGCATTCACGCTCGTTACGCTGATCGAGGGCAGGCCAGGCATCGTCTATATTGAAGCCCTGACCGCCAGTGACCATACTCGGTCGCGAGTACGTGCGGGTCTACCGCCTCGCCTATGACACGAGGACAGCCGCGTTGAACCCGCAACGCACGCTGGAACTGCTCGAGCGGCGCATCAAGGAACTGTCAGTGTAGGCGCTAGAAGTGCGACGACGTGCTGTTGCAAGAGCGGAACACGCGTGCTGGCGAAAGTCCAGGCGCAGCGAGGGGCGCAGGGCTGTGTCGAGGTGGCGTTCGCGGCGCACGGCGGGCATGCGCGACGGTGACCTCGCCTGACGAGCCCCGGAGCATCACACGCCGTCTGTTGCCGGACCACCGGTAGGCACGAAGCAAAATTCCGTTGAGTCGCCGGGCCACCGCGAGTAGCTTCCGGGCATGAACACTTCCGGGTTCGTTTGACCTATGCGCCGCGCCGCCAGGAGCACGGCCGCGGACAACAGCCGTCGCTTCCGGTTGCGCACACCGTTACGCACCCGGCCGTGGCTGGCCACAGCCTCGGCGATCGCAGGCGCGTTCACCCTGTTGCCCGGCGCGGCCCTGCCCTTCGTGGTCGGTGCGGCCATCGACGACGGCATCGCCGCCGGGGACGCAGGAACACTGGGGTTCTGGGTCGCTGCCGTACTCGCCCTCGCGCTACTGCAGGCCTGCGCCGCCGGACTGTCCGCATGGACCTCGCACACCATGTGGGTGCACGGGTCGACCAGCGCGCAGCACGCACTGATCACGGCGGTGACCGGGCTGGGGGCCGACCTTCCGCGCCAGGTGCCGACCGGTGACGTCGTCGCGACGGGCTCCGAAGACGTCTACCAGACCGGCAACGCCATGGAGCTGTTCGGGCGCGCGGCGGGAGCGCTGATCACCTTCTGTGTGCTCGGCGCCGCGCTCATCACGATCTCCCCGCTGCTCGGCACCGTCGCGATGGTGGGTGTCCCGCTCGCGGTGGCCGGTATCGGCCCCCTGATGCGGCCGCTTGTGCGCAGGAAGGAAGCCCAGCGCGAGCGAGCGTCCGAGGTCAACGCGATGGGCGCGGACATCGTGTCCGGGCTGCGCATCCTGCGCGGCATCGGGGGAGAAGGGCGGTTCCGGGAACGGTTCGTCCGCACCAGCCGCGAGGTGCTCCGCGCCGGGCTGCGGGTCGGCACGGTGCAGTCCTGGCTGGCCGCGGCCGAGGTCGCCCTACCCGGGTTGGTCACCGTCGCCGTGACCTGGCTCGGGGCGCGGCTGGCCCTGGACGGCAGCATCTCGACGGGGCAGCTGATCGCCTTCTACGGGGCCTCCGCGTTCCTGGTCGTGCCGGTGAAGGCCGCGACGGAAGCGGCCGAGGAGTTCGCGTCGGCGATCGTCGCGGTCCGCAAGGTCGACAGCCTCGTCCGGCGTCGCCGTTCGCACGACGAAACCGGCGATCCCGCCGACCCCCAGCCGCTGCCACCCGGGCCGCTTTCGGTGACCGACGAGCACGCCCACCTGCCCGCAGGCAGGCTGAGCGTGCTACCGGCCGGACGCGCCCGCGCCGAACGGCTCGCTGGCGTCGAACCGGGGGCGGTACGCGTCGGCGGGATCGACACGGCGCGCGTCAGCCACCACGAACTGCGGCGCCGCGTCGTCCTGGTGCTCGGCGACGACCTGTGGTTCTCCGGCCCGGTCGGTGCCGAGCTGGCAGCAGGCGACCGGGTGAGTGTGGCGCAGGCCGTCGCCGCCGCCGACGCGACCGACATCATCGACGCGTTCCCGCACGGCTACGCCGAGACCGTCAGCGAGCGCGGCCGGTCGGTCTCCGGGGGCCAGCGTCAACGCCTGAACCTGGCTCGCGCCCTCACGCTCGACCCGGACGTGCTCATCCTCGACGACCCCACCTCCGCAGTGGACGCGCACAGCGAGGCGCGCATCTCCCGGCGGGTCGCACGTCTGCGGGCCGGGCGCACCACCGTGGTGCTCACCGGGAGCGAGCTGTGGCGGCAGGCGGCGGAATCGGCCCAGGACGCGTACGGAAACGACAACGGCCAGGAGGTAACCCGATGACCCCTGCACCGCTGCCGCTGGCCGGCACCCGGGACGTACGGCGCTGGCTGCGCGGCGTCGCGGGCAGCCACCGGCGACTGTTCGTCGGCATGCTCGCCCTGTTCCTCCTCGCCGCCACCTGCGGGCTGGCCGGCCCGCGGATACTCGGGCTGATCGTCGACACCGTTGCCGGTGAGACCGGCCTGTCCGTCGACGCGCTCGCGCTCGCCTTCCTCGGCATCCTTGCCTGCCACGCCGTGCTGAGCAAGATGGCCCACATGCGGGCTGCGGCCTTCGGCGAGCACGTGCTCGCGACCGCCCGCGAGGAGTTCGTCGGGCACGCGCTGGTCATGCCGGTCGGCACGATCGAGGCCGCAGGAACCGGCGACCTGCTCAGCAGGGCGACCACCGATGTGGACCGCATCGAGTACGCCGCGCGGTACGCGGCACCGCAGATCCTCACCTCGACCGTCACCGTCACGCTGACCGCCGGTGCCGTGCTCGTGACCTCCCCGCTGCTGGCGCCGGGGATGCTGGTGGCCGTCCCGGTCATCGTGCTGAGCACCCGCTGGTACCTGCCGCGCGCGCTGCCCGTCATCGAACGCATCCTGTCCGGCTGGGGCGCCGTGCAGGCAGGCACCACGGAGTCGGTGCACGGCGCGCGCACCATCGAGACGCTGGGGCAGGCGGGGCGTCGGGTCGAGCTCAACCGGCGCGCCGTCGGTTCGGCGCGCGACGCGGAACACGCACACCGCGGTCTGCTCACCCGCTGGCTGTCCTGCCTTGAGCTGTCCTACCTGCTGCCTGTCGTGGTGATCCTGCCGCTCGGCGCGTGGGCATACAACGCCGGGCACGTCAGTCTCGGCACGATCACCACGGTGGTGCTCTACCTGCTCGCGATGGGCGGTCCGCTGAACGAACTGATGCTGTGGCTGGAGGAGCTGCAGATCGGCAACACAGCCCTGCGCAGGATCCTCGGCGTGCGGCGGGTGCCGGCGGGCCACGACACGGCCCCCGAGCGGCCCACCGCACACGACCTGCGGCTCGACGGTGTGCGGTTCTCCTACCTTCCCGGCCGCGAGGTGCTGCACGGCATCACCCTGGCCGTGCCGCAGGGCGAGCGGCTCGCGGTCGTCGGGCCGTCCGGTTCCGGTAAGTCCACACTGGCGCGACTGCTCGCGGGGTTGTCCCAACCCGACTCCGGAACGCTGCGCATCGGGGGCGTGGACATCGCGCACCTGCCGCCGGAGCAGCTGCGTCGTGAGCTGATCCTGCTGACGCAGGAGCACCACGTGTTCGCCACCACGTTGCGCGAGAACCTCGCCCTGGCCGAGCGGCCGCGCACGGACGGGCAGCTGGTCGACGCGCTGCGCGTGGTCGGCGCGCGGGAGTGGTTCGAGTCGCTGCCGCACGGGCTGGACACCCGGCTCGGGCCGGGCGAGCATCCCGTCACGCCCGGACACGCCCAGCAGATCGCGCTCGCGCGCGTGGTGCTGGCCGATCCACCCGTTGTGGTGCTTGACGAGGCGATGTCCGCCCTCGACGATGGCGCGATGCGGGATCTGCAGCGATCCACTTCCACGGCGCTGTCCGCCGCCCTGTCCGGTCGTACGATCATCTCCATCACGCACCGGCTCGACGCCGCACGCGTGGCGGACCGGATCCTGGTGCTGGAAGGCGGCAGGATCACAGAGCTCGGTAGCCATGACGAGCTGATCGCGGCGGGAGGGTCGTACGCGTGGCTGGCGCACGCTGCAGGCACGACCGGCGGGACCGCGCCCACCACGACCCGGGCCGTTCCGGCCGGGCCGACGAAACCGGAAAGCGGGAGGCAACGTGGCCGGGACTGAATCCTTCGACTACATCATCGTCGGCGCGGGAAGCGCGGGGTGCGTGCTGGCGAACCGGCTCACAGCCGACCCGGCCGCCCGGGTCCTGCTCCTGGAGGCCGGACCGGCCGACGACATCGACGAAGCCCACATCCCGGCGGCCTTCGCGGCGATGTTCAAGACCAACCGGGACTGGAACTACCGGACGACGCCGCAGAAGCACCTGCACGACTCGCTCTACTGGCCGCGCGGCAAGATGCTCGGCGGCAGCTCGTCGATGAACGCGATGATCTACATCCGTGGCAACCGGGCCGACTACGACCGGTGGCGGGACGACTTCGGTGCCACCGGGTGGGGTTACCGGGACGTGCTGCGCTACTTCGTGCGCTCCGAGAGCAACACCCGGTTCGCGGGCCCGCTGCACGGCACGACCGGGCCGTTGCGGGTGCAGGACCGGCGGTTCACCCACGAGCTGACCCACGCGTGGGTGGACGCGGCGGTCTCCTGCGGTATCAAACGCACCGAGGACTTCAACGGCACCAGCCAGTACGGGGCCGGTACCTACCAGGTCACCTGCCACGGTGGCAGGCGTTGGTCGGCCGCGGATGCCTACCTGCGTCCCGCGCTGGACAGGCCGAACCTGGTGGTGCGCACGGAAGCGCACGCCACAGGGGTCGTGCTGTCCGGTACCCGCGCGGTGGGGGTGCGCTACCTGCGCGACGGGCAGGAACACACCGTGCATACCGACGGCGAGGTGCTGCTGGCAGGAGGGGCGATCAACTCGCCGCAACTGCTGATGCTGTCCGGGATCGGCCCCGCAGGGCACCTGACCGAGCTGGGCATCGACGTCGCGGCGGCCCTGCCCGGCGTCGGGGAGAACCTGCACGACCACCCCGCTGCCCCGATCATCTGGTCCACCCGCGCCACGACGGATGTCGCCGGATCGGCGAACCCGGCCGGCCTGGCACGCTGGCAGCTGACCGGGCGCGGGCCGCTGACGTCGAACATCGGCGAGGGCGGCGGGTTCATGTCCACCACAGACGGGCAACCGGCTCCGGACATGCAGTTCCACGTGGCGCCGACGCTGTTCTACGAGCACGGGCTCCGGGAGGCGACGCTGCCCGGCTTCACCTCCGCCGCGACCCTCGTGGACGTGGCCAGCAGGGGCAAGCTGCGCCTGCGCTCGGCGCACCCGCTGTGGCGGCCGGAGATCGACCCCAACTACTACGCCGAACCGCCCGATCTCGACGCCGTGGTCTCCGGGCTACGCACCCTGATCGAGATCGGCAGGCACGGCCCGCTCGCCACCTACCTGGATCGGCCCTTCCTCCCGGACCGTACGGAGGTGGACAGCATGGACGACACGGAGCTGGCCGAGCACGCGCGCCATGCGACCCAGACGCTGTACCACCCCGTCGGCACCTGCGCGATGGGCGAGACCGAGGAGTCGGTCGTCGACCCGCGGTTGCGGGTACGCGGCGTCGACGGGCTACGGGTGGTCGACGCCTCGGTGATGCCGCGAATCCCGCGCGGCAACACCAACGCCCCCACCATCATGATCGCCGAGAAAGCCGCCGACGACATCCGCGCGGTGCGCTGAATGACGCTTTCAGTCCGTACCAATGGTTGAATGACGCTTTCAGCTCGTGAGATGGACTGAAAGCGTCATTCAGCATTCACTTGCGGCCGTGCAGGATCGCCATCGCTTTGGAGACGAGCTGCTCGGTCTTGTCGCTACGGGTGAACGAGGTCAGCGCCAGCGGCGCGGGGAAGCGCTGGCGGGCGATCGCCTTCGGCCTGGCGAACTCGCGCAGGCCTTCCGGCCCGTGGATCCTGCCGAAGCCCGAGTCGCCGACGCCACCGAAGGGCAGCGACGCGATCCCCGCGAAAGCCAGCGGCGCGTTGATCGCCGTAGCCCCGGTACGCAACCTGCGCGCGATCTCGGTGCCGCGCGAGTGCGAGAACACCGTCGAGCCGAGCCCGTAGACGGTGTCGTTGGCCTTGGCGATGGCCTCCTCCATGTCCCGCACCTTCGCGATGGTCACGGTCGGCCCGAACGTCTCCTCGCGCACCGCGCTGGACTCTTCCGGCACGTCGACCAGCACCGTCGGCTGCACACACCGGTCGCCGACGGCCTCGAGCCCGCCTGCCAGCGCACGGCCGCCCCGGGCCAGCGCGTCCGTGATGTGCGAGCGGACGACCTCGATCTGCGAGCGCATGGTCATCGGGCCGTACTGCGCCCGCGAGTCGGCGCCCCCTCGGATGTCCTTGGTCTTGTCGAGCACCTTCGCGACGAACTCGTCGTGCACCCGCTCGTGCACGTACACCCGCTCCACGCCGATGCAGGTCTGCCCGGCGTTGGAGAAGGCGCCCCACACGGTGGCGTCGGCCGCCGCATCCAGGTCGGCATCGGCGTCGACCAGCATCGGGTCCTTGCCGCCCGCCTCGATCACGACCGGAGTGAGCCTCTCGGAGGCCGCCGCCATGATCTTCTTGCCGGTGGCCGTGGACCCGGTGAACGCGATCTTGTTGACCTCACTGCGCACCAGCGCATCGCCGGTGGTCCCGAAACCGGTCACCTGCTGCAGGACCGGGTACTCCGGCACGACCTCGGCGAACGTGTCGACCAGCCACTGCCCGACGCCAGGGGTGTACTCGCTCGGTTTGAACACCACCGCGTTACCGGCTGCCAGCGCGTAGGTCACCGAGCCCAGCGGGGTGTACACCGGGTAGTTCCACGGGCCGATCACGCCGACCACGCCGTACGGCTGGTACTCCACGGTCGCGTCGTTGTTGGACAGCAGCAGCCCGGGCGCCCGGTGCTTGCGGCCGAGGACCTTACGCGCGTTGCGCGCCGCCCAGTCGATGTGCTCGATCGCCAGGACCGCCTCCAGCTGGGCGTCCCCGGTCGGTTTGCCGGTTTCGGCGCGCACGACCTCCGCCAGCTGTGCCAGCCTGCGGGTGAGCACGCCCTTCCACCGGCGCAACCGTTCGGCCCGACCGGCGTAGCCGAGCGCCTCCCACCAGACGGCGGCCTCGTGCGCCTTGGACACGGCCGCCTCGACATCCTCGCGAGAGTGCACGGGGTGGGTACCCACCACCTCGTCCGTCGCCGGGTTCAGCGACTCGAAGGATTCCCGCACCGTGGACTGCTCGGGGAGCACGCTGGTCATCTCTTGCCTCCGTCGACTCGGCTGGGACCAAGGTTACGCCGTTACTGGCACTACGCCAATAGCTGTCCCGCTACAGGGTGCCGGTGTGGTGAATCATACCCGGGGGCGCGCCCGGACGCCGCCGCGAACACGGCGCGGCCCGCTTGGTCGCGAGCGACCGCACCCGTAGGCTGGTGACCGCCCAGGGCCCGGTGCGTACGAGAGGAGAGCCGATGCGAATCGTCCACTATGGACACGCATGTGTACTTGTCGACACCGGGGTGACGCGACTGCTGATCGACCCGGGCGCGTTCTCGAGCGGGTACGAACAGGAGCAGGACCTCGACGCGGTGCTGATCACCCACCAGCACCACGACCACATCGACAGCGAGGCGTTGCCGCCCCTGCTCGAGGCCAACCCGGATGCCCGGCTGGTCACCGACCCCGGCACCCGGGACACCGTGGACAAGCTGGGGCTGACCGCGCACACCACCTACCCGGGCGAGCGGCTGGAGATCGGCGACACATCGGTGCAGGTCACCGGGGGCGAGCACGCCATCATCCACCCGGATATCCCAGGCATCGCCAACGTCGGTTACGTCATCGGCGGCGGGGCCTTCTACCACCCGGGCGACGCCTTCCACGTGCCGTCGCAGCGGGTGGACGTGCTCGGTCTGCCGACCGGGGCTCCCTGGCTGAAGGCATCCGAGGCCGTGGACTTCCTGCGTGCCGTCGGCCCGCGCGTCGCCGTTCCCATCCACGAGGCCGTGCTGGCCTACCCGACCATGCACTACGGCCTGTTCACCAACCTCGCCCCGGACGGCACCGAGGTGCGCGTACTGGAGCACGGCAGGCCCACCACCGTGTGAGCCACGCCGACACCCGCCTGTGGCCCGGCAGGCGCGGCAGGCGTCACGCCGGCCAGTCGTCCAGTGACCGGCCCGTGACCCGCTCGTAGGCCTCGATGTAGCGCTGCCGCGTCGCCGCGACGACATGCTCGGGCAGTGGCGGTGGCGGCGTACCGGCATTCCGCGACCAGCCGGACTCCGGACTGACCAGCCAGTTCCGCACGTACTGCTTGTCGAACGGCTCTTGGGGAACGCCCTCCTGGTAGGCCGTGGCATCCCAGTACCGGGACGAGTCCGGGGTGAGGACCTCGTCGGCGAGCACGAGATCGCCCGCGGCATCCACGCCGAACTCGAACTTGGTGTCGGCGAGGATGATCCCCCGGGTCGCCGCGTACTCGGCAGCGCGCGCGTAGACCCGCAGGGTCGCCTCCCGCAGCTGCTCCGCGCGGCGCGCGCCCACCTCCCGCACCACCGAGTCGAAGCTGATGTTCTCGTCGTGCGCGCCGATCTCCGCCTTGGTCGCCGGGGTGAAGATCGGCTCCGGCAGCCGCGAGGCCTCACCGAGTCCGCCCGGTAGCGCGACGCCGCACACCGCGCCGCTCGCCCGGTAGTCGGCCAGCCCGGAACCGGTGAGGTACCCGCGCGCGACGCATTCCACCGGGACCATCTCCAGCCTGCGCACCAGCAGGGCCCGCCCGCGCACCTCAGCGGGGATCCGCGGGTCGTCCCAGGCCACCAGGTGGCTGGAGATCTCGCCTGCGAGCAGCTCGAACCAGAACACGCTCATCGCGGTGAGCACCCGGCCCTTGTCCGGGATCGGGGTGTCCAGCACGTGGTCGTAGGCCGAGACGCGGTCGGAGGCGACGAACAGCAGGTGCTCGCTGTCCACCGCGTACAGCGAGCGCACTTTGCCCTCGGCGAGCTTGGGGTAGTCGGTCAGCGTGGTCACGATCCGACCTTACGTCGCGGCGAGCGGCAGCGGCGGGCGACCCCGCACGGCCACCGGAACACCGTCGTACGTGCTCAGCGCACTGCGGCGTGCCCACCGTCGTCGTCGGCGGCCGCGACCTTGCTAGCGCGGTCCCTGGCGATGTCGGCCTCGATGGCGGCGCGCAGCTTGCGTTCCTCACGCATCGAGCGCATGGCCGCGGCGATCGCCGCGACCCACAGCGCGACCGCGACGAGGTAGGCGAGCACGGCCACCGCAGGCGAGGCCTCGAGCGCGCCGAGGAGGATCCACACGTTCGTCAGCACGATGAGCCCTCCGGCGATCGCGCCGAGCAGCCGCGGCGGGATCCGCTGGGTGAGCCAGGCAGCAGGCGGGGCGGCGATGACGCCACCGATCAGCAGCCCCACCACGGAGCGGTAGTCGATCCCGCCGGCGCCGAGAATGACCAGGAAGGCCGCGCTACCGGCGACCGCCACGGACAGCTCGGCGGCGCTGACCGAACCCACCACCTTGCGCGGTTCGAGCCTGCCGCTGGAGAGCAGGGTCGATGTCGCCATGGGGCCCCACCCCCCGCCGCCTGTGGCGTTGGTGAAGCCGGCGACGAGACCGAGCGGTGCGAAGAACCGGGCGTCCGGGCGCTTCTCGGTGATCAGCTTGCCCAGCTTGAGGAAAGAGAACCGGATCAGCACGTACAGCCCGAGCAGCAGCAGGATCGAGGCGATCCACACCTTCGCGGCGTCCATCGAGAACTCCGACAGCGCCACGAGCGCGTAGGCGCCCGCCACGGCACCCCCGGCACCGGCCAGCGCCAGGATTCCCACGGTTCGCCAGTCGATGTTGCGGAACTTCCAGTGCGAGACCCCGGAGGCGAGTGCGATGCCCATCTGCGAGTAGTGCACCGCGGCCGAGGCGGGCGCGGGCGGCACTCCGAGTGCGAGCAGCCCGGTGGTGGACAGTGCGCCATATCCCATGCCCAGGCTGCCGTTGACCAGTTGAGCCAGGAAACCGGCAACGACGAACAGCAACAGAGATTCCATGACGACCTTCGCGTATTCTCCGGTCGCGGTTGTGGTCGCGACCGAGTCCGTGCACTGGGCTCGCAGTGGCTGGGTAGCGCCGATTATCACGGCACCACTCGCCAGGTGTCACCTGCGGCAGAGTGCGGAGTTCACGCGGAGAAGATCGATGTGGCGCCGCTGCACGAGCGCGAGAGCCTCAGCCGCCGCCGCGGCACTCGCCGCGGTCGCTGCTGAGTACAATTCGTCCAATGCCACGCTTGAGATCCTGACAGAACCCGACCGAATGATCCACCCGCTCTTATATACTGAGAAGTACGCAACAGGCGCCAGCAGCGCGCGGCCAGCACAGCGAGGTATGCAACAGGCGCACGCGGCGCGCGGCTAACACAGCGAAGTACGCAACAGGCGCACGCAGCGCGCGGCCAGCACAGCGAAGTACGCAACAGGGAAGTGCATGCGGTACGAGTGGATCTCCTTCACCACGGACTACGGCCTCGCTGACGCGTTCGTCGGCACGTGCCACGGCGTGATCGCCCGCTTCGCCCCGGAGGCACGTGTGATTGATATCACCCACGGCATTCCCGCGGGCGCGATCCGGCAGGGTGCGCACACACTGGCCCAGGCGGTGCCGTACCTGCCCTGCGGGGTGCACTGCGCTGTGGTGGACCCGGGTGTCGGCACGGCTCGCCGGGGCATCGTCCTCGTTGCGGCGCAGGGCCTGCTGGTCGGGCCGGACAACGGCCTCCTGCTACCGGCATCGGACGCGCTCGGTGGCGCCGAAGCGGCTTTCGAGCTCACCTCCAGCGCCTACCGGCTGCCCGAGGTGTCCGCCACGTTCCACGGCAGGGACATCTTCGCGCCCGCCGCGGCACACCTGGCCACCGGTGTCGCCCCGGAGCGGTTCGGGCAGGAGATTCCTCTCGGCCGGCTGGAACGCATCGACGAGCCGGTTGCGCGGCTGGGCGACGGCATGCTGCGCACCGAGCCACTCACCGTGGACGGGTTCGGCAACGTGCAGCTGGCGGCAACCGGTGCGCAGCTTGCCGAGCTGGGACTGCGGGCCGGCGAGCCGGTGGCGGTCACGGTGCGCGGCAGTCGCCACACAGCGCTGCACGGCGGAACGTTCGCCGACGCCCCGGCCGGTGACCTCGTGCTGCTCCGCGACTCGGCCGGTCACGCCGCGCTGGCGATCAACGGCGGTTCCGCTGCCGCTCAGCTGGGACTCGGCTCCGGGTGGTCGAGCCAGGAGTGCACGGTCACGGTGTCGCCGACGGCGACGGTGCCGGGGGTGAGCACCGCGTAGTTGGCCGCGAAGGTCACACCGCCTTCCGGGCCACGCCGGTAGTCGGCCAGCGTCCGGATCGGCTCCGGCCCGTCCTTGCGCCCGGTCTCCTGATCGACGAGCGGGATGGTGCAGCGCGTGCACTCCTCCTCGAAGCCCAGCTCGACGCCGGCGACGCCGAGCCGGTCGACGCGGTCCTCGGTGTGCGGCTCGTCCCACCCGCCGACGACGATGTTCGGGCGGAACCGGTTCATCGGCACACCGTCGCCGCCGCGCTCACCGAGGCGCGCGGTCAGCGTGTCCAGCGATGCCTGCGATGCGAGCAGGATCGGGTAGGCATCGGCGAAGTGGGTGGTGCTGGCGAACCGGCCGGCACGGCTCCGGTCCATGCTCTCCGGTGCGCAGCACAGCCGCACCTCCTCGCCGAGTGCCTCGCTGAGCCGGCTCGCCGCGCCGTCACCCTGATCGATGGCCGTGCCCTCCCAGGAGTGCACGGTGACGGTTCGCGGCGGGCCGTCCGGGTCGACATCGACAACGAGCTCGTCCCCGCCGGGCAGCGCCAGCGAGAGCCGCGCGCCGCCGTCGAGGACCGCGGGGCGGATCAGCGCCATCGCCGGGTTCGTGCGCTGGCTGAGGAACGTCCCGTCCGCTGCGGAGACGATGAGGAACCTGCGGTCGTGCTCGATGCCGGTCGGCGCCACCCGGGCGCGATCGAGGGCGACGCCGGCACAGCTTTTCACCGGGTAGTGGATCAACCCGGTCACGAGGGGGGCCATGACCCGCACGCTAGCAGGGCTCGCGAGGGGCAACGTGCTCGTTTCCCGGTCACCGCGCGCGGCCTGGGGCAGCCCGGAGCGATCAGAGGATGGGGTCGGGCCGGTACGACTCCGCACCCGGATACCGGCTGACGACCTCGCCCACCTTGCGCGCCACATCGGCCACCTGCGTGGTGGCCAGGCCGGTGAACGCGACCGGGTCGGCAAGGAGCTCGCCGAGCGCGGCCCGGTCGAGCGGGATGCGCTCGTCCGCTGCGAGCCGGTCGAGCAGGTCGTTGCCCGGGATGCCTCGCTCCCGCATGGCAAGGGCCGCCGCGACGGCGTTCTCCTTGATCGCCTCGTGCGCGACCTCGCGTCCCATGCCGGCACGCACCGACGCCATGAGCACCTTGGTCGTGGCGAGGAACGGCAGGTAGCGGGCGAGTTCGGCGTCGATGACCGCGGGGAAGGGGCCGAACTCGTCGAGCACGGTCACGAACGTCTCCAGCAGGCCGTCCAGCGCGAAGAACGCGTCGGGCAGCGCCACCCTGCGCACCACCGAGTCCGATACGTCCCCCTCGTTCCACTGGTGACCGGCGAGCTCGGCGAGCATCGACGAGTGACCGCGCAGCACTACGGCGAACCCGTTCACCCGCTCGCAGGAACGGGTGTTCATCTTGTGCGGCATCGCCGAGGAACCGACCTGGCCCGGCTGGAACCCCTCGGTCGCCAGCTCGTGCCCGGCCATCAGGCGGATGGTGGTGGCCAGGCTGGAGGGCGCCGCAGCGAGCTGGACCAGCGCGGAGACCACCTCGTAGTCCATCGAGCGCGGGTAGATCTGGCCCACGCTGGTGAGCACGTGCTCGAAGCCGAGGTGGCGAGCGACCGCGCCTTCCAGGGCGCTCATCGTGGCGTGGTCCCCGACGAGGTCCAGCATGTCCTGCGCGGTCCCCACCGGACCCTTGATCCCCCGCAGCGGGTACCGCTCCAGGAGGTCTTCGAGGCGCCCGAAGCTCACCAGCAGCTCATCGGCTGCGGTGGCGAAACGCTTGCCGAGCGTGGTGGCCTGCGCTGCGACGTTGTGCGAACGGCCTGCCAGTACCAGGTCGTCGTGCTCGCCTGCCAGCGCGGACAGCCTGGACAGCACGGCCACCAGCTTGTCCCTGATCAGCTCCAGCGAGCGGCGTACCTGCAGCTGCTCGACGTTCTCGGTGAGGTCGCGGGAGGTCATCCCCTTGTGCACGTGCTCGTGACCGGCGAGCGCGTTGAACTCCTCGATACGAGCCTTGACGTCGTGCCTGGTCACACGCTCGCGCTCGGCGATCGAGTCGAGATCGACGGTGTGCAGCACGCGCTCGTAGTCGTCGATCACCCCGGAAGGCACGGCGACGCCCAGCTCGGACTGCGCGCGCAGCACGGCAAGCCACAGCTCCCGTTCCAGCACCACCTTGTGCTCGGGAGACCAGAGGGTGGCGAGATCGCGCGAGGCGTACCGGTTCGCGAGAACGTTCGGGATGCGGGGCTTGTCAGCTGCGGTCACGCCTGCTCAGCGTACTGCCCCGCCTGTCATGCCCGCGCGGCGGTCGAGCTACCGGTCGGCCGTCGTAGCGGCGGTCACCGCCCCGGCTCCTCGACGAGTGCCGCGCGCAGCATCCGCACAGCAGCCCCCCGCGGGTCCGGGTCGATCTCGATGAGCGCGTTCACCACGGCCCCGTCGACGAGCGAGATGAGGCGTTCGAGCTCGTCGGCCGATGTCGGCCGCCCGGATCGCGCGAAGATCTCGGCCAGCAGCTCCCGCAGCTCGCCGGCGAGGGTGCGCATCAACGGCCGCAGGTGCGGTCTGCGCCCGGTGGCCACGAGCCGTTCGTAGCGCACGAGTACGGCTTCCGCGTCCGCCTCGCCGCCGTCCTGCCGGGGGCCGAGCAACATGTCGAGCACGAGGTCGATCAGGGTGTCGATCTGCCGCTCCCTGGTGTCGAGCTCGGCGAGGCGCTGCCTGCCGCGTTCCAGGTCGGCGCGCGCGTGCCGCTCGACCACCGCGGCCACGAGCTCGTCGAGGGAGGCGAAGTAGTAGGTCGTCGATGCGAGGGGGAGTCCGGCTCGCTCGGCCACGGCGCGATGGCGTACCGCGCCGAACCCGCCTTCGACGAGAAGCTCCACCCCGGCATCGAGCAGTGCCGCCCGGCGACGTTCGCCCTTGGGGGTGCTCCCAGCGGTCATGGTCGGACATCTTGCCAGCAGACCCCGTCGCGCCGACGTACGGCCGCGCCGGGACGGGTACGGAGCTGGGGAGTTCGCCAGCGAGGGTGATGGCGAACCCCCCAGCACCCAGACCGCACCAGGGAGGTGCCGCCGACCATCCGGTGCCGTGTTGTCACGCCGCCCCCCTGCTTGGACCACGTGACTGGCGGTGGAAGTGCCGACATTGAGTAGACGCGCGGGGCGGGGGGCGGGTTGCGTCGCCCACCAAACCAAAGTGGTGGGAGCCGAAGGTGACATTGGGCGCCTTCTAAGAACCCGATGTCACCTTCGGCTCCCACCACCCGTTCGCGAAGGTGGGTGAGATTTGGCGTACTACGCGCAGTACGTGCAGACCGTCGCTCATCGCCGGGATCCCGCGGGGAGCTGGCGCAAGTTCATCCTGTGGAATTGTTCTGAGCGTTGATAACGATGACGGTGTGTGATGTGATCGAACCGTGACCTCAGTACGCCGCGCCTTGATCGACCTCCGGTCGGACACGCTGACCGTCCCCGACGAGCCCATGCGTGCCGCGATGGCGGGAGCTGAGGTCGGCGACAACGTGCTGGACGGCGATCCCACGGTTCGGGCACTCGAGCAGCGCACGGCCCAGCTTCTCGGCAAGCCGGCTGCGTTGTGGACCCCGAGCGGCACCATGGCGAACGTGATCGCGCTGTGCCTGCACCTGCAGCGCGGTGACCGGTTCCTCGCCCCGCGCGATGCGCACGTGCTCCTCAACGAGCTCGGCTCCGCCGCCTGGCTCGCAGGCGGCATGCCGGAAGCCATCGGAACCGACCTCGGTCCCGGTCGCCCGTCCCCGCACACGCTCGAGCGCATCATCAGCGCCGGACGGAACGCCCCGTACTACGCCCTCCGCACGAGCCTGCTCTGCCTGGAGAACACCCACAACGCGGCCGGGGGCGCTGTGATCCCCGCCGACGAGCACGCCCAGCTGGTCGCCACGGCCCGCGACGGCGGGCTGTCCGTACACCTCGACGGCGCAAGGCTGTGGAACGCCGCCGTGGCGCTCAACGTGCCACCTGCCGCCCTGACCGTCGGCGCCGACAGCGTGTCGGTGTGTTTCAGCAAGGGTCTCGGCGCACCGGTCGGGTCCGCACTGGCAGGCAGTGCCGAGTTCATCGAGCACGCGCGCCGCACGCGCCAGATGCTCGGTGGCGGTGTCCGGCAAGGCGGCGTCCTCGCCGCGTCGTGCCTGAAGGCGCTCGACCGGATGGACGAGCTGGCCACCGATCACGCCAACGCCGCCCGGCTGGCATCCGGGCTCAGCGACCTCGGCTGGGACGTGCCGACGCCGCAGACCAACATCGTGCTCGGCGCGGTGGCCGACGTGGAGAGGACCCTGCACTCACTGCGGGAGCTGGACATCCTGGCGATGCCGATGGCGGGCCGGGTGCGATTCGTGGTCCACAGGGCGATCACCTCCGCGGTCATCGAGGAGGCCCTCGAGCGCATCAGCACCGAGCTACCCTCCAGCGCGGTGCACAGCACCTCACAGGCAGGCATGCGACTGCACCTCTGAGGGCACCGCACGCAGGCGCGTGCAGGCGACCGCCCCGTGTCCACTCCGCCGAGCGCCGCCGGGACGGCCTCACGACCCGGCGGCACCGTCGGCCTCAGCGAAGGCGCTGGTCGCCGATGCGCTTGGGCTGGCTCTTGCTCTTGATGGCTCCGTAGGCCGCCGTCGCACCCAGCAACACCACGCCGATGACCGCGAGCCAGAACAAGCCTGTCAGCACCGGCCCGAGGATGGTGAACGCCAGCCAGATCACGAGGAGCGCACCAATGATCTTCCAGAACATGGTCAACCTTTCTACCCGGTAAGGCCGCCCACCGGACGGTGGCAACGGCCGCGCCGAGCCACACGGGGAGAACGATCGCGCCTTTCGGATTACTGCTTCTCCACCAGCCTGCCAGCCCACGGGCCGGATGGCTCGTGTTCCGCCCGGAAGTCAGGGATTTCTCCGGGTATCCCTGGCTACGACCCGGACCGGATCGCCCGTCCCGGCGAACCCGCCGGACTCCTCGGCGTCACAACCAGCGGCCGAGCCGCTCCAGGCACGCGGTGATGTCGGAGGCCGAGCCAGCCAGCGAGAACCGCACGAAACCGCCACCATCGACCGGGTCGAAGTCGATGCCTGGCGTGATGGCCAAGCCGGTGTCGGCAAGCAATCGCTGGCACCACCCGAGGCTGTCGGCGGTGAACTCCGAGACATCGGCATACGCGTAGAACGCCCCGTCGGCCGGGGCCACCCGGTCGATGCCGAGCTCGGCGAGACCTGCCAGCAACGTGTCCCGGTTCGCGCGGTACCGGAGCACATGCTCGTCCAGCTCCGCGTACGACTCGTCGGTGAACGCCGCAACGGCCGCGTATTGGGCGAGCGCGGGAGCACAGATGGCGAGGTTGCCGCTCAGCACGTCCACGGCACGGCGTAGCCGCGGGGGCACCAGCATCCAGCCGAGCCGCCATCCGGTCATGCCGAAGTACTTGGAGAACGACCCGAGCACGATCGCCTCGGTGCCGAACTCCCAGGCGCTGGATTCCGCCGGGCCGCCGGTGGAGCTGCCGAAGCTCACCCCGTGATAGATCTCGTCACTGACCAGCTGCACACCGCGCTCCGCGCACCACAGCGCGATCGCGGAGAGCTCCTCGGAGGCCAGGATCGTCCCGGTCGGGTTGTTGGGGCTCGCGATCACCAGCCCGTCGATCGGGCCCAGCTGGTCGAGCTGCTCGGTGGTCGGCTGGAAGCGCGTCTCGGCGCCCACCCCGAACTCGACCACCTCACACCCCAGCGCGGACAGCAGGTTCCGGTAGGCCGGGTAGCCCGGTCGCGGCATGGCCACGCGGGCGCCGTGATCGAATGCCGCGAGGAACGCCAGCTGGAAGCCCCCGGACGAGCCGGTGGTGACGACCACGTCGTCCGGGTCGACCCGCATGCCGTAGCGGTGCGCGTAGTGGCCGGCGATCGCTTCCCGCAGCTCGACGACACCGAGCTGGCTGGTGTACCCGAGGTCGCCCTCGGTGAGCAGCGAGATGGCCGCATCCCTGACGGGCTTCGGTGCTCCGGACGTGGGCTGGCCCGCGCACAGCGAGACGACATCCCCGTGCGTCCGCTGCCGCGCCTGGGCCGCGGAGAGCACCTCCATCACGTGGAACGGTGCGACATCGGAGCGTGCGGATGGGCCGGGGAACGGAGCGGCATCGACCATGGCGCCAGGATAGTTGACACATCCATCCACCGAGCTCGTCTGTGTACCCACGCCGGGACGGCATGCCAGATACGATCAGCTCCGCGCTACGCGTCCGTCCACACGCCACCTTCCACCACACGCGGTGTCCCTGTGCTGCCGGTTCGACACGTCACACCTCCGCAAGCAACTCCCAGGTCCTGGCGGCCAGCAGGTGGTTGTCCGCGGGCGCCAGCGTGGCCCAGCTCAACCCGTCGGACATGTGTTCCACCTGGAACAGGTACCGGCCGGCATCGGTGTCGTGGAAGGCGACGACCCGGGGGGCACGCCGCGTCAGCCCCTGCTTGTCGCGGCGCTGGGCACCGACCTGGCCCCGGCAGGTGGTGCCGAGGAACATGCCGGCGACCTCCTGCGCTTCCCACAGCCGCACCCCCGCGTCCTCCAGTGCGGTGACCAGCGCGTGCGGATCCCCCTCGGCCTGGGCATCCGCGTCGACAAGCGTCTCGTACGGCAGCGTCACGGACTGCCCGCCACCCTGCGGGACGTCACCGGCCACCGAGATCGCTGCGCTCGCCAGGGCCGGGTCGGTGGTCGGGATCAGCCAGACCTCACCGGCGTCGACCACCCCGAGCATCGCGTGGTCTCCCGTGCCGGCAGCCAGTCCCGAGATACGGCGATCGGCCCACACCCACACATCGAACGTCACCGTGGGCCGCGCGAGCACGGCGAGCATGTCCAACAGCTCACCGCCGGCACGCCGCCCGCGCGCCAGCCCGCGGCGCTCCAGCGCGGGCCACGTCGCTTCGACCAGCTCGGCGCGCTCCGTGTGCGTCGTGCCCGGGCTGGGCACCGCCAGCGCCGGATGCCGCGACCCGAGCTGCTCGGCCTCCCACAGCACGTCGAACTCGAGCGCCGACAGCACCACGCTGCCCGCGGAGGAAGCCGCGCTCACCGCGCCGAACCGTCCCCGTCGTCGTGCTCGCCAGGGCCGCGCCCGGCACCGGTGTCGCCGGGGTGTCCCGGCACCTCCGGCTGGGCGTCGTCGATCACCTCGGGGACGACGGGCCGCTGGTCAGCGACAACATCGGTCCCCTCGACGGGCCGGTGCCGCACCCGCTCCTTCTCGCCGGAGCCATCCTGGCCGCCCTCGGAAGCCGCTTCCTCGAGGATGCCCGGCGCGGGGCGCAGGTGCTCCCGTGGATCCCCGTCGGCCGCGATCGTCACCGGGTCCTGCGCACCATCCGCGTCGTCGAACGGGTAGTCCCGCAACACCCGGCTCGCCGCGCGCTCGCCCCTGGGCTTCCTGTCGGGTTCACCGCTGAGCGCACCGGCTATACCGGCCGCCCCGAGCGCGGTGGCCGTGGCTCCGACGGTGTTGATCGAGGGGCGCGCCCCGGAGCCCGTCTCGCCGCCGCTTCGCGCATGCACCTCGCCTGCCTGCCCCAGCTGCTCCGAACCGGACAGACTACCCTCCGCCAGCGGTTCCGGGCCGGAAACCCTGCCCTTGCCGGGCGACGCCTCCGGACCGCCCTGACCGGGCGCACCACCGCCGGGTAGCGGGCGCGCCGCGTGCCCGTGCTGCTGGCCGGCACCGGCCAGCGCGCCGCCCTGCCCGTGGCCGGGTCCGTGACCGGGCCCCTGGCCGGGACCCTGAGCGGCATGCCCACCGGGTGTGCTCGACACGGCGTGCGGGCTCGCCGACCTGGCCGGGTGCTGCTCGGTGCCGTGCACCGTGCCTGCCGACGCGGACTGGCCCACGGTCGCGCCGCCGTTCGGCTGCTTACCCGCGACCTGCTGGTCGCCCGGCGCCGCCGAGGGAGCCGCGCCGGGCGGGCACGCAGCACCGGCAGGGCCACCGCCGCCCGCAGCCGAAGAGGACACACTCCCACCGGGGACCGGACCCGATCCCGGCGCAGGCGAGGACGCGCCACCGGAGGCGGGCGGCGCCTGCCCGGTGCCGGGGACCGGCCGCTCGCCTCCGGGCCGACCGGCCGAGCGGTCGTGCCCACCCGAGCCCCCGGCGTTGCCCTGTGCCGACGCGGTGGTGTCGCTGGGCCCCTCCGCCGGGCCCGGATGCAGCGGGGTCACTCCCGGCCCCCCGATGTCCCACGTGCCGGTCTCGGGCTCGTCGGGTGACGGCTCGGCCTCGCCGGTCCCTCCGGTCGGGTGGGACAGCACCAGATGGCCGGGGTGCGGCACCGTGTCGACACCCTCGAGGTGCTCCGCGGTCTCCGCGGCGTAGGTGTTCAACACGTCGACGGCCTGCTGCCTGGCGGCCTCGGCCTCGCGCACGCGCTTGGCCTGGTCCGTCTCGTATCCGATCAGGCTGCCGAGGAAGTCACCGACACCGGTACCGCCGGATCCGGCGCGCAGCGTCCCGGCGTCCGGCAGCTTGTGCAGCGCCCGGTTGAACGACTCGCTCTGCGCGAACAGCAGCTCCGCCGCCCTGGCGATCTTCTCGCTCGCCTCGGTCGTGAAGTCCGCGTGCTCGGTCAGTACCCGGCGCGCCTGCTCGGCGGCGTCGCCCGACCAGTGCACGCCGAGCTTACCCAGCTCGGTACGCAGCGTCTGTTCGGCGGAGCGCAACGCGTCGGCGAGCCGCCGCAGCGCCTGCACCGCCGCGCCGATATCGCCGGTACCGGGGCCGCTACGGAACTCGTCGATCTGCTCGGCGAGCATGTTCTCGGTGTAGCCGTCGAACCGCTGGTCGTTGATGCGCTGGATCGTCCGACCGGCCTCGGGGACGCTCATGGTGCCTCCTTCACGCCCGTACTCACGAACGGCTGCTGTACCTCAGGCTCCGGTCCGACCGCCACGCGAGGGTTCCGGTGGCCGCGACCTCCACGCTGGAGGCCCCATCGGCTAGCCGGGACCGCCGCCACGCTCGCGTAGCGTCTCTGCGGCCTCGTCGTCGGCGCACTCGTACTCTTCGGCCGCCAGCCGCAGCTGGTGCGCGAAACCGTTCAGCTCCTGGACGTAGTCCCGCACCCGCGCCAGGTGCGAGTGCCCGAGCTCGGTCAGCAGCGAGTTCCAGGTCGGGATCGCGTGCTCGCTGACGATGTCGTTCGCCGGTGGGCCCATCCGGGACGCGCCTTCCGCGTCGTAGAGCACCGAGTCCAGCGCGTAGACCTCCTCCTCGACGATCTCCGCGGCCTCGACAAGCTTGTCCGGTTCTACCTCGATCGACGTGGCGCGCGCGCCGTACGGTACGGCCGCGTCCGCCGGATCCTCGTGCATCACCACCACCGCTTCAGCTCGACCGTCGCACCGCAGGTGCAGCCCTGCTCCCGGGCACACACGGTAGCCGTACCGTGCCTGTCCGGATGGCCTCTCCGGAGGTTACCAACGCAGGCGCCACGACGCGCCGGGTTTCGTGGAAACAGCGGTCGCGAGAGTCAGTGCGCGGGTACCGCCACCTCGCCGCGCACCGCCTGCATCGCGATGTCGGTGCGGTAGTGCGCGCCGGGAAGGTGCACCCCGGCGAGACGCTCGTACGCCTGCTCGCGCGCGGCCGCAAGGTCATCGCCGACCCCGACCACCGACAACACCCGACCGCCCGAGGACACGACCGTGCCGTCCTCGGTGCGGATGGTGCCGGCGTGCAGCACACCGGCACCATCCGCACCGGTGATGGTGTCCCCGGTGTGCGGCGGCCCCGGGTAGCCGTCCGCCGCGAGTACGACGGTCACGGCTGCGCCGTCCCGCCAGTCGAGCGGCGGCTGCTCGTCGAGCACGCCGGTGGCGGTGGCGTGCAGCACGCCCGCGACCGGCGTGTTCAGCAGGGCGAGCACGGCTTGGGTCTCCGGGTCGCCGAAACGGCAGTTGAACTCGATGACCCGCGGGCCGTCCGAGGTCAGCGCAAGGCCCGCGTACAGCAGCCCGGAGTAGGGCGTGCCGCGCCCGGCCAGCTCGTCGACCACCGGCTGCACGACCCGCCCGACGATCTCGTCCACGAGCCCTTCCGGAGCCCACGGCAACGGGGCGTACGCCCCCATCCCACCGGTGTTCGGGCCGGTCTCGCCGTCGCCGACCCGCTTGAAGTCCTGGGCAGGCAGCAACGGCCGTACCGTGTGCCCGTCGACCAGGCAGAACAGCGACGCCTCCGGCCCGTCCAGGTAGGTCTCCAGCAGTACCGGGTGGCCGTTCTCCAGCAGCGTCAACGCGTGCTTGCGGGCCTCGTCGTAGTCCCCGGTGACCACCACACCCTTACCTGCGGCGAGCCCGTCGTCCTTGACCACCCAGACAGGCCCGAAGCGGGACAGGGCCGCGTCGAGGTGAGCGGGGTTGTCCACAACCTCGCTCGCTGCGGTCGGCACGCCTGCGGCGAGCATGACCTCCTTGGCGAACGCCTTCGACCCCTCGATGCGGGCGGCTTCGGCGGACGGGCCGAAACACGGGATCCCTGCCGCCCGCACGGCATCGGCCACACCGGCGACCAGCGGCGCCTCCGGGCCGATCACCACGAGATCGGCGAGCCACTCGCGGGCACGCGCGACGACGTCGGCGGAGTCGACGGCGTTGACCGGGAGCTGCTCGGCGACGGCGGCCGTGCCCGCGTTGCCGGGGGCGCAGGCGAGGGCCGTCACCGCGGGGTCGTTCGACGCCGCGGTCAGCAGGGCGTGTTCACGGGCTCCGGAGCCGATAACCAGGACGCGCACGCTCAGCAGGGTAGCCGTACCCCGCCTCCGGCGACGCGAGGGGATGTGTCGGCAGCCGTGCGCGTCGGCGTTGCAGGCATACTGGACGGCGGTCGAACGGAGCCGGTGGAGGTAGCAGTGGGCGAGACCTGGAAGTCACGACGCAAGGCATGCGGCGCGATCGTCGCCGCCGGGGCCGTCTCGTTCGCGGCGGCGTGCGGCGGCGACGAGGACGCCCAGGAGGACACGCAGCAGGACGAGCCGGCTGCCGAGCAGGGCGGGACGGACGACACCAGCCCCGAACCGGCGCACACCGAGGAGCAAGCAGCCGTCGTGGCCGTCGTGCAGGAGTTCTACCTCGCGATCGACGAGGGTGACGGCGACAGGGCGTGCGGTCTGCTCGTCGACACCATGCAGTCGTTCTACGCCGAGCAGGCCGCGGACTGCCCGGCTGCCATCGAGGACATCCACGACAACCTCGGGGACAAGCGCATGTCGATCATCCGGCTGGACGCGGAGGACGTCGTGGTCACCGACGGCGAAGCGACGCTCAGCGCCGAGGACATCGCCGAGACCAACGACACGGACCGCGACTCGGTGGACGGCTTCGAGTTCGTCCGCGAGGACGGCGACTGGCTGATCTCCTACGTCAGCTGACACCGCACGGCAGGCGAGCCGAAGGCCCCCTCGGGTACACCATGTGGACAGAAGGAGCCCCTCGGCTCGCCTCCCGGCTCACCCTGGGCTCCCACTGTGGTGGTGGTAGGTGGCTGGTGCGAACTCGTCGGCGGCGATGTACCGGCGGCGCGCGCGCAGGTAGTTGGGGCCGGTCACGCGGAGGAAGCCGGGCAGGAGCGGTGTGCACGCGCGGGACAGCGCCGCCAGGGCCCGCAGCTGACGCTCCCGCATCGGACCCCAGCGCAAACCCAGCCGTTCCCGCAGCACGGGAGGCAACAGCCCGGTCGTGGCCAGCCGCAGCACGTAGGAGGCGGGAAAGCTGAGCGCCCGCCACAGCGGCTCGGTCCAACGCGGCAGGACCGGCGGGCGAGCAGGCCGTGCGAGGCTGTCGAGTACGTCCACCGCCGAGGTGGTGCGCGCCAGCTTGCTGTCCACCATCTCGTCGAAGTACTCGTCGAACTCCGCCCAGCTCGGCGGCAGGTCCCCGGCACCGATGCCGAGCAGCCGGGCCAGGCCCAGCCACTCCTGGTACAGGCGCTCGTGGTCGCGCTCCGTCATGGACCCCACGAACCACCGGTTCACATCGATCACGGCCCGGACCAGCGTGGCCTGCACCCAGGCGTAGGTCTCCGGTTCGAGGGCGTGGTACCTGCTGCCGTCCGGGTTGACCCCTTTGATGCGCTTGTGCATCTCGCGGAGCCTGCGGGTGACCTCCACCGCGTCCTCGCCGCCGTACACGGTGAGGTTGACGTAGTCCAGCGTGCGGTAGAGCCGCTGCCACGGCTCGGCCCGGAACTCGGAATGGTCGCGCACACCCGAGCTGACCGTGGGGTGGGCGGTCTGTAGCAGCAGGGCGTACCCCGCGCCGAGGAATCCACGGATGTCGCTGGCGTGTTGCCAGGACACCGAGTCGGGTCCGAGCGTCAGCGCCCGCGCCTCCTCGCTGGTCAGCCGTGTCCGCGTCATCTCGCGCCAGCCTCCTGTCCTCGGTCGGTACGCACAGGCCCCGCGACCGGTACCCGTGACCTGAACAGTAAACACCCGTAACGCGTGTTGTCGAGATTGCCGACCCCGCCCGGTCCGTGCGACTCTCGCGAAAGCGAGGAGGCTCGATCGTTCCGTGATGTTTACGCAGGTGTGCGGTCGGTCTCATGCGGCGACACGGAGTCGGAAAGATCACACGGCACGCGCCCACGACGCGCACGGCATGAGAAGCTGCTCAGCGAACGCACGGGGCGCGGAGCAGCACCAGCGCACCCTGTGGTGCGACCCCCGTCGGGTTACCCGTTCCCGTAGCACGTGCCGTGGCGGGGCCGGGTGCGCTGCACCCGACACCGAACAGAAGGCCTGACGCCATGCAAGGCACACGAAAGCCCCACAACGATCGCGGCGTGCCGCACATCATCAGCCACCGGGGTGCTTCCGGATACCGGCCCGAGCAGACGCTCGCGGCGTTCGAGCTCGCCGCGCGCATGGGGGCCGACTACCTCGAACCGGACCTGGTCATTACCGGCGACGGCGTCCTCATCGCGCGCCACGAGCCGTACCTCGGTGACTCGACCGATGTGTCCGACCATCCGGAGTTCGCCGAGCGGCGGACCACCAAGACGATCGACGGCCATGTCATCCGCGACCAGTGGTTCGCGGAGGACTTCACGATCGACGAGATCAAGACGCTACGTGCCCGCGAGCCCATGCCCGAGCTGCGCCAGCAGAACACGATCTACGACGGCCGGTTCGAGATCCCCACGTTCCAGGAGGTCATCGACCTCACCAAGCGGCTGTCCGGGCAGCTGGGCATCGACGTCGGGGTCTACCCGGAGACCAAGCACCCCACGTACTTCCAGGGGCTGGGCACGCCACTGGAACCAGCGCTGATCGACATCCTGGACAGCAACGGGCTGAACCGGGCGGGCGCCAACATCTACGTGCAGTCGTTCGAGGTCGCCAACCTCCGGATGCTGCGCGACCACCTGTGGGTGCCGTTCATCCAGCTCACCGACAGCCACGGCGCACCGTACGACCGGGTCACCGCCGGGCACGCACACACCTACCGCGACATGATGACACCGGAAGGCCTTGCCGAGATCGCCACCTACGCGCAAGGCATCGGCCCGACCAAGGGCAGCGTGATCCCGCGCAACCCCGACGGGTCACTCGGCGAGCCGACTTCGCTGGTGGATGACGCGCATGCCGCCGGGCTCGAGGTGCATCCCTACATCTGGCGGGCGGAGAACGCGTTCCTCCCCACGGGCTACCGTTCCTCGGATCAGCCTGCCCACCTCGGCGACCTGTTCCGCAGCCTCGAGATCTTCCTCGACGCCGGCATCGACGGGCTGTTCATCGACCACCCGGACATCGCCGTCGAGGTGATCAAGGATCGCACCTGACCGCGCCAGCGGCCGGCATGTCACGATTTGCCGGCTCGGCGTGGGGAGCCGAAGGTGACCTCGGTTCCATAGAAGGAGCCGAATGCAACATTCGGCTCCCACCCCCCGCACGGGGTTAGCGGATGTCGTGGCGGACGATGGTTGCCTCGCGGCCGGGGCCGACGCCGACGGCCGAGATCCGCGCTCCGGAGAGCTCCTCGAGGCGCTCGACATAGGAACGCGCGTTGGCAGGGAGGTTGTCGAAGGACCGGCAAGCGCTGATGTCCTCCTCCCAACCGGGCAGCTCCTCGTAGATCGGCACGGCGTGGTGCACGTCCGTCTGCGTCATCGGCATTTCCTCGTGCCGGAAGCCGTCGATCTCGTAGCCGACGCACACCGGGATGCGCTCCAGCCCGGACAGCACGTCCAGCTTGGTCAGGAAGTAGTCGGTGATCCCGTTCAGCCGCGCCGAGTAGCGGGCGATCACGGCGTCGTACCAGCCGGTGCGGCGGGAGCGGCCGGTCGTGACGCCGTGCTCGCCCCCCTTGGCGCGCAGGTGCTCACCCATCTCGTCGTACAGCTCGGTGGGGAACGGTCCCGAACCGACCCGCGTGGTGTAGGCCTTGATGATGCCCAGCACCGTGGTGAGCTTGCCCGGGCCGATACCGGCACCGACGCAGGCCCCGCCGGAGGTGGGGTTGGACGAGGTGACGAACGGGTAGGTGCCGTGATCGACGTCCAGCAGCGTGCCCTGGGACCCCTCCAGCAGGACCGACTCGCCCCTGCCGAGCGCGCGATCCAGCTCGAGACGCGTGTCCGCGATGCGGTGCGCGAACTTCTCGCCCGCCTCGAGGACCTCGTCGACCACCTGCTCGGGATCCAGCGCCTTGCGGTTGTAGACCTTGACCAGGATCTGGTTCTTGACCTCCAGCGCGGCCTCGACCTTCTGCCGCAGGATCTTCTCGTCGAGCAGGTCCTGCACCCGCACGCCGACACGGGCGACCTTGTCCTGGTAGCACGGGCCGATACCGCGACCCGTCGTCCCGATCTTGCGAGAACCCAGGTAGCGCTCGGCGACCTTGTCGATGGCGACGTGGTACGGCATGATCAAGTGCGCGTCCGCCGAGATCAACAGCCCGGAGGTGTCCACCCCGCGCTCGTCGAGGCCGTCGAGCTCGTCGAGCAGTACCCCGGGATCCACGACCACCCCGTTGCCGATCACGTTGGTCACCCCGGGGGTGAGGATGCCCGAGGGGATCAGGTGCAAGGCGAAGTTCTGGCCATCCGGCAGCACCACGGTATGACCGGCGTTGTTGCCGCCCTGGTACCGCACAACCCACTGCACCCGGTCGCCCAGCAGATCGGTGGCCTTGCCCTTACCTTCGTCGCCCCACTGGGCTCCGATGAGCACGATGGCCGACATGTGACACTCCAGGTTGATCGACAGCAGGTTTCTCGGACGAGCATATGGCACGCGAGGCCAGTCACGGCCGATGCACGAGGGTAACGGAGGTAGGTGCCGTGCGGGGAGCAGTGATCGCCTGCGGGAGACGGATCCCACCACTGCCGGGCGTAACCGATGATCACGTCGCGCACGTCGGACACCGGCCCGGCAAGGACGAGGTCGACCCCGTGCTCGCCAGGGCCGCCGAGTCGGCAGGAGACGCCGCCGGCGACCCGGGCGAGGGGGCGACCGGCGCGGACGTCGTCGTGGCAGGGACCGACGGCGACCTGGCTGCCGTCGTCCTCCGCCTGCTACGCACCGACCGCCTGGCCACGCTGTCCGTGGGATACGTGCCGGTCGAGCGGAACTCCGCCGTCGCGGCGGTGTGGCGACTGCCGACCGACCCCGCCCGCGCGTTCGACGTCGCCACGCGGGCCGAGATCGACCGGGTCCCGTTGATCCGGGACGATTCCGGAGGGGTCCTCATGGGTGGTGGCGTGCTGACCAAGGTGCGTGGGGTCGGCTACTGCGACGACACCACGGCGCTGCGCGGCCTCGCCCGCCGCATCCACGCCGAGCCGGACAACTCCGGTGGTCCCGGCCTGGTGCTGCAGGTGGTCGGTGGCCTGCTCGGCAGGCGCCGGAAGACCTACACCGGCCGGGCCTTCCAGCTGGGCTGCGACCCGACGGTGCCCGTGGTCGACGGGGTCGCGCACCCGCGCGAGGTCACCCGGCTGAGCTGGTACCGGCACACCGAGGACCTGCGCCTGGCCCGGGGAGTGGTCGGCTGAGCGTCGCCGGCCACCCCACCGGGGTGATGACTCAGGAACCGCCCTGCAGGCCCGTCGCGGCGAGGGCTTCCGGGTCGGAGTCGTTCAGCAGCTGAACGCAGCGCTCGTACTCGGGGGTCTCGCCGATCCGTTGCGCCGCGCTCGCCAGCGCCGCCACGGAACGCAGGAAGCCCTGGTTCGGCCGGTGCTGCCACGGCACGGGGCCGTAGCCCTTCCAGCCGGACTTGCGGAGCTGGTCGAGCCCCCGGTGGTAGCCGGTCCGGGCGTAGGCGTACGCGGCAACGGGCTCCCCCGCCGCCAGTGCCTTCTCCGCCAGTGCCGCCCAGGCCTCGCTGAAGTCCGGGTGTTCGGCGGCGACCTCGGACGGTGTGGTCTCTGCGTCCATCGCGGCCTGCGCGTCGGTGCGCTCGGGAAGCAGGGTGGGGTCAGGGCCGAGCAAGTCGGTGCTGTTCATGGTGCCTTCCTGGTCGAGGCGGGTGGATCCGAAAGCGACGCCGCATGGCCGGCTGCCGCTCGCTCACAAGAGCAAGGTCACAGCCACACTCGCCGTGGAAAGCACCAGCGCGGCGGCCAGCACTGTCGCGATCAGTCGCTTCGGCATCATCGTAGTGATTCTCCCATCGGGCCGGTCGGGGCTCGCGTGCCCTCGCACTGCTCCGTGCACACAGACGACGGGGACGGCCGGGCACGCGAGCGCCCCGCACGGTACTCAGCCGAGCTTCTTACCCGCCGACTTGAGGTCCTCGGTCGCACGCACGACTCGCTCGGCCATCGACCCCTCGGCCTGCTTGAGGTAGCTGCGCGGGTCGTAGGCCTTCTTGTCGCCGACCTCGCCGTCGACCTTGAGTACCCCGTCGTAGTTGCGGAAGAAGTGGTCGGCGATCGAGCGGGTGAAAGCGTACTGCGTGTCGGTGTCCACGTTCATCTTCACCACGCCGTAGGACACCGCCTCGTGGATCTCCGAGTCCAGCGAGCCGGAGCCACCGTGGAAGACCAGGTCGAACGGGCGGGAGCCCGCGGGCTGGCCGAGCTTCTCGGCGGCCACATCCTGGCCGCGTTTGAGGATCTCGGGCCGGAGCTTGACATTGCCCGGCTTGTAGACGCCGTGCACGTTGCCGAACGTGGCCGCCAGCATGTAACGGCCCTTCTCGCCCGCGCCCAGCTCCTCGACGGTGCGGACGAAGTCACCCTCGGCCGTGTACAGCTTCTCGTTGATGTCGTTGGCGATGCCGTCCTCCTCACCGCCGACGACACCGATCTCGACCTCCAGGACGATCTTCGCTGCCTTGGCCTTCTCCAGCAGCTCGGCACCGATCCGCAGGTTCTCCTCCAGGTCGATGGCCGAACCGTCCCACATGTGCGACTGGAACAGCGGGTTCTGCCCCCTGTTGACCCGCTCCTGGCTGATCTCCAGCAACGGGCGGACGAAGCCGTCCAGCTTGTCCTCCGGGCAGTGGTCGGTGTGCAGCGCGATGTTGACCGGGTACTTCTCCGCGACCACATGGGCGTACTCGGCCAGCGCCGTCGCCCCCGTGACCATGTCCTTGACCTTCTGCCCGGAGGCGAACTCCGCGCCGCCGGTGGAGAACTGGATGATCCCGTCGCTCTCCGCCTCGGCGAAGCCTCTGATCGCCGCGTTCAGCGTTTCCGACGAGGTCACGTTGATGGCCGGATACGCGAACTCGCCCGCCTTCGCGCGGTCGAGCATCTCGTTGTAAACCTCGGGTGTGGCGATGGGCATCGTTGCTCCTCCTCGCAGCTGCCGTCCTGATTGCGGCACCGGCTGGAACGGTGGGTTGGGTGCGCCTGACGTTGTCGGGTTCGACTACCGACGGGCTCACCCTCATCGTACGAACACCGCGCAGCGTCCGGCGCGCCCGCACCCGAGGACAAGGCGGCGCGAATACCAGCAACAGTTACCCGTGATTATCTTACTACGAGTAAGTTATGCTGCTACTCCGACACACTGCACAGGACCTGGAGGCACCATGCCGTTCAACCCGCTGTCCGCCCTGACGAGGACCGAGACCGTCGAGGGCAGGGTCGTGCTGATCACCGGAGCTGCCAGAGGCATCGGTGCGGGCCTCGCGCAGCGGCTGGCCGCCCGCGGGGCCAAGGTCGCGCTCGTGGGACTCGAGCCCGACGAGCAGCGCGCGGTCGCCGACCGCATCGGGCCGAACGCGCGTTCCTGGACCGCGGACGTCACAAGCTGGGACGACCTGGAGCAGGCCACGGCCGGTGTCGTCGAGCACTTCGGGGGGATCGACATCGTCGTGGCCAACGCCGGCATCGCCTCCACCGGCTTCACCCGCTCGGTCGACGTGCACGCCTTCGAGAAGGTGATCGAGGTAGACCTGCTCGGGGTATGGCGCACCTTCCGGGTCACCCTGCCGCACGTGCTCGAACGCAAGGGGTACCTGCTGACCGTGTCCTCGCTGGCCGCGATCTGCCACGCGCCGGGCATGGCCAGCTACGCGGCAGCGAAGGCAGGCGTCGAGGCGCTGTCCAACAGCATGCGCGCCGAGCTGAAACACCTCGGCGTCCGCGTCGGGGTCGCCCACCCCACGTGGATCAGGACCGACCTGGTGGAGTCCGCCGACGCGCACCCCGTCTTCGGCAAGTTGCGTACCGGGATGCCCGGCCTGCTCGGCAAGACCTACCCGCTGCCCGTCGCCCTCGACTGCCTCGAACGCGGCATCCTGCGCAGGGCCCGCACCATTCACGTGCCCCGCTGGGTGGGTGGGCTGAAGCTGCTCAGGGCATTCCTCCCGCCGGTCATCGAGATCGGCGGGCGGATGACCGGCGTGCCCCGGGCCGACCGCGACGCGCTGGCCGACATCGAACGCCGCGGCGCGCGGGAGTCCGCGATCACCGGGCACGGCGGGCGTGCGGCCACGCAGCGCGACGCGGACACGTAGGCTACGGCTAAGCTACCCGGCGAGATCAACATCGGTTCGTCGATGACGCAGGAGGCCGCATGTCCCGGCGCGACCAGATCAAGATGACCGACAGCGAGATCCGCGACTACCTTGCCGAGCAGCGCGTGATCAACGTCGCCACGATGGGGCCGAACGGCAGGCCGCACCTGGCGCCACTGTGGTACGTCCCGCACGGGGGCGGTGACACGGACGGCGGGGCGCTGCGCCTGGAGACGTGGACGTACGGCCGCTCGCAGAAGGTCGCCAACCTGCGCAGGCTCGCGCAGGCCACGGTGCTCGTCGAGTCCGGCGAAGCCTACGAGGAGCTGAGCGGGGTCTCGATGGAGACCGACGTCGAGATCATCGACGACACCGAGCGGACGCTGGCCATCGGCACGGACCTGATGCGCCGGTACACCTTCGACGGCGCCGAGATCCCCGACGAGGCCGTCGACGCGCTACGCGCCCAGGCGACCAAGCGCGTCGGTCTGGTGCTCACCCCGACGAAGATCGTCACATGGGATCACAGCAAGCTGGGCGGGGCGTACTGAGCCACCGCGCTCACGGCACCCAGGCACCCAGTACCGGCTTGTACTCACGCACCGAGCGCCGCGCGATGACGCCCTCCACGTGGTAGGGGTCGGCGTCGATCACCGTGTGCAGATCGTCGAGGTCCTCGGCCTGCACCAGTACGATGCCGCCGGTGTCGTCGGCGAGCGGGCCTGCCACCGCGACCCGGCCGCGTTCGGCCAGGTCGTTGAGGAACTCGCGGTGCCTCGGCCGCACATCGGCGAGCTTGTCCTGCACGTACTCGATCTCCACCAGGTACCAGGCCACGAACGCCTCCCAACCGAATCGGTGTGCGCTGCGACCGTACCGCTACGGCACCGGCGGTGATGCGGGTACCGGTGCGACGCACGGTCGCAGGTGTTCACGGCGCGTAGGCAAATGACCACGCACACAGATACGCTTGGTCCGTGTCCGTGTCCGATTCCAGTGCTGAGCGAACGGTCGAGCGCACGCTCGGCCATCTGCGCACCATCGATGCCCCCGAACCGCACGAGCAAGCCGAGCCGCTCACCCTGGAGGACCTGTACCGGCGACACCGGATGCAGCTGATACGGCTCGCCGTACTGCTTGTGGACGACGCCGCCACCGCGGAGGACGTGGTGCAGGACTCCTTCGCGGGGCTGTACCGCAAGTGGGCGGAGCTGCGGGACTCCTCGGCCGCGCTCGGCTACCTCCGCGCCGCCGTCGTCAACCGCGCCCGCAGCGTGCTGCGCCGCCGCAAGACCGCCCGCGACTACATCCCGCCGCACGGGGTCAACGCGCGGTCCGCGGAGAGCGTCGCCATGCTCAGCAGCGAGCACCAGGCGGTCGTGGATGCGCTGAGCACCCTGCCGCACCGGCAGCGGGAAGTGCTCGTGCTGCGCTACTACGGGGGGCTCAGCGAGGCGGAGATCTCGGACGCGACCGGGATCTCCAAGGGCACCGTCAAATCCACCGCCAGTCGCGCGCTCGAGTCGCTGCACCGTGCCATGCGGCAGTAGGCTCCGCTGCCAAGACCATGCACGAACCACCTGTCCAGCACGAGCACGAGCTCGCCCGGGCACTGCAGGCGCACGCCGAGCGCGGCGTGGAGGCCGCCGCGACGGGATCCGGGGCGAGTGAGCGCCGCCCACGCGGAATCGGGGCGCGGCGCGTCCTACTGCTGTCCTGCGCCCTCGGCCTCGTCACGGGGATCGGGCTCGGGGTACTCACCCTGCTGTGAGCGCCACGGCAGTACCCGCACGGCGACTACTCGCCTGCGTTGTCCCCCTCCGGACCATGTTCGCCGTGCACGGCGAACATGGAGTTCGGGTTGAACAGGTTGTGCGGGTCGAGCGCCCCCTTGATCTGCCGGTGCACCCACATGCCGACCGGGCCGATCTCACGCTCCAGCCAGGCCTGCTTGATCTTGCCGATGCCGTGCTCCCCGGTGACGGTGCCACCGAGGGACAGGCCGACGGACAGGATGTCGTCGAACGCGCGGTGTGCCCGCGCGGTCTCGTCCTCCGACGAGGGGTCGTACACGATGGTCGGGTGCATGTTGCCGTCCCCGGCGTGCCCGACGACGGCGACCCGCAGGCCGACCTCCTCGCCGATACGCGCGCAGCCGGTCATCAGCTCCGCGATCCTGGTGCGGGGCACGGCGACGTCATCGGTGAGCCAGGTGCCGTAGAGCTCCAACGCGGTCAGCACCACCCTGCGCGCATGCAGCAGCATGTTGCCCTCGGCGAGATCGTCGGTCGAGTAGGTCATGCCAGCGCCCGCGTCGCGACACATCTGTTCGAGCGCTTCCATCTCGCGGCGCGCGACCTCGCCCCCGGAGTCCGACTGGCACAGCAGCAGTGCCTGCGTGTCGTCCCCGGTACCGAGATCGGTACGCAGATAGTCCTCGGAGGCCCGGATCGAGCCGGCGTCCATGATCTCCATCAGCGAGGGCACAAGGCCCTCGCCGACGATCCTGGCCACCGCGTCGCCCGCGGCTGCGGTGGTGGGGAACCCCGCGACGAGCGTGGCAGGCGCCTGCGGCAGCGGGCGCAGGCTCACCGTCGCCTGGGTGATCACGCCGAGCGTGCCCTCGCTGCCGATGAACAGCTTGGCCAGGTCGTAGCCCGCGACGCCCTTGACCGTGCGGCGGCCGGTCCGCAGCAGTGACCCGTCGGCGAGCACGACCTCGAGCCCGAGCACCGAGTCGGTGGTCACACCGTACTTCACACAGCACAGGCCGCCTGCGTTGGTGGCGAGGTTGCCGCCGATGGTGCACCAGTCGTAGCTGGAGGGGTCCGGGGGATAGAACAGGCCGTGCTTGCTGACCGCGTCCCGGAAGTCCAGGTTCACCACGCCCGGCTGCACCACCGCGAGGCGGTTCGCGGCGTCGATCTCCACGATCTCGTCGAGCTTCGTGGTCACCAGCACGACACAGCCGTCGATGGCATTGGCGGCCCCCGTCAGGCCGCTACCGGCGCCACGCGGCACGACCGGCACGCACGCATCGGCGCACGCCCGCACGCACGCCTGGACACCCTCGACGTCGGCGGGCATCACCACGGCCAGCGGTTTGCCGTACGGCGCTATCGGCATCATGTCCCGCGAGTAGCTGCCCATGATGTCCTCGTCGGTGATCACGGACTCGCCGCCAACCTCGGCGCGCAGGCGGTTCAACAGCTCGGAGCTCATGTCCCCACGGTAGTGCGCCTGCCGGGGGTAGGGCGATGGCCGGCACTGTCACCGGTCGTGCCGGTCCGCGTGCCGGTCCCGGCGCCGTCCCGGGCGGACGGCGCTGCGGGTCTCACCGGGTCACCGGTACGCGTACCCGCGGTGTGCGCCGGAAGCCACGCGTCGCTCGACGACCAGCGCGCCCGCGACCACGAGCGCACCGAGCACGATCAGGCCGGTCGTGACGGCGACGTCGCCGCTCGGGGCCAGCAGGGTGCGTTGCTCGCCCTCCCAGGGCTGCCACGGCCACAGGGCGCGCAGCGCCCCGGCCATCAGCCCGGTCATCACCACCATCGTGAGGTGGTGATGGTGCAGCAGCAGCCATTGCAGCAGCTTCACGAACAGGGCGAGGCCCGCGAACGCTCCGAGCGCGAACGTGGCCAGGTAGCCGATGTCGCGCTCGTTGACCGCGTCCAGGGTCACCGTGTACAGCCCGAAGGTCAGCAGCAGGAACGAGCCGGACAGGCCGGGAAGCACAAGGGCGCAGACCGCGATACCGGCCGCGAGCAGCACGATCAGCGGGTGTGGCGCGACCTCGGTCGGAGGCAGCCCGGTCAGCACGAACGCGACGGCAGCCACGGCCAAGGCGAGCAGGTAGTGCGCGGGGCTCCACCGCTTGCCGGAAGCGCGGTACGGCACCCACAGCCCCGCGAGGACGAGCCCGAAGAACAGCGCGTGGGTGCGCTGCGGGTGGTCCTCCACGAGCGGGGCGACCAACTTGGCGGCGAGCACGATCGTCACCACCATCCCGGCGACGGCCGCCAGCACCAGCGGCCAGTCCGCCTTGCGGAACTCGGCTCCCGCGTCACCGAGCCCCCTGCCACGCGGCGGGTCGGTCACCGCGCGCCTGAGCCCGCCGACGACGTGGCCCGCCGAGATGATCAACCGGTCGTAGATGCCGACGATCAGGGCCACGGTGCCGCCGCTGATGCCGGGAACAACCTCGGCGGTGCCGATCAGCCCGCCACGGAACGCGTTGACCAGGTGGGTACCCGCTGACTTCGCCATGGACCCACCCTACGAACCGTGTGCTGAAGGTGCCCTCAGGCCATGTGGTGTGCTGAATGACGCTTTCAGTCCGTCTCCTGGACTGAAAGCGTCATTCAGCACACGGCGCGAAGCGGCATAGCCCACACACGATGGATCCGCGGCGCGGTGTGGCCTTATATTTGTACTAAGCAACTAGTTGGTGAGCACAAGAAGCGATCGAGGAGCTTGATCACCGCATGCCGCCCTCAGCGCAGCACGCCGCACCCGGCGACGTCGTCGACTCGGCGGACGCACTCGGCACGGAGCTCATCCGGTTCGTCCGGCTGCTCAACAAGGCAACCGCACGGCTGGCCAAGGCCCAGCCGCACGGCATCGAGCAGGGCACCTTCGCGATTCTCGGCAACCTGGTGCACGGAGGGCCCCTGCGCACCTCCGCGCTGGCGGAGCTGCTGCACACCGAGATCTCCACGGTCAGCAGGCAAACCAGCGCGCTGGTGGATCACGGCCTGCTCGAACGCCAGGCCGACCCCGATGACGGCCGCGCCTGCCTGCTCGCGCCCACCGAGGAAGGGATGCGGGTGTACGAGGGTGCCCGAGCCGCCCGCAACAGGTGGCTCGCCGCGACCGTGCGCGACTGGGCTCCGGAGGACGTCGAGCACCTGATCACGCTGCTCGGCCGGCTGAACTCCGACCTGCTCGACAATGACCTCGCCGCCGTGCCGCTGGTCGGGACCGATGAGCACCCGAGCGGCGGGAGCGACGGCCAGTGACAACCACACCCCCGCGCACCCAGGCGGCCCCGCAGGACGAGTGGTACTCGCCGCTGACCCACAGGCAGATCCTGTCCATCCTGTCCGGACTGCTGATGGGTATGTTCCTCGCGGCGCTGGACAACACCATCCTGTCCACCGCGATCCGCACCATCGCCGACGATCTCCAGGGCCTGAGCATGCAGGCGTGGGCGACGACCGCCTACCTGATCACGGCGACCATCGCCACGCCCATCTACGGCAAGCTCTCCGACATCTACGGGCGCAAGCCGCTCTTCCTGACGGCGATCACGGTGTTCCTGGTGGGGTCGCTCGCCTGCACGCTCGCCCAGTCGATGTACAGCCTCGCGGCGTTCCGCGCGCTGCAGGGGCTCGGCGGTGGCGGCCTGATGTCACTGGCGATCACGATCATCGGCGACATCGTCGCGCCCCGCAAGCGAGCCAAGTACCAGGGCTACATCGTGGCCATGTTCGCGTTGGCCAGCGTCCTCGGCCCGGTCGTCGGCGGGCTGTTCGCCGGTATGGACACCCTCGCGGGCATCGCCGGATGGCGCTGGGTGTTCGGCATCAACGTGCCCATCGGCATCGCGGCGTTGTTCGTCGTGTTCAAGGTGCTCAACGTGCCGCACGAGCGGCAGCGGCACCGCATCGACTGGCGCGGTGCGGTGTTCCTGGCCTGCAGCGTGTTCCCGCTGCTGCTCGTCGCCGAGCAGGGCCGCGAGTGGGGGTGGGGCTCGATCCCCGCGCTGGCCTGCTACGCGACGGTAGCCGTCGGGATCACCCTGTTCCTCTGGGTGGAGCGCCGGATGGGCGATGCCGCGCTGATCCCCATGCGGCTGTTCCGCAACTCCACGTTCAGCGTGGCCATCGTCGCGAGCACCCTGATCGGCGTCGGGTTGTTCGGCTCGGTGACGCTGATCCCGCAGTACCTGCAGATCGTGCACGGGTACTCACCGACCCAGGCGGGCCTGCTCACTGTGCCGATGATGCTGGGGATCATGACCGGGACGACCATCACCGGCCGCGTGATCGCCGCGACCGGACGCTACAAGATCCTGCCGGTGACCGGTACGGCCTGCATCGCGGTCGGGTCGTTGCTGTTCGCGCAGGTGTCCTGGGACAGCCAGCTGTGGCATCCGCTCACGGCGATGGCGGTGATGGGATTCGGTCTCGGGGGATGCATGCAGACCCTGGTCATCACGGCACAGAACGCGGGACCGCGCCGCGACATGGGCGTATCCACCGCATCGGCCACGTTCTTCCGCCAGATCGGCGGGACACTCGGCGTCGCCGTGTTCCTGTCCATCCTGTTCAGCACGCTGACCCACAACATCCACAACGCCGCCGCCCGCCTGGGCATCGGCCCCGGCGAACTCGCCAACGGCGAAACAGACATCATGCGGGACTCGTCCTTCCTCAAGGACCTGCCGGTCGAGCAAGCCCAGCCATTCCTGATGGGTTTCTCCGAGTCGGTGACCCTGGTGTTCTACGTCGCCGCAGGCGTCGCCGTCACCGCGTTCGTACTACTCCTGTTCATGCGGGAGATCCCCCTCGCCGACGCCAGCAGTGACAGCGGACGTAGTGACGATCGCCGGCCCGAGGCAACCCACGGACGCTGATCCGCGCATCATGCGTGATGGGCACTACGCGGATGGCAGTAGGGTAACCGCCACAGGAGAGTTCGCTGCACAACGAGGCACGTGAAGGTCAGTGCGACGCAGAGCAGGACCATCGCCCCGTACGGCACGGCCACCGCACCGGACTCGGCCGCCGGGGCCATACCGACCAGCAGTCCGATCGCCACCGCCGCACCCAGCGAGGCGGGTACGACCACTCCGATGCCGAGCCACGTACATCTACGGGTGATCTTCTCCCTCACCGGCCGGCACAGCCTACTGTGGCACCCCTGGTGTCTATGGTGGTGATAGATTCCGATCCCGGGGGTGCATACAAGCCTTGATCAGCACGGCACAGAACGCGGGACCGCGCCGCGACATGGGCGTATCCACCGCATCGGTCCCGGCAGACTCGCCAACGGCGAAACAGACATCATGCGGAAGGTGCTCGCTCGCCCACCCCGACAGCGAGCGAGCACCGCGCGACTCCAGTTAGGCTCTTGATGGTGGTCACCGAATATGCCGGCGCGGCTGACGTCGGTCTCGATCTGCTCACCGGCGCGGGCCCGGTGATGCTCTGGCTGGTCGTGCTGAGCTTCATCTTCGCCCAGTGCGGTCTGATCATCGGACTGGTACTGCCCGGTGGAACCCTGCTCTTCCCTGTCGGGATCATGCTCGCCCAGCAGAACGCCGACCTGCAGGTATGGCTGATGGCGATCGCGGCCACCATCGCCGCCATCGCGGGCAACCTCACCGGCTACGTGATCGGCCACAAGGCGGGGACCGTCGTGGCTGCCAGGAAGGGCGGGACGCTGCTGAGCAGGGAGAAGGTGGACCGTGCACGGACGTTCCTGAACAGGCATGGGGTCCTCGCGGTCGTCGCGGCCCGGTGGATCCCGTGGGCAGGCACGCTCACGCCGCTCATCGCGGGCGCGGCGGGGATGGATCGCAGGCGGTACGCCTGGGGCAGCACGCTCGGGGCGATCCTGTGGGTGCCGGTGGTGCTCTTCGCGGGCTTCTACGCGGCCGGGTTGCTGACCCTGGTTCCCCAGTGGCTGGAAACAGCGGTCGTGTGGGGCCTGATCGGGCTGGTCCTCGCGAGCACCGTCTACGGCGTCTGGCGCTACGTCGCCGAGATGCGCAAACCGATCGACCCCATGCCCGGTCCCGAGCAGGTAAGCCGGCAGCATTCTTGACGGATTGTCAGTAGGGCCACATACCCTGGTTTCACCCTGCCGCCGAGCCCCGAGGTGAGCCATGCCATCCGCCACCGTCACCTGCCCCTTGTGCGAAGCGACCTGCGGATTGCGGGTCACGGTCGAGGGCGACCGGGTCACCGAGGCGCGGGGCGATCCCGAGGATGTGTTCTCGCACGGCTACGTGTGCCCGAAGGGCGCGTCCCTGCCAGCGCTGCACCACGACCCGGACCGGCTGCGCACGCCCCTGGTCCGCCGCGGCGGTTCCCTCGTCGAGGCCACCTGGGATGAGGCGTTCGCCGAGATCGACGCGCGGCTACGCCCGATCCTCGCCGAGCACGGACCGGACTCGGTGGCCGTGTACGCCGGGAACCCCGCCGTGCACAACCTGTCCACGGCCCTGTACGGGCCTGCGCTGTACAGGGCGATCGGGACGAAGAACTTCTACACGGCAGGCACGGTGGACCAGATCCCGAAGCACTTCTCCTCCGGTTACCTTTTCGGCCACCCGTTCAGCATCCCGGTGCCCGATGTGGACCGTACCCAGCACCTGCTCGTGCTCGGCGCGAACCCGCTGGTGTCCAACGGTAGCCTGATGACGGCACCGAACATCCGCAAGCGGCTCCGCGCGCTCGGCGAGCGGGGCGGCAAGCTCGTCGTGGTCGATCCGCGGCACACCCGCACCACCGAGATCGCCGACGAGCACCACGCCATCCGGCCGGGAACCGACGCGCTGCTGCTGTTCGCGATGGTCAACGTGCTGTTCGCCGAAGGGCTCGCCGAGCCGGGGGAACTCGCCGAGCACGTCAACGGGCAAGCGGAGGTGCGCGAGCTGGCCCAGCCGTTCACCCCGGAGGCGGTCGCCGGGCCGACCGGCATCGCCGCCGGGGACATCCGAAGGATGGCCGTCGAGCTCGCCCGCGCCGAGAGCGCAGCCGTCTACGGCAGGATCGGCACCACCACCCAGTCGTTCGGGACCCTGACCAGCTGGCTGGTGGACGTGGTCAACGTGCTCACCGGCAACCTGGACCGCCCTGGCGGGGCGATGTTCCCGCAGCCGGCGGCCGCGCCCCCGGCGAGCAGCCGCCCGTTCCGGCACGGCCGCTGGCACACCCGGGTGCGCGGCCTGCCGGAGGTGTTCGGCGAGGCTCCGGTGGCCACGCTGGCCGACGAGATCCGCACCCCGGGCGAGGGACAGGTGCGCGCCCTGCTGACCGTCTGCGGCAACCCTGCCGTGAGTAGCCCGAACGCCGGCAAGCTCACCGAGGCGCTCGGGGAGCTGGACTTCATGGTGTCGCTGGACATCTACGTCAACGAGACCTCCCGGCACGCCGACGTGATCCTGCCGGGGCCGACGCCGCTGGAGCGCCCGCACTACGACATCGCGCTGTACCAGCTCGCGGTGCGCAACGTGGCGAACTGGACGCCTGCCGCGCTCGAGTCGGACCTGCCGCAGGAGTGGCGCACCATGCTGCGGCTGACCGGCATCGTCACCGGGCAGGGCCCGGACGCCGATGTGGACGCGCTGGACGAGTTCGTGGCAGGCGACACGGCCAAGCGCAAGGGCGTGGACCCGTCCGCTGTCGTCGACCGGACGGGGCCGGAACGGATGCTGGACATCATGCTGCGGTCGGGCCCGTACGAGCTGACGCTGGCCGACCTGGAAACCGCCCCGCACGGGGTCGATCTCGGCCCGCTGCGGCCCCGCGTCCCCGGGGTGCTGAACACGGCCTCGGGCCGCATCGAGCTCGCGCCGGAGGAGATCACCAGCGATGTGCCCCGGCTGGCCGCCGCGCTGACCCGGCCGCGCAACGGGGAGATGGTGCTGATCGGCAGGCGGCACCTGAGCTCGAACAACTCGTGGATGCACAACCTGGAACCGCTGGTGCGGGGTAGCAACCGGTGCACGGCGCAGGTGCACCCGGACGACGCGGGCAGGCTGGGTCTGCGGGACGGCGGGCTGGCCACGGTCAGTTCCCGCGCGGGCAAGATCGACGTCCGTGTCGAGGTCGCCACAGAGCTCTCCCCCGGGGTGGTCAGCATCCCGCACGGCTGGGGTCACGACGTGGACGGCGTGCGCACCTTTGTGGCAGCCGAGCACGCCGGGGTGAACTCCAACATCCTCACCGACGAGCAGCTACTCGACGCGCTGTCCGGCACGGCCGTGCTCAACGGCATCCCGATCGAGGTGGCCCCGGCGGGATGACCTGACCAGGCCGAGCGTGCCGCTCAGCTCGGCCAGTGGGCGGCGCAGAAGGTGCGCCAGGCGGCGGGAGTGAGCGTGAGGACGCCGCCGTGCGGGTCCTTGGAGTCGCGCACCGCCGTGACCCGCTCGGTCACCGCGACCTCGACGCAATTGTAGTCGGAGTCGCTATAGCTGCTGGTGCGCCAGGGGAAGGCCACCTCGACGCAGTTCCCGTGGCCGTCACTGTAGCTGCTCCTACGCCATGTGGCGCAGGGAAAGTCCGGAGCGTTCATGGTCCGTTCCTCGCACTAGGTCAACTCGCCTGCGATCTCGGCAACGAGCCGGGCCGACTCCTCTGGGGACAGCGCCGAAGTACGTAGCTCGCGCCACGCCAGCTTAACGCGATGGACGGCCGGTTCCTCTTCGAGAAGACCGCTGATGGAACGTGCTTCGAATCCCACCAGGGGTGGCTGGTCGTCGAAATCCAGGATCATCAGCGGGCCACCGAGACCCGGGTGTTCCTCGGTCGCGAACGGAACGACACGCAGCTCGACCTTCGGCCGCTCGATCATCCCGAGCAGGTGCTGCAGCTGACCGTGCATCACCCCCACACCGCCGACCGGGCGGCGCAGTGCCATCTCGTCCACGATCGCCGAGAGTGTCGGCCCCCGGTAGCGGGAGAGCAGGGCCTGCCGGGACATCCGTGCGGTCACACGCTGGTCCACCTCGTCTTCGGACAGCATGGGGTTGCCGGTGCGGATCACCGTGCGGGCGTAGTCGCCCGTCTGCAACAGTCCCGGCACGAGCAGCGACTCGTAGTTGTACAACGCCACCGCCTCGTTCTCCGCACGGATCAGATCCTTCAGTGGGTCCGGCAGTTTGCCACCGATGTGCACCAAGTTGCGCTGCGCGCCGTTGCGCACCAGGGTGAGCAGCTCCTCCCGGTGTCTCGCCGGAACATGCAGCACTCCCAACACCGCGGCGACATCGTCCACATTGAGGCCGCGAACCCCGGTCTCCATACGGCTGATCTTGCTGATCGAGCAGCCCAGAGCCGTGGCGACGTCCTCGCAGGTCATCCCCTGTGCCTCGCGTAGCCTGCGCAGCTCCGACGAGACCCTGCGCTGCCGGATCGACGAACGTGCCCCTCCAGTCATGCGCACACCCTCCGCGGTTGCCACCCCGGCAAAAAAGCCCCGTCACCCGATCGGACAGTTGCTTGCACGACCGGAGCACGGCGAGATTAGCGGAGCTCACCGACATGAAAGGGGATCCGTGCTGTGGAGAAGACACTGACCATCAACGGCGCGTTCGCCGACTGGACGCTCACCGTCGCCGTCACGCCGCTCGAGAGCGCCGACGAGGAACCCATCACCGAGTGGCCGAGCACAATGGACCACCTCGACCAGTTCTTTTACGCGCTGGTCAACTGCTGCGAGAGCGCCAGGGACGCCGAGCTGGTGCGCGGCAGGCGGCGGTGACCACACCGCGCGGCGGTCACCGCTCACCGGGGAAGCCTCCGGCGGGTCCGCCGGAGGCCGTGCCGTCCGCCTCCGACAGCAGTCCCTGGTGCAGCGCCCGCAGCACCGCGCGGGTGCGGTCCCGCACCTCCAGCTTCATCAGCAGGCTGGACACGTGGTTCTTCACCGTTCCCTCCGTCAGGTGCAGCGCGGAGGCGATCTCCCGGTTGGCGTAGCCCGCCGCGAGCAGCCGCAGGATCTCGCGCTCCCGACCGGTCAGCGGGTGGGGTGCGGGGTGCTCGTCGAACTCCTCCGCCGACGGCAGGTCCGGCACGGAGCGGGCGAGGCGGTACGTCATCGTCGGCTCGACCAGCGTGTCGCCTTCGGCGAGCGTGCGTATCGCGCTGACCAGCGCCTCCAGCGTGACATCCTTGAGCAGGTACCCGCGGGCGCCGGCACGCAACGCCCCGAGCACGAGCTCGTCGTCGTCGAAGGTGGTCAGCACCAGGGTCGGCACATCGATACCGCGCTCGCGCAGTTCGGTGAGCGTGGCGATCCCGTCCCGGCCCGGCATGCGCAGGTCCAGCAGCACCACGTCGGGTAGCTCGCGTCCGATCACATCCAGGGCCTCGTCGCCGTCACCCGCCTCCGCAGCGACGTCCACCTCCGGCGCCAGATCGAGCAGGCTGCGAATGCCCTGGCGTACAAGGGTCTGATCGTCCACAACGCACACACGGATCACGGTGCCGGAACCTCCGCGTCGACCCGGAAACCTGAGCGGGAGTCGAACGAGACCGCGCCACCCAGCTGCTCCACCCGCTCACGCAGGCCGGTGAGCCCGTTGCCCAGCCGAAGTAGCGGCGTCCCTGGGCCGTCGTCGTGTGCGGAGGCGTGCTCCTCGGTCAGCTCCAGGCGCTCGTCCACATCCAGATGCACCCGACCGCGCTCCGCACCTCGGCGAGCAGCTCCTTGGCCAGTCCGCGTGCCCGCTCGACGTGGTCACCGGCAGGAGGGGCCGCGTGGTGCGCGGCGACCTCCGACTCCAGCGACAGCGCCGTGAGCTGGTGACCTACGGCGTCGTGCAGGTCGCGGCGCTCAGCACGGCGTGGATCGGGCAGGCGCCCGAAGCGCTGCACCTGGGTGTCCTCGCGGGTGTCCCGGTGCTGGCTATCGCGGCTGCGGCCCGGTTCTTCCGCTGGCAGTGAGGCGTGCGGTCACCAGGCGGTGCTCGGGTCGGCGTGTTGCTGGATCCAGGCATGCATGACGATGCCCGCAGCGACCCCCGCGTTGATCGAGCGGGTGGACCCGAACTGTGCGATCGACACCGGCATCGCCGCCTGCCGTGCCTCCTCGGACAGGCCGGGACCCTCCTGCCCGAACAGCAGCATGCACTCGCGCGGCAGCGTGACGCTCTCCAGCCGGTGCGCGCCGGGGGTGTTGTCCACGGTCACGATCGTCAGACCCCGCTGCTCTGCGAACTCCACCAGCGTGGCGACATCGGGATGGTGGTAGAGGTGCTGGTAGCGATCGGTGACCATGGCGGCGCGCCGGTTCCAGCGCCGCTTGCCGACGATGTGCACCGCGGCGGCCGCGAACGAGTTGGCGGTGCGCACCACGGTGCCGATGTTGTGGTCGTGCTGGAAGTTCTCGATCGCCACATGGAACGGGTGGCGCGTGCGGTCCAGGTCCGCCACGATCGACTCCCGCCGCCAGTACCGGTAGGCGTCGACGACGTTGCGGCGGTCTCCGTGCTCGAGTAGCTCGGGGTCATAGTGCTCCCCGCTCGGCCACGGGCCCTCCCACGGGCCCACGCCGACATCGTCGTGCGTGGCCCACTCGGTCGGTCCCGGCTCGCCGGTTGGATCGTCCGCTGTCACGTCCATCCCTGCCACGCCTTCGCGTCGGGTCAGGCCAGCCCGAGGTCGGCGCGCCCGAGGAGGCTGCGGTAGGTCAGTCCACGCTCCTCGACCGCTTCGCGGGCGCCGGTGTCGCGGTCGACCACCGTGGCGACGCCGACGACGGTCGCTCCGGCCTCGGTCAGTGTGTCCACCGCTGTGAGCACGCTGCCGCCGGTTGTGGAGGTGTCCTCCACGGCAAGGACCCGCTGCCCGGACACCTCGATGCCCTCGATACGCCGCTGCATCCCGTGCTGCTTCTCGGACTTGCGCACCACGAACGCGTCGAGCACCATCCCGTCGGCGGCCGCGGAGTGCAACATCGCGCAGGCGACCGGGTCGGCGCCAAGGGTCAGGCCGCCGACGGCGACGTACGACCAGTCGGCGGTAAGCTGGCGCAGCAGCGTGCCGATCAGCGGCGCGGCCGCGTGATGCAGCGTGGCCCTGCGCATGTCCACGTAGTAGTCGGCCTGCTGGCCGGAGGACAGCGTCACGGTGCCGTGCACAACGGCCAGCTCGGTGACCAGCCGCGCCAGCTCGGTCCTCGCGGCGTGATCGACGGCGGGAACATCGGTAACGGGGTCCACGGTCCCCTAGCGTCCCAGGTTGTGGAGCCGAAGGTGACATCGGGCTCCTTCTATGGAACCGATGTCACATCGGTTCCATAGGCATCAGCCGTACTGGTGTGGGCGGCAGCCAGGCATCCCGCCACCCGACGCGCGTGGCAAAGGAGCCGAAGGTGACCCCGGTTCCATAGAAGGAGCCAAACGTGACATTGGGCTCCACCCTCCACACCGGACCTGCCGGGTCCTGCCCGGCTCAGGTGCGGGTGCGGCCTGCGGCGAGCTTGTTCTGGGCGAACCGGCGTACCGGGGCCGGGACGAGACGACCTGCGCCGACGATGGCCTTCCAGCGCTTGCCCGGAACCGAGACGGTCCTGCCGCGGTCCAGGTCGGCGAGGCACTCCCGCGCTACCCGGTCGGCATCCAGCCACAGCCACCCCGGGATGCGCGAGACGTCGTCGCCGGAGCGCTGGTGGAACTCGGTGCGGGTGAAGCCGGGGCACAGCGCGAGCATCCGGACCCCGGTGCCGGCCAGCGACGCGGCCATGCCCTCGGAGAACGTCGTCACCCACGCCTTCGTCGCCGCGTAGGCGGGCCCCGAGGCGGGGAAGAACCCGGCCACGCTGGACACGTTCACCACGGCACCTCCACCGCGGCTGACCATGCCGGGCACCGCCGCCCTCGTCAGCCGCAGCACGCTCGTCACGTTCAGGTCGAGCTGGGCCTCGAGCCGGCCCGGGTCGACCTCGTCGAACCGTTCGTTGAGCCCGAGCCCCGCGTTGTTGACCAGCACGTCGACCGGGTGGTCCGCCAGGTGCCGCTCGACCTTCCCGCGCTGCTCGGCGTCGGCCAGGTCGGCAGGCAGCACCTCTGCGGTGATCCCGCGCCCGCCCAGCTCCGACGCCATCGCGCGCAGCCGCTCCGCGTCCCGCGCGACGAGCACGACATCGTAGCCCCGATCGGCGAGCCGGCGAGCGAGCGCCGCTCCGATCCCCGCAGTCGCGCCCGTGATCAGTGCTGTGGCCATCGCCAGCCGCCTTCCTAGCGCCGGTAGGTGCGCCCGGATACGTCCTCAGAGGTCCCCGTGCGGGCGCTCGTGCATGGTGTCCACTGGCCGCACCCCGTCCGGAGGGTTCTGCCAGACGTGCCTGCCGTCCGGCCCGTCCTCCTCCTCGGCCGGGTCGATGATGTCGGCGATCTCGCCGACATCGCGCAGCAGCCGCTCCAGGCGCGAGGGGCCCGCATTCGCGGACACGGCGGCGAGCACCCAGTCGTGCTCGATCCACAGCACGCTGACGTCACCGCCGAGCTCGTCCGCGGCATCGACAAGGTCCTGGGTGATGGTGCTACGCGCCGCCTCCACATCGTCGGTGAACGCGTAGCGCTGCCCGGCGGGACCGAGCAGCTCCGGCATGTTCGCCCGCTGGAACGGCACGCTGGCCAGCCACAGCTCGAGCAGCACCGGGAACGCCTTGCCGCAGCGCACGGCGACCACCACGGCGGGGATCTGCCGGTCGGTCTCGATGTCGAAGATGTAGACCGATCGCCTGCCCTCGCTGGTGAAGGTGGTGCCGGCGACGACGTTCACCGCCGCGTCCGCACCGAAGTACCCCATGGCGCCTTCGGTCCAGTGGCTGACCATCCTCGGGTCTTCCTCGGCGAACTGCCAGCCGCGCAGGTCTGCCCAGCGCAACCGCTCCCGGTTGCGCTGTCCCTCGCGCGCACGGTCCGTCGCGAGCAATGCCAGACCGGACACGAGCGCCACGAAAGCGATCACGAACCAGATCCACGCCGGTATACCCACGCGGTACAGCCTAACGCGCGAAGGGCCGGTACCTCGATCGCCGCTGCGTGTCGCGGGAAGTCGGAGCGAGCCGAGGGATGCCTTCGGTACATCACGTGCACCGAAGGATCCCTCGGCACGGACCTCCGCACGGCCCGTCAGGCCGCGCGGGTCACGCTGAGCTTGGTGGCGTTGTCGGTGTCCGGCACGTCGACCCGCACAGTGTCGCCGTCGCTGATCTCCCCGGCAAGCAGCTTGCGGGCCAGCTCGTCGCCGATCGCGGACTGCACCAGCCTGCGCAGCGGGCGAGCACCGTAGACCGGGTCGAACCCGCCGACGGCGAGCCACTCCTTCGCGGCATCGGTGACGTCCAGGGTCAGCCTGCGCTGGGCGAGGCGATCGGCCAGCCGCCGCACCTGGATCTCCACGATCGACGTCAGCTGCTCGGTGTCGAGCGAGCCGAACACGACCATATCGTCCAGCCGGTTGATGAACTCCGGCTTGAAGTGCTGGCGGACCACGCCGAGCACGGCGTCCCGCCGCTGCCACTCGTCCAGCTCGGCATCGGCGATGGCCTGCGAGCCGAGGTTCGAGGTCAGCACGAGGATCGTGTTGCGGAAGTCCACCGTGCGGCCCTGGCCGTCGGTGAGCCTGCCGTCGTCCAGCACCTGCAACAGCACGTCGAACACGTCCGAGTGCGCCTTCTCCACCTCGTCGAGCAGCACCACCGAGTACGGTCGCCTGCGCACCGACTCGGTCAGCTGGCCACCCTGGTCGTAACCGACGTACCCGGGCGGGGCACCGACGAGCCTGGCCACCGAGTGCTTCTCGCTGTACTCGCTCATGTCGATGCGCAGCATCGCGCGCTCGTCGTCGAACAGGAACTCGGCGAGCGCCTTGGCCAGCTCCGTCTTGCCGACACCGGTGGGGCCGAGGAACAGGAACGAGCCCGCGGGCCTGTCCGGATCGGACACCCCGGCCCGCGCCCTGCGCACCGCGTCCGACACCGCGCGTACCGCCTCGTCCTGGCCGACCACGCGCGCGCCGAGCTCGCTTTCCATGCGCAGCAGCTTGCCGGTCTCGCCCTCGAGGAGCTTGCCTGCCGGGATCCCTGTCCACGCGCTGACCACGTCGGCGACGTCGTCCGGCCCGACCTCCTCCTTGAGCATCACCTCATCCTGCATCGCGGAGTTGTCGGCCGTGGCCGCCTCCAGCTCCTTCTCCAGTGAGGGGATCCGGCCGTAGCGCAGCTCGGCCACGCGGCCGAGGTTGCCGTCGCGCTCGGCGCGGTCCGCCTCCCCGCGCAGCTGCTCGAGCTGCTCCTTGAGGTCGCGGATCCGGTCGATGAACCCCTTCTCGTTCTGCCAGCGCGCGGTCAGCGCCGAGAGCTTCTCCCGCTGCGAGGCCAGCTCCTCGCGCAGGTTGGCGAGCCGTTCCCGCGAGGCCGCATCGTCCTCCTTGGACAGCGCCATCTCCTCGACCTCGAGGCGCCGGACGGCGCGCTCGACCTCGTCGATCTCCACCGGGCGCGAGTCGATCTCCATACGCAGCCGGGACGCAGCCTCGTCGACCAGGTCGATCGCCTTGTCCGGCAGGAACCGCGCGGTGATGTAGCGGTCCGACAGGGTCGCGGCCGCCACCAGCGCGGCATCGGTGATCCGCACGCCGTGGTGGACCTCGTAGCGCTCCTTGAGCCCCCGCAGGATGCCGATGGTGTCGGGCGCGGACGGCTCGTTCACCATGACCTGCTGGAAGCGCCGCTCCAGAGCGGCATCGGTCTCGATGTGCTTGCGGTACTCGTCCAGCGTGGTGGCACCGACCATGCGCAGCTCGCCGCGGGCCAGCATCGGCTTGATCATGTTGCCCGCGTCCATGGCGCCCTCGCCACCCGCGCCGGCACCGACGATGGTGTGCAGCTCGTCGATGAAGGTGATCACCTCACCCTCGGACTCGGTGATCTCCTTGAGTACGGCCTTGAGCCGCTCCTCGAACTCGCCGCGGTACTTGGCGCCTGCGACCATCGCACCGAGGTCCAGCGCCACGACCCGCTTGTTGCGCAGTGACTCCGGCACATCTCCCGCGACGATGCGCTGCGCGAGACCCTCGACGATCGCGGTCTTGCCCACGCCGGGGTCGCCGATGAGCACGGGGTTGTTCTTGGTTCGCCGGGACAGCACCTGCACCACGCGGCGGATCTCGCTGTCGCGGCCGATGACCGGGTCCAGGTCGCCGGACCGTGCCCGGTCGGTGAGGTCGAGCCCGTACTTCTCCAGCGCCTGGTAGGTGCCTTCCGGGTCCGGGCTCGTGACCCTCGCCGAGCCCCGCACCTTGGTGAACGCCTCACGCAGCGCCTCGGGGGTCGCGTTGTGCCTGCGCAGCAGGTCGGCGACCTTGCCACCCTCGGAGGCCAGCCCCACAAGGAGGTGTTCGGCCGAGACGTAGTCGTCGCCGAGCTCGGTGGCCAGCTGCTGGGCGTGGGTCAGCGACTTCACCGCCTCCGAGTCGAACTGCGGCGTCGACACCGCCGACCCCGTGGCCGACGGCAGACCCTGCGTGATGGGTTCCAGCTCGGACCGCACCTGGCTGGGGTCGGCTCCGACGGCGGTGAGCAGCGGCTGAGCGATCCCCTCGCTTTGCGCGAGCAGAGCGCCGAGCAGGTGCGCGGGCCCCACGTCGGGGTTTCCGGCAACGGTCGCGGCCTGCACGGCCGACGAGATCGCCTGCTGTGTCTTCGTCGTCGGGTTGAATGCGTCCATCCCTCTCCTCAAAGCCTCAGGGCACACTCTGCGTGGTGTGTTCCATCTCATACTGCCTACTGGCGTCGCGGGTCGCCGCGCCACCATCACCTCTGACAGGCCAACGTAAGAAAACTTGAGTTAGTTCCACTCAAGATTGTGACGTTTCACCAGTGAACACCGAGCCCTTCCCGGGTTGCCCCGCGATCGTCCCCGTACCGCAGGCGACCCGATATGCACGGTTCGGAACACCCTGAAACCGCAACCGCCGCCACGCCGCCTCACCCTGCGTACTCATTCGTCACACGACCACCGGCGATACGCCACGAAACTCACTCATGTGTGTGACCGGATCTTGTTGTGCACTACGCCACCATGTCCACAACGTCACTCAACGCGTCGGCCACCAGCCAGCCGACACGGCAGGCCCCTTCCTCGCCCAACAGGACGGTGGGGCCGAGACCGAGTTCCTCGCCCGTATCGAACAAGTCATCAACAACACCTTCGACCCGATCGCCAACTGGCTCAGCACCGCCGTCTTCTACGAGATCTCCGTGTTCGGGGTGACCGTCCCCTGGATCGCCGCCCGGCTCGTACTCGCGGGCTTCGTCTTCACCCCCGACTTCGGGTTCATCCGGTTCCGCGGTTTCAAAAAGAGCAACTTCAGCGAGGACGTCCACCGCATCGTGTTCTGCGCCTTCGTCGTGATCGGCTCGGTGCTCACCTTCGGCAGCGTGCTGGACTTCGTCGACGCGGTGCTGTTCCTCCTCGCGCTGTTCAACATCATCGGGCTCTACATCCCGGCGCCCGTTGTCAAGCGCGAGCTGGCCGAGTTCCGGTCCGGGGTGCGCTCCCGAGAGATCGAGACGGTGCAGTAACAACCACCCCGGCATCCCTGGTGTCGCGCGGCGCGATGCCAGAGGCCACACATCCGGGCCGGCCCCGCTCGTGTACGGCACGGGCGGGGCCGGTCGCGCTCGCCAGCCACATGCCGACGGCGGGTTCCCAGCAGAAGTATGGTGCAGTCTGGTATGGCGTACTCGTGCTCGCCCGGTACCCGCGCCCCGCTGCCCGCAGGTCGCGGCCCGGCCGGCCGCGCATGACTCCCAGCGCAACGAAGTGGACCCCGTGGATTCGTACCCAGAGCACATGTCGCCGGCGGTCAGCCCGGTACCGCGGACGCGTGCGTCCAGGGAGGCCCCGCCCGCGGTCGCCGCGATGGTCCGGTTGATCAAAGAGACATGGGCCGAGGTCGAACCGGACGTGGCCGAGCTCTCCGCGACCTTCTACGACTTGCTGTTCCGGATCAGCCCGGACATCCGGGAGATGTTCCCCATCAACATCGAGGCGCACCGTGGCAAGCTGGTGCGCGGCATCGCACACGTGGCGCAGATGGTCGACCGCCCGGACGACCTCGTGCCGTATCTCAACCAGCTCGGCCGCGACTACCGCAAGCACCATGTGCGCTCCCGGCATTACGAAGCCATCGGCACCGCGATGCTGGGCGCCCTGCGACACCATCTCGGCTCGCGCTGGACCGAGCAGGTCGAGCACGCCTGGGCCGAGGCCTACACCGTGGTGGCCCGGTCGATGCAGGAAGCGGCCGACGCCGACCCGAGCCCCGCGTCGCTGACCGGAACCGTGATCGACCACCGCCGCCTGACCTGGGACCTGGCCCTGGTCCGGGTGCAGCCGGAAACACCGATCAACTACCGCGCCGGGCAGTACATGAGCGTCGAAGTCCCGCAGCGGCCGCGGCTGTGGCGATATCTGTCCCCGGCGAACGCGCCGCGGAAGGACGGCGTGATCGAGTTCCACGTGCACGCCGTGGAAGGCGGCTGGGTCAGCAGGGCCATCGTCAGCCATACCCAGCTCGGCGACGTCTGGCGGTTCGGTCCACCGCTGGGCAGGCTCAGCGTGGACCGCGACTCCGGCAGGGACGTGTTGATGATCGCGGGGGGCACCGGCCTCGCGCCGCTGCGCGCGCTCGTCGACGAGCTGTCCCAGTGGGGCAAGAACCCCAACGTGCACCTGTTCTACGGCGGGCGTACCGCCGAGGACCTCTACGACCTGGACGACCTGCGCGCGCTCGCCGCAACGAACCCGTGGCTGGGCATCGTGCCCACGGTCGAGGACGGCTCACTTCCCGGAGCCGAGCGAGGGACCCTGGCCGAAGCCGTCACCAGGCACGGGGCATGGCCGGGACACGACGTGCTCGTATCCGGATCACCGCAGATGATCAAGGCGACCATCTCGCGCATGCTCGTGGCAGGAACCACGCTCGACCAGATCGCCTACGACCCGTTCACCCTCAACTGACCGGGCTCCCCGCACTGCGCAGCGGCCTCCCGGCGCTGCTGACGGACACCGAAATAGTCACCGCCCTTGCGCTTGCTGTCGTCGGTGCCCCAGGCGCGGTGGCGCTCGGCCGGCTTCAACCGCGGGATGTGCTTGCGGCAGTGGATGTAGGCCTCTGCGATCTCCACGACGACCCAGCGCTCCGGGATCCGTCCGCGCACGGTCTCCTCCGGGATCCCGGCGAACTCCTCCCGCATCTTGCCGTCCTCGACGATCCGCGCACGGCCGTTGATGTGCAGACCGATCTGATCGCGCACGAAGTCGATCAGCATGATCCCCACGTGCGGGTTCTCGATGATGTTGCCGAGGCTGGCCATCACCCCGTTGCCCCGGTACTCGGGATAGGCGACGCACTTGTCGTTCAACACCAGGAGGAACCCCGGAGGGCCGGCGCGCAGCGAGCAGTCCGCCTCCCCGTTCGCGTCGGCGGTGGCCACGAACGCCATGTCCATCCGGCCGACGAACTCCTGCATCTCCTCGTTGAGATGGTCGAGCATCTGGTCGTTGTAGAACCGCTCCGCCCGGGTCGTGGTGCCGCAGGTCTGCTGCAGCTGGTGCTCACCTTCCGAACCGGGGTTCGCAGGGGCGGGGTCGAACAGTGCGGCCTGGTAGCCGTCCGTGAGCTCACCGGCGACCGGCGGGTCGACCGGTGGCTGTGCCGGTGCGGGTGACGGCGCCGACGGCGCGGGTGGCGGTGCGGCCTGCTGCGGTGCGGAGGCGGTAGTTGACGCGGCCTGCTGCGGGTCCGCGGGAGGCGTCCCGCCGGATGCCTGAGGGGGCTCGTGTCGCTGGGTGTGCGGAGAATCACTGGGGTCCGGTGGCGTCAGGTCCATCGACGCCATGCGTGCCAGTCGGCGCGAATGCTTGATGTCCACGAGGTTTCCCACCGGTTCTAGGGATCGTCCTGCGGTTACTCGCCGCGCCGGGCCCCGGCACGGAGTACTGGGCAGGCGTCCCACTGTGCCACGAGTCTCGTCATCAGCAAGACCCCACGAGACGAAAATTACTCCGTTACGCCCAACGCCTGCCTACCGTGCGCGAGGAGCCTGCTACGCAGCAGAATGACCCCGGTTGGCGCAACGATCGACTCCCCAAAGCCGGCGAGAAACAAGTTACGCTCGGTTGACGACATCTCCTATGGGAATGTCGCGGTCAGCGCCGAGGTGTGCAGGCCGCAGCAACTGGTGAACTTGGAGAGCCCGCGCACCGATGACACTGAACGCCGCAATCGACGATCCGGACGAGCACGAAGGGCAGCACAGCGCTCAGCAACAGCGTGCTGAGCGCGTGGTCCAGCTCATCCGGGACAGCTTCGCCGTGGTGGAGCCCCGCTCCGACGAGGTCGCGCGGTACTTCTACGCAGTGCTGTTCACCATCGCACCCGAGACCCGCGACCTGTTCCCGGTGAACATGGAAGTCCAGCGCAGCCGGTTCTTCGGCGCGCTGGTGCGCATCGTGCAGATGATCGACAACCGCCAGGAGCTCGAACCGTACCTCCGGCAGCTCGGCAGGGACCACCGCAAGTTCGACGTGGTCGAACGGCACTTCGAGGCCGTCGGGACCGCGCTGCTCGCCGCGCTCAAGCGCTACCTGGGTGACGAGTGGACCGAGGAGGTCGAGCGCGCGTGGGCGGATGCCTACGCCATCGTGGCGGGAGTGATGCAGGAAGGCGCGGCCGCGGACTCCGGTCCCGCCTGGTGGGCAGGCACGGTCGTCGAACACCGCAAGCTCAGCAGCAAGGTCGCGGTACTGCGGGTGCAGCCCGACGAGCCCGTCCCGTACCGGCCGGGGCAGTACGTCAGCGTGGAGACGCCGCAGCGGCAGCGCATGTGGCGCTATCTCTCGCCTGCGAACCCGCCCAGTGCGGACGGCACGATCGAGTTCCACGTGCGGAGCGTCCCCGAAGGCTGGGTGAGCAGGGCGCTGGTCCACCACACGAGGATCGGGGACCGATGGCGGATCGGCGCGCCCATGGGGTCGCTGTGGCTCGACCACACGGGCAGCCGCGACCTGGTCATGGTCGCGGGAGGTACCGGGCTGGCCCCGATGCGGGCCGTGCTCGGTGAGCTCGAGCAGCGCAGCCAACCGCCCAACGTCGAGCTGTTCTTCGGTGGGGCGAGTCATGACGACCTGTACCAGCTGGACGAGCTGCGTCAGCTCGCGGAACGATACCCGTGGCTGACCGTCACCCCGGTGACCGAGGACGGTTCGGAACCAGGCGGGGCCGAGGGAACCCTGCCCGACGTCGTCACCTCCCACGGGGCGTGGCACGGATACGACGTACTGATCTCGGGGTCACCGGAGATGATTCGCGCAACGGTGTCGCGGATGCTGGTCACCGGAACCACCTTCGACCAGATCTACTACGACTCCTTCCCGACGGACTGAGGCGGCCGGGCGAGCGCTCGGGCTGTACGGTACGGCGTATCCCGACGGCACGAGATCGGGTCGGTGGCGGGGCGCCTCGCTCGGTGCCGGCTTGATCGCTGACGGCTCGCCGGTGCCACGGGGAAGCTGGGCAGGAAACAGGGGGCGCAATGGTGCGGAGTTTCGTGACGACCGGTGTGGTCGCCGTCCTGCTGCTGGTGACCGGCTGCTCGGACAGCACGAGCGGCACCGCTGACCCCGCCGGTCAGGGCGACGCCGGTAACGAGCAGGAGCACGAGATCGGGCTGCCGCACAGCGGAGCACCCGCTGTGGAGGAACCCGTCGTCGACACCAGGGAGTACGAGGCGGACCCCTGCACAATCCTTCCTGACGACAAACTCGACGATGCCGGATTCGCCATTGACAAGAGCAGTGCTGAGTCTGACATGGACCGCCTTGAGGGACCCATGTGCACCTGGCGCTTCGAGAAAGCAGGACACGGCGTTCTAGGCGCGTCACTTGGCACTGACGATGGTGAAGGACTCAGTCACATCTACCGCTTAGAAGCAAACAGCGATCTCGAATACTTTACCAAGCAAGATCCGATCGATGGCTACCCTGCAGTAGTAGCCGGTAAACGCGACAACCGAACCGACAGGGGCGAATGTGACGTCTACGTCGGGATACGCGACGAAACCGCACTCTACATTCCGCTCTCGGCTTCTCGCGACAACCCGCTCAAGGAAGCCCCCTGCGAGGCCGTGTACGAGCTGGCGACCATCGCTGTTGACACGATCACCGGAGGCGCGTGATGACTGGGACAGCTCCTCGCTGGTGACGGCAAGCAAATCGACGAATTGACACGCGAGTGGCCGGGGGCCCGAGTCCTCGCGCACCGGTGAGCACGCGCCGAACCAGTTCTGAAGCCAGCCACGAAGTCGCCCCTGAGCTGTCCGCGCTGGAGACGTCGGTCAACGCCTGCTGGAACGGGCAAGCGGGCGAGCACGTCATAGATGTGGCGAGCCTGCTGAACCAACTAGCAAGGTGATGAGGTGGCGAGTAGGTGATCTTCCGCAACGCCGCTCAGGACGACATGGAGCCGAACAACCCAACACGCTGGGCCAGGCCGCTGAACACGACGTGCCGGAACGCCCATAACAACGGTGGTCAAGGAGTGTGAGCTGGGCAGAACCGATTGCAGGCCCCAGACGGCGTTGCTAGCGTAAACGTCGGTGCGCGTCACGCAGCTCAGGCAGGATTATGGGGGCTGCCCAGCGGGGTTATCTGAGGAGGGAACGACATGCCCCAGATCGGGCCAGTGCCGAAGCCGGATGGCTACACGGAAGACGGGGAACCTTCCACGCCGGAGGACACAACCGAGTCCGACAGCCAGCAGGGCACGATCGATATGGACGATGCCGAGCGCCTACCGTTCATCGGCGGTGCCTACAAGGCATTCAACTACATGCAAGAGGCCCAGGAACGGGCACGAATATCCGGACAAATCGGCGACATCGAGTTCACCGAAGAAGGCATCGACAAAATCATCGAACGCGTCGGACGGATCGCCGATCAGTTAGACATCGTTAGAGAACGGGCCGTCAGTATTCGCGACATCGATAGCGGTAAGGAACAAGTCAGCGCACAGTACAAAGCGGCAGCAGACGAGATGTCAGCCGACTACCTGACCTACCACGATAAGGTCGTGAAAGCCTACAACGAATTCATACGTGAGCTCGAGTCGGCCAAGAAGAACTACCTCGCCCACGAACAGGACGTCGCCGACAACCTCGGAAAGGCCGACGCCTGATGCACGCTCGCGCGATCATGGCGTTCGGAGCGCTGACGGCGTTGCTGGTAACCGGATGCGGAGACAGCACAGTCGGCGAACCCAACCCGACCGACAACGATAACCCCGACACCAGCACCACGAACGAACCCGACTCCGACCTTCCGCACAGCGGAGCACCCGCAGTGAAAGACCCGATCACGGATCTGAGGGCGTTCGAGCGCGATCCTTGCTCCGTTCACCCCGACAACGAGCTCGCTGCAGCCGGATTCCCCGTCGACACCAGCGAAGAAGAACTCGATGCCAGCGCGGGAGCGGTCTGCTCATACATCTTGGAGGGAGTACGCGCTGGCACTTTCACCGTGACGTTGGCGCAGGGAGAACGAGGGGGAATCAGCCACGTCTATTCGGTTCATCAGGACGACCTCATCGAACTCTTCGAGGAAGCCGATGACATCCACGGCCACCCAGTCGTCATCGCCGCCGAACATGACCGGCGAGACAAGGGGGAATGTGGCATATACACCGGTTTGCGAGATGATGCCGGCCTCGATGTCCAGGTGACCTTCTCCAACGAGGAGCGCAGCGAGCACCATGACGCGCCCTGCGACGCCGCCTACCAGCTGGCCGAACTGGGAATTGAAACACTTCGGGGAGATACGTGATGAGTGACGAACTCTTGCAGTGCTACTCGGGCGCAGGCATTTATGACGCCATGCACCAGGGAGAGCGCGTACCCAAGACCCTGGCCGAGGGTCAGGATGCTTCCACGAAGTTGCGTCAAGAGCATGAAGACCTGATCACTGAGCTGGCTGCGCTGGAGATGTCGGTGGATGACTCCTGGAAGGGCGCCACCGCCGAGAACGTCAAAGGGGTCATCAACCAGTTGTTCGAGGCAGCCGGCACGGCGTCGAACAACCTGGAACCGGCAGCGCGCAGCATGGGGAGCCAATCATCGGCGTTCGAAAAGACCCGGGACGAGATGATTCCGGTCCCGGAGCGCAAGGAAGCGGGGCTGATCGGCAACTACACCCCATTCAAAGCGTCCCAAGAGGAGCTCGACGCGGAGCGCGCCGAGAAGGAACGCCACAACATCGCCAAGTACAGGGAGTACGAGGCAACGACCCAGCAGAACCAGTCGTCGCTGAAAAGCCGGTTCGACGAGATCGAGATCCCGAAACTCGGTGGCGGCGGTTCCGGATCGGGTCCCGGTTCGGGAATCTCGGGCCCCATCGGCCCTTCCGATAGCACTACCCCGACGGCGACCGGCGGGACCGCCGGTGTCACCCCGGCGGGCACGACCGGCGGCGGTGGCACGGCACCCACGGTGCCGGGTGCCGGCACTGGTGGCGGCACGGTAGGCGTCGGTGGCGCCGGGTCAGGCTCCGGAGGTGGAGGCACCGGGTACGGCGGAAGCAACGGCTCGGGTCCTGGTTCCGGTGGGGTGCGCCTGCCGGACGGCAGTATCCGCTACCCCGACGGGACCATCCGCCGCCCCGACGGCAGCCTCGTACGTCCGGATGGCACGGTCATCCCGCCGAGTGACACGGGCGCCTCGGGGATCGGTTCGGGCAACTCGGCGAGCGGTGACTTCGGTCCGACCGGCTCCGGTTCCGGTGGCGCCGGCATGGCCGGTGCCGGTGGCATGGTGGCCGGTGGCATGGCCAGCGGCGGCGCTGCCGCAGGTGGTGCCGGTGCTGCGGGAGGCGCAGGCGGGGCCGCAAGGAGTGGCGCTGCCGGCGGTATGGGTGGTCCTGGCTCGATGACGGGGCAGGGCCAGTTCGGCCCGACCGGTTCCGGCGGTAGCGCCGCGGCAGGCGGTGGCCACGCAGGCGGCGCCGCCGGTGCCCGCCCGATGGGTGGCGGCATGATGGGCGCCGGTGGTGGCCGTGGCGGCCAGGGCGGCGGCGACGAGGAGCACGAGCGCAAGTACGTCCAGGACGAACAGCTCGACAGCGGCCTTCCCGTGATGCGCGACGAGCACGGCGAGAAGGAGTACGACCCGGTCACCGGGCAGGTCATCATCGACGGGGTCATCGGCGAGTAGACGGCAGGCGCAGGGGGAGCGACACCAGTGATCAGGCAGCCGGTGACCATCAGCCTGGAGACCTACACCACGCTGCTGGACAAGGAGAACCTCGGCGAACCCCACACCACGCTGCTCGGCGGCGAGCTCTGGTACCCGCCGGAGCTTGCCGCCGAGCGTGATGTGCGGGTGCTGCGCGAGCTCCGCGAGCAGGGACTCACCTCGGGAAACCGGATCAGCGAGGAGTTCTACGACACGCTGGTCCTCGTGCAACGCCCCGCCGTGGAGTACTACACCTTCTACACCGCCGCAGAGGGCGGTGAGTGGACCGCACGCACCGCCATGACCGGCCGGGACGCACTGCTGATCACGAAGGACGGCACCACGATCCAGCTCGAGCCGATCCCGCACGAGCAACTCGGGGTGCGGCTGGCCGTCGCCCTGCCGGACACTCCCGCCGCCCAGTTGAAGTCGATCACCTGCTCGGTGGCCGAGCTGGAGGCGCTACAGGCAGGCAAGTCACTACCGTCCGGCCCATCGGCCAGCGACACCAAACGCATGCAGCGGTGGCTGGACACGGAGCGGCAGTACGCGGGCCAGCTCTACGCCGCCATCCGGGACGGCATGAACAAGCGGCGCGCGACCACGGCGCCCATGCCGTGCTGGATCGACACGGAATCGGGCAGGTTGCTGCTCACCCCAGACGACAGTGCATGGTGCACCCTCACGGGGTGCGACACCATGGCCATCGCCGAGAAACTGTCCACACTGGAAGAGGCCCTGCGCGGGTAACGCCCCGTCTCGCGCGGGCACAGAGTCGCTTACCCGCTAACGACGGTTCTGCGGGCGCCACACCACGAGCGCGTCCTGCTTGCGGAACGGCACGAGATCCCTTCGGTAGGACGCGTGCACCGCCGCCGCGGCCTGCTCCGCGGCGGCGTAGGCCGCGGATAGCTCCTCCGTCAGCTCGGCCACCCGGCCGCGCAGCGCCTCGACCTCGTTCTCCAGCTCGATGATGCGCTTGACCCCCGCGAGGTTCACGCCGTTCTCCTGGGAGAGGCGCTGCACCTCGCGGAGCATGGCGATGTCGCGCATCGAGTAGCGCCTGCCGCCGCCCGACGTCCGGCCAGGCGACACCAGACCCATCCGGTCGTAGGTGCGCAGGGTCTGCGCGTGCAGCCCCGACAGCTCGGCGGCCACCGAGATCACGAAAACCGGGGTGTGCTCATCCGCGCCGCGCGGCAGGTCACCGAAAGCCATCGCCCTCACCGATCCTTGAGCATCTTCGTGATCTCCGGCCGGGGATCATGGTCGGCCATTTCCTCGGCGTAGGTGCGCAACGCGGACCGCGCCGTCTCGCTCAGCGAGGTCGGCACGTTCACCTGCAACGTGACCAGCAGGTCGCCGACCGTGCCGTCCCGCTTGGCGATCCCCTTGCCACGCACCCGCAGCACCTTGCCGCTGCTGGCCCCCGCCGGGATCTTCACCGATACCTTGCCGTCCAGCGTCGGAACCGACAGGGTCCCGCCGAGCACCAGCTCGGAGAAGTCCACCGGCACCGTGATGGTCAGGTTGTTCCCGGACCGGCCGAACACCGGGTGCGGCGTGACATGGACCCGCACGTACAGGTCACCGGACAGCGCCCCACCGCGCCCGGGCTCACCCTGCCCGGCGAGCCGGATCCGCTGACCGTCCGACACCCCTGGCGGAATGCGCACGGTCAGCGTGCGCGTCCGGGTGCTGGTGCCCGCGCCTGCGCATTCCGTGCACGGCGACTCGACGATCGCGCCGCGGCCCCGGCAGTCCCTGCACGGCTCGGAGAACGCGAACGCACCCTGGCTCGTGCTGATCAGCCCGGCACCGCCGCAGGTTGCGCAGGTGCGCGCGGACGTCCCCGGCCGCGAACCACTGCCCGCGCACGTACCGCAGGTCGCCGGGCTGGACAGGCGCAGCGGCACAGTCGCACCCTTGACCGCCTCTGCGAAGTCGATCCGAACGTCGGTCTCCACATCGGAGCCGCGCTGCGACATCGACGGCCCCGCCGTGGTCGGACCGCCACCGCGCCGGTTGAACAGCCCGCCGAGGATGTCGCCGAGACCGCCGAACCCGCCTGCCGGGCCTCCGGCCTGGCCGCGCGTCCCGCCGGTGAACAGGTCACCGAAGTCGAAACCGCCGTTGCCACCACCGCCCGGGAAGCCGAACCCACCGCCGGTGCCGCGGCCGGACCCGAACAGGCTGCGCGCCTCGTCGTACTCCTTGCGCTTCTCCGGATCCGACAGCACGCCGTACGCCTCGGAGACCGCCTTGAACTTCCGTTCAGCCTCGGCGTCTCCCGGGTTCGCGTCCGGGTGGTTCTCCCGCGCGAGCTTGCGGTACGCCTTCTTGATCTCGTCCTGCGACGCGTCGGAGGAGACGCCCAGCTCACGGTAGAAGTCCTTACCGACCCACTCCCGAGCACTCACCGGACGTCTCCTCCTTTCGCGTCAGCTCTGTTCCTGCTCACCGCTGGGCGTACTCACCTGCTCCGTAACGTCGCCGTCGCCGGCGACGTCGGCAGGCGGCTCAGGAGTGACCGACTCGCTGTCGGTCACCGCCACCATCGCCGCGCGCACCACTCTGTCGCCCATCCGGTAGCCGCGGCGCAGCACCGCCGAAACCGTCGGGCCCTGCACATCCGGCGAGGTGGAGTGCTGCACGGCCTCGTGCACGCTCGGGTCGAACGGCTCGCCCTCCTGGCCGAAGGCTTCCAGTCCCGCCTGCTGCAGGGTCGCCAGCAACTTGTCCGCGACGGCCTTGAACGCGCCCGTCAGGTCACCATGCGACTCTGCCCGCTCGATGTCGTCGATCAGCGGGAGCAGCTCGCCGACCAGCGAGGCCTTGGTCGAGGCGATCACGGCCTCCCGGTCCCGGTCGACCCGCTTGCGGTAGTTGGCGTACTCCGCCTGCAACCGCTGCAGATCGGCGGTCCGCTCGGCGAGCTGCCTCTCCACATCGGCCGCCGCGTCCTGCTCCGCACCCGAGGTGGCCACCCCGCTGGGCCCGGCAAGGCCCTCGCCCGCCGCATCGGCGGCGACCTCCTGAGCGAGGTCGGTCTCGGCCTCCTGAGCGCGCAGTTCACCGGTTTCCGGGTCAACCTTGCGGCGATCCCGCACCACGACCGGCTCCTCCGGCTTGTCCTGGAACTCTTGATCGTTCGCTGTCACTTCTTGTCGTCCTCATCGACAATCTCTGCGTCAACGACGTCCTCGTTGCCGGACTGGGCATCCGAACCGGCGTCGGTCGCGCCGGCATCGGCACCCGCCGCACCGGCAGCGCCGGCAGCGGCCGCGTTCGCGTCCGAGTAGAGCGAGGAGCCCATCGCCTGCGACTCGTTCGTGAGCTTCTCGATGGCCGCGCTGATCGCCTCGGTGTCCTCGCCCTTGAGAGCCTCGTTGGCCTCGTCGATCGCGCCCTTGACCTTCGTCTTGACCTCGTCGGGAAGCTGCTCGTCGTTCTCGTTGAGGAACTTCTCGGTCTGGTAGACGAGGGTCTCGGCCTGGTTGCGGGTCTCCGCGGCCTCCCGGCGCTTGCGGTCCTCCTCGGCGTGCTGCTCCGCCTCCTTGATCATCTCGTCGATGTCTTCCTGCGGGAGCGCGGAACCACCGGTGATCTTGATGCTCTGTTCCTTACCGGTGCCGAGGTCCTTTGCCGTGACGTGCACGATGCCGTTGGCATCGATGTCGAAGGTCACCTCGATCTGCGGCACGCCGCGCGGGGCGGGCGGGATACCGGTCAGCTCGAAGCTGCCGAGCTTCTTGTTGTGCGCGGCGATCTCCCGCTCACCCTGGAAGACCTGGATCTGCACGGACGGCTGGTTGTCGTCGGCCGTGGAGAAGATCTCGCTGCGCTTCGTCGGGATCGTGGTGTTGCGCTCGATGAGCTTGGTGAACACCCCGCCCTTTGTCTCGATACCCAGGGACAAGGGGGTGACATCCAGCAGCAGGACGTCCTTGACCTCACCCTTGAGCACACCGGCCTGCAACCCGGCACCGACGGCGACGACCTCGTCCGGGTTCACGCCCTTGTTCGGCTCCTTGCCGCCGGTCAGCTCCTTGACCAGGTCCACGACGGCAGGCATCCGGGTCGAGCCGCCGACCAGCACCACGTGGTCGATGTCACCGACGGAGATACCCGCGTCCTTGATGACGTTGTTGAACGGTGCCTTGGTGCGGTCCAGCAGGTCGGAGGTGATCTTCTCGAACTCGGCCCTGGACAGCGTCTCGTCCATGAACAGCGGGTTCTTGTCCGAGTCGACCGTGATGTAAGGCAGGTTGATGTTCGTCGTCGAGGAGCTGGTCAGTTCGATCTTGGCCTTCTCAGCGGCTTCCTTGATCCGCTGCAGCGCCATCGGGTCCTTCTTCAGGTCGATGCCGTTCGAGGCCTTGAACTTGTCCACCAGCCAGTCGACGATCCGCTCGTCCCAGTCGTCGCCACCGAGGTGGTTGTCACCGCTGGTCGCACGAACCTCGACCACGCCCTCGCCGAGCTCGAGCAGGGACACGTCGAAGGTGCCGCCACCGAGGTCGAAGACCAGGATGGTCTGCTCCTTCTCGCCCTTGTCCAGCCCGTAGGCCAGCGCAGCCGAGGTGGGCTCGTTGACGATCCGCAGGACGTTCAGGCCCGCGATCTGCCCGGCCTCCTTGGTGGCCTGACGCTGGGCGTCCTCGAAGTACGCGGGAACGGTGATCACCGCGTCGGTGACTTCCTCGCCGAGGTAGGACTCCGCATCCCGCTTGAGCTTCATCAGCACGCGCGCGCTGATCTCCTGCGGGGTGTAGTTCTTCCCATCGACCTCGACCTTCCAGTCAGTGCCCATGTGGCGTTTGACTGACCTGATGGTCCTGTCCGAGTTGGTGACCGCCTGGTTCTTGGCAGGCTGGCCCGTCAGGACCTCGCCGTTCTTGGCGAAGGCCACGACCGAGGGGGTCGTCCTCGCCCCTTCCGAGTTCGCGATGACCGTCGGCTCACCGCCCTCAAGGACGGAAACGACCGAGTTGGTCGTGCCGAGGTCGATGCCGACCACTCGCGCCATGTGTTTATCCCTCCTGGCATTACGGTTGCATGCTCGGGTTGAGCATGCCGTACTCAAGTCCTAGTAGCTTCATCGTAGCGCAGTCAAACTGGAGTTGAGCCTTCAGCACTCAACCTTTCTGCCAGGGTAACGCTTGCGCAGCGATAAATGTTCCCGATTCGCCGGCGCAGCCGGGGAGCCGAAGGTGACCCTGGGCTCCTTCTAAGAACCCAGGGTCACCTTCGGCTCCCTCACGGCGCGGTGGCTGGGCGCACCGTCACGGTGCCGCTGCGGGTGTCGAGGGTCAGGTCGTGCTCGGCATCGGGTTCGGTGGGGATCTCGATGCGCCGCTCGCCGCTCCGGGACGAGCCGTCCACCCGGTAGCGCGCGTCCGGGACGGACAGGGTGACATCGCCACTGCGCGCCTCGGCCGCCACGTCGGCAGGCTCGGCCAGGTCGAGGTCGATGTCGCCGGAGCGCGACGTCACCCGCACCGGCCCGGTCACGTCGCGCCCGGTGACAGCACCCGAACGTGCCCGCAGCTCGATGCCTGCCACCCCGGTCAGCTCCACATCACCGGAGCGGACCGCGCCGGTGACCGTGACGCCGTCCGGCACCACCACGTCGTAGTCCGCGCCGCAGAACCGCCCGCAGTCCTCCAGCAGGAGAGTGCCGTCCCGGACCTCGTAGCCCGGGCCAGGGGCGCCCCACCAGTACGACACCCGCTGCTCGACCCGAACGGAGTCGCCGGACCCGACGCGTACCCGCACATCCCCGGACCGGGTGGCGAGCTCCACCGAGTCCACGCGCTCATCCGGCTCCGCGGCGTAGAGCTCCGATGACGGCGACAGCCGCGCGGAAGCGAGTAGCACGCCGACCCCGATCAGCGCCACCCCGGCGAGCGCCATCCCCGCTCTGGCCATGCCGTACCCCCTTCGCCGCCCGGAACCGAACCAAACATAGCGAGCCGGGCGCTGCGGGTACATCAGGGACATCCCGGCCTCGTCCCTGAGAGTTCCCCGAGGTCGGACGCAACGGTAATCCCCGGCCGCTCGCCGGCCTCGCCCGATCGAGCAGGACGCACGCCCTACTAGGCTCACGCCGGGGGAATCCTCTGAACGCCGTAGCAGAACCAGGAGGAACGATGCCGCAGCCACCCAACCCCTACGATTTCTTGCCGCAGGTACCCACGTTCACCGTCACCAGCACCGACGTCACGGACGGAGGCGCGCTCGCCAACGCGCAGGTGTCCGGGATCATGGGCGCGGGCGGCCAGGACGTCTCGCCGCAGCTGAGCTGGTCCGGTTTCCCCGCGGGGACCAAGAGCTTCACCGTCACCTGCTTCGACCCCGACGCCCCCACCGCCAGCGGGTTCTGGCACTGGGCCGTGTTCGACATCCCGACGTCGGTCACCGAGCTACCGTCCGGAGCGGGCGACGACAGCGGCAGCGGCCTGCCGTCCGGATCGCTCACGCTGCCCAACGACGCGGGCGCTCGCCGGTACATCGGCGCCGCCCCGCCTCCCGGGCACGGCCCGCATCGTTACATGTTCGCCGTCCACGCCGTGGACGTGGAGTCGCTCGGCTTCTCCGACGGCACGCCCGCGTTCCTCGGCTTCAACCTGTTCAGCCACGCCATCGGTCGTGCGCTGATCACCGGTATTCACGAGCAGTAACTGCTCGTCGGGCCATCCGCGCGGGGTCGGCCGGTGTCGCCGGCCGACCCCGATCGCGCGGCAAGCTCCACCGTCGGATACCACTGCCCGCCCCCTGGCCTTGCCGCGACCGCCGACGCACAATCGAAGGTCCCTGTGCAGCGCCGGGCAACACGGGTCCATGAGTGGAAGGAGGTGCCGACGTGGTCACACCGATGGACGAGGAAAACGTCCAGGTGCACGTACCCGACGCGCCGAGCGAGCGCAGCGTGCAGCTCACGAACTTCTACCGGAGCCGGGTCCGGCCGCTCGTCGAAGGCTGGGTACCTCGCGGTGTGCGGCTGCACGCGCTCCGTACGATCACCGACGCGTCCGGGCTCGTGCGGTTGAGCCGCTCGGCCACCACATGGCCTGCCAGGCACGGCTCGGTGCGCGGCACCTGGCTGCGCGCACGACAGGCGCACGCCTCCAACGGAGTCGTCCTGCACCTGCACGGTGGCGGTTTCGTCTTCGGGTCTCACCGGTCTCACCGGGTGCTGGCACACCAGATCTCCCGCAACACCGAGATGCCGGTGTTCCTGCCGCACTACCGCCGCGCGCCGGAGGACCCGTTCCCCGCCGCGGCCGATGACTGCCTCACCGCCTACCGGGAGTTGCTCGACCAGGGGATCGACCCCGGGCGGATCCGCGTGGCAGGCGATTCCGCAGGCGGGCACCTCGCCGCATGCCTGCTCGCCGACCTCACCCGCGCGGAGCTGCCGCTGCCGGCAGCGGTGGCGCTGTACTCCCCGCTGTTCGATCTCAGCTGCGCACGGCTGGAGGAGATGGACTCGACCGTCCGGGACCCGTTCCTTGCACCCGCGGCGACCCGGCTGTCCTGCGAGGCCTACCTGGGGGAGACAAGCCCCGACGAGCCCCGGGTCAACGTGCTCGACGCCGACAAGACGGCATGGCCGCCGACCCTGATCCAGGTGAGCGACTCCGAATGCCTCCGCGACGACGCGCACCGCATGGCGGCCTCGCTGCGCGCGGAGGGCGTACCGTGCGAGCTCCAGATCTGGCCGGAGCAGATCCACGTGTTCCAGGCATGGGCCGACCTGCCGGAGGCGCGCGAGGCCAACCGTTACGCCGGGCACTTCCTGCGCAGGCACGGCACGCCCGAGATGTGATCCGCGTGCCTGGCCCGTCCCCGACGCGCGCACGGTCAGTGCGGTTTGAGCAGGTACTCCACCACCGGCCGCAGCTCCTCGGCGGTCGGCGGCTCGTCGTCGATCAGGCCCTGGATGAGCAACCCGTCGATACCGGCGAGGAACACGCGGAACGCCACCTCGTCGTCGTGCCGCACCATCGAGGTGAGCACGTCGAGCCAGCGGCGCGCGGCGGGACGTAATTCGGGTTTGCGCGCGGCGAGCAGGTAGAGCTCGTACTCGGCCATCGTGCGTCCCCGCCGCGGCCCGAGCGCTTCGGCGAGCAACTGGGACACCTCCTCGGCAGCGCTCGGGCCGCCGAGCGAGGAGTCAGCGGACCGCCGCAGCCCCTCGCGCGAGCGCGCTCTGTCGATCATCCAGTACACCTCGGTGGCCATGTCCCGCGCGCAGGCCATGAGCGTGGCGATCAGCAGGTCGTCGAGGGTGGCGTAGTGGTAGGTCGTCGACGCCGTCGGGATACCGGCCTCCCGCGCGACCGTGCGGTGGGTGACACCAGCGACCCCTTCGCGCTCGATCACCCGGAGTGTGGCGTCGATGATCTCCTTGCGCCGCCGTTCACCCCGTGCCTTGCGGCCGTCGACCTGACCCTGACGCGCCATTCAGTGCGCACCTCCGAGCTCGAGCAACACCACCCCGCCGATGACGAGGAGCAGCCCGACCATCATCGTCGCGGTCACCTGTTCCTGGAAGAACACCACGCCGACGAGCGCGATGAGCGCGACGCCGGCCGCAGCCCAGGTCGCGTACGCGACTCCCATGGGGACGCCGAGCTTGAGCACGTATCCCAGGGTGCCGAACGCCGCGCCGTACCCCAACACGACCGCCACCGACGGCCACAACCGCGAGAAACCGTCGGACAGCTTCAGCGCCGTCGTGCCGATCACCTCGAACACGATCGCGGCGGCGAGTAGCACGTAAGCGGCCATGTGATCTCCTCGGTCAGGTCACTATGCCCCGCAATACTACCTGTACGATCGTCCAGTTAAACAGCGAGTCGTATGCCACATCGGTGGGACTTAGGGTCCACTCATCCGCTACTCATCGGTAGGAAGCGTTACGCTCCCTGCAAAGCCAACTCCCCGACAGCCCGAACGAAAGGCGCCGCTCCATGGGTGCTGTAGAGCTCACGCTCGGCGGGATCGCCGTAGCGGTGAGCATCGTCGCCTGGGCGATGTTCATCACCGCGGTCACCCGTATCGTCCGCACGATCCGCCTCGGCCAGCCCGACTCCAGCCGCAACGGCCCGTTCGTCCCGCGGCTGCTGAACATGCTCAAGGAGTTCGCCGCGCACACGCGGATGAACAAGCTCCGCCACGTCGGGCCATGGCACTGGCTCGTGATGTGGGGCTTCATCCTGGGCGCGATCGTGCTGTTCGAAGCCTACGGCGAAGTCTTCGACCCCGAGTTCCACTGGCCGCTGATCGGGGGCTGGTCCGTGTGGGGCCTCGTCGTCGAGGTGCTCGGCATCGGCACGGTCGCAGGCGGGCTCGCGCTGGCGATCATCCGCCAGCTCAACCACCCCCGTCGCGCCGACCGCCAGTCGCGGTTCGCGGGCTCCAACTTCTGGCAGGCCTACTTCGTCGAGGCCGTCGTGATCATCGAGGGTCTCGGCTTCATCGGGGTGCGGACCTTCCAGTTCTCCTCCGGCATCAAGGACCAGCCGCTGTGGAGCAGCTTCCTGACCCAGCCGCTGGCCGAGATCATGCCGTCGAGCCCCGTGATGGTCTCGGTCGCGGCGTTCGTGAAGCTGATGAGCGGCATGATCTGGCTGATCGTGGTCTCGCGGTTCCTCACCATGGGCGTGGCCTGGCACCGGTTCAGCGCCTTCTTCAACATCTACTTCAAGCGCGAGGACGACAGCAGTGTGGCGCTCGGCAAGCTCAAGCCGATGCTCAGCGGGGACAAGCCGATCGACTTCGAGGAGGCCGACCCGGAACAGGACGTCTTCGGCGCCGGGCAGGTCGAGGACTTCAGCTGGAAGGGCTGGCTGGACTTCACCACCTGCACCGAGTGCGGCCGGTGCCAGGATCAGTGCCCGGCGTGGAACACCGGCAAGCCGCTGTCGCCGAAGATGATGATCACGCAGCTGCGTGACCACGCGTACGCCAAGGCGCCGTACCTGATGGCAGGCGGCAAGAAGGACATGACCGGCGAGGAGATCGGGCTCAGCGGGGACGACCCGCACAAGGACATCGACGCGCTCGCACTCGCCGAGGCCGAGCGGCCGCTGGTGGGCGGCCCCGAGGAGATGGGGGTCATCGACCCCGAGGTGCTGTGGTCGTGCACGAACTGCGGTGCCTGCGTCGAGCAGTGCCCTGTGGACATCGAGCACGTGGACCACATCGTGGACATGCGCCGCTACCAGGTGATGATCGAGTCGAACTTCCCGAGCGAGCTCGGCGGGATGTTCAAGAACCTGGAGAACAAGGGCAACCCGTGGGGCCAGAACGCCAAGGACCGGCTGGACTGGACGAAGGAGCTCGACTTCGAGGTCCCGGTCTTCGCGGGCGAGTGGGGCGACACGGAGTACCTGTTCTGGGTCGGCTGTGCCGGCGCGTTCGAGGACCGCGCGAAGAAGACCACCAAGGCCGTGGCTGAGCTGCTGCACATGGCCGGCGTGAAGTACCAGGTGCTTGGCGCGGAGGAGACCTGCACCGGCGACCCGGCGCGCCGAGCCGGCAACGAGTTCGTGTTCCAGATGCTGGCCCAGCAGAACGTCGAGGTCCTCAACTCGGTCTTCGAGGACGTGGAGCCTCTGCAGCGCAAGATCGTGGTGACCTGCGCGCACTGCTTCAACACGCTGGCCAACGAGTACCCGGAGCTGGGCGGGCAGTACGAGGTTGTGCACCACACGCAGCTGCTCAACCGGCTGGTGCGGGAGAAGCGCCTCACCCCGGTGGCTCCGGTCTCCGAGGGCGTGACCTACCACGACCCGTGTTTCCTCGGCAGGCACAACCAGGTCTACGAACCGCCCCGCGACCTGGTGGAGGCCTCCGGCGCGCAGTTCCGCGAGATGCCGCGGCACGCCGAGCGCTCGATGTGCTGCGGTGCCGGTGGTGCGCGGATGTGGATGGAAGAGCGTATCGGCAAGCGCATCAACGTGGAGCGTGTCGACGAGGCGCTCGGCACCGCACCGTCGAAGATCGCTACCGGCTGCCCGTTCTGCCGTGTGATGCTCGGCGACGGGGTCACCCAGCGGGAGAACGAGGGCCAGGCCGACAACGTCGAGGTCCTCGACGTGGCGCAGCTGCTGCTGTCCTCCGTCAAGCGAGGCGACAAGGAGCCCGCGACCGTGGCCAGCGGCGCCGCGGAGATCGGAGGGGAGGCCGAGTCCGACGGCAAGGCCGACCTACCGACCGATGAGGCACCGACCGGAACGCCGCAGGCCGACGAGGACAAGCCGGAAGGCGAGAAGGACGCCAACAAGGAGCCCTGATCGCCGGCCCCTCCTACGCCACACGAGCAGGCGCTGACCCGTGGCCGGTCAGCGCCTGCTCGTGTCCGAGCGGTGGAAGTTCTGGTAGGCGCGGCTCGGGGTCGGGCCGCGTTGTCCCTGGTAGCGCGATCCGGCCCGGGCGGTGCCGTAGGGGAAGTCGGCCGAGCTGGACAGCCGGAACAGGCACAGCTGCCCGATCTTCATGCCGGGCCACAGCGTGATGGGCAGGTTCGCGACGTTGGACAGCTCGAGCGTGATGTGCCCGGAGAAGCCGGGGTCGATGAAACCCGCCGTCGAGTGGGTGAGCAGGCCGAGCCTGCCGAGCGAGGACTTGCCTTCCAGCCTGCCTGCGAGGTCCACCGGCAGGGTCACCTGCTCGTAGGTGGAGGCGAGCACGAACTCTCCGGGGTGCAGCACGAACGGGTCGTCCCCGTCCTGCTCGACCAGCGAGGTGAGCTCGTCCTGCTGCAGCGCCGGGTCGATATGGGTGTACTTCGAGTTGTCGAACACCCGGAAGTACCGGTCCAGTCGCACGTCGATACTGGCAGGCTGAACCATCTCGGCGTCGAACGGATCGAGGCCGAGACGTCCCGCTTCGACTTCTTTGCGGAGGTCGCGGTCACTGAGCAGCACGGCAACACTCTAATCCGGGTGGGGGCCGAACGTGACATTCGGTTCCTTCTATGGAACCGCTGTCACCTTCGGCTCCTTACTTGCGGCGCGTTCTCGCCGCGTTCGACGAGTTCGAGCGCATGTGCGAGGCGTACGTCGGGTCGAGAGGCACGAGCCGACCCAGCTGGCGTGCGTACGCGCCCCGCGCGAACGCACCCAGCTTCTCCTGCGCCATCGTGGCACCGGGAACGAACGAGCGCACGGTCTCGGTCGCGAAGTTCGCCGCAGCGAGTCCCAGTACCGCCGTCTTGGCAAGCCGCTGGTTGGGCAGGTCGAGGAAGTCGGCGTTGGCATCGCCGAGCAGCATCCGGCTGATCGCGGCATGCAGCCCGATGGACGCGCTCGAGACGAGGCCACCCAGCGGCCCGAAGCGCTCCCCGATACCGCCGTGCGACCGTAGAAGCGCGTTCGCCAGGCGCCGGGAGTCCTCGTCGGGGATGAACTCGGTCGAGGCGAGCAGCCACAGCATCCGCCACGCGTCGTCCTCCCCTGCGGGCAGCAGGCCCTCGTCGACACCCATCAGCCAGCCGATGTAGCGCCACAGGTGCAGGATGTCGTCGCGCTCGCTCTGCGCGTAACGGATGCCGAGCATCTGCGTACCCAACACGAAGACCTGGGAGAACAGCAGCAGCGTGCCGACCGTCTGTACCTGGTTGACCGGCAGGTCCCACGACTCGTAGTCCCAGTCGTCACGCCGGTTCATGGCTGCTCGCACGTGCGCGTGCACCAGCCGGACACGCAAGGCCGAGCAGTAGCCCTTCTCGCCGTGACGCATCGCGCCCGGCGTGGTCACGTCCAACCACCAGGTGGCCGTCTCGATGAGCCGCTTCGGCGCCATGTACTCCAGGTCGCCAGTACTGACCAGCGTCTTCGCCGCCCGGGAAGCCAGGTACCCGCCCATCAGCGACATGTCAGCAAGCGGGAACATCCCCAGCAGCCCTGTCCGGGTGATGGCACGGGCACCGCGCTCCAGCCGGTCGGGATCGACCCAGTACGGGGGCGCCTCGACATCGGTGAAGAAGGCGACCAGCGGTTCCGGGGCATCGCTGACCGAGTCGATGCCCCCGGTGAGGGCCTGCTCGAACAGCTCACGCCCGCGACCGGCGGGCAGCTCCTCCATGAGCTGGACGACCGCGTCCGCCTGTGGGTCCCCGGACTCGGCGTACATCCGCAGGCGGCGTAGCTGCGCAGGCTCGGCACGCACATCGCCCGTGCTCCACAACGACCTGGCCAGGCGAAGGGGGCCACGGGTGAACAGCTCCGGATCCGGCAGGCGTTCGGTGCTTACCTCGGTGGTGTCAACTTCGGAACTCACGGCACACACCCACCCTCCGCGCTGGCGAGACGGACTCGACAACAAGTGTTGTCACTTTTGGTTGCGAGGTCAAGCAGGTGATCTCGACGGGGGAGGGGGTTGAGAACGCCACGAGCGCCTTATGTATGCTATGGGGCCGCAGGCGGATGTAGTTCAATGGTAGAACATCAGCTTCCCAAGCTGAGAACGCGGGTTCGATTCCCGTCATCCGCTCCAAGAGCGTTATAGCAGCTCAGAAGGGCCGCTTCCCGATCGTGGGAAGCGGCCCTTCTGCTGTGCTCGACCCGGTACAGCAACATGCCAACAACATCGTATCTCGACCGGCACGGCCAACAACTAGCCACGATCGGCGTTGTCTCCGTCCTCACCAGACCGACCGCGATGCTGATCGACAAGCTCGGACAGACGTTCAGCGATCAGCTGATCGGCGTCACTGGTCGCCCGCTGGTAGATCAACGCCGCCCGCATGTCGTCATTGCCTATGCGTGCCATCAGATCTTGGGGCAACATACGGGCTTTCGACGCCCCGATGTTGCCCGCGTGCCGCAGGTCATGAAAGTGCAGGCCCGCGAGTCCGACACTAGCGACGATCTTGGTCCACTTGACGCGCTGATCAAGGGGCGGCGCTGACGCGCCGCCGGCGGCCGGCTCCCGCCGGCGCCGACGGTGTGCACCGAGTAGTGTCGCAGCGTTATCGTGCCCACATGTCGAACGAGACCCACGCCACCGGAGGGCGACGCCGCGCGCGCTCTACTCTTATCAGGTTCCGAACCTGGGGTGTTGCCAGTGTGGTGCTCGGGCTGCTCGGTCTTATCGCAGCCCTGGTCGAGGCGTCTACGGTGCTGACGGTTCTGCTGGCGTTGGCAGCGATCGTCTGCGGCGGGCTCGGCTGGAGGCGTGCGCGCCAGCAGCGCTCGACGGGCCGCCGCGACGTGGCCGTTATCGGGGCGGCGCTGGGTGTGCTGACGCTGCTGAGCGCGATCCTGATGGGCACGAGCGATTCTGCCACGGGCGACGCTGGCACCGACCCGGCCGCCGAAGCGACCCAACTCGGGGACACGGTCACGCTGGACAATGTGGAGGTCACCGCCACCGACGTCAGCCCCGCCCCCGACGACATGCGGGGGCCATCTGGCCCAGATTCAGGCACCTACCGGATCGTGAGCTACGAAGTAACCAACCCCGGCGGCAGCGACGCAGTCTTCGATAAGACCGCGCAAACCGTCTACGCCAACGGCGAGCAGTATCCTGCCAGCACCCAGGGCACAAACCAACTGGCCGACTCCACAACTATGCTCGCCACCCTCGAACCCGGCGAGACCACCGACGTCCAGATCGCCTTCGCAGTGCCCGAAGCCGCAACCGTGAGCAAGATCGGACTCGTCGACATGGCCGGGGCGGAATGGACCGTCACTGTGCCCTAACCGGCCAACACCATCGATGAACCACTCCAGGGCCCCACGATCCGGGCTCTTGCCTGCACGTGGCAACGTGCGCCGCCGATTGCCGAAGCCCGCCACACTGCAGCAACATCCCAACAACATGCCCCCGGTCAACCTCTGTCAACAATGGCATCCCGCCCACACCCTCCGCCGCAGGTCAGCACCACTTTCCAGACCCACCCGGCTGGCTCCCAAGCCGAGAACGCGGGTTCGATTCCCGGCATCCGCTCCAACACCAAACCCCCAGGTCACACGGTGTCCACACCAGACCTGGGGGGTTTCGTCTATCACGGTGAGCGTTAGCGCCGGGCCACGCATGGGCCACTAACCCACCGGAGTCGGTACGCCCGCGGGACCCTCGTCGTCGGACTCGCCGCCGTCATCGTTCTTGCGACGCTCGCCCCCAGCGCCCAGAGCCGACCAGCGATGCCCGCATGGCGGCGTCACCCGGTTCACCAGATGTGCGTTTCGCGAGTATTTCGCTGGACTTCGTCGCCCCAGCCGACCTGGCCAACTTCTATGTCGCGTTGCTCGGCGGACAGCTTCTGTGGAGTGGAGACGGCAGCGCAGCGGTCCAGGTGTCCGGGCTCCTTATGGTCATGCAGGGGAGAGCAGGCTATGAAAACCAGCCTCCACCGGAGATGTTGGACGCGGTCTACGGCACAGCGAATCACGGATAGGCCATCGTGCAGAATTTCGAGCAATCCACGGGCAACCAACCTCGGCTATCGGCGGTCAAGCAGGACGCGTTCGACCCGCCGCCGGCGAACCTGCCGGTCTCACTTCCGAGCGCTACAACGCTGCAGCCAGCCGACGCTTGATCGGTCGGCCCTCAGCGCGGCCCGACCGATGACTTTCCCGCGCCGTGCCGGTCTGTACACCGAATACCGACCCACGGGAGGCTGACACGCCATGCGCAAACTTACCTTCGGCATGAACATGAGCCTGGACGGCTACATTGCCACGCCCGACGAGGACCTCGGCTGGAGCGTACCGAGCGACGAGCTGTTCCAGTGGTGGTCCGACCGGGTGGACGCGACGGGTCTGGCGCTGTACGGACGCAGACTGTGGGAGACGATGAGCTCCTACTGGCCGACCGCCGATCAACAGCCTGGCGCCACACCGGCGGAGATCGAGTTCGCCCGCCGCTGGCGGGACATGCCGAAGGCGGTGTTCTCGTCGACGACCAGTACGGTCGACTGGAACACCCGCCTGGTCACCGGCGACGCGGTCACCGAGATCACCCGGCTCAAGGCCGAGGACGGCGGCCCCATGGACATCGGCGGCGCCACATTCGCCGCGGCAGCCATGCGGGCCGGGCTGATCGACGAGTACGCGACCGTCACCCATCCGGTCCTGGTGGGCGGCGGCACGCCGTTCTTTACGGCCCTGGACGATTGGGTGAACCTGAAACTGGTGGAGACCCGGACGTTTCCCGACGGCGTGGTCCTGACGAGGTATGAGACCAGGCGCTGAGTTCCGCCGACGGTCCTGAGCGTCGAGCGGCTCCAGCGTCTACTCGTCCCACTGCAACGCGTCTCCCTACCAGTCGACGACGGACTGCCTCAGACATTGCCATGATCGCCCCTGAACGCGAAAATCCGCCCTGACCTGGGGCAGAGCGGGTGTACCGCGGGTGGCCAGGGGTGGGTTCGATTCCCGTCATCCGATCCAACACCAAACTCCCAGGTCACACGATGTCCACACGCGACCTGGGGGTTTCGTTCAGCACATCCGAGCACCAGCGCGTGCTATCAATGTGCCACGAACTGACCGGCACGGATGCGGTCGCACCACCAGCGTCCGAGTCATCACCGCAGGCCACACCGGCGGCAGCAAGAAGGACGCAAGGGGAGGGGAAGAACGGCTGGAGTTCAGAACCGTGGGGTGACGCGGCGGCCAAGGATGGCGGCAAGCCTGTCAATGGACGTGGCGTGGTCGGGGACTGGCTGTGGCGGCGCGAACGGGGACCTGTCCGGCGGCACGTCAGCGAGCTTGCCGCGGGTGAACTCCAGTGCACGCTCGACGATCTCATCGGGGAATCGGAGTTGTTGACCGGTTGCCCGGGCGAGGTCCCAGCCGTGCACGAGTTCCTCGACGACGCGCAGGTGTACTGCGACGATGCCGGGAACTGCCCCAGCGGGGACGTCGAACGTCGCCTCGAGCACGCCCGGCTCCCGGAACGCGGCAAGCAGGTCCTCGGCGGCCTCAGCGTACGTGGAGGCGGCGTCTTCGCCGAGCATGTCGCCGGTCTTCGGGTCCAACGCGCCAGGCGCGGCGGCCGCCTCACCGCGAACGATGCCGGCGAACAGGCGGCTCCCAATAACCAGATGGTTGACCAGGTCGCAGACCTGCCACTCCGGGCAGGGGGTGCGGGCACTCCACTGGTCCTGCCGGATATCCGCGATCAGGTCGCCCACGGCACTGTGCGTCGCAGCGAGGTCATCGGCGGCAGCGGTTGTCATGGGTTCCCTCCCCGGATCGCTGGCAACGTGCCCGAAGAGTACCGGTGCACAGCGCCGCGGGCACCAGAAGCGACAGAAGAACCCGTAACACGGCACGGTAAACGGCGGCGATCCTCACACAAGCCCCGGTTCGCACGATGTCCACACCAGACTTTGGCTGCCGCGTCTGTCACGTCCGAGCCCAGGCGCGTGCGACGAACGTGCCGCTCCCTACGAGCAGACCCCGCGCGGTCGCCGATCAGCTCAGCCCTCCGCGCAACGCGCGCCCACCCCGATCCGGGCACGCTCCTGCTGGCCGCAGGCACGGACGATGAGCGAGACGCCCGCGGATGGTCGGTGACCCCACGCGGCGCGCCCAACAGCAACCGATCACCGGCGGGGACGGGCCCGCCGCCGCGTGAAGCCCGCCGCGACCCGAACCCTGCCGAAGGCGGACTCGGGTCAGCGATCCGCCGGCCGGTACGTGCAGATCAGGACCCCGGTCCCGGTCGTCGTGGTCGAGGCCAGCTCGAGCGGGCGGGCCTGACCGCCGTCGGGGAACACGCGCTTGCCGCCACCGAGCAGTATCGGCTCGATCATCAGCCGGTACTCGTCGACGAGATCGTGCTCGATCAGCTGCGCTGCGAGCGAGGCGCTTCCCATGACCTGCAGCCCCTTGCCGTCCTTGGCACGCAGCTCGCGCACCGCACCGATCGCGTCGTCCGCGGGCAGCAGGGTCGAGCCCGACCACGTGAGGTCGTCCTGGGTGAGCGTGCGGGATGCCACGTACTTGGGAATCTCGTTCATGCGGTCGGCGAACTCGTCACCGGCACGGTCGGGCCAGGCAGCCGCCATCGTCTGCCAGGTTCGCCTGCCGAACAACAGCGCCTCCGTTCGCCCCATGACCTCGCCGACCGCCGAGCCCATGGTCTCCGGCTCGAAGTACGGCATCGACCAGCCGCCGTGGGTGAAGCCACCGTCGGTGTCCTCCTCGCGCTCGCCGGGCGCCTGCACGACACCGTCCAGGCTCATGAAGTCACTGAGGATGATCTGCATCGTTGCTCCTTTCGTCGGGCGACCCGGACGGGCCGGTCAGCAAGTAAGACCCGGTTCGCACGGAAAAATCATCGCCGCGCACGGCCGCCGCACCGAGAACTCCGGGGTGCACCGGAACCGGGCCGCCTGGCGTACGCCGCGCCGGTTCGATCCACCGGACCCGACCCGGTTACCCCTTCGAAGCAACTCCGCCCCCATCTGAAGATCGGACTTCCCACCCGCACCGCTGTGCGCCGTGGCATCCCCTCCGGATCGTCGACTACGTGCTCACCAGCCCATGCCGACAAGGTCCACATTCCAGGCGCGACCTCGGCTCAGCTCTTCGGCACGACCCTGGACGGTGCCTGCGGAGCCGGGTAGAGCGCCGTCGCCCACGGGCCTGGACGGAACCGCTATGTTGAAGCCTGGCGGCACGCGGAATGGAACCAGGCGTCGAGTTGCGGGCACGCTACGCACGCCACCACGTACGCCGGTGTGCTACCGCAGAGAAGCGGCCGTCCGGGCAGCGTGAGGACGGGGAGATGAACGGAATCGCGATTCGTCCCGCCACGGAGGACGAGTTGGGCACCGTCGCCCAGCTCCGGTGGAACTGGGTCCTCGAGAACAACGGACCGCCGGCGGTCACGCGCGAGGAGTTCATGGACGGCTTCGCGTCGTGGGCGCGAGAGAACGCCGTCACGCACCGGTGCGTCGTCATGGTGCGCGACGACGAGATCATCGGCATGGCGTGGTTGGCGGTCATTCAGCGTGTACCGACGGCGCGTTCCCGGGCACGCGCGACCGTCACCGTTCGCCTCCGGACGAACGCGCGTTTCACACGCTCGGGTTACGTCTGTCCGGGCCGAGAGGCCTCGACGAAGTGTCCGCCACGCGGCGGACTCGTAGCGTTCTCACCAGCTCGATCCTGCGGCATCCGGCCCGGCTCCGCCTCGCTCCCGAGGACGGTCCAGGGGCGAGGTGCACCTTCCACAACCGGCGGGAGAGCACCGTTCGAGGGAGGCCCCGACAATACGGGGCGTATGTAGCGATCCACGAAGTCGCCTTCACGCCACGGCCACCAGTGGCGGGTACGACCCTCCGGAATGAGCTGGTCCGTGCGGATGGCGATACGCAGCCAGAGCCCGCCGGCGATCAGTCCAGCGACGAGGTCGGTGAACCAGTGGAACTGGAGATACACCGACACCGCTGTCTGCACGATCGCCATGGCGATGATGAGGTGCACCACTCGCCGGACGACATGCTGCCTGACCGGCTCGTAGCGAGTAACCAGGAAAAGAACCAGCCCGTAGAACAGGACGACATTGCCCGCATGCCCCGACGGGAAGGCGAGGCCGCCGTAGTCGGAGAAGAACGCCGGGTCGTACTCGCGCGGTTGATTCCGCGCGAACAGGAACTTGAAACCCCAGATCAGACCACTCATCCCCAACACACCGACCGAACTCACGATGATCGGGCGCCAGGAACGGTGCCGGTACGCGAAGATCAATGTCACGATACCCAGCAGCGGTATCGCGATGAACCGCGACCCGACCTCGTTCGGCACGAACTTGAGGAAGTACCAGGCTGTCCCGAGTCGCGTCAGCGGGTGCGGCACCTCATTGAGGTAGTTGTCGAGAAAATGCAGCGGTCCGGCCGCGAGAGCCGTCACCGTGAGCAGCGCCACCATCAGGACGATCGTGACGCTGTCCAACGACAGCTTCCGGATCATCTCCCGTGCACTCGGCCACGCGTTCTCCGGTGGAGACCCGCCACCGCTACGATTCTCGAATCCCCGCCGCGGCCGAATGCGAGCCGGATCATCGAAGCGTGTCGGGCGATCAGCCGACCGCAACGCCTGCTGCGGGGGCGGGTCAACCGCCGGTGTCCGGGTCATCAACTCACCGCGCTCTCTGGCCGGTCGGGGTCGACGCTCATGCGACTCGACGATCGGGACTTCGCGCGATCGTCACAACGAGACCACCGCTCACAGCGGCACAGCCGTGTGGCGCACCTCCACAAGCGTGCCCCGGCCGAGCTCCCCCCGCCGGTCGCTGGTTGACTCGCCCCCGACGACACCCACGTGCTCGGGCGTCTGGATCGCTACCTCGTTGTGCTTGGAGTCCCAGCATAGCAAGCGGCCGGCACCACCCCGACGCCGTACTGCAAGGGACAGATCGGAAGTGACCCGTATCTCGCGCCAGGCCCGCGCAATCGCGCGACCAGCGGTCCGGGACCTTTTCGCCCCGCCGTCGAAATGATTCCGCAGGGGTTCACACGCACTCCGAGTGCGTGGATCGATCCGCAATGTAACCGTCACGAATCCGACGTGATCTCACACACCATACCGTTCGATTCCTGACTCCTGCGACGGACAACGTTCCGGGAGGATGCTGAAACACCCGGCCAGGGGTTGCGGACACACTCGACCGTCCGCCGAGCCGGCACATATGCTACGACGCGTTACGACGCACTCGTCCGGTCCCGGGACACGTGCGGAAGGGCACCCACGAGCTCCCGTACGCCCAAGGAAACGCCATGAGCATCGAGCATCGCATCGCAGACGTCTCCCTCGACGTCGTCGAGGGAGACATCACCCGGCAGCACGAGTTCGATGCCGTGGTCAATGCGGCGAACGCCCAGCTCGCCTCCGGCGGAGGTGTCGCGGGGGCGATCCACCGCGCCGCCGGACCCGGCCTCGCTGCGGAGTGCCGCCCGCTGGCTCCCATCCGTCCGGGTGAGGCCGTGCTCACCGGCGCACACGAGTTGCCGAACAGCCACGTCATCCACTGCCTCGGACCGGTCTACGGCGCCGACGAGCCCGCCGCGGGCCTCCTGGCGTCCTGCTACCGGCAGGCACTCGACCGCGCCGAGCACTACCGGCTCACGGCCGTGGCCTTTCCCGCACTGTCCACAGGTGCGTTCGGCTACCCGATGGACGAGGCCGCCGAAGTCGCGCTCGGCACGGTCCTGGACGCCGCCCCCGCGCTGAGCTCCGTGCGACGGATCCGGTTCGTGCTGCGGGACAAGGCGGCACTCGACACCCACCGGAGGGCACTGGACCGGCTCACCGGCGCCGGATCGTAGGGAGCACCAGCGCGCGCAAAAAATCGCGTGCCTGCCCCACATGCCTGCCAGTACCGTTTCCGCATGCGACCGCTGCTCGTTCCTTACCACCTCGATGAGCACCTGCCCGGTCTCGACGTCCCTGTCGATGCCAGCACCACGATCGAGCAGGCTCTCGGGGACGGGACCCCGTGGGAACGGATGGCACAGCTCTACGACGCCGTAGCCGAGGACGTGGCCGCGACCGCGCGGCACGGGACGATCCCGATGGTGCTGTCCAGCGACTGCACGACCTCGCTGGGCACGGTGGCCGGCCTGCAACGTGCCGGCACCACTCCCTCGATCGTCTGGTTCGACGCGCACGGCGATCTGCAGACGCTGGAGACCTCCCACTCCGGCTACCTCGGGGGTATTCCGCTGCGCGTACTCCTCGGGTACCGCCCGGAACTGATCAGTGACACGCTGGGCCTGCACCCGATCGAGCAGCACCGGACAGTACTGGTGGACGGGCGCGATCTCGACCCGCCGGAGCGGGAGTTCCTGGAGACCTCACCCGTGCAGCAGCGCTCCGTTGCGGAGCTGACCTCCTCGACACTGCCCGACGGGCCGATCTATCTCCATGTCGACCTCGACGTGCTGCGCAAGGAGGATGTCCCGGACCTGATCCTACCCACCGATGGCGGCCCCTCCGCCTCGGTGGTCGATGCCGCGCTGGCCGAGGTCCTGGCCAGCGACCGCGTGGTCGCCGTCGGGCTGGCATGCACCTGGCACCCGCAGCGTGGTTCCGCGGAGCGGGTGGCCCGGCTGTGCCCCTCGCTGTTCGGCTGAGCCGTTCGAACCGGCACGATCCCGGCCGACCCCGCGATGTACCGGGCGCGCTGCTCGTAGCCCCGCGTGGTCACCGGGCCCAGAGCCAGGACGCGCCCGCCCAGGTACGCGTCGCTCTCGCGAGACACCGGATGGATTCTCGGAAAATGTTTCTGATTCTTCACGTTCATGTGTGATATAAATCACACATTTATGAATGCACCTTGCAGCGTATCCTAACCCTATTGAGTGGTAACTGTGCCGCAATTCCCCATTCCGTACTCACGTGATGTGCAATACGCCGCAGGTAGGGGTATGCCTGGCCAGCTGACCGCGCCGGTCGATCCGACCCGGCACACGCCTCGTTGATCGGAGGCACTCGTGCGACCTAGATCACCACATTGTGCCGACATATGCGCAGGGGGTCGTTCGTCTCAGCTGAGCCAGGGAGTTCGCGGAGAGGGAGTTGGTCATGACTCGTAGTTTCGAATCGCGCGGAAACGCGCAGCACCCGGACCGCGTCGGAGGCGCACAGCGGCAACGACCGCTGGCCCTCGGTCTGGTCGACACCGTTCCGCTCTTCCGCGACGGGATCAGCGCCCTCGTCGACAGGACCCCGTGGATGAGGTTCGCCGGGCACGCCGCGAGCCAGCAGGGTGCGATCCACATGACCGAGCAGGTCAACCCGGATATCGTCCTCGTCGACTCGGGCCTGGACGGAGGCTGCCACCTCTCCCACTTGCTGGCCAAGACCAGCTCATCGGCACGCGTGGTCGTGCTCATCCGGGAGTCCGACCGCACGTCCAGCTACCTGGCCGCGGTGATGGCGGCAGGGGCACACGGCGCCACCCCACGATGCGCCGAGCCGCAGCGGGTACTCGATGCCATCCGGCACGCGACGCACGCCCGCCGTTACCTCGACCCGTCACTGGCCAACCTCGTCACCCAGAGCCGGACCGACGACCATCTCGACGAGCAGTCGAACGGCTCGGCGCACACACCGGACCCCAACCTGCTCCGGCTGTCCCGGAGGGAACTCCAGGTCCTGCAACTGATCGCGGAGGGGCTGGAGAACGCGGCCATCGCGAAGGTGCTGTTCCTGTCCGTGGAGACCGTGCGGACGCACGTCAAGAGCATCCTGCGCAAGCTGTCCGCACGGGACCGCACCCATTCGGTCACCATCGCCTTCCGGAACGGGCTGCTCTCGCTGAACAGCCCCGAGGCCGAGCTCCCGTCCCAAGCGGGCAGCGCGGACGGCACCGCGGACACAGACGGCACCCGGGGCAGCCCGTCCCGCCCCGCACTGGCCGTCTCCGGCGTGCGAGCACCGACGCCCGCGCACCCGGCATCATGAACCCGACTGCACGATCCGAGGCGATCCCGCACGCGCTGTGACCGGACAGCCACGATACGGGGAGCCGACGATGCCCTGGACGACGCATTCGTCACAGCGCCTTGTGCGCTCTTGCGGCGCATTACTCGCCAGTAATACAGTTATGTTACTGACCAGTAGCACCGGTCAGCGCGGAAGCACGGTGCGTAACGGGCGCCGGACGGAAGGACCCGGTCAACGAGACTGCCTCGTGCCAAGCAACCACCTCGTCGCCTAGCCACGAACTATACGGAGCGACCAGACATGGGCCACTACAAGAGCAACATCCGCGATCTGGAGTTCAACCTCTTCGAGGTCCTGCGCATCCAGGAGCACCTCGGCACCGGTCCGTTCGCCGAAGCGGATCAGGACGTCACGCGGACGGTGCTGAACGAAGTCAACAATCTCGTTGCCGGCGTCGTGGCCGACGCCTTCGTCGACGGGGACCGCAACCCGCCGGAGTTCCACCCCGAGAAAGCCGACGTCACGATGCCCGAGTCCATGAAGCGGGCACTGCGCGCCACCGTCGAGGCCGGGTGGGACCGCATGAGCCTGCCGGTCGAGCTGGGTGGCTTCGGGATCCCGCCCACAGTGGCCTGGTCGGTCTCCGAGCTCTACCTCGGCGCCAATCCCGCGCTGTTCTTCTACATGGCAGGCAAGACGTTCGCCAGGATCCTGCACGAGAACGGCAACGAGGAGCAGAAACGCTGGGCCGAGATCGCCATCGAGCGCAACTGGGGCTCCACCATGGTGCTCACCGAGCCGGACGCGGGTTCCGACGTGGGTGCGGGTCGCGCGAAGGCCGTCAAGCAGGACGACGGCTCGTGGCACATCGAGGGCGTCAAGCGGTTCATCACCGGTGCCGCGCAGGACGACATGACGGAGAACATCTTCCACCTGGTGCTCGCCCGCCCGGAGGGGCCGGACATCGAGCCCAAGCCCGGCACGAAGGGCCTCGGGCTGTTCTTTGTCCCCGCGCACCACTTCGATGCCGAGACCGGGGAGCTCACCGGTGAACGCAACGGCGTCTACGTCACCGGCGTCGAGCACAAGATGGGCATCAAGGCCTCGACCACCTGTGAGCTGACCTTCGGCCAGCACGGCACACCCGCCAAGGGCTGGCTGGTCGGCGACAAGATCGACGGCATCGCGCAGATGTTCGACGTGATCGAGCACGCCAGGATGATGGTCGGCACCAAGGCCATCTCGACCCTGTCCACCGCTTACCTCAACGCGCTCGAGTTCGCCAAGGAGCGTGTGCAGGGTGCGGACATGACGCAGATGGTCGACAAGACCGCCCCGCGGGTGACCATCACGCACCACCCGGACGTCCGGCGCGCGCTGATGACGCTGAAGTCCTACTCCGAGGGCATGCGGGCGCTGTACCTGTACACGGCGTCCTACCAGGACAGGATCATGCTCGGGAAGGCGTCGGGCGAGGATGTCGACCTCGCCGAGCGGGTCAACGACCTGCTCCTGCCGATCGTCAAGGGTGGCGGCTCGGAGCGCAGCTGGACTCTGCTGGGCACCGAGGCGCTGCAGACACTCGGTGGGTCCGGCTTCCTGCAGGAGTACCCCATCGAGCAGTACATCAGGGACGGCAAGATCGACACCCTCTACGAGGGCACCACCGCCATCCAGTCACTGGACTTCTTCTTCCGCAAGATCGTCCGCGACAAGGGACAGGCGCTGACCCACGTGGCGGGCGAGATCACGCAGTTCATCGACTCAGAGTCCGGTAACGGCCGCCTCAAGGAGGAGCGTGCGCTTCTCAAGCAGGCCCTGGACGATGTGCAGGGCATGGTCGGGGCCATGATCGGCGAGCTGACCGCATCGCAGGAGGAGCAGGAGAACGTCTACAAGATCGGCCAGCACTCGGTGCGCCTGTTGCTGTCCACCACGGACCTGCTCGTCGGCTGGCAGCTGCAGCGCCAGGCCGAGATCGCCCTCGCCGCGCTGGACAACGGCGCGAGCGAGAAGGACAAGCCCTTCTACGAGGGCAAGATCGCGGCCGCGTCGTTCTTCGCCAAGACCGTGCTGCCCGAGCTGTCCTCCCGCCGCAAGATCGTGGAGTCGGCCGACAACACGCTGATGAACCTCGACGAAGCGGCGTTCTGAGTTACCCGTGCTGAATGACGCTTTCAGTCCATCTTGCGGACTGAAAGCGTCATTCAGCGTTCCTAATCGTCCTCGCCGTCCGTGCAGACGATCTTGGGCTTCGGGTTGTACGTGACGGTGTCCGACTCGCGACGCACGACCTCCCCCGTGTCGGGGTCGCGCAAGATCCGCGTGTTGGTTGCCGTGAAGCCCGCGATACCGGCGGACGGCTCGCAGTCCGGGTCGTCGATGCGACGCTCAGACGGCTCCACCACGTCGGTGCGGTCGCTGGTCACCGAGTCGACGTCGTACCGCTTCGTCCCCCAGATGCGCACCGTGATGCTGCTCGGCGTCCAGTTGGTCTGGATGGCCACACCGGTCTCCGCGTCGTTGGTGAACGCCAGGTCGATGCCGCCACCACCGGCAGCCTGGAACACGGTGGCCTCCCGCGCCACCGGGTAGCGGCTGATGTAGTAGCTGTGCGGCGAGTGCCCGGCATCCCGCAGGCCCGCGAAGTACGCCGCGTTGTACAGCGTCGTGGCGAACTGCGAGATGCCGCCACCGACCGCGCGGCCGGGCACACCGTTCTCGATGATGCCCGCGTCGACATACCCCTGCGCTTCGGTGCGCGGTCCGGTGTGCTGGTTGAGGCTGAACGTCTCACCCGGCTTGACGATGGCCCCGTCGACCTGCTGTGCCACCCGCCGGATGTTGACCCCCGAGTCCTGCGCGAAATCCTCGGTGGTGAACTCACCGATCACCTCGTCGATGCCGAGTGCCTCCGCCTCCTCGGTGGTGACCTCCGGCTTGTCGTCGGTGTAGGTCACATCGATCTCGCGATCCTCGGTGCGCACGAGGACATCCATGAACGGCTCGAGGGTGGGCCTCCAGTCGATGACCCGCCCTTCTTCGGAGGGCTCCACGGTGGGTTCCCCGCCCGAGAAAACGATCTCCGCGTCGCGGCCCTCATCCTCGGTGTCGGCCAGCTTCGGCTGCAGCGCCTCCTCGAGGGCCTCGTCGTCGGCCTCCGCCTCCAGCGAGCCGTCGTCACCCGGGGTGAAGTTCAATACCTCACCGATCTCCGCCGGGCTCAGCCGGGCATCGTCGCCCTCGCCCCGGAACGTGACCGGGCCGGACACCGCCGGTTCGGCCACCGACCGCAGTATCTCCTGGACAGCCGCCGCGTCCACCGCGGCCGGTTCGACATCGACCTCCAGCTCGACGCCGTCCCGATCCAGCCAGGACGTACGCACGGTCTCCGCCGCGCCCTCGATACTGGTGAGCTCCTGCCCCGGCATCGGATCGACCGCAACCGCCTCGACGTCACCATCGCTACCCGGGACGGGTTCGAACTCGATGCCGCCCTCTTCCTTCTCACGGTGCAGCTCCTCCGCGGCGAGCTCATCCAGCGCCGGGACCAACCGCTCCTCGTCGGCGTTGCCGACGACACCGATCTCACGGGTGGTGAAGAACGAGGTCACCCTCGTGATCGGGTTCAACGGCTGCCGCCCGACCTGCTCCAGCGTGCCCTGCCAGTTCACGCTGAGCCCGGCAGCCTGGGGATCCAGCTCCGCTTCCATCTCGCCCGCAGTGATCGCGACCGGTTCGGACGTCCGCGGGCGTAACTCGTCCTGCAGCTTGCTCTCGGCTGCCTCCTCGCTCATCCCGCCGACCGAGACGCCCGCGACGGTAACGCCACGCGGCACATCCCCGGCCGAGAGCAGCAAGTCGGCGCCGTAGACGAGCGCGAGAACGCCGAGCACGCTCCCCGCGACGAGCAACGGCCGACGCAGCCAGCGGCGCCTGCCACCCGCCGAACCGTCGTCTCCGCCACCGCCCGCGGCACCCATGGATGCGAACCCGGCCGTGTCATCGGTGGCATCCGTGGCGTTGCGACCGGTCTCGTGGTGGCCGATGCGGACCGGGTCGACGGCTACCGGGGCGATGACCGGGGTGAGGGCATCGGTGCTCCCGTCGGTGACCGCGTCGAACGTGGTCGTGACTTCCTGGTCGGCGGCCCTGGCCGGTTCCTCCCGCTCGCTGACCGCGGGCATCGCCTGGGTGACTTCCGGGGCCGCGACCGGCATCGCCATCGTCGTCGACTCGTCGACAGCTCCCGTGACCGGTACCGCACCGATCGTGGTGGCTTCGGTGGCTTCGGTGCTGTCCGGCTCCTGCTTCCCACCGGTGACGGGCTCGGACCGGACCGTCGCCGGTTCGGAGTCCTCAACCGGCCAATGACCCGCCGTGTCCTGCTCGTCCGGTGCGGCAGCGTCAGTAGTGTCGGCGGAGTCGGCGGTGCCGGCGGCATCCGGCTCCGGCTCGGCCGGCCACGTGACTGCCGTATCCGTACCATCGGGCTGGGCGCTCTCGGGCTGGGCGCTCTCGGGCTGGGCGCTCTCGGGCTGGGCATGCTCCGGCTCGGGACCCGCAGGCTCAGCGCCGTCCGGGCCGGCATCGTCAGGAACGTCGTCATCCGAGGCAGCGGTGTCCGGTGCGGCGCTGCCCGGTTCCGCGCTCACCGGCTGGTCTTCCTCGGCCCGGGTTTCACCCGGCCCGGCTTCTTCCGGCCCGGCTTCGCCCGACCGGGCATCCTCCAGCTCCGGCAACGGGGTCCCCGGGGTCGTGGGGTCCTCGGCCGCGGCCGGCTCGGCCGGATCACCGTCCGGCTCGTGGTCCCGACCCGCGTCCCGCTCCGCGTCGTCAGCCGCGCCGCCGGCAGCGGCGTCCGGCACCGAGCCGTGCTCGGTAGCTGGTTGCTGGTCGCCTGGCTCGTCCCCGTCCGAGTCCGCAGTCGGCCACTCGTGTTCCTCCGGCACCGATTACCCTCCCGCGCTACAAGTACAAGCCAGTGCCGTGCTCCGTACGTTCGCTGGCGATCGCGTGTACATCGCGCTCACGCATGACCAGGTAGGCCTTACCGTGAATCTCGACCTCGAGTTGGTCCTCGGGGTTGAAGAGCACCCGGTCGTTCACCTTAACGTTTCGGACATTGTTCCCCACACCGAGGACATCACCCCATTCGAGGCGACGCGCCACCTGCGCGGTGGCCGGTATGACGATTCCCCCGCTGCTGCGACGCTCTCCCTCATCGGCCGGGACGTGCACGAGCAGCCGGTCGTGCAGCAGCTGGATCTCGAGCTTCGAATCACCGCTGGGAGCGAGGTGGGAGTCTGACACGCCCGACATGCTACTTGTATGCGTTGCGCTGCATGGTAGTGGTCGGAGAACGGCAACGCCTCAGGGCGTTACGGCGCGCCCCAACCCGCGGTACGTCCAACCCGCGGCCTCCCACCGCGACATGTCGAGCGCGTTGCGCCCGTCGACGATGTAACGCTGAGCGACGACATCACCCAGTTTGGCCGGGTCGGTGTCGCGGAACTCGCGCCACTCGGTGAGGTGCAGGACCACGTCCGCACCGGCGCACGCGTCGACGATCGAGTCCGCGTAGTCCAGCGTCGGGAAGTACCGGCTGGCGTTCTCCATCGCCTTCGGGTCGTACACCCGAACCTGCGCCCCCTGCAGCTGGATCAGCCCGGCGACGTTGAGTGCGGGCGAGTCGCGAACGTCGTCCGAGTTGGGCTTGAACGCAGCTCCCAGCACGGCTACCCGCTTGCCGACGAACGTCCCGTCGCAGCACTCTCTCGCGAGGTCGACGGTACGGGTGCGCCTGCGGATATTGATCGCGTCGACCTCCCGCAGGAAGGTCAGCGCCTGATCGGCTCCCAGCTCGCCCGCGCGGGCCATGAACGCGCGGATGTCCTTGGGCAGGCACCCACCTCCGAAACCGATCCCGGAGTTGAGGAACTTCCTGCCGATCCGGTCGTCGTAGCCGATGGCGTCGGCGAGCATCGTCACGTCGCCCCCGGCGTGCTCGCACAGCTCGGCCATCGCGTTGATGAACGAGATCTTGGTGGCCAGGAAGGCGTTCGCCGCGACCTTGGCGAGCTCGGCCGTGGCGAAGTTGGTCACGAGGAAGGGGGTCCCTGCGGCGATCTGCTCGGCGTAGACCTCCCGCAGGATGCCCTCCGCGCGCTCCGAGGCCACCCCGATCACCAGCCGGTCGGGTTTGAGCGTGTCCTCCACCGCGAAACCTTCACGCAGGAACTCCGGGTTCCAGGACAGCTCTGCCTCGGAGCCTGCGGGGGCCAGCTCGGCGACACGGTCGGCGAGTACGGCGGCGGTGCCGACCGGCACCGTGGACTTACCGACGATGAGGCAGGCGCGGCGCAGGTGCGGGGCGAGCCCCTCGATCACGTCCTCCACGTACGAGACGTCCGCGGCGAACTCGCCCTTGCGTTGTGGCGTGCCCACGCAGATGAAGTGCACGTCGCCGAACTCAGCGGCCTCGACGTAGGAGGTCGTCAGGCGCAACCTTCCCTCGTCAACGTGCTTGCGCAGCAGCGGCTCGAGGTCGGGTTCGTAGAACGGGACGCGCCCCTCGTTCAGCGAGGCGATCTTGTCCGCGTCGACGTCCAGGCCGAGAACCTCGAAGCCCAGCTCGGCCATGCAGACCGCGTGGGTCGTGCCGAGGTACCCGGTTCCGATAACGGTGATGCGGTGTGTCACGTTCTTCTCCCTCGAGATCGGCAAAGCAGCGTCGCCGACGACCTCTGCGCCAGTATCGCGGCCGGGTTGTGCACACCGACCGGACCGCCGTCATCGTGCCAGCCCCCATGCGGTCGGTAACCGAGAGCCGCCCCTGTGCGCGACACCGCCCGCCGACGGGCCGCCCCGCGGGAATACTATCCACGGACAGCGAGCGCGCTGCGCGCGGAAGTCGATCGCAGGATACCGTTCCGGTGGTTTGCGACACACGCTACGGCTCGCGCGATCACAGTACGCCTCAGCGATGGGTAAACTTCATTACACTATGGAAGCTACTCCGGCGCCGTCACCGAGCCCGCAACCCGACGCTGGGCTACCCGGCATCTCGGTGATCATGCCCGTGCTGAACGAGGAACGTCACCTCAAGGCTGCGGTCACCGCGGTGCTCGAGCAGGACTACCCGGGCCCGGTCGAAGTGATCGTGGCGCTCGGGCCGTCCTCGGACGGCACCGACCGGATCACCGCGGAGCTCACCGCAGCCGACCCGCGCGTACGCACGGTGCGTAACCCGGAAGGCACCACGCCACGCGGGCTCAACCGTGCGCTGAAGGAAACCTCGTACGACATCGTCGTCCGGGTGGACGGTCACGCGGTGCTGCCGTCGGGCTACCTCAGTACGGCCGCCAGGGTCCTGGAGGAGACGGGGGCGGACAACGTCGGCGGGATCATGGCCGCGGAGGGCACGACGCCCGTCGAGAAGGCGGTTGCCTGCGCCATGAACAGCTGGCTGGGCGTGGGGGGCGCACGCTTCCACCTCGGCGGCACCCCCGGGCCTGCCGAGACCGTCTACCTCGGGTCGTTCCGCCGCTCCGCGCTCGACCGGGTCGGCGGCTTCGACGAGGACCTGGCACGCGCCCAGGACTGGGAGCTCAACCTCCGCATCCGCCGGTCCGGCGGCACCGTGTGGTTCACCCCCGATATGCGCGTCTCGTACCGCCCCCGGGGTGACATCCGTGGCTTGGCCAAACAGTTCTTCCGTACCGGGCAGTGGCGCCGTGCCGTGGTGCGGCGGCACGCCAAGACGCTCAGCCTGCGCTACCTCGCGCCGCCGCTGGCGCTGGCCGGTATCGCAGGCGGCCTGGTGACAGGAGCGGCGGGTTTCGTTCCGGCGTTCGCGTTGCCCGGGGGGTACGCCGTGCTGATCGTCGCCGGTTCGGTGGTCACCGGGCGCGGCGAGAGCCCCGGCACCCGTGCCCTGCTGCCGCTGGTGTACGCGGTGATGCACACCGCATGGGGCGCCGGGTTCATCTTCAGCCCTCGCCGGCTGGGGTAGCCCCGCCGCCTGCTCGCGGGACGGTGTGGGAGCCCAATGTCACGTTGGGCTCCTTCTATGGAACCAAGGTCACCTTCGGCTCCCACAAACTTTTCCTCGATCCCTGCCTCGCGATGTCGATCCAGCGCGAGGGCGGAGCGTGGGTCTTCGGCGGCGGCCTGCACCCACCCGACACGGCCACCGTCGTGCGGGCCACGGACACCGAGGCACGCACCACGGACGGTCCGTACCTCGAAGGCAAGGAGCACATCGGCCGGTTCACGGTCATCACGGCGCCCGATCTCGACGCCGCGCTCGAATGGGGCCGCAAGCTCGCTCAGGCGACCACCCTTCCCATCGAGGTCAGGCCGCTGGCAGACGGGACATGTGGGTGATCCCGGACCTGGCTGGCCCGTCCACCCCGGAGATCGAACGCGTATTCCGCGAGGAGTACGGCCGGGCGGTGACCGTCCTGGTGCGCGTCTGCGGTGACATCGACGTCGCCGAGGAGGCGGTCCAGGACGCGTTCGCCATGGCGGTGCGGCGATGGCCGTCCACCGGGCTACCCCCGAGCCCGGCGGGATGGATCATCACCACAGCCCGCAACCGCGCGATCGACCGGCGCCGCAGGGAGTCGTCCCGGCAGGACCGGCATGCGCAGGCCGCGCTGCTCGGCTCACCCGCGCACGCCGACGGTATCGGCACCGGGCACGAAGACCGGGAGGGTGCCGTGCGCGACGACCGCCTTCGCCTGATCTTCACGTGTTGCCACCCCGCGCTGTCGCGCGACGCCCGGGTGGCGCTGACGCTCCGGTTGCTGGGTGGACTGTCCACTGTGGATATAGCGCGAGCGTTCCTGGCCCCCGAGCGGACAATGGCGCAGCGCCTGGTCCGCGCGAAGCGCAAGATCCGCGACGCGGGGATCCCGTACCGGATGCCGGACGAGGCCGACCTCCCGGAACGGCTCGAGGCGGTGCTGGCCGTCGTCTACCTCATCTTCAACGAGGGTTACACGGCCGGCTCCGGCGAGTCGCTCGTCCGCGAGGACCTCAGCTCGGAGGCGATCCGCCTCGGCCGCATCCTCTCCGGGCTGATACCGGACGAGCCGGAAGTCATGGGGCTGCTGGCGCTCATGCTGCTGACCGAGTCGCGCCGGACCGCGCGCACAACGGGTGACGGCTCTCTCGTCCCCCTTGCCGAGCAGGACCGCGAGAGCTGGGACCGCGAGCTGATCGCCGAAGGCCAGGCCCTCGTGCGCGCGTGCCTGCGGCGCGATCGGCCAGGCCCGTGCCAGATCCAGGCGGCGATCAACGCCGTACACAGCGACGCGGCAAGCACCGCGAGCGCGGACTGGCGGCAGATCGTCCAGTTGTACGACCAGTTGCTGGAACTCGCGCCGAGCCCGGTGGTGGCGCTGCACCGCGCGGTCGCGGTGGCAGAGCTCGAAGGGCCGGAAGCGGGACTCGCCCTCGTCGACGACCTCGGTCTCGATCGGTACTACCTGCTGCACGCGACCCGCGCCGATCTGCTGCGCCGCCTGGGGCGGGACGCCGATGCAGCGCGAGCGTACGAGGCAGCGATCACCCGCACGGACAACGCGGCGGAGCGCGCCTTCCTCCGGGGCCGGCGTGCGACGCTGGCCGGCCCCTGAGCGCAGTGTGCGGTGCATCGGCCACTCGGCCGGAGACGCGACTCACCTGCGGTACCGGGTCAGCGTGTAGCGCCTGCCCATTGTTCCAGGTTCGCGACGAAGTGGCGGGCGTGGTGTGGCCAGGAGTACTCGGCCAGGGCCGCCTCGTGCCCGCGCTTGCCCATCTCCGC
>NZ_FZNW01000032.1 GCF_900188115.1 Haloechinothrix alba | reverse complement strand
CACAGCCGCCGACCCGCTACCCGACGACCTCCAACACGCGCTCGACGCCATCAACACGGCCAGCCAGCCTACGCACTAATCTGGCAAAACTCGGGGCGCAACTGCACGGCTATCCTCGTGGGACGCGACCACGCACGGCATCGCAAGCTCACGCGCGATCACAGCGGCGTGACTGAGCACGCCGCCATGTCGACGATCAGGGCCTTGCGGATGAACATGATCGACAACCAACGCGGGTTGGCTGTGTCTGCTCTCGAACGCTCCGAAGCCGTCGGGGAGGCGGTCGCCCTCGGTTAGCGGCGTCACGCGGTTGCAGCGGTAGCGCGCGCCGTCCTGCTACTACCTCTTGGTCGGATCCGGTTGCTGGCGCCCCTCAGAGCTCTCGCCGTATCGCGTGAGACCGGTGATCGCTCGCAATGCTGCTCCCCGTTCAGCTCTCGGTAGGGGCCGAAGGTGATGCGACGATCCCGCCGCCTCTTGCCGTGGTAGGCGCAGTCGTGAATCGAGCTGGGAAGCTGGTTCGCTGCTTGTTCGCCTCCTGGTGTTTGTCGAACCAGACCTGGTACGTGGCGTGGGCAAGCCGGCTCTAGTTCATCCTGCAGCGATGCCAGCTGGACACGAATATATTTTCATTGCTGAAAGCATGATCACCATTGAAAGCACGCTTCAGAGTGCGCTAGGATGCCTAACCATGAGCGGCGGAAGCAATGGCGCAGGGTGTGCCCAACACGCTGATGGTGTGATCACCGGAGGGAGTCACAGCGGCCCAACTGCTGACTGCTACTTCGCCCGGGCGGATCTCGAGGTGGCAGTGCGCGCAACAGCTCCGACGTCCGGCGGCATCACGTCGACGAACGCGACCGTCGAAGAGGCGCCGTGCCACTGTTTCAGCGAGGGTGCGGTCCGGCTGACCGGCATCTTCGAACTGTCTGGTACCGCCACGGGCCTGGAACTGGCCGGCTGCGGCCTCCATCACGTGCGGATTGAACCCGCTCACGTGCAACTGGCACCGGAGGGGAGTTCGGTCGCCGCGTGGCAGGATGCCAATCGGTCGGCTGAGGAACGTAAGCCCTTTTCACCGAGACGCGCGCGCGTGGCTGGACCTTGCCAACGCGCTCGATCCGGCATTCAGTGCGGCTGTCGCGTACATGCGATCGCAACCCACGCGGCGGGGGAACCGCGAGTTGGTGGAGCGTGTCCTGGCGACAGGACGTTACGTGGATCCCCTGTGGCGACTCCGTCATGTGCTGACGATCTCGCACACGGTGTCGCTGAAGGACATATTCGAAACCGGGTTGCCGAAGCGCGCCTTGGTATCGATGGCCGACTTCTCGCAGATGCGCCTCGACGTAGCGGCGTGGACGGCGATCTACATCGACGTCGTACAGCGCATAGCGAACGCGATGCCAATCGATGGATCCGGGGCCTCTCGGCCGCGCTGTACGAGTGTTCTGGCGGAGAGCTGATGCGGCGTCGTAGTGCTGTGAAGCGGGTCAGTGAACCCCTCAGCGAGAGAGGGTAGTGATGCACAAAGAAATTCGGGTTCTGCAAGCTGTGCGCCTTAAGGGCCGCCCGCAGGCAGGGGACATCGCGCGGAGCACCGACATCCCCGCAGAGTCCCTTGATGCCTTGCTGAGCCGGCTGGTCGAAGACGGGCTTCTCTCCGAAGCGCGTGGGCGGTACAAGGTGACACCAGAGGGTAAGGAACGTCTCCACGAGCTGCTCGAGGCCGAGCGCGCGAGCATCGACACAGACGCGTTGTTGTCCGCCTACCGCGACTTCGAGCCGTTCAACTCGCAGTTCAAGCAGCTGATGACGGACTGGCAGCAGATCGACGAGAACACGCCCAACGATCACAGTGACGCCGACTACGACGCCCGAGTTGTGCAACGGCTAGGAGAGCTGCACGACGACTTCCTGCCGTTGGTGGAAAGAATCGTGTCCGTCGTGCCCAGGCTCGCGGCCTATCGCGATCGTTTCTCATCAGCACTGGCTGCCGCCGTCGACGGCGATCACTCCTGGCTGGCCCATCCGCTCAAGGACAGCTACCACACAGTGTGGTTCGAGTTCCACGAGGAACTGATCGGTTTGGCGGGCCTATCGCGGCAGGCCGAAGCAGCAGCGGGGAGGGCTGAATGACAGGCATCGCACACGCCAACGTCCTGGTGCTGGATGGCAGTACCGGCCAGCCTCGCGAGACCCTCGGTGGCAAGGCCTGGAGCATCGAACAGATGCGCGCTCTGGACGTTCCCGTCCCACCTGCGTTCGTGCTCACCACCCAAGTGTGTCAGGAGTACTACGACGGCGGGCAGGAGCTGCCTGTTCACGTATGGTCCGCGGTACCGGAAGCGATGTCGCATCTCGAGCACGTCACCGGACGGACGTTCGGTACCGGGGACCATCCTCTTCTCGTGTCGGTACGCTCGGGCGCCGCGACCAGCATGCCCGGGATGATGGACACCGTGCTCAACCTCGGGATGACTGACGGGGTTTCGCAGGCACTGGCGGCGCAAAGCGGCGATCCGGCCTACGCCGACGACACGCGAGAGCGGTTTCGCGAGCAGTTCGAACAGGTGGTTGGCGTGGCTGCTCCCGATGACCCCTGGGAGCAGCTTCGTTTGGCGATCATCGCGGTGCTCGACTCGTGGAACTCGCGCCGGGCGGTGTCCTATAGACGCGACCGTGGTATCTCCGACGACGGCGGTACCGCTGTAACGGTCCAGGCTATGGTGTTCGGCAATCTCGACAACCGCTCGGGTACCGGTGTCTTGTTCACCCGGAACCCCCTGTCCGGGTCGGCCGAGCCGTACGGGGAGTGGTTGCCACGCGGCCAGGGCGAAGACATCGTCTCCGGACGGTCCGATGCCCTTCCACTTGACGATCTCGCGTCGGTTATGCCTGGCGCGTACACGGACTTGATGACAGCTGCGACCAAGCTGGAGCAACACAGTCGGGACGTTCAGGACATCGAGTTCACCGTGGAGAGCGGCACGTTGTGGCTGTTGCAGACGCGCAGTGCGAAACGCTCGCCAGAGGCCATTGTGCGGCACGCCGTGCAGCTCCAGCGGCAGGGACTGATCAGCGTGAGTGAAGCATTGGATCGTATTGCGCCGGAGCACCTCGAGACGCTCCTGGCACCGCACATCGATCCTGCTGCTCTCGACACGGCGACGACCGTAGCGACGGGTAAACCGGCATGCCCGGGCATCGCGACCGGCACCGTGGTCGTTGATGCCGACGAGGCTCAGGACCGGGCGGAGGCAGGGGAGAATGTCGTTCTCGCCCGCCCGTCGACCCATCCGGATGACGTCGCAGCTATGTCGATGTGTCAGGCGGTGCTCACCGAACTAGGCGGCTCCACCTCGCACGCCGCCGTCGCCTGTCGCGAGATGGGCATCCCCTGCATTGTGGGATGCGGTGAAGGAACCGTCACCGGAACGGCCGGACAGGAACTCACCGTGGATGCCGCGGAAGGAACGGTCTATAAGGGGCGACCTACGATTGTCGCCGGCTCGGAGGGAGAGGACCCCGATATCGTCCAGATCTCGACGTGGCTCCAGGAAGAACTTGGCGGTGATGCCGCCGGTTCGTTGGCCGAGCTGCTTCGAATCCGCTCGGGACAGTAATGGATGGTCGAATATCGATAAAACCAGAAGTGTCTAGACGATCAGGTTGGTGGTTTATGTAGTAGGATTGACGATTGTCGAAGAATACTTGGATAAGTTGTCACAGTTACTACAGTCGCCATGGGACGGACTTGACAATAGGTTTGTAACAGTGCTCTTGCTGGGTACTTTGTTCTTCGGGCAGGGCGATCGAAACAACTGCTTGTCCATAAACAGTACATCGATACCCGAAATGATCAACAGTACACGTCAAATCGCAAGCTGTAGTATGACGCAATCTTGAACGTAAGGCGTTGTATTTGCTTATGAGCTCGATAAGGTGCGGCAATGACTAATCGTGCCCGTATACCGCAGGAAGCCGACGTCGTGATCGTTGGTGCGGGCCATAATGGCCTGACTGCGGGGTGTTATCTCGCCCGGGAGGGTCTCAAGGTCGTTGTGCTCGAGGCCTCTCCCACCATCGGAGGCATGACGTGCACGAATCCCATTATGGATTCGGTACCGGAACACGATTTCAACGAAGGTGCGATTCAACTGACTGGGGTCTTCCGGCTCTCACGGATCGTCGAGGAGCTGCAGCTGGCGCAGTACGGGCTCAAGCAAATACCGGTCGACCCGGCTCACGTGCAGCTTGCGCCGGACGGAAGCTCGTTCGCCGTGTGGGAGGACGCCAATCGGTCGGCCGACGAGCTCCGGTACTTCTCCTCCAGGGATGCTCGTCGGTGGCTCGAGCTCGCCAATTCCTTGCGGTCCGCAATGAAGGTCGTAGTCCCTTACATGAACTCGCAGCCCACCCGACCGTTGAACCGCGAGATGTTGAAGGGACTCGTCGGAGCGGCGCGCAACCCGGGTCCGCTCTGGGGGTTGCGCCGGATGCTCTACGCATCGCACACCGAATTCCTCGAAGAGACCTTCGAGACCGAGTTACCAAAGGGCGCACTGGCCGCGATGGCAGCGTTCTCCCAGATGCGGCTGGATATGACCGCGTGGGCGATGATCTACCTCGGGCTCGTGCAGCAGGTATCGAACGCCATGCCGATCGGCGGGACCGGGGCCCTTCCCGCTGCGCTGCACCGGTGTCTCAATGCGCACAGCGGCGAGGTGCATACCTCCGCGCGGGTGGACGAGATCCTGGTCGACGGCAACCGCGCCAGCGGCGTGCGTCTCGAATCCGGTGAGGTGATCCGCGCTCGCCGGGCAGTGCTGACCGGTTGCAATCCGACGGTCACGTTGGGAGAGCTGCTACCGGAGGGCACCCTCTCGGAGGAGCTGCAATGGCGGGTCAAGGACATCCCCATCCGGAAGACACACGCGACCTCGCTGAAGATCAATGTGGCACTCAAAGGCCACGTCAGCATGGCCAAGCACGAGAAATGGCGGGGCGACGGCCTCGACCTGCGCAAGTATCTGACCGCCTGGCACACCCTTGCCGAACAAGACGCTGGTTGGAACTCGCTCGTGCGGGGTGAGTGGCCCGACCCCGTGCCGGTCAGCTGCGCGATCATCCCGTCGGCGGTCGACCCCACGCAGGCACCCGAAGGCTGTGACACCTTCTGGATGTGGTCCGGTGTCGTCCCGGTAACCCCCCAAGACTCCTGGGACGAAGCACGGGAACGAATCGGCGACAGCGTGCTGAAGGACTGCGCCCAGTACTACCAGGGCTTGGATGAACTCGAGATCGATCGGACCGTTCTCGGCGGTCCTGACCTGGAAAAGCGCTTCAACGCGCCAGCGGGAAACGTGTTCCACGTCGATCCCCTGATCACGCGATTCGGGCCGATGCGTCCGGCGGAAGGCCTCGGCCGCTACCGAATGCCGGTCGACGGGCTGTATCTCAGCGGTGCCGGGACGCACCCGACCGGGGGCGTGTGCGGCCTGCCCGGCAAGCTGGCCGCGCAAGCACTGTTGCGGGACCAGAATCCAACCCGGCTCACGCGGGCGGTGCGCGCGGTGCGGTCGGGAGCGCAGCCGAACAACCGATAGTTGGTATGGACAGTCAAATGAGTTTTTCAGTACGGACCATCGGGGTGAATAGCGCATGTTGACTACGGTACTGAGTACGATTCCACAACCACCGGTGGACGAGCCTATACCGAAACTTCCGGAAAACATCTTTACCGCTTTCCTGTTTCTTCCCCTCGGTGCGGCCATAGCCGTCGCCCTCCGTCGCATCCTCAAGGGCAAGGGGCCGATCTTGCTCTACTGCCTGATCGGCGGGGTGTTCGCAGCATCGTTCGAGCCGATCGTGGACGTGCTCGGGCTGGTGTATCTCAAGGAGATCAATGCGTTCAGCACATTCACGATCCTGGACCGGACGATGCCACTGTATATCGTCATGGTGTACCCGTGGTATGTGGGCGGGCTCGGTTACGTGGCCTACAAGATGTACTCCCGTGGTGTCACGATGCGTGATCTCTTCATCTTGTGGGCGATAGATGCCGTGATCAACGTCTGTCTGGAGACTCCAGGCATCCTGATGGGCGTGTACCTTTACTACGGGCAGCAGCCGTTGAATATCTGGGGGCTTCCACTGTGGTGGCCCATCGTCAACCCGCTGATGCCGATGATCGCCGGTGCCGTGATCTACAAACTCCGGCCTTTCCTGAACACCAATTGGAAGCTGCTCGCGGTCATTCCCGTTGTGCCCATGGCCGACGGGGCTGCCAACGGGGCCGCGGCGTGGCCGATATGGGCGGCCTTGAACCAGGATGACGTGTCCTATGTCTGGACGCACCTGGCGGCGGCGGCGACCTTGGGCCTCGCGCTGTTCACCGTGTGGATCATCGGCCTGGCTGTCGCCAAGAAACCCGAGGAAATCGGCAATGAGTCGTTGATGCGCCGCATGGGGTCAATCGGTCTGATGTCGTCGCCGGACACTCCTGTGGCCACCGGACCCGGTGGAGCTACCAAGATTGGAGCGTGACAGTGCCCATTCAGACTCGCCCTCCGCCCATCCAGACTCGTCCTCCGAGTACGGAGCGGTTGCTGCCGCCGCCCGGTGCCAAAACGAGCAGCGGGTTCCGCCTACCATTCACACCTACTAGTCGGGATTCCCGGTACCGGAATTGCAGATCGGCGGTTGCCCGTACCTTCGGTACCAACCGGCCTTCCCACTGTGAGGACCGGATCTTCCGTGACATCGAGAATCTCGAACACGCTGACATCGCGTTCCTGGCGCGGATCTTTGCCACGTCCGTCCCCACGACTCGAAGAACCCTTACAGGAGCCGACGACGCACATTGGTAGTACCCGGAGGACCGCACATGTCAACGTACCCAAGCGAGATCAAGAACGATCAATTCCAGACTACCGACAGTGGTGTGCACGAGTGAGCTAGCTTGACTCTTGCCAACACGGACGACACGGATTTAATATGGATTATACGTTAAACGCAGATGCTTGTCAGGTTGCTGGTACGGCGTCGGTAGCTGCCGAGTACTCGCAAACCTCGCATATTGATGTAGCGGGATCCTGTAGCCCCATGCTGCTCGAAAAGCGAGACGGACTCGCTTATGAGTAGGCCTGCGAGGGAGGGACCCTTACGGCGTCTGTGCAGGACACGGGCTGTCCCTATCACCATGTACGGGGTATCCGCAGCACCGGCAAGACGAAGTGGAGCTGCACGTTGGACCTACGCCTAATGCCGCGGCATCCACAGTATGTAAGCACCGGGCTGCCAGGAGTGATTGCCATATGAGCGATGGTGGAAGCCTTGGCGAGTTGAGGACGACGAGCGACACAGCGGCGCAGGTGGAGCAATCCTTCTCGCGTCCGCTGCGTCGGGTACCGCAATCCCAGTGGGCTCGCCACGTTCCCGATGCGATCTTCGGGCCAATTGCACAAGCGGGTGAGATTTGCCAACTCGGGGGGAAGATCGTGTATATGGTACTCCGTCGTCCGACGGGGTATTGGCGGCAAGTCGTCGACGAGATGTACCGCGTGGTTCGGCAGTCGTGGTTTCCTCTGGTGATGTCGGTTGTTGCGGCCGCGGTGTTGATTACGACGCTGGCCGTCACGTTTCTCGACATCGTCGGCGGAGCCGATCGATTCGGTCAGTTCTTTCTGGCGTTGAACGTGATCGAGATTATGCCGTGGCTCAACAGCATGGTGGTGGCGGGCATAGTGGGGGCAGCGGTCACGGCAGATCTGGGGGCACGCAAGATACGTGAAGAACTCGATGCCATGCGCGTGCTGGGACTGGATCCCATTCGTCACCTCGTTCTGGCACGAGTTGTCACGGCCGTGATGATGACGGTGTTACTGAACTTCGTTGCCGTGTTTATCTCGAATATCAGCAGTGCGTACATTCTTCAAGCGCTGACAGGCATCGCGCCCGGCTTGTACTTTGCGACGCTGTACGACAACCTCACTGTCATTCACGTAGCCGCGGGCGTCGCGCAAGCGGCGCTGTTCGGCTTTATTATTGGAGTGATCTGTGCATATAAAGGGCTGACCGTGCAGGGAGGTCCGGAAGGCGTGGGACGAGCTGTGAACCAAGCAATTGTCATTTCATTTGCCGCGGTATGGGTGACGAGCACGGTGTACACAGTCACGTTAATGGGCTTCTTCCCTGAGATGCATGTTCTTCGATGAAACCGGTAGGTATGTAGAGTGGCTACCACGCAGAATCGTACCAGAGCTGGCGTAACCACCCGCGAGGCGCAACGTAGCGTCGCTCAAGGACTGGAATCCATCGGTCGTATTGCGCACTTTACCGGGGAAACCGTGCGCTCGCTGGGTAAAGTGCGGCTGTACAGCACGGAGGCCATACGGCAGGTGGGTGTTCTCATCAGTTCGTCGGCGCTTTTTATGTGGGCGCTCATGGCGGTTTTCGGCGTGGCATGGGGCACGCAAGGCAGCTATCTCACGGAACAATTCGGCGCGCCCGGATATGCGGCAATCTTTCCGGCCTACGGTGGCCCAAGGGCGTTTGGGCCCCTGATGTGGGGTTGGATTCTGGCCGCGAAGGTCGGCTGCGGACTGGTAGCTCAGATCGGCTCGATGCGAATCTCGGAAGAAATCGATGCACTCAAGGTTACAGGTGTTCGCCCGATACCGTACCTGGTCGGAACTCGGCTGGTGGCAGCGTGGGTGGCTGTTCCTTTCCTCTATATAACGGGTACGGCACTGGTGTATCTGAGTTCGTACGTCATGATGGTTCATGTGCTCGGGACCGTTTCACACGGTGGTTTTCTGAGTGTGTTGTGGGCGTGGCAGAGTCCGGCGGATCTAATATATTCGGTAATCTGGGGACTCGGGCTCGGGACCAGTACGGTGTTGGTCGGTTGCTATTACGGCTACAACGCGCAGGGTGGCCCAGCGGGAGTGGGATTGGCAACGGCGAAATCCATGGTTATGAACCTGGTTATGGTCAGCGTGCTGGCGATGTTTTTCCACCTGCTTTTCTGGGGTCAAGGATTCGCGAACATTCCGGCGGCGAACTGAGAGTAGAACAATGAGTCGAGCACCATTGAAAGGAGCGACCATGCGGGCTTCTTCTACTGAGAGTGGCCGCCGTGCGGGCACGTTGGTATCAGCGAGCGACGACGAGTCCCAGAATGGCGACCCGATCGTAATCAGGGGTGTGCACAAGAGGTTTGGCGATGTCGAGGTCCTACGTGATTTGAATGTGTCGTTCAAAAATAACGCGATTACCACGATTTTAGGGCCCTCCGGCACCGGAAAAAGTGTGTTGTTGAAGCACATACTCGGTTTGCTTGAGCCCGATATCGGGACGGTCGAGGTATCCGGTGTCGATATTTGGTCGCTGACGGAGGATGAGGTTTACGAGCTCAGGAAAAGGTTCGGGGTGCTGTTCCAGGACGGTGCCCTGTTCGGCTCCATGAGTGTCTTCGACAATGTCGCACATCCGCTTCGAATGCACACGGAGTACAGCGAGGAAAAGATTACGGAGCTGGTGTGGGAGCGGCTCGGAGAGGTGGGTCTGCAGGAAGCCGCGGATAAGGAGCCTGGGGCGATCTCCGGAGGTATGCGGAAGCGCGCGGGGTTTGCGCGGGCGCTGATCATGAATCCTGATTTGGTGATGTTCGACGAGCCGGATTCGGGCCTGGATCCGGTGCGTACCAGCCTTCTCAACAGATTGATCCTACAAATGCACAAGCAATACGGGGGGACGTACGTGCTGGTGACGCACGACATTGAGACCGCGCGGAAGGTGAGTGACTATGTAGGAATGTTGTGGAAGGGACAACTGGTGTATTACGGTTCGCTGCAGGGTGCTCTTGAATCGGAAGATCCGTTCGTTCGGCAGTTTATTTCCGGAGAAGAGGATGGCCCGTTAGGAATGGATTGATGAAATACCGTGTGGGTATGAGTGGGATCGCCGTGTTGGCGGCGGTGTCGCTGGTGGCTGGCGGAGCGTATGTGGGCCTTGGCGACGACGGGTATGAGTTGGAGTTCACCCTCGAGTCCGCGATCGGGGTCGAGGAGGGAGCGAAGGCTCAGATCGACGGGATAGAGGTGGGGTCGGTGAGTTCGATCGAGCATGACGACGGCAGCGCGTTGCTGTCGGTGGCGATCGATGACGAGCACGCGCCGCTTCATGCCGGAACAACAGCGATGGTCGAGTGGCGCTCAGTGCTCGGCGAGCGCTTTGTCACGCTGAAGCGAGGCCCGGACGAGAACGAGCAGCTGGATAGCGGAAGTCGGATCGAGGCGGGGGGCGAGAACGTCCGGGTGGAAGATCTTCTGGAGACTCTGGACGCACCTACGCGGCGGAGCTTGAGTGAGTTCCTTCAGCAGCTGCAGACGCCGGTGGAAGGTGAGGACGACAACCTTCAGGGGATGATTCAGTCGCTCGGTCCTGCGGTCCAGCAGTTGGGCGGCGTCCTGGAGGCGATTGGGCAGGACGGCCCGGCGATTCGGACACTCGTGACACGCATGCGAGAGGTCACGGATACGCTGGCGACGCGCCAGAGTCGACTGGACAGCACGATTGGCGGACTGGGGGATGTCACAGCGAAGGCGGCGCAGGAACAAGAGCAGCTGACGGCAGCGCTTGACGAACTGCCTGGCACGCTGGAAGATGCAGAGAACACATTGGATAGTGTCCCGACCACAGTCGATGATGTGACCCCCCTTTTGCAGGACCTGCGGCCCGTGGCTGCGCGGTTGCCTGGTATAGCGGATGATCTCGCCCCGATGTTGGCCGATGCGCGATCCACAGTTGCTGAGCTGGGCCCCACGTTGCAGGCCGCGGATGGGCTGCTTGGCGAAACCCCCGAGCTGTTGGACCGTAGTCACTCTGTGGTGCCGGACGCCGGACGTCTAGTGCAGAAGGTCCAGCCGGCGGTGAGTTTTTTGCGACCGTACACGCCGGGACTCGCGGGCTGGGTTACGAACTGGGCGTCGGCCTTCTCGGCTTACGACGGCGCCGGTCATTACGCCAGGGCTGAACTGATTGGAGGGCCGAGCGCCGTCGATAACAATCCGGGAGTCGTACCTCCGGGATTGACCCAGGAGAAGCAGCCCGACCCGGGATATGCAGGCGACGAGCCGTGGACGGACGCGCACGGAAGCGGGGTGCGCTAGCGATGCCATTGAAGAGCATGGTGGGCGTGTCGGCCCTGGCGGTAGCGGTCTTGGGCGTCGGAGGCATTGCCGCGTCCAGTGGAGCCGATGGCGACAACACGGTGGTGGCCATGTTTGAGGACGCGAACCCCCTCGCGGCAGGTAACTCGGTCAAGATCGATGGCGCCAAGGTGGGTGAGGTGCGTTCGCTGGAGTTGGAACAGGGACAGGCCCGGGTTGAGATGGAGTTGGATGACTCGGTCCTGCCGCTGCATGAGGACGCGGCAGCCGAGATTCGGCCGGTGAGCTTACTCGGCGAGCGCTACATCGCACTTGATCCTGGCTCGGACGATGCCGACTACATGGAAGGGGAATCCCTTATTTCCGGTGAGCGAACCGGAAGCGCGACGGATCTCGATCAGGTACTCGACACCCTGGACGATCCGACTTCTGCGGGGCTGAGCGCGCTCCTTACGACGCTGGGTGAGGGTGTCGCCGGGCAAGGTGAGAACGTCGATGAGCTGATCAGTACGCTGACGCCGTCGCTGGAGGAGATTGATTCGGTTGCTACCACGCTTGACGGGCAGACAGCGACGCTGAAACGTCTCGTGGAACGAGTTGGCCCGGTGGCCGATGCGATTGCGGGGCAGGAGGGCACGGAACTCGACCGGCTGTTGGAGGCTACGGACCAGTCGCTGTCGACGGTGGCGAGCAACCGAGAGGCGCTCGAACAAACGATCCACCAGCTGCCGGACACGATGGTCAGGGCGAGAGAGGAACTGGCTCAGCTGGAGGGTGTGTCGGACGGTGCCACCGACATCCTGCGATCCGTCCGTCCGGTGACGGAGGACCTCGACAGCATAAGCCAGGAACTGGAGGTCTTCGCGGACGCCTCGGGCCCTGCGCTCAACGAAATAACCCCGGTGTTGGAAAAGGCGAACGCGCTGCTCGATCAGGCGGGACCCGCTGTGGAAGCGCTACAGCCCGGGACACGAGACCTGGCGACGGTGTCCTCCTCAGCTCGTCCCATCGCCGAGGAAGCGATCAGCCACCTGTCGGAGCTGATGGATTTCGTCGGAGGGTGGTCAAAGGCCACCAGCAGCCGCGACGGACTCTCACACTACTTCCGGGGTCTGGCGGTGATGACGCCTGATTCGCTGCTGACTACCGGCAAAGGCGTTGCTCCGTCCGAGGTCGGTGACACGGTTCCGAAATCACCGATCGAAGACCCGCCGAACTTGGGCGTTCCTCCCCTGGGCGAAGAGACACTCGACAACGGCGATACGGACAGTAACGACGCCAGCCCGGAGAACGGGGCAACGGGGCTGAATGAGTCGCAGGAAGAGGCGCTGCTTGATCAGCTTCTCGGAAACGGCAAAGGGGAGAGCTGAGCATGAGTAGGGCGGTTACCAAGCGCCGGGCGCGGTCGTTTCTCGTCGGTGTCGGCCTCATCGGAGTGATCGCGGGTGCGACGTTCATTATGCTGAATGCACACAAGGGGCCCCCGGGTGCCGAGCGCACGGTCGTTGAGGCTGCGTTCTCCGACATCGGCATTCTCGGTACGAATGCGGATGTTCGGAAAAACAGCCGACGGATCGGCCGGGTAGCCGATATCAGAAGGAACGACGGCCACGTCGTGGTGACGATGGAGCTGGAGGGCGACAGGCAGGTATACGCGGACGCTCGCGCGGCGATCTGGGACAAGAATGCGTTGGGGGAGAAGTTTGTGGAGTTGTCTACCGGGAATGAGTCCTCGGGGCCCCTCGGCGATACGGTGATACCTGTCGAGCACACCGAACCGGCCACGGATATCCAGGCCATATTCGATGTGTTCGACAAGCCGACCAGGGATGCGCTGCAAACGACGCTGCGGGAGCTGGGAGGTGCTGCTGCAGGGCACGGTCGTCAGCTACAAACGGTTATCAAGGTCGGACCGGATGTGGTCCGGGACGCGGGAACGGTTGGGAGCGCACTGGGAGCGCCCGAGGCGCGGCTGGACGCGTTCGTTGCGCACGCTGACCGGCTCCTTAGTCGCTTCGAGCATCGACAGCAGCATATCTCCGACCTGCTCGACGAGGCTGGTGCGACGTTACACGCCGTGAACGTGGACGGTGCGGAGCCGCTCGCGCAGAGCATCAACAAAGCTCCGCAGACGTTGACGGAAGTCAACGCTGCCCTGGATGCGCTCCACCAACCGCTCGCGGACACGCGGTCTACGGTCGACAACCTCCAGGAGGGTGCGGAGGCCCTGGGCGTGGCGACCCCGGATCTGCGGGGCGTGCTGCGGGAGGCGATCGAACCGATCGACAAGCTCCCCGGGGTCGCTGAGGACGCCGAGCCGGCTGTCGGATCGCTGACCACCACGACGGCCGACCTACGTCCCCTCATCCCGCGGGTGAACGAGGCTCTCGATCATGCCGAGCAGCCCCTCGGCGTGCTGGCGCCCTACACCGGTGACCTCGGGGCGTGGATCCGGGCCGGATCGACGTTGACCGCGGACGGTGTCGGTGACAATCACTGGCTGCGGCTGGGAATCGTGGCTCCGAGCGCATCGTCGGTCGCAGGCATCGTCGATGCGCCGACGAATCCGTATCCAGCGCCCGGAGAGGCGCCGGAGGACCGTGCGCCCGGCGGCTCACTGGTCCCGGGAGAGTGAGGGATAGCAGTGAAGCGACTCGGACTGTTGACGCGACGGCCGGCTCTGCTCGGTCTCGTGGTGCTCGTCGTAGGCGCCTTGGCGCTGACGGCCGTGTGGCACAAACCGACGATCGTTGCGACGCTCAAGTCTGGTGAGACCATCACCGCGAGTTTCCCGCGCAACTATAAGCTGATCGAGCACCAGGACCCGGTGAAGATAGGCGGGGCCCCGGTTGGCGTCGTCACCGGTGTCGACATGGACACTGACCACATCGATATCGAGATGAAACTTGACTCGGGAACGAGAGAAAAACTCGGAAAAAAGCCCTCGGCCGAGATCAGGCCCACCACGGTGCTGGGTGGCAATTATTACGTGGACATGATCCCGAGCGGCGACGGCGTGGAGTTCACCGGAGAGGCTATCCCCCTCAAACGCACATCCACACCGGTGGAACTCGATAGTATAACCCGTGCCCTGCCCCGGTCGGTTCGGGAAAGCCTGCAAAACACAACACAACTACTTGCCGAGACAATGCAATCGGGGACGGCCGACGCGCTGGTCGGCTTGGCCGAAACCGCGCCGGAAACTCTCGAACCCGGTACCGAGGCGTTGCGTGGGCTGCGCGGCACGCGCCCGTCGACAGATTTGCCGCAGATCGTCGGCCGGTTCGATGACCTGGCAGCGGCCCTGACCGAGAACGATGGGCAACTGGAAGCGATCGTGGACGACCTGGAGGTCACCACGAGAGCATTAGGCGACACGAGTGATGCGCTTGCCCGAACACTGCACGATCTACCCCAAACCCTGCAGAAGACTCGATCGGGCCTGGGAAAGCTCGATGGCTCATTGAGCCGGGTGCGCAATGTCGCCGACGAAATGCGCCCGACCGTGCAACGAGCCAACCCTCTGTTGCGGCGACTCGAACCGGTCCTGGGCGACGCGCGAGCCCTGATGGCGGACCTGCGTCCCCTGTCGCAGGAGGCGCGACCCGTAGTTGAAGAGCTGACCCCGACCGTGCAAACGGCGGCCAGTGTCCTACGCGATGTTGATGGCGCTCCGCTTGATCGGCTGACAGGCCCGGTACGCGAGTGGCTGATGAACCCCTGGCAGGGCTCCGGTCCGTACGACGGCAATGGCGGCGACGCGAAGGTCTATGAGGAACTTGGGTACCTGATCGAAAACGCGGCGAAAGCATCCCAAGTGTTCGATCAGAACGGAGCAACCATCGGATTCGCCCTCGGTGCAGGGTCGGACTCTCCCGTCGGCACACCCATGGGACTCGACGAGCTGCTCGAGAACCTCAGCGAACTAGGAGGCCCGCGGTGAACGCCCTGAAACGTCCTTCACCTCGACGGTACTGGCAGCGCTTGAGAACCACTCCGGGGCTGCTGCGTAACGTCATGGCGATGACTGCAGCGATCGTGCTCGGTTTGGTAACCGGTGGGTACTTGCTCGTCAACGCAGGCGGCTGGAATCCGTTGAGTTCCGAATCCGAAGTTCAAGCGGAGTTCGAGGAGCTTCCGGCCGTAAGTCCGGGAACTCAGCAGGAAGTGCGCATGGCCGGAGTGAAGGTCGGCAAGATCGTGGACGCGGAGCCAACCAAGCAAGGCCACGGCAGGCTGACCATGACAGTCGATGACGAGCACACCGTCTATGACAACGCCCAACTCGTCCTGCGACCAAAAAACCCGCTCAACGAGATGTACGTCGAGATGGACCCGGGTGGCCCTCCAGGAAAGCCGCTGGGTGAGGGCGAGGTGATCCCGGTTGAGCAAACGCAACGACCGGTTCAGGCGGACGAGGTTCTCAAGCATCTGGATACCCGCACTCAGAACGCGATCACGCAACTCATCGGGGAGTCCGACGCCGCCTTGGCGAACGCACCGGAAGAAGCACCGCGAGCGTTGCGCAAGCTCGAGGAATCCATGGACCGCTTTCAACCGATCGTCCAGGCCCTCGGTGAGCGCAATAAGGTGATCGAGGAACTGATGACCGATCTCGCGGACATCTCCGCCGCAGCGGCAGGTGACGATCAACGACTCGTCAGCCTCATTGATTCCGTCCAACAGGTACTGGCCGGTCTCAGCGACAACGAGGACGAGCTGCGGGGTGCGCTCGAGGAGTTGCCTGGAACGACGGAGCAATTGCGGAACTCCATGAAGAGTGTGTCCGGTCTGACGGAAGAGCTTGACCCGGCGCTCAAGAATATCGATGCAGCGACGCATGAGCTGCCCGACACCGTGGAATCCGTGGACAGCCTCGTCGGCGCACTGAGCGGGACCATCGAGACGGCGGACCCGGTTGTCGAGAAGGCACGTCCGCTCGTAGACGACCTGCAGCCCGTGGTCGGGAATGTGCACGACTCGCTCGACGACCTCAGCCCTGTGACCCAGGAGATGGATTACGTTACCGCTGCACTGGTGCCGTTCCTCGACGACCTCGGCGCATTCGTCTACAACACACACTCCCTATTCACGCTGTCGGACGACCACGGCGGGCTCGGACGTGGTCACCTGACGGTGAACACCCAAAGCGTGCTTGGCAACGAACGAGCTGGAGATGACGAATGAAACCCAAAGGCGGTGGCGGGTTCACAGTAAGGGCTATGGTCGTAGCCGCCTTTGCGGCCGCGACCGTTGGATTCATCGGCTACCTCTGGATGCAGTCCGGCGGCAATATCCCCGGCATCACAACACCGGACTATCGCCTGACAGCGGAAGTGCCGCACGCCCAGAACCTCGTTCCGCACAGCGACGTGATGATCGCGGGCATACGGGCGGGCACGGTGGAAACAATTGAGCAGCGAGGCGATAGCGTCGCACTCAAACTCCACCTCGACTCGGATGCAGCGCCAGTACGGGAGGGAGCGCAGGTCCAGGTCAGTCAGAAGACCCTCGTCGGCCAGTCCTACGTGAAGTTGATCGATGGCGACGGGGAGAAGCTGCCCAGCGGTTCGAAGCTGCCTGAATCCGCCGCGTTGGAAAGCGTCGACCTCCGCACAGTGTTGCAAAGCCTGGATGAACCGACCCTCGATGCCCTGAGCAAATCGATTCAGACCCTGGGAGGGGCCACCGAGGACACCCAAGAATCCCTGACGGCCCTCTTCGAGGGTCTCGGGTCCATTGGTCGTACTGGGCACACTGCTACGCAAGCCCTGGCAGCACAGTCCGGGGACCTTGAGCAACTCTTAGCCCAGTCAACCGAGCTGCTGGACACGTTTGACACTCGCCAGGGCCAGATTGCGCGGGTGGTGGAGGACGCCCAGCAATTGACCCAGGCCACTGCGGGCCAGAACGAGGCCCTTGAACAGTCGATCCGCTCGCTTCCCGGCGTGCTGGACAGTGCGAAGACCGCGAGCGAGAAGGTCGCAGAACTCTCCGGGGACCTGGCGCCCGTGGCCGAGGATCTCAAAAAGGCGGCACCCGGTCTGGACGCTGCCCTCCAGGAGCTGCCCGCCGTGTCGCGGGACGTACGAACATTGTTGCCGACGTTGGACAACGTGCTGGACCGCTCGCCCGCAACGCTTCGGAAGATCCCGCGATTCAGCGACGATGTCGACCCGGTGGTACCGGTTATTCAGGATGTGTTGCGTGATGTCAATCCGATGCTGGAGTACCTCCGGCCGTACGGTCCCGATGTCGCCGCGTTCTTCGCGAACTGGCATGCGGCTATGGATTATCAGGACGAGGACGGGAACACCTACCTGCGGCTCAAGCCCACCGTCGACGATCAGACGGTAAAGCCCAATCCCACTGCCAACCTGGCACCGACGTTGCGGGAGAACAATCCGTACCCGGCGGGTGGTTCGATGGACGACCCCCAGCCATTCACCGGGGACTTCCCCAGGGTTGAGCGAGATGAAGAATGAAGCGACAGCTCCAATGGATTGTGACAACGCCCGGAAGGTGGCTGCGGTCGTCAGGATCGTCGCACCTGGGCAATACATCCGGCGAACCGCGGCAGCTGACACGGAAGTTGGTGGATGCTCGATCAGAAGGGGAGGTCCGGTTGAAATGAACTGTGCTGTCGCCAATCATGATCCCTGTAGTTACGATCACCCGTTGCGTTTCGATTTGGACCGCGACCCCCGACGAGGTCCCAGCTTTCTCGTGGAGGGAGCATCGCTGTATTGGTGCGCCGGTGCCTCAAATGGATGCGAGGATCGCCTTTGAAAAACTTTTGAGTAGGTATCCGAACATCGAACCATGTGGCGATGCGGTTTTCCGGCCAAGTCTCGTAGCAGCAGTTGTAGAGTCTCTCCCTGTTGTTTTCCGCAGCTGAAATGGGACACCGTCGGTGGCTGTGGCGTTGTTGATAACGGCGCTGGATACAATCTCCGAGCGTGGACGTTTGCCGATGCGAACCGCTTGGAGTCCTCGGTATTCATGTCGTCTTGCGATGTTCATCAGTTACGGAGCCGGTTGCGGTACCAGCGGGCTTGGCTCAGTGCAAGGGAAGTGAGGCGCCGTAGGGTATGCATCACCGGCGTGGTCCTGCCTCGAGGAGACCGGGGAACTGCGTAGTGAGTCGGCAATGCACCGGATGAGCTCAGTCGGATTGAATCATTGGCGGACACTCCCCGGCCGGCCCGGTGTAGCAACCAAGATTGGAGCGTGACAGTGTCAATCCAGACTCGACCTTCGAGCACGGATTTGTTGCTCCCGCGTCCCGGTGTCAACGAGCAGTGGGATCCGCATACAATTCACACGTACTACTTCGGATTCTCGATTCCAGAAGCGAGGATCGGCGCCTTTCTCTACCTCCGGTGCCAGCCGGCTTTCCCGCTCTCTCAGGGGGGCGTGTGTATCTTTCGTGACACCGACAACGTCGAGCACACTGACATCGCCTTCCTGGACTACGAAATCACGATGCCGTGGCCCTCGGTGGAGGCGAACAGGATTACCACCGACAACGGTCTGACCATCGATTTCGTAGAGCCGGGTCGCGCTGCGCGGCTGACATACTCGAGCGGGGATGGGGCGGCCGCCCTCGACATCATTGCGGAGGCGGTGACACCCCTGTTTGCTCGAGGGCACGTGATGCCCGGTGAGGAGGACCACCACGGCGGTGACCGGACGCCCGGTGGGAGCGAGCAGTTCATGCATGTAACGGGCGAGCTGTGGCTGGATGGCGAGCGGCATGCGGTCGACTGCTACGCACCGCGGGATCGCTCGTGGAATCAGGTCCGCGTCGAGCGGCGGGGAGCGGTGGAGGTCCCACCGGTGGGATGGTCGCCGATGTACTTCGGCAACGACTTGATCTTCAACCAGATCAGCTTCGAGCCTGGCGACACCGGCCCGGCCTGGATGGGACTCTACGATGTCGGTGACCGCCCATCACACCATTTCGCGTGGATCCAGCTCGGCGACGAAGTCCGGTCAATCCGTAGGGTGCGGCGCAACGTGCTCGAGTATCACCCGGATATCTACCTGCCGATGCGTCAAGAGGTAGAGGCGGAGGACGAGCGCGGCGAGTTCTATCGCTTCCGTGGGGAGGCTATCGCATGCGCCTCGCTGCCCGCTTGGCCCAATGCGTCGTTCCACGACAGTGTCTACCGCTGGGAGGACTCCCAGGGCCGCGTCACGCACGCGACGTACCAAGAGATCTGGTTCGACAAGTATCAGAAGGCGATGAAGCGGGGGCGTGTTGCGACCGCACGATTCGCGCAGATCTGACCACCACTCAGAGGAGATCCGTGATGACGAATCCATTGCATGACGTCGGGAGTCCGGAAACCGCGTGGACGACGGTTAATACCCGCGAGAACTTTCCCGGGGTGGCGACGCCGCTAGGATGGACGTTCTGGCGTGACCCGCTCGAGCGCGGGATGAAGCAGGCGTTCTGTGAGTTGGGAGTCCTCCCGTCACGTGAAGTCACCGTTCGGGACTCCATCGACGAGCGGTTCTCGGCAGCGGTCTACGGACGGTTCGCCGCCAACATCGACTGCCTGCGACGTGCCGCCGACTTGATGCCGGGAACGTCAGGCGACGCACTGGAGGAGCAGCTGCTCGGCTCGGTTCGACCTGACGTCAGAGGTAGTCAGTCGAAACGACGCTACCCGATTGTCGCGTGCAAGATGCCGTGGAACGTCGTCCGGCTCCCGAAACGGATCCATCGCCTGCGTGCAGAGACGGACCAGTGGTGGCGAACGGTCACGGCGCCCGGAGGCATACCGGATGCGGCCACCGCGCGCAGTGTGATGATCGATGCTGCGAGACGCTTTGAGCGCGTCATGTGTCCGCACTCGATCGTCACTCTGCTTGGCACCGGAATCTTCGACGAGATCAGCAAGATTGCCGATTCTAGTGGCAATCCTGGCATCGCCACGTCGCTCATCACCGGGTTCGGAGACGTCGAAGAAGCGAAGTCCGCGAACGAGCTGTGGGAGGTCTCTCGGGGCGTGCTGTCGCTCGAGGACTTCCTCGAGCGACACGGCTATCATGCACCGGTCGAGGCGGAGATTTCGTCGCGCTCGTGGCGCGAGGACCCCACCCCGGTGAGGCGGCTGGCCGAGACCTACGACGGCCTGGCGGACTCCTCATCTCCAACGGCTCGGGCGTCGCGCCAAGTACAGGAGCGTGAGGAGGCGGAGCGGCGTGTCTTCGCGGGGTTGGGCGCTCTTGGCCGGCTACGAGCCTCGCTCGTGCTCAAGATCGCCAAACGCTATATTCCGTTGCGCGAGGTCGGCAAGGCCGCATTCGTGCAGACTATCGACGGTGCGCGGGCCGCCGCGCGGGTGATCGGTGCTGACCTGGAGGCACGGGGGATGGTGAGCTCCGCCGACGACGTGTACTACCTCACCGTCGACGAGGTCATCCGTGAACTTCCCAATGACGTCGAGGCTGTGGTGCAGCAACGTCGCGCGATCTATGACGAGTACCGCCAGTTGACACTTCCCGACCAATGGGTCGGTTCACCGACACCGGTAAGCAACCGAGCGGCAGAGGAACCGGACTCCGAAGTCAGCGGTATGCCGGTGAGCCCGGGCGTTGTTGAAGGAAAGGCCCGCGTAATACACGACGCGGATGCTACCGAGTTGGAAGACGGCGAGGTACTCGTGTGTGCTACGACCGACCCGAGTTGGGCATCGCTCTTTCTGGTCGCCTCCGCTGTGGTCATCGACATCGGTGGACCGTTGAGCCACGGGGCGATCGTCGCCCGGGAGATGGGTATCCCTTGCGTCATCAACACCGGGAACGGCACGAGGGTCATTAAGACCGGAGACAAGCTCCGGGTGAATGGCTCAGATGGCGCGATCGAACTCCTCGAGCATACGGATGCCGCATCGGCTCCGTGACCCAGCGACCCTTTGGCGCCTACTTGTGGTGGGCCGCCTCGGGTGGTGTAGTGGCTGCGTTCGGCACGCGATTGGTGCGAACGTTGCCAGCATGACCAGTCAGGGGCACGATGGCAGGGTGGCGAGATGGGCGGACTCGGAGTTGTAGAACGTGGCGAATGTCCAGCTCTCGGCCAGGGTGCCGTGGAAGCGTTCGATGCTCCCGTGTTCGTCCAGCCGCATCGTGAATGCGTGTCAGCTGCGGCTCGTCTGCGGTTGGCTTCGGTAGCTTGGCGTCGATCTCCCGGGCGGATGTCGAGCGCGCTGGTGGCCGCTCGGTCCCCGCTGCGGCTGCGACGCCGGCCGGTGGTTCGATCGCTGCTCGCGGGCTGTGGTGCGACACCGCAGGGTGTGGCGAAGGCTGTCTCGTTGCGGATGCGATCGGCGCTGTCGCCTGTGGTGACAGGGATCTGGCCGTGATCTCGGTATTGAGTGCCCGCCACCGGCGGGCCGGGTCACGCAGGGAGGTCTTGAGTGTTGCCCGCAGCAGGCCGTCGGGGTCACTGGTCGGGCCGCGTAGCTCATCGGTTTCGGGCCGCAGTCCGAGGCGCGTGTTGACCAGGGTGCGCTTGGTGAGCAGCGCTAGTTTGTCGCGCAGCGGGAATGGCGCCCCGATGATGACCTGACTTTTGCCACGTTCGGCGGGTCTTGACGAGTGCGACCTGTTGACCTGCTGGTTTGTTTCGGTTGCTGGGCTGATTTGCGCACTAAATGGGGTCGTAGAGTGGCCGGGTGGCGT
>NZ_FZNW01000025.1 GCF_900188115.1 Haloechinothrix alba | reverse complement strand
GAACTCCGACACACCACCAGCATATCGCACACACGTTCGACCACCCCGCAACGACACGCCGACCACACACAGACACCCGACCCCTCCACAACCCGAGCACCGAGCGAGACGGTCTCGGCCACCATGGGGCGCGTCACAGGAACACCGAGCACGTCCGCGACGAACTGCATGAGCAGGTGGTCGGACGTCATCCCCCCGTCCACCTTGAACGTGTTCAGCGTCAGATCGGAGTCGGCGTTCATGGCATCCACGACTTCCCGTGTCTGCCAGCCGGTTGCCTCCAGAACGGCGCGCGCGAGATGTCCCTTGGTGATGTAGGAGGTCAACCCGACGATGATGCCGCGCGCCTCGCTGTGCCAGTGCGGCGCGAACAGCCCGGAGAACGCCGGGATGATGTAGCAACCCCCGTTGTCATCGACCGTCCGGGCCAGCGTCTCGATCTCCGCCGCTGTATTGATCAGCCCGAGACTGTCCCGGAACCACTGCACAAGTGAGCCGGTGACCGCGATCGGGCCTTCAAGGGCATACCTGGCAGGTTCCGTTCCTATCTTGAACCCGACCGTGGTCAGCAGGCCGTGTGTGGACCGCACCGGCTCGTCCCCGGTGTCCATCAGCAGGAAGCTACCCGTGCCGTAGGTACACTTCGCGTCGCCTGCCGAGAAGCAGGTCTGCCCGAACAGCGCGGCCTGCTGGTCACCGAGGGCGGCAGCGATCGGGAGGTCCGGCACCACCCGCGTGGTCTTTCCGTACACTTCGGACTATGACCGGATGCCGGGCAACACCGAACGCGGGATGCCGAAGAACGACAGCAACTCGTCGTCCCAGTCAAGGGTGTCGAGGTTCATCAGCAGCGTCCGGCTGGCATTGGTCACGTCCGTGACGTGGATCCCGCCGTCCGAGCCGCCCGTGAGGTTCCAGATCAACCAGCTTTCCATCGTGCCGAACAGCACCTCCCCGTTCTCGGCACGCTCACGCAGGCCCGGTGAGCTCTCCAGCTTCCAGCTGATGCGCGGCGCGGAGAAGTAGGTGGCAAGCGGCAGGCCGCAGCGCCGGCTCACCTCTCCGGCACCGGGCTCCGACCTGCCGCTGTGGCCCTGCTGGTCGTGGGCATCGGCGCCTCGCTGGGAGGACCGACGGGCTACGCCATCAACCCCGCGCGCGACCTGGGACCCCGGATCGCGCACGCGCTGCTGCCGGTGCAACGCAACACCGCACCCGCCGCGGTCGCTGTCGGCTCCGGTTCCTCCCCCGACCCGGTCGCCGCAGCTCCATAGGCCACCCGCAGGAGCTCGGACTGAGCCTACTCCTGGGTACCGTTACTCGGACCCCTCGTCGGAGGAGACCTCGCCGGGCTGCTGTCCCAGGTACTGTTCTGACACGCTCGGAAGCCGCACGCACAGCTCGGGCTCCGGTTCAACCGGAGCCGGCCAGACGCCCGGCCAGCACGTTCTTCGAAAGGACCATGATGAGCGAGTTCATCGGATCGATCGACCAGGGCACCACAAGCACCCGCTTCATGGTGTTCGACCACGGCGGTAACGAGATCGTCCGCCACCAGCTGGAGCACGAACAGATCCTGCCGCGTGCCGGCTGGGTGGAACACAACCCCACCGAGATCTGGGAGCGCACCCGTTCGGTCATCACCACAGCGATGAACAAGGCCGACCTCGGTGCCGGCGACCTCGCAGCGGTCGGCATCACCAACCAGCGGGAGACCACCGTGGTGTGGAACCGCAGGACCGGGCGTACGTACTGCAACGCGATCGTCTGGCAGGACACCAGAACCGACAAGATCGCCAATGCGCTGCACCGCGACGGTCGAGCCGAGGTCGTCCGGCAGCGATCCGGCCTGCCTCCGGCGACGTACTTCGCCGGGGGAAAGCTGAAGTGGATCCTCGACAACGTCGAGGGCGTCCGCGCGGACGCCGAGAAGGGCGAGGCGATCTTCGGGACGATCGACACCTGGCTGCTGTGGAACCTCACAGGGGGCACGGACGGCGGCGTCCACGCCACCGACGCCACCAACGCGAGCCGTACCATGCTCATGGATCTCGAGACATGGGACTGGGACGACGAACTCCTGTCCTTTTTCGACGTCCCACGGAAGATGTTGCCGTTCATACTCCCGTCATCGAACCCGGAGTTCTACGGAACCACGCGCGCCGACGGGCCGTTCGGCGGTGAGGTACCACTCACCGGGGTCCTCGGTGACCAGCAGGCCGCCACCGTCGGTCAGGTGTGTTTCAAACCGGGGGAGGCGAAGAACACCTACGGCACCGGCAACTTCCTGTTGCTCAACACCGGCAATGAGATCGTACGGTCCGAGCACGGGTTGCTGACCACGATCTGCTACCAGTTCGGGGAGCACAAGCCGGTCTACGCGCTGGAAGGCTCGATCGCGGTCACCGGCTCCGCCGTGCAGTGGCTGCGCGACCAGCTCGGCATCATCTCCGGAGCGGCGCAGAGCGAGGCACTGGCAGGACAGGTCTCCGACAACGGTGGTGTCTACTTCGTCCCCGCGTTCTCGGGCCTGTTCGCGCCGTACTGGCGTTCCGACGCCCGTGGGGCCATCGTCGGCCTGTCGCGATACAGCACGAACGCGCACATCGCGCGGGCGACGCTCGAGTCGATCTGCTTCCAGACGCGCGACGTCGTCGACGCGATGCAGGCCGACTCCGGGGTCACTCTCGACGTGCTGCGGGCGGACGGCGGGGTCACCGCGAACGAGCTGTGCATGCAGATGCAGGCGGACGTGCTGGGCGTGCCCGTGTACCGGCCCGTTGTCGCGGAGACGACCGCGCTGGGCGCGGCCTACGCGGCCGGGCTCGCCGTCGGGTTCTGGCGCAGCACCGACGAGCTCGTGGAGAACTGGCAGGAGGACAAGCGCTGGCAGCCCACCTGGGACTCCGACCGCAGGGAGAGCGAGCACGCCCGCTGGAAGAAGGCCGTCTCGCGCACCCTCGACTGGGTCGATGTGGACGGCTGAGAGGCAGCAGGGCCCGACGACGCGCGGCACACGATGACGATCGCGCGCACCGCCGCGCAGCACGGGGCGGTCGCGCTCGCCCGGACCCGCGTCGAACGCTTCGTGCACGAGTCCGGAACGGTGACCGGTGCCGTGGTTCGCGACCTCGAGTCCGGCCGGGAGATCGTCACCCGCGCCAAGCGCGTGATCAACGCGACCGGGGTGTGGACCGACGAGATGCATCGTGCCGCCGGAACCGACGGCCCGTTCTCGGTACGCTCCTCCAAGGGCGTGCACATCCTCGTGCCACGTGAGCGTATCGACCTGGCCACCGGGCTGATCCTGCGCACGGAGAAGAGCGTGTTGTTCGTGATCCCGTGGGAACGGCACTGGATCATCGGCACGACCGACACCGAATGGGACCACGACAAGGTGCATCCCGCCGCTTCCGGGGCCGACCTGGACTACCTGCTCGGGCGGGTCAACGCGGTGCTGCGCGAGCCGCTCAGCCACGCGAACGTCGAGGGCATCTACGCCGGGCTACGGCCCCTGCTCGCCGGTACCGGCGACGACACGGCGCGGCTGTCCCGTGAGCACGCCGTCGCCGAGCCGGTCCCCGGGCTGACCGTGGTCGCGGGCGGGACGTACACCACCTCCCGGGTCATGGCCGCCGACGCGGTGGACCACGCGGCCGCCGGGCTCGGGCGTGCCGTCTCGCCCTCCCTGACGGACAAGTTGCCGCTCGTCGGCGCGGTGGGCTATCACGAGATGTGGCAGCACAGGGACGCGGTGGCGCGGCGCTTCCAGGTACCCGCCGGCCTCGTCGAACACCTGCTCGGCCGGTACGGCTCCCACGCCGGCGAGGTGCTCGCGCTCATCGCCGAACACCCCGACCTCGCCGCGCAGGTTCCCGGCGCGGAGGGCTACCGGATGGCGGAGATCCACTACGCCGTCACCCACGACGGCGCGCTTCACCTCGAGGATGTGCTCACCAGGCGCACCCGCGTCTCCATCGAGGACGCGGGCCGGGGGCTGACAGCCGCCCCGAGGTCGCCTCGCTCATGGGGCGGCTGCTCGGCTGGGACAGCGAACGGGTGCACCAGGAGGTCACCTTCTACACCGAGCGGGTACACGCCGAGCGCCGCGCCCAGGAGGCCGCCGACGACGCGACGGCCACCGCTGCCCGCCTGGCGGCACCTGACCCGATGGCCGCGGCGCACTAGGCTCGTGGCATGAACACTCAGGCGTGGAACTACCTCACGGACATGGACGGGGTGCTCGTACACGAGGAGCACATGGTCGCGGGGGCCGACGAGTTCCTCGCCGAGCTGCGCGCGGACGGGCGGCCGTTCCTCGTACTGACGAACAACTCGATCTACACGCCCCGTGACCTGCGGGCGCGGCTGCTGGCGTCCGGCCTGGACGTTCCGGAGGGCGCCATCTGGACCTCCGCGCTGGCGACCGCGAAGTTCCTGAGCTGGCAACGGCCGAACGGCACGGCCTTCGTCATCGGCGAGGCCGGGCTGACCACCGCCCTGCACCAGGCAGGCTACGTGCTCACCGAGCGCTCTCCCGACTACGTGGTGCTCGGGGAGACCCGCACGTACAGCTTCAGCGCGATCACCAAGGCGATCAGGCTGATCAACGCGGGGGCGCGCTTCATCGCCACCAACCCGGACGCGACGGCACCCAGCCTGGAGGGGGCGCTTCCGGCGACCGGGTCGGTCGCCGCGCTCATCGAGCGGGCGACCGGAAAGCAGCCCTATTACGTCGGCAAACCGAACCCGCTGATGATGCGGTCCGCGTTGAGTGTGCTCGGCGCGCACTCGGAGGACACCGTGATGATCGGCGACCGGATGGACACCGACGTGCACGCCGGGATCGAGTCGGGGCTGCGCACGATCCTGGTGCTCACCGGGATCGCCACCAAGGACTCGGCGGAGTGCTACCCGTACCGGCCGAACATGGTGCTCGACTCGATCGCCGACCTCCTCGGGCACACCGGCGACCCGTTCGGCGACTAGCCGATCAGGGCGGCACGGCCGCGCCCGGGGCACCGGCGAGACCGCGGCCGCAGGAGCCCCCCTTGATACTCTCAGGCATGTGAGTGAATCCTTCAGCACCGCCGATCTTGTCGACGAGCACGGCACCGCGCTGCGCGTGTGCGACACCCAGTTCCACCAGTTCGGCAAGTACCGGGCATTCTCCGGATCCGTACGCACGGTGTCCTGCCATCAGGACAACGGACTGCTGCGCGAGCTGCTGCGCACCCCCGGAGACGGGTGCGTCCTCGTCGTCGACGGCGGCGGCTCGCTGCACACCGCGCTGACCGGGGACCTCATCGCGCAGTCGGCCGTGGACAACGGTTGGTGCGGGCTCGTGCTGCACGGGGCGGTGCGGGACAGTCCCGTACTGGCCGACCTGCCCATCGGCATCAAGGCACTCGGTACGAACCCGCGCAAGAGCAGCAAGGACGGCGCGGGCGCCGTGGACATCCCCGTCGGGTTCGGAGGAGTCACGTTCCACCCCGGCGACCACCTCTGTGCCGATGACGACGGTGTCGTGCTGCTGCCCCCTGCCGGCTGAACGCCCCGCGGCGAATCGTCCGATCGGGGAAAGTAGACGCAGTGACGTAACACACACTCCCGAAATGAGATATCACGGATGTCCCGGGGGCACGGTGGCGCCCGCGCCGGGGTCGGACAGGAGGGAGTGTCTGATGGGCAGCAGCGCAGGCACGGGTCGGCACGCTACATCCGCGGCGCCTCGCGAGCGGCGACGAGGCCCGGAAGCCGGACGGGGGACCAGCAGGGAGACCACCGAACAGCGAACGAGCGCGATCCCGCGGCCCCGCCGCGAACCGCCGGACGGCGACACCGACGACGGCTTCGAACCGACGATCGTACGCGGAAGGGAATAGGCGGCAGGCAACCAGCCGGGAGCCCGGTCAGGATGCGGTCACCAGTGCGGTCGTCAGGCGGACGAGCTCGTCGATGACGTCGTCGAGGGACCCGGCCACCGCACCGGTCGACCAGTGATACACCAGCTCGTTGACCCCGCCGATCAGGGCAACCGCACCCAGCTGGAAATCGCGGTCGGCGGCCTCGCCCCGCGCGACCGCACGCCGCGACTCGGCGTCGAGGAACTCGACCCAGCGCGCCCGCCAGTCCAACCGGTGCCGTTCCACGGCGTCGCTGATCCCGACGAGCTCGACGTAGGACAGCCGGGCCCAGCGCGGGTCCTCGGCGGTGGTGGTGATGTAGGCGCGCATCCCGCGCTCGACCCGCTCGCGCAACGGGCGGTCCTCCGCCCCTGCCAGGGCCTGCACCACCGCATCCATCGCGCGCTCGATAACCCGGTCGTGCAGCCGCATCAGCAGCGCTTCCCTGCTGCCGAACTCCTCGTAGAAGTTCCGGGTGGACACACCGGCCGTGCTACACAACTTCTCGATCGAGCTCGCCGCGTACCCCTCGGTGCCGAACAGCTCGAGCCCGGCCGCCATCAGCCGCTCGCGCCGCTCGGCGCTGCGCTCGGCAGCCGAACGCCCCGCGTAGCTGCGTTGTGGTCGCGTAGCCATCCAGCCATTATGGCCTGCCGCCGCGGCTCTCCCGCACACCTCAGCGCAGCCGGACGCCCTTGCACCAGACGGCCCACGTCAACGGCACCCCCGGCCGGTAGGCCAGATGCGTCACCGACGGTGCGTCGAGCACGTGCACGTCCGCACGAGCCCCCTCGCGTAGCACGCCGACGGCGCCCTCCCCGCTGTCGGCACGCAGTGCCTTGGCCCCGCCCCGGGTCGCCGCCCACACCGCCTCGGGAACCGTCAGCCCCATCTGCAGCACCGCGGTCGCCACGCAGTACGCCATCGAGGTCGTGTAGGAGCTTCCCGGGTTGGCGTTGGTGGCCAGTGCCACGACGGCACCGGCATCCAGCAGTGCGCGGGCCGGGGCCAGCGGTCCCCGTGTCGACAGGTCGCAGGCAGGCAGCACGGTGGCAACCGTGCCCGTCGCCGCGCCGCTCCAGCTGTCGGCCAGCGCCGCCACATCGGCCTCGTCCAGGTAGCTGCAGTGATCCACGCTGGCGGCGCGGCACCGCACGGCGAGCCGCACCCCCGGTCCGGGACCGAGCTGGTTACCGTGTACCCGCACACCGAGGCCACGGTCGGCGGCGGCCCGCAGCACCCGCTCGGACTGCTCCTCGTCGAAGGCACCGGTATCGCAGAAGGCATCGACCCAGCTCACGTGCTCGGCCACCGCGTCGAGCATCGGGCCGGTCACGGTGTCGAGGTACTCATCGGCCGCGCACTCACCGGGAACGATGTGCGCGCCGAGGAAGGTGACCTCGTCGGCCACCCGGGCCGCGACCCGGGCGGACCGCAGCTCGTCGGTGACCGTCAGTCCGTACCCTGTCTTGGTCTCGAGGTACGTGGTGCCCTGCATCCGCGCCTCGTGCGCCAGCCGTGCCAGGTTGCCGGCAAGGACGTCGTCCGGCGCGCGCCGCGTCGCGTCCACGGTCACGGCGATGCCGCCCGCGGAGTACGGCTCGCCCGCCATACGCGCCTCGAACTCCGCGGTGCGGTCGCCCGCGAACACCAGGTGGGTGTGCGAGTCGACCCAGCCGGGCAGCACCGCCCGGCCCCCGACGTCCACCCGCTCGTCGGCGGGCCCGGCACGGTGCGCGGGGCCGACCCAGTCGACGCGGTCGTCGTCGAGCACCACCGCGGCCGAGCGCAACGTGCCCAGCTCCGGCTCGTTCGTGGTCAGCTCGCCGATTCCGGTTATCAATCGGGCCATCACGCCGTCACCTCCTGGACGGCCGCTGCGAGGCGCGCGGCCGGATCCGTAACGCGCAGGTGCTCGCCCTCCCTTACCTGCCACCGCCCGTCGACCAGCACGTCGCGGACGTCGCTCGCGGAGGCGCACAGCGGCACACCGGCGGGCTCACTCCCCGCCGTACGCGGCGAGTCCAGTGTCACGCGCACCAGGTCCGCCCGCGCGCCCTGCACGAGGCGACCGGTGTCCGGCCACCCGATCGCCGCGTGCGCCGAGCCCGCCCCGATCAGCTCGGCCGGGGTGAAGTGCCCGCGGGACCGCCTTCCGATGCGCTCTGCCATCTCGATCGAGCGCAGCTCGGCGAACGGGTCCACGACCGCTTGCGAGTCGCTGCCCACACTCAACCGCGCCCCGGCATCGGCCAGCTCCCATGCGGGGCCGGTACCGTCACCGAGGTCCTGCTCCGTTGTCGGGCACAGGCACACCCAGGAGCCGGACGAGCCGAGCCAGGTGGCATCCAGCGCAGAGGCGTGCGTGGCGTGTACCGCGACGAACCGCTCGTCCAGCGCACCGGCCTCGGCGAGCAGCTGCACGGGACTGCGCCCGTAGGCGGCCTGGCACGCCTCGTTCTCCGCGCGCTGCTCCGAGACGTGCGCGTGCAGCGGGGCTCCCCGCTCCCGCGACCACGCGACCACCACCGGGATGTGCTCGGCCGGTACGGCGCGGACGGAATGCACCGCGGCACCGACGCGCACGTGCCCGGCACCGGGTTCGAACGCGGCGGCCCGAGCCGCCCAGGCTTCGGCGTCTCCGTCGGAGAAGCGGTACTGGACAGGGTCGAGCCGCTCGCCGCGGACGCCTCCGGTGAGGTAGCAGGTGTCCAGTACTGTCAGCTTGATCCCCACCTCACCCGCCGCGCTCACCAGTGCGTGCGCCATCGCGTGCTGATCGGCGTACCGCCTTCCGTCACGGTCGTGGTGCACGTAGTGGAACTCGCCGACCGAGGTGTACCCGGCAAGCAGCATCTCGGTGAACACGGCCCTGGCGATGCGGTAGCAGGTGTCCGGATCGAGGCGTTCGACCAGCCGGTACATCCGGTCCCGCCAGGTCCAGAAGGTCCCGCCCCCTCCGTGCGTCCTGCCTCGCAACGCGCGGTGGAACGCGTGCGAGTGGACATTGGCGAAACCGGGGACGACGAGGCCGGTCAGCACGGTTCCCGCCCGCGGCGCGTCCCGCGTGACCGCGCTGATCCTGCCCCCCTCCACCGTGAGCGCGACAGCGGGCGCCGGACCGTCCGGCAGCCACGCGTGCTCACACCAGTACGTCTGGCTCACGCCTGTCACCCACCACCTTCACCGCACGCCGCCTGCTCGGCGATCACCCGGGCCAGCGCCGCGACACCTTCCGCGCAGTCGGCCGGTTCGGCATGCTCGTCCGGAGCATGCGATATGCCGGTCGGGTTGCGCACGTACAGCATCCCGGCAGGTACGTGCGCGGCGAGCACGCCCGCGTCGTGCCCGGCACCGGTGGCCAGGACCGGTACATCCCCGAGGACCGCACGCATGCCGGCCCGCAGCGCCGGGTCGAACCGGGTGGTCTCGCTCCAGGATTCCTCACGCACCTCGACCGCGCAGCCCTCCTCCTCGGCAGCGGCACGCGCGGCGGCCTCCACTTCGGTCGCCACGGCGCGTGCAGCGGGCTCGGCTGCCGCGCGCGCGTCCAGCCACACGTCGACCCTGGACGGGACGACATTGGTTCCTCCCGGGTAGGCGGTGACGCGCCCGACGGTTGCCCGCGCCTGGTCGGCCCGGGCTTCGCGCGCGGCGGCACGTGCGGCCAGCACAGCCCGCGCGGCGGGAACCATGGGGTCCCGCCGGTCGTCGAGCACAGCCGTACCCGCGTGGTCGCCCACACCGGTGAAGCTCAGCCGCCAGCGACCGTGCGGGTCGATGGTCGAGGCCACCGCGACAGGCTCGTCCAGGTCGGCGAGGCAGCGTCCCTGCTCGACGTGCAGCTCGACAAAGGTGCCGATGCGCGCGAGGCGCTCGGGATCGGGGCCGATGAACCGCGGTGGCACGCCGCGGTGCTCGGCGACCTCGGCGAACGTGTACCCGTCCGCGTCGCGCAACCGCAAGGCGCGGGCCGGGTCGACGGCGCCGGTCATCAGCCGCGAGCCGAGACACGGCAGGCCGAATCGGCCGCCTTCCTCCTCGGCGAAGACCACGACGGCCACCGGCCGTGCGGGCCGGAAACCGCACGCGCGCAGGCGGTCCACCGCGCACAGCGCCGAGATCACGCCGAGCGGGCCGTCGAACGCCCCTCCGCCCGGCACCGAGTCGAGATGGCTCCCGGTGACCACTGCGGCCTGCCTGGGGCGGCTCGGGCCGGGCCACCACGCCCACAGGTTGCCGTTGCCGTCCTGCTCGAGGTCGAGATCGCGCGCGGCGGCCTCGGCACGGAACCACTCCCGCAGCTCGAGCTCACTGCTGGTGAACACGTGCCGCGAGTACCCACCACGCAGGCGGTCCCCACCGATCCCCTCGATCCCCTTGAGGGTGCGCTGAATGACGCTTTCCGTCCACTGCACGGACTCTGTGCGTCTTTCGCTCCGCTGAATGGACTGAAAGCGTCTTTCAGCACTACCCGGCGGCATGGTCGCCTCGCATCGGGATACGGACATCGCGCTCGGCAGCTGTGCGCTCGGCGCGCTCGTAGCCTGCGTCGCAGTGCCGGATCACGCCCATGCCCGGATCGTTCGACAGCACGCGCTCGAGCTTACGCGCGGCGAGCTCACTGCCGTCCGCCACACAGACCTGCCCGGCATGGATCGACCGCCCCATCCCGACGCCACCGCCGTGATGCAGGGATACCCAACTCGCCCCGGACGCCGAGTTGACGAGCGCGTTGAGCAACGGCCAGTCCGCGATCGCGTCGGACCCGTCCGCCATGCACTCCGTCTCGCGGTACGGCGAGGCGACCGACCCGCAGTCGAGGTGATCCCGGCCGATGGCTACCGGAGCCGACAGCTCCCCCGAAGCGATCATCTCGTTGAACCGCAACCCCGCACGGTGCCGCTCGCCGTAGCCCAACCAGCAGATCCGCGCGGGAAGTCCCTGGAAGGCGACTCGCTCACCGGCCATCGCGATCCACCGGGCCAACCCGGGCTGGTCGCCGAAGAGCTCGAGCACAGCCCGGTCGGTCGCGGCGATGTCGGCGGGGTCGCCGGACAGCGCAACCCAGCGGAACGGTCCCTTACCCTCGCAGAACAGCGGGCGCAGGTACGCGGGCACGAACCCCGGGTAGGCGAACGCACGCTCGAAGCCACCGAGCCGGGCCTCGCCGCGCAGCGAGTTGCCGTAGTCGAACACCTCGGCCCCGCCGTCGAGGAAACCGACCATGCCTGCCACGTGCGCGGCCATCGACTCGCGGGCGCGCTCGGTGAACTCCTCCGGCTTGGCGCGCGCGTAGCCTGCCCACTCGGCCACGTCGACCCCGGCAGGCAGGTAGGCGAGCGGGTCGTGCGCCGAAGTCTGGTCGGTGACGATGTCCACCTCCACTCCCCTCCTGAGCAGCTCCGGTACCACCTCGGCCGCGTTGCCGAGCACACCGACCGACAGTGCCTGCCGGGCCCGCCGTGCCTGGTCGACGCGGCGAACGGCGTCGTCGAGGTCGGTAGCGAGCCGGTCGAGGTAGCCGGTGTCGAGCCTGCGCCGCGCCCGCGCCGCATCGCACTCCACGACCAGCGCCACTCCCCCGTTCATGGTGACCGCGAGCGGCTGGGCACCTCCCATGCCGCCGAGCCCGGCCGTGAGGGTCAACGTACCTGCGAGCGAGCCGCCGAACCGCTTGTCGGCGACCGCCGCGAACGTCTCGTAGGTACCCTGCAGGATCCCCTGCGTACCGATATAGATCCACGAACCGGCAGTCATCTGCCCGTACATGGTCAGGCCGAGGGCCTCCAGCCGCCGGAACTCCTCCCAGCTCGCCCAGTCGGGCACCAGGTTCGCGTTGGCGATCAGCACCCGCGGAGCCCACTCGTGCGTGCGCAGCAGGCCGACCGGCTTACCCGACTGCACGAGCAGGGTCTCGTCGTCCTCCAGCTCGGTGAGGTGGCCGCTGATCGCGTCGAAACTCGCCCAGTCCCGTGCCGCCTTCCCGGTCCCGCCGTAGACGACCAGGTCCTCGGGACGTTCGGCCACCTCGGGATCGAGGTTGTTGTGCAGCATCCGCAGGGCAGCCTCGGACTGCCAGTTCCGTGCGGTCAGTGTGCTGCCCCGCGCTGCCCGTACCGTACGGCTCTCGGTCACGTGTGGCCTCCGTTCGCGCTCGCGTTCACAACTCGGGCGGTAAGTACGGCGCTACGGCCTCGTGCACCTCGCCGCCGCGCACAACCTCGGCCGCCGCGGCGATCTCCGGCGCGAGGTGCCGGTCGGGTCCGGCACCGGCAACCCGCTTACGCAGCACGGCCACCGCCGCCTCGGTGGCCGGTGCCGGGCGCAGCGGGGACCGCAGGTCCAACGCGCGTGCCGCGGTGAGGAACTCGACGGCCAGCACCGTCGTCAGCCCGTCGATGGCGGTACGCAGTTTGCGTGCCGCCGACCACCCCATCGACACATGGTCCTCCTGCATCGCCGAGCTCGGTACCGAGTCCACGGATGCCGGAACGGCCAGTCGCTTGAGCTCCGAGACAAGCGCGGCCTGGGTGTACTGCGCGATCATGTGACCCGAGTCGACCCCGGGGTCGTCGGCGAGAAACGGCGGCAGCCCGGAGGAGCGGGCGACGTCGAGCATCCGGTCGGTGCGCCGCTCGGCCATGCTCGCGAGGTCGGCGACGGGCACGGCAAGGAAGTCGAGGACGTAGCCGAGTGGCGCGCCGTGGAAGTTGCCGTTCGACTCCACCCTGCCGTCATCGAGGACAACCGGGTTGTCGATCGCGGAGGCGAGCTCGCGGCCCGCGACCATCCTGGCGTGCTCGAGGGTGTCGCGCGCCGCACCGTGCACCTGCGGGGCGCACCGCAGGGAGTAGGCGTCCTGCACGCGCGGGCAGTCGTCCCCGCGGTGGCTCGCGACGATGGCCGAACCCGCGAGCAGCGCGCTCATCCGGGCCGCCGACACGGCCTGCCCCTGGTGCGGCCGAAGGAACTGCAGGTCGTCCGCGAAGACCCGGTCGGTACCCAGCAACGCCTCCACGCTCATCGCCGCAGTCAGGTCGGCCGTGTCGAGCAGCCGCCCGAGATCGACGAGCACGAGCACGAGCATGCCGAGCATGCCCTCGGTGCCGTTGGTCAGAGCCAGGCCTTCCTTCTCAGCCAGCCGCACCGGCGCGATACCGGCCGAGGCGAGCGCATCGGCGGCCGCGACCGTGTGGCCGGACGACGTGACCACCTCGCCCTCCCCGATCAGCGCGAGAGCCACCGCGGACAGCGGCGCCAGATCACCGGAACACCCGAGCGACCCGTAGGTGTGCACCACGGGGGTCACCCCCGCGTTGAGCAGGCCTGCCAACGCCTCGGCGGTGCCGAGGGTGACGCCGGTCCGCCCGGTGGCGATCGTCCGCAGCCGCAGCAGCATCATCGCGCGGACCACCTCGACCTCCACGCGCTCGCCTGCCCCGGCCGCGTGCGAGCGGACAAGTGACCGTTGCAGGTCGGCACGCTTGTCCTGGGGGATCGACTGCACCGCAAGGGCGCCGAACCCGGTCGAGATGCCGTAAGCCGGGCGTGCCCCGGCGGCGAGCCGGTCCACGTGCTCGCGTGCCGTGGTGATGCGGCGCTTCGCGGCGTCGTCGAGCTCGACGGGAGCATCGTGCCGTGCGACCGCGTGCACCTGCTTCGGGGTCAGTGGCTCGGGCCCCACCACGACGGCGGGCTCGCTGCTGGCAGCCGGGACAGTCATGCCCCTATTGCACCGCTTCGATTGCCACTTCTCACCCGAGGCGAGCAGAATAGTGTCTGGTATTTCAGACAGCCGGCCGGGAGCGAGCGACCATGGGCACGAGTTCGGAGATACCGGCGCTACGGAGGGGGCTTGCGGTGTTGCGCCTGCTCGCCTCGCACGCGGGACCGGTCCCGGCGGCGACCGTGGCCAGGACCCTGGACCTGCCCCGCTCGACCACGTATCACCTGCTGAACGAGCTGGAAAGCGCCGGTTTCGTGACACACCTGCCCGCCGAACGGCGCTACGGGCTGGGAATCGCCGCCTTCGAGCTCGGCTCGGCGTACCTGCGGCACGAGCCACTCGAGCGGCTCGCGGGCCCGATCCTGCGTACCCTCGTCGACCGCATGCAGCACACCGCGCATCTCGGCGTGCTACACGGCAACGAGTCCCTCTACCTGGTCAAGGAGCGCCCCACACATCCGGAGACGGTCGTGACCGATGTCGGGGTGCGGCTTCCCGCGCACCTGACCGCGACCGGACGCGCCATCCTCGCGTACCTCTCCCGCCCCCAGGTACGGGCCCTGTTCCCGGACGCCGACGCGTTCGTCCTGCGCACCAGCCGTGGCCCACGCACCCTCGGCGAGCTGCGCGAGCGGCTGGCCACGGAATGCCGCACCGGCTGGGCCGTCGAGGACGGCTTCGTCACCACCGACTTCGCGTCGGTGGCCTGCCCGGTGTTCGACCATTCCACGCACCCGATCGCCGCGATCAGCATGACGTTCCGCCACCCGTGCGACGGCAAGCGGGCGTGCTCGGAAACCTGGCCTGCCCTGGCCGCCGCGGTACGCGGCGCGGCGCGCGAACTCACGAGCAGGCTCGGCGGCCGGGACGGCTAGTTGGCCGGGGACGCCGAGTCGGGACGCACCGACTCCGGTTCGAGTCCGAGCATCTCGAGCAGCTCCCTGCACTCGACCGCATCGGTGGAGTGTCCGGCCACCGTGATGGCGGCCCTGTTCGCCTGATCCTGCTGGCGGGCTCGCTCGACCTCCCGGCCTTCCGCGGACCAGCGATGGTCCTCGTCGGTACTCACGTGCCGTGCCAACATCATGTGGTCTCCTCGTTCCGGCTGTCCGTGCTTGGAGTTCCAGCCGTGCGGATCACGCACGCGTGACCATCATTACAGTCGAGCAACCCGTGGTGGGCGCATCTGCGTCAGTGGCACACCTACGCCATCAGACCACTGGGCGGCACGCCCGGAAAGTAAAGGCCCCGGGCTCGACGGCCTGGGGGGAAACCGGAGCCCGGGGCTACCGTCTGCCGCTGGGGGACCGGCAGACACCATTCAGCCTAATCTATGAGCCGGTACATGCAAAGAGATGCACCGAAGTGTCGCCCACCACAGCTCGCCCGGTATCAGCCACGCGCGCCGTTGCTCCCGGAACGGCCGCGCTCACCCCGGTCGGACGAGTTGTCCTGCCCGCCACGCTCGCCCGAGCGCGTGCTCGACTCCGGAGCACCGGACTCGGACGGCGGGTTGCCCGAGCGCGGCGGCTCGTTCGATCCAGGTGGCTGCGAGCTCTCCGGTGGCCGCGTGGACCGCGGCGGCTGCGAGCTCTCCGGCGGCCCGCCCGACTCCGGTGGCCGCGAGGACTGCGGAGCGTCGGACTCGTGCGTTCGTGACCTCGACGGCGCCGCCGATGACTCGGGCGGTTCGGGCTGCTCGGGCGAGCTCGACTCCTCCCGCGGCGCCGAGTCGGTACTCGACGCGGGCTCGCTCGTGCGCGACGTCCCGCTTCCGGACCGCTCCCGTTGCCCGGTGGGTGTCGTACTGGGCGCGGAGCCCCTCGAGGTGCTCTCTGCGGCATTCCCCTCGCCGGTCTCACCCGTGATGCCGCTCCAGGTCGGCAACACACCCGACAGCGAGCCGGTGTCGTGTCCCGCGGGGGCACCACCGCCGCTACCTGCCACGTGCGCCGCCGATGACCCCGCACCGGGGTCGTTCGACTCGCTCCCGTGACTCCCGGCACCCAGGGTGGTCGGCAAGCCGGGATCGTCCTGGTTCGGGTTCGGGTGCGCCCAATCGCTCGGCGCGCTCGGCGCGGGCGACAACCCCGTCTCCGGCGCCAGGGCGAGCATGCCCATCGCGGTCGCACCGCACAGCACGGTGACGCTCGCGGCTACAGCGGCGGGACCGCCGCGCCTGCGCTCGACGCGCCGCAGCACGGGCTCGGAACGGCGACCTTCCCGGCGCAGCAACTCGGCGACCGAGACAGGCGGGTCCGACTCACGTGGGGCCACTCGCACACCTCCCGATCCGTCACCATCGGCGCTCATCTTTTCTACACCCGTTACCGATTCGTTGCGCCAATGAGCGAGGAACGTCACATTACGGAACCGTCAGAAGATCATACCCTGTGTACATACACGCAGGTGAGGCGACATACCGCACGGCGAGGTCATCCCGTGCGCATCGGGGTCGCCGTCCACGGGCCTCCCGCGCCGCGCACACGACACAGGTCCGGGCCTGCGGTTTCCCGCAGGCCCGGACCTGTGCTGACGGTTCTCGTTGTGGAGGTGCCGGGAATCGAACCCGGGTCCTCTGCTGCTTCACCAGGACTTCTCCGTGCGCAGTTCGCTGTGCCTCTACTCGGCCCCACCGGTCACGCGAACAAGCCGGTGTGACGGGCCCAGTCGCTGTACGATGTCCCACTCAGGTCCGCGACCAACCTCAGTGGTAAGTCCTCCTAGCTGATGCCGACGACCGGGTCGGAGGCATCCCCGGGTCGACAAGGATCAAGCTAGCTCACGCAGCGAGCGCGAACTGATCCTGGCGCGCTTCTTGTTTGTTGGCGCTTATTGATGTGCGACGACGCTTAACGGTGGTCTCTCGCCTGCACCGGCACGCTTCCCCTGATTCAACGAACAGAGTCGAAACCGTTCACCCCCTTCGTTCTCGGCGTTTGCCCATCCAGCATAACGCCTGCGGCAAACTCATTGTTCCCGGCCGCCCGGCACAGGGGTACCGTCACCGCACCCCGAGCAACGCGGCAGGCGTGTCGTGCAGTACCGCACGCAGGAACCGACGTCCCAGATCGGGATGCCGCTCCGCCCAGCCCGCGATCGCCCGCAGCTGCGTCGCGTAGGGGTAGGGGATGTTCGGGAAGTCCGTGCCGAGCACCACCCGATCCGCGCAGCCTGCGATCCTGGCAGGCCAGTCCCGCGGCAACGGGGCCATACTCTCGGTGAACTCCACCCCCACCATCGTGGTGTCCAGGTACACACGCGGATACTCGCGCACAAGGGCCAACGCGTCCTCGTACTCGGGCATTCCCGCGTGCGCGAGCACGGCGACCAGGCGCGGATGCCGTCGAAGCACCTCGCCGAAGACCTCCACACCGGTATACGAACCGGGGATCGGCCCGTGCCCGCAGTGCACGACGACAGGGACACCGGCCTCGGCCAGCAACCCCCATGCCTGATCGAGCAGGTCCGAGCGCGGGTCGTAGTCGCCTACCTGGATATGCGCCTTGAAACACCGCACGCCGGCGCGCAGCGCTGTGGCCACCTGCGCACCGGCTCCCGGCTCCGGGTAGAGCGTCGCGGTCGGCACGGCCTCGGCGACGGTCGTACCGAACTCCCGCGCCCACCTCGTCAGCCACTCCGCCATACCGGGCTTGTGCGGGTAGACGAGCGGGGCGAAATGTCGTACCCCGAGCGCGCGCAGCACCTCGATCCGTTCCCCCTCGGGCAGGCGGTAGTGGATCGGCCACGCTGTGCCGTAGTGCTCGGCGGCATCGTCGAAGTACGCCCACACCTTGCGCATGACCCGCTCGGGCAGGAAGTGCGTGTGCATGTCGACCAGCCCGGGCACACCGAGCGAGCTCGCCCAGGCCGCCACATCGGCGTCGGTCGCCGGACCCGCATCAGCCATCACGGTTCGACAGCCCTAGATCTTGCCCTTGACCGCCCTGCCGACGGACCTGGCGACCTCCCGCTCCGCGTCCTTCCTCGCGAGGTCGCGCCGCTTGTCGTGCTTGCGCTTACCCTGCGCCAGCGCCAGCTCGACCTTCGCCTTGCCGTCGGAGAAATACATCGACAGCGGGACCAAGGCGAGGCCGCTCTGCTTGGTCTTGCCGATCAGCTTGGCGATCTCGTCCCTGTGCAGCAGCAGCTTGCGGTGCCGCCGCGGCTCGTGGTTGGTCCACGTGCCCTGCTCGTACTCCGGGATATGCATGCCACGGAGCCACACTTCACCGTCGTCGACCGTGGCGAAGGCCTCCGCCAGCGATGCCTTACCCGCACGGAGGCTCTTGACCTCGGTACCCCGCAGCACGATTCCCGCCTCGAAGGTGTCGAGGATGGTGAAGTCGTGCCTGGCGCGCCTGTTCGACACGATCATCGTGCGACCACGTTCTTTCGGCATGCTTCCACTCTACGGGTCCGTTCCACGCAATTTCCGTCACCGCAGCGCCGTCACCGGCACCCCCGATACACCTCGGGCTAGTGGCGTACGTACATGCGCAGCGTGACGTAGCCGGTGACCGCCGAGATCACCATGGCGCTGACCAGCAGCACCGGCGCCACGATCAGCACGGTGTACAACAGGGACGGCAGCGAGATGATGCCGGCCTCGCGAAGCTCGGCCAGCACCCCGTCCACCACGAACAGCTGCAGGCCTACGAGGGAACCGGCGGCGAGGATCGCACCGATCACCCCGGCGACCATGGCCTCGAGCAGGAACGGTAGCTGGGTGTACCACCGGGTCGCACCGACCAGCCGCATGATCCCGACCTCGGTACGCCTGGTGAACGCCGAGATCTGCACCATGTTGGCGATCAGCAGCAGGGCCGCGGCCAGCAGGGCCAACGACCCCACCAGCGTGATGTTCCGGAAGCTGTTCAGCCCGTCGATGAGCCGTTCCAGGAACACCCCCTGGTCCTGGATCTGCGCGATGCCCGCCTCACCCTCGTACTCTTCGGTGATCACATCGGCACGCTCCGGGTCTACCAGCCGGACACGCAACGATGCGGGCAAGGCCTCGGGCCGCGCCAGCTCGACCAGCTCGGGCTGCTCCTCGAAGATCCGCTGGAAGCTCTCGTAGGCCTCGTCCCTGCTCTGGTAGATGACGGTCTCGACCTCGTCGCTCTCCTCGAGGGACTGCCGCAGCGCGGCACACGGGTCCTCGGTGCAGCTCTCGTCGTTGGCGCTGACGTCATCGGTCAGGAAGATCGACACCTCGATGTCGTCGAGGTACCGCTCCTTGGTGAGATCGACCGTCTGCGCGATCAACAGGCCACCACCGAGCATGGCGAGCGAGATCGCGGTGGTCAGGATCATCGCGATGGTCATCGTGACGTTCCGGCGGAGACCGGTGACGACCTCACTGAACACGAAGCTGGCACGCATCGGGCGACACAGTCCTTCAGTCGGGGGCGGGGATCGGTAGGTCTGCGGGGGCGGGGATCGGGACAGGCTCCTGGTCAGTTACCGACGCCGTACACTCCTCGCGCGTCGTCCCGGATCACCTTGCCGAACTCGAGCTCGACCACCCTCCTGCGCATCGAGTCGACGATCGAGTGGTCGTGCGTGGCCATCAGCACGGTCGTACCCGTCCGGTTGATGCGCTCGAGCAGCAGCATGATGTCCTGGCTCGTGTCGGGATCGAGATTGCCCGTCGGCTCATCGGCGAGCAACATCAGCGGCCGGTTGACGAAGGCCCGAGCGATGGCGACACGTTGCTGCTCACCGCCGGAGAGCTCGTTGGGCATGCGATCGGACTTGCCGTCCAGACCGACCAGCTCGAGCACCTCGGGTACCACCTTGCGGATGGTGTGTGCCGGCTTACCGATCACCTCGAGGGCGAAGGCGACGTTCTCGAACACGGTCTTGTTACTCAGCAGCCGGAAGTCCTGGAAGACGCATCCGATGGTCTGCCGCAGCCGTGGCACCTTGCGGCGGGGCATCTTCGCCACATCGACATTCGAGATATAGATCTTGCCCTTTGTGGGCGTCTCCTCCCGCAGCAACAGGCGCAGGAACGTCGACTTTCCCGATCCGGACGGGCCGATGACGAACACGAACTCGCCCTTGTCGACCTCGAACGACACGTTGTTCAACGCGGGGCGTGTCGAGGTCTTGTACACCTTGGTGACATCTTCGATCCGGATCACGGTGTGCGATCCTACCCGCCGACCGTGTCAAGTCCCCATAGCATCGGCCCGTGTCGGGTGCAAGTCCTCGCGCGGCCCCGCTCCGGAGCGTGCCGGCAACCGGCCGCCGGCCGGGTCAGTCCCGGTCCTGCTCCTGCTGCTTGCGCCACCGGATACCCGCGTCGAGGAAACCGTCGAGCTCGCCCTCCAGCACGGGAGTGGGGTTGCCGACCTCGTAGTTGGTACGCAGGTCCTTGACCATCTGGTACGGGTGCAGCACGTACGACCGCATCTGGTTACCCCAGCTCGAGCCGCTGTCCTTGAGCGCGTCGAGCTCGGCCTGCTCCTCCTGCTTCTTGCGCTGCAGCAGCTTGGCCTGCAGGACCTGCAGCGCGACCGTCTTGTTCTGCAGCTGGGACTTCTCGTTCTGGCAGGAGACCACCACCCCGGTCGGCAGGTGGGTGATGCGCACCGCGGAGTCGGTGGTGTTCACGCTCTGCCCCCCGGGTCCGGATGAGCGGTACACGTCGACCCTGATGTCCTTGTCCGGGACGTCGATGTGGTCGACCTCCGCCACCTCGGGGAGCACCTCGACGTGCGCGAACGAGGTCTGCCGCCTGCTCTGGTTGTCGAACGGCGAGATCCGCACCAGCCGGTGCGTGCCCTGCTCCACCGACAGCGTGCCGTAGGCGTACGGGGCGTTCACCTTGAAGGTCGCCGACTTGATCCCGGCTTCCTCCGCGTAGGAGATGTCGTAGACCTCCGTGGGGTAGTCGTGCCGCTCGGCCCACCGCAGGTACATGCGCATCAGCATCTCCGCCCAGTCGGCCGCGTCGACCCCGCCTGCCTCCGCACGGATGTTGACCACGGCGTTGCGCTCGTCGTACTCGCCGGAGAGCAGGGTGCGCACCTCGAGCGCGTCGATCTCGCCTGCCAGCCGCGCGCGCTCGGCGTCGGCCTCCTCACGGGTCTGCCGCGCCTCCTCCGCGGAGTCGGCCTCCGCGGCCAGCTCGTAGAGTACGGCCAGGTCGTCGAGGCGCTGCCGCAACTCGGTGACCTTGCGCAGGTCAGCCTGGCGGTACGAGAGCCTGCTCGTGATCTGCTGAGCCGTGTCGGGATCGTCCCACAAGCCCGGATCGGCGGCCTGCTCCTCGAGCGAGGCCACCTCAGCACGCAACGCGTCCAGGTCCATCACCGCCTCGACCTGGCTCAGCGTGCTGGAGAGATCCTTCAGCTGTGTTTCGGCATCCACGCTCACAAGTCCCCAGGTTACGCGCCACCCGTGCGGGCAGGCTGCAAGGGGCACACAGTACCCGGGCGTGGCGCGCAGCCCGCGCCACGCCTGCCTCAGGTACCGGTCACGCGTTCTCGACGGCGTCGACCAGCTTCAGCGCGGCTCGCGCGTACGCGTGCCCGAAGTCGGCGATCGCTTGGGCGATGGGGTCGCCGGCCTCCGCGGCTTCCCGCGCGTTCGCCTTCGCCGTCGCCGCGTCCTCCTTGTAACGCGCACGAGCGGTTTCGATGAGCTCCGCGCGTTGCTTGTCCGTCACCGTCCCGGAGTTGACCAGGCGCAGGATCAGGGTACTGCGGATGTGGTCCGGCCCGGACTCCGCGTTGACCCATTGCCTGAAGGCCTTCTTCCCGGCTGCGGTGAGCACGTACTGCTGGCTCGAACGCGCCCCGCGCTTGCCGAGGCGTACCAGCCCGGCGTCGGCGAGCACCGGGAGCTCCCGGTAGACCTGACTGCGCGTCACGCTGAAGAACGTCCCGAACGCTGCCTCAGCACTCGCCACCAGTTGCCCGCCCGTCGCGGGACCGTCGTGAAGCAAGCCAAGCAGAGCTGCTGATGTGGCATTGATATCGGCCATGGTGTCTACAGTGCCACGTATACGGCTTCGTGTCCACTGTGGCCCTGATCAGGTCCACAATAGAAACCGGTGCGCAGCGGACTGTTACCTGTTCGGGTGGGACTGTCGCGCGGCCACGTAGGACCCGGGCTGCAGGGCGTCGGGGCTCGCACAGGGGCCCGACCTGCCGCTCGACGCCCGGCTCGGGAGCCGGCGGGCACGGTGGGCATGCGACATGCATCGGGCCCCTACCCGGCAAACCGGATAGGGGCCCGATGTGGTGGTAGCGGGGACAGGATTCGAACCTGCGACCTCTGGGTTATGAGCCCAGCGAGCTACCGAACTGCTCCACCCCGCGTCGTTGTGTTGTATCTTCACTATACCCCGGCGCCCCGGCGCCCCTACACGGGGGGTCCCCGAACGACAACCGTGGTGGCCGCACGTGCGGCCACCACGGTTGTCCCGGGCCGGAGCGCAGGAGTGGAGCGTCCTCAGCCACCCGGCTGGCCGGCACCCTCGGCACCGGCATCGCTCCGCGCCTGCTCGTAACGCTGCGCCGCCTGGTCCAGCTCGGCCAGCGCCTCGCCCTGCGCTGCGTAGTCGTCGTTGCGCTGGGCCTCCTGGTACCGCTGCCACGCGGCTTGCATGTCCGCAGCGGCCTGCTGCATATCCGGTGTGGCCTCGGTCTGCTCCTCCTCGGGGGCCTCCTCCTCGGAGCCCTCCGACTCCTCGGCCGGTTCCTCCCCGGAGTCACCCTCCGGCACATCGATGTCGGTCGGCCCTTCCTCCGGGCTGGTCACCACATCGCCGAGGCCCTCACCGAACACCTGCTCCATCGCTCCCTCGAGCGTCGGCTTGAAGCCCACCCGGTCACCGAAGGCGACCAGCACGCGTGCCAGCTGCGGGAACGCGTTCTCCCCGGTCTGTTCGATGTAGAGGGGCTCGACGTAGAGGAAGCCGCCTGCGAGGGGCAGGGTCAGCTGGTTGCCGTAGACGACGTTGATGTTCGGGTTCTGGAACAGCGTGCGGTCCTGGGCGACCCTCGGGTCACTGTCGAACCGGTTCTGCACCTGGACCGGCCCCTCGGTCTGCTTCGTCTCGTCGGTGGGCGGCAGCCGCAGCACCTTCATCTGCCCGTAGGTCTCCGGATCGGACGACACCGACATCCACGCGGCCAGGTACTGCCTGCGCAGCGGCGTCAACGGGCTGGTGAGCTGGAAGGTCGGCCCCTCGAAGCCCGGTGTGTCGGCCAGGATGTAGTACGGAGGCTGCTCCTCCTCTTCCTCGGTCGTGGGGTCCGGCGGCACGTCCCAGAACATGTTCGTGGAGTAGAACTGCTGCGGGCTCTCCACGTGGTACCGGGTCAGCAGCTCCCGCTGCACCTTGAACATGTCCGAGGGGTAGCGGAAGTGCTCGCGCAGCTCGCTCGAGATCTCGTCCTCCGGGTTGACCAGGCCGGGGAAGACGTTCTTCCAGGCCTGCAGGACCGGATCGTCCGGGTCGTTGGTGTACAGGTTCACCGTGCCGTCGTAGGCGTCCACGGTGGCCTTCACCGAGTTACGGATGTAGTTGATCGTGTTCTGGTCCGGACGTTCCAGCCCGGTGATGGGGTCCTCGATGACCTCACCCAGCGGCTGCTGCTGGGAGTACGGGTAGTTGTCCAGGGTGGTGTAGCCGTCCACGATCCACTTGATCTGCCCGTCGATCACCGCGGGGTAGGGATCGCCGTCCACCGTCAGCCACGGCGCGATGTCGCGAACCCGTTCCACCGGGTCCCGCTTGTACATGATCTTCGAGCCTTCACCGATCTCCCCGGTGAACAGGATGTTCCGCTCACCGTAGAACGCCGAGAAGACCGAGCGGTGGAAGATGTTGTCGACCGGGACGCCACCCTCACCCTGGTAGTTGTAGTCGCGCGCGTCGGCGGTGTCGTACTCACCGGGCCCGGACTCACCCAGGATCGCGTAGTCGGTCACCAGTTCGCCGTAGTAGACCCGCGGCTGGTCGACCTCGACACCACTGCCCTCCGGCGATTCGGTATCGCTGGTGCCCAGCAGGGGGAAGCCACCATCGCTGCCTTCCCCGCCGACGGCCCGGTCGATCCGGTTCGCGGGCGCGGCCACGAAACCGTTGCCGTGCGTGTAAACCATGTGACGGTTGATCCAGGACTGCTGGTTCTCCGCGAGACCATCGGTGTTGATCTCCTTGAGCGCCACGATGTAGTCCTGCAGCTCCCCGTCGAGCTGGTACCGGTCGATGTCCAGGGTCTCGGGGAAGCCGTAGAAGTTCTCCCGACCGGCGAGCTGGGTGTAGGTCCGCTGCAGCACGGCCGGGTCCAGCAGCCTGATGTTGGGCACCGTGCCGATCTCCTCGGCGACCTCGTCCGCGTCGGCCTCCGTCGTGCCCTGGTAATCGATATACTCGACATCGTTGATGTCGTAGGCGGCCCGTGTGGCCGCCATATTGCGCTCGATGGACTCGGCTTCCTTCTCGATCTGGTTCGGCTGCACCGAGAAGCGCTCGAGCAGGGCGGGCCAGGCCGCGCCGACCACGACACCGGAGAGCAACAACAGCACGAGCGCGATCGCGGGCAGCTGCAGGTTGCGCAGCACGGCCCCGGCGAACAGGGCCAGCGCGCAGAACACCGCGATGCTGGTGAGGATCAGCTTGGCGGGCAGCACCGCGTGCAGGTCCGTGTAGGTCGCACCCATGAACACGTCGTTGCGGTCCGACAGGAGTATGTCGTAGCGGTCGAGGAAGTAGTCGACAGCCTTGATCAGCACAAAGATCCCCGCCGTGATCGCCAGCTGGACCTTCGCCGCGTTGCTGAAGTAGCCGAGCTTGCCCGTGCCACCCCCGAACCGGATACCACCGAACACGTAGTGCACGACGGCCGCGGCGATGAACGCGATCGCACTCACCACAAGCCCCAGGCTCACCAGCCAGTTCCAGAAGGGCAGGCTGAACGCGTAGAACCCGATGTCACGGCCGAACTCGGGGTCGGTCTGCCCGAATTCGGTACCGCCGAAGAACAGCCGCACCATCGACCAGTCCGCCTGCGCCGTCGCCCCGGCGATCAGACCGATGATCGCCGAGATGCCGATCCCGAACAGCATCGCCCTGCCGATGATGGTGGTGCGGTACCGCGCCATCGGATCGTCCTCGGCGGCGACGGGCACGAACACCGGGCGGCTGCGATACGCCAGGTACAGGCTGAGCCAAACGATGCCCCCGACGGCGATCGCGACGGCGAAGAACATCGCGATCCTGGTGACCAGGATCGTACTGAACACCGACCGCGCCTCGACCTCACCGAACCACAACCAGTTGACATAGGTGTCGATCAGTCTCGTTCCGGCCAGCAAGGCCAGCACGACGAGACCGCCGAGGATGAGGAGGAACCGGCTTCGCTTGCTCAGCTGCGGCATGCTGACAGGGGGCCTGGTGGCCACGGCACACGCTCCTGTGTCTGTTTTGTCCGAGTATCGTAGCGGGCCGGCGCGCTGCTACGCCGCTGCGCCTCTATATCGTTCAACTGTACGGATTATCCATTGCCGCCCCCAACCGGGTCGCGCTCGCGCCGACCACCGCACTGGCAGTATGGGGGCATGGCAGAGCCTGATGCGCCCGACACGCCCGACGCGAGCGTCGATACCAGTGTGGCCAGCGCGGCACGGGAGGTCGAGGAGTTCCTCGCCGCCGGCGGGTGGAACCAGCCCGTGCAGCTGTTCGCCCTCGTCGACACCGCGAGCCTGCTTGCCAAGCAACCCGAGCTCGAGGACCAGCTGGACACGCATGCCGCGTTGACCCCGGTCGCGCAGGAGTCACTGCCGGACTCCGACCTCGCCGAGGCCCTCGCGGGCATTGTCTGGCCGGAGACGGTGCACGGCTGCGCACTCGCGCAGGAGATCATCGTGCTGCCCCCGGACGCGGAAGGGGACCTGCCCGGCACGGGCGCCGGAAGCAGCGTGGACAGCGGCGGCTCGACAGGAGGCGGGCAGGAGGACGACGAGCGGTTGCGCCGCGCGGCCGCCGACCACCCCCGCCGGACCGAGGCCCGCCTGGTCGCGGCCGTCACCCGGGACGGGACGCACGCCTGCGTCATGCGCCTGCGCTCGTCGGCGGATGCGGACGACAGCGCGCGGGACCGGGATGCCGGTGGTGACCAGTTCCCCGTCGACGAGGTCATCGAACACCCGGACCTGGCGCCGAACCTGCTCCGCGCCCTCGAGGCGACGCTGCAGCCCTGACGCCCCATTCCCCGGCAGGGCGCCGTCCTCAGGCGCGGGGCCCGGACCTCACTCCCGGCATGTCGGCACGTCCCGGCCGGCACTGTGTGCCTCGAGCGCGTCGACGGCCTCGGACAGCGAGCCGACCTCCATCAGCACCATGTTCTCGGGGTCGGCGGCCGCGGCCTCGGCACAGTTCTGCTCGGGAACCAGGAAGGCGTCGACCCCGGCATCGTCGGCAGCCTCGATCTTGAACCCGATGCCGCCGATCGGTCCGATGTCCCCGGTCGCGTTGATCTCCCCGGAGCCGGCGACATGCCTGTCGCCGACCAGATCGTCCTCCGTCATCCGGTCGACGATCGCGAGTGCGAACATCACGCCTGCCGACGGGCCACCCACGTCGGCAAGCGTGAAGTCGACGGTGAAGTCCACATCGGCGCGCTCGCTCAGCGTCACACCCATGAAACCCTGCTCACGGTCGTCCCGCTCGCCCAGCTCGAGGGGCACGGACTGCTCATCGCCGACCTCGCCGCCGTCCTCGTCGTGCTCGCGGAACGTCACGTCGATGGTCTGTCCGGGCCGGGAGCCCTCGAGCTCGTCGTGGACGTCCTGCACCGTCTCCACAGGCGCGCCCTCGATGCTGAGCAGCTCGGCGTTCGCGGGCAGGACCCCGTCGGCGGGCTGGTCCGGCAGTACCTCCTGCACGAACACGTCGGTCGGGTAACCGAGCAGGCCCAGCGCCGCCGACTCCGCGGCACTCTGCGAGTTCTCGAACTGCGCAATGTTCTCTTCCCTGATCTCCTCCTCGGGAACTCCCGGCCGGAAGTACTGCTCCCGCGGCGCCAGCGCGTACTCGCCGCTGGCCCACCTGACGAGCGCGTTGAACATGGTCACGTCGTCTGCTACCGACACGGTCGTCAGGCTCAGCGTGCCGGACGTATCGTGCGCGAGCTCGTCGGCCACGTCCTCGCCGTCCTCGTCGTGGAAGGAGATCACCGGTTCCCCCTCGACCTCCCCGAGGGTGTCGTACAGCGGGCCGGGACCGAGGGCGACGTAGGGGACGCTGACCGTGAACCCGACCGCGGCGAACGCCGCGGCGAGCAACGCGCTGAGCAGCAACGTCCATCCGCGCCGGGACAGGGTGCGGCGGTCGCGCCGCTGGGCGGGCGCGTACGGGTCGCCGTACGGGTCACGCAGCGTCTCGTCCACTTGACCCTGCTGCTGGCCTGCTGCCCGGGTGTGCTCGTGCCGTTCCTCCGAATCGCTCACAACGCACAGCCTACGGCGCGGCATCTCGGCCTCGTCGATGCGTTCGCCGACAGGTGACGTAGCGCCCGCGCGGAGACCCGACGTCCGGCACACCGGTCCCGCCGTACCGCGTACCGTGGAGGTATGAGCAACCCCCCGTTCGGTTTCGGCATGCCGGACCCCGATCGATACGGCGAGAACGATCCGTCCGACCAGTCCGGGCAGCAGTCGCAAGGTTCCGATCCGTTCAGCCAACTCGGGCAGATGCTCAGCCAGCTCGGGCAGATGCTCAGCCAGGCAGGGCAGTCGAGTGGGCCGGTCAACTACGACCTCGCCAAACAGATCGCCATGCAACGCCTGGCAGGCGAAGGTGGCAAGCAGGTGGGGTTCACCAGCACATCGGTGTCCGCGGACTCGGCCAAGGCCGTTCGTGATTCCGCGCATCTGGCCGAGCTGTGGCTCGACGCGGCCACCACGCTGCCAGCGGGCGCGACGAGCACCGAGGCCTGGTCGGCAGGGGACTGGGTGGAGAAGACCCTGCCGACCTGGCAGCGGCTGTGCGACCCGGTCGCCAAGCAGATCGCCAGCGCGTGGACTGGCGCGCTGCCGGAGGAGGCGAAGCAGGCCGCGGGGCCGCTGCTGTCGATGGTCGACCAGATGGGTGGGATGGCCTTCGGCTCGCAGCTCGGTAACGCGCTCGCCCAGCTCGGCGCGGACGTGCTGACCTCGACCGAGGTCGGTCTGCCGCTCGGCCCGGACGCCACGTCCGCACTGCTGCCCGCGAACATCGAGAAGTTCACCGAGGGGCTCGAACGACCGAGCAGCGAGGTACTGGTCTTCCTGGCCGCGCGCGAGGCGGCGCACCAGCGCCTGTTCGCGCACGCGCCGTGGCTGCGCCAGCGGCTGCTGGACACCGTCGAGGAGTTCGCGCACGGCATCACGGTCGACACCGCGGCCATCGAGCAGCTGGCCAGCAAGATCGACCCGTCGAACCCGGCGAGTATCGAGGAAGCCATGTCCTCCGGCCTGTTCGAACCGCAAACCTCGGCGGAGCAGCAGGTCGCGCTGACCCGCCTGGAAACGCTACTGGCACTCGTCGAGGGCTGGGTCGACGTCGTGGTCGCCGAGGCCATCGGCGACCGGCTGCCCGGTGCCGAGGCGCTGCGCGAGACGCTGCGCCGCAGGCGCGCCACCGGTGGTCCCGCCGAGCAGACCTTCGCCACGCTGGTCGGACTGGAGCTGCGGCCGCGCAAGCTCCGCGCGGCCTCCTCGCTGTGGAGCCAGGTCGGCCTGCGTCACGGGATGAGCAAGCGTGACGGGCTGTGGGCCCATCCCGACCTCATCCCCACCGCCGATGACCTCGACAATCCCGAGGAGTTCGCCGAGCGGCTCGGGCAGGGCGAGCACGCGGACATGGACCCCATGGCCGAGTTGCTGCGCACCGAGCAGGACGCGGGCGGCCCGGTGGAGGATTCCGGCACCGGCGAGCAGGACACCGGCGGCCCGGCACCCGGCGACGGCGATGACGGCGACCAGGGCAGCCAGGGCGGCGACCAGGGCGGCGAACAGGGCGGCGAGGCGCGCTGACCGGTCACGCCGGGCGCTCGCCGTCGGTGCCGGTTGCGGGGCCGGCGTCGGGTTCTGCTGCGGATTCGTCGTCCACACCCGTGATGCCCAAGCCTGCGGCAGCCGAGAGCCCCTCGAGGTAGCCGATCGCACGCTCGGTCTTCGGGTAGCGGCCGCACAACGCCCAGAACTCGGCGTCGTGCGCGGAAACCCGCAGGTGAGCGAGCTCGTGCACGAGCACGTAGTCCAGTACCCACGCGGGTACGTCGCGGAGCCGCTCGCTGACGCGGATGGTGCCCTGCGTGGGGGTACACGAGGCCCACCTGGTGCGCATCGGCGCCACCCATCGCACGCTCGCCGGCTCGCAGGTGCCGTCCAGGTACCGCAGGCTCAGCTCGCGGCAACGCGCCATCAGCGCCTCATCCGACTCGCGCGCGGGCGAGGCCTTCCGTTTCGCGCTGCGCAGCAACTTGCGTTCCATCTCGGCGACCCAGTGCTGCTCCTCCGTGCGGGACATCCGGTCCGGGATCAGCACCACCATGGTGCCGCCATCCATGTATGCCGAGACGGTACGGCGGCGGCGCTTGCTGCGCCGGACCTCGACCCGGGTGGCCGACGGAGCAGCGGCGCTTGTCGTACTGGAGCCGGTTCTGGGGCCGATTCTGGGGTTGGGCGAGTCAGGCACGTCCCCACACTACGACGCGCCCATGACAGCTCCACCGGAACGCATCCGAAGAGCCACCACGACTTCCCCCGGATGTGCGGTTGTGCTGTACCTGCCCGGTACCTGCCCTGTACCTCCGTAACGCTCGCGCGCCGGAGTGTGGACAACCCGCAGGTTGCCGGGCAGGACGTTCGCCGGGAGCATGCACCATCCGGGGTGATGACGAACGCACAGCACACCGGAACTCACCCGACACAAGCCGGCACCCGGCTGCCGAGCAGACCGCGGCTGGTGCCCGGCATCGGGGCGTTCCGGCGCGGAGACACCGAGTTGCAGGTCGGGCTCGATCCGCGCCACGCCGTGGTGATCAGTGGGGTCTCGTCCGGATTGGCCGCCGTGCTCTGTGCCCTCGACGGCACCAACGGCCTGACCGCTCTGCTCGCGGAGCTGGATACAACGGACCGTGCGCAGCTACGTCGAGTACTGACCGAGCTCACCGAACGTGGCCTCGTCGACGACGCCGCCACGCACCACATCCCGCACGGCTGCCCCTCCGACACCGCACTGTGGGGAACGCGAGTATCCGGGACACGGCCACTCGGTGGTGCCGGTCTCCCCGAGCGCTGCGCGCACAGCATGATGCTCGTGCACGGGGACGGACCACTCTGCCGGGCGGTCGCCACCGGACTCGCCACCGCGGGCATCGGACACGTCGCCGTCGAAACCACGGGGACGATGGCCACCGCCGACGTCACCCGCGGCGACCGGTCGGGGGATCTCGGGCGCCCGCGGCACGCGGCCGTCGTCGACGCCGTCCGGGACGCCAACCCCACGACCGAGACCGCGCCCGTGCCGTCGGACCGGTATCCCGACCTGGCCGTGATCACCGACGCGGAGGTGCCCTCGCCCGAACTGGTACACCGGCTCATGAGCGAGCGGATACCGCACCTGCCCGTCCGCGTGCGCGACGGCACCGGCATCGTCGGTCCCCTCGTCGTACCCGGCAGGACGAGCTGCCTGCACTGCGCCGACCTGCATCGCGCCGAACGGGACAGCGGCTGGCCGTGGGTCGCCGGCCGGCTCGCAGGCCTGCCCCGCCCCGCGGGGCCGGTCAGCACCAGGGCGGTCGCAGCACTGGCGGTCGGCCAGGCGGTTCGCACCCTGTGGTCCGACCACGAGCCGTGCCCTACCTGGAACACCACCCTGGAGCTGGACGTCTTCGGCGGCCGGCTGCGGCAGCGTACCTGGCAGCCGCACGCACGTTGCGGGTGCCGCACCAGACGGTGAGCAGCGCGCCACAGCGCCGACCGCACGCCGGAGGATCCGCACCCGGCAACGGCCACCACGATGCCGGGTGTATCCATGCAGTGTGTATCCCTCCTGGGCGCATCGCCGCCGAGAAGGCAGAATCGAGGTTGTGACCGAACCTGACGACAGTGTCGAGGAAGGCGAGCGCACGCTTCCGCACACCTCCGCGGCGCGCACGGCCAAGCTCGCCAGCCTGCCTCTGGGCATCGCCGGTCGCGCCGTCAGTGGCTGGGGGCGGCGACTCGGCGGGCGGCACTCCGATGAGGTCAATGCCGAGCTCTCCGCCCGCGCCGCCGAGCAGCTGTTCGACGTGCTCGGCACGCTCAAGGGTGGCGCGATGAAGTTCGGGCAGGTCCTCAGCGTGTTCGAGGCGGCGATCCCGGACGCCTACGCGGCGCCGTACCGTGAGGCGCTCACCAAGCTGCAGACCGCGGCGCCGCCCATGTCGACACGGCAGGCCCGTCGCGTGCTGACCGAGCAGCTCGGCACGTCCTGGCGACGCCGGTTCGCCGAATTCGGCGACGAACCGATGGCCGCGGCGAGCATCGGGCAGGTTCATCGCGCCGTGTGGCACGACGGTCGCGAGGTCGCCGTGAAGATCCAGTACCCGGGCGCCGACGAAGCCCTGCGCAGCGACCTGCGACAGCTCATGCGGTTCAGCAGGCTGATCCAGGCCATCGTTCCGGGCACCGAGGTGAAGCCGCTGCTGAACGAGCTCGCCGACCGCATGGATGAAGAGCTCGACTACCGTATCGAGGCCGAGCATCAGCGAGCGTTCGCCACCGCATTCGCGGACGACCCCGAGTTCGTCGTGCCACGGGTCGTCGCGAGCGCGCCGAAGGTCATCGTCACCGAGTGGGTCACGGGCACCCCGCTTTCGGCGATCATCGCCGATGGCGAGCATGCGCGGCGCAACGAGGCCGGTAGGTTGCTGACCGAGTTCCTGTACTCCGCTCCCGCCCGTGCCAGTCGCATGCACTCGGACCCGCATCCGGGCAACTTCATGGTCACCGACGACAACCGCCTGTGCGTCATCGACTTCGGCGCCTGCCTTCGGTTGCCGGACGGCATCCCGTACGGGCTCGGCGCGATCACCAGGCTCGCGCTCGAGGAACGTCCCGCTGAGCTGATGGCCGCCCTGCGCGCGCACCGGTTCGTCCGGCCGGACACCGATGTCGCTGCCGACGACGTGCTGGCCTACCTCGCACCGTTCAGCGAGCCGCTCGCAGGCACAACGTTCCGCTTCACCCGCCGCTGGATGCAGAAGCAGGCGACGCGGGTCGGTGACGCACGCGGCTCGGACTTTCAGACCGCGCGGTCGCTGAACCTGCCGGCCGAGTACCTGATGATCCATCGCGCCGCCGCCGGTAACACCGGTATCCTCTGCCAGCTCGAGGCGGAGTTTCCCATCCGCGCGATCGCCGAACGGTGGATTCCCGGTTTCCTGCCACCCGAGACCTGACTCGGTGCGAGCCGGGCTCCGACGGGCGGGGTGTGCACAGCGCGGCGGCTACCTGGACCGAGTCACCGTTGGCCGGCGCAGTTGTCCACAGAATCGGCGAACGCGTCCCACGCGGGCTCGAGCGGCGCGACGATCGGCGCATGGTTCGATCCACGTGTCCCAGCCGGCGCGCGATCCGGCAGGCCGCCCCCGACGGAGTCGCCACCACAGCCACCCTCCGCGAGCTGGGTGTACCGAAGAGCACCATCGCGTACCGCTGCCGCCCCGGCGGTCCCTGGCTACGGTTGCTACCCGGCGTGATCCTGCTGGGTAGCGGCCCGCCGACGCGCCGCCAGCGGCTGCGTGCCGCCGTCGCCATCGGTGGGCCGCGTGCGGTCATCACCGGCGCCGACGCGCTGCGCGCCCACGGCCTCGACGTACCGGCAGCCGGTCCGGTCCGCCTGATCGTTCCCCCGGACAAGCGGCCGGTGGCCACCGGCTTCGTCGCCGTCGAGCGCAGCTCACGACCACCGCGCCCACAGGTCGCGGGCGGACTCCCGTTCGCCCCGCCGACGCGTGCCGCGACCGACCTGGCGCGGACCACACCGGAGGCCGCCGAGCTGCACCGGCTCCTCGCCCTGGTCACCGACGCCGGTCTGGCTACGCCCGAGCAACTCCGCTACGAGCTCGACGCGGGTAACCAGCGCGGCTCGTCCGCCGTACGGACCGCGCTGCGCGAGCTCGCCGCCTGCGAGCAGGCGCACCCGCGCGGTCCCGCCCGAGCGGTGCTGCGCGACGCGCCGCTGCCACTTCCGATGTGGAACGTGACCGTGTACGGGCACGGCACCCGCAGGCTCGCCCACGTACACGCGTGGTGGGGCGAGGTCGCCCTGGCCTGGTTGATCACCGACGGCGAGCACGGCAGCCCGACGAGGGACGACCTCGCTCTCGGCGCGGCCGGGGTGACTGTCGTGCGCACCCCGGCCGCGTCGCTACGTCACGCGGCCCATGACGCGGCCGGCCGCACACACATCCTGCGCGAGATCTGCTCGGCGTTCCTGGCCGCGGCTCACCGGCCACGCCCCCGGGTGTATGCCGTGCCCGTGACGGCCATGTCGTGCCCGGACGCCGCGTGAGCCGATACCCGAGCACCCCCGACCCGCCGTGCGGACTCGGCACGCCGAGCGGCGAACGCCGCGAGCGCGTTCCAGAACCGGACGGCTCGCTCCCGGTTGCGAGCCCGCCGGTTACCGCTCGCCGCCTCCAGCATGCCTCCTTCGGCGACGCGCTCCCGCCATCGGGCCATCGCCGCCTGTTCATCCAACTGGTTCATGTGATCTCCCGACTCTCATGCGGCTGTCCCCTGTCCAGCCGGGGAGCCGCTCTTGGGAGGCCGACCACGACCCCGCTTGCGCGAGACCACGACCCCACGATCAAAGATCTCTCCACCCCAGACACCCCAGGGTTCCTGACGTTCGATCGCCCCTGCCAGGCAGGGCTCGCGCACCGGGCAACCGGCGCACAGCTGCTTGGCCTGCTGCAGCACGGACGGCGACTCGGCGAACCACAGGTCCGGATCCCCCGTTCGGCACGGCAACGTGCACTCGTCGGCCAGTTCCTCGGGTATCGCGAACGCCCCTGACGGGGCGAATGCGGGTGCCGATGACATGGCTGCTTTCTCCTTAATCCTTGTCAGGAAGTTGCTGGCGATTGCTGCTGACTCCGGCCTGCGAACAGCAAAAAGGCCGCGGACCGTGTGACGGTTCCGCGGCCTTTGTGAGCCTGCACCCTGACTGGTCTCTGTCAGGGACATCGCTCATTCACGGACAACGGAACTTCCGTCACGCCAACTCGGCCTCGCTGGTTACGCTTGAACACGTCACCCGCGGCGACGACCGGCGCCGCCGCGACATGCTCCCCAGCGGCGCGGCCGCGGAGTCGATCAAGCACACGCACGAGCGCGATGCTTTCCCCAGCGACGGGCGCGCCAACAGGCCCACGACGGATCGTGGAACGCATGTGGCCGGTGATACGCGGGCCGAAGGGCAACCTCATCGCGTATCACCTCCTCGTCATCTCACTCGTGGCGACTGCCCGCCGGTCGGCACCCCAGCCGTTCCCGGCACACGCGCCAACCGCAGAGCGATCTTGTCGTACGGGCGTTCAACCCGACAACCGCAGGTTATCCGGGGCAGGTGGGCGGCGGCAACCTATTTTCCGGATCCGGGGTCCGCGGGATGTCTTCCTCGAGCGATCAGTCGTGCGCGGCCGAGGAGGCGGATGCGGCGGATGCACCGTCGCCACGCACCAGTTCGAGAACGTCGGCCCCGAACCGCTCGAGCTTGGTCGCGCCGATCCCGGGGATCGCCACGAGACCGCGGTCGTCGGCCGGGCGTTGCTCGGCTATCGCGACCAGCGTGGCGTCGGTGAAGACCACATAGGCGGGCACGCTCAGCTCCCGTGCGCGCCTGCCGCGCCACTCCTTCAACCGCGCGAGCAACTCTTCATCCACATCGGATGGACATTGCGCACACCTACCTGCCGATACCTCGGCAGGCTCGGCCAGTCGCGAACCACAGACCCGGCAGCCCGCTTTCGCGCGCCCCTTCTTGCCCCTGGTACGGCCGTCGGCCCCGGGACCGGGCTGATCATCGGGCGCGACACCGCGCAGGAACCGGCTGCGCCGCCTGCTGCGCCGCCCTCCAGGGTTCCGTGCAAGCGACCACGACAGCCACAGATGCTCGCGCGCACGGGTGAGCCCTACATAGAGCAGGCGACGTTCCTCCTCGATCGCCGAGTCGGAGCCCTCGGCGTGCTGGATGGGCATCGTGCCGTCGGTCAGCCCCACGAGGAACACGGCGTCCCATTCCAGTCCCTTGGCCGCGTGCAGCGAGGTGAGCGTGACGCCCTCGACGGTCGGCGGGTGCTGCGCCGAGGCCCGGTGCTCCAGCTCGGCGACGAATCCACCGAGCGACGGCTCGCTCGCCGAGGCTGCGAAGTCCCTCGCGAGCTCGGCGAGCGCGGCCAGCGCGTCCCACCGTTCCCTGGCTGTGGCGCCCTGCGGGGGTTCGGTGGTCAGCCCGAGCGGCTCGAGGACGGCACGCACCGCGCCGGCCACGTCGGCGGGCGCGCCGGCATCGGCAGAGTGCTCGGGGCCCTCGCCCGCGGCAGACCGTAGCGCCGTCAACGCCGCACGCACCTCGCGCCGCGAGAAGAACCTCTCGCCCCCACGGATCACGTACGGCACCGTGACTTCGGCCAGCGCCCGCTCGTAGGACTCCGACTGGGCATTGACGCGGTACAGTACAGCGATCTCGCTGGCGGGTACACCACTGTCGACCAGCTCGCGGATCCGGCGCGCGACCGCATCGGCCTCCGCGGGCTCGTCGTCGAACTCGTTGAACACCGGTTCCGGTCCGGCCTGTCGCTGCCCGACCAACCGCAGCCGTGCCGCGGCCGGGCGCGCCCGCGCCCCGGCGATCACGCTGTTGGCCAGCGACACCACCTGGGGTGTCGAGCGGTAGTCACGCTCGAGCCGCACGACCGTGGCATCCGGGTACCTGCGCGTGAACTCGAGCAGCGGCTGCGGCGAGGCACCACCGAAGGAGTAGATGGTCTGGTTGGCATCACCGACCACGGTGATGTCGTCACGGCCACCGAGCCATGCCTCGAGCAGGCGCTGCTGGAGGGGCGTCACGTCCTGGTACTCGTCGACGACGAAGCACCGGTATCGCTGCCGGAACTCCTCGGCAACCGACCTGTGCTGCTCGATCGCTGCCGTGGTGTGCAGCAGGAGGTCGTCGAAGTCGAGCAACCGCCTGCTGCTCTTCAACTCCTCGTAGGCCGCGTACACCTCGCCGATCTTGGCAGCGGGCGCCGGAAGGTCCCTGCGCAGCCGGGCCGTCACAGCCGCGTAGTCCTCCACCCCGACCAGTGATGCCTTCGACCACTCGATCTCCGAGGCCACATCGCGAAGCACGTCGCGCTCGGTGGACACCCCGACCCGGTGTGCCGCCTGCCCGACCAGCTTCAGCTTGCCGTCAAGCAGCTCCCACGGCTCCTCGCCGACCACCCGGGGCCAGAAGTAGCGCAGCTGCTTCAGCGCCGCCGCGTGGAAGGTCCGCGCCTGCGCGCCCTCGACACCGAGATGCCGGAGCCGGTTGCGCAGCTCCCCCGCCGCGCGCGCGGTGAAGGTCACGGCAAGCACCTGGCCCGCGCTGACATGGCCCTGCCGGACGAGATAGGCGATCCGGTGCGTGATCGTACGTGTCTTACCCGTACCGGCACCCGCCAGCACGCACACCGGACCCCGAGGCGCGGTCGCAGCCGCCCGCTGCTCGGGGTCGAGCCCGCTCAGCGGGCCGCCGTCACCGTCCCGGTCGTTCACGCCGCTCCACCCTCGTGTGCTTGTCGCCGTCTCGCGCGGCGTCGTGGTCGCCGCGCCGTGGTCGCCTCAGCGCGCTCCGTGAGCACGGTGTGGCCCGACGATCGAGTCGGGGCGGGCCGCGCCCGCGACCAGCGTTCGCCTGCGCGCCAGCACATCCTCCCAAAGCACCCCGACAGCCGATGAGGCCCACCGGTCGCCGTATCCTGGGTTGCATGGCGGCCGGTCAGGACAAAGCAGCGAAGAAGCAAGCCAGGAGCGCGAAGCGAGCGGCGCGCAAGCAGAAGTTCAGCCAGATCATCCAGGCGTTCACGATGCAGCGCAAGGAGGACAAGGCGCTCATCCCGTGGATGCTCGGAGCGTTCCTGGTCGTGGGCGGTGTCGTCGCCGGGCTCGGCTTCCTCACCGGCATGCCCTGGTTGATGTTGCCACTCGGCATACTCACCGGCGTGATGGCCGCCATGATCGTGTTCGGCCGCCGCGTGCAACGCACGGTGTACGCCAAGGCCGACGGCCAACCGGGCGCGGCGGCATGGGCCCTGGACAACCTGCGCGGCAAGTGGCGCGTCACCCACACGGTCGCCGCCACCACCCAGCTCGATGCCGTGCACCGTGTCCTCGGCGGGCCGGGGGTCATCCTCGTCGCCGAAGGCTCGCCGCACCGGGTGAAGAACCTGCTCGCGCAGGAGAAGAAGCGCATCTCCCGCCTCGTCGGTGACGTGCCCATCTACGACTTCGTCATCGGCAACGACGAGGGTCAGGTGCCGCTGCGCAAGCTGCAGCGCCGCCTGATGAAGCTGCCACGGAACCTGAAGGGCAAGCAGGTGGATGCCCTCGAGGCCAAGCTCGCGGCCCTGGGTAACAACCGCGCCGCGATGCCGAAGGGCCCGCAGCCCGCAGGCGCGAAGATGCGCAACGTCCAACGCACGATGCGCCGCAAGTAGGTGCGCTGAATGACGCTTCCAGCCCACGAGGCGCGCTGAAAGCGTCATTCAGCGCATCCGCACGACCACGGTGTCGGTAGTCCGGTCGTGCAGCCCCCGGCCATCGACGTTGCGGATGGCCGGGGGGATCAACAGGAACGTCAGCACCCACCGCACGACGGCCCGCCAGGCACCGACCCTGCTCGCACCGTCCAGCCGGCCCACCCGGATCCCCGCGGCGGCCATACCGGGTGTGAACCCGAACAACGCAGCGGACGGGACCGTGAGCACGAACCAGAGCAGTACCGCGGCCACCTGGTACTCGTACCCGACGGTCTGCGCCTGCGCAGCGGCGACGTCATAGAGCGGAGGCGGCACGAACAGCGAGGCGATCAGCCCCGCCGCGAGCCAGTCGAGCAGCAGCCCGGCGACCCGCCTGCCACCACCGGCCACAGCGCCGACGCCCCGCTCCGGCAGGCCGAGACGCTCGCCGGGCCAGCGTGGGCCGGTGCCGTCGGCGGCACCGGGCAGCGTCCCCGGCCCGGACAACCACGTACCTGTCCATCGAGCCACGTAACCAGCATAAGTGGTGCCCGGCCGCCGCGTTCCGGCAGCCGCACCCGGTACCGCTGACGCTGCCGGAACGTGGCAAAGCGCATAGCATGGATTTCCCAGCAGGGACACCCCGCCGCGAATCGTTAACACCGGCGAAACATACGAGTGACGGTGGGGCAACACCGCCCGCTTAGCGTCAGTACCCAGATAGGCACACGCGGGGTGCAAGCGCCCGCCGGTCGGACCGCCGCAGTCGGCCACACGTGCACAGCAAGACTTAAGGAGCGAACAAGCGTGTTCAAGTCCCCAGAAGACCTCCTGAGCTTCATCTCCGACGAGGGAGTGAAGTTCATCGACGTCCGGTTCTGTGACCTGCCCGGCGTCATGCAGCACTTCACCGTGCCTGCCTCCTCCTTCGACAACGAGACCTTCACCAACGGCCTCGCCTTCGACGGCTCGTCGGTGCGCGGGTTCCAGGAGATCCACGAGTCGGACATGCTGCTGCTGCCCGACCCGTACACCGCGCGCCTCGACCCGTTCCGCACGGAGAAGACGCTGATGATGAACTTCTTCGTGCACGACCCGTTCACGCGCGAGCCCTACAGCCGTGACCCGCGCAACATCGCGAAGAAGGCCGAGGACTACATCGCCGAGTCCGGCATCGCCGACCTCGCGTTCTTCGGCCCGGAGGCCGAGTTCTACGTCTTCGACTCGGTGCGCTTCTCCCACTCGGAGAACGCGTCGTTCCACGAGATCGACTCGATCGAGGGCTGGTGGAACACCGGCCGTGACGAGGAAGGCGGCAACCGCGGTTACAAGACCCGCTTCAAGGGTGGTTACTTCCCCGTCCCGCCGGTCGACCACTACGCGGACCTGCGTGACAAGATCAGCCTCAAGCTCGAGGAGGCCGGCCTCACCGTCGAGCGCGCGCACCACGAGGTCGGTACCGCGGGCCAGGCCGAGATCAACTACAAGTTCAACACCCTGCTGCACGCCGGCGACGACCTGCAGCTGTTCAAGTACATCGTGAAGAACACGGCATGGGAGGAAGGCAAGTCGGCCACCTTCATGCCGAAGCCGCTCTTCGGTGACAACGGCTCCGGCATGCACTGCCACCAGTCCCTGTGGAAGGACGGCGTGCCGCTGTTCCACGACGAGTCCGGCTACGCGGGCCTGTCCGACACGGCGCGCCACTACATCGGCGGCATCCTCACGCATGCCCCGAGCCTGCTGGCGTTCACCAACCCGACGATCAACTCCTACCGCCGCCTGGTGCCGGGCTTCGAGGCCCCGGTCAGCCTGGTGTACTCGCAGCGTAACCGCTCGGCATGCGTGCGCATCCCGATCACCGGCGACAGCCCGAAGGCCAAGCGCATCGAGTTCCGCTGCCCGGACTCCTCCGGTAACCCGTACCTGGCCTTCGCCGCGATGCTGATGGCCGGTATCGACGGTGTGCGCAACAAGATCGAGCCGCCGGAGCCGATCGACAAGGACCTCTACGAGCTGCCGCCCGAGGAGCAGGCCGATGTCGCGCAGGTGCCGGGCGACCTGAACAGCGTGCTGGACAACCTCGAGCGCGACCAC
>NZ_FZNW01000072.1 GCF_900188115.1 Haloechinothrix alba | reverse complement strand
TGAACCGCCCCGGCGAGTCCGGAGACTTGCTAGTTTGAGACTCCAGCGGGTGCTGGGACCTGGTGGTGAGCGTAGTGAGCCTGCTCTGCCTCGACTGGCGTGAGATCGTCGCAGTACTCGAACGGGCGCCGGTGGTTGAACCAGTCGACCCATTCCGCGGTCGCGATCTCGAGGTCGTCGAATCCCTTCCACGGCCGGCGCGGCTTGACCAGCTCGGTCTTGTACAGGCCGATCACGGACTCGGCCAGCGCGTTGTCGTAGGACGAGCCCACGGCACCGGTCGAGGGCTTGATCCCGACCGCGTCGAGCCGCTCGGAGTAAGCCACCGACAGGTACTGGCTGCCGTGGTCGTGGTGCGCAATCAGGCCGGTCAGGTCCTTGCCTTCACGGTGCCGGGTCCAGATCGCCTGCTCGACCGCGTCCACGACGAGCTGGTTGGTCATCGTGGTCGCCACCGACCAGCCCAGGATGCGACGGGCGTAGGCGTCGATGACGAACGCGGTGTAGCACCAGCCTGACCACGTCGAGCAGTAGGTGAAGTCGGCAACCCAGAGCCGGTCAGGTGCCAGCGGCGCGAAGTTGCGGTTCACCAGGTCGAGCGGCTTCGGCGCCGTCGCGTCGCTGATCGTGGTCCGCTTGACCTTCCCGCGCACCGCCCCCTGAAGCCCGAGGTCGCCCATGAGCCGCTCCACGGTGCACCGCGCGATCGGCGGCGCGTCCTCCGGCCGTTCGCGGTTCAGCGTCAGCCACACCTTCCGGGCTCCGTAGACGCCGAAATTCGACGCGTGGACCGCGGCGATCCTCGGCTTCAGCTCCTCGTCCCGCAGCTGGCGGACGGTGGGCTTGCGGGAGCGGTGCTCGTAGTAGGTCGCAGGGGCGATCGCACAGCCCAGCTCGGTGAGCTGGGCGCAGATCGACTCGACACCCCAGCGCAGACCGTCGCCGTCGCGGACACCGACGTGCTCGTCGATGTAGCGCACGATCAGCGCTGTGGCCGGTCGAGTTCGGCCGCGAAGAAAACCGACGCGGACTTCAGGATCGCGTTGGCGCGCTTGAGCTCGGCATTCTCCCGCTTCAACCGCTTCAGCTCCGCCGACTCCTCCGTCGTCATCCCGGGCCGCTTGCCGGCATCGACCTCGGCCTGTCGGCACCACTTCCGCACGGTCTCCGGCGTCCCGACACCGAGCAGCTCGGCGACCTTGCTCATCGCCGCCCACTCCGACTCGTGCTCGACCCGGATCTCGGCAACCATCCGGACCGCCCGCTCACGCAGCTCGGCCGGGTACCTCTTCGACGTACTCCCTGACATGACTCCATCCTTCCCAAGGAACGGAGTCTCCGGACTCGCCGGGGCGGTTCAC
>NZ_FZNW01000020.1 GCF_900188115.1 Haloechinothrix alba | reverse complement strand
GTGAACGCGACCGCAGGCGCCTGCCCGGCCGGGACGAACATCACCCCAGCCGGACCAACAACCTGCACGAACTCCGACACACCACCATGATATCGCACACACGTTCGACCACCCCGCAGCGACACGCCGACCACACACAGACACCCGACCCCTCCACAACCCGATGGCGACCCCGGTTGTGTCATCGCCACCGGCGAGGCGTCTTACGAGTCCGGCTGTGCGAGTCGGCCGGTCGGGTCGATTCCCGAGGAGCCTCCCGGCGAGCCCGCGCTGGACCCGGCCGAGCTGTGCACGGTCGACCCCTGTGACGGTGTCGACGACGAGGCGGCCCGGCGTGTTCTCGGCGAGGACGGCGGCGAGAGCGCGGCCGAGATGGCCGAGACGGTGGTGCCCGAGCTGTCGACCGCGTAAACGATCTTGTTCCGGGTATTGCATGCAAGTATAGATGTGTACTTGACGAAACTTGCACTGCTTGGTATAGAAAAAGTGTCGTTCCGGATGATCGTGAAGAGCTCTGCGTCTGGACACGATGAACGGGGTGAGGCGCGATGCGGGACAACACGCCACCGGCACCGGACAGGGACGCGTTCGGCCGGGTCGTCTACGGCGATCCGGCATGGCTGCGCTCAGAGTTCGACGAGATCGTTTCGATGAACTTCCCGGCAGTGCCCGCGGACGAGTGACCCGGTGAGGCAGGCACGTCCGCGTGGGAGGTGAGGTCTGGTGAACGGTCCCGAGCGGCCACGGATCAGCACGTCGCTGGACGCGGCGGCGAGGGAGGTCCGCAACGCCATCCAGCATGTCGAGATCGAGGAGGTGCCCACCCACGTCGAGCTGCGCGACGCCGGGTGGCACCTGACCCATCTGAGCGGGGACCTCGCCGAGCTGGTGGCGATTCTTGGCGAGCAGGCAAGCCGGTACGGCGAGCAGAACGTGCTCACCGAGGTCTCCGGCCAGGACCCTGGCCCCACGGTTGCCAGGGCCTACCGCGAGCTTGCCACGGCGCGGAAGGCACTCGAACAGGCGGAGGCCGCCGCGCGGGAGTACTACACGGCGATCAGCAGGGTGTATCCGGCCGTCACCCCCGATGCGGCAGGTGATGTCCCATGAGCACTCGCGGTCCTGAGCGTGACCCGTACGCCGTGCTCGGTGTGAGCCCGGACGCCACGCAGCGCGAGATATCCAGCGCCTACCGCCGCCTGGTGCGGGGCCTGCATCCGGACGGTCCGGGCGGCGATACCGGAAAGCTCGGCGAGGTGGTGGACGCCTACGAGACGTTGCGCGACCCCGGACGCCGGGCCGACCACGATCGTGCCCGGCGCGCCGGTTCCCGCGAGGCCCGGCGCGCCGGTTCGGATCCGACCGACGTGCCCGTGCGCGTGCACCGCACGCCCCGGCAGCAGGAGCCGGATGTTCGGGCCGGTCCGGTCCGCAGGCACCGCTGAGCCCGACCCCGCCGCCCTGCCGTCGACCCGAGCCGTCGACCCCTGGTCGACGACCTCCGCGTCGGCGATGGCCCTCCCGGTGCCTTCCGTGGCACTATCAAGGGCTACTACTGACGAGTAGCCAGCCGTGTGGGAGGTCGACCGTGGGTCGTGTGTTCGAGTCCGTTGGCGTTGTCGGTCTGGGCACCATGGGTGCCGGCATCGCGGAGGTGATCGCCCGCAGCGGGATCACCGTCGTCGGGGTGGAGATCGACGACGAGGGGGTGTCCAGGGCGCGCTCGCACATCGAGTACTCCACCTCGCGCGCGCTGGCCAAGGGCAAGCTCGAGGGGGCGGACCGGGACGCGTTGCTGGAACGCATCCGGTACACGACCTCTCTCGCCGACCTCGCGGACGTGGACCTGGTGATCGAAGCCGTGCCGGAGAGTCCCGAGCTCAAGGCGGAGATCGTCGCCGAGCTGGACACGATCACCCGTCCGGACGTCATCCTCGCCTCGAACACCTCCTCGCTGTCGGTCACCGAGCTCGGGGTGCACACCACGCGTCCCGACAAGGTCATCGGGATGCACTTCTTCAACCCCGCGCCGGTGCTGACGTTGATGGAGGTCGTCCGGACCGTGGTGACCGACCCGCAGGTCGTCCCCGATGTGGAGGCCTTCGCCGAGCGCATCGGCAAGACCCCCGTCGTGACCGGGGACCGCGCGGGCTTCATCGCCAACGCCCTGCTGTTCGGCTACCTCAACCACGCCGTGCGCATGTACGAGCAGCGCTATGCGACCCGGGAGGATCTGGACGCGGCGATGCGTTACGGCTGCGGGTACCCGATGGGGCCGCTCGCGCTGCTCGACCTCATCGGCCTGGACACAGCCTACGAGATCCTGGAGTCGATGTACCGCCAGTCGCGGGACCGCCTGCACGCGCCCGCGCCACTGCTCAAGCAGATGATCTCGGCGGGCCTGCTCGGCCGCAAGAGCGCACGCGGCTTCTACACCTACGAGGAGCCGGACTCGCCGACGGTCGTCCCAGACGCGCGCTCGGCAGGCGACGCCGTCCAGGCCGGGTCGGCACGCCCTGTGCACACGGTCGCCGTCGTCGGAACCGGCACCATGGCGCGCGGGATCGTGGAGGTCTTCGCCAAGCGCGGCTACGACGTCCTGCTGCGGGCCCGCTCCGTGCCCAAGGCCGAGGAGGCGATCGAGGCCGTGCGCAGGTCGCTGGACAAGGCGGTGTCCAAGGGCAAGCTCGCCCAGTCCGACGCCACCGACGTGCTGGCCCGCATCACCCCTGTCGTCGAGTTCTCCGCACTGGCCGAGGCCGATCTGGCCGTGGAGGCCGTGGCCGAGGACATCGACATCAAGCGGGAGGTGTTCGCCTCGCTCGACGCAGCCGTCAAGCAGGGAGCGGTGCTCGCGACGACGACATCCTCGCTGCCGGTGATCGAGTGCGCGGCCGCGACCTCCCGGCCCGGTGACGTGATCGGGATGCACTTCTTCAACCCGGCGCAGGTGATGAAGCTCGTCGAGGTGGTGAGCACCGTGGCGACCGAGGCGGATGTGGCCGCGACGGTCCGCGAGGTGTGCGCCAAGGCGGGCAAGCACCCGGTCTCCTGCGGCGACCGCGCGGGTTTCATCGTCAACGCGTTGCTGTTCCCGTACCTCAACGACGCGGTGAAGATGCTCGAGGCGCACTACGCGGAGGCCGCCGACATCGACACGGCGATGAAGGTCGGCTGCAACCTGCCGATGGGGCCGTTCGAGCTGCTCGACGTCGTCGGACTGGACGTGTCGTTGGCGATCCAGCGCACGCTCTACGACGAGTTCCGGGAGGCGGGCTTCGCTCCGGCACCGCTGCTCGAGCAACTGGTCACCGCGGGACGCCTCGGCCGCAAGACCGGCAAGGGATTCTGGGACTACGGCTGAGGGTTACCCGGAAGTCCTGGAGCCGGTCCGGGCTGATGCCCGTCGCCCGGACCGGCGCTGCCTCGCACGCGAGAAGGTACGTTCGTGACATGACTGTGCCTCGGGTGGACACGGATACCGCTCACCTGGCCGAGGTCGTGCCCTCGCTGCTGGCCGCGCTCGGGGCGGACGGGTTCGACAACACGCTGGAGCTGCCGCGGTCGTCGTCGGCGTGCGTACTGCTCATCGACGGGTTGGGCGCCGAGCTGCTCGAGGAGCACGCTGCCGACGCGCCAACGCTGCACGCCCTGCGCGCCGGGACGTTGCACGTCGGGTTCCCGTCGACCACAGCGGCGGGCCTCGCCGCGGTGGGTACGGGCGCGCAGTCCGGTGAGCACGGCATGGTCGGGTACTCCTTCGAGCTCGGCGAGCACGGGGTGGTCAACGCCCTGCGCTGGAACCAGCACCCCTACGGGCGCGACCTCCGCGCCGAGCTGAGCCCCGAGGAGATCCAGCCGCTGCCGACCGCGTTCGAACGGGCCCGGCGGGACGGTGTCGACGTCCACGTCGTCTCGGCAGCGGCGTTCTCCGACTCGGGCCTGACGCGCGCCGTGCTGCGCGGTGCGCCCTACACCGGCGTGCACGGCGTCGGGGACCTGGTGGCGTCGACGGCCGAGGTGCTCGCGGCCGGACCCGGCCTGTGCTACGCGTATCACGCCGATCTGGACTTCATCGGGCACCTCTACGGGCCGGGTTCGCTCGCCTGGCGCATCCAGCTCCGCCAGGTGGACAGGTTCGTCGCGTCGCTGCTCGAGGAGTTGCCACCGGCGACGACGCTGGCCGTCGTCGCCGACCACGGCATGGTCGCCGTCGACGACACCGCGGTGGACGCCGACAGCACACCCGCGCTGGCCACGGGCGTGCGCGCGCTGGGCGGGGAGGTGCGGGCCCGGCACGTCTACGCGGAGGCGGGCGCGGCGGCCGATGTCCTGGCGGCCTGGCGGGAGACGTTGGGCGAGCGGGCGTGGGTGCTCGAACGGAAGGCCGCGATCGAGGCAGGCTGGTTCGGTCCCCGGGTCGGCGACCAGGCCCGGAAACGCATCGGCGATGTCGTGGTCGCCGCACGCGGGCAGTCCGGCGTGCTGCGCGGGTCGGAAGAGCCCATCGAGTCCTCGCTGCGCGGGCATCACGGCTCGGTGACCACTGCCGAGCAACTCGTGCCACTCTTGCTCGCGCACCGGTAGTGCCACTCCGGCACGCCGGCCTGCGAACGGCACCGCCCCGTGCGCGTTACCGTCGAGTGCATGCCGCGTCGTAACCGACCCAGCCGCTCCCGCAAGAAGGCGCACGCCGAACGGCCTCTCGCGTCGGGGTGGGGTACGACGGAGTCGGGAACCGACGGTGACTGGATCGTGCGCAACGTCCCGGGTTCCGGTGCGGCCAAGCTGTACCGGTGCCCGGGGTGTGATCATGAGATCCGGCCGGGAACACCGCATATCGTGGCCTGGCCTGCCGACTCGACCGGGTCCGTCACCGAGCGCAGGCACTGGCATTCGGGATGCTGGCGGGCACGGGACCGGCGGGAGCCACCGCGCGGGTGGTGAGGGTCGCTCCCGTGACGCGCACGAGAGGAAGCGGAGTTCATGAGCACGACACCCCTTGTACTGTTGCACGCCTTTCCGCTGGACTCGCGGATGTGGGACGGGCTCACCGAGCCGCTCGCGCGCCGCGCACGGCTGATCACCCCGGACCAGCGGGGGCTCGGTACGGCCACGCTGCCGGATACCGGGGCGGCGCCGAGTCTGGACGACGCGGCCGATGACGTCCTCGCCCAGCTCGACCAGCTCGGTATCGACCGGGCTGTGGTCGGGGGCTGCTCGATGGGCGGCTACCTGACCATGGCCGTGCTGCGTAAGGCCCCGGAACGTGTCTCGGGGCTGGTGTTCATCGACACCAAGGCCGGCGCCGACACCGACGAGGCGCGCGCCAACCGGCTGACCACGGCCGAACGTGTGATGCGGGAGGGGCACCAGGGCTGGCTGGCGGAGAACATGATGTCCGTCCTGGTCGGCCCCACCACTCACGCCGAGCGTCCCGAGGTGCTCGCCCGGGTGCGGGAGCTGGTCGACGCGCAGCCGCCCGCCGGTATCGCCTGGGCGCTGCGCGCCATGGCCGACCGGCCCGACTCGACAGCGACGTTGCGCGCGGCCGATGTGCCCGCCCTGGTGATCATGGGTGCAGAGGACCAGCTCACACCGATGGCGGAGGCCACGGCGATGGTGGACGCGCTGCCGAACGCCACGCTGGCCACGGTGCAGGGGGCCGGGCACCTGAGCCCGCTGGAGGATCCGGAGTCGGTGGCCAAGACCGTGCTCGACTGGCTGCCGTGAGCCGCGCACGGCCCTGCCGAGGCGCCACCGGGCGAGCCGGCACGCACCGATCGTTGTCCGGTTGGTGCGGTATATACCGTTCCGGTAGCGTGAGTCGGAGCACAGCGGTCCGCTCGGGCGCGCCCCGCCGCGCGGCCGCCGCAGGCGGGTGTCGCGGGTGAGCGTGCGGGCTCGTCAGGACTACCTGCGGTGACGTCGACGCCCGGCTGCCGAGCCGCGGGTACGTGACAATCCCAACCGGCGCGTCCCCGTGAAATCGACGAAAGCTAGGATCGCCTCAAGTCGCGGGACCGGCGGTGCGCCGTGCGCGCGGACGAGGTGGCGAACAGAGCAGAACTGCAGGAGGCAGGAGTGACGGCAGTAACCCCCCAGCCGATTGCGACGCGGCCGGCCCCGGCCCCGACCGGGCCGAAGGGTTCGTACCTTCTGTCCCTGTTCAAGACGACCGATCCCAAGCAGATCGGCATCATGTACACGGTCACGGCGTTCGCCTTCTTCATGCTCGGCGGCGCGATGGCCATGCTCATCCGTACCGAGCTGGTGGACCCCGGTTTGCGGTTCCTGTCGGCGGAGCAGTACAACCAGCTGTTCACCATGCACGGCACGATCATGCTGCTGCTCTACGCGACGCCGATCGTGTTCGGGTTCGCCAACATGGTCCTCCCGCTGCAGATCGGGGCGCCGGATGTGGCCTTCCCCCGGTTGAACGCCTTCTCCTACTGGCTGTTCCTGTTCGGCGGCCTCATCGTCATCTCGGGCTTTCTCAGCCCGGGAGGTGCCGCCGACTTCGGCTGGTTCGCCTACACCCCGCTGTCCAACGAGATCAACTCCCCGGGGGTCGGTGGCGATCTGTGGATCACCGGGCTCGTGGTCAGTGGTCTCGGCACCATCCTGGGTGCGGTCAACATGATCACGACGATCGCGTGCATGCGCGCGCCGGGCATGACGATGTGGCGGATGCCCATCTTCTGCTGGAACATCCTCGTGACCAGCATTCTCATCCTGCTCGCGTTCCCGATCCTGACCGCGGCCCTGTTCGGGCTGCTCGCCGACCGGCAGCTGGGCGCCAACGTGTTCGACCCGGCCAACGGCGGGGTCATCCTCTGGCAGCACCTGTTCTGGTTCTTCGGCCATCCCGAGGTCTACATCGTGGCGCTGCCCTTCTTCGGGATCATCTCGGAGGTCGTCCCGGTCTTCTCCCGCAAGCCGATCTTCGGCTACAAGGGCCTGGTCTTCGCCACGCTTGCCATCGGCGGGTTGTCCGTCGCCGTGTGGGCGCACCACATGTACGCGACCGGCGCGGTGCTTCTGCCGTTCTTCTCCTTCATGACCTTCCTGATCGCGGTGCCGACCGGCGTGAAGTTCTTCAACTGGATCGGCACGATGTGGAAGGGCAAGCTGACCTTCGAGACGCCGATGCTGTTCTCCGTCGGCTTCATGGTCACCTTCCTGCTCGGCGGGCTGACCGGCATTCTGCTGGCCGCGCCCTCCATCGACTGGCACGTCTCGGACAGCTACTTCGTGGTCGCGCACTTCCACTACGTGCTCTACGGCACGATCGTGTTCGCCACGTTCGCCGGGATCTACTTCTGGTTCCCGAAGATGACCGGCCGGATGCTGGACGAGCCGCTCGGCAAGGTGCACTTCTGGCTGACCTTCGTCGGTTTCCACCTGACGTTCCTCGTGCAGCACTGGCTGGGCAACGAGGGCATGCCGCGGCGGTATGCGGACTACCTGGAAAGCGACGGCTTCACCACGCTGAACGTGGTCTCCACGATGGGCGCCTACATCCTCGGCCTGTCCACGCTTCCGTTCCTGTGGAACGTGTTCAAGAGTTACCGGTTCGGCGAGGTGGCCAATATGGACGACCCGTGGGGGCACGGGGCGTCGCTGGAGTGGGCGACCAGCTCGCCGCCGCCGCGGCACAACTTCACCGAACTGCCGCGGATCCGCTCCGAGCGTCCCGCGTTCGAGTTGCACTACCCGCACATGATCGAGCGGTTGCACAGCGAAGGGCACATCACCTTCACCGGGAAGACGCTGCCCCATGCCGCGGCGCCGGAGACCCCCTCGGAGGGGCTGGCCGACGCCGTGGACCCGGATACGAACACCACCGATGAGGCGGATCCCGATACGAAGTGAGCACCACACCTGTCCTGATCACCACGACCGGACCCGACAAGCCAGGCGTGTCCTCGGCACTGTTCGCCGTGCTGACCCGGCACGACGTCGACGTGCTCGACGTGGAACAGGTCGTCATCCGTGGGCAGCTCGTACTCGGAGTGCTCGTGGACGTGGACAACGATCCCGAGGCGCTGCAGGAGTCGGTCGAGCAGGCGATGGCCACGGTCGCGATGCGCGTGGACGTGCGCATCGGATCGGAGATCGGGGACGACCCGTTCGCTCCGGGCAGGAGCGACTCCAGCCACGTCGTTGTGGTGCTCGGCCGTCCGGTGACGGCGCGGGCCTTCAGTGAGGTCGCCCGCAGGCTGGCCGTGCTCGACGTGAACATCGACTCGATCCGCGGCGTCGCAGACTACCCGGTGACCGGGCTGGAGATGCACATCTCGGCCCCGGACAGCGCGGAGGGCAACGGTGTCCAGTCCGATGCCGACCTGCGGGAGGCGCTGGCCGACGTCTCCGCGAAGGAGAACGTGGACATCGCAGTCGAGCGGGAAGGGCTGGCACGCCGCGCGAAGCGCCTCGTGGTCTTCGACGTGGACTCCACGCTGATCCGGGGTGAGGTCATCGAGATGTTGGCTGCCCACGCCGGTGTCGAGGACGAGGTCGCCCGCATCACCGAGGCGGCCATGCGGGGCGAGCTGAACTTCACCGAGTCGCTGGAACGCAGGGTCGCGCTTCTCAGGGGTCTGCCGGAAAGCGCGCTCGACGAGGTCGCCGACGCGATCACGCTGACCCCGGGAGCGCGCACCACGATCCGCACGCTCAAACGGCTCGGCTTCCGCTGCGGGGTGGTATCCGGCGGGTTCACCCGGATCATCCAGGGTCTTGGCGACGAGCTCGGGCTGGACTTCATCGCGGCGAACGAGCTGGAGATCGTGGACGGGACGATCACCGGCCGCGTCCTCGGCGAGCCGATCGACAGGGCGGGCAAGGCTCGTGCCCTCGAGCGGTTCGCCGACGAGTACGAGATCCCGCTGACCCAGAGCGTCGCGGTGGGCGACGGCGCCAACGACATCGACATGCTCTCCGCAGCCGGTATGGGGGTGGCGTTCAACGCCAAACCCGCGTTGCGGGAGGTGGCCGACACCAGCCTGAGCTACCCGTACCTGGACGCCGTGCTGTTCATGATGGGCGTTACCCGAGCCGAGATCGAAGCCGCAGACGCCGAGGAAGGCCTCGAGCTGATCCGCCCGTAGCGGCCGGCCTCACGCCTCGCCTTCGGCCTTCCACACCACGTAGGCCTCGTCGGCCTCGGTGGTCATGGCCTCGATGAACCGCTCGTTGTCGAACCCCGGCAGGGTCTGCAGCCGCTCGATGAGCGCATCGGCCGCCGGGTCGCTGCTCGGCACGGCCGTGCCCGTACCGTCGCTGCCTGCGAGCATCAGGAACACGTCCTCGTCCCAGGGGCTGTCCGGCATGACCCTGATGATGACCGCTGAAAGCTCATCCCAGTTGACCGCCTCCTTGCTGCCGTCAGCGAGCTGACGGCGCACTCCCGTGTCGTCCACGGTGACCGCGCGGGACTGTGCTGTCGGGGGATCCTGAGACAACGATGGCTCCTTCTCGGTGACTGCCGGCATACCGTAACGCGGCGGCTTCAGGGTGTTTACGCCGGGTGCCCTCCGTGTTCGTCCCGCTCGCCGGCGAGTACGGCACCCGCGTGGCAGCGCATCACCCCGCCTCGGTGCCGCTACCGGCAGGCCGGGTGCCCGCCTGCTCATCGAGCCGGCGAAGGGCTGCCCGGACGACCTCGGGGTCGGTCGTCTGCCAGAACGGCGGGAGCGACGCGCGCAGGAACCCCGCGTACCGCGCCGTGGCCAGCCGGGAGTCGAGTACCGCGACCACCCCGCGGTCGGTACTCGTGCGATGCAGCCGTCCGGTGCCCTGGGCGAGCAGCAGCGCGGCGTGGGTGGCCGAGACGGTGAGGAAGCCGTTGCCGCCCCGCGCCTCCACCGCGCGCTGGCGTGCGGACTGGACCGGGTCGTCCGGGCGAGGAAACGGGATCCGGTCCACCACCACCAGTTGCAGCGAGTCGCCGGGAACGTCGACGCCCTGCCACAGCGACAGCGTGCCGAACAGGCAGCTCGCGGGGTCCTCGCTGAACGAGTTGACCAGCAGGCCGGTCGCGTCGTCCCCCTGGCAGAGGATCGGGTACTCGACACGCTCCCGCAGGGCCTCCGCGGCCTGCTTGGCCGCCCGCATCGAGGAGAACAGCCCCAGCGTGCGGCCGCCCGCGGCCTCGACAAGCGAGGTGAGCTCGTCGAGAAGCTGCTCGCCGAGCCCGTCCCTTCCGGGCGGCGGGAGGTGCTTGGCCAGGTACAGGATGCCGTTGCGGGCGTGGTCGAACGGCGAGCCGACATCGAGCGCGTTCCAGCTGATCCGGTCGCTGTCGGTGGGCGCGGCTACCTCGGTGGCGGTGCCGCTGTCCCGCGCCGCCCGGGGTGCACTGCCGCCGGAGCCGTCTCCGGGGCCGTTTCCGGGGCCGTCTCCGGAGCCGTCTCCAGGGCCCGCTCCTGGGCCCGCTGGGGGCAGTCCCCACCTGCGGGCGAGCGGCTCGAACGAGCCACCGAGTGCCAGGGTGGCCGAGGTGAGCACCGCGGTTCGGGCGCCGAAGACGCGGTCCCTGAGCATACCCGCGACGGAAAGGGGCGCCACCCGCAACGTCGGGGCGCGGCGGCCTTCGCCGCCCGGCTCGCCGCTGGACCACACGACGTCACGCCGCTCGGCGAGCGGGGGTTCGAACGACTCGAGGATGCGGACACAGGTGTCGTGGACCTCCTCGAGCAGCGTGCGCGCGAGCTTGCGGGCGGTTTCCTCGGAGATCTCCTCCTTGCGCTCGGTGCCGAGCGCGGTCAGGCAGGCGTGCGCGGCGTCGCGCACGGCGGGAACCGCGCCTGCGAGGTTCTCCGGCAGGGTGTCCAGCCTGCCTGCCGGGAGATCGTCGAGAACCATGGTCAGCCCGTCGGCTGCCTCCATCAGGCGGTCGGCGATCTCGGCGTCGACGAGCCTGCCGCACCGCTTGGCCGCGGTCGTGATCATCGCGCTGGTGAGCTCTGCCGTCGCCACGGAGGTGACCCGGTCGACCAGGTCGTGTGCCTCGTCGATGATCACCAGTCCGTGCTCGGGCAGCACCTGGTGCTCCTGCAGCGCGTCGATGGCCAGCAGCGCGTGGTTGGTCACCACCACATCCGCGCGGCCGGCCTCCGCGCGGGCGTGCTCGGCGAAGCAGTCGGTGCCGGACGGGCACCGGGTCGCGCCGAGGCACTCGCGCGCGCTGACCGACACCTGGCGCCACGCCCTGTCCGATACCCCGGGCACCAGTTCGTCCCTGTCACCGGTCAGCGTCTGGCCCGCCCATTCGTGCAGCCTCGAGACCTCCCTGCCGACGCGGGATGCGGCGAACGGGTCGAACAGGCCGTCGTCGGGCTCCTCGGGCGCACCGGTGTCGATGCGGTGCAGGCAGAGGTAGTTCCCCCGCCCCTTGAGGATGGCGAACTCCGGTTCCCTGCCGAGCGACTCGGCGAGCGCGGCCGAGAGCTTGGGCAGGTCGCGGTCGACGAGCTGGCGCTGTAGCGCGATGGTCGACGTGGAGACGACGACCGTGCTGTCCCGCTCGACCGCGTGCCGGATCGCCGGTACGAGGTAGGCCAGTGACTTGCCGGTACCGGTTCCGGCCTGCACCGCGAGGTGCTCGCCGGTGCGGATGGCGTCGTGGACGGCATCGGCCATACGGACCTGGCCGTCCCGTTCGGTCCCGCCGAGACTCGCCACCGCCGTGGTCAGCAGCTCGCGGACGGTGGGAAGGGTGGACGATGTCTCCGGCACGGTATGCAACGTTACCGCCGCGCGTCCCGCGGCCGACGACCCCGGGTGAGCACTCGACCGGGTGTAGTCCCGTCATGACGGACCAATGCGGCCGGGACGTGGGCCATAGTGTGGTCATGGCTCAAGCGATACGGAACCGGTTCGCGGTCGTGGCTGCCTGCGCGCTCGTCGTCGCGTCGTTGACCGGGACGACCTCGGCGGCCGAGACGACCGGGCGGGCCAGCGAGCATGCGTCCCAGCCACCGGAGTCCCCGGCATCGCCGGTGTCCGCGGCGTCGGTCGGTAGCGTCGACGCCGTGATCGATGGGCAGCGGGTACGGCAGGACCCGATCGCGCCGTGCGAGGTGGACGGTCAGCGCGAAGCGGAGTCCGGCGCGGTTTCGGTGGACCCTGTCGCAGGCTTCGGGCGGGGCAGCAGCCGGTGCCGCATGGACACCGAGGGGTCCGGTGCCGCCGAGGCCGAGACGTCCGGGCGTGCTTTCACCAGCAGGGTGTTGCGGAGGTACGGAGGCCCGCTGCTGCGCGTCTCGTCCTACTCGGCGAGCTGCCGGACGGTGGACAGGGGCAGCGAAGGCAGCGTCGAGCTGCGCGGCGTGCGCGGCATCGACGTGCCGTCGGACATCCCGTCGAACCATACGGTACTGATTCACGGTCCCGACGAGTCGCAGCCGCCGCTGGCGCGGGTGACCGTCAACGAGATGGTCACACCCAGCCCGCCGGACGGGAGCATGACGCTCAACGCGATGCGCATCGAGCTCTTCCCGGAGGGCGGCCCGGACAGCGGGGAGATCGTGGTCGGGTCGGTCAGCTGCGACCCGTTCGGCTAGCGGGCGCCGCCGGGGACGGCCGCCGTCGCGAACCTCAGGCTGGCGTGGTCCGGGGTCGCCGGAAGGGGTCGGGATTGCCCGCGCTGTGTGGTGGTCACCCCCGTGGTGGCGGCCGCGACGGTCGCAGCACCCGGGCAACGCGCGCGTTCGCAGTGAGGTGAACGATGCGGGAGAGCCGTGCAAGGGGGTCCGGCATGTCCACGAGCGGCGCCGGTGGAACACGGCGGGTCCCGTCCCGGAGCGCGGATACCCATGAGTGACGCCCAGCAGGACGGCGGCGCGTCGCGGCGCTGAGCCATCCCGTGCTCCGCACCGAACCACGCCAGCCGGAGGTCGACCTGCGGTTCACGGCCTCGCGCGACCGTGGCCGGTGCGTTGGGCTCGGGCCTCGAGGACGAGGACACGGTGCGTCAGGCCGCCTACGGTTACCGGGACCGGCAGCGACAGCGGCAACGCCGCACCGAGGAGTGATCGGGCGCCCAGCACGAGCGTCCAGAACGGACGCCCAGAACGGACTCTCAGCCTGCGGGCGCTGCGATCTCCGTCGGTAGCTGCGCCAGGCTACGGTCCAACTCGTCAGGGGCCCATCGCCGGACCACGGTGAAGACGTGCCCGACGTCCTCGCGCGTCCTGTCCGTGTCCATGGTGCCGGTGAGCCGGTCGACCTCGGCGAAGAACCGATCCGGCTCGGTACGCTCGGCGTGGGTGCCGGTCGCCAGCGCCGACCGGAGCTCGGACGGGAGTCCGGCCGCGAGATCGTCGGCTTGGCGGCCGGTGATGTTCTCAGCCAGGACACCGAGGACGGCCTCGGTCAGTTCCCGGGACCGTTCGAGACTGTCCGCACTGGTCAGTTGCCGGACCTGCGCGAGCAGGGTCTCCGCGTCGGCACTCAGACCGATGATGGACGGGGCCATCGACGTGAACTCCTGGGGTACGTTCTCCAGCAACCGGCGTAGCTGGTCCGCGGGAACGGATTCGCACACCACGCCGAACGCCGCGTAGGCGCACCGGCGGGCCTCGGGAGTATCGGCGGTCCCTGCGAGCTCACCAACCCGGATGACGAACTCCTCCACGGAGCGTTCCGGAGCGGGGAACGCGGGTTCGATGGTGGTGAGCTCCGCGGGGAGCCGACCGCGCAGCTGGGCCATCGAGTCCGGGGCGATCTCGCTCATCGCCTGGACTGTCGCGGCCAACATCCTTTCGGCCCGTTCCCGGTCGACCTGCCCCCGGTGCTGTAGCTCGTCGAGCATCTCTTCGTGCCGCACGCCGGCGAACTCCCTTCCAACGCGTGACGGCCGCGCCTGATACCTGCGCTCTCTGCGATGGGTAGCCGCGTGGACGAGGACGGAAACATCGCTACGAGAGGTGGGAGCACGGGGTGTTTCGGACCTGTGAGCCGGGTACCCGGCTCAAGGGTTCCGTGCGCGCCCGGGCGTTCATGGAATCAAGACCCCGTCGATTCAACAGGTAGTCGGCGGGGTCGTATTTCAGGTGACTGTGCGGAGGTAGGGCGTTATGACGACGACGCCGAATCCAGGTGGGGTGGAGGCGGCGCTGGCGAACATGGCGCGGGACCTGCTTGCTCAGGATACCGTGCCGGAAACGCTGGAGCGGATCGTGGCGCACGCGGTGGACCTGGTCGACGGCTGTGAGGGTGCGAGCATCCTCGTCACGGCTACGACGGGGGCGCGGACGTTGGCTGCCACCGACGACAACGCGCGCGCATCGGACCGCGTGCAGGGTGAGCTCGGTGAGGGACCGTGCTTCGACGCCGCCCGTCACGGACGCGAGGTTTACCGGATCACTGATATGACAGCCACCGTGGACCGGTGGCCCTCGTACGCGCCGAAGGCCCGCGACCTCGGCATCGGCAGCGCGCTGGGCTTCCTGCTGTTCACCGAGGCCGAGAACCTCGGTGCGTTGAACCTGTACTCCGGGAAGCCGGGTGCGTTCGACGATCGGTCCGAGCAGATTGGATGGTTACTCGCCTCGCACGCCGCGGTAGCGTTCGCCAACGCGCGTACCGACGCGCAGCTGCACGAGGCGTTGGCGACGCGCACCGATATCGGTGAGGCACTCGGCATCATCATGGAACGCTACGTGCTGGCCGAGCACGACGCGTTCGCCGTGCTGACCAAGGCCTCCCAGGACCACAACATCAAGGTGCGCGATCTCGCCCGCACGATCACCGAGACCGGGGAGGTACCCGGCGCACGCGGAGATCGTCGTGGGCGATGAACGCGCTGCGGTGGGTGGCCCGGACGTTTGCTGCCCGCGACCGCCCGGGAACCCGTGCGGCGAGGGAAAGCGACAGCATCAGTCTCGCCACACTGAGAGGTAGTGATGACCGGATTCTTCGGTCCTGGGCAGGAAGGCGGTAGCCCCTTCGATCAGTTCCTCGCGCAGTTCTTCGGAGGCGGCGGGCCCAGCGGTGGGTCCAGTGGCGGTCCAGGACGGCGCGCGTACTCGGTGGATGTCACCCGGCTGATGAGCGAGCAGGCACGCGCGCTCGTCTCCTCTGCTGCCAAGTGCGCTGCCCAGTGGGGCAACGACGTACTCGACACCGAGCACATGCTGTGGGCGGCGACCCGGACTCCGGGAAGTAGGGAGCTGCTCGAACGCGCCGGGGCCGACCCGGACGTCATGGCGCGCGAGATCGACCAGGGCGTGCGCAAGGGCGAGCACAGCCAGCAAGCGGTCACCCTGAGCCCCGGAGGCAAGCGGGTGCTGCTGGACGCCCACCAGGTCTCGCGCGGGCTGGGCACCAGCTACATCGGACCCGAACACATCCTGCTCGCGATGACCGCGGGCGCCGAGTCGGCAGCAGGCCAGATACTGGCCCGCCACGGGGTCAGCCCGGAGGGGATGCAGCAACCGCAGGCGAGCGAGGCGCAGGGACCCGGTGGGCAGCGCACGGAGCGCTCCAAGACCGCGACCCTGGACCAGTTCGGACGTGACCTCACGGCCCTGGCCGCGGACGGGTCGATCGACCCCGTCATCGGCAGGGACGACGAGATCCAGCAGGCCGTCGAGGTCCTGTCCCGGCGCACGAAGAACAACCCGGTGCTCATCGGCGAGGCCGGTGTCGGTAAGACGGCGATCGTCGAAGGGTTGGCACAGCGCATCGCCGACGGCGAGGTTCCCGACCTCCTCGCCAAGCGCAGGGTGATGCAGCTCGATCTGGGTGCGATGGTCGCCGGAACGCGCTACCGCGGTGATTTCGAGGAGCGGATGACGAACCTGCTCGACGAGATCCGCAACCACCGCGACGAGCTGGTGGTGTTCATCGACGAGCTGCACACGGTGGTCGGTGCCGGAACGGACGGTGCCTCGTCCACGCTGGGCGCGGCTGACATGCTCAAGCCGGCCCTGTCCCGCGGCGAGCTGCACGTCATCGGCGCGACGACTCTGGACGAGTACCGCTCCAACATCGAGAAGGACGCCGCGCTGGAGCGCCGTTTCCAGCCGATCCTCGTGCCCGAGCCGAGCACGGAGGACACCCTCGCCATCGTGCACGGCCTGCGGGACCGGTACGAGGCGCACCACCAGGTGCGTTTCACCGACGAGGCACTCGAGGCCGCCACCACGCTCTCCGACCGCTACATCACCGACCGGTTCCTGCCCGACAAGGCCATCGACCTGATCGACCAGGCGGGCGCGAGGGTCCGGGTTCGCCTCGGCAGGCGAACCGACTCGGTTCGGGAGCTCGAGGAGACCCGGGACCAGCTGGTCCGCGACCGCGACCAGGCGGTGAGCGAGGAGAACTACGAGCGGGCCTCGACGCTGCGCGACGAGATCAAGCAGGTCCGTGACCGTATCGAGAGCGCGCGGAGCCAGGATGGTGGCCCGCCGGCCGGCGAGGTGACCGCCGAGGATGTCGCCGAGGTGATCTCCCGGCTGACCGGGATCCCGGTCAGCCAGCTGACGAAGGAGGAACGCGAGCGGCTGCTCAACCTCGAGGAGCAGCTGCACGGCCGGGTCGTCGGCCAGGACGAGGCCGTCAACGCGGTCGCCGAGGCCGTGCGGAGGTCCCGTTCGGGGCTTGCCGAGCCGGACCGGCCGTCCGGGAGCTTCCTGTTCCTCGGCCCGACCGGGGTCGGCAAGACCGAGCTCGCACGTGCGCTCGCGGAAGGCCTCTTCGGTCACTCCGACCGCATGATCAGGATCGACATGAGCGAGTACGGCGAACGCCACACGGTGAGCAGGCTCGTCGGCGCGCCGCCGGGCTACGTCGGCTATGACGACGCCGGCCAGCTGACCGAGTCGGTCCGCAGGAAACCGTACTCCGTTGTGCTGCTCGACGAGATCGAGAAGGCCCATCCCGAGGTGTTCAACGTCCTGCTCCAGGTGCTCGACGACGGGCGGCTGACCGACGGCCGGGGGCGCACGGTGAACTTCACCAACACCGTGCTGATCATGACGAGCAACCTCGGCTCGGAGCTGGTGACCAGCAGTACCCAGGGCGCGCTCGGGTTCGCCACCGTCCGCGAGGAGGAGGGCGAGCAGACCTTGCGCGATCGCCTCATGCGCAAGCTGCGGGACGAGTTCCGGCCGGAGTTCCTCAACCGGATCGACGAGGTCGTGGTGTTCCGGCGCCTGGAGACCGCGCAGCTGCGCGAGATCACCGAGATGATGCTGACGGAGACCAAGCGCCGGGCCCGCGCGCAGAACGTGGAGTTGCGGTTCGACCCGGAGGCGGTGGACTGGCTCGCGAACGCGGGCTACCAGCCCGAGTACGGGGCACGGCCGCTGCGCCGGACCATCCAGCGCGAGGTCGGAACCGAGCTCTCCCGGTTGCTCCTGGACGGCACGGCTCCGCCGGGTTCGGTGGTGCGGGTCGGCGCCGAGAACGGCAAGCTCGACTTCGCCGTGTCCACCGATGCCGCGGAGGCGAGCAGCGGTGAGCCGGGCGCCGGACACGGGTAGGACGTACCCGCGGCGACGATGCGCCTGCTGGCCCGACTCAGCCGGTCGAGTCGGTCCGGGAGGCTTCGGCCACGAACCGCGCGGCCAGATCGCGCAGCTTGATGTTCTCGTGCTGCGAGTGCCTGGTGAGCTCGGCGAACGCCTCGTCGGCTGTGATGTTCTTGGCGGCCATCAGGATTCCCTTGGCCTGGTCGATGACCGGCCGCGACCGCAGCGCGTCGTAGAGCTGGTCGGTGAGCTGCTTGGCCTTCAGGTAACGGCGCATGCTGCGCAGCGTGCCCTCCAGAGCCGTCGTGAACACGTCGAGTACCGTGACCTCCAGCTCGGCGAACCCCTTCTCGGCGCAGCTGTAGAGGTTCAGCGACCCGAAGTACTCGGAGTCGATCCGCAACGGAGCGCTGAGGAAGCTGGTAACCCCCGCCTCTTGTGCTTTCCGGTGGAACTCGGGCCACAGTCGCTCCGGATCGTGGTCGCGCGAGCTGACGACGGTCTCGCTGGTGGCCGCGAGCAGGCACGGCCCGGCCCCGGCCTCGTACTGCACCGCATCGATGTCCAGGGCGGATTGGCCGGTGGACGCCGCGGTCGTCGGCTTGCCGTCCTCGAACATGCTCACGCTGGCCATGGTCGCGTCCGGGAGCGCGCGGATGGCTTGCTGGCATACGCGATCCAGCGTCACGGTGAGGCTCTGTTCCTCGTCGATCACGGCGAACAGGGCATCGAGTGCCGTCGTCGCCTCGTCGAGCACGTCGTGCTCGACGACGTCACTCGGACGGGTCCCGCCCTCCGGTTTCATGAGTTTGCCTTCCTCCGCGACGGGCAGCCGCGCTGCAGGTCCTTGCGCACCCGGCGCGAATCTTTCGGCGGGCTACTGACGGGCGACACTCGCCAGCGACCCGTTAATGATCCTACCAGCCGCGATGGCGGCCCTACCGCGTTCACGTGGCTCAGCGACACCGTGCCGGACGAACCGGATGATGCCGAGGCAACGAGACGAGCAGTGAACGCGGGTGTGTAGTTCGCGAACGGCGGGTAACCGGACCGGACGAGGGACGGCCCTGGGGCGATCAGAGCGCGGAGTCGGCTGAGCCGGCGGGTGCCGAGCGTGACTCCGGGGCAGAGGAGCAGGCCGTGCGCGTGGAGGGGGAGGAGTCCGCGAGCGTACGGACCTCCGCCCGGGAGTCCTCACGGTGAAGGTCGCCTCGGGATGAGAGTGTACGGCCGCCGGGTCGGCCCCACTGATCCAACACTGTGGACGGTCCGCGCTCCCTCACGTGCGCCGCAAGGCCTTCTCCAGCTGTGCCTTGGTCATCTTCGAGCGACCGCTGATGTTCGCCCGGCGAGCGTCCTCGTAGAGCTGCTCCTTCGTGCGGCCGGCGGGGCCGTATCGATTGCCGGAGCGGATACCGCCGCGGCGGTGCGAGGAAATGTCCTCAGTAGACGTTTCACTCTGCTGGGTCGCGTGCCCCGAGCGGGCGCGCTCCTTGTTCACGGTGCGCGCGGCGATCTCCTCCGCGCGCTCGGTGCTCATGCCGCGTTGCTCGGCTTGCTGCTTGATGTGTTGGTACTGGCGCTCCTGCTTGGCGTTCCACGCTTGCTGTGGCACGGCGATCCCTTTCTGTCTCGATTGCCGACGTGCGGTAGTGCGCGAACTCGAGGCTCGGCCGGCTCGACAGCCAGCACCTTGGTCAGCCCGTCGAGGCCGGCCTTCGCCGCGCAGTAGGTGAAGCGGACATCGAGTCCACCGCCGGCGAGAGCGGCGGCGGTCGCTCGCCCGATGCCGGAGTCCGAGCCGGCCGCGAGCCACCGCCGTGCACCCGCCGCGGAAGATGATCCCGGTACCGTGCCACTCATGAGGGATCCGGTGCCGGATCCCTCATGGCGTTGTTCCGTTGCCCGGGGGCCGCTATTGATCCGACTGTTCGGAGCGCACGTCCCGCTCGGAACGCGCGGCCTCCTGGCGGGCACGTTCGGCCTCTTCGGACTTCTCCGATGCCTCCATCTGGGCTTGGCCCTTTTCCTGCTGTGCCTTGCCCTCACGTTCCGTGGAGTCATCGCCCAAGAGCGTCGCCGCGGTCTCCTTGACGCGGCCCTTGATGTTCTCGATGGCGCCTTTGACGCCTTCGTTGCTGCCGTTCTGGTCAGCCATCGTCGACCTCCTTCACGGTGGTTCCGCCCATGGGCCTACCCGCTGGGTACGGCCGGCAAACCGAGAACCGTCCGCAGTGAACAGAGAACAAGCGTGGCTATGCCCGAACGATGGATAACAGGGACAGAAGTGTCGTCGGGTCGATCCGTACGCCTGTTACTTGCCGGGCAGGCGCTGTCGCACCCGCCGCTTCACGGCGCGTACTGCGGCGTCGACGGCCCTGCTCGCGCCTACCCGTATGCCCGATAGGGGCACCCGCCTCGACACGCTCGTTATCGTCGTGTTATCAAGGGAAGTGGTTGAGCCCTACAGCCAAGGCACACCTTCGGGGATGCTTGTGCAGGTGGGGCCGGCCCTTCATCGATGGTCACGCGGTCACCCCCGAGCTTCCTCGGAGAGTTTCCGATTTATAGGGAGGTTCCCGTGGCCGCGCCGACAATCGCGAGTGCTGCTACGTCACGTACTCTCTTCGATGCTCCCGAAAGCACTGCCGGGGTAAGCGGGGTCCGGCAAGCGGAGCGCGCACACAGGGCTCGGCTACTGTGGCTCTGGACATCCCATCCGGACGGGGAATCCAGCGTGGTCCACGTGATGGGCGAGGTCGATGCCGCTACAGCGCCGGATCTGGACGAGCTTCTGGCGCCGCGCCTGGTATCCAAGGTTCATTCCCTGGTGATCGACCTGTCTCGAGTGCGCTTTCTGGGTGCTGCCGGAGTCCATGTCCTGGTCCAAGCCGCTCTGCGTGCCGAACACCAGGGTATGAGTCTCCGGCTGGTCACCGGGCCCCGCTGCGTCGAGCGGGCCTTACGCGCGGGGGGAATTCGCGTGGAGCATCTCCACGCCTCGGCGGACGGCATCGTGACGCTGCGAGCTGACGACATCCGCCTCGCGTGAGGCGGATGCCCGCAGTGTTGGGCGAACCGACACCCCGTGTCGGGCAGTGTGGCATCCTGTGTCGGGCCTCCCGACACGCTTCGTTGGTCAGCCCGTACCACCGCATCGACGATCACGGGCGTGGCGCGCGGTACCGAGCGGTTCATTCCACCGTACGGAGCGGATCGTGGCCGAGGTCCATGAGCTGGTGCCGCCACGCCGAGTCACCCGCCGCCGGCTCGAGATCGTCACGGCGTTCGGCGCGCACACGGTCGATGACGTGACGCATCACGATCAGATCGTCGTCGGTCAGGTCGGCCTTGCGCTTGCGCAGGATGTGCAGCACCTGCTGCCCGGTGACGCTGCCGGCGTGTTCAGGGTCCCGCTCGCTGCGGGGCGAAGCCGACTCGGTGCGCAACCACTCGGCGAGTTCCCTCGAGGACATGTTCACCACCGTGTGGAATTCGTTCCACAACGTCTCATCCGTCATCGATGTCACCTCCGGAGTCAGGTGCGTGGTATCCCGCGGTGCGATCCGTCGCGGATCGCACCCGTATCCGGTGTTCCCACCGAAAGCGCTCGTCACTCAGGAAACCCGCCCGGCATGCCTGAGCCGGCCGATGTCGAAGGAGCCCGGCGCTGGTGTACTCCGCGGCGAGTGCGCTCCTGCGTTCGCCCGGTTTCCGGGAAGCGCGGATCGGGTAAGTCCGAGCCAGCGAGTTCCGGGCACGCCACAGCGGCGTGCACACCGGGAAGGGAGCGGTCATGCTGGTCGAGGGGCGCGAGATCAGCGTCTCGCGAGCCGGAAAGGTCCTCTTCGATGCGGACGGGGTCACCAAAGGCGACGTTGTGCGGTACTACCGGAAGGTCGCCGCTGCGATGCTGCCGCATCTGCGCGGGCGCCCCGTCACGCTGCGCCGCTTCCCGGACGGCATCGACGCGGAAGGGTTCTTCCAGAAGGATGCCTCGGAGCACTTTCCGGAGTGGATCGACTACGTCGAGGTCCCGCTCAGGGAGGGTGGGACGCAGACCGCGGTCGTCGGCTCCGGCGCCGCGACAGTGGTCTACCTCGCCGACCAGGCCACGATCGAGTTCCATGTCTGGCCGGCGACGGTCGGCGCGCTCGGACGGCCGGACCGGATGGTCATCGACATCGACCCGCCACCCGGCGTCTCGCTCGGCGAGTTGCGCAGTGTGACGCGCCGTACCCGGCAGTTGCTCAACGATCTCGGCGTGGAGCCGTTCGTGCAGGCCACCGGCGGTAAGGGTTTTCACGTGGTGGTTCCGTTGGATGCCTCCGCCGGGGACGACACGGTGCGCGAGCTCGCCCGTGCGGTGGCAGAGACCCTGGCCGCGGACGACCCCGAGCGGTTGACCACCGCGCACCGCAAGGAGCGAAGGGGTGGGCGGATCTTCCTGGACACCAACCGCAACACCTACGGGCAGACGTTCATCACGCCGTACTCGCTGCGTTCCCGGCCGGGCGCTCCCGTAGCCGTGCCGCTGGACTGGGACGAGCTCGGCAGGGCGCGACCCAACGGCTGGGACATCAGCAGCGTTCCCAAGCGGCTCGCGCGCAAGCAGGACCCCTGGGCGCGGATACACCGTTTCGCCGCGTCCGCCACGTCAGCGCGGCAGCGACTTGCCGAGCTCACCGGCGTCGCCGAGTGATGGTGTGGCCCGTGGCGCGCTGCTGAGCGGTTTCGCAGGCCCGAGTGCCGGGGAACTTCCCGACAGGGCCCCGTTCGTGCCTGACGAGCGGCCCCGTCTCGCCCGCACCCGGGGAGGGGAGGTGGCGAGAATGTTGAGCCTGATCGCGGCACTGGCCGAGAAGCCGCACCTGCCGATGTACATACCGGCATGTTCGAGGCGGCGTACCTGCTGTGGGTGTTGTACACGCGGGTGTGATCGACCCGGCCGGGTGTGTGGACGAGCGCCGTCCGGTGCCCGACCACGTATGGTTGCCGCCCGACTGTTCCGCGCGACCCCACTAACATGACTACTATTCATGTTCAGCGTGCTCGTGGAACGGGTGGATAGCGAGGTGGCAGGGTGGCGTCAGGAGCCGGGCAGTTCGGGGTCGGCCGCGGTATCGCCGATGTGACCGGGGTGGCCGCGGGCGACGGCATGATGGGCTACTCCAGGCCCCAGCAGCGCACCGCCGGTATTCATCAGCGGTTGCGTGCCCGGGCGTTCGTCGTGGTCGACCACACGTCCGGCCGGCGGATCGCCTTCGTCGTCGCCGACCTGGGGATGATCTTCCAGGCCGTGCACCAGGGCGTGCTCGCCGCGCTCGCGGAGCGCTACGCCGGGCTCTACACCGAACGGAACGTTCTGCTCACCGCGACGCACACGCACGCGGGCCCCGGCGGGTACTCCGACTACGCCACCTACAACCTGGCGATCCCCGGCTTCCGGGAGCGGACCTACCGAGCCGTCGTCGACGGCATCACCGAGGCGATCAGCGCCGCGCACGAGGATGTCCGGCCGGGCTCGATCCGGCTGGGCAGGACCGAGCTGACCGATGCCAGCGCGAACCGGTCGCTACCGGCGTACCTGCGCAACCCCGCGCAGGACAGGGCGCACTTCCCGGGGGCCATCGACCCCGCTGTCACGGTACTGCGGCTCGCCCGGCACGGCACCGACGTCGGGTCGATCAGCTGGTTCGCCACGCACGGCACCTCGCTGACCAACCGCAACCGGTTGATCAGCGGTGACAACAAGGGGTATGCGGCGTACGCCTGGGAACGCGAGCATGCCGGTGTGGACTACCTCGCGGGCGAACCGGGGTTCGTCGCGGCCTTCGCACAGACCAACGCGGGGGACATGTCCCCGAACCTGGACCTGCGACCCGGATCCGGTCCCACCCGTGACGAGTTCGCCAACGCCCGCATCATCGGGCAGCGGCAGTGCTCGGCGGCGATGCGCGCCTACACGGCGGCGGGTGCCTCCTTCGCCGCAGGGCTCGACTGCCGGATGCGTTATGTCGACATGTCAGCGATGACCGTGTCCGGGGAGTACACACCGGACGGCAGGACGCACCGGACGGTGCCCGCGGCCATCGGCTTGCCGACGCTGGCAGGCAGCGTGGAGGACGGTCCCGGCATCGGCATCCCGGAAGGGCTCCGCAATCCCGCGTTCGACGCCTGCGGCCGCCCGCGGTGGGCGGGCGTGCGGGCGCTGACCGGCGAGCAGGCCCCCAAACTCGGTGTCCTGCCTGCGGGGAGGGTCAGGCCGCGGCCGTGGACGCCGGATGTCCTTCCCGTGCAGCTCGTGCGCATCGGAGGGCTCTACCTGGCCGCGGCTCCCGCCGAGTTCACCATCGTGGCGGGCCTGCGGGTCCGGCGCACCTGCGCCCGCGAGCTCGGTGTCGACGTCGACGATGTGGTGTTCCAGGGCTACGCGAACGCCTACAGCCAGTACGTGACCACGCCCGAGGAGTACGACTCCCAGCAGTACGAGGGCGGGTCGACGCTGTTCGGCCGCTACACCCTGCCCGCCTACCAGCAGGAGTTCGCCGCGCTGGCCACCGCGCTGCGTACCGGCGCCGAGCTCGACACCGGGCCGCTCCCGCGGGAGCGGCCCCGACGGCACACCGGTGCGGGCAGGCGGTCCCGCCGCGACCCTGGCGCGGGCTTCGGCGCCGTGCTGAGCGGGCCCAGCGTCCGGTACGCACCCGGAGAGCGCGTCCGCGTCACGTTCGTGACCGGTCATCCCGGCAACGACCCGCGCCGCGGCGGGTCGTTCGTGGAGGTGCAGCGGTGGCTGGACGGCGGGTGGCTACGGCACGCCGATGACGGTGACTGGTCCACCCGGTACCACTGGCACCGGGGGATCATGGGACCGGCCACGGCCACGATCACCTGGGACGTTCCGGAGGACACCCCGGGCGGGCAGTACCGCATCGTGCATCACGGTGACCGCGTCGACGTACCCGGATGCGCGCCGGTCCCGTTCACCGGCACCTCGGCCGCGTTCGATGTGCGTCGCTGAGGGGCGAGCTCACCCGACGCGCGGCCTGCCGACCAGTTCGACGCCCGCGTCGTCGAGCTGCTGGAGGGCATTGTCGACAGTGTCCCGGCTCACTCCCGCGGTGTAGTCGAGCAGCGTGCGAGCGCCGAACCCCTCACGCGCGGCGTCCAGCGACGTCGCGCGCACACAGTGGTCGGTGGCGATGCCGATGAGGTCGACCTCGTCGACGTCGCGTGCCCGGAGCCAGGCGGCGAGAGTCTCCCCACCGCCCTCGGACTCACCCTCGAACCCGGAGTAGCCGTCGCTGTACTGGCCCTTGGAGAACACCTCGGTGATCGGCCCGACGTTGAGCGCGGGATGGAACGAGGCACCCGGGGTGCCCGCTCGGCAGTGCGGGGGCCATGACCGGACGAAGTCCGGCTCGTCGCTGAAATGCGCTCCCGGGTCGATGTGGTAGTCACGGGTGGCGACGATGTGATCGTAGGCGGCGTCGTTGGCCAGGAACGTCGAGATGTCCCCGGCGAGCATCGCCCCACCGGCGACGGCCAGCGAGCCTCCCTCGCAGAAGTCGTTCTGCACATCGACGATGATCAGTGCGCGAGCCATGGCTGTGACCTCCCTGTGGGGTCGGGTCGTACGCCGGTCCGCCGGCGAGGCACTGCCCGGGGCATCCGGCCAGGGCTGGATCGGGCCGGTGGACCACTAGCCGAACACCGTCGCGATGGCCGGTTCGCCCCTGGAGAGCTTGAGGCCCTCCCAAGGCAGGCTCACCAGCCTTGTGCGAAGGCGATTCCTGCTGTCCTCCAGGGTAGAGAGGTCATCGACGGGTCTGCCACCACGCATCAGCGCGGTCGGCACGACCTGGTCGTGTGGACCCGTGCTGGGTGCCTCACCCGCCGGGTGCACGACTTCCTCCCTGGCCGTTCCGGTGCTCTTGAGCCGTCGCACCGCCGACTTCCGGCCGCCGCGGGACTCCTTGTGCTCGCTGCGCTTGGTCACCGGCTTCCCGTTGACCTCCACGAGCTTGTAGACCAGGTTCGCCGTGGGGGCGCCGGAGCCGGTCACCACGGAGGTGCCGACACCGAACGCGTCGACCGGCTCGGCGCGCAGTGCGGCGATCGCGTGCTCGTCGAGGTCGCCGGAGACGATGACGCGGGTGTCCCGCGCGCCGAGGGAGTCAAGCTGCTCCCTGGCTTGCCGGGCCAGCACCCCAACGTCGCCGGAGTCGATGCGGATCGCACCGAGCTCGGGTCCTGCTACCCGGATGGCGGTGTCGATTCCCACTGAGATGTCGTAGGTGTCCACCAGCATGGTCGTATCCGTGCCGAGTGCGGCCACCTGTGCACGGAACGCGTCCTCCTCGGTGTCGTGCAGCATCATGAACGCGTGCGCGACGGTGCCGCGGGTGGGGATGCCGTACCGCCTGCCCGCCTCCAGGTTGGACGTGGCGGCGAACCCGGCGAGGTAGCTGGCGCGCGCAGCGGCGACGGCGGCGTACTCGTGGGTGCGCCTGCCGCCCATCTCGATCAGCGGTCTGCTCTTGGCGGCCGAGCTCATCCGCGCCGCGGCCGAGGCGACCGCGCAGTCGTGGTTGAACACCGACAGCACCAGGGTCTCCAGCAGCACAGCCTGGGCGAACGGGGCGTGCACCGTGAAGATCGGCGATCCGGGGAAGTACAGCTCGCCCTCCGGGTAGCCGTCGATGTCGCCTGTGAACTCGAAGTCGGCGAGCCAGTCCACCGTGGATCGGTCGGCGACGCCTGCGGACTCGATGTGGGCGAGCTCGGCGTCGGTGAACCGGAACTCGGTGATCGCCTCGAGCGCGCGGGCGGTGCCCGCCACGACGCCGAACCGGCGCCCTTCGGGCAAACTGCGCGCGAACACCTCGAACACGCAGTCGCGGTCGGCACTCCCGCCGTGTAGCGCGCTGGCGAGCATGGTGAGCTCGTAGTGGTCGGTCAGCAACGCCGTGCTCGGTGCGGGCAGCTCCTCCTGCTGGGCCATGAGGATCACGGTACGCGGGTCGGCGGTTGGCCTGCTGCCGGGAATCGTCATCCGGACGTGGCCGCTCGGCGGAGCGACCTCGGGCGTTGCATGCCTATCGCGCCGTGCCACCATGGAAGCATGTCCACGCCCCTCGAGGCCGAACAGACACAGGTCGAGCCGATCGGTGCTGAGCTCGGAGCCGAGGACAAACCGTGGCAGGCTATCGTCTGGAACGATCCAGTGAACCTGATGTCCTACGTTACGTACGTGTTCCAGAAGCTGTTCGGGTACAGCCGCGACCACGCCACGAAGCTGATGCTCGACGTGCACCACAAGGGCAAGGCCGTGGTGTCGTGGGGCACGAAGGAGAAGGTCGAGGGCGACGTCGCGAAGCTGCACGCGGCCGGCCTGTGGGCGACGATGCAGCAGGCGCCATGAAGGACTGGAAGCGCAAGGGCGATCACGTCGTCTCGGAGTTCGCCCAGCAGGAAGCCGCTGTGCTGCGCGGGTTGTTGCGGCACATCGACGACGTGCTGCGCGCGCGGGTGGACGAGACGCCGCAGGACGAGCTCGCCGAGCTGACCGGAATGCGTTCCGGCCCGACAACGGCTCCGGACGATCCCGTGCTGTCCCGGCTGTTGCCCGACTTTCACCGCATCGACCCGGACCAGCCTTCGGAAGAGGATCTCGAGTCGGCGGCGGCGCTGCGCTCGCTGCACGAGCCGGAGCTGATCGATGCGAAGCTCGGCGTGGCCTCGGTGGTGCTGGAGACGCTGCCGTCCGAGGGTGGCGAGGTCACGCTCGATCTCGAGCAGGCGGACGCGTGGCTGGCGGCGATCAACGATGTCCGGCTCGCGTTGGGAACCGTGCTCGACGTCAACGAGGAGACACCCGAGGAGCTTCCGGAGGACGACCCGCAGGCCTCGCACCTCGGTGTGTACCACTGGCTCACCTACGTCCAGGAAAGCCTGATCCAAGCAGTCTCCGCTTAACGGTGTGCTGAATGACGCTTTCAGTCCGCCTCGCGGACTGAAAGCGTCATTCAGCACACCAGGGGTGCTGGTAACGTCTCGGGGCACGATGAGCATGACGGGGGCGGAGAACGCGATCACCGATGTGACGGGGCTGTCCGTCGGGCATCACGAGCGCGTGGGCAGCGGATGGGCGACCGGCAGCACCGTGGTGCTGGTCCCGGACGGCGCCGTCTGCGGCGTCGACGGTCGTGGCGGAGCCCCGGGGACCAGGGAGACGGACCTGCTCGCCCCGCAGAACCTCGTGCAGCAGGTACACGGCATCTGCCTGTCCGGCGGAAGCGCCTACGGGCTAGCTGCGGCCGACGGGGTCATGCGCTGGCTCGGCGAACGCGCGTACGGGTTCGCCGTCGGTGCGCAGCCGCACGAGGTCGTCCCCATCGTGCCTGCCGCGGTCGTGTTCGACCTGCCCCGCAGCGACTGGGGCAACCGCCCGGACGCGGAGTTCGGTTACCGGGCCTGCCAGGGGGCTGCGCCCGGTCCGGTAGCGCAGGGGTGCGTCGGGGCAGGTGCCGGTGCCAAGGTCGGCTCGCTGAAGGGTGGTGTCGGCACGGCGAGCGCGATCGTGCCGGGCCCAGGCGCCCAGACCGGGGAGGCCCAGACCGGGGAGGCCCAGACCGGGGAGCCCCGGCTCACAGTGGGTGCGCTGGCCGTGGTCAACGCCCTCGGTGAGGCCGTCGACACCGCCACAGGCAGGCCGTGGACGGCCGAGTGCGAGCTCGCGGGCGAGTTCGGCGGCGGTGCCTGGCCGTCCCGAGAGGGAGACCTCTCCAGCGGTGACGGTGGCCACTCCGGGGGCCACTCCGGGAGCCACGCCGGGGGCGACAGCCGTCCGCTGAACACCACGATCGGCGTGGTGGCCACCGATGCCGCGCTGACCAAGGCCGAGTGCCAGCGCCTTGCCATGTCGGCCCAGGACGGGATCGCCCGCGCCGTGCGCCCGGCGCACTCGATGTTCGACGGGGACACGGTGTTCGCGCTCGGCACCGGTGCCCACGAGTTGCCGGAGGGCTCGGGGCCGTTCGGCTCCGCGGCCCGTGCTGCCGCGCTCGACCAGCTGTGCGCGGCAGCCGCCACGTGTTTCTCCCGCGCGATGGTGCACGGACTGCTGCGCGCGGAGGGCACGGCCGGGCTGCCCGCCTACCGCGACGTCTGGCCCGAGGTGTACTGAGTGCTCCCGGCAGGCGCGGGAGCGCGAACGCGGCGTGGCCCTTCTCATGATGCGGACACCGAACGTCCAACCTTTAGGATGGCAACGTGCTGAAGATCCGTAGGGACTTTGTCGACGAGATCGTCGCGCATGCTCGCCGGGACCACCCGGACGAGGCGTGCGGGGTTATCGCCGGGAAGGAGGGCTCCGATGAGCCGGAGCGTTTCATCCCGATGGTCAACGCCGCGCGTTCGCCGACCTTCTACGAGTTCGACTCGGGCGACCTGCTCAAGCTCTACCGCGAGATGGACGCGCGTGACGAGGTGCCGGTGGTCATCTACCACTCGCACACGGCGACGGAGGCCTACCCGTCACGAACCGACATCGCCTACGCCTCGGAGCCTGAAGCGCACTATGTCTTGGTGTCGACCAGGGACCCGGAGACCTACGAGTTCCGCTCGTATCGCATCGTGGACGGGGTCGTCACCGAGGAGGACGTCGAGGTGGTCGAACCCTCGACGAAGGCCGATACTGGTAGTGACGGCCTTCACGAAGACTGAGGCGCCGGGAATAGTCACCCGAGTGTCAGCGTCAAGGCAAGCGTAATGCCGGCCCATTTCCGCGGAGGTAACACATGGCTGTAACCGTGTCCATCCCGACCATCTTGCGAAGCCACACCGACGGCGCGAAGTCGGTCGAGGCGGCGGGTAGCACGGTACTCGAGGTCCTCGACGACATCGAGTCCCGGCACAGCGGTTTGAAGGAGCGTCTGGTCAAGGACTCCAAGCTGCACCGGTTCGTCAACGTCTACGTCAACGACGAGGACGTGCGTTTCGTCGGTGGGCTGGACGCCGAGGTGTCCGACGGTGACACCGTGACGATCCTTCCCGCAGTCGCTGGTGGTGCACGTTAAGCCGTGAGCAGATACGAGTCGCTGCTCGACGCGCTCGGCGACACCCCGTTGATCGGGCTGCCGCGGTTGTCGCCCGCGCGCGATGTGCGGCTGTGGGCCAAGCTCGAGGACCGCAACCCGACGGGCTCGATCAAGGACAGGCCTGCGCTGGCCATGATCGAGGCGGCCGAGCGGGACGGCACCCTCCGGCAGGGGTCGACGATCCTGGAACCGACGTCCGGTAACACCGGTATCTCGCTGGCCATGGCAGCCAAGGTCAAGGGGTACGGGCTGGTGTGCGTCATGCCGGAGAACACCTCGGCCGAGCGCAAGCAGCTGCTGCAGGCCTACGGGGCGAGGATCGTCGACTCCCCGGCAGCCGGAGGTTCCAACGAGGCTGTGCGCAGGGCAAAGGAGCTGGCCCAGAGCAACCCGGACTGGGTGCTGCTCTACCAGTACGGCAACCAGGCCAACGCCGACTCGCACTACAGGGGTACCGGACCCGAGCTGCTCAAGGACCTGCCCGAGATCACCCACTTCGTCGGTGGCCTCGGCACCACGGGGACGCTCGTGGGGGTGGGCCGGTACTTGCACGAGCACAAGCCCGGCGTCCACGTGGTCGCGGCCGAGCCGCGTTACGGCGAGCTCGTCTACGGCCTGCGCAACCTCGACGAGGGCTTCGTGCCGGAGCTCTACGACGCGGACGTGCTCACCGGCCGGTTCTCGGTCGGCGCCTACGACGCGCTGCGCCGCACCCGTGAGCTGCTCGAGTTCGAGGGAATCTTCGCGGGCATCTCCACCGGTGCGGTGCTGCACGCCGCGCTGGCCATGGCGGAGAAGGCTGTCGCACGGGGTGAGTCGGCCGACGTGGCGTTCGTGGTGGCCGACGCCGGGTGGAAGTACCTGTCCACCGGCGCGTACAGCGGCTCGCTCGACGAGGCCGCCGAACGGCTCGACGGCCAGCTCTGGGCGTGACCCGGAGCCGGACGGGTGGCGCCGGCTAGGAGACTGAGGGTATGAGCAGGCTGCCGGAAGACTCGACGAAGCGCGCGCTCCCGGCGGAGCCGGGCAAGGCACTGCTCGTGTCGTTCGGCTTCGTCGCGCTGCTGTACCTGGTGTGGTTCGTCGACCGGATCTTCCCGGCGAGCCTGGTGCGCGCGGGCGGGATCCGCAGCAGGGACTGGTCGGAGTTCGACGGGCTGCTGTGGGCGCCGCTGCTGCACGGTGGCTGGGATCACCTGGCGGCCAACACCGTGCCGGTGGTGGTGTTCGCGTTCCTGGCAATGGCGGGCGGGCTCGCGCAGTGGGCGGATGTGACCGCCCTGATCTGGATTCTCAGCGGGCTGGGTGTGTGGCTGGCCGGGCCGTCGCAGGCCATCACGATCGGCGCGTCCGGTCTCGCGTTCGGGTGGCTGGCGTTCCTGCTGGTTCGCGGGTTCTTCAACCGCAGTGGCGGGCAGCTGGTCATCGCGGGCATCCTGTTCTTCCTGTACGGCAGCATGCTGTGGAGCGTGCTGCCGCTGTACCAGGGCGTGTCCTGGCAGGGTCATCTCTTCGGCGCGCTGTCCGGCATCCTCGCCGCGTGGCTGGTCGCGCGTGCCGAGCGCGGGCAGGTGCGCGCGACCCGGTGGACCTGGTAGGCGAGTAGGCTCGCGACCGTGCCACCAGTCGACGCGAGCGCGCCCATCGGGATCTTCGACTCCGGAGTCGGGGGATTGACGGTGGCGCGGGCGGTGCTCGACCAGCTGCCCGCCGAGCGGGTGCGCTATGTCGGCGACACCGCCAACTCCCCGTACGGCCCGCTTCCCATCGCCCGCGCGCGCGAGCTTGCGCTTGCCCGGCTCGACGAGCTGGTCGACAGTGGGGTCAAGGCGCTGGTGATCGCCTGCAACACCGCCTCTGCCGCGTGCCTGCGCGACGCGCGGGAACGCTACGACGTGCCGGTGGTCGAGGTGGTGCTGCCCGCGGTGCGGCGCGCGGTGGCCGCGACACACACCGGCCGCATCGGGGTGATCGGGACGGAGGGCACCGTCCGGTCGAGGGCCTACGACGACGCGTTCGCCGCCGTGCGCGACGTGCGCGTCACCAGCGTGGCCTGCCCGCGATTCGTCGACTTCGTCGAGCGCGGCGTCACATCGGGACGGCAGGTGCTCGGTCTCGCCCAGGGGTATCTCGACCCGTTGCTGCGCGCTGACGTGGACACGCTTGTCCTCGGTTGCACGCACTACCCGTTGCTGACCGGCGTCCTGCAGATCGTGATGGGCCACGAGGTGACGCTCGTCTCCAGCGCGGAGGAGACGGCCAAGGACGTGGTGCGCACGCTGATCCAGGCGGACCTGCTCTCCGAGACCGAGCAGCCTGTCGCCGAGCCCGAGCACGAGTTCCTCGCTACCGGCGATGCCGAACCGTTCACGCGGATCGCGCAGCGCTTCCTCGGCATCCGGGACGGGTTCGCGGTGCGCTCGCTCGCGCGCACCGGTTAACGGGACGCGCGGCCGCTGCGGGGCCGGGGTTGCGGGGCCGGGCGCGGAAGGGAAGGCTCCCGCGTGACGCGGGTGATGTTGCTTGTGCCTCATTCTCCTCAGTGCCGTGACGTGGCAGGGTAGGCAGGGTGCGACTGACGATTCTCGGCTGCGCGGGAAGTATCCCTGGCCCCACCACGAATGCCTCGGGGTACCTCATCGAGGCTGACGGTTTCGCTCTCGGGCTCGAGCTGGGCAACGGGACGCTGTCGGCGTTGCAGACGATTCAGGATCCGTTCGGGCTGGACGCACTGATGCTGTCCCACCTGCACCCGGATCACTGCGTCGATGTGGCTGCCCTGACGGTGCTGCGCAGGTACCACCCGCAGCGACCCGCAGGCGGCCGGCGTCTGCCGCTGTACGGGCCGGACGACGCCGCCGTGCGGCTTGCCAACCTGTACGCCCCGAACGAGCCGGAGCGCGCGGAGACCGACCTGTCGGACGTCTTCGAGTTCCGGTCGCTGCCCGTCGAGCCCGCGCGTATCGGTCCATTCGAGATCACCGCCTATCCGGTCTTCCACCCGACCCCGGCCTTCGGGCTGCGTATCGCCTACGGGGACGTGACGATCGCCTACACCGGCGACACCGACGTCTGCCCCGCACTCGACAGCCTGGCCGCCGACGTGGATGTCCTGCTCGCGGAGGCCACCTGGACGGAGTCGGACGACCGCCCCGTCGGCGTGCATCTGTCCGGCGCCGCTGCCGGAGCGCTCGCCACCCGCACCGGCGCGCGCAGGCTCCTGCTCACCCACATCGCCCCCTGGACCGATCGCGCCAAGATCTACGCGGAGGCGCGCACCGCGTTCGCAGGCCCGCTCGAGCTGGTCGAGCAGGGCGCGGTCTACCAGCTCTGAGCCGGTCCGGCCGGGCGCCGTCGCGGGCACCCGTGGGCCAGGCGCGACCGCGACACGGACCGTCGATAGGCTCGATTCGTGGTACGAGCAGACGGACGAGACGATGACCAGCTGCGGGACGTCACCATCACGCGCGGGTACCAGAAGTGGCCCGCCGGTTCGGTGCTGATCGAGTTCGGCGACACCCGCGTGTTGTGCGCGGCGAGCGTGACCGAAGGGGTACCGCGCTGGCGTGCCGGTTCGGGGCTCGGGTGGGTCACTGCCGAGTACGCGATGCTGCCCTCTGCGACCGGTAGCCGAGGTGACCGCGAGTCGGTGAAGGGCAAGATCGGCGGCCGCACCCATGAGATCAGCAGGTTGATCGGCAGGTCCCTGCGTGCGTGTATCGACCTCGCCGCGCTCGGTGAGAACACCATCATGCTCGACTGCGACGTCATCCAGGCCGACGGCGGTACGCGTACGGCGGCGATCACCGGCGCCTACGTCGCGCTCGCCGACGCGATCACCTGGCTCGACGCGGCGGGCAGCCTCGCCGACCCGAAGCCGCTCTCGGCCGCGATCGCGGCGATCAGCGTCGGGGTGGTGGACGGGCAGGTCCGGCTGGACCTGCCGTACGAGGAGGACGCTCGCGCCGAGGTGGACATGAACGTGGTCGCCACCGAGACCGGCACCCTGATCGAGGTCCAGGGCACGGCCGAAGGTGCGACGTTCACCCGATCGACCCTGGATCGCATGCTGGACTCCGCGCTCGCCGGGTGCGCGGAGCTGGCACGTAAACAGACCGAGGCTCTCGAGCAGCCGTATCCGGGTGAGCTGCCCGAGCGCAAGCAGGGTAAGAACGGCAAGAAGTCCAAGGGCGGGAAATGACGCGGCTGCTGCTGGCCACGCGCAACACCAAGAAGCTCGACGAGCTGCGGCGCATACTCACCGCGGCCGGTATCGACGAGTTGACGGTGGTTGGCCTCGCCGATGTCGAACCGTTCGAGGAGCCGGTGGAGTCGGCGGCGACGTTCTCCGAGAACGCGCTCATCAAGGCCCGCGACACCGCGCGGGCATCCGGGCTCGCCTCCGTGGCGGACGACTCCGGGCTCGCGGTGGACGCGCTCGGCGGTATGCCGGGTGTGCTCTCGGCACGCTGGGCCGGTCGGCACGGCGACGACGAAGCCAACCTGCGCCTGGTGCTCGACCAGCTCAGCGATGTCCCCGACGAGCGACGGACGGCGGCGTTCGTGTGCGCTGCCGCGCTCGTACGCGCGGACGGTTCCGAGACGGTCGTACTCGGCCGCTGGCACGGGACGCTCACCCGGGAGCCGCGGGGGACGAACGGGTTCGGCTACGACCCGATCTTCGTGCCGGACGGGGACACCCGGACCTCCGCCGAGCTCGAACCGGGCGAGAAGGACGAGGTGTCGCACCGCGGGCAGGCGTTGCGGGCGCTGGTCACGCACCTGCGCGAGCTGGCGTCGGCGTAGGGTGCTTCTGGGGCCCGCCTACCTGTTACGAGGGGGCGGTGCGGCGTTGTCGCCGCACCCTATGCGCCGATCTCCAGGTCCCTGAGCAGCCGCGCGACGTGCCCGGTCGCCTTGACGTTGTAACGGGCGAATGCGACCACGCCGCCGGCGTCGACGACGACGGTTGACCGGATCACGCCCTGCGTGACCTTGCCGTAGTTCGTCTTCTCGCCGAAGGCGCCCCAGCCGGCCATCACCTCCTTGGCCGGATCGGACAGCAGGGGGAACGGGAGGCTCTCGGCCTCTGCGAAGGCGGCGAGCTTGTCCTGGGGGTCCGGTGAGATCCCGAGGACCCGGTAGCCGGAGTCGCCGAGCAACGCCAGGTTGTCGCGGAAGTCGCAGGCCTGCGTAGTGCAGCCGGGCGTGGCCGCTCGCGGGTAGAAGTACACGATGACCGGCAGGCCCCGGTAGTCCGACAGCGTTACCGGGGATCCCGCGCTGTCCGGAAGGGTGAAGTCGGGGGCCTTGTCACCGGGGGACAGTCGTTGTTGATCAGCCACGCACCGAGCATAGACGCCGCCTGCGATGCGGCAGGCTCGACCCACGCGGGGTGTCAGCGGCCGGTGAACCGCGCGGTGTGCAAGTCGGGGTCGACCTGCACGGTCAGCGATACGGCGGTGTCGCCTGCGGGTACAGCGAACGCGACGGTCACGTGCGTGCTCCTGCCCGACGGGAGGTCGTCACCGGCACCGGCGAAGCCGGTGAACCCCTGGCGTGGGTCGACGATCTCGCGCAGCTCGACGCCTCCCGTCGCCGCCGAGACAGCGAGCTGGGAGAGCTGGTACGGCGTGTCCGCTCCGTTGCGAAGCGAGATCTCGAACGCCACGGCGGAGTCGCTGGAGGGGTAGGCGGCATCGCTGGGGGTGAACGAGCGTGGCCCGGCGACGCGCACCGCGACCCCGTTGTCGAACGTGCTCCGCTGCCCGAACTCGAGGTCGCTGCTGTGCACGGGCACGCCGGGCACCGGCTCGGACGCGCTGCCCGCGCCGGCCGGATCCCCGGTGGCTTGGGAGGCGCAGCCGCCGACGGCGACCGGCGCCACGCAGATCAGTGCGGCCGCACAGACCAGGACCGTCGTGTGATGACGGGCGCGGGGCGCGCGCACGGGCCACTCCTTCGGAGTCGGGGTTCCGCTCATGGGCGGGGTGGGTGAGAGGCGCCCCTACAGCTTTCCGCACGGCCAGCACCACAGGCGAGCCGACAGCGCGGTCGAGGCAGAGCCGGTGCCGGGCTGTATCCGAACCGTAACCGCCGGCTACACGACGTGACGAGCCGTGGCCGCGCGCGTGCTCAGGTGGCGAGCGCGAAGACGAGAACGAACAAGGTCAGGCCGAGCAGCCACCCGATGAGCAACCACCCGAACTCGCGCCAGGGCTGCACCTGCGCGGTGTCCTTGCGCGGGACGTATACCCCACGCACCTCGAACCAGTCCGCCAGGTTGGTGACAACACGCCACGGGTTGATCGCACGCACGCTGCCACCTCCTGTCCTTCCCGCACACCGTACGGGCCGGCGAGTAGAGGGCCCCCAGCGCGAGGGGGAGAAGCGCCGGGGGCCGCAACCGGCCCTGGGGTCGACCGGTGAGTCCCGACTCTACATCACAACCAAATGCACATGCAGTAGGGAATGCATCGCTCGCTCGGGCTGCGCATGAACTCCGTGATCTTCTTCGCCTCTGCCGGGCTGGCTGTGCTGTTCGTGCTGCTGTCCATCCTGTTCACCAGACAGGTGGACGCGGTATGCGCGGCAGCGTCGTCCTGGATGCTGGAGAACCCCGGGTGGTTCTACATCCTCGGGGTCACCTCCTTCCTGGTGTTCCTGCTGTGGATCGCGCTCAGCCGATACGGTCACGTGCGCCTCGGCACGCGGGAGCGGCGACCCAGGCGATGAACTTCCCGCTCTACCATTTCCCGCTGCACACCTGGACGATCTTCTGCCTGCCCGCGCTGGCGTTCGCCTACTTCGCCTACCGTCGCGAGCTCCCCTTCCGGGTCAGCTCGATATTCCAGCCGCTGCTCGGCGACCGGATACACCGACCGGTCGGCACGGTCATCGATGTCACGGCAGCTGGACCGTCTTCTACTGGGCGTGGACGATCACCTGGTCGCCGTTCATCGGGATCGTCATCGCGCGGATCTCGAAAGGTCGCACCATCAAGGAGCTCGTGATCGGCGTGCTCGGGGTGCCCTCGGCGTTCACCATCGTGTGGTTCAGCATCTTCGGGCTGTCGGTCACCGAGGTCGCGACGGACGGCGAGCAGGACACAGCGCCTGGGGTCGCGCCGGAGTCCGGTCCCGCGGGTGGCGAGCAGGGCTCAGCCGTGCGCCAGTGACGCCGGCTGCCGGGGCCAGTGGCAGTCCAGTACGTCCCGCGCGTCACTGAGCCGCACGCAGAGCTGTTCAGTGTGCTCGAGCGCGGAGGCGAGGTGGTCGCGCGCCACACTCGCCCGCTGCGACGCAGCAGCGGCCTCGTCGAGTGCCCCGTGCGCGCGTGTGAGGCTGTCCTGCCAGCGCAGCAGCTGCACGGTGAGCTGGGCGATCAGACCGGCGGCTCGCACAGCCGACAGCTGGTCGGAGTCGAGCTCGCGTACCGCCAGCGTCGCGACGTCCAGCGAGTGCGGGAGCTCGGGCCGTTCGGACACGATCAGTACGCGTACCGGCCCGTCGTGCGATGGGGTCTCCATGAGCTGTCCTCCTTCACGTCCGAGGAGGCGATTCCACCGCGAAACCCAACCAATACGCAAGGGTACCATTAAGAAATCTTTCTTAACTACCTGAATGGATGAATGCGCGTCGTTCTTCAGCGGAATAGGGTGATCAACGCACAGACCCGACAACGAAAACGAGGCGAGGGATGGCCGAGGACTTCCGGCCGGGCGTGCGCGTCCGGCGTGTGGCCAGGGAGCTGCGGCGCTGGCGGGAACAGCTCAACCTCACCGCCACCGAGGCCGCCAAGCTGGCGCGGTGGTCGCCGTCGAAGCTGAGCAAGGTGGAGAATGCCCAGCAGCCGATCCCGGGAGTCGACGTGCTCGCGCTGGCCATCGTCTACGAGGTCGACGAGGCCGAGCGGGACCGGCTGTTCCGTGCCGCGCTGACGGCGTCGGATCCCGGCTGGTGGCAGGACTACGACGAGGACGCCCTGGTCTCGGCCGCGCAGGACTTCGTGGAGCTGGAGTCCGAAGCCACGCTGCTACGTACGTTCAAGCCGGACCTGGTCCCTGGCCTGTTGCAAACCGAGCGCTACGCCATGGAGCTGGCACGCGCTTCGCTTCCCCGTCCCTCGGAGGAGACGGTGCGGCACCGCGCCGAGGCCCGCACCGCCCGTCAGGCCAGGATCTCCGGCGAGAACCCGCTGCACGTCGACGCGGTGATCGGCGAGGCAGCGCTGCGCCAGCTCGTGGGCGGACCCACGGTGATGCGCGCGCAGCTCGAGACGCTGCTGGAGCGGGCCGCGTGGCCGACCATCACCGTGCGGGTCCTGCCGCTGGGCATCGGGGCGTACCCGGCGATGGGCTCGTCGTTCGAGATGCTGTCCTTCGCCGAGGAGCACTACGCCGACGTGGTCTACGTGGAGAACCTGCTCAACGGCACCTACCTGGAGCAGCCGGACGAGGTCGAGGCGTATACTCAGCACTTCGAGGGGGTGCGTGACTGCGCCCTCGGCCCGGAAGCCTCGGCGGGCCGGATCCGCGAGATCATCACGGAGCCGGCCCCGTGACCGTCCAAGGAAGTGCCCGATGCCCACGCCGGAGCTGTGCCAGGCACGGTGGCGCCGCAGCAGCCGCACTAACAACGGGAACGGCAACTGCGTCGAGCTGGCGTTGCTGCCCGGTGGCACCGCGATCCGCGACTCCAAGAACCGTCACGGCGGCGCGTTGCTGCTCGACCCCGCGGCCTGGCAGGCGTTCCGAACCGCCCTCGTGGCGGGACAGGCCGATGCCGCGCAGGACCCGGTAGCGTGACCGGCCGCGCGCCGGGACCCGCGTAGCGAGACGCCGGGGTGCGCGCCGCGGGGAGCGTGCCGATCCCGAGCTCCGGGTACGCGCGCTGACCGGCCGTTTCCGCAGCGCGGCGATGAGCCTCAGAAGCCGGGTTCGTCGTCCTCGGGCGGGGTGCCCTCGGGCCAGATGCAGGGGGAGGAGGCTCCGAGGGAGAGACGTTGGTTGTCAGGGCGTTCCGTGACGGACATGCGGAAGGCGTCCTCGTTGTGTTCGACTGTGATCGTGCGGTCGTTGGGGCGGTTGTCGCTGTTGATGCGGTAGTCGTTGGCCCGCCAGTGGGTGTGGAGAGCGTCGAGGTAGGCGTCGTTGCGCTCGGGGGAGAGGTCGTCGAGCCAGTAGGTGATGGTGACGAAGTAGCGACCCTCGGGGCCGTTGTCGGTGGGGTCGGTGCACTCGGGAGTGCGGTTACCGAGCACGTTCAGAGTGGGCTCGTCGGGGAGGGCGGCGATGGCGTCCTGGATGTGTTGCTCGGCGCGGTCGCGAGCTTGCTCCTCGGTGAGGGTGGGCTCCATGGCGGATCCTCCGGTGCAGGCTGCCAGCACCAGCAGCAGGACCAGCGCCAGGCCGGGGCCGGCCGGGAGTCCGGTCCCGCGAGCGGTGCTGCTGGGCGTCGTCGGCATGGGTGTGGGCCGTCCGGAGTGTCCGGTCTGATCGCGATCGGTGAGCTTCAGAAGCCGGGTTCGTCGTCCTCGGGCGGGGTGCCCTCGGGCCAGATGCACGGGGAGCCTGCTCCGAGGGACAGACGTTGGTCGTCGGGGCGTGCCACGACGGACATGCGGAAGGCGTCCTCGTTGTGCTCAACCGTGATCGTGCGGTCGTCGGGACGGTTGTCGCTGTTGATGCGGTAGTTGTTGGCCTCCCAGTGAGCGCGGAGGGCGTCGAGGTAGGCGTCGTTGCGCTCGGGGGAGAGGTCGTCGAGCCAGTAGGTCTTGCCGACCTGGTAACGACCCTGGGGGCCGTTGTCGGTGGGGTCGGTGCACTCGTCCGAGTAGTCGCTGAGCAGGTTCAGAGTGGGCTCGTCGGGGAGGACGGTGATGGCGTCCTGGATGTGTTGCTCGGCGCGGTCGCGAGCTTGCTCCTCGGTGAGGGTGGGCTCCATGGCGGTTCCTCCGGTGCAGGCTGCCAGCACCAGCAGCAGGACCAGCGCCAGGCCGGGGCCGGCCGGGAGTCCGGTCCCGCGAGCGGTGCTGCTGGGCGTCGTCGGCATGGGTGTGCGCTATTCCGTGGGAGTGGTCAGGGTGCTGTTGTCCCGGCCGGTCACGATCCGGCCCAGGTTCTTCAGGGACTCGTTCTGCCGGTCCCAGTACTCGGAGTGGGCGTCCGTGGAGCCGAGCGGACCAAGGCCCTCGGTGCCCGGGTCGGACCGGAACTCCACGGCGCCGAAGTCCTCGTCGATCGGAGAGTCCCCCAATCCGTGTGAAACGGCGGCACCCGCACGGATGATGTCGTTCTCCGCGGTGCTTGCGTAGACGTTCTCCGGGTCGATGTCGAGCTCGCCGGCGTGGTCGACACCGACGCCGGGGCTGCCGAGAAAGACCATGTTGTCCACCGGCAACCCGTGGTCGCGGGCGGTGTGCCCGACCACCGTGGAGCCGTAGCTGTGCCCGATCACGGTGTTGTGCCCGCCGCCGCCCTCATGGGTGGCGGCGAGCCCGTTCTGGAAACTGGCGAGATCGGGCGCGGCCTCGCCGGCGTAGGACTCGCGTGGCGCTTCGAAGAGCACGTCCTGCGGGGCGTCGTAACCGATCCAGGTCACCGCGGCGGTCTCTCCGCTCGAGTACTGCCCGGCAGCCTCCAGGATACTGTCGGCCTTGCTCAGCTCGCCGGGCATCGAGCTCAGCCCCGAGCCTGTCCCCGGCACGTTGGTCACCGTGTTGTCTGCGGTGTCGGGGTTGCCGGTGGCCACGATGCCACGCCCGTTGCCCTCGGTCTCGAAGTCCAGCAGGTAGGCCTGCGGCGCGTTCCCGGTCGGCTCGCGCTCCAGACGCTCCTTGATCGCGTCCATCCCCTCGTAGACGTCGTTGAGCTCGCGCAGCTCGTTGTCCTGGGTCAGGGAACGGTCGTCACCGAGGGCGATCAGCGCTTCGCGGCGCGCGTCGAGGTCGGCGTACTCGTCGGCGAAGCGAATGCGGTTGGCGCGGTCCCGCGCCTCGACCGGGATGCCGTCCATGCTCCCGATGCTGTCCCCGTGGGTGTAGATCGCCGACTCCTGCTGCATCGGAGTCAGCTCGTCCCACCAGTTCTTGACCTCGGCCGCCGACCAGTCGTCCTGCGGCAGCTCGCTCGGGGTGACGATGTTGCCGGATCCGACTGCCTCGGAACTCAATCCGGCGTCGTCGGGCATCAGGTCGCCGAGCTGCCGGTAGGCCACCCGGTCGGCCTCGGTGGCGTCGGCGACGGCTGCGGTTATGGCCTCGTTGAGCTCGGTGACCAGCTCCCGGTCCGCGGCGAGCTGCTCATCGGTGCGCATGTCGCCCGGCGCGACGCCGGAGGGTGTGCTGACCGTGCCGGTAGCCCGGTCCACATGCACCTTGTCGCGTGCCTCTGCGGTGTCGACGGCCCTGTTCACCCGCTCCTGCGCGTCCGTTACCGCATCGGAGAGCGTCCGCAGCACGCCGGGAATCCTGTCGATGTACTCGGCGGCGGTGTCGTAGCCCGAACGCACGTCGACGATGTGCTCGCGGGCCATGTCGGCGGCGTCACCGGACCAGCCGTCCAGCCCGCCCGCTGCTCGCTTGATGTCCCGCGCGGTGGCGTCGAGCTCACCTGCCAGACGTGCCCACTGATCGGCGATGTCGTCGTACGCGCTCGGGTCCGCGTCCCACAGATCGCTGAACGAGACCATCACCCACCACCGTCGCCGTCGGCGCGGTCGAGCGACTCCACGACCGCGGCCTCCAACTCCTCATAGGAGTCGTGGCTGTCCTGCAGCAGGCCGCCGGTGACCGCGGTGCGTTTGGACAGGTCGTCGATCTGGTATCCCCACATACCGGCCACCGTGCCGAGCCTGCTTGTGGTGGCGAACCCGCTGTTGGTGCCCTCGTGGCGCTGGACGTTGCCGGTGAACTCGGCGTGCGCCGCCGCGGCGGCGTCGGCGAGCTCCACGAACTCGGCGCCGGTCTCCGCGAGGTTCGACAGCTGCTCGACCTCGAAACCGTCCGACACGCATCCCCCTCGGGTCCCTGACGTGACGCGGGACAGGTTAGCAGGGTGGGGCCGCGTGCGGGTGCCGAATGCGCAGGAAGCGACCGTCACCCGTCCCGGTCCGGGTATGCCTCCAGGGTGTAGCGCACCTGCGGATCCCACATCAGCCACTCGTCGATGTCGTGGTCCTCGGCGGCCGCGATCTGCTGACGCACCTTCTCGGCGCGGTCCCACGCCCGGTAGTTGGTGTCCTCCAGCCAGGGGACGACCCGGGCGCCTGTCCCGTCGACCTGTTCGAGGAAGTCCTCCAGCGAACGGTGGACGATCTCGTAGGGTTGCCGGTTGGGCTCGGCCACGTCGTACTCACCGGGCCCCCAGTGCGAGGGGTAGACCATGGGGGAGACGTAGTCTACGTGCTCGGCCATCGCCGGGATGTCCTGGGCGATCTCGTGCGGTCGGGTGGCGGCGATCCCGTATACCGACACCCCGTGGTCGACCTGGTACGGCGTCAGCCGCTCGGCGGCCTGTTCGGTGAAGTCGACGACGGCTTCCGCCATGGCGTCCTCGACGTCCTCGGTGTCATCGTCGCTGTCCGTGTCGTTCACACCGGGCACGACCAGGTTCCGCACATCCCCGTCGGGGCGCCGGATGTAGTCCCACAGGACGGCGTCGACGCCCGCTGCGGCTGCCTCCTCGGCGATATCCAGGTTGTAGGTGCGGACGTCGGGGTCGGCGAAGCTGGTGAACCCACCGTAGCCCGCGTAACGGCCACCGCCGGGAGTCTGGATCACCCGGTCGCGCTCGCCGTTCGACCAGGCGTGCTCGGCCAGCTTCGCGTCCCGGAAGGCCACGACGCGGCCGACGACGTGCACGCCGCGGTCGTGCAGCTCGGCGATGGCCTCGGTGAGGTCGTACACGCCACTGACGGCGCCGCAGTCCCGGGCGAGTGGCACCTCGCTGTGGTAGCCGATCTCTCCCGACTCGTCCTTGAGGTCGAGCTGGACGGTGTTGATCTTCCCGGCCTCGGCCATGTCCAGGACGCGGTCACGGAAGCTCGGCGTGGCCCAGGCATGTGGCGAGACGTGCACACCGCGCACCTCCTCCGCGTCGACAGCCGGGGGCATCACGGTCAGCTCGACCGTGTCGCGAGTGGAGTTTCCGGCCGGGTCGACCGCGCGCACCGTCACCTCGCCGGACTCGCCGGTCTCGATACCGGGATCGGCGCCGAAGCTGCCGTCCTCGGATACGTCCACCTCGGCCTCGTCGACGAACACGCGTGCCCCGGGCTCAGTGGTTCCGGCCAGCGCCGCATCTTCGCTCAGTAACCCCGACTGCTCCGGTTCGGTGATTTCCAGCGGGGGAGGAGCAGTGTCGACTTCGAACCGCCACGCATGGTGCACCGTGGCGTTCTCGGTGAGCTCGCCGGACTCCGCGTCGGCGATATCGCTCGCCTCGACCACGGAGAGCGTGTAGTCGCCATCGGCCAGGTCAGCCGGTGGCTCGTACCGCAGCGACCCGTCCGTTCCGGCGGCCTCGGCGGTGACGTCGCCGATGTCGTCGAGTACCAACCGGAGGTCGTCGAGCTCGCCCTGCGGGTTCACAGCGACAGTAAAATGAATGTCATTACGATCTTCAGGCCCGATGACCAGGTCGTTCCCGGAGCCACCGAAGGTCAGGTCGGCCTCCTGCGCGGCCGGGCTCGTACAGCCGGCGACAGCGAGGGCGGCCGTGAGAACCCCATAGCGCACGCGAGGAGTCGCGGATGAACCGTCCACTGCCACTGATCGCCCTGCTCGTCCTCGTTCACGCGGCGTGCAGTCCGGCCGCTCAGGACGTTTCACCCGGAAAGACGTCGACACAGCACGCTGAACCGTCCACCCCCAGGTCCCCCGCGTCAACTGCACCCCCCGAATCCGACGTGAAGCCGGCGGACGTCGGTGCGAATGAGCTGGGAGAGATCCCCGTGTTGATGTACCACCGCATCCTCCCTGACGGCGGGGGCGAGTACGACCTCACCCCGGACGAGTTCCGTGCGGAGCTCGCCTATCTCCACGAGCACGATTACCATCCGATTCGGACGGTCGATCTGGTGCGCGGTGAGATCGACGTGCCTGCCGGGACGACCCCGGTAGTGCTGACCTTCGACGACTCGACTCGGGAGCAGTTCGGCATGTCCGGCGATGGTCAGGTCGATTCGGACAGTGCCGTTGGTATCCTTCGCGAGTTCGCCGAGGAGCATTCCGGCTTCACCCCGACAGGTTCATTTTACGTCGTAGGGTCCCTCTTCGGCGGTACCGCCGAACGAGGGAAGAAGCTGTTACGCCAGCTGCACGAGTGGGGATTCGAGATCGGAAACCACACGATCTCGCACGCCAACCTGAGCCGGCTCGGTGCCAGGGAGGTGCAGGCCGAGCTGGCGGCCGGGGCCGCGCATATCCGGGATGTCGTACCGGATGCCGAGGTGGCGACCATGGCGCTGCCGCACGGCGCGAGGCCCGCCGAGCCCGAGCTGGCACGGTACGGCAGTCACGACGGCCAGGAGTACCGCCATGAGGGGGTACTCCTGGTGGGGTCCAACCCGGCGCCGTCACCGTTCGCAGCGGAGTTCGATCCCGTGGCGATCCCGCGCATCCGTTCGGGCCCGGACGGCGACTTCGGCTCCGGGTACTGGTTCGACATCTTCGAACGCGACCCGCAGCGCCGTTACGTCTCCGATGGTGATCCGTCGACGATATCGTTCCCCGAGGAGCGTAGCGAGGAGCTGGCCCCCGAGTTCGCCGATCGCGCCAACCCGTACTGAGCGTACCCCTGCCCGTCGAGTCCTGCGGCTCGCCAGGACACCCCCTGCGGATACCCCCCTGCGGGTAAGCTTGCTCACCTGATTACCCCACCCCGGGTGGGGTGGGTGTAGGGTGAGAGTCGAAACGGCGAGCGAGGAGGCGACAGTGACCGAACTGACCAGCCGCAAGCGGGACGCGCTGAACCGGCTCAAGACCGTGCGCGGTCACCTGGACGGCGTCATCCGCATGCTGGAGGAGGACACCTACTGCGTCGACGTGATGAAGCAGCTGTCCGCGGCGCAGTCCTCAATGGAGCGGGCGAACCGCGTGATGCTGCACAACCACCTGGAGACGTGCTTCTCGAGCGCCGTGCTGCGGGGTAACGGCCAGGCGGCGATCGACGAGCTGGTCGACGCGATCAAGTTCAGCCCGGCGTTGACCGGGCCGGCCGCCGAGCTGAACGGCAAGGAGGCAGGCGAATGACATCCGAGCACACCGAGCAGCACGCGCCGGCCGGCGGTGCTCGCCGCAGCGGGAGCGGTACCGGCGTCGAGTTGCTCGTCGAGGGCATGACCTGCGGTTCGTGCGCGGCACGGGTACAGAAGAAGCTCGCGAAGCAACCCGGGGTCGCCGAGGCGGAGGTCAACTTCGCGAGCAAGCGGGCAACGCTGGTCGCCGAGTCCGGCGAGCTGGATGTGCCCGGCTTGCAGCGCGTGGTCTCGGATATGGGGTACGAGCTGCGCACCATCGATACGGAGCACCCGGAGCCGGACGGCGACCCCGAAGCCGCCGAACAGCGCATGTGGTTCTACCGCACGATCGTTGCCGTGCCGCTGACGGCGATCGTGCTGTGGCTGGCGATGTTCGCAGGCGAGCTGGGCGAGCATCCCGCCGCGCGGTGGACACAGCTCGCGCTGACGATCCCGGTGCAGTTCTGGGTCGGCTGGCCCTTCCTGAGGGGCATGGTCCAGCGTGCCCTGCAGCGCTCGGCGAACATGGACACCCTGATCGGGCTGGGTACGCTTGCTGCCTTCGGCTACTCCGTCGTCGCACTGTTCGCGGGCGGCTTCCTGTACTTCGAGGTCGCGACGTTCATCGTGGCCGCGCTGGCGCTCGGCCGGTACTTCGAGGCCCGGGCACGCAGGCGAGCGGGCCGGGCCATCACCGCGCTGCTCGAGCTCGGCGCCAAGGAGGCCACCGTGCTGCGGGACGGCGCCGAGGTCACCGTCCCCGTCGAGTCGCTGGCGATCGGTGATCACATGCTGGTCCGCCCCGGCGAGAAGATCCCCACCGACGGGGAGGTCGTCGACGGGGTCAGCGCTGTCGACGAGTCGATGCTGACGGGTGAGTCGGTCCCTGTGGAGAAAACCGCCGGTGACATCGCCACGGGTGCCACGATCAACACCAGTGGGGTGCTCACCGTGCGCGCGACCGCCGTGGGCGCCGACACCGCGCTCTCCCGGATCGTGCGCATGGTCCAGGATGCGCAGAGCGGCAAGGCACCCATGCAGCGTCTCGCAGACCGCATCTCGGCGGTGTTCGTCCCTGCCGTGATCGTGGTCGCGCTCGGGGCGTTACTGGGATGGACGGTGCTGGCAGGCGACCCGGTCAGCGGCCTCGTCGCCGCGGTGGCCGTGCTCATCATCGCCTGCCCGTGCGCGCTCGGCCTGGCCACGCCGATCGCGATCATGGTCGGTACCGGCCGCGGCGCCGAGCTGGGTGTGTTGATCAAGCGCATCGAGACACTGGAGCGCACCAAGCAGATCACCACGGTCGTCTTCGACAAGACGGGCACCCTCACGCACGGCGAGATGACGATCACCGACATCGTCGCCGCGGAAGGGGGCGACGACAACGAGGTCCTGCGCCGCGCCGGAGCGGTCGAGGCCGGCAGCGAGCACCCCATCGGGCGCGCCCTTGCGGCGGTGGCGGCGCAGCGCCTCGGCGAGCTGCCGACGGCGCACGGTTTCGACGCACCGACCGGGCAAGGCGTGCGTGCCGACGTGGACGGCACGACCGTGCTGGTCGGCAGGCGGTCCTGGCTCGTCGAGCAGGGCATGACCGTGCCGGAGGAGGTCGAGGAGGCCATCCTGCGGTTGGAGGACGACGGCAAGACGGTCGTGCTCGCCGGCTGGCAGGGCCGGGTGCGTGGTGCGGTCGCGATGGCCGACACCGTCAAGGACAACGCGGCAGCCACCATCGCCGAACTGCACGACATCGGGATGTCGGTGGCGATGCTGACCGGGGACAACAGCCGCACGGCTGAGGCCATCGCCCGCACCGTCGGCATCGATCGGGTGCTCGCCGAGGTGCACCCCGGTGACAAGAGAGCCGAGATCGAGCGGCTGCAGTCGGAGGGCGCGGTTGTGGCGATGGTCGGCGACGGCATCAACGACGCCCCCGCGCTCGTCCAGGCGGACCTGGGAATCGCGATCGGGACAGGCACCGACGTCGCCATCGAGTCGAGCGACATCACCCTGATGCGCAGCGACCTGCACGGAGTTCCCCAGTCGATCCGGCTGGCGCGGCGCACCTACCGCACGATCCAGCAGAACCTCGGGTGGGCCTTCGGCTACAACGTCCTGGCCATACCCGCGGCGGCAGCCGCGCTGCTCAACCCGATGGTCGCGGGAGCCGCGATGGCGCTGTCCAGCATCAGCGTCGTGCTCAACGCGCTGCGCCTGCGCCGGTTCGAACGGCGGCACTGACGGGAGGTGTGGGGAAGCGGCCCCCGGCGCCGAGGGGGAGGAAGCGCCGGGGGCCTTCTTCGCCGGGCCTGGGGGTGGAGCCCGGCGGGTCTAGGAAAGACTCGCGTTCTCGACCCGGCGGTAGATTACATGCCATCCATTTCCCGCTGGGCACCCCACCTTCTCCAGCCGGTCGCCCGAACGCGCGACGAACGTATCGGCTATGTCCTCTGTCGGCAGTATGGCACGCATCCCGCATTCGTGGCAGCGCGCGGCCTCGCCGTACCGGAAGTCTCGCATCGTCTCCCTCAAGTCGTGTTCACACGTCGGGGCTCGCCGGGACTGACCTCCTGGGACCGGCCGCCTCGGAACCGACGACACTATCCCATCGGGTCGCGAACAGCCTGGTTCGCCTCCACCCACCCGGTAGCTGTTCGGGCCGGAGACGCAGGTCAGTAGGATGTTGGCCATGTCGCAGCCAGAAACCAAGGTTTCCTTGACGGGTATCAAGCCGACAGGTGAACCACACCTGGGCAATCTCATCGGCGCGATCCGGCCCGCCCTCGAGCTCGTCGACCAGTTCGAGTCGATCTACTTCATCGCCGACTATCACGCGTTGACGACCGAGCGGGACCCGGAACTGCTCAGGCACTACTCGCGGTCCGTGGCTGCGACGTGGCTCGCGGCAGGGCTCGACCCGAGCCGGACCACGTTCTACCGCCAGTCCGATGTCCCGGAGGTCTTCGAGCTCATGTGGGTGCTGTCCTGCGTGACCGGCAAGGGACTGATGAACCGCGCGCATGCCTACAAGGCGGCGCGCGACCGCAACCTCGAGGCAGGGGAGGACCCCGACGCCGGGGTGAACATGGGCCTGTTCAACTACCCCGTGCTCATGGCGGTGGATATCCTCGCCATGGAGTCGGACGTCATCCCCGTCGGCAAGGACCAGGTCCAGCACGTGGAGTACGCCGCGGACATCGCGGGCAGCTTCAACCACTTCTACGGCGACACGTACTCGTTCACCATCCCGGAAGCGATCATCCCGGAGGGGACGAGCGCCCAGACGCTGCCCGGCCTGGACGGCAGGAAGATGAGCAAGTCCTACGACAACACCATCCCGCTGTTCCTCCCGGAAGCCGAGCTCAAGAAGCTGGTGCGCAGGATCCCCACGGACAGCACACCGGTGTCCGAGCCCAAGGACCCGGACAGCTCCGCGGTGTTCCAGCTGTTCGAGCAGTTCGCCGCTCCCGCGGATGCCGCGGAGACCCGCAAGCGGCTCGAGGAGGGCGGGCTCGGCTGGGGCGAGCTGAAGAACCAGCTCTTCGGGGTACTCGACGAGCACCTCGCGCCGCTGCGCGCACGCTACGACGAGCTGATGGAGCCGGGTAGCGAACTCGACGCCGTACTGGCCGAGGGCGCGGAGAAGGCGCGGCAGCGTGCCGGACGCGTGCTGCGGCGGGTACGCGGCGCGGTGGGCATCGCAGGCAGCGCCTGACCCTCGTTCCCGCGTTCGGCACGGCATCCGCACGGGGCACCGGCACCGACCTCACGCCGGACCCGCCGTGCAAGCCGGGCGCGCCCCTACTCCCGTCCGTCCGCCTCCCACTGGAGGGCGAACCAGAGCTGCATGCGGACCGCGGAACGGACACGCGCTGGCACCGGCGTGGCGTAGGCGAGCCGAAGGGATCCTGGCGTACGCGAAATGCACCGAAGGGGCCCTTCGGCTCGGCCCGCGGCGGCCCACGGCGGGGCGCGGCGCGTGGCACTACGCTGAACGGATGTCCTCCGATGCTGCGCGCGTGGTCATCGCTTCCAACAGGGGGCCGGTCTCGTTCACCACCGAGGACGGTGAGCCGGCTGCGCGGCGGGGCGGTGGTGGTCTGGTCTCGGCGCTGTCCGGGGTCGAGTTCGGTGATGCCGGGCACGTGGTGTGGGTGTGCGCGGCGCTCGGCGAGACCGATCGGCAGGTGGCGGCGCGCGCTCCCGGCGGACGTGTCGACCGGGCAGGGCACGAGGTCGGCGGCATCGGGGTACGGATGCTCGATGTGCCGCCCGCGACGCTGGAGGCCGCCTACAACTCCGTCGCGAACTCCACCCTCTGGTTCCTGCACCACCTGCTTTTCGACACGCCCCGAGCACCCCGGTTCGACGCGGGCTGGCGGGAGATGTGGGAGCGCTACCGGGAGTACAACCGCTCGTTCGCAGGCGCCGTCGCCCAGGAGGCTGCGCACGGGGCGAAGGTCGCCGTGCAGGACTACCACCTGTCCCTCGTGCCGCGCATGCTGCGGGAGCGCAGGCCCGACCTGCGGATAGCCCACTTCACGCACACCCCGTGGGCCCCGCCCGAGTACTTCGGGATGCTGCCCGACGACATCGCGCGCGAGCTTCTCCGGGGCATCCTCGGTGCCGATCACGCGGGATTCCTGAGCCGGCGCTGGGCGCGGGCCTTCGCCGCGTGCTGTGCCGGGTTACCGGACGCGCACCTGCAGCACCCGGCTGGCGGGGCGGCAGCCGGGCCGGCCGCTGGGCCGGCCGCTGGGGCGCCTCGCGGGGTCGAGCACGACGGTCGTGTCACCGCGCTCGGCGTGCACGGGCTCGGGGTGGATGGCGCGGCCCAGCGGGAACGTTCCCGCGCGGCCGACGTGGACGCGGACTACGCCGAGCTGGCCGATCGCGTCGGTGGCAGGCAGCTGGTGCTGCGCGTCGACCGCACGGAGCTGTCGAAGAACATCCTTGGCGGGCTCGCCGCGTACCGGGAGTTGCTGCGGTCGTACCCGCGGTGGCGCGGACAGGTCGTGCACCTGGCGTTCGCGTACCCGAGCAGGCAGGACCTGGCAGCCTACCGCGAGTACACCGAGGATGTGCACGCATTGGCCCGCGAGATCGTCGAGGAGTTCGGCACAGCGGACTGGTGTCCCGTTGTCCTCGAGACCGACGTCTCGTTCGCACGCTCGCTGGCCGCATACCGGCTCGCCGACGTGCTGCTGGTCAACCCCGTGCGGGACGGGATGAACCTGGTAGCCAAGGAAGTGCCGGTGTGCTCGGAACGGGACTGCGTGCTCGTGCTGTCCCGGGAGGCAGGCGCCGCCGACGATCTCGGCACGGACGCGCTGCTCGTCAACCCGTTCGACATCGGCGAGACGGCGGAGTCACTGCACAGGGCGTTGCTGATGCCCTCAGGGGAACGTGCAAGTCGGGCCGAGGGCCTGGCCGAGGCCGCTACCGCGATGCCGCCGCAACGCTGGCTGGCGGAGCAGCTGGACGCGCTGGACTCCCCACACGCCTGCTGACGGGCCGGCTCACGGCGGCGGCACGTACTGCCCCTTGCCGAGCACCGTTGTGCCCGCCGGGCTCACCGTGAACCCGCGTGCCGTGTCGTGCTCGTGATCGGTGCCGATCACGGCTCCCGGAGGCACGTGCACACCCTTGTCGAGGATCGCGTTCCGCACGATGGCCCCCGCGCCGATCCGGGCGTCGTCCATCACGATCGAGCGCTGGAGGTAGGCGCCCTCCCTGACAGTCACGCCGGGGGACAGTACCGACCGCTCGGCGGTGCCACCGGCGATGACGCAGCCGTTGGCGATGATCGAGTCCACCGCGTGGCCGCCCTCGACGAACTTGGCACCGGGCAGCTGCGGGTGGCTGGTCAGGATCGGCCACTCGCGGTCGTGCAGGTCGAACACGGGGTGCGCGGAGACCAGGTCCATGTGCGCATCGTGGTAGGCGTCCAGCGTCCCCACGTCACGCCAGTAGTGGCGGTCGAGCTCGGTGGTGCCGGGCACGTCGTTGTCGGCGAAGTCGTAGACGCATGCGGCGCCGGAGTCGACGAGCATCGGGACGATGTCGCCGCCCATGTCGTGGCCGGAGTTCTCGTCCGCCGCGTCGGCGCGCAAGGCGTCCAGCAGCACGCTGGTCGAGAAGACGTAGTTGCCCATCGACGCGAAGGACCGCCCGGCGTCGTCCGGCAACGGGGGAGGGTCCGCGGGCTTCTCCAGGAAGGCGTCGATGGTCGTACCGTCCGAGGTGCCGATGATGCCGAACGACGACGCGGACTCCCTCGCGACCCGGATGCCTGCGACCGTCACGCCGGCCCCTGACTCGATGTGCGCCTCGACCAGCTGGGACGGGTCCATCCGGTAGACGTGGTCCGCGCCGAACACGACGACGTAGTCGGGCTGGTCGTCGTGGATGAGGTTCAGGGACTGGTGGATGGCGTCCGCGCTGCCCTGGAACCAGCGTTTGCCGAGGCGCTGCTGGGCGGGAACCGGGGTGACGTAGTTGCCGACCAGGGACGACTGCCGCCAGGTGATCGAGATGTGACGGTCGAGGGAGTGCGACTTGTACTGGGTCAGCACGCAGATCCGCAGGTAGCCGGCGTGCACGAGGTTGGACAGCACGAAGTCGATCAGACGGTAGCTCCCGCCGAACGGGACGGCCGGCTTGGCGCGGTCGGTGGTGAGCGGCATCAGGCGTTTGCCTTCCCCACCGGCGAGCACGATCGCGAGTACGCGTGGTCGTCGAGCCATGGCCCTCCCTGTCCGCTGCCGCGCATGCCATGCCGGGCTGTGCTGAATGACGCTTTCAGTCCACGAGAGGCGCTCAAAGCGTCATTCAGCGCGCCAGGTGGACTGAAAGCGTCATTCAGCACTCGGGGTGTCCCCGCTATTTGACCACGGGGTGGGTGGGGCGTGCACGTGATCCTGTTACCGCGCGCTGGTGTGACGTGGATCGCGAATCGCGTGCGTGAGGTACGTGCCTGGCTACAGCTGTTGTCAGTAGGCTGGGGCGCGTCCGCAGCGCCGTCGCGGCCGCCGTCCGGGCGGCCGGTGACACGGCACCGCGGTGGACGAACCAGCTGACGTCGAAAGGATCGTCGACCATGGCAAAGCTCTCGCGCATCTTCGGGGTTCTGCTCGCCGGAACCGGTGCCGCTCATTTCGCGGCGCCGAGCGCCTTCGAACCGCTGTCCGAGGCCGCGTTTCCCGAGGACACACGGCAGTGGGTGTACCGCAACGGAGCCACCGAGGTGGCGCTGGGGCTGGCTCTGGTCAGCGACAGGACCCGCAAGGCCGGCGTCGCCGGGCTGCTCGCCTACACCGGCTGGCTGGCCAGCCGCGTGATGGTCAACCGCTGAGCCCTCAGCGGGGATCGATCAACGTCGCGTGTTCGGTGGCCGGGTAGCTGAGGTGCCATCCGTCGTCGACGGGACAGCGGTACTTCATCAGCCGGCCGCCGGACGCGGCGACGATCCGGTCCGCGGCATCCTCCGAGGGGAGGACGGCGCGCATGGAGCACCAGGTGCATCGCTCGGCCGCGCTGTATCGGAATTCGGTCATGCTCGTCCCTGTCGTACCTCGCACGCAGTGAACCGGGTGGTCGCGCGCGAATCCCCAGGATACCGCGTCGCGGCCGTGCCCGTTCACGCTGGTCGCCCGCGTCCTTCCCGGCCTCGTGCCTGCCCCAGCCGGTCATCCGCAGGGCCGGGCACGCACGGCCGGTAAGCTCCCCCGATACAGTGCCCGGCACAGGTGTAGGAGCAGGCACGAGGGTGGACGGTGGAGACCGTGGAGGCAGAGGACCCGTCGGAGCGGCGATTCGTCATCACGTTCGGCTGCCCGGACCGGGTCGGTATCGTCGCGCGGATCGCGTCGTTCCTCGCCGAGCTCGGCGGGTGGATCGTGGAGGCGGCTTACCACACCGACCCCGACACGGGGTGGTTCTTCACCCGGCAGGAGGTGCGGGCGGACTCGCTGCCCTACGATGTCGAGGAGCTGCGCAGCCTGTTCAGCCCGGTTGCCGCGTCGCTGGGGGCGGGCTCCGATGCCGACGGTGGTGTGGAAGGCTCGCAGTGGCGTATCGACGACACCGGCGATCGGCGCCGGATGGTGTTGCTGGTCTCCACGGACGGCCACTGCCTCTACGACCTGCTCGGCAGGGTCGCAGGCGGGGAGCTCAACGTCGACGTGCCCGCCGTGATCGGTAACCACGAGTCACTCGGCGAGATCACCGAAGCGTTCGGTATCGACTTCCACCACGTCCCGTTCCCGAAGGACGCGGACGGGAAGGCTGCGGCGTTCGACCGGGTGCGCACGATCGTCGACGAGCACGACCCGGACGCGATCGTGCTGGCGCGGTTCATGCAGATCCTTCCGCCGGAGCTGTGCCAGGCGTGGGCGGGGCGCGCGGTGAACATCCACCACAGCTTCCTCCCGTCGTTCGTCGGCGCCCGGCCGTACCATCAGGCGCACAGTCGCGGAGTCAAGCTGATCGGCGCGACCTGCCACTACGTAACCGCCGAACTCGACGCCGGGCCCATCATCGAGCAGGATGTGATCCGGGTGGACCACAGTGACACGGTCGCCGATATGGTCCGCCGCGGCCGGGACATCGAGAAGGTGGTGCTGGCCCGGGGCCTACGTTGGCACCTGGAACACCGCGTGCTGGTGCACGCGGGGAGAACGGTGGTGTTCTAGTGCCCACCACCGGGTGGGCGGAACGGAGTATTCGATGGCGTCCGACGCACCCAAACCGGGCTCAGAGGCCCGCTTCCTGCGCGACACCGGCCCGCTCGGCGACCTCACGGACCGCGAGCTCCGCCGGATCGTCGACTCGGCCAGCCGGGTCACCCTTCCTGCACACTGGTCGCTGATCCAGGAACAGACCCCGGGCGACGCCTGTTACATCCTGCTGTCCGGAACGGTCGCCGTGTTCGTCGGTACGGAGCGTGTGGCCGAGCTGGGCCCCGGTGACGTGGTCGGCGAGGTCGCGCTGCGCCAGGGGCGGCTACGCTCGGCGACGGTGTCCACGGTGGAACCCGTCGAGCTGCTGCACATCGACGGCGCGGATCTCGACAAGCTGGTGCGGGAGCTGCCCGCCCTGCAGCGCGCGATCGATGCCACCGCCGTGGAGCACGGCGCGGGCTCGTCCGAGCGGTGACAAGGCCGGGCTGGGCTCCGGCCCCCGGCCCCGATGGGCGGCGGTGGGACGAGGGCCTCGCCCTTGGAAGGCTACGGCCTGCCCCGGCGGGACCGCCGGAGTGCGTCTAGCTGCGCGCGGCCCGCTTGGCCCGGTACATCGGCATCATCGCGGCGAGCCCGAGCAGCGCGACGAACAGCCCGGCGAGCATGGTCAGGCCGTCCGTGAGCTGTGCAGCGGGCGTCTCGGCCATGCGGTCGTACCGGGCGCCCGTTGCCACGATGTCCGGATGGTCGGTCATCTGAGTCGTGTTACCGGGAGTGTTCTCGGTAGTCAGCACACCACCTCCACGAACAAGGGCTCCCCCTGGTTCCCCGTATCCATCATGCGCCTTTCCCCGCGGTACGGAAGTGCCGAGCGCCGCTTCGTGCGCGGCGGGCTCACCGGCCCGTCGAGCGTGGGCGCGAGGTCTCCGGCTCAGGACAGGCCGAGTACGGTCACGAGCGAGCGGGCGGAGTCCCCGCCGCTGTCGATCGCGATGTCCAGCGCCGCCGGCACGTCGAGTTCGGTGCTCAGCGCGCGCCGCACCCGCTCAGGGGCGGTACCGTCCGTCGCCCGGCGACCCGCCGCGCTGTAGAGCTGCTCCAGCCGGGCCCCTGCCGCGTCCAGCTGGTCGATGGAGAAGTCCCAGGAGTCCTGCCACCGGCGGTCCAGGATCATCATGCGCAGCACAGCGGGTGCGTGCTCGGTGAGCAGATCCGGCACAAGGACCAGGTTGTCGGCCGACTTGGCCATCTTGCGTCCCGCCACGGTGACCGTGCCGATGTGCAGCCACGCGCGCGTGTAGGGCGTCACGCCGGTCAGGGCCTCAGCTATGGCCGCGTGGTAGGCGTGGTGCGGGAAGGTCAGGTCGGCGCCGCCCGCGTGGATGTCCACCCCGACGCCGAACACCGACGCCGACATCGCAACGCACTCGGCGTGCCAGCCGGGCCTGCCGGTGCCCCACGGTGACTCCCAGCCGACCCGGTCCGGGCCTGCGGCCTGCCAGACAGCCACGTCGAACGGGTCGTCCTTCGCCGGGTCGTCCGGTCTGCCGTCGAACTCCACGGCGAGCTCGCGCGCGCGTCGCCGGTCCACACCGGCTCGGGCGGGGACGTGGTGACCCCGGAAGTACACGCTGCCGTCCCTGACGTAGGCCGAGCCGGACTCCACCAGGTGCCGCGCGAGCCGCACCACGTGCGGAATGTAGCGGTGTGCGCGCGGTTCGTGCTGCGGCTGTCGCAGGTTGAGCTTGGCCATCTCGGTTTCGAACCGGAACTGCCCGACGGCGGCGAACCAGTCGGCGTCCGTCCCGGCACGTGCGGCCGCCGCGTCGAGTACGTCGTCGACGTCGGTGACGTTGCGGCACACGTCCGGTTCGACACCGACGAGGCGTAGCACCCGGCCCAGCACGTCCACCCAGACGAACGTCGCGGCATGGCCGAGATGGGTGACGTCGTAGGGCGTGATGCCGCAGGCGTACACGCGGGCGCGGTCCAGCAGGGGCAGTGACGTGCCGGACAGCTGCAGCGCGCCGTACGCGTCCCACCTGGCGTGGCCATCCATGCCGCCGAGTATGCCGCGTACGCCGGCGATGGGCAGCCCGACGGCGCGTGCCCTGCTGGACGACTTTGCCGGGTGCAGCCGGGTGCAGCCGGGTGCAGCGGGGTGCGCTGCCCGTTCCGGATCTGTCGGGTGAAGCGATGGAGGAAGGGTAGCGGTGCATCTATCAGACGGGAGGGAACGTTCTGAGCAGGTTTCGTACCCGGTGACAGGAGTCGTCGTTGTTCCGGTCGAGTCGGACCGCGGCGACTCGCCGAACCGGCTCGTCGACCGGGAAGCCTGGGAGCGGGCAGGCGGGACCACGACTGCACGAACCCTCACGCGGCCCGGATGAGCTTCGGGTGCGGGTCTCACCGGCCGTCCCCGTGCACGGCGAGCACGCGGTCGAGGCGGTCCCGCCACCACGCGGCCCGTCCTGGGTCGGTGAGCGCGTGGGTGTCGAGCAGGCCGGGGTCCGGCGTGGGCGGTGTGCGCGGCACGGGCAGGTGGCCGTCGACGACCCGCAGGGAGTCGGCTCCGGCGGCGATATCGCCGTCGAGCAGGGAGAGCGTGCCGAGGCCGCAGGCGAAGTCCAGTTCGGGCAGGGCACCGGCCAGAGCCAGCTGCGCGGCCAGCCCCACGCTGGTCTCCAGCGCGGAGGAGACCACGCACGGCAGCCCGGCGGCTTCGGCGACCTCCAGCGAGCGCCGGACGCCGCCGAGCGGGGCGCACTTGAGCACCGCGATGTCGGCGGCCCCCGCGACGGCCACCCGCAGCGGGTCCTCGGCACGCCGGATGGACTCGTCGGCGGCGATGCGCACCTCGACCCGGCGCCGGACGGCGGCGAGCTCCTCGATGCTGCGGCAGGGCTGCTCGGCGTACTCCAGCCCGCGGGCGGCGCTGTCCAGCAGGCGGATATGACCGGCGGCCGTGTCGACGTCCCAGGCTCCGTTCGCGTCCACGCGGATCGCGCCGTCCGGGCCGAGTGCGTCGCGCACCGCCTCGACGCGGGCGAGGTCCTCGTTCAGGGATTCGGGGTGGTCGGCGACCTTGACCTTGGCGGTACCGCAGCCGGAACGGGCGGCGACCTCACGGGCCCGTTCCGGGGCGAGGGCGGGCACGGTGCAGTTGACGGGAACGCGGTCCCGCACGGGTGCAGGCCATCCGAGGGTGCACTGCTCGATCGCGGTGGCCAGCCACGCGGCGGACGTGGTGTCGTCGTAGTCGGTGAACGGGCAGAACTCGCCCCATCCGGCCGGTCCCTCGAGCAGCATCCCCTCGCGCACGGTGATCCCCCGGAACCGGGTGCGCATCCCGATCGCGTAGATGCGCGCGCCGTCGACGTCGATCTGGCTGGAGGTGCCTGTCACTCGGGTGTCTCCGGATGCTCGCCGTGCACCCGAGGCCTGCGGCCGGATCCGTGTCCGTACCGTGGCCCCGGGCGTGTCCCCGTCGAGCGGTTCGACGGGGGCGCTCGACGTGGGCCCGGTGAGACTCGAACTCACACTGGCATGGACCTAAACCATGTGCCTCTGCCTATTGGGCTACGGGCCCCGCTCGTCGCGACAAGCCTAACGAACACGCGGATCCGGCGACGCTCCGGAGTGCCACTGCACGGTGCGGTCGGCCGGTGATCTACTGTGAGCGACGACCAGGATCTGTGCCCGTTCCTGGACCCCCTTCAGCGACGTCAGGAGGACACGTGGTCCGCGATCAGGAGAGCATCGAGCGGGACATCGAGAGGGCGCGCGACGCCCTCGCTGTCACACTGGACCAGCTCGGTACGAAGGCGAGCCCGAAGCGTCTGGCCGACTCCGCCAAGACCTCGGTGCGCGCCACGTGGTCCGAGCCGAAGGTGAAGTACCCCGTGATCGGCGCAGGCGTGCTGATCGGTGCGTTGTTGCTGCGCAAGCTGCTGCGCTAACGCCGGTACCGGCGATCAGGCGCTGAGCTCGCCCTGCGGGCTCCCGTCCTCGGTAGCGGGGGGTTCGGCCGCGCCTGCATCGGCGTCGTCGGTTCCCTCGCTGCCGGTGTGCTCGCCCGCCGGTGCGGCTGCCTGCTCCGCCTCGGGGCCGGCGATGCGCACCTGCATGTACTTCGCCGTGAAGTCGACAGCGCTGCCGTTGAGCATGTGGACCACCGCTCGTTCCTCCTGATCGGGAACGAGCTTGTCGATCAGCTGCTCGGCACGGTCACGGGCGGCGATGAGGCCGGGTGCGCGCGCGGTGAGCTCGCGGCCCAGACCGGCCACGGTGATGGTCCATTCCTCATCTTCTTCCGCGTAGCTCGCCGTTATCGGTTCCACCATCCGACTCACCCCTTCCTTCGCTGCTCATCATTCCCCTGTGAAGACCGTGCCGCCACTCGTTTATGACGCGATCTTCGGACACGTCAACAGGCGGGGGCATGATGGCCTACGTGAGCGTAGGAGCACAGCGGCAACCATCACCGAGTGTGGCAGGTCACGAGTGGCCGCCCTGCTTGTTACCCAGGCCGTTCCACAGAATGTCCATCGTCAGGCCCGTGGCGCGCTCCGGGGTGACCTCCTCCTGGCGCTCCGCCCAGATCGCCATGCGCTCGCAGGCCCCGACGAGGAACTCGGCGACCGCCTCGACCTCGAGATCGGACACGCCGGGTAGGTAGGCCCGGATGAGCGAGGCGTTGAACTCGGTCTGCTGGCGCCGGATGGCCTCGACCTCGTCGGCCGCCGACGCGCCGACCAGGGACAGCTCGTGACGCAGCAGGGACCATTCCGCATGGCGCTCGTCGATGAACTGGAAGAAGGCGAGCAGGCCCTGCCACAGCGCCTCCTCCGCCGAGAGTGCCGATGAGGCGGCGTTCTCCGTCCTGGCCAGCAGGTCGGCACGTGCCCTGCGGATCGCGGCGATGAGCAGGCCTTCCTTGGAGTGGAAGTACTCGTAGAGCATCGGCTTGGATACGCCGACGCGCTCGGCGATCTCGTCCATGGACGCCGCGACGTAGCCGCGTTCGGCGAACAGGGCAACGGCGACATCGATCATCTGGCGCTCGCGCTGGGCACGCGGCATGCGTTTGCGAGGGGCTGCTGAGCTGTTCGGTAGCGCGGTCACACCGCGACTCTACCGGAGGTAACTCTACCGAAAGTAACCTACTCATAGTAAGATTATCGGTAACGGTATCGAACACGACGGATTGAGGCGCTATGACCAGCACTGACACGAGGGCGGAGGAAACCACGACGGTGATCGTGGGCACGGGGTTCGCCGGACTCGGGATGGCGATCCAGCTGCTCAGGGAAGGCCGCACGGACTTTCTCGTGCTGGAGAAGGCGCACGAGGTCGGCGGCACCTGGCGGGACAACTCCTACCCGGGCTGTGCCTGCGACATCCAGTCGCACATGTACTCGTTCTCGCACGAGCAGAACCCCGACTGGTCACGGGCGTTCGCTCCGCAGGCGGAGATCTTCGACTACCTCAAGCGGGTCGCGGACAAGCACAACCTGCGCGAGTACATCCGTTTCGGCAGGGAGATGACCTCGGCCAGGTGGGACGAGCAGCAGCACCGCTGGCATGTGTACAGCAGCGACGGCGAGCACTATGTCGCCAAGTTCCTCGTCTCCGGGGTCGGCGCGTTGCACCTGCCGCAGATCCCGCCGCTGGAGGGGATCGAGCGTTTCCGGGGAAGGACGTTTCACTCCGCCGACTGGGACCACGACTTCGACCTGCGGGACAAGAAGGTCGCCGTGATCGGGACGGGCGCCAGCGCGATCCAGTTCGTCCCCCAGATCGCGCCCGAGGTCGCCGAGATGACGGTGTTCCAGCGCACGCCGCCGTGGATCATGCCCAAGTCCGACCGCGAGATCCCGCGCTGGGCGCGGGCGATGTTCCGGCGGCTGCCCGCGACGCAGCGCGCCTACCGCACCTTTCTGTACTGGATGCTCGAGGCGCGCGCGATCGGTTTCAACGGCCATCCGGGCCTGCTCAAGCTGGCGGAGAAGGTGGCGAAGTGGAACATGCGCAGGACGATCTCCGACCCGCAGCTGCGCGCCAAGCTCACCCCCGACTACCGGATGGGCTGCAAACGGGTGTTGATCTCCAACGACTACTTCCCCGCGCTGACCCGGCGCAACGTCGACGTGGTCACCGACGGCATCGCGGAGGTGCGCGAGCACAGCGTCGTCGACACGGCAGGGCGGGAGTACGAGGTGGACGCCATCATCTACGGAACCGGTTTCCACGTCACCGACGCCTTCGACTACCTGGAGATCACCGGGGAGGACGGGCGTGACCTGTCGACCGAGTGGTCGTCGCAGGGCATGGAGACGCACAGGGGTATAACCGTGGAAGGGTTCCCGAACCTGTTCTTCCTGCTCGGCCCGAACACCGGCCTCGGGCACAACTCGGTGGTGTTCATGATCGAGTCCCAGGTCCGCTACACGATGGAGGCCATGCGGATCGTGGAGCGGCAGGGCGCCGACGCGCTGCGGGTGCGCGGAGACGCGCAGGAGCGGTTCCAGGAGCACATCCAGCGCAAGCTGGACAAGGGCGTGTGGACCCAGGGCGGGTGCACCAGCTGGTACCTCGACTCCAAGGGCGTGAACCGCACGATCTGGCCGGGGTTCACCTGGAAGTACTGGCTCGACACGCGCAAGGTCGAAACCAGCGAGTACGAGCTCCTTGGTCGCCGGTGAGCGGTACCCGCCCCGTGCGGGGAGCCCGACGTGACATTCGGCTCCTTCTACGGAACCGAGGTCACATTGGGCTCTCACTCTCGCCGGTGAGCTCGCCGTTGTCGTCGTCGACGGGATCCTCGTCGCTCGGTGTGTCGGGGCCGGAGAACGTGCGCAGGTGCTCGAGGAGTTGGATGGTGGTCAGCCCGCACAGCTCCGCCATGCGCTCCACGGCAGCTGGGTCCAGATGCACGACAGTTCCCCGGCCACCGTTCTCCCTGTTCAGGCGGTCCCGGGCCCACCTGCGCAGGGGCAGGAGCTCGGCTCGGCTGTCCCGCACCACCTTGGCCAGATCGACGTCGATCTGGCCCGGTGAGCTCGTGAACAGCCGAGCGTGTACACGGGCGAGGAGGTCGTGCGGCAGCTCGTCCATGGCGAAGCAGATCTCGGCGAGCCGCACCACGGAGCAGTGCCGCGTGCCGAGCTCGTAGGTCGCCAGCGTCTGCACCGAGATGTCCCGATCCAGGTGCCTGTTGAGCTCCTTGCGCGTCCACCCTTGGCGCTTGCGAACCCTGCGCAGCTCATCGCCGAGAATCCGCTGATACCTGTGACTGTCGATGCGCACCGTGCGTCCCTCTCACGTCCTCACCTGACCGGTCCGGGGTGGTTGTGACAACCACCGCCTGAGGTCCCCACGCGGACCCCACACCGGTGAAAGGCATGAGCTAGCCGGTCATGACGCGAAACGGCCGGATTTCCCGCGCACGATGTGTGAGCCGAGAGGCTCCTTCGGTGCGTATGTGGTCCCCGAGGCGTCGTTCGGCCCGTCCCGAGCGACAGCTAGTTGACGCAGGTCACCCCGTCGGCGGTGATGGGCTCCCCGTCCGAGTCCTCCGACCCGGGCTCATCGGGGTTCGCGCCGGGCCCGCCGGGGTCCTGGTCCGGTGCGTCCGGGCCCTCCTGCTCGCTCTGCGGGGTGCGACCGCCGGCGGAGTCCGCGGACAGTTCGGCGCTACGGAAGTCGCTGCCAAGCAGCACGGTGATCTGACCGGGCGTCAGCGCGGGATCCTCCTCCGGCCTGCCGGGGCCGTCCAGTGCCTCGGCGACACGGTCGGCCTTGTCCCGTTCCCCGGGTGCGTAGCGCACCACGGTGGTGTCCCTGGCGGTCGCGTTGCTGACCAGGCCTTCGACGAACCCCTTGCCGGTCAGCGAGTCCGCAACGTCGGCGGCGAGACCCGGCACCGTGGTCGTGTTCATCACGTTGACTGTGATGTCGGAGTTGTCCTGCTCGGTGACCTGCTCGGATTCCCCGTCGTCCTGCTCGTCCCCGGACAGCTCGGCGAAGAAGTCGCGGACCTGTGCCGGGTCGACCTGCACAGCCGACCCGTCGCGCGTGTCCATGCTCAGGCTCATCACCGGGATCGTGTGGAACTCGATCTGGCCACCGGCCAGCCCGCTCATCTGCTCGGCGAAACCCATGACGTCCCAGTCCTGGTCCAGGACCACCGCCTTCTTGAAGGCGTCCATCAGATCGTTGAGCTTGCGAGGGTTCGTCAGGGTCCCCGTGGAGAGCACCTTGTTGGCCAGTCCCGCCATGAAGGCCTGTTGGCGGACGACGCGATCGAGGTCACCGCGTGGCAGGCCGTGCCGCTGCCGGACGAATCCGAGCGCGTCGGCCCCGGAGATGGTCTGTACCCCGGCGTCGAAGTCGACACCGGAGTCGTAGTCCTCCACCGGCTCCTTGAGGCACACCTCGACGCCACCGATAGCCTCGGTGATCTCCAGGAAGCCGAAGAAGTTGACCGAGGCGTAGTTGTCGATGGTGCGGCCGGTCAGCGCCTCGACAGTCTCGATGAGCGTCCGTGCGCCTTCCTGGTCGGAGCGGACCTCGAGCTCGTTCTCGTCCGTCACGCCTTCTCGGCGCAGGCGCCGCTCCTCGGTGGTCTTGCCGCGGGCGAACGCGGAGTTGATCTTGTGTCGGCCGTACCCGGGGATGTCGACGTAGGAGTCCCGCGGGATCGATACCGCGACTGCCCTGCTGCCGTCATTGGGGATGTGCACGTGAATGATGGTGTCGGTGTTGAGCTGCCCGTCGGCCTCGCCGACGTTGATCTCGTTGAGCTCCTCGAGGGGCACCTCGTTGCCCTGGGCGTCCGTCCGGCTGTCCACGCCGATGAGCAGGATGTCCCGTGAGCCGTCAGCCGGTTCGTGGCCACCGCCCTCGTCACCGATCACGTCGGCGACGGTCAGCCCTTGACCCATCCCGTGCAAGGTCCCCCACGCGTACCCGGTAGCGCTCATCACCAGCAACGAGACCAGTGCGAGGGCGATCTTGGCTCCACGCAACGGTGCGCGCCGCGACGTGCGCGCGCCGGACGTGCCAGGGCCGCGGCCGCGCTGGGTACCGGACCCGCGGCCGGAGCGCTGCCGATCGCTCGCGGCCCGACCCTCCGTACGATTCACCCGTGGTAACGCCGGGGTGGTCTCCAACTCCTGGTCGAGCCACGGTCGCGACGGTCGCCGTTCCCGCCGGTTCGGCCGCGGCCGGTTATCCACGCCGAGCGCTCCCTTCCGATTCCGTTCGCCCCCGAATGACGCCGTGCTACACGCCGTAGGTTGCCCGCCAGAAGGTGGAGATCCTTCGGAACGTGCCTAGCAAACTCTCAGCCATACCGAAGAGCCAGCGTCCCCGGGAGTATGGCAATGTGACGGTCATCACCTCGAATCGGTCGGTGTTTCGTACTTGCGGCGTGCGTAGCGTACTTGGTCCCGTCCCTGTTCCTTGGCTTCGTAGACGGCCGCGTCGGCGGCCTGGACCAGGGTCTCCAGTGAGTCGGCGTGCTGCGGGTACACGGCGACACCGATCGACGTCGTGCGCCCGGTGATGGTCGCCGAGCCACCCCGCTTGTTGGTTGTGACGATCTTTGCTCGTGCGACGGTGTTGCGAATGCGTTCGGCGGTCTGTCCCGCGGACTCCACGTCGATGTCGGGCAGCAGGACCAGGAACTCCTCACCACCGAACCGGCCGACGATGTCACCGGGCCGGGTCTCCTCCGTCAGCAGCCCGCCGACGTGTCGCAGCACGTCGTCGCCTGCGGGGTGCCCGTACGTGTCGTTGATCCACTTGAAGTCGTCGAAATCGATCATCAGTAGTGCCGGCCCCGGCGTGTCCCTGCTGCTCCTGCGGAACACACGCTCGGCAGACTCGGTCCAGCCACGCATGTTGAACAGACCGGTCTTGGAGTCCGTCCGCACGTCCGACTGCAGCTGGCCGAGCTCGGCCAGCCGGTTGAACACCACGGTCACCAGGGCCATGATCGCCACAGCGGGGGCGACGTTGACCAGCAGGATGGCGGTGACCGCGCCGAGCCCGATCGTGACGGCCTCGATCATGTTGTCCTGCAGGGTGCCGAGCACCTTGCTCCACGAACGCAGACGAGCCGCGCCGAGAGCGAGGACCCCGCCGGTGAGGGTCAGCTGCACGACCTCGTAGACACCGCCGGCGAGTACGATCGCGCCGAACCCGGGAAGGCCCCAGAAGGCGCCGTCGGCCGACAGCTCGGCGCGGTCGATGGCGGCGAACGCCAGGTGTGCCAAGGCGGCAGCGGTGGCGATGCTGATCGAGGAGAAGACGAAGTTGTGCGGAGGCCGTCGCGCGATCAGCCACCGCTGGGTGCGTAGCAGCAGAACCAGGAGCAGGATAAGCGGAATCGGCAGCAGCAGCGCGGCGGGAAAGATCCATACCGCGGTCAGATCGATGATGACCCCGTCTATGCGGCTGCGCCTGCGCGCTTCCTGCCTACTGGTCAGGAGAATGTGCATCGTCCCGCCGGCCGCCAGTATCGCGAACCGTAGCCATTCCTGCCCGCTCGGAAGTGCGGACGCGGCGACAGCGAGGACGAAACCGGCCAGCGCAAGGGTCTCGACAGCGAGCAGGAACGCGATCATCGGTTTCGGTCTGCGCCACAGGTCCCACCTGCGGGGGTCGCGTGACCGGTTCGGGGAAGGTGCCTGGTTCCGTTCGGTGACGTGCCGTGATGTGGCCTCGGAGGCGGTGTGGCGCCTGCCGCGCGGAGGAGACGTCATGGCGTTCCTCCTTTCGGCGCGTTCCCGCTCGCGACATCACGGGGTTACATCACGGGGTTCCGGGCACCGGGACGATCCCTCGACGGGTACCATTCCACCGTATCCGTTGCGCTGGTAACGCTGGGTTATTGGTGCCTCGTTCGAATACAACTCACGCCTATCGGAGGTGTTTTCGGTGACCGACCGTGACTTCTAAGGGAATGCGAAACGCTGAATCGGTTCGGTGTAGCGACTGGGAGGTGTTCTCGATGACCGACCGTGACTTCTGAATGCGAATCCACACGCACCGTGGCCGCGGCGACGGGTCGTGCTGGGTGGTAGGGCGGCGCGAACCCACTGTGACGCGCCGGGACACACCGCACGGCGGTGGACCGCCGTGCGCGACGGATCGCGGAGGTAACCGTCGCTACCGCCCGTCCATGGTGACGTCGCCACGAACACGGTGCCACCGTAGCGCGCTGAGCACCGCCAGCGCTGTGCCGAGCATCCCGGCCAGGGCGACCGTGTGGGTCGCGGAGCCGAGCAACTCCGCGAGCGCGCCCGCGAGCGCGACACCGAGCCCCTGGGCCACACGAAGCCCGGTGCGGTAGGCGCCCCCGGCGCTGCCGCGGTGCTCGTTGGGTACGAGAGTGAGGAAGGTGGCGTTGACCGTGACGAGGTACGCCCCTGTCGCACCGCCCGCGGCGAGCAGCACGAGCGTGACCGGAAGGTTCGGTTCGAAGGCGAAGCACAGCAGTACGGCGAGCGAGGCCACGGCCAGCACGGGCACCGCCCGCATCCGTACCGCGGGCGACGCGAGGCGGGACAGCAGGAAGGCGCCGAGCACGAAGCCGAGCGGGTCCGCGGCGAGAATCCACCCGACGGTGTGCTCGGCCGTGGACAGCTCGGCGGCGAGGGGGGCTGCCAGTCCGAGCGGCACGGCGGCGAACCCGACCAACCACGACAGCCAGACGAGCGCCCGGAGCCGGGGGTCACCGAACACCAGACGGATGCCGTCGAACCACCCGTCGGACCGGCGGCCCGCGTGCGGCCGCCATCGCACCCGAGCGCGCACGATGCCTGCCGCGACGGCGAACGTCAGCGCGTCCAGCGCAAGCGCCCAGTACGGACCGATCGCGGTCACGAGCAGGCCACCGCCCGCGAGGCCGAGCAGCATCATCGTGTTGGTGGTGACACCGCGAAGATCCTGGCTACGCAGATAGAGCTCGTCGGAGCCGAAGACCTCCCTCGTGATCGCATGGTGTGCCGCGTTGGCGGGGGCGCCGAACAGCCCGACGCAGAACACGAGAACGCACAGCAACGTCAACGGAAGGCCCGGCACGGTCATGGTCGCCACCAGCAGCGCCTGTGCGAGCAGGCAGCTGCTCAGAACGGCGCGGCGCGGGTAGCGGTCGGCGAGCTGGCTGAGCCCGAGGCCGCCCGCCAGCGCTGGTAGGAACGTCATGGCATAGACAAGCGCGGCCCACAGTGCCGACTGGGTCCGGCCGAACACCATGATGGCCAGCGCGACCTTCGCGAGCTGGTCCCCGGCGAGCGAGACGGCCTCTGTCCCCCACAGAGCCCGGAACTCCCGGACAACGAGCACATCGGCGAACCGTGGCCGACGGGCAGCCGGTTGTGCCCACGCCGCGCTGGTGGTGTTCCTTCTCGCCGGCACCAGGGTGCTCTCCCCTCGCTGCGGCTCACGCTGTGTTGCCGGAGTGTACTAGTATGATTACCTCACGTGCACGGTCACCGTTCGCTGATCAGTGCGGCAGTACCACCCCACCGGTCACCGTCACCCACTCGGCGCAATGAACTCGCCGTTCGGCGACGAGAGTGGTTCGCGACGTGAACGTGAGATCGAGACTGGAGCCATGGGCATGCTCGACAGCAAGTCCGTCGTGGTCACCGGAGCCGGCCGCGGGCTCGGGGCTGCGTTCGCCGTGCACGCGGCGGAGGCCGGGGCCGCCGTCGTGGTCAACGACGTGGATGTCGCCACCGCTGAACGCACGGCCGACGTGGTCCGGCAGCGAGGCGGTCGCGCGGTCGTCAGCGGGCACACGGTGCGCGAGCCCGACCAGGCGCAGGCCATCGTGGATACGGGCGTGGCGGCGTTCGGCGGAGTCGACGGGCTGGTCAACAATGCCGCGCTCAACTACGAGTCCGCGCCGTGGGACGAGGACACCGGCACGGCGCGGGAGCTCATCGAGGTCAACGTACTCGGTGTGATCCACACGGGACTCGCCGCCGCTCGCGCGATGCGGGACCGGGGCGGGTCGATCGTGAACATCTCCTCCGGGGCCTTCTTCGGCCAGCGGCGGTTGGGCACCTACGCGGCGAGCAAGGGAGCTGTCGCATCGCTGACCGCCTCGTGGGCGCTGGACATGGAGGACGCGGGCATCCGGGTCAACGCGGTGTGCCCGCTCGCGCGCACCCGGATGGTGCACCGGTCCCGGCGCGCGCTGCGCAACTGCCCGCCCGACCGGACGCCGGACCGGATCGCGCCGCTGGTGACGTACCTGCTCTCGGGCGCCGCAGCGGGGGTCAGCGGCCAGGTCGTCCGGTGCGACGGGCAGCGGCTGCACATCGTCGGCCACCCCTACAACAAGATGCCCGTTCTGGAGAACACCCGGTGGCATACCGACGAGGTCCGGCGAGCGTTCGACGAGGTGTTCACCGCGCATCTCGAGCCGTACGGCGTGGAGAAACGCCTGCCGCCCCGGTTGCGACGCCTGGTCGCACCGTTCACCAGGCGCACGACACCCCGTGCGTCCTGAGCGCCCCCGCCGGTCAGCCGCCGAACTCGGACGTGCCGGTCTCGGCGGAGTCGAGCCCGGCTGTGCTCGTTGCCCCGCTGCCACCGAGACCGAGTACGCCGAGCACGATCATCGCCACCAGGAGTACCTTGCCGCCTGTGGACAGCAGTAGCGGACGGGTGTCGCTGCTTGTCGCGGCCGGTCCCGTACCCCCGCGCTGGACGCGCTTGTCGTCGCCGAACAGCATCTTCGGGTACGCCGAGGTCACCAGCAGCGTGTACGCCATGAACCGCAGCTCGTAACGTAGCGCCGCGGCGCTTGCTCCGAAGACCGGTCCCGGCACCCGGCCGAGGACCAGCACGATGAGCCAGAAGAAGAACGCGAGTACCGTCCACCCGCTCGCGACGACAGCGGCGACGATGTAGGCGGGGATCAGCAGGATGATGCGGAACAACACCGCGAGCCGGTTCAACCGGTCCTGCGCCGGCAGCGTCAGCCCGGCGTCGTGTCCGGGAGCCGACCACGCGAACGGCGGGTATGCGTCGGTGAGCAGGTAGACGTAGGCGTTGACGCGCGCGGCATACCCGAGGTACCCGCTCAGGTACTGGAAGCACCAGCCAGGCAACCTGCCCATGACCAGGGCAGCGAACCACCCGATGAGCACGACGACGACCGCCGCGAGGTAGAGCACGTACAGCACGATGAACTGCGGGATCAACAGCAGTAGCCGCAGCAGGACCGTCCACCGGCGCTGCCGCTCCTGGTGCGTGACGTCCAGCTCCGGCAGCGGTTCCTCGCCCGGCGTGCCGGTCGGCGCGGGGGTGCTCTCCCCAGTGGGTGTACTCACATCGTTCCCTTCGGTCTCGGTCGGTGCCCGTGTGGCTCCCGCGGGCAACGGGGCGCCGACAGTGCCGCGCACGGCGGGATGGGCCTCGTTCTAGCACCTCACAGCGCCGGTCGCCGGGTGGAGCCGTGCCTGTCACGCGAACGGTGGAACCGGTCCGGCCGGGCAGGGCCGGGCCCGCGGGACTGCCCGGCGCGGGCGGAGCGAGCCCGGCGAACAGGTAACATGGCCGCGTACGGCCTCGCGGCTCACGGTGGGGATGAGCCGGTTCGACCGGGGCGGCGCGAGACGTCGCCGAGCCGCGGGGAGGCCAACCGCGTGCGCTCGACGGGGATCGCCGCGAGTTGCCGAACTCGAACTGCCGCCGACCCCTGAGGAGCGACCCTGATTTCGCCTGTGCGCACGCGCGGCCCCCGTTCCCCGTCCGGCTTCTACGGATGGCACATCGTCGGCTACGCCACGTTGATGGTCGCGGCGAGCGCGCCGGGTCAGACCGCGGCCGTCTCGGTGTTCATCGACCCGATGATCGCCGAGCTCGGTATCAGCCGCTCGACCGTCTCCGCCGCCTACCTCGTCGGCACGCTCTCCGGGGCGTTCGCGATGCCGTTCGTCGGGCGGATGCTCGACCGGTTCGGCGTACGCCGGGTGATGACCGTGATCGGGCTGGTGTTCTCGGCCGCGCTGTGCGCCCTGGCCGGCGTCAGCTCGGTGGTCGGGCTGACCGGCGGGTTCGTCGCGATCCGGATGGCGGGGCAGGGTGCTCTCGGGCTGGCGGCGACGACCGCGGTGGCGCTGTGGTTCGACAAGCGACGCGGCACCGCGCTCGGCGTGGTCAGTGCCATCGGTGCGTCGGCGATCGCGCTCGCTCCCGTACTGCTGGAGGGCGTGGTGATCGCGCAGTGGGGCTGGCGGTCCGCCTGGCTGGCGCAGGGTGTGACGATCGCCCTTGTCGTGCTGCCCGTTGCGTGGTTCGGCATGCGGGACCGCCCGGCGGACCTGGGGCAGCGACCCGACGGCGCGCCCGACGACGGCTCGTCCGGCGAGCGCCACGCCTGGGGACTGACCCGCGCCGCCGCGCTGCGCACCCCGTTCTTCTGGGTCGTGACAGCGGCGATCGCCACGGTGAGCCTGCTGGTCACGGCCATCAACTTCCACCAGATCAGCTTGCTCGGCGAGCAGGGGCTGAGTGCCACGGAGGCCGCGGCGAACTTCATCCCGCAAACCGTGACGAACCTGCTCGCGACATTCGCGGCAGGTTACCTGGCCGACCGCGTGCACAACCGGATCCTGCTCGTGGCGTGCATGGCCTGCCTGCTCGGCGGCCTCGTGCTGGCCACGGTCGTCTCGCCCGGCGTGCTCGCCGTGCTGCTCGGCCTGCTCATCGGCGCCGCAGGCGGAAGCGTGCGGGCGTTGGAGGCGGCGACACTGACCCGGTACTTCGGTACCGCGCACATCGGCGCGATCCGGGGGACCGTCTCTGCTGTGATGGTCGGGTCGACCGCGTTCGGGCCGCTGGCCTTCGCCGGGGTGTTCGAGCTCGCGGGCAGCTACGTACCCGCCCTCCTCGTCGCGTCCGCCATGCCGGTCACCGTGGCGATCGCCGCGATCGTGATCCGCCCACCCCACGTCGAGAGCCGGCCCCACGAAGGCGCCACCCCCGAACCGTGTGCTGAATGACGCTTTCAGTCCATATGGCGAGCTGAATGCGTCATTCACTCCACATGACGGACTGAAAGCGTCATTCAGCACACCCAGTGTCGGTGGGGAGACAGTGTTCCTGCGCGGCAGCGTGGTTTCTGGTGTGCTGGGCCGGCACGGTGCCTGCGGCGCCTGCGGTCCGACCGTGGCAGGCTTGGCCCTGGTGCGGCCGTACAGGCAGTCGACGAGAGGAAGTGGGCGCGATGCACGACGTGGACCTCGAGTTCTTCTTCGACCCGGTATGCCCGTTCTGCTGGGTCACAGCGGAGTGGGTGCGCGAAGTCGCGCACCAGCGCCCCCTTTCGGTTCGCTGGCGACCGCTCTCGCTGCGGATCCTCAACGAACCGATCGGCTACGAGACGCGGCCGGAGGGCTACCCCGACGCGCACCAGCGCGGGCTGGAGATGCTCCGGGTCGTGGCCGCCGTCCGCCAGTCGCACGGCCCCGATGCGATCGGTGAGCTGTACCGCGCGATGGGCGCGGCGGTGTGGAACGCGCCCGCCCCGTCGGAGGCGACGTTCGAAGCGGTCCTCGCCGAAACGGCACGGCCACGTGACCTGGCGGCGATCCTGGACAGCGTCGGCCTGTCCGCCGAGTTCGCCTCGGCAGCCGAGGACGGCGGCTGGGACGACCAGCTGCGCGGGGAGACCGAGGAAGCGGTGGCCCGTGCCGGAGGAGGCGTCGGCACACCGATCCTGAGCTTCGCCCCGCCGGATGGGCCCGCGCTGTTCGGGCCGGTCATCGACCAGGTGCCGTCCGGCGATGACGCCCTACGCCTGTGGGACTCGGTCACCACGCTGGCCCGCTGGCCCGGCTTCGCCGAGCTCAAGCGCGGAGTCCGGGCGTTCCCGGACACCCCGGTATCGGCGCACCTGTCCGGCCGCGCCACACGGGTGGGCTGACGGGCCGGTGCCGCGGCGTGCCGCCGGGACCGTCGTCACGGCCGCGCTTCCAGCACGACATGGAACGGGGCCAGTGCGGCCTCGCGCACGCGGGTGAACCCGGCCGTGCGGATCACGTCGTCCAGCCAGGCGCTTCCCGCAGGTGTGCCGATGGCCATCGTGCCGCTCCACTCCTGCGTCGCGCGAGCGCGGACCAGGACGGACCCCGCCGTGGACGGGCACCCGGCGGGGCCGGGCCCGTCCCGCGCCCGGTTCGCGGTGCGCGGCTCGACGATGATCCAGGTGCCGTCCGGCTTCAGCGAGCCCAGCACGTGCCGCGCCACGCCGACCGGGTCACCGGTGTCCAGCGGGAAGCCGTAGCCGGTCACGAGGTCGTAGACACCGGGGTAGTCATCCACCGAGGCCACCTCGAACCGAACGCGATCGGGCACACCGGTTTCTGCGGCGCGCCGGCGGGCCGTCTCGATGCAGGTTTCGCGGTGGTCGTAGCCGACGAACCGCGAGTTCGGGAATGCCTCTGCCATCAGGATCGTGGACGCCCCGCAGCCGCACGCGAGGTCGGCGACGTCGGCCCCGGCGGTCAGCTTCCGCTCGACGGCCGGACGCCGCTCGACCGGACCACGAACGGTGTGTCGCCGGTTCACGGCCGGGCTTCGAGTACCAGGTTGATCGGTGCGTCCGCGGTGCGGCGCACGCGGGTGAACCCGGCCCGGTTGAGCACCTCCCGTAGGGCGGCCTCGCCCGCCTGTGCGCCGAGTACCGGATGGTTGCCCTGTGCGATGCCGTTGGCGGTGCACACCAGGGTCGATGCCGAGTAGAACATCCGGTTGACCGGGGTGAGGTTGTCCTCGACACGGTCTTGCGCCAGCGGTTCGATCAGCATCACGGCGCCATCGGACGCGAGTACCTCGCGGGCGCGTACCAGCGCCGCCACCGGGTCGCCCATGTCGTGCAGCGCGTCGAAGAAGCACACCAGGTCGTAACCGTCCCCCGGCAGCTCGGCGGCCTGGGCCACCTCGAAGCCGGTGTTCTCGGCGACCCCGGCGTCCGCGGCCCGCCTGCGAGCTGCGGTGATCGAGGCCTCGTGCCCGTCGAACCCGTAGATGTGTGAGGCCGGGTAGGACCGGCCCATCACGATGGTGGACACGCCGTGCCCGCAGCCCACGTCGGCGACCAGTCCCCCTGCGGTGAGCTTGTCCTCGATCCCGTCCAGCGAGGGGATCCACTCGCTGGTGAGGAACGCCTCGTAGCTGGGGCGGAAGAGCTCCGCGGTGCCGGAGAACATCCGGGGGTCGTGTGCGTGCCACGGCACGCCCTCGCCCGCGGTGAAGTCCGCGGCGACCGTGTCGGCTGCGGCCCAGATCGCGGCCATCGAGTCGTTGGCTCCGCCGAGGTAGGCGGGACTGGTGGCGTCGGCGAGCACCGCGGCGTGCTCCGGCGGCAACCGGTAGGTGCCGCTGTCCGGGTCGTAGTGCACGTAGCCGCTCGCCGCCTGCGCGCCGAGCCACTCGCGCACGTAACGCGGATGCGCTCCGGCCCGCTCGGCGACCCCCTCCGGGGTGAGCGGCTCACCATCGGCCATCGCGGCATACAGACCGGCGTGATGACCGATGTACATGGTCGCCCCGGCTAGCACGGCGGCGATGTCGCCGACGACCTGGCCTGCGAACTGGCCGACCCTGTCCTGATCGAGCGCGGGCCGTCCGGTCTCTACCTGTTCTACGCTCATGATCGCGGTACTCCCTTTCCCTGGTGACGCCCGCCGCTGCCCGGCAGCACAGCCGACGCTCGGCTGCACAGCGCATCGGCACAGCGGTGGCTGTGGTTACTTGCGGAACGTACGGGTGGCGACGTTAGGCACGGCGCATCAGCGGAGCGTCAAAGCAGCGTGAAGGTGGTCTTGCCGAACGTCACGATTGCGATGACGATGAGGAATATGCTCCGTGCGTACCTGTTCGGGTCGTTGACGATCGAGGTCGACGGCCGGACCATGCCCGAGATCGCCGGGCTGCGGCCGCGGTCCGTGCTGGCGTGGCTGCTGTGGAACCCCGGCATGCACGCGCGGGCGCACGTGGCCTCGTTGTTCTGGCCCGACGTGCTGGACATCAGCGCGCGGGCCTCGTTGCGCAATGCCCTCTGGGGGATACGGCGCGCGCTCGACTCGGTGGGCGGGGCGGCCTACCTCGAATCCGACCGGGACAGCGTGGGGATCGCGGACGGGCTGGCGCGGGAGGTCGACACCGAAGAGTTCGTCCGGCTGGCGGAGCGGGACGACACCGCGAGCCTGCGCGAGGCCCTGATGCTGGCACACGCGCCGCTGCTCGCGGACCTGGCCGACGACTGGGTGCTCGATGCCAGGGAGGAGTTCCGCGAACGCGCGGGCGCGGTGGCCGGGCGGTTGGCGGAGCTGTGCGAGCAGGACGGCGACCTGCGGGGCGCGGTCGCCTGGACGCGTCGCGCGATCGCGCATGTGCCCGTGCGGGAGTCGGCCTACCGCGCGTTGATGCAACGTCTCGCGAAGCTGGACGAGCGCGGGGAGGCCATGGCCGCATTCGAGCGGTGCCACGCGATGCTCGACGCGGAGTTCGGCACGGTGCCCTCGGAGTCCACGCGCGTACTGGCCGATCGGTTGCGGACCGGCCAGGAGGCAGGCGAAGGACGTCGCGTCGCCGCGAGCCCGGCGCAGCATGGGCAGGCGGCACAGCGTGGGCAGGCGGCGCAGCACGGGCAGCCTGCCTCGCGGGCGCACCGGTCCCGGCAACGCCCGCTTGTCGGCAGGGACGGCGAGCTCACCTCGCTGAGCGATGCGTGGGCGGGCGCGTGCCACGGGCACGGCGGTGTCGTGCTGGTCAGCGGCGCCGCCGGCCTCGGCAAGAGCAGGCTCGTCACCGAGCTGATCAACACGGTGTCCGGCCAGGGGTCGCGATGTGCTGTCGGGACCGCGTTCGAGCTCGACGGGGCACCGCCGTACGCGCCGTGGGGGGACCTGCTGCACCAGCTCGTCACCGATGTCCCCGCACCGTCCCTGGATGCGTCGTGGCCGTCGGATCTCGCGCGCCTGTGCCGCTCGGTCGAGTGGCGCTGGGGGCGGCCCGCCGCGCGCTCCTCCGCCGATCCCGAGCAGGAACGTCGCTTGCTCTTCGCGTCGGTCGCCGAGGCGCTGGCATGGTGCTCGGGGGATCGCCCGCTGCTACTGGTGCTCGAGGACATCCACCTCGCGGACACGGCGAGTATCGCGCTGATCGCCTCCCTCGGTCATCGGCTCACCGAGCTGCCCGTGCTGCTCGTGGCGACCCGCCGTCTCGCCAGCGCGCCCGCGAAGCTGGTCATCGCCATCGACGCGCTTCGCAGGAAGGATGCCCTCGTGACGGATATCCACCTTGGCAGGCTCTCGACAACCGAGTTGGACACCGTCGTGCGGTCGTGCGCGCCCGAGCTCGCCGACGACGCGCGCGAGCGTGCTGTCGAGGTCGCCGAAGGCAACCCCCTGTTCGCGCGGCGAGCCGCGCTGGCGGCCTCGGGAGGCGCCGAGCCCTCGCACGAGCTGCGCGACTGGATCCGCGCGCCGCTGGCTCGCCTCGACGGCCCCGCCAGGCTGCTCGTCGACGCGGCCGCTCTGCTCGGACGCCCGATGGACACCGGGGAGGCTGCCGCGCTGGTGGGGTCGCAGCAGCTGGCCGGGGCACTGGAGCGGGCCTGCCATGAGGAGCTCCTGGATACCGAGGCACGCCGGATCCGGTTCGCGCACGCTCTGGTGCGGCAGGCCTGCGGCGCGGAGATCGAGCCGTCGCGCAGGGCGTGGCTGCACGGGCGTATCGCCGAGATGCTGGAGGAGCGGCCGGGCAGGCCGGTCGCCGAGATCGCCAGGCACCTGCTCAACGCGGGAGACTGGGAGCGTGCGCAGGCCTATCTGATCACCGCGGCCGAGAAGGCACGGTCGCTGGGCGCCTTCGACGAAGCGGCGGGGCTGTTCGCCGAGGCAGCATCCCTGGAGACCGGGACACTCGCACAGCGGGCCGAGCTGTGGCTCGCGCTGGCCGACGTCCACGCGTGGCGTGGCCACAAGGACGAGCACGACTCGGCGTTCGAGCATGCCCGCACCGTGCTGGAACAGGTGGACGACTCGGTGTCACTCGCGGGCGCGTACGCGCTGCGCGGCCGGTGCCTGCGCACGACGCTCTGCCATCCGGTCGAGGCGTTGCGCGCCTACGAGCGCGCACTCCACATCATCGACACCGAGCATCTCGACGCGCCGGAGCTGCGCGCGATCGTGGTCGCAGGCTTCGGATGGGTCGAGGTCGCCAGCGGCGACGTCGAGCGGGCGGAGGCGCTGCTCGCCGAGGTCGAGATCGTCTCGGAGGCGGTCACGGACCTCGGCCTCGCGGCCGAGGTGTGCCTCGCACGGGCCGCCGCGCTGCTGCGCAGGGGGCGGCCACGGGACAGCGAACGGGCGAGCGAGGACGCCGCCGGGCTCGCACGTCGCGCAGGACGGCAGGACCTCGCCTGTTCCGCACTGGTGCACGCGGCCGCGGCAAGCGCGGCACAGGGCGAGTTCGGACACGTCCTGGAGCTCGCCGACAGGATGCGCCGTTCCCGGCCGGCGAGCGCGCTGGCGGACGAGGCCCTCGCGGTGCGCGCCTACGCGCTCGCGCGCACGGGCAGGTGCGCCGAGGCGTGGGATGCGGCGCTGGCGTACGTCCGGTCCGTGGCATCCACAGGGGACCCGACCCAGGAGGCGAGCGCGGAGTTCGACGCCGCGTCGGTCGCGCTCGAGAGCGGCCGGTACGGCGAAGCGGCGAGTCGCTTCGAGGTGGCACTCGCCGAACCCTCCGGGCCGTTCTCCCGCGCGCTGGCCAGGGTGCGGCGGGCGGAGGCCCTGGTGCGCGACGGGCTGCCGGACGCCGCGCATCGAGAGCTCGAGCACGTGCCGTTCGAACCGGCCGGGCAGACGGACCTTCCCGAGACCCTCGTGCCGAAGCTCGAGCTGGTGGAGGGGCTGATCGCGGCGGCGCGCGGTGCGCGGGACCGTGCCGTGCACTGCCTGGCATCGGCTGAGGCGGCGTGGCGCAGGATGCTGGGAGGTTCGTCGGCGTATGAGCCCGGCGCGGTGACGTTCGTCGATCTCGCCCGGCCACCGGTCGGCGGGCAGGTCGAGCCGGGCGTCGAGCTCGGTCGGGTACTGGCCGAACGCGCGGTCCTGCTGTCCGATGTGGGTCGTGCCGAGGACGCCAGTGCTGCGGCGGAGGAGGCGATCCTGCTGGCCGACAGGCTCGGGTTCGACGGTTACCGGCAGCGGGTGAACGGGCTGTGCTCGCCGGTCGTGACGACAGAGTGACAGAACGGAGGAGTGACATGCCGTCGTTCGAAGAGTCCGTGATCTGCCGGGTACCCCCGCTCGAGGCGTGGAAGGTCCTGCACGATCCGGTCAGGGTGCCCGAATGGTACTTCGGCGTCGAGCACGCCACGGCCACGCCGGACGGCGCGATCCTGTACCTCGGCGACCGCGAGGAGGACGCGTATCCGGTGCGCATCGCGCCCGAGCGCGAGAGTTCGCGCGTGCTGGTCCGCTGCCTGATCACCGATGATCTCTACACCTGGAGCCTGGAACCCCATCCCGATGGGTGTCTCGTGCGCGTGCGGGTCGACGTGGCGGCGGCGGAGCACTTCGATGAGTGCCGAGACGGCGTGCTGGCGTCGTTGCCGAAGCTGGCCGCTGCCGCTGAGGGCTCCGGTGTGAGCAGTGGCTGAACGGCGGCTCACACCGGACCCCTACCGGCGTCGCAGCGCGCGGCCGGTCGCACGGGCCGGGGGCGCGGTGTAGCGACCATCCGGCAGCCCGACGTGCGAATCCCCGTCCCCGATGGCGCCGCGGAGACCGCGCCGCCGTGCGGTTCCGCATCATCCGGTGACATCGGTGGTGTCGATGGCGATCTCCGAGTGCAGCGTGCGATGGACGGGGCACTTGTTCGCGATCTCGATGAGCTTGCGTCGCTGCTGCTCGTCGAGGTCGCCGTCGAGCTGGATCATCCGCTCGATGCGGTCCACCCTGCCGTGCTCGGTCTCGCAGTTCGCGCAGTCCTCGGCATAGATCCGCGAGTGGCGCAGCGAGACCGTGACGTTGGCCAGCGGCAGTTCCTTGCGGTCGGCGTACATCCGCACGGTCATGGACGTGCACGCGCCGAGGCCTGCCAGTAGCAGGTCGTACGGGGACGCGCCGGTGTCGTCGCCGGTGGGAGGGGGCTCGTCGGCGGCAAGCACGTGCCTGCCGACCGTGATGCGCTGGGCGAAGTGGCCCGTGTCGCTCTCGTCGACCCGAACCACGCCCTCAGCCGGAGCCTCCGGGCTCTGCGGCGCGTCGGCGGCGCCGGGCTCGAAGGCGTACCGGCTCGCCCACGCAGTGATCACGGTGGCCACGTATGCCGCGTCCGCGGGCCGGCTGAGCAGGTGATCGGCGCCGTCGAGCGCGACGAACGACCTCGGGTGCCGTGCGCTGTCGAAGATCTGCCGCGCGTTGTCGACCGAGACGAGGGTGTCGGTGGGGGAGTGCATGACCAGCAGCGCGGCGTCGAGGCCTGCGACGCGCTCGGTCTGGGGCCGGGTATCGATGTCGGTGAGGAACTCCGAGCGGATGCGGAACGTGCGACCGGCGAGCGTGACGTCGGCCTCGCCGGCCCGTTCGATCTCGGCGCGCGACGACCCGAACAGGCGCGCCACATGGCTCGGGTCTGCCGGGGCGGCCACCGTGGCGACCGCTCGTGCCTCGGGGATCCGGTGCGCGGCCGCGAGCACCGCCGCCCCGCCGAGGGAGTGCCCGAGCAGGATCGTCGGCGCGGCGTAGTGCTCCCGCAGGTGGTCCGCCGCGTGCACGAGGTCCTCGACGTTGGAGGTGAAGTCCGTATTCCCGAACTCGCCCTCCGAATGGCCGAGACCGGTGAAGTCGAAACGCAGTACGGCGATGCCGGACTCCGCGAGCGACCGCGCGATGCGCGCGCTCGCCGGTGTGTCCTTGCTGCAGGTGAAGCAGTGCGCGAAGAGCGCGAACGCCCGCGGCGTGCCTGCAGGCATGTCGAGCCGGGCCGCGAGCCGGTGGCCGCGTGAGCCGTCGAAGGTGAGCTTCGTGGTACTTCCCATCGGTGTCCTCTCCGCGTCGAGATCGTGATCACGTCGGTACACAACGCCACACCCGGCGGATCCGATACCCATGCTGTCAGCAGGCGGACAGCCCCGCACTCCGCTCGTACGAGTGCCCGTCACACAACCGAGGGGTGGATCTTGCCACCCGGCGCCGCCGAGGAATACGTTGGAACGTCGATTCCAGGCCGGTTTCCGATGGGCCCCACAGGGCGTGGCGGCCGACCAGACAGGTGAGTGGGACGCGCGGTGCCGGGTAGCAAACACTTCGACCCCGAGGACGCGATCGACGCTGTCGTGCCGCTGCTGTGGCGGCGGGGATGGGCCGAAACCGGAATACAGGACATCGTCGACGCCACCGGGCTGAGCAGGTCCAGCCTGTACGCCACGTTCGGCAGCAAGCACCAGCTCTCGCTCGCGGCGTTGCGGCGGTACCTGAGGGACTATGTCGACCCGGTGGTCACGGCCCTGGACGGTGGCGGGGACGGCCTGCCGAGCATCGCGGCGTTCTTCGGGCGCTTGATCAAGGCCCGCTGCTGGGGAGCGCGGGCACGGTGGGGCTGCCTTGCGACGGCCGTGCAGCTGTCCGCCCAGGGCGAGGACCCGGATGTCGCGGAGATCCTTGCGGCGCAGCGCAAGCACACCGCCAAGGCGCTGCGCGACGCGCTCGGCAGGGCGGGCGAGCTCGGCCAGCTCAGGACGGACGTGGACACGGAAGCCACCGTCGAGTACCTGTTGTTGCTGACGCAGGGGATCAACGTGCGATCCAGGGACGGCGCCGATGTGAAGTCGTTGCGGCAGGCGGTCGCGGCCGCGCTGAGCGCGATCCGCGCTCCGGGTAGTGACGCCGATACCTGGCCACAGGGAAAGTAGTCTCCCGGACGGATTGCGAGGTGTGGCGATGACCGCAAGGCCGGGCAGGGTGGTGTTCGACGTCGTCGAGACGCTGATGGCGCTTGAACCGCTGCGGCAGCGCTTCTCGGCGGTGGGGCTGGCCCCGGAGACGCTGGAGCGCTGGTTCGACCGGGTCTTGCGGGACGGGATGGCTCTGTCCCTCGCCGGGGACTACGAACCGTTCCCGCGCGTGGCGGCCGCGGCGCTGCGCACGCTCTCCGGAGGGCGGCTCGGGGAGTCCGATGTGGAGCACGTGCTGTCCGGTTTCGGCGAACTGCGGGCGCATCCGGATGCCGATCCTGCCATGCGTGCGCTCGCGGACGCCGGTGTGCCGATGGCGTGCCTGACCAACGGCACCGAGCAGGCGACGACGGCGTTCCTCGCGCGCACCGGCCTGGATCGTTACGTCGACGTGGTGATCAGCGTCGCCGACGCGGGGAGCTGGAAACCGCCTGCCCACGTGTACCGGTACGCGCTCGACAGGCTGGGAACGCTGCCCGCGCGGACCGCGCTGGTCGCCGTGCACGCCTTCGACTGCCACGGCGCGAAGCGGGCCGGCCTGACGACAGGCTGGGCGAGCAGGCTCGAGGGGCACTACCCGGAGATATTCACCCGAGCCGACGTCGAGGAGGACGACCTCGTAGGGGTGGCGCGGGGGCTGCTCGCGTTACCCGAGTAACCGTACGAGCGTGGAGGTGGACGTCGTGGACGAGGAGGCTCCGGGATTTCTCGACGGCCCGGTCGCGTTCGTGCTGTCCGGCGGCGGCAGCATGGGCGCGGTTCAGGTCGGCATGCTCCAGGCGCTGTACAGCCGCGAGATCACCCCGGACCTGCTGGTGACCACGTCGGTGGGTGCCCTCAACGGGGCCTTCGTCGCATCCCGCGCACAGACGGTGGACACGGCCGACGAGCTGGCTGGTATCTGGTCGCGGCTGCGCACCCGGGACGTCTTCCCGCTGCGCCCGGTGACAGCCCTGCTCGCGCTACTCGGCCGCCGCAACCACGTCACGTCGCTGCGGGGACTGCGGGAGCTGGTCAGAAAGTGGGTGGAGTTCGCATCGCTCGAGGGGGCACGAGTCCCGCTCTCCACGATCGCGACGGACCTGCTCACCGGCGAGGAGACACGGCTGTCGACCGGTCCTGCGGAGAGCGCTGTCGTGGCCAGCGCGGCGATTCCCGGGGTGTTCCCGCCGGTGGAGCACGGTGGCAGGGTGTTCATCGACGGTGGGGTCACCAACAACACGCCGATCTCCCAGGCGATCGAGCTCGGTGCGCGCACGGTCTGCGTGCTGCCGAGCGGGTACGCCTGCTCGCTCGACGAGCGGCCGGGCAGCGCCGTGGCGATGGCTGCGCACGCGCACGCGTTCGCGCGGTGAGCCGCTCCGGTGTACGCGGCGGGGCCGCGTGACGGCGCCGGGGTGTACCGTCCGCGGAGGCGACGCCAGGCACACTGGGGCCATGAGCGATCTCGTGGTGAACGACCGGCTGGTGATCCCGGCCGCCGAGCTGGCCGAGCGGTTCTCCCGCTCCTCCGGCTCCGGCGGCCAGGGGGCCGACGCCACGGAGTCGCGTGTCGAGCTGTCCTTCGACCTGCTGCGCTCGCCGAGCATGCCGGACAGCTTGCGCCCGCGCATGCTGGAACGCCTGGACAGGAGGCTGGTCGACGGGGTCGTCACGGTGGCCGCGAGCGACAGCAGGACGCAGCTCGCCAATCGTGAGGCCGCCAGGAACCGGCTCGCCGCCCTCCTTCGTGACGCCGCCGAGCCCCCTCCGCCGAGGAGGCGGCCCACGAAACCGAGCAGGGGCGCCAAGGAACGTAGGCTCGCAGCGAAGAAACACCGCTCCGAGATCAAGAAGGGGCGACGCGGGCAGATCGAGTAGCCACGCCCGCCGAGCCCGGCTCGCACGCCCCGCCCCGGCAGGCGGGGCCGGTACCCGCATTGTCAGCAGGCGGACAGTCCTCGAACACGCCACCACGCCGGTGAGTTGAAGCTGTATCAGCAGGCGGACAGTCCTCGAACACGCCACCACGCCGGTGAGTTGAAGCTGTAGACGCACCATTCGGCGACGACGGTCGGTGGGACGTGGAGGCGATGCATGGTGACGGAGAACTCACCTCGACAGCCGGGTAGGCGCCAGGTACTCAAGGGTGCGGCAGCGCTCGGTGGACTCGCTGCCGTCGGTGGTGGAGGGGCGCTGGCCTGGCAGCTGCGATCCGGGGACTCGCCTGCTGACGGTGCTGCTGCCGGGGCGCAGGAGAGCACGTTGGACGAGCTCGCGAACGCTGTCGTCTCGGGAGGTCCCGGCAAGGACGGCATCCCGCCGATCGATGACCCGCAGTTCGCCGGGGCCGGGGACGTCGACTTCCTGCAGGACGACGACATCGTGTTCGGACTGGTGTACAGCGGCGAGGCCCGCGTGTACCCGCAACCGGTCCTGGTGTGGCACGAGATCGTCAACGACACGTTCGGCGACGACCGCCTCGCCGTCACGTACTGCCCGCTGACCGGAACGACCGTCGGGTTCACCGGTACCGACGAGCGGCCGGACATGACCTTCGGGACGACCGGCAACCTCGTCAACTCGAACCTGCTGATGTACGACAGGGACACCGACTCGGACTGGCCGCAGGTGCTGGGTACCGCGATCAGCGGCTCCCTCAAGGGGCGGCAGCTGCGCACGGTGCCGCTGGTGTGGACCACGTGGCGAGCATGGCGTGCCGAGCACCCGGACACCCGGGTGCTGACGACCGACACCGGTGCGCTGCGGGACTACCATCGCGACCCGTACGGTTCGTACCGCGAGCAGAGCGGGTACTACGTCGACGAGGGCACGATCTTCCCCGTGGAGCCCACCGACGACACCTTCGGCAGCAAGGAGGTCGTCCTCGGTATCCGTGGCGGGGACTCCCAGCTCGCCATTCCCAAGGAACGCGTACGCGAGGAAGGCACGGTGGACGCCGAGGTCGGCGGTGTCGGCGTCCGGGCGGAATGGGACGAAGACCTGGAGACGGCGCGCGTGTCGCGTGCCGACAGTGGTGAGCCCGCCGACTTCATGGACGCCATGTGGTTCTCGTGGTTCTCGTTCTACCCGGACACCGAGGTGCGGCGGTGAGCAGCGCGGGCTTGATCGTGCGTGCCCTCGGCAGGGTGGGGGACGCCGTGGACGCGAGCGTGCGCGCACCGGCGCAGGTGCCGCGTACGCTGCGTACGGTCCTCGCGCACCGCGCCTACCGCGGGCTCGCGTTGCTGGTCGGTTCCGCCGTGCTGGTGCTGTACCTGACGGCGAACGGCGACCTCGCGTTCTCGGTGTCCGACCGCTGGTCCGGCACACCGTTCGCGCAGCTCGCGGAATCGGGCCCGTTCGACACGCGCGCTCCCTACCTCTTCGAGCCGCTGCTCGTGTTGCATCCCGGTGCGCACATCGCCGTCTTCCTCAGCCCGATGAACATCCTGCTCGGCGCGGTCGTCGCCGGCCTGGTCGGGTGCAACATCGCCGTCGCCGCGTACACCGCGAAGCACGCGGTCGCGTGCCGCCGCCCCGGATACAGCGGGATCCTCGCCGCCGCCCCCGCCTTCCTGCTCGGATTCGCGTGTTGCGTTCCGACATTCCTGCTCGCCATCGGATCCGGGGTCGCGGCGACGCTGACGCCGGTACTGGTGCCGCTACGGCCCATCTTCTACCCGCTGACGCTGGTGTTGCTCGGCGCCGTGCTGGTGTGGACGGTGCGGCGCTCGCGCGCGATGACCTCGGCGATGTAACGACCCGCGAGGTGAACGCCGGTACGCCGGCACGGTTCGCGTGCTGCTGTCCACGGGGCGTCAACGAGCGCGCGCGGCCCCGCCCATCGGGGAGGGGCGCGCGGCGAGCCTGGCCCGGATGAACAGCTCGGGGATCAGCCAGAACCCCCAGATCATGGTCAGTGCCGCGAGCACGAAGTCGCGTGCGTAACCGAGCGCGCCGTCCGGATCCGGTACGGCCAGGCGCAGCACCATCACGGCCGCGGCCATGCCCAGTACGCCGAGTGCTCCGCGCACGAACCTGCTGAAGACCGAGCCTTCGGCGCTGTACCAGCCACGCGCCCACAGCAGGGACAGCCCGCACAGCAGACCGAGCAGTGCCCCGGAAGCCTGCAGTACCGTACTCATCCCGCCGGTCTCCAGGTCGGCGGGGACCGCCCCGGTCCAGCTGTCCGGAGTGGACCAGTCGGAGCCGACGGTGGCCTGCCAGACCGCCGAGATCAGCGGGGCGACGAGGGATATGCCGAGCGCGATGGCGAGTTGGCCCGGTACCGGCCACCGGTGCCACCAGCGGAGTAGCCGGTCCTCGTAGCGCAGCGCGCACCACAGGGCCAGTACCCCGACCAGCATGCCCGCGAGTACGTCGCTGACGAAGTGGACGCCGAGATACAGTCGCGTGACCGAGACCGCGACGACCAGGATGATCGCGACCACCCACGCCCAGCGTCGGCGGATCTTCGCCGCGAGGTATCCCCACAGGGTCGTCGACATCTGCGCGTGGCCGGAAGGCGCACCGAAGCTTGACTCGACGGTCATCCGGGTGACCTGCGGGCTGAACCAGTACGGCCGGGGTCCGTGGACGAACGACTTGAGCACGATGTTGACCGTGGCGCTGGCGATGAGCAGGACGTAGAGTCGCGCGCCGATGCTCGCGCTGACGCTCCAGAAGACCAGCGGGGCCAGCCCCAGGTACAGCACCTCGGACCCGAGCGCCGAGACCGCCGTCATCGGAGCCTGGAGCCAGTCACCCCAGCCCTGGATCCACGTGATCAGGTCGGTCTCGGCATCCCACAGTGCTTTCATGTGTGCCTCAACGATCGACCATCGGGTTCGAACGGCAGGCGAGCCAGCGGGGGTCGCCGGGCTCGCCCGGCCGAACCGGTGCGCGGGTCATAGCCGGGCAGGCACCCCGGGATGCCTGCCTACTCGCCGGACCCGCAGATGTGTTCCCAGGTGGCGTCCGCGTAGACCTCGGCAGCCTCGGCCGGGTCCTGGCCGGGCGCGGTCAGGCTGGACTCCTGCTCGTCCGACAGCATCTGCTCGGCCAGCTGGGCGACGGTGTCCTTGTCCTCGAAGTCGCAGTACACTTCCGCGCGCTCGAACATGTCCTCGAAGGTGAGGCCTTCGTTGACTTCGATGCCGGCTTCGGCGAGCTCGTCGGCCCACTGGTCCTGGGCCGAGTCGCTGCCGCAGGCGGAAACGGCAGCGGCGAGGACGAGTACTGGCAGAAGGCCACTCTTGCGCATCGAACGACTCCCGTAGATGAGTGTGTTGAGGTTGTGTAGCCGGTGTTCGTCGCTGCATCCGTGCGGGACGTCATCAATGCCCCGATCCGGACGGCAGCTGCGATGTGGACATGCTGCCAGAAGCCCCGACCGGGCCACGGACCGAGTACCCGGAACGCGCCGCTCGTGGCACGCTGAGTATCCTCCGCCGCCCGCCGTGCGCGTCGCCGGTGGGATCCCCCCGCAGGCGAGAAGGTATTTCCGGGTGTCGTGTAACACCGGAGGCCGAAGAGCGATATATGACGATAGCTAGCTATGTTCCGTTAGCCTGGCCAGGCCTTCTTGATCACGAAAGTCCGGATCGCGACGTGAACAGTCGCGGGGGTCTTCCGTGGTCACATCAAGGAGGTATCCATCTCATGAAAGTCAGGCAACGAAAACGGGCTGCCGGTAGGGCAGGCGTGGTCGGGCTCGCCACCTTCGCGGCGCTGGCGCTCGCCGCAGGGACCGCCTCAGCAGCGGGCGGGACCGTCACGGGCGACAAGTCACTCGGTGAGGATGCCATCGACTGCGGCGGAACCGTGCCGGTCACCGTGACGCTGGACGGTGAGGACGGCATCGCGGGCGACCCGGCGGACTCCATGCTGGTGCTGGATCGCTCCGGCAGCATGGACGGAGGGCCGCTGAGCGACCTCAAGTCGGCGTCCAAGCTATTCGTCGACATCCTCGACGAGTCCACCGACGGCGACGAGAACGGCCAGATCGCGCACGGCAGCAGGGCGGGCGTGGTCAGCTTCGCGGGCGGCGCCACGGTCGACCAGACTCTGACCTCGCTGACTCCGCCGGTCAAGACGGCGATCGACGCGCTGTCCGCGGGCGGGTCGACCAACCACCAGGATGCGTTCGACACCGCGCAGACCGAGCTGGAAGCGGACGAGCCGGGAAACAGCAAGATCATGATCATGTTCACCGACGGCCAGACCACCGCCGGTGGTGACCCCGACGCCGCCGCCGAGGACGCCAAGGCGGACGGTACCGAGATCTTCACCATCGGGCTGGGCAGCGTGAACGCGAGCCAGCTGGAGGACTGGGCCACCTCGCCGGACCACGTGTTCATCACTCCGGACTCCGACGACCTGGAGGAGATCTTCGCCGAGATCGGTGCGGCGATCGTTCAGCCGGCAGCCACCGATGTCGAGGTGGTCGATACGGTCGCAAGCGACTTCTCGATCAGCAACGTCGCGGTGTCCAAGGGCGACGTGTCGCAGAGCGGCAACCAGCTCACCTGGACGATGGACGAGCTGCGTACCGAGACGGTGGAGCTGACCTTCGACGCCACCCACGACATCGCGGGCACCAACGGCACCCTCGAGGTGAACCCGACGGTGACCTACACCGACGCCGAGGGCAAGACTGTCGACTTCGGCAACCCCACCGTGGACGTGAGTGGTTGTGAACCGGTCGCCACGTGCGAGGAGACCAACAACCCCTCCGGCGGCAACACGCCACCGGCGGACAACCAGGACGGCTTCTTCATCCTGGGTGCAGAGGACGAGGACGGGTCCGACCTGGAGATCTTCCTCACCGATGACGAGAGCGGTGAGGTCTTCGGGCCGTACGAGGACGGCACCAAGATCAAGCTGGTGCAGGCTCCCGGAGCCGAGCCACGGGAGCGCGAGATGAACGGCGACGTCGACTACCAGATCCGCATCCAGGGTGACGCCGAGGTGCACGCGGTCGACGGCGCGGGCAACGAATCCGAGACCGTCCGCTGCGAGGTTCCGCCGCCACCGGGATGAGCGGTTCGCAACCTGACCACTGACGGTCGGTGAGACAGGGTGGTGCGGGCGTCACTCGGGGCGCCCGCACCACCCTGTCGCCGTCCGCGTGCCGCCCCGACCCTTCGGCGCCACGGCACGGTTGTGCGACAAATCGGCTGTCATAGCTGCCACAATGTCTGTCACGCGGAGTGGCGGAGTGCCGGCGCCGGGCTCTCGGCAACGTGGCGTCGTGCTGCGGCAACGAAAAACCGCAGGCCGACGAGGATGCCGGCCTGCGGTTGGAGAGTGCGCCACCAGGGACTCGAACCCCGAACCCGCTGGTACTAGACCGACCTCTGGGTGAGTGCCGAACGGTGACGGTCACCTCGGTTGCGCTGGTGCGTTTTCAACTGCAAATGGCGACGCGCTGCCGCTGTTTCCGGCTCGTGCCGGACGATTAGGGGCAGTTCAGGGGCAGCCGTGTGACCAACCGGCACGGCGTGCCAACCCATACGCCTCCATCCCCGCGTTCCTTGCCGCCTCATGGCCGCGCCGAGCGCGGTCAACCCTGTAACCGATCCCGCGTGACGGACGACATACACAGTGTGACCGTATCTACGCAAAGAGAGCAAAGCGCGGGATCGGCGCGAAGCGGGGTTGAGCGTGCTCGGCGCGGCCCTGATCATGCGGCGATCGCGGGGATGGTGTCCCGCACCGGCGTGCTGTGGGTGCTTTGTCGTGTTCCGCCGGCCTCCGTGCATGTGGGCGGGGCCGGCGGCGTTATGCGCGGCCGGCCCGGTAGCGAAGCGGAAGGAAGCCGGCCGCGCGCCTGTTCGGCCCCGCGCACCCGCCCGGTAGGGCGGCTTGAAGACGTACAGAAAGTCCTCACCATTGTGCGGGCATGCGGGCAACTAAGAAGTGATGTGAGTTGATGCACAGAAGATCTACTTCGAAGTCTGACGATCTGGCATCGTTTGTTGGATCGGAGCCGCAACACCTTGACCCCTTTATCGCAGAGATAGAGGAAGACGTTACCTATTTCAGTGGCACACCTATTCGGGCAGTAGCTACAAAGTGGCGACAGCTTCCCAGCGGCTTGATTATCCCTAGCGCAACAGGAAGTGTAGCGCCAATAGATCAGTTGCTTGTATACTTGACGAGTGAAGAAGTGTTTGGCATAAAACCTCCACCGTCATTGGTGTATTCTCATATCCGGCGCATTCCCTTTGACGAAATAATCACATGCTCATCGCATATTATGGCAACCATACGAAACCCAGGTCGGACACGTCGAGAGGTCGATGATCAGTTTGCGAGGATTTGGTTCAATGAACCGATTCGCACGCGTGTTCTCAATCGTCTTAGGGATGGAACTCGTGGACTCGTCGTACCGCAGGCAGTATTTTCGGTCATCCAAAAAGCTGCGTTCCTATCAGGCGACGCGCTCGTATTCGGCCGAGAAAAGGGAAACTATGTCTTGTCCTTAATAAGCCTTGGAGACTATCTAGGTTATAACGATAATGACAACGAATCACGTGTTATAACAAAAAAACCAGGCAAAATCGGGCGGGAAGTTATAGCAAACCAAGTATTTAACGCCAGAGTCGACGAAGCAAGTGTACTTTCGCGATTCTGGCGTATCTGGTTCCAGCTACCTAAGGAACTTCGTGACGATCCTGAAATGGTTGATCTTGAATCAGTCTATTTGGACGCAGTCGGGGTTCCCCTCTGGGACGTTTGTGCAGCAGCAATCTTGCTCTGGGCGTCTGCCATAAAGGGCACTACCAATATTGATGAGTTTCTCGATGAGCGAGGTTGGGGAGCGGATCGTTTTCAGGATGCAATATCAGTTTTTTCAATACGGTTGCCAGAGTTTCGCGAAGCTGTAGCTCGTGAACTAGAGCAAGCAGAAACCGACTGGTCATTCGACGCCTTTAGGCGGTACCCTGTTGTTCAATTGTGGGACGATAAGCTTAGTGTAATCGATCCCGACTTGCTGCTCATGCGAGTATTTGGTTGGGTTCCTGTGCATGAAGTTAAAAGTTACATTGACCCGAAAGATGAGCAAAAGAAAGCTCGGTTCAATAGTGGAATTCGCAGGGCGGTGGAAGAATATAGTCTTGAAGTATTAGAGTCTATAGTACCTACGTCTTCAGGATCTAAGCGAATGTATCGGGATAGTGATATTAGCCGAGCATACGGTGGGCATAAAGTGCGTCTCCCAGATGCTGCGATTGACTACGGAACGTCTTGGGTACCAGTCGAGATAACGACTAGCCAACTGCGTAGGGAATCGATAGCAGGCTTGTCTGATGATTATATCGTTCAAGATCTGGAAAAATTTGTCAAAAAAGTTGAACAACTAGACTCACTTATACGGAAATTGCAAGATAACGAGACCTTGCTTACTGGGTCTTCCTGTGTCAATTCGCGACTATTCTATCCCGTCCTTGTTTTGCCGGAGGGTTTTCCTGTTAATCCGATCACCATGACACTAGTACACGAAAAAATAGGGGAAAGTAACCTTCTTAATGATAAATCCGTTATGCCTCTTGAGATAGTAGATATTGAAGATCTGGAAATGATAGAGGCTCTCCAGGAGCAATCAGGTCCGAGTTTTCTTCAATTGTTGGACGGAAAAAAGAATGCGGGACTTCGAGACCTACCTATGCGTGATTACATTCTTTCGGAGCTCCGACTTTCTCCAAGGCGGTCAAGTCGTGTTGATAAACTATGGCAAGAAATATTTAAGGAACTTTTTCGTTTATAAAGACGTCGGAGATTTCAGATAGGCGTAATTGCGAGTTCTTTAAGTGCTTTCCTGCTTGTGTGCATTGAACAGGTACTGTAGGCAGCATGACCAGCCAGGACAACGACGGGGAGCTGACGCGGTGGACGATCCATGGCGAGAGGGTCGTGGACGACAGTCGCAAGATGGTGGTGAGTATCGCGTCAGTCGAGCTTCCGGATGGGGTGCAGTTCGAGCAGTACGTGTTCCGGTCTCCTCCTGTGGCGATGGTGATCGCCGTCAATGAGCGGGACGAGGTGCTGATGATCTGGCGGCATCGGTTCGTGATGGATCGGTGGACGTGGGAGCTACCTGGGGGGTATATCGACCCTGAGGAGGACGCCGAGCAAGCCGCTGCTCGTGAGCTGGAGGAAGAGGCCGGCTGGCGTGCTGGCTCACTCCGGCTGTTGGCGCGCTTCCAACCGCTCGCAGGCAGCATCGACATGGAGAACCACGTCTACCTCGCCGAGGAGCTGGAAGCGACGGGCAACGGTCCTGACATCAACGAGACCGCGAAGGTGGAGTGGGTGCCGCTGTCGTCGGTGCCGGATCGCATCGCCAAGGGGGAGGTCATCGGCGCGGGTGCACAGCTCGGGCTGTTACACGCGGCGCGGTTGCGCGGTTACTAGACCCGCTGCAACGGGATCTGGTGCGCCGTCATCTGCCTGAAGAGCTGCTGCACGTGAGTCGATGACTCGTAGGGCTGAAGTCGCTGCGCCACGTCGCTGAGATAGCGCTTGGACCGGACAGAACGAACATTCGACGCCAACTGCAAGGCTTCGGTGGCGGCGGGCACCGCTTCATCGACGTTGCCCTGGTCGGCCAGTACGGAAGCCAGCAGAGCCGTATTGAACATGCGGCCGCGGTCGTACCCGTCGGACATATGCAGGGACTGGCGCGCGAAGCGCTCGGCCTGCGCTGGCTCACCGAGGTCTTTGAGCGCGTGACCGAACTTCGCCGAGAGGTATGCGCTGTCGAGGTAGCCGAGCCAATCAGGCGTGTCATCCGGTCGAATCCGCGCGTAGGCCGCTTCGGCTTCCTGCAGGTTGATGATGCAGTTGCGGCGGTCGCCTTGCTGAGCGTAGCCGTGCGCGGCCATTACGGCGGCTTCGGCCGTGAGCGCCGGGACGTTGTTGTTCTTGGCGCCGTTCTTAGCCGATAGCGCTCGGTCGATCGCGTTGTCCGGATCGCGGAGGTGGCTGAACTGGTGGCTCATTCCCGCTAGAAGCTCGGCGGCGTAGACCTGGTTTCCGACCTGCTGGCTCAGAGCAAGGGCCTGGGTCAGTGCTCGGTGCCCTTGCTGGCTTTCGCCGATGTCATATGACATCCAACCGGCCAGGTGGTAAAGCTCGGCTGCGGTCGAGAACAGTTCGTAGCTGACGGTGGGGCTGGTGCGTGTGTCGGTGAGCTTGTCCTGTACTTCCGTGCGGAGGTAGTAGGCAAGCTGCTTCAAACTGTGGCCACCACCGAAGCGGTTATCGAGCCGTCGGAACATGCGGGCGTACTCCCGCATGACTTCGACGGATTCCATTCCGACCTTGTTGTAATTCGAGCCAACAGCGGGGATCGATTCCTGTAATGTGTCAGTGCCCAGCAAAGCCGCGCCAACACCGATGGTCTTGAACAGTTCGCGCCTTCGCATGTCCTCCTCCGAAGCGTCGTCATCGCCAATTCTATCTGGCGTATTTGTGAAGGCGCATGACGTAGAGTCCGAGTCGTCAAAATTGAACCACAAGATAGATTCAGGGATATCAAGCGTCTTCGCCCACGTAATGAGCTTCGAGAGGTCGTGTGGGGGTTGAGGGTTGCGCTCGATGCGGCTGACCTGGCCTTGGGTCACTCCTAAGGTGGTGGCCAGCTCAGACTGCTTTACCGGGGGGTCTTGCAGCTCGCGCCAGGACTTCAGCAGACGCCCGAAGTGACGTTCGCGGCACGCCTGCTGGATCTCCAGCTGCGTCCAGAAGTCGGCTGGTAGCTGGCGCTGGTTCGGCTGCTCATCCCCATGTCTCGCGGTCTCGGCCTTGTGGTCCATCCGCGTTCCCTCCAGTACGTATGCATCAAGCCTAGCTCAGTGCGAGACACGTGACGAGGGCATATGCGCCGTATACATATCGACCATTCGGGTATGCATTCACGGCGTTCGGCGCCTGCGCTGACCTGCGGTTTCATTGGGTCGTCTCCGGTAAGTCGGAGCGCTAGTTAACCGCAGATTTCCCTTGGAGGACTGTAGTTATGCGTTTGTTGATTGATACGTCGAATGTGCAGTTCACGGTGGGTCGTGAGGTGCAGCCGAAGACTGATCAGAACGGTGCGCAGCGTGTGGAGCGTAATACGAACATCCCGATGTGGTCTGTGCAGCTGGTCGCTGTGGATGACGGTGGGGCTGAGGTGATCAACGTGACGGTGGCGGCCTCGCAGGCTCCCACGGTTGCGGTTGGTTCGTCTGTTTCCCCGGTTGCGTTGCAGGCGATTCCCTGGGCACAGAACGGCAAGCACGGTGTGGCGTATCGCGCTACCGAGATCAAGGCGCTGACCGGTTCGAAGTCTGCTTCGACGGCTGCGTCGTCCTGATGCCGTGTGTCGACGATGTCTGACGAGTTCCAGCGGTATCCCGTACAGCCGGTGAGTGAGGACAGTGATCCTCGGTTTTCGATCGGGCTGATCAGCGATGTGGCTGAGGTGTTCGCACGGCACGGCTACCCCAAGGTGCGTGCGAGCGGTGACGTTGCCCGCCTGTATCACACGGTGTGGGCGTTTCTGTACCGGCACGACGAGGACGGTCGTCGTTTCTAGTTGGTGACGAGGGCACAGGGGCCGGTGAAGGTTCTTGGTGGTTCCGATACCGGTCCTGTGCCGCTCGCCGTTTCCTCATTCAACTCCTGCCTGGGAGGGCGAAGAGTTATGGCTAAGTCTAGTCGAGGCACGCGCACGCGTCGGGCGCGTGGCGATGTGATGGAGATGTGGCAGACCCCGAAGCAGTCGTGGCCTGCCTTGATCATGGGTGTGTTGATTCGGTGGCGCGTCGAGCTGCTGGTGTTGGCGTGCCTGGCGGTGTTCGTGTGGTGGCTGCATGGCCGCCTCGAGGGTTTGGCGTTCTGGGCGGCGCTGGTGGCTCCGGTGGCTGTGGTGCTGGTGGTGCCGCAGTCGCGGCGGTTCGTGGTGGCGCGGTTCTGGTGTGTGCTGGACCGGCATCGGATCCGGACGTGCCTGCGTACCGCGCGGGTGCGCACGATGAATCTGGATGGGTCGCTGCCGCTGATGCTGTGGGCGCGTCCGACGAAGACGGGTGAGCGCATCTGGGTCTGGACCCGGGCTGGGTCCTCGGCGCAGGAGCTGGAAGCCGCACTCGGGTATGTGGCCTCGGCGTGTTTCGCTCGGGAGGCGCAGCTGCAGCGTAAGCGGTCGATGTCGACGCTGGTGGCGATCAACGTGATCCGGCGTGACCCGCTGGAGAAGGCCAGCACGGTCTCCTCTCCGCTGGGTGCGGTGTCGGCGTTGGTGCCGGGCCGGGCTCGGGCTGGCTCGTCGGCCGAGCCCGTGGAGCCGATCACCGCGGCCACGGTCACTCCGGTGCCGGCCCCGCGTGAGGCCTCCTCGCCTGCCGCTGGGTCGGCCCCGGCTCGTACACCCTCCCCCGCTAATGCGGCCTCGCGCGCGCAGTCGGCCGGTGCTGGTCGGCCTGCGGTGATGGCCGGTGGGGACGACTTGTCCGACTACCTCGACTGAAAGGGGGTTGGTCTGCGATGAAGTTGCGTAAGAAGCGTGAGCCGGACACGGTTCCGGTGGCCGGGTTGTCGATTTATGACCCGGTGCATCTGGGGATGTTCGCCGATGGCGAGGGTGTGAATATCGAGCTGATCTACCGCAACATCCTCATGGCCGGCGAACCCGGTGCCGGTAAGTCCGTGGGGTTGAACAACGTGGTCGCGCACGGGGCGTTGTGCCCGGATGTGAGCCTGTGGCTGTTCGATGGCAAGCAGGTCGAGCTCGGGTTGTGGCGCGAGGTCGCTGACGTGTTCGTCGGGCCCGATATCGAGCTGGCGTTGCAGCGGATGGAGGCGCTGCAGGCGGAGATGGATCGTCGCTATGACGAGCTGGACCGCGTGCGGCGGCGCAAGATCACCCACACCGACCCGATCGATGTGGTGATGCTGGTGGTCGACGAGCTGGCGCTGTTCTCGGTGACCATGGGCAGCAAGGACCAGCAGGAGCAGTTCGTGCGCATCCTGCGGGACCTGGTGGCCCGGGGTCGTGCGGCCGGGGTGATCGTGGTCGCCGCGACCCAGCGGCCGAGCGCGGACATCATCCCCACCAGCCTGCGGGATCTGTTCGGCTACCGGGTCGCCTACCGCTGCACCACCGACTCGTCCTCGGACATCATCCTCGGGCGCGGCTGGGCCAGCCAGGGCTACAACGCCGCCACCATCGCCCCCGAAGAGCGGGGCGTGGCCTACCTGCTGGCCGAAGGCGGCATTCCCCGCCGCATGAAATCGGCGATGTTGACCGATGCGGATATTTACGGGCTGGTCGACTACGCCCAGCACATCCGCACGTCTGGCGGCCATTCCGCCGCATAGAGCGGCGAAATCCACGTGCATTTGTCTATTCACGACACAGGAGAGGACTGTCTTCGATGAGTCTGACCATCACTCCGCCGTTGGGGTTGGATGCGCACCGCGTGTGGGTGCTCATCGCCAGCCCGACGGGCGCGGTGGATGCCGCACGGGTGGCCTATCACCCCGAGCGGGCGAGGTTTATCGCCCTGCCGTGTCTGGCGTTCGACACCACGGCGGTGCTGCCTACCTATCCCACCACCGGGGAGCTGATTCCCGGTTTCCGGTGGGCCACCACTGGTGATGTTGATGCGCATGCGGAGCTGTTCACCACCTCGTCTGTGGAGGGTGCTTGGTGAGCGTCTCGGCACTGACACTGACCCCCAACACCACCACCCCGGTGTTGGGGGCCGGTGCCATGGTCGAGCCGGTCGGCTCGAACACCACGCGGCAAGAGCTGCTGGCCCGCGCGAATCGACATGACTATGCCTCGTGGTTGGCGCACGTTGCCCCGGCAGCGGCCTGCTCGCATCCGGTGCGGCTCAAGCTCGAGGCGCACTGGCACAACCAGCATCGGCCGGACGAGATCGACCGGGTCAGCGATGACGTCCCCGATGGCATGTTCTACGTCGCCTGCAAGAACCGGCGCGCCAGCGTGTGCCCAGCGTGCTCGGAGACCTACCGGGCCGATACATACCAGCTGGTCAAAGCCGGGCTAATGGGCGGCAAGGGCGTCCCCGAGACCGTGACCGAACACCCCTGCCTGTTCGTGACCCTGACCGCGCCCTCGTTCGGGCCGGTGCACACCCGCGTGGTCACCGGCAACGGCACCGTGCGCCCGTGCCGAGCCCGGCGGAACGCCGAGACCTGCCCACACGGGGTGGTGCTCTCGTGCACCGCCCGGCACGCCGCCGAGGACTCCCGGGTGGGGGAGCCGTTGTGCCGGGACTGCTACGACTACGACCACCAGGCCGTGTGGAACTTCCACGCCGGCGAACTATGGCGCCGCACCACCATCGCGCTGAACCGGCGCCTGCGCGCGGCGGCAAAGGATCTCGGGGTGCGGGTGCGGCTGTCCTACGCCAAGGTCGCCGAGTACCAGCGGCGCGGAGTGGTGCACTTCCACGCCCTCATCCGGCTCGATGGTTATGATCCGGCCGATCCGGATACCATCACCACACCCGATGCGGCCATCACCAGCGAGCACCTGCGCAGCTACATCACCGACGCGGCCAGCACCGTCGCCTTTGCCACGACGGCGCATCCGCGGAACCCGGGCGGCTGGACGATCACGTGGGGCTCCCAACTCGACATCCGCCCCGTCCACCTGGCCGCGAGCGACATCGATGACCACGGGGCGCTGACCACCACGGCTGTGGCCGGATACCTCGCCAAGTACGCCACCAAGGCCACCGAAGAAGCCGGGCACGTCTCCCGCCGGTTGACCGAGACCGACATCCAGATCCGGGCCGAGCACGATTCGCACCAGACGCGGCAGCTGGTGGCCTGCTGGTTCCTCGGCAAACGCCCCTTCAACCTGACCACCCTGCGGCAGCGGGAGCAGTGGGCCGACACGTGGGGCAAGCTGCAGAAGTGGGCGCACATGCTCGGCTTCGGCGGGCACTTCTCCACCAAATCCCGCCGCTACTCGACCACCCTGACCGCGCTGCGCGCGGTGCGCAAAGCCTTCCAACGCGGCCAGCAACCCCCCGAACCCCCCGACAGCACCGCGCAGGATGACGACCCCGACGGAGACGACGCCGTAGTCACCCTCGTGTGGCTGTTCGACGGTACCGGATGGCTGACCACCGGAGACGCCCAACTCGCCAACACCTCCGCCGCCCTGGCCCGCGAGAAACGCCGCGCTGCCCGCGAGGAAATCGAACACGATCTTGCCGCCTAGAACGAGAGGAGAACTCCACCATGGGCAAGCTCTGGACCGTTGAGGACGTCGCCGAATACCTCGGCATCCCGGTCAACACGCTCTACGACTGGCGCACCCGTAACTACGGGCCACCCGCCAGGCGGGTCGGCAAGTACCTGCGCTACCGGGCCGAAGACGTCGTGGCCTGGTTCGAATCACTCGACACCGACGCCGCATAGGAGGTGATGATGCCTCGACCGCCATTGCCGGTGGGCACCTACGGCAAGCTGTCCTCGAAGCGGGACGGCAAGCGCTGGATGGCGTGGTGCAAGTTCCGGGACGTGGACGGCCGGGTGCGCAAGGTCCGGGCATGGGATGAGACCAAGGCCAAGGCCGAGAACAAGCTGCGCGAGAAGCTGAAGGATCGGCAGATCGGCTCGGGTCACGTCAAGCCGGACAGCAAGGTCGTGGATGTCGCGAGCAAGTGGCTGAACGAGTTCGAGGAGCAAGTGGAACTCGGCACCCGTAGCGGCACGTCGCTCGACACGTACACGCATCGGTGGAACACCATCGTCAAGCCGCGCGTCGAGGGCCTGCGGGTGCACGAGCTGGACGCTGGCCGGGTCGATCAGATCGTGCGGGACGTCAACCGGGAGCTGTCGGCCAGCTCGGCCAAGACGTGCCGCACGATCCTCTCGGCCATCTGCGGGCTGGCGGTCCGGCACGGCGCGCTCAAGGTGAACCCGGTGCGGGATGTGCGGCCGGTTGAGAGCAGTAAGCGCAAGCCGCTGGCACGTGCCTTCACGATCGATGAGGTCATGGAGATCTTCGACAAGGCCGATCATGACCCGATCGCGATTCGTCAGGATCTGCCGGACATCATGCGTTACTTCGGCGGGACCGGGCAGCGTACAGGCGAGACGATCGCGGTGCGGTGGGAGAACATCGACTTCGCCGAGCAGGTGGCCTGGGTGGAAGGCAACATGGTTCGTACCAAGGCCGATGGCAAGAAGATCAACCCGGGCAAGTCCGAGGCGGCCCACCGCGGTGTGCCGCTGGCGAGCTGGCTGGTCGATATGCTGCGCGATCGTCGGGAGCGTGTGGCCGCTGACTGCGGTGTGTCGCCGGAGGAGCTGACCGGGTGGGTCTTTCCGAACGGTCTCGGTGGTCTTCGCGAGGCGAGCAACCTGCGTCGGGACTGGCGGGCGTTTCGCAAGCGGCACGGCATCGGCGACTGGTTCACGCCCCGCACGTTCCGGCGGACCGTGGCTACCTTGGTCACCGATGCGTTGCCGGTACGGGAGGCCAGCGACATGCTCGGCCATTCCCGTGTGTCGATCACCACAGACAGCTACGTCGGCCGGAAAGCACCGTCCCGGAATCCGGCCGATGTGCTCGACGTGCTCGGCCGGAAAGGGGACAGTAAAAGGGAACCCAGGTCATCCGATGGCGATGAGTAAGCCGATGACCTGGGTCCTTGGTGCGCCACCAGGGACTCGAACCCCGAACCCGCTGGTTAAGAGCCAGCTGCTCTACCGCTTGAGCTAATGGCGCGGATGTGTCTCACTGCGTCCCCCTGCTCAGCGCGACGAAAAGAACTCTAGCACGCTCCGTCGCCGGTCCCGGAAGGCGGCCCCCGTTCCATTCCGGCTGCCGGCGTCGGCTCGGGCACGAAGGAAGAACGCGCCAGTCACTCTTCGGTTACGTCACTGCTCCATCCGAAGCATCTTGATGTGACGCACTCCATTCGGGCGAACCATAGGGCACACTGATGCGTGAAATAGGGGAAGGATGTGTCGGCAGTGCGCGCTGTCGACACGGCGAACGTGGCGGAAAGGGGGACGTGAGTGCGAACGAGAGGGAACCCGCTGGGTTGGGGGGCGTTGCTGATCACGGCAGCCCTGCTGGTGGCCGGGTGCAGCGGTGCGTCCGGTGACGCTCAGGACGACGGCCCCGAGGAACCAGCCGGTACCAAGGACGCCGAGGTCGCCGAGCCGCTCTCGCTCACGTTCACCCCTGAGGACGAGGCAACGGGCGTGGTGCCCGCCGAGCCGATGACGGTTGAGGCCGAGCACGGCAGCCTCACCGAGGTGAGCCTCGTCGGCACGCACGGGTCGGTGGTCGACGGTTCCATGAACGACGACGAGACGGCCTGGACCACCGCTGAGCCGTTGGGGTTCGGCAAGACCTACGTGTTCGAGGTCAGCGGTGTCGGCGCGGACGGCGAGACCGTCGAGGAGACCTCCCGGTTCACCACCGCGACGCCGCAGCAACAGGCCTCGGTACGGATGAACGTCCCCGACGGCGCCACAGTCGGCGTGGGGATGCCGATCTCGTTCCAGTTCGACACCGCCATCACCGACAGGGAGGCCGTCGAGGATGCGATCAGCATCACGTCCACGCCGGAGACGGACGGGGCGTTTCGCTGGTTCAACGACTCGTGGGTGGTGTGGCGTCCTGAGGACTACTGGGAGCCGGGTACCAAGGTCGACGTCGACGCCGAGATCTACGGCAAGGACCTCGGTGGCGGGGTGTTCGGTAGCCGGGACCGCTCGGCCAGCATGACCATCGGTGACAAGGTCATCGCTCGTGTCGACGGGTCGAGTCACCAGATGACGGTCTCGGTCGACGGTGACACTGCCCGGACGATCCCGGTCTCGCTGGGCAAGCCGTCGTCGCCCACCCCGAACGGGATCTACACGGTGATGAGCGAGCACTACGACTACACCATGGACTCCAGCACGTACGGCGTGCCCTCGGACGCGCCCGACGGGTACGAGATCACGGTGAGTCACGCCACCCGGATGTCGTACAGCGGTATCTTCTATCACGCGGCGCCGTGGTCGGTCGGCGACCAGGGAAACAGGAACGTCAGCCACGGATGCATCAACATGTCCACCGGGAATGCCAAGTGGATGATGAACACGTCCAAGCCGGGCGACCTGATCGAGGTCGTCAACGCCGGTGACAGCGAGCTGGAACCCACCGACGGCTGGAGCGTATGGCAGCTGTCCTGGGAGGAGTGGACCTCCGGCGATCAGGGCGCGTGACCGGCAGGCTCCCGTCGAGCCTGCCCCGGGAGAAACCCCGTGCACGCGACAATGTCCCCGATGCGAGTCGAGCATCGGGGACATCGCTTCGTCGTGGGGTGAGTGACGGGACTTGAACCCGCGGCCCCCTGGACCACAACCAGGTGCTCTACCGACTGAGCTACACCCACCACGTCCGGCACCCGCGCGGCACCGGCTGGGATATCGTAGCGTGCGGCCGTGCGCCGTCACGCACCGGCCCCTCCCGTTCCAGGTTACCGGTCCGATCCAGCGCCGTCCTTGCCGAGCAGCTCGGCGGCGATCGTCTGGGCCCGCTCGTGTGTCGGGCCCGGTTGCTCGGCGAAGGCCGTGCGCCGGTAGTAGGCGAGCTCGCTGATGGACTCCTGGATATCGGCGAGCGCTCGATGGGCAAGGCCCTTCTCCGGCTTCGCGTAGTAGACCCTCGGGTACCAGCGTCGCACCAGCTCCTTCACCGAGGAGACATCGACGATCCGGTAGTGCAGGTGCGCGTCGAGCTCCGGCATGTCACGAGCGATGAACCCCCGGTCGGTCGCCACCGAGTTGCCTGCCAGTGGGGTCGTCCCCGCTTCGGGCACGTAGCTGCGCACGTAGTCGAGCACGAGGCGCTCGGCCTCGGCGACGGTCACGGTCGACCGGCGGACCTGCTCGGTCAGGCCCGACTCGGCGTGCATCGTGCGCACCACATCCGGCATGTTCGCCAGTGCCGACTCGTCGGCGTGGATCACCACGTCCACACCGTCGCCGAGGACATTGAGCTCGCCGTCGGTGACCAGGGCCGCGATTTCGATCACGGCGTCTTTGGCGAGATCCAGTCCGGTCATCTCGCAGTCGATCCATACAAGGCGATCAGTCACACGTTCAGCCTATCCGCTCGCCGGGTGGCTCGTGCGGCGCCGCACCCCGCCGTCCGGGGTGTTCCGGGACACGGCGCGGAAGGCCGGGCAGCGGTGCGCGCGATCACGACAGCAACGCAGCCGGTGAGGGGGTCGACGTCACCGGCTGAGCGTGCCGGCCACGAACTGGGCGAGGCCGGTGTGGTCCTGCACGACGTCGGTGAAGCCACGCTCCAGGAGAAGGTCGCCGACCTCGCCACGTTCGAACATGTGCAGACCGGACAGTCTCCCGGCGAGTTCGTCGAGTATCCGGGCAGGTGGGCGCGGCCGCAACGCGCTGGTGAGCAGGACGATGCGCCCGCCGGGCTTGAGGACGCCGGTGAATGCGTCGAGCGCGTGACGGGGATCGGCGAACATGTGCAGCGCAGCGAAACAGCACAGTCCGTCCATGGTCGCCTCGGCGAAGGGCGGCCTCATCGCGTCGGCGCGGACATAGGCCACCGGGTCGTGCGGTGCGCCACGGGCGACGGCGCGATCCAGCATCGGTCGTGAGGCGTCCAGCCCGACGGCGAGGCCGTCGCCGCCGACGGCCGAACCGAACGAGCGGGTGAACCGGCCGGTGCCGCACGCGACGTCGAGGACGGTCGCGCCAGGGGTGAGCCCGAGCCGGTCGATCGCGAGGGCGACCTCGCCGGACATGCTGGGGCCGCGTGGCCCCTTCAGTACGCGGCCGAGTGCGGGACGCCAGTGGTCCTCGTAGATCGAGGTGACCAGTTCGTTGCGCATCAGGCGCTGGGCGAGGCCGCTCGGCGGCTCGACCTGCTCGGGCGTACCGAGCAGGTCGAGGTAGCCCGCCGACCAGTCCGGCGTGGTCGGTCGTGTCGCGAGCAGGTGGAGCGCGCGCGACGCGGCTTCGTTCGGTGGTTGCTGTGTCACGCCCCCGATTCTCGTGCGCGATGCGCGTCATCGCCACCGTCGTCCCAGCTCGCGCGGTAACGCCGGCCAGTGCAGGCGGGAATCGTCTGCCAGTGCGCGGGCCACCGAACTCCACTGCTGTGGCGTGAGCCGGCGTGCGGGGCTCGACGGGTCGACTCCCGCCGCGCGCAAGAAGTGGTGCGGTGTAAGACCCGGTGCGGCAGCACGCACCACTGCGCGGGCGGGTTCGGTCGGCTCGGTGTACGCCGTAAGCAGCAGCACGCGCAGTGCGCGAGCACTGTTTCCCGTGATCTCGGTATTCCGCCGTGCGACCAGCTGCGCGGACCACACAGTCGGTGATGGTGAGAACGACCGGGGTGGGACTCGACGGCAGAGCTCGATGGTGAACCTGGCGTTCCACCACGCGAGTTCGGCGGTGCGCGGCACCGGCTCGGTCAGGCGTTTGGCGAATCCCCACTCGACGAGCAGGGAGGCGCATCGCAGTGCCGTCGGTACCGAGCCGAACAGGAGGCGACACGTCATGCTGGATATGCCGTACGGAATGCTGGCTACCACGACGAACGGGGTGCGGGGCAGGCGAAACCGGCCAATGTCCGTGCCGATCACGCTGACGCATCGCTCGCGGTCGAACCGACGGCGAAGTCGGCGGAGAAGCTCGGGGTCGCGCTCGACGGCCAGGACGCGGGCGCCGGTGGCGGCCAGGTGGGTCGTGATCGCACCGGCGCCCGCGCCCAGCTCAACGACCGTGCCGGAGCAGCCGACCGCGCAGCTGCGTACGAGCTGACGTGCGATGGTGGAGTTGACGAGGAAGTGCGCTCCGGAATCGTTCGTGGAACGCGCTGAAACAGATGTGGACCGTCGGGAAGACATGGATGTGCCGCTCCAACGTCGATGTGATCGCGTGATGGCGCGAGATGAACTGGTTCAGGTCACATCGCAGCGGCGAAACGGACGGGTTGTGCACGCCTGAGTAGCCGGCGATTGCCGGCTACGGGTGCGACCCCGTCGTGGCTGCTCGACGCTCGAGCAGAAAAAGCCGAGAGTGCCGCTGCGCTCAGTTGCGCAGCGCGCGGGGCCGGAGGAAGGCCCAGTTGCCCATGGTCGAAGCGGTCATGCGTCCAGTGTATGTACCGGGGCAACAGAATTTCCGGTGGCTGCCGTGTGCTCTTGCGCACCCAAACACAGATACCTACAGTATCTGGCATTGGGAGCAGCGAGGTAGACGCATCTACCTGATCGTGAGGGTGCTATGCCGGACCATGAGGTCGTGATCGTCGGGGCGGGGTTCTCCGGGATCGGTGCCGCGATCAGGTTGCTCGATGCGGGGATCACCGATTTCGTCATCCTGGAGGGTGAGGACGACATCGGAGGTACCTGGCGGGACAACACCTACCCGGGCGTGGCCGTCGACATCCCGCTCATCTACTCCTTCGCGTTCGCGCAGAACGCGCACGCCACACGCTTCTTCCCGCCCGGAGGCGAGATCAAGGACTACGCCGACCGGTGCGTCGAGCACTACGGACTCCGGGACTACATCCGCTTCGGACGCCATGTGCGGCAGGCGGAGTTCGACGAGGCCCGTCACCAGTGGACGGTCGACGTCGAGGGGGAGTCGCCGATCACGACGCGTTTCCTCGTCAGCGCGACCGGTATCTTCACCAAGCCGCGTCCACCGGGCATCGCGGGTGTGGAGGAGTTCGGTGGGCACACGATCCACACCGCGGCATGGGATCACGAGCACGACCTCACAGCCGAGCGCGTCGCGGTGATCGGCACAGGGGCCTCGGCCCTGCAAGTCATCCCGCGGATCGCGCGGAAGGCCCGGGAACTACACGTCTACCAGCGAACCCCCATCTGGGTTCTGCCTAAAGTGGACTTCACTATCCCGGCCTCCGTGCGCAAGCTGTTCGCAAAGGTACCCGCCACGCAGAAGCTCGTGCGCATGGTCACGAACGCGTTCATCGAGACGTTCTTCGTGACCGCGGCGGTGCACTACCAGCGTGTGCCGCTGCTCGTGCGTATCGCCGAGGCCACCGGGCGGTGGCACATCAGGCGGCAGGTACGCGACCCCGAGCTACGGGACAAGCTGCAGCCTCGATACGGGTTCGGTTGTAAACGACCGTCGATGTCCAACAGCTACCTCCGGACGTTCGAGAAGCCCGGAGTGGAGCTGGTGACCGAACCGATCGAACGAGTCACGCCGACCGGCATCCGCACCACCGACGGTACGCACCGCGAGATCGACACGCTCGTGCTGGCGACCGGTTTCCGGACCACCGAGCGGGGCAGCATCCCGACCTTCCCTGTCTACGGGCTGGACGGTGTGGAGCTCGGCGAGTTCTGACAGGCCAAGCGGTTGCAGGCGTATGAGGGGATCTCGGTGCCGAACATGCCGAACTTCTGGTTGATGTTCGGCCCGTACGCCTTCTCCGGCGCGTCCTACTTCACGCTCATCGACGCGGCCAGTAGCCACCTCGTGCGCTGCGTCAAGGAGAGTAAGCGCAGGGGAGCCACCTACATGGCCGTGCGGCAAGAGGCGCACGATCGGTACTTCTCCCGCATGCTGGACCGGGTCGGCCGCAGCATCTTCACCAACGGCTGCGCCGGATCGAACAGCTACTACTTCGACGAACGTGGTGACACGCCGCTGTTGCGCCCCAACAGCACCATCGAGTCGTGGCTGCGCTCGCGCACCTTCGACCTCGACGACTACACCTACGCCACGCTGGAACGAGCCTCCGTGGACGCGTAGAACCTCAATGCAGCAGTCGCGGTCGGCCCGTTCAGAAGGGTGGGTCGTCTGGTGGGTCGGTGGCGTTGGGTTCGGGGGGTTGTGGCTGTGTTGGTGGGGTGTGGTGTTCGGTGTAGTGCCGTCGGGTGGGGGTGGTGATGGTG
>NZ_FZNW01000050.1 GCF_900188115.1 Haloechinothrix alba | reverse complement strand
CGCACGGCCCCGTCAGGGAGGTTCCGGGCGCGGCCGGCCAGGGCCTCGTAGTCCTGCGCGAACCGCTCGGCGCGGTTCCGGGCCTGGATCGCGGCATCACCGAAGACCACACCGACCGTCCGGCCCTGCGGCAAGAACACCCACCGCTCCAACACCGCCCACCAGCGCGCCTCCCGCCGATACACCTCAGCCACCCGCGCCCAGTGGGCGGCGTTCTGCTCGTCACTGCCCTGCGGCATCCGCAAGGACCGCACATATTGGCGCCGAGCCCGCTCCAGGCCCGCGCGCACCATCTCCGGCACCGACACCATCTCGGCACCGGCACCCATCACGGTCGTCATCTATGCTCGACTCCTCTCCCCATCACAGAGCCCTGCCAACGGCTCACACCAGGTGGAGGGAGACCCCCGGGGGCCAGGCCCGGTGCCAGCGGACCCGGCCCCCACCAGCGGGGTCACCCCTACCGATCAGGCTTGGGTGGTTTCGGAACATGGATCCGCACACCCACAGCACTCACCCCCTCCCCAACTCAGGCAGCCTCCGCCGACGCCGACGTGTCGGACTCCGACCCGCTGCCGCGCGAAGTACGCGTACCGGTCTTGCCGCCACTGGCCGGCGAACCCGCAGCGGCAGCCGACGCCGAACCCGCGCCACCGCCGGTCGAGCCGGCCGGCTCGGCGAAGCCGGTCGCGAAGTAGGACCAGCCGAGCTTTTTGAACTCCCCCTGGCCCGTGACCTTCGGCGTGACCTGCAGCCCCTCCAACTCCACCGGCCGCATCCCACAACCGGGCACGAACTCCTCCGCGCTCGGCACCGGCTGAACCTCGGCCAGAAACGTCACCTTCACCGACGCCTCCGACTCCTTCACATGCGCCGGATCCGAAAACACCCCCTTCCACTGCCGCAGCCCCGTACGCTCATCCACCCGCTGCCGCGGCGCCGCGTTGCGGTTCTGCTGAAACTCGTTATCCGGCTCGATCTCGCCAACCAGCACCAACCCCTTCGGAAACGCCTCACCAAAAGCCACATCAAACCGATGAAACCGATCCATACCCATCGCCAGTGATCTCCTTACGTGTTGCTTCACGCGGCTCGTCACCGCTGCGCCATCAACTTAACACGTATGTCATAGGTTGACCAACCGACGCGACATCGCAGGTAGACAGGCCTACCGGGAACGACCGGATAGACTGATGTCAGGAGTCATAAGTTGAGGAGTCCGCATGCGTCCGCAGCGCCCTACCGCCCGCTATCGGCACGTTGCCGATGACCTGCGCGAAGCCATCGCGCGCGGTAGCTACCAGGCGGGCGAGACTCTGCCTAGTCAACCCGAACTAGCCCGTCGCTACGGCCTCAACCAGACATCCATCAGCCGAGCCATCGCGCTCCTGGAATCCGAAGGGCTGATCCGCACCGAGCACGGCAGGGGCTCCTACGTTCTCGACTTTCCGACCGTTAAGCGTGTTCGGCACATCCCACCCAAGGGCAACGGCTCCGGTAGTTCGTTCGCCGAGAGCCTGCACAAGGCAGGCATGGAACCGCGCACCGAGCTGGTCCAGGCCGAGATCGTCACCCCACCGACCGAGGTCGCTAAGCATCTCGGGCTTAGCGAGGGAGAGCAGGCGCTGATCCGCAAGCGCCACATGTACGCCGACGAGCGGGCGGTCCAGATCGCCGCCTCGTATATCCCGCTGGATGTCGCCGGCGGACCCGAGATCGCCTTCCCCGATACCGGGCCCACCGGCTTGTATCAGCGGCTGGCCGAACGCGGCTATCGCGTGGTGCGATTCGTCGAGGAAATCGAGTCACGCCGCCCCACCGAGGAGGAAGCCGACTTCTTCTCCATCAGCCCGGCCTACCACGTGCTGGAAGTCGTTCGATTCGCCCTCGACCACACCGGACGGCCCCTGGACGTGGTGGTCAACGTCTTCCCCAGCCAGCTGTGGCGGCTCACCTACGAATGGTCAGCGGAGGAATCATGACCGCAGTCAACGACCTGCCGCGCCATTCGGTCAGCGTCACCGGCATCGTGGTTCGCGGCGACGGCCGGATCCTGGCTATCCAGCGCGAGGACGACCAACGCTGGGTCCCACCTGGCGGAGTGCTCGAACTCAACGAAACCCCCGAGCAATGCGTGGTGCGCGAAGTCCGCGAAGAAACCGGCGTCCTCATCCAGCCCGACCGGCTGACCGGCATCTACAAGAACATGCGACTCGGCGTGGTCTCCTTGGCGTTCCGCTGCACACCCATCGACGGCACCGCGCATACCAGCGCCGAGGCCACGTCGGTCGCCTGGATCGACCCCGCTGAAGCCGCCCGGATGATGCCACCGGCCCGAGGCATTCGCGTCACCGACGCCCTCGCCGATGCCGGACCCTACGTCCGCGTCCACGACGGCACCGACCTGCTCGACGACGCCGATGTCGCGGCCATCACCCGTCCCACGGCGTGAACGCCAACCCGACCGCGTTGCCGAATTAGCCTCTACAGAGGTCAAGGGGCGGCGCTGACGCGCCGCCTACGGCCGGCTCCCGCTCGGCGCCGGCTCCCGCCGGATGCTCACGCCGGCGCCGGCGTCGCCGGCCGCGCCACACGCACCGGCCGCCCATCGACAGCCGAGGCACTTTCGCATGCGCCCGTCACCGTGGGCTGTCCCCTTCATCGCCCCCGCATGATCGAACGCCGCGCCGGAAGGCTCAAGGGCGCCTACGGCGTCGCTACGCGATGCGCTTACGCGCACCCTTGACCCCACCAACGCGGCGCTACGCACAGGCAAGGGCGAAGGGGACAGGGAGGAAGAGTCTGCCTGCTAATGGCCACACTCGTTGAGAGACCATGAAGTAGACAACCAACCTCGACGAGACAAGGATCCAGTCTTGTGGGCTAACATCCTGAGCAGCTTTCTGGTGCTGGGCACCTTTGCCGGGGCAAGTGCATCTTGGGTTCACGCACGGAAGTCGCAAGATTCTGCTCGACACGCAGAGGAAGCTTTAATAACCATCCTGCGCCCAGAATTCGTACCGGACGTCGACAAAGAAACCGACAACGAAATCAACATCGGCTTCAGCAACGTCGCCAGGCACGACGCCTTGGACATCCGGGCGGAGATCCGCACGACTGACGGCCGCAAGCTTGGTGAAGGAGATATACATCGCGCTGCTGGCCACGTACCGAACACCCGAGGTGGAAGTGCAGAGTTCTGGGTACCAGTAACCGATCTGCCCGAGCTTAACGAGGTGGGTGCGAGTTATGAGCTAATTATGGTGCTGTGGTTCAGTGACGAACGCGCTATGAGGCGTTGGCGTCAAGAACTACGAATGACCAGAACATTGATTGAGGAAAATCGGCGGACAAGAATTCAGTCTCAAAATCACCTCGCACGTCCAGTAAGCATGTCGTCGGCTGCGAAAAACGAGCCACCCTCGAGGAGGTAACGTCAGGACTTGCGCAACAACATCCCAACAACATGCCCCGGTCAACAGCGGTCAACGGCGGCACCCCAGGAACACACTCCGCCGCAGATCAGCGTCGTTGTCCAGACCCATCCGGCTGGTTCCCAAGCTGAGAACGTCCGCAGGCCGGCTGGAACCTACGTCAGGCCGTCGCCAGGCCGTCAGAGGTCAGGCAGACGGGAGAACGAGCGAGAAACGCCAAGTCTTGTTTTGGCAGGTCAACGGCACCTACTGCGCCAAGGCGGCAGGTCGCACGAGGACACTCAGCATATGATCAACATGTAAGTGAGATGGGGCTGTGACCAGCGGGTTAGCCTGTCGCAGCCCCTCCAGGCCGTCGCCAGGCCGTCAGGCAGCAGCGGCGGAGCCGCCATCCTCACCGCCCAGTGTTCCTGCGAAGAACGCATCGACCGCGCGCTTGGTGCGCTCGTGGCTGTTCGGCATCAGGTGGGTATACACGCGGAGCGTGAACCCCGGGTCCGAGTGACCGAGGTACTGCGACAACGCCTTGACTGATTCCCCGGCGTCGAGGAGAACGGACGCGTACAAGTGCCGCAAGGCATGCACACCGTCGGCGCGCGTACGCGGTGCCACCCCAGCAGCCTTCAGAGCCGGACCCCACGCGAACCGCTCGAACTTCTTCGGCTCGCATACGCGACCATGCTCGTCGACCATCAGGAGCGCAACGGTGACCGGCTCACCACCGACGTGCGACCAGGGAAGGGTCACAGCCTGGCTCGGGAATCGCTCAGCATAGCGATCTAGCTCTGCGAGCAACCATCGCCCGATGGGCACCTCGCGCACCTTGCCACCCTTCGGGAACGCGAACACCGGCTTCCCATCGACCATGCGAACCTGCCGCCGAATCACGGCGACATCCCGGTCACGGTCGACATCATCCAGGGAGAACCCGAACAGCTCGCCCTTCCGAAGCCCCAGACCAGCAGCAAGGTCCACAGCCGGCCTGTACCGGTCCGCCATGTTCGCCCTGACTGCCTTGGCGCGTTCACCCGGCCACACACGGACCTGCTTCCGATCGATCCGCGGTCGAGACACGATCTTCGACAACGCAGGGTTCGTCGTGATCCTCTTGTCCTCGATCGCGAAATTGAAGATCGACACGAGGTGGCCGAAGTACAGCGCCCGAGATGTCTCTGAAGCGCCGCGATCC
>NZ_FZNW01000053.1 GCF_900188115.1 Haloechinothrix alba | reverse complement strand
CTCGTGGGAAGCGGTGGCCGCGATCGTGGCTCGGGTGGTCGCCGACCACGTCGACGACTCCCGGCTGGACGAGCTGTATCGCATCGGGGTCGACGGGCGTGTCAGGTGGGTTGTGTACGAGATCAGATTTGATGGAGTACGCATATGAGTGAGCCTGATGCGCAGCGGTGTGATGCTGGCCCGTTGGGTAGTTCGTCGGTGGAGCCGTCGGCTCGGCAGGCGGTGAACGAGATGCTGGATGCGGGCCTGTTGGATGCTGTGCTGGGCAAGGTCGACCAGGAGGGGTTGGCCTTGCCGGGGCAGGGTGGGTTCCTGCCGGAGCTGGTCAAGGCGGTGCTCGAGCGCGGCCTGACCACCGAGTTGAGTGATCATTTGGGGTATGAGAAGGGGGATCCGGCCGGGCGGGGCAGTCCGAATGCGCGCAACGGCACCAGCGACAAGACCCTGGCTACCGAGGCGGGCGAGGTTGATCTGCGGGTGCCGCGGGATCGGGCGGGCTCGTTCGAGCCGCGGCTGGTGCCGAAGGGTTCGCGCCGGGCCGGGGGCTGGATGAGATGATCATCTCGTTGTATGCCGGGGGCATGACCGTGCGCGATATTCAGCATCATCTGCAGCGCACGCTGGGTACCGAACTTTCGCACGAGACGTTCTCGCGGATCACCGACACGGTGCTCGAGGAGGTCACCGGCTGGCAGGCCCGTCCGCTGGAGGAGGGGCGGTTTCCATTGGTCGTTGCGAATCCTGATGGGAAGGGGTTCGTATGCCGCGTGGTGGGCAGAACAGGATGCCGGTGGCGGTCAAGCGCCGGCTACTTCGAGCTGATTCGGGCTGGGTGGTCAGGCTCGGCAGCTGCCCAGGCAGTGGGTGTGTCGTTGAGCTGCGGGTCGGTGTGGTTCGTTGATGCTGGCCGGGTGGACGCCATCGACAAGCCGATTAGCTCGCGGTATCTGAACCAGGACGATCGGATTGAGATCGCCGATGGGCTGGCCCGCGGAGAGCGGGTTACAGACATCGCCGCTCGGATCGGCAAGAGCTACCAGACCGTGTATCGGGAGATCGCCGCAACCGCAAGCCGGACGGGCGCTATCAACCGTGGTATGCGCACAACCAGGCGTACCTGCGCCGCCAACGCCCCAGGCCTCGCCGCTTCGTGATCGATGCCGCGTTGCGCGCGGTGGTGGCGGGCACGTTGGCCACGAGATGGCCGCCGGCCCAGATCAGCCGGTGGCTGCGACGGCGCTGGCCGCGTCGGACCTCGTGGCATGTCTGCGCTGAGACGTTCTATGAAGCCGTTTATCGCGGTGTGATCGTCCCAGCGGATCCGGCAGTTCTGCGCACGGGTCGCACCTATCGGCACCGCCGTGGCCGGGGCCGTTCCCGCGATGGCGCTATGAAACAGTCCACGACGATGCGGTCGATCCATACCAGGCTGGCCAGCGTCGAAACCCGCCGACAGGTCGGCCATTGGGAATGTGACCTGATCGTCGGCGCTGCCCAGCGCTCCGCGATCGCCACGCTGGTGGAACGCACAACGCGGCTGACACTGCTGGTCAAGCTCGATCGCGACCACTCCGCCTCGTCGGTCGGTGACGCGCTCATCGGTGCGTTCACCCGGCTTCCAACCGGCCTGCGCCGCAGTTTGACCTGGGATCAGGGCAACAAGATGTTCCACCATGAACGGATCGAACACGCCACCGGCGTCACGATCTACTTCGCCGACCCGCACTCGCCCTGGCAGCGCGGCAGCAACGAGAACGTCAACGGCCTGCTGCGCCAGTACCTACCGAAGGGAACCGACCTCCGTGCGTGGACGGCCCAACAACTCGACGAGATCGCCACCGAGCTCAACCACCGACCACGCCAATGCCGGAGCGACCGGAGCCCGCACCAACTGATGCAACAATGGCACCGTCGACACACCACAACAACGATTCGCAACGTTCACTAGAAACCGCTCGGTCTGGCCGATCGTCTACATCGATGCCCTGTGGGTCAAGATCCGGGACGGGGCGGTGACCAACCGGCCGGTCTACCTTGCAGTCGGGGTGGACCTGGATGGCTGCAAGCACATCCTCGGGCTCTGGATCGGCCCCACCGAGGGTGAGGGCGCTCGCTTCTGGATGTCGCTGCTGGCCGAACTGCGCAACCGCGGCATCCAGGATGTGTTGATTTGTTGCTGTGATGGACTTTCCGGTCTCCCGGAGGCGATCACCACGACATGGCCCCAAACGACGGCCCAGACGTGCTGCGTGCATCTTATGCGGGCCAGTCTCCGCTTCGCCTCCAAGAAGGATCATCCCCAACTGATCCCCGCATGAAAGGCGATCTATACCGCGCCCACCGACGACGCCGCGAACAAGCCCTGGACGAGCTGGAAACCTCGCCATTGGGTCAACGCTACCCGGCTATCGCACGGACCTGGCGGGCAGCGTGGCCCGAGTTCGTGCCGTTTCTGCAGTTCCCGCCGCCCCTGCGTAAGGATGTGTTCAGCACAAACCTCATTGAGTCGATCAACGCCCGGCTACGCATGGTGACCCGTAACCACGGGCACTTCACTTCGGAAGCGGCCGCGATCAAGGTGCTGTATCTGGCGATCCGGCACCTGATCGAGCCCAAGACCAGCGACCGCAACCAGGTCGCACCCCACTGGAAGGAGGCACGGGGCGCACTCACCCTCGACTACGAAGACCGCACCACCATCCGATGAACCACGAAATCACACACAAAAACCCGTACACGCCCGTCCGACCCAGCGGGGTGGGGACTATCCGATGGCTGGTGTTAATTTAAGCATCGTCCGAGGTCTCACTAGAAGGGGCGCCACTACGTATTCTATTCGTCGTACGGAGAGTGATTTCGCATGGATCGAGTGCTGGATCGTCCGTTAGCGTCGCAGGCTCAGTCAGGTCGAAAGGATCTCGCTGAAGTAGTATCCGGATAATGAAAACCGCAAGAACAATCCCGAAGGCGATTGTCAGCAGCCCTGCAAGTTGATCGATTACCCAAGGGTAGCGTCCGTTTATTACGACCCACGATGGTAGTGCAATCGCTCCATAAACGCTCATCATGCTGCAAGGAGTCACGAGAAACATCAACAGCGCTCTCCAGCCACGAAACCTCTCCCGAAACCGGTATGCTATCACGGCGGGAAGAAACGCTACACCAATCGTATTCGCTGGAGTCCACCACTGAGGAAGATACAAAAAGCGCAGAGGTTGGTCCGCATAGTAGTGATACATTCCGCCAGCCCACTGAAGTACCTCCTCAAAGACAATAGCGCCAGCCGCAGCAGTGAGAAGTAGTAGCCAAATCATACGCGTAGTCGGGCGACGTTCAAGCATTCTAAAAGTCAGAAAATTGAACACTCCGTAGCCAAAGAACGCAAAAAACAGAAACATTCCCATTTGACGACCGAATATGGTTATTATGTTGTCAACATCGTCGGTGGGATAGTATACTTTTCCTATTACGTCGACCGCCACTTCCGGAAAAATCAACATTAAGGCGCTTAAAGATACCATAAGAGGTAGTAAGCGCTTTCTGCGAATAAGTTCACGGACTGCAAACACTGTCCCGGTCAGGCCAACAGCGCCCAACAGTATGACTGCTATTATGGTGTTCCGTCGATTATAGGAAAATGTGTCGTTTCCGGGAATGGCTGGAGTTCTGGTGTGTGGATGGATCTCTGTCGGAAGTGGATCGAAATTGCGCGTGAGCCAAGCCGCCATAAGCGCAACAATCGAGAAGAGCAGGTATCCAACAAGGAACTTGCGCTTCGTCGATTTGCTAGATGGTGATCTATCGACGACGTCCGCCGCCACTGCGCTCATTTCAATCTCACTCCATCCATGTAAACGAATCTGACTAATATAGTCTATCAATAAATAATCGTCGTGTAAATAGTATATCGACGACCTACCGATGTTCCCGGCTGCGGTGACCGCAGGGTCTGTCCGATGAGCGGTGTATTTGGTCTGACACGCCGAGCGTGGCTCGGGGAAGGACCAGTTGCGAACGGGACGATCGGGTCGATGTCGGCT
>NZ_FZNW01000055.1 GCF_900188115.1 Haloechinothrix alba | reverse complement strand
GCCCGGACCCATTCCGAACCCGGAAGCTAAGCCTGCCAGCGCCGATGGTACTGCACCCGACAGGCGTGCGGGAGAGTAGGACACCGCCGGCCACTACACCTCAAAGCCGGGCCCACGCGGGGCCCGGCTTTTTTGTTGTAGAGGGATGTGCGCGCGGTTACCTGAGCGGCATCGCCGGCTCGGCCCTACTACGCTGGCCAGGGTGATCCCGCGCGACAGACATGGCCAGACACCGGTGCGGTTCGGCCTGACCGAGGATCGTGCGGAGCAGCGCCTGATCGCGGCGGGCCTGTGGCTCGAGAACGGCCCCGTGCCGGGAAGCGAACCGGTCCTGACAGCGCTGGCCAAGACAGCCGACCCGGATGTCGCGCTGATCGGTCTCGACCGGCTGCGAGAGGCCGATGAGCAGGCCTGGGAGACGATCAGGCAGGCGTTGCACGACAACCCGCCGTTGCGGGGCAGGCTGCTGGCGATTCTCGGCGGATCCACGGCGCTGGCGGACCACCTGGTGAGCACCCCGGACGAATGGCGTCGTCTGACCCATCCGCGCGAGGCCTCGACGGCGGACTACACCGCGGAGCTGTCGGCCGCGGTGCGCTCCGGTGACACGTACCTGACCGGTAAGGACGCCGTACGCGCACTCCGCAGCGCCTACCGTGGCGTGCTGATGGAGATCGCGGCCGATGACCTCGGGCACCTGGTGGAGTACGAGCTCGGCGAGCTGGCCTACAGCGAGGTGACGTCGCGCCTGACGGCACTGGCGGAGGCCGCGCTGCGAACCGGGCTCGCCCTCGCATGGCAGGAATGCGACAGCCAGCAGGACGAGGCGGAGGAGCCGACGCGACTGGCCGTGATCGCCATGGGCAAGTGCGGCGGTCGCGAGCTCAACTACGTCAGCGATGTCGACGTGGTGTTCGTGTCCGAGGGAGACACGTCGCTGGCGGGCCGGGTCGCAGGCGAGATGATGCGCATCGTCGGAGCGTCGTGCTTCCAGGTCGACGCCGCCCTGCGGCCGGAAGGCAAGGCAGGCGCTCTGGTGCGCACGCTGGAGGGGCACGCGAACTACTACCAGAAATGGGCCCGCACCTGGGAGTTCCAGGCATTGCTCAAGGCACGCCCCGTGGCGGGCGACGAGGAGCTGGGAGCGCGGTACGTGGACGTGGTCGCCCCGATGGTGTGGATGGCGGCCGAACGGGACAACTTCGTCGTCGACGTGCAGAAGATGCGTGCGCGCGTCGAGGAGCGCGTGCCGAACGAGATCGCCGAGCGCGAGCTCAAGCTCGGCAGGGGTGGGCTGCGCGACGTCGAGTTCGCCGTGCAGCTGTTGCAACTCGTGCACGGCAGGGTCGACCCCGAGCTGCGCTCCCCATCCACGATGGAAGCCCTCGATGCGCTCGGGCAGGGCGGTTACGTCGGGCGTTCCGACGTAACCGAGCTGGAGGCGTCCTACGAGTTCCTCCGTATGGTCGAGCACCGGCTCCAGCTGCGTAAGCTGCGGCGCACGCACCTGTTCCCGGACGCCTCCGCAACAGGGGAGCTGCGGTGGCTCGCCCGAGCGTGCGGTGCCGTCCCGCGGCGGGGCAGGACCGCGGGGGAGGTGCTGCTCGCCGAGTACCGGAGCAAGATCAAGGCGGTACGGCGCCTGCACGAGAAGCTGTTCTACCGGCCGTTGCTGGACGCGGTGGCGAAGGTTCCCGCGGACGAGCTGCAGCTGACCACGGAGCAGGCGACGAGCAGGCTGGCCGCGCTCGGCTACGCGGCACCGGACGGGGCCCTGCGGCATATCAAGGCCTTGACCTCGGGGGTCTCGCGCCGCGCGGCCATCCAGCACACCCTGCTTCCTGTGCTGCTGGATCTGCTCGCGGACACGCCCGACCCGGACGGCGGGCTGCTCGCCTACCGGAAAGTCTCCGAGGCACTGGCCGAGACGCCCTGGTACCTGCGCGTGCTGCGCGACGAGGGTGCTGTGGTGGAGAACCTCGCCAGGCTGCTCGGCACATCGAAGTTCGTGCCGTCCTTGCTGGTCCGCGCGCCGGAAGTGCTGCAGCAGCTCGGCAACACCACGGCACTCGCGGACAGGGACCCCGCGGATGTAGCCGTGGCGCTGCGTCAGGCGGTCGGGCGCTACCGGTCCCTGCGCCCGGCCATCGCGACCGCCCGCGCGCTGCGGCGGCACGAGATGCTCCGCGTCGCCGGCGCCGACCTGCTGGGAGCGCTGGACGTGCGCGGGGCGTGCCGGGCGCTGTCGAGCGTATGGGCGGCGGTACTCGAAGCCACCCTGGATGTCGCGCAGCGGGAGAACGCCGAGCGGCCGCTCGCACGGATCGCCGTGATCGGCATGGGCCGGTTGGGTGGCGGCGAGCTCGGATACGGATCGGATGCCGATGTGCTGTTCGTGTGCGAACCGCACCAGGGAGTCAGCGACGCCGAGGCCGTGCGCTATGCAGGCGGCATAGCCAGTACGGTCAGCAGGCTGCTCGGCGCGCCGAGTCAGGACCCTCCGCTCAAGGTCGACGCCGACCTGCGCCCGGAGGGGCGCAACGGGCCGCTGGTGCGCACGCTCGAGTCGTACCGCGCGTACTACGCGCGCTGGGGCGAGGTATGGGAAGCGCAGGCGTTGCTGCGGGCATGCCCGGTCGCGGGCGACAGCGAGCTCGGCGAGCGGTTCGTGGAGATGATCGACCCCATCAGGTACCCGGAGGGCGGGCTCGACGCCTCGTCGGTGCGTGAGATCCGGCGCATCAAGGCGCGGGTGGACACCGAGCGGATGCCACGGGGATCCGACGCGTGGTCGCATGCCAAGCTCGGTCCGGGAGGCCTCGGCGACGTGGAATGGACCGTGCAGCTGTTGCAGTTGCGTCACGCACACCAGTACCCGACCGCGCGCACGGTCGGCACGCTCGAGGCACTCGAGGCGTTCAGCGAGGCGGGGCTGGTCGACGACGAGGACGCGGAGACCCTGTCCGAGGCCTGGCTGACCGCGACGAAGGCACGGAACGCGGCGACGCTCGTGCGTGGTAAGCCGGTCGACTCCATCCCCACGTCGGGCAAGGAGCTGTCGGCCGTGGCGAGCGTGTTCGGCCACGCGGTCACCGACGACCCCGGCGAGTTCCTGGACCGGTACCGGCGCGTCACCCGGCGTGCCCGCGCGGCCGTCGAGCGGGTCTTCTACGCGGAGTGACCGGCAGGGCGAGTGACGAGGTCGCTTACAGTGAACCGGTGACCGATCAGGACAGCTTCAGCACCAGAATCAAAGTCCGGCACTACGAGCTGGACACCCTTGGCCACCTCAACCATTCCGTGTATCACCTGTACGCGGAGGTTGCGCGCCTGGAGTGGTTCGAGCACGCAGGCGGCGGCGGGGACGGGTTACGCGACCTCGGCGTCGCGCCCGTGCTGCTCGAGTCGAACATCCGGTTCCGCCGGGAGCTGCGCGCAGGTGACGAGGTCGACGTCAGCTGCGATGTGGCCTTCGGTGAGGGTAAGACGTTCCGGATGAACAGTGACATCCGCAAGACCGACGGCACGCTGTCCGCCGAGATCACGTGCACGATCGGCGTGATGGACCTGACACTGCGCAAGCTGGTCGCCGATCCGCGCGAGGTGCTGGAACGGGCCGGGCTGGCCGTGCCGTAGCAACCCCGTACCGGGTGCGAGCCGAAG
>NZ_FZNW01000056.1 GCF_900188115.1 Haloechinothrix alba | reverse complement strand
ACGCCACCCGGCCACTCTACGACCCCATTTAGTGCGCAAATCAGCCCAGCAACCGAAACAAACCAGCAGGTCAACAGGTCGCACTCGTCAAGACCCGCCGAACGTGGCAAAAGTCAGGTGGCGGTTCGACCGGATGGCCACCGTGATCAACCCAGAGAGCCAGCGGGTGCAGGCCTCGTTTTCCGCGGTAGCCAAGCACTACGCCGTCGAAGTGCGGGCGTGCCCACCCCGGCGGGGCAACCGCAAAGGGGTGGTGGAAAAGGCCAATCACGTTGCGGCGCAACGGTTCTGGCGCACCCTGCCCGATGACGTCACCGTCGAGCAGGCGCAGCGGCAGCTCGACTCCTGGTGCGCCAAGCGGGGCGATGCCCGGCTGCGCGCCACCGCCGGCGGCAAGGCCAGCGTGGCCACCGTGGCCGCGGCCGAGCCGCTGCGCCCGCCGCCCGCATCGCTGCGCCCCGGGTCTGGTGCAGGTCTCGTTGTCTGTCACCCGGCCCGGGCGGGCTCGGTGGTCTGATCGTAACGTGGCCCTCGGTAGGCGACTTCGACCGCGGCCGGGGTGCGCTGGCTCAGTTCGCCGTGGACGCGACGATGGTTGTACCAGTCGACGTATTCGGCCACGGCAATCTCGACGTGCCGGATCGATTGCCATCCACGGCCGCGCGCGAGCGGGTTATGGATCAACTCGCCCTTGAATAGCGAGTTGGATGCCTCGGCCATCGCGTTGTCGTAGGAATCGCCACGCGAACCGACCGAGGCGACCACATCCGCCTCTTTGAGGCGTTCGGTATAGCGGATGGCTCGATATTGAACTCCGCGATCAGAATGATGGACAAGTCCAGCAACATCGTGTCCGGCTCTTTTTCTGGACCAGATCCCCATTTCTAGGGCGTCGAGGGCCAGGTTCGTGTGCAGCGAGGTAGAGACCTGCCAGCCCACGACCATCCGGGAGGACACGTCGATGACGAATGCGGCATATACCCATCCCGAAAACGTCCGTATATAGGTGATATCCGCTACCCAGAGTTGATTCGGATTATCGGCGGTGAAGCTGCGGTCGACCAGATCCGCCGGAGACGGCGACGCCGCTGCGATCGTGGTCTTGGGTCGTCTGCCACGCCGTAGTCCCTGCAGGCCAAGCTGGCGCATGAGTCGCTCGACCGTGCAGCGAGCCACACGAATCCTCTCCCGGTTCAACTGGGCATGAACCTTCCGCGCCCCGTAGACGCCGTAGTTCTCGCGGAACACACGCTCAATCTCCTTGCATAGTTCCGCGTCGCGCAACGCTCGTTTCGATGGAGCGCGTGTCTTCGCCGCCCAATATGTCCTCGGAGCGATCTCCACACCTGCTTGCTCCAGGATTGCGCAGATCGGCTCGACTCCGAGCTTCCTCCCCTCGACAATCCGCTCGCGGTGGCCGTCGATATAGTCGATGACCACCCCGAGCGGAATCTCCCGCCGCTCCGCGGAATCGCCAGAGGCTATTTGGTCTTGCGGTCGAGCTCCGCGGCGGCGAAAAACGCCGAGGCCGTCTTGAGGATCTCGTTCGCCCGCCGCAACTCACGCACCTCGCGTTCCAGTTCAGCGATCCGCTGGGCATCATCGCTGGCGCGACCCGGCGCCGTCCCGGCGTCGATCTCGGCGCGCTTGACCCACGTCCGCAACGCCTCGGGGTGGACGTCCAACTGGCCCGCGACCCGACGGATCGCCACCATCCGCTGCCCCTCGGCCGCGATCGCGTCCAACGCCATCCGCGTCGCCCGCTCACGCAGCTCATCGCTGTACTTCCTCGGTGCCGACATGCTCTGCATCCTTCCTGGAATCAGAGCCTGAACAGAACCCGGGGCGCAGCACATCGCCGTTTCCGGCCACGCTGGTGGTGGCCCGGGTCGCCTCGGCGCAGGCGCTGGTGGCCTTCCGCGGCAACCGCTATAGCGTCGCACCCGAACTCGCCGGCGCCGACGTCACCGTCACCTGCCGGCTCGGCGCCGACCACCTCGACATCGCCACCAAGACTGGGACGGTGATCGCCCGCCACGCCCTGGCACCCGAAGGCTCCGGGGCCATGGTGCGCGATCACGGCCACGTGGCTGCCCTCGAACAGGCCGCCATGTCCGCCGCCACCACCGCCCGGCCGCACCGCAGCAAGCAGCGCATCCCACCCGGAGAGGCCGCCCGAGCCGCCGCCGAGACGCTGCGCGCCCACCGTAGCGGCGCCACCTGCGGCAGCGACAGCGGCGAGGTCGTCGATCTGACCCGCTACGCCGCAGCAGCCTGCCCCCGGCCAGCCCGGCCGCCGAGCAACAACCCACCGGAGAGGAAACCCAGTGACAGCAACGACAAACCCGCCCCCAGCGGCGGTTCAGGCCGGGCCGTCCACGCCCGCGCAGGCCAGCCTCTACCAACGGCTGCGCACCCACCTGGCCGTGCTGAAGCTGCACGCCGCAGCCGAAGCGCTGCCCGGCGTGCTCGAGTCCGCCACCGCCGACGGACTCACGCTCACCGCCGCCCTCGAACGGTTGCTGGCCATCGAGGTTGAGGCCACCGAGACCCGCCGGCTGGCCGGGCGGCTGCGCTTCGCCTCCCTGCCCACCCCGGCCACGCTCGAGGAGTTCGACTACGACGCCGCCCCGGCGGTCGATCCCCAGCTCATCAACGAGCTTGCCACCTGCCGCTACCTCGACTCAGCGACCAACGTCCTGCTGATCGGCCAGCCCGGCCTCGGCAAGACCCACCTCGCCGTCGGGCTCGCCCGCAAGGCCGCCGAGGCCGGCTACCGCACCTACTTCACCACCGCAACCGACCTCGCCGCCCGCTGCCACCGCGCCGCCATCGAAGGACGCTGGGCCACCACCATGCGCTTCTTCGCCGGACCGTCCCTGCTCGTCATTGACGAACTGGGCTACCTGCCGCTGCCCGCAGAAGCAGCCTCCGCACTGTTCCAGGTCATCTCACAGCGATACTTGAAGACCTCGATCATCCTGACCAGCAACAGAGGCGTCGGAGCATGGGCAGACACCCTCGGCGACACCACCGTCGCCGCCGCCCTCCTCGACAGACTCCTGCACCGCTCCGTCGTCCTCAACCTCGAGGGCGACTCCTACCGCCTCCGAGACCACCACGCCCGCAACGACACGCTACGCAAAGCCACCACCGGCAACCGCCAACCGCTACGCTAACCACCGCCCCCAGGTGAGGAATTCCAACGAGCAACTCTGGCCAAGATCATTTAGCGGCGTCAGGTGCCGGCTTGCAGGGAGTGGTCTTCGGAGGCGCGGAGGGGCTCGGTCCCGTCGGGTTCGCGGTGCTGACGGTGGTGGGCCAGGATGGAGGCCAGGTCGGCCTCGCCGAATCGCCCGGCCAGCGCGGCGGTGCCCAGCGCCCGATCCAGGTCGGTGTGTCCGTA
>NZ_FZNW01000059.1 GCF_900188115.1 Haloechinothrix alba | reverse complement strand
GCCTCGTCCTCGCTGCTTCCGGAGTACTGTTGCAGCGTTTCCAGCCGGAACAGCGAGTAGCGGAAGGACGTCAGCCCTTCCCACAGGCGGTCAATGCCCGGACGCGAGTCCCGCACGGTCATGCCGAACCCACCGACCGGGCCGCCCGGTTCACCGGTCGAGCGCGCCCTCGTGCGCCGCCGCCAGCAGGGCGGCGAAACCCCGCGTCGAGACGCCGATGACGGGACTGTCCGCGCCGAGCTTGCTGTCGCGGATACCGCGCACTCCGGGGGCGTGTCCGATCTCGACGCACTCGCTGTTGTGCGGGCTGAAGCTGGACTTGTGCCAGCCGGTGAACTCGGCCGAGCTCGTCATCACGTCCTCCGATGGCGCTACGGGAACTCATCGGCCACCCGGAGCAGGACGTCCCGCGACTCCACAGGCCCGAGGGCTGCCCCGACCAGCCGCTGCCAGAGCCCAGTATAGGCTGCCACGTCGTCGTGATCGTCCAGGTACTTGCCATCGGTCAGCTCCTCCAGGTAGACGAACTCCAACGGGCCAGCAGGTCCAGGTGACGGCACCCGGAACAGGTTGAAGTCATACGTCACGCGGGGAACCGAGCTGGCCGCGAAGGGCAGCACCTGGAGGTGCACGTTCGGCTGCCGTGCCACCTCGACCAACCGGTGAAGCTGATCGCGCATGACCTCGGAGCTGCCGACCACGCGGCGGATGGCCGACTCGGAGAACACGAACCCCACCTGCGGCGCGTCGGGCTTGGTCAGCACCTGCTGCCGCTCCATCCGCGCCTTGATGGCCTCCTTCACCGTCTGGTCGACCATGTTCGCCTGGCTGTCGGCGAACATCGCGCGGATGTAGTCCTCGGTCTGGAGGAGACCAGGCACGATCTCCATCTGGTACTTACTGATCGCCGATGCGTCCTGTTCCAGGTCCACGGCCATGCGGAAGTACTTGGCGTAAATCGCGCGGTAGCCGGACCAGCGGCCACGCTGTGAGTTTCCCTTGGCGAGGTCGAACAACCACGAGGTGTCCTCGGGCTCGTCGATACGCTCCCGGTAGAAGTCGAGCAGGTCACCGAGCTGACGCTGGGTGAGCGCCGTCTGACCGAGTTCGAGCCTGCTGATCGTACTGGTGGTGCGCTCGACCACCTGGGCAGCGGCCTCGATCGTCTCGCCGGCCTCCTCGCGCAGGTGGCGGAGTTCGTTTCCCAGCTGCAAGCGTCGCACTGTCGGAGTCGCCATGCTCTGACCCTTCCATGCCGGTGCTCCCGGGCACACTCACCCGATCGTTGCATTCCCTCGACGGGAATGCACAGTGGGAATGCATGTTAGGTGATGCGGCGTGCGGTGGTTGATCTCGATGGATGACGGCAGGTGGCACGCCTACCCGGACTTCGAGGTGGCGCGGCACTACCCGCGCGCGTGCTGCGGGCGGGCGACGCGTGCGACCCGCGTGCTGGTCACCGGCGCCGCATCGCGCTGCGAGGCGTGCGCGGTGATTCCGATGATGCTCCCGGCCGGCGCGGGTACCCCGACTCCCGCACCGGCCGGGTCCCTCGCAGGCGGCGACCGATGAGCGCCCGGGGTCGCGAGCCGGACGCGGAGCACCTGGCCGCACTGCGGCGCAGTGTCGCTGCGGGGTTCGGCTTCGTGCACCTGCACGACCACGGCGGGCTGGCCGCGATCCACGCCGAGCGCTGGCGCGACGGTGCGGTGGACACGGTCACGGTGCGCGCTGCGGGCGAGGCGCTGGCCGCGCGGTACCGCGCGGAGGACTACGGCCGTGCCGGGGCGCACCCGCTGTGGCAGGCCACCGGCAGCGTCGCCGACGTCGTGGACCGGCTGCTGGAGCTGCCGCCGCACGGCACGCCGGCCGCGCCGAGCCGCGCGGTGCGCCCACGCGACCAGCTGTGGCTGCCGCAAGGGGTGCGGCTATGACGCTGGCACTGGTCGTGATGCTGTCCGCGACGGCGGCCCTTGTCGGGCTGATCGTCCTGGCCGACACCGTTGCCACCCGGCGCCTGCGCGCCCGGCGCACCGGCGGCGACAGGCGTGTCTCGGTGTGGCAGCTGCAGTACGACCTCGCCGAACAGCGCGGCAACGAGCGGCCACCTGCTCTCAGGACTCCGGTTCGAGCACCAGATCGACGTTCGCCAGCCGGAACGGGGCGGCCACCCCGTACCGCTCCGCCTCATCAGGGTCGCTGACCTCCCGGAACTCGTGGATCAGGCTCCGTTTCACCGCGAAGACGGCGTCGCTTTCGATGTACGGGCTGTCGGCGACGAAGACGTGGGTGACGACCGGTACGTGTCCCTCTGCGCTGACGATGATGTGGATGTGGGCAGGCCGGTACGGGTGGCGGTTCGTCGCGGTCAGCAACTGCCCCACCGGTCCGTCGGTCGGGATCGGGTAGTGGCTGGGCAGCACGGTGCGGAACCGGAACCGGCCCTCGGAGTCCGCGGTGAACAGTCCCCGGCCGTTGCCAAGGGGCTGGACATCGGGCTGTTGCACGTCGTAGAAGCCCTGGTCGTTGGCCTGCCACACGTCGAGCTGGGCGCCGGGCAGCGGGGTCCCGTCGAGCGAGACCACCCGCCCCTCGACCACGCACGGCGGGCCGTCGCCCAGCAGGTCGATGCTGTCCCCGAGCCGGCGGGCGGGCGACTCGACGACGTGGAACGGCCCGAGCACGGTCGAGGCGGTGACAGCGTCCGGTCCCCTGGCGTTGAGGGTCTCCACCAGCATGGACACCCCGAGAACGTCGGAGAGCAGGATGAACTCCTGGCGCTTGTCGTCGCACATGTGCCCCACGGCTGTGAGGAACTCGATGACCTTCTCCCATTCCGCCGAGGTGGGCTCGACGTCACGGACGAAGGCGTGCAGATGGCGCACCAGGCTCGTCAGTATATCCCGCAGCCGCGGGTCCGGAGTATCGGCGAAACTCGCGATGACCGCGTCGGC
>NZ_FZNW01000079.1 GCF_900188115.1 Haloechinothrix alba | reverse complement strand
CGGTGGTGGGCCAGGATGGAGGCCAGGTCGGCCTCGCCGAATCGCCCGGCCAGCGCGGCGGTGCCCAGCGCCCGATCCAGGTCGGTGTGTCCGTAGAGCTTGGCCAGCGAGACCGCCTCGGCCATCTTGGCGCGGATGCGGGCGGTGCCGGCGGCGGCTTCTTCGAGCCACTGGGCCGCGCCCTGGCCGATAGCCAAAAACTCGGCGTCGGACGCGCTGCGTGCCCGGGGTGCGCGGCGGGTGGGATCGCCGATCCGTGTGGGGTAGTGTGCGTCGTTGATCTGCGGGTGGCCCTTGCTCGCGTGTGGGTGGCGGGCCACTTCGACCGGGCCGGTGCGCTCCAGGTGGGTGATCACGACCTCGTCGCCATCGACGCGTGCCCAGACGCGTTCGTCGAGCAGCTCGTGCGGCACGGAGTAGCGCACCCCGGCATACGAGATCGTCGAGTCCCACATCACCCGCCGGGTTTGGCCGAACGCCGCCGCATACGGCTGCTCGACCACCGGGTGCAGCCGGGACTGCTCGTCGGCCAGCGCCTCGGCCGGGATCCGGCCGGTCTCGCGATGCGGCCGGCCGTTGACCTCGTCGCAGAATGTGCGGCAGGCCGTGGCCAACTCGGCGAACGAGGCATACTCACCCCGCAGGTTCGCGCTGGCCGGCACCAGGTCGGCCTTGGCGATGCGCACCGTGGACTCCGAGCCGCCCTTGGACTCGGGGTCGGCCGGATAGCAGGTATGGATCGTCAGCCCGTAATGACGGCTGGCCGCCACGATCTCCGGATGCCGCACCGCCACGGTGGCCACATGGTCCACGGTGACGGTCTTCTCGTTATCGGTGAGCACATAGGTGGGCACCCCGCCGATACGGCGCAGCGTGGCATCCAGGCAGGCCAGCAGGCTGCCCAGGCTCCGGTCCCAACTCGGCAGCACCACCCGAAACCGCGACCACGCCAGCCAGGCACAGAACAGATACGTCGCCCGCCCGCCGATGCGCGGACCCTGGCCCCAGTCGAACTGCAGCCACAGTCCCGGCTCGGGGATCCACGGGCGATACACCCGCCGATGCCCCGCCCG
>NZ_FZNW01000060.1 GCF_900188115.1 Haloechinothrix alba | reverse complement strand
TCCCCAGCGACCAGGCAGCCCTGAAGTGCCTCTATTCAGCCACCCGCTCACTGGATCCCACCAGCCGCGGTAAGACACGACGGGCCATGCGGTGGTTGAGTCGGCACGGGGCGCGGTGCGGGTGTTGCCGCCGGTCCGTTTCCCCGTGCCGCTCGCCGAACCCGGCGTGCGCCTCTCGACGCACCGGGCTCTCCACGGTTTCTGCCGTTAGGCGTGGTTTGCCGTCGCCCAGGGGGTGGGGATCGCGCCCCGGTATCGATAGCGGGTGACCGGTATCGATGTGGGGCTGAACAACTCGACCCCGTCCACCGACAGTGGCAGCCACCGCCCGGAGGGGGTGGTGAACCGTTGTCGGAACTGTTTCCAGCGCCAGCGGTGCAGCTTCCTCAACCACCTGATGATCCGCCATTGGACGAAATGTCTCAGGTGATCGAGAGTATGGCTGCATACTGCGTATCGGAAGTAGTTCGCCCATCCCCGCAGAATCTGATTGATCCTGACCAGGACGGTCCTGGGGTTGGCCTGCGACACCCTGTGTGTCATGGCACGGATCTTCGCCTTCACCGCCTTGAGGGGCTGGTCGGCGATGAAGGTGTAGACATACCACTGGTTCGTGCCTCTCTTGCGGCGCCACTGGATGTGGAACCCCAGGAAGTCGAACCCCTCGCTCATGTGTGTCACTCTGGTTTTCGACAGCGACAGGCGCAGTCCCAGCGGTGCCAACACTGTAGCGATGTCTTCGCGTAAGGCATCGACGTCGGTTTGGCGGCCGTGCACGAGCACGACGAAGTCGTCTGCGTAGCGGACGATCCGCCAGGTCGGCAGGCCCTTCTTTCGTCGAGCGTGGCGGCGATAGGTGGTTCCCATCTCCCGGTCTGGCTTCCAGGGTGTCATCACGTGCTCATCGAGCACGTGCAACGCGATGTTGGCCAGCAGTGGGGACAGAATGCCGCCTTGCGGGGTGCCGGTGTCGGAGTCCTTAAGTTCGGACTGCTCAGTGAGCACCCCGGCCTTGAGAAACGCCTTCACCAGCGCCAGCACGCGCTTGTCCTTGACTCGGACACGAACCCGGTCCATCAGGGCCGTGTGGTCGATCCGGTCAAAACACGCCTCGATATCCGCGTCCAGCACCCACCGGTAGCCCCGGGAGCCGAACATGTGGATCTCGGCGATCGCGTCGTGCGCCCGCCGCTTCGGCCGGAACCCATATGAGACCGGCAAAAAGTCCGCCTCAAAGATCGGTTCCAGCACCAGCTTCAGGGCTGCCTGGACTACCCGGTCAGCGATCGTGGGAATGCCCAACCTACGGACCTTCCCCGACCCGCCGGGCTTGGGAATCGTGCGTTCTCGCACTGGCAGGGGACGAAACGTCTCCGCCTTGATCGCAAGCCGCAACTCTTCCACGAACCCAGACACTCCCACACACTCCTCGACCCAGGCGGCTGTCAGGCCGTCCACGCCGGCAGTGCGTGCACCACGGTTGCCCGCGACCCGGTCGAACGCCACCAGCAGCATCGCCGGGTCATACACGAAGTTGAACAGGTCGTCGAACCGGCGGCCCGGATCGGCCACCGCCCAACGATGGAGCTTGGCCTGCATCTCCGATACCCGCTGCCGCGGCCCGACGACCGCCGCCTCCTGGGCGCCGGCGTTCACCGGCGCATCTTTCGGTCTTGCAGCGTCCTCATCTCCTCGATACCGCTGCCGCCCTTCCCCATGTGCCGGGCTTTCCCCAGCTCGGAGTACTACGGCGGCTCCGCCCCACCCAGGACCGATCGGTCGACGACGAACCCAGCCCCCTGACCCGCGCTGGCCACGCGGGCACGGGCAGATCCTGGACGGTTCCCGTGTTCACTGTGTTTCGCTCATCGAAGGAGGAGCCCGACTCTGCCCCAGCGGCCTCGCTGCGAGTACGCCGCAGCCTTTCCCCGCAGCCTCCCAGTCATCGGCTTCACGACTTCCGGAAGTTTCCCAACCACCACCGGCGGTGGGTGCGCGCCGCTCCCGGCCCCGATCCACCAGGTTCGAGCCGGTAAAGCGTTGAGGGACGTTATGACATCGGTTCCTCGCGTACTCCTCTCCGATCCGCTCGCCGCACCCACGCCATCTGGCAGTACTGGCGCACCACGGCTTTGTCAGGACTGCTCCCACCCATCTCGGCGTCTCCCGAGACCGGCTGTCCTCAGCTCCTACCGGGCCGCTGCGACGACCCGACGGTGGCGGTCTCTCACCTCCACTCAAAACACAGCGCCTCACGGCGCACGAAACCGGCACTCAACGCCTTCGCCATCACCTTCGAAGGCCGCACCACCCCGAGCGGAAACCAACCCATGCCAAGCCAGATCCACCGTTAATCAGACAGTCCCTCCAATGGTGGTGCTGGTGGTTGGGTGATGGTGGCGGGATGTGTCGTCAGAAGGTGTTGTCCGATGTGCAGTGGGGTGCGGTTGAGGGGTTGTTGCCGCGGCAGGGGCCGGTGACGGGGCGTCCTCGTCGTGATCGTCGGCAGGTGGTCGAGGGCATCATTTGCCGGTACCGGTGTGGTATCGCTTGGAGAGATCTGGTCGACGAGTTCGGCCCGTGGCAGACGGTGTGGAAGCGTCACCGTGCCTGGGCTGCCGACGGCACCTGGGACAGGGTCCTGGATGCCCTGCTGGTGC
>NZ_FZNW01000067.1 GCF_900188115.1 Haloechinothrix alba | reverse complement strand
GGTCTTGACGAGTGCGACCTGTTGACCTGCTGGTTTGTTTCGGTTGCTGGGCTGATTTGCGCACTAAATGGGGTCGTAGAGTGGCCGGGTGGCGTACGTGCGCACGGTAAAGACGGCCTCGGGGGCGACGGCGGTGCAGATCGTGCACTCGTCGCGGCGGGGCTCGCGCGATATCGAGCACGTCGGCTCGGCGCACGACGACGCCGAGGTGGAGCTGCTGGAGGCAGCCGCGCGGCAGCGGTTGGCCGCCGGTCAGGGCGAGCTCGACCTCGGCCTCGAGTCCGCTGGCCAGGCAGGCGGCAAGGCTGGTGGGCCGTTGCCGATCACCTCGTCGCGGATGGGACACCTGTGGGACGCACTCTCGCAGGCGTATGACGCGCTGGGCTTCGATGTCGCCGCCGAGGGCGACGAGGTGTTCCGAGGGCTGGTGTTGGCGCGGATCATCGAGCCGACCAGCAAGGTGGACTCGCTGCGGGTCCTCGACGAAGTCGGGGTGGTCGCGCCGTCGTATCGGACGGTGAACCGTCGCCTGCCGGTGTTCGCCGCCGATACGTGGCGGGAGCGGATCGCTGCGGCGTGCGCCGCCCATGCCGGGCTCGGGCCAGCGAGCCTTGTTCTCTACGACGTCTCCACGCTGTACTTCGAAACGGATTCCGGGGATGGATTCCGCGAACCGGGCTTTTCCAAGGAACGCCGGCTGGAGCCGCAGGTCACCATCGGGCTGCTCACCGACGCGGCCGGGCGCCCGTTGATGGTCCACGCCTTCGAGGGCAACAAGGCCGAAACCGCCACGATGCTGCCGACGATCCAGGCGTTCATGGCCGCCCACCGGCTGGCCGATGTGACCGTGGTGGCGGATGCGGGCATGGTCTCCAAAGCCAACCAGGCCGAGCTCGAACGAGCGGGGTTGTCGTTCATTCTCGGCATGCGTATCCCCGAGGTGCCTCACGTGGTGGCCGAGTGGCGCCAGCAGCACCCCGACACGGAGATCGAAGACGGGCAGATCTTCACCCAGCCCTGGCCCGCCGGATCCACCGACAACCGCCGTGACCAGGTGATCTACTACCAATACAAGCGTGATCGGGGCCGCCGGACGCTGCGCGGCATCGACGAACAGATCGCCAAAGCCGAAAACGCCGCCGCCGGCAAGGCCGCGGTCAAGCGCAACCGGTTCCTCCAACTGTCCGGTGCGACCAAGACCGTCAACCGCGACCTGGAAGCCAAGGCCCGCGCCCTGGCTGGCCTGAAGGGCTACGTCACCAACCTCGACGGCGCGACCGCTGAGTTCGTCATCGGCTCCTACCACCGGCTGTTCCAGATCGAAAAGTCGTTTCGAATGTCCAAACATGACCTCCAGGCCAGGCCGATCTATGCCCGCAAACGCGACTCCATCGAGGCCCACCTGACCATCGTCTTCGCCGCCCTCGCCGTGTCTCGCTGGATCGAAGACGCCACCGGCTGGTCGATCAAGAAGTTCGTCCGCACCGCCCGCCGCTACCGAACCGTCCAGATCCAGGCAGGCGAGCAGACCATCACAGCCGCCGACCCGCTACCCGACGACCTCCAACACGCGCTCGACGCCATCAACACGGCCAGCCAGCCTACGCACTAATCTGGCAAAACTCGGG
>NZ_FZNW01000062.1 GCF_900188115.1 Haloechinothrix alba | reverse complement strand
AGCCGCACGGTGATGTGGGCGGCGGTGAAGGCGAGTGCTACGGCTCCGGCGAGTACGAGGCCGAATTCGCGCAGGGCGGCCACGCTGGAGGCGGTCAGCGCCAGGTACCCGAGTGTGGCTGAGAGGGCGGCCACGGACACGGTGCGCGCGACCCGCAGGCCCCGGTGTGTGGCGGGTTGGCGGAGCATGACGGTGTAGGCGCAGGCGATGGCTGTGGTCAGCGATCCGAGAGCGCTGGTCAGCGGGGTGAGGGAAAGGTCTAGTGCCCAGAGGCCGGCCAGACCCCACCCGGTGGCCAGTGCTGCCGCGGCCACGGCTCGCAGCGCATCGGTACGCTGGGACAGCCCCACCAGGAGCACCATACCGGCAGCGGCGAGGCCGAGACCGTTGGTGACATACCGGTCCCCGGAGACCAGCTCATAGCCGCGCGCGGCCGCGACCGGCAGCCCGACCACCTCCGCCTCCAGGCCGTTCGGCGGCTGCGGCATCGTGGCACGCACCTGCTCGATCAAGTCGGCTTGCTCGGCGAGGTCTTGCAGTTCGAGCTGGAAGCTCATCGCCGCGCGCTGCTGGTCGCTGCGAATCACCGCCCGGGTGAGATAGTCGGGCATCCACTGCAACCCTGCAGCTACCTGCTCCTGGGACGGTTCGGCGCCGAGAAACTCGAGCAGTCCCGGTGGGGTGAGGATCGGGGAGAGTTGATCCCCGTGCCGGCGCACGATCGCGTCCTGAGCCTGCTGCATCCAGGCCAGTGCCTGCGGGTTGGCCACATCCTTTCCCCGCACCAGGATCTGCACTTCCCCGGAAGCGCCCAGCACCTGCTCGGCATGCCGCGCGTCCTCCATCGCCGGCAGCCCCGCGGCCAGCTCGTCGGGCTCGGCGGTCACCTCGAGCTGTGCCAGTGCTGCCCAGCCTCCGGCGGCGATCGCGCCCACCACGACCAGCGCCCCCATCCGAGTCACCGCTCGGCGACCGGGCCTCCAGCGGATGCGTCTCGACACGCGGCCCGACTCCGATCGTGCTGTGTGCTCGGACGCGGACTCCGGCAGTTCTGCCCGAGCCGTGCCTGCTTCCCCTTCCGTCGTCTGCCCGGGTTCACCACCGGTCTCCGGGATTGCGTGGGCGCTCCAGGTGCCGGTCCAGTAGCGGCGGAATGCCACCGCCAGCCCCACGGCAAACAGCTGCCCGGCCGCCAGCGCGAGCCCGAGATCGCGCACGAACGGCAGCGGCGAGACCGCCAGGGAGGCGAACGCGGCCACACTGGCCAGGGCCACCACCAGCACCCGGCGCCGCTGGCCCGGGTGGCTGAGATAGGCCGGGAAATCGCTACCAATGCCGACCAGGATCGGCAAGAACGCGATCACCCCCAGCGACAGGGGACGATCCAGCCACCCGAACCCGGCCAACACCAGCGCGATCGCCCCCAGGGTGGCCGCCAGCGGCAACAGCCGATACCGGCGGCGCTGCAACCACGGCACCAGGAAGTAGCTCGCCCCGATAGCCACCACGGCCAGCCCACCCACCAACGGCAACTCGGCACGGACCTGCGCGCCCAACGCGCTGGTCACCGCCTGCACCCCCGTCACGGTCACCCGCTCGGTCTCCAGCTCCGCCTCGCCCACCGTCTGGCGCACCTGGGCCACCAGCTGTTCGGTCGCGGCCTGATCCATCCCCGCCCGCGGCCGGATCAGGATACTGACCGCATCCGGGCGCGGCACCACGAAATCCCACTGCGGCTGCGGCGCACCCCCATCCCGGAAAATCACCTGCTGGGCAAACCCCGGATTGTGCAACGTCGGCAACCCAGCCGGCAAGCCCTGCACCAGCAAACTGCCATAGCGGCGATCAAACTTCGCCACCGCCTGCTTGGCCCGCTGCTCGGCTTCCTGCTCGCTGGCCCCTTGCTCGAGTGCCTGCTGCCGCGTCCGCTTGCGCAACCCATCCCGATGCCCCGACAACGAGGCCAGCATGTCCTGCGCCGCCCCGGCGATCTGATTGAGCACCGTCCCCGGCCCATACACCGCAGCCACATCATTCAACTCCGCCAGCCGGCCCTCCAACCGCACCAGCCGCGACAACTGCTTCTGCCCGAAAAACGCCCGCGGCTCGCTGGACTCGGCAATCACCACCACCGGATCGCCCCCAAACGATTCCGCCGCCTCCCGCAACGACGCCAACGTCTCATCCCCAGCCGGCAGAAACGACTCCGGGCCGGTATCGGTGCGCAACTGCAGCAAACCCCCCACCGAACCCGCCGCAACAGCCACGATCACCGCCACAGCGGCCAGACCCCGACCCGAGACCCGCACCCGGCGCAGCCACCCCCACAGCACACCGACCCGCACCCGCGGCAGACGAACACGGCGC
>NZ_FZNW01000065.1 GCF_900188115.1 Haloechinothrix alba | reverse complement strand
TGGTGGGCAACGCACATCCGTCGGCGTGTCGCTGCGCTGCGAAAACGCCGACATTGGCCGGTTAAGAGGGAGTCACCGATGGCGCCCATCGAGGGGACGAGCCCGGCTTCCTGAACGCGGCGGGTGAACGCCCAGTACTCGTCGATCACCTACGCCGAACGGCTCACCGAAGCCGGCATCGACGCCTCGATCGGCACGGTTGGCGACAGCTGCGACAACGCGCTGGCCGAGACAATCAGCGCCTGTACCGGCACTGCGGTGGTGCCACCGGTCGAGCCCGAACAGGCCTACTACGCTCACCACCGAGCCCAGCTCCCTGCTGAGATCCCACACCAATGAGTCCGCGGACACCCTGGGGCGGTTCACGCCGATGAACTCACCGCCGCCCGAGCGCCAACCTCATGGCAGAACTCACACGGTGAGCAACACCTGTCTTGCACCATCAATAACGCTCTGAACAGGCGAAACAGGAGATCGGCAAGCGGCTGTTCGGAGGGAGCTCGTCATTCGAATTGCCCCGGGTCAGAGCCACAGCCATCGTAAACTCTCCGCGCGTGTCACCCACTTGCTCGCGAACCGGGCCGGAGCAGCCATTCGGCCGACTCTTCGCCGGGAATCCCGCTGATCCCGTGCGGGCATCGCCGTCATCATCTACGTCTCCCTCATGGATGCAGTATGAGTCGTAAGCTAAACTCAACTCTACTGAACGTGCTTTCACTGGTGAATCCCTGCCCAGGCTTGAGGAGTCCTCGGACCTGAGAGGATGGCGACTGTGACCGAAGTGACCCAGGGTCACCGGCGAACCCGAGCCGACCGCCAACGGGAGCGGACCCGGCGCAAGCTGATCGACACCGGACGCGCTCTCATCGCCGAGCGCGGGGTGTCCGGGCTCCGGATTCAGGAGATCACCTCAAGGGCCGACGTCGCCCTCGGAACCTTCTACAACCACTTCTCAACCAAGGACGACCTCGTCGAAACGGTGGTCGGCGAAACGCTCACCGAGGTCGCCGCGGCGACCATTCCCGAGCCCGAACAGCATATCGACCCTGCCGAGGTCGTGGCCGGGGCGATCATCCGATTCATGGGGCTCGCCGATCGCGACCCCGACTTCGTGCGCCTGCTGCTCAACCTCAGTCACGCCGACGTCGTCTTCGCAACAGTCCTATACCCGTACGCCCGCACCGCATTGGAACGAGGGATCGAGATCGGACGGTTTGTCATCCCCGATCTCGACGTCTCCTTGACCGCCGTTGTAGGCGGCGCCTTTGCCCTCATCCGAGAGATCCTCGAAGGAGGCCATAAGGGTGATGTGGGCAAGGCTTACGCGCGACACGTACTCGTATCCTTCGGGCTTACCCCTCAGGACGCAGAGGCCGCCTGGAAATCCGCCGCGGCGCGCATCACCTCCTGACGTATCGATGAACAGGGCTCGCACACGGGCCGCGTGGTGACTAACCCTCCACGAGCTATGCCGCGCCACGGTATGTGCGGAGTTGCGTGCGGCGCCAGCTCGGGCGGGCAGGCGCTCGAGGACTTCGACCGTTCCAGCATCACCGCCGACGCGTACGCGGTCGCCCGTCGCAACTGCACGGCTATCCTCGTGGGACGCGACCACGCACGGCATCGCAAGCTCACGCGCGATCACAGCGGCGTGACTGAGCACGCCGCCATGTCGACGATCAGGGCCTTGCGGATGAACATGATCGACAACCAACGCGGGTTGGCTGTGTCTGCTCTCGAACCTGACTTTTGCCACGTTCGGCGGGTCTTGACGAGTGCGACCTGTTGACCTGCTGGTTTGTTTCGGTTGCTGGGCTGATTTGCGCACTAAATGGGGTCGTAGAGTGGCCGGGTGGCGT
>NZ_FZNW01000070.1 GCF_900188115.1 Haloechinothrix alba | reverse complement strand
TACTACAGTCGCACTTATTGCGGAGCTTGTCGTGCGGCGTAGTGGCATCGTCGGGCGCGTTGCTGGTGTCTGCGGCGCCATTTCGAGCGGGTGAGGGTGTGGTCGGGCTCGGGTACGCGTGTCCAGATGAGTTGGATCAGCAGGCGGCGGATTTCGGGCAGTGTCAGGGCGATGAGCTCGCCGTCGCCGATTGGGTCGTCGACGGGATGCCCCCTTTTTTCGACCGGGTGACGGTCAGGAAGGCGTGGGCGAGCATGGACAGGGTGATGTGGCGGTACCAGCCACTCCACTGTCGTACCTGATACTGGTCGAGTCCGGTTTCGCCTTTGGCGGTGCGGAAGGTTTCCTCGACGGCCCACTGGCTTCCGGTCACCCGGACCAGCTCGGCCAGGGTCGTGCGCGCGGGAGCGTGGCAGAGGTAGTAGGCGATGTCGCCGGGATCGCTGAGGCTGCGTCGTGCCAGCAGCCAGTAGCTCGAGTCGGGGTGGTTGATGCCGCGCACCCGCGTGCGCGCCCAGGCGTAGCGGCGTTGGCCTTTGGCGCCGTTGTCGGGTGAGCGGGTGCGCCAGGCCTGGGCGGGCAACGCGGTGATGAGCTCGTCGGCCCGGTATTGGCCGGTCAGCGTGGGATCTGCGGCGAGGACGTGCTGGTTGCAGGGCACGGCCAGCACGTACGACATCCCGAGTTCTTCGACGGCGCTGCGCAGCCCGAAGTGTTGCCCGTAGACCTCGTCGGCGGTGACCCAGCCCGCCGGGACCCCTGCGGCATGGGCACGCCGCAGCATGCCGATCGCCAGGTCTGGCTTGGTGGCAAAGCCAACCTCATCGGGGATCCCCGCGTCCGCGCACCGGCCCCGGTCGTTGATCCAGCCCTGCGGCAGATACAACTCCCGATCGAGCAACGTGCGTCCCGCATCGGTGGCATACGCCAGAAACACCCCGATCTGGCAGTTCTCGATCCGCCCGGCGGTACCGGAATACTGCCGCTGCACCCCGACCGATCGCGTGCCCTTCTTGAGAAACCCGGTCTCGTCCAGCACCAGCACACCCGCGGGATCGCCCAGATTGTCGATCACATAGCCATACAGATCATCCCGAACCGCCTCGGGATCCCAGTCGGTCGTGGACAGCAGCCGCTGCATCCCATCCGGCGTGGCATCGCCCACCTGCTCGGACAGCGTCCACGAGTTCTTCCGCTCCTCACCCGAGAGCAGGCCCCGCACGTAGTGCATCGCCCGCGCACGCGGTTCCGCACGCGCAAACCGCGGGCCAATCAAAGCATCCAGCTCCGCCAGCCCGTCGGCCCACTCCTGCACCTCAGCCACACAGACATCATCGCCCATCCACCCATGATCAAACCAGCAACCCCGCTACCAGCGCAGACACGCCGACAAGATCAAAATAAGCGCGACTGTAGTACTA
>NZ_FZNW01000071.1 GCF_900188115.1 Haloechinothrix alba | reverse complement strand
TGGGGCCGGTGGACTCTTCTATGTCTGTCAAGCCGGGGCGGGCTGGGCGTGGAGGGCTTCGAGCTTTCGGTAGATCTGGCGTGCGAGGTAGCGCTTGAGAGATCGTCGGATTTCTTTGGTGGTGCGTCCTTCAGCGCGTCGCTTCTCGACGTAGGCGCGGGTCTCGGGATCTCGTGCCATGCGGGTGATGGTGGCCATGTGGAATGCTCGATTGAGTCTGCGGTCGCCGCCGCGGTTGAGCCGGTGACGGGTGGTGTTTCCTGAGGAGGCCGGAATGGGGTTGACGCCGGCGAGTACGGCGAAGGCGGCTTCGCTACGCACTCGTCCGGGATGGGACCAAGCGGCGTAGGCGACTGCGGCGGTCACGGGCCCGATGCCGGTCGTGTTCAGCAGCGGCGCGGCCTTGCTCTGCTGGATCAGCGTCGTGAGTTGCGAGTGGTTGTCCGCGAGTTCGTCGTCGAGGGCACGGATCCGCTTGGCCAGTCGGACGGCTTCGGTCCGTGCGACCGAGACGGCGAGATGTTCGGTGCGGCTGCGCCAGGCAGCGACCTCGGTGATCTGGCTGCCGGTCAGCGGCTTGCGGGCATCGAGACCGAGATCGGCCGCGCGGAGCAATGCGGTCAGCGCGTTGATGCATGCGGTGCGCTCGGTGCCCATGTGCTCCCGCGCAGTGGTCAGAGTTCGTAGCGCGGCACGGATGCCGTCGTCAGCGCGGGGACAGCGCAACTGGTCGGTGCTGAGGGGCAGGACCGCGGCAGCGATGCGGTGCGCGTCGAGTGGGTCGGACTTCCCGACGTTGCGGTGAGCTTTCGCATCCATCCGGGCAGCCTCGGCCACCTGGTAGCCGGCATCGGCCACCACTCGAGCGAGCCGGGCACCGAAGGTGGCGACGCATTCGATGACCCACAATGTGGCCAGGTCTCCACCGGTGCGACGGGCCGCCCAACTGACGGCACGCTTCATGCTGGCCGGCGTCGTTGGGAACTCCTCGGCGGCGAGCAGTTCGCCGGTAGTCGCGGATAGAACCGCGTAGGTGTGGGTGCGGGCGTGGGTATCCACGCCGATGACGAACGGATGGGCTTGCGCGACGATAGCCATGGTGGCCGTGATTCCTTCCAGATCGGGATGATGAGCGGCCGCTACGGCCGGCGCAGGCCTGGATGGAAGTCACTTCGGGACAGCACTGTGATGAGTCACGGGCCCGTCGATGCGGCGGGAACGGACAGTCTTCTGATCAAGCCATCGGAGTGGGCCGGGTCAGCGCCGGCCACCCCGCCCCGGGCCGGACGAGTCCACCGAAACGCACCAAAGGGGCGAATAGTTGTAAGAGTCACGACCAGGGCGCGGAGCGACACGACGCTCACCCTGCCAGCCAGTCCCAGACCAGCCACCTGAAGACTCACA
>NZ_FZNW01000073.1 GCF_900188115.1 Haloechinothrix alba | reverse complement strand
CCGCGGCGCGCACCGGCCAGACGGATCTGACCTGATAGGAGCTTGGACGAGAAGCCCCGTCACAGACCTGTCGCCCGTCCGGCCGGTTCGCCCCATCCGTCAGACCAGCCCTAACGGAGGAGCGGATCCCAGCATGACAACAGAAGGCATCAGAGTCATCGGCGGTGTCGACACCCACAAGCACACCCACTACGCGGCGGCCATCGACGACCACGGTCGCCTGCTCGACCACCAGGAGTTCCCTGCAACGGACCGGGGATATCGCCACCTGCTCACGTGGCTCCGCGGCCACGGAGAGCTGATCGCGATCGGGGTCGAGAGCACCGGGTCTTACGGTGCGACGTTGACACGGGCTCTTACCACCGCCGGCGAGCAGGTCATCGAGGTCAATCGGCCCAACCGGCTGGCCCGCCGCATGGACGGCAAATCCGATCGCCTCGACGCCGAACAGATCGCTCGCGCCGTACTCGGGAAGACCTCAACGGCAACACCGAAGGCCAAGTCCGGCGCCGTCGAGGTCATCCGCACCTTGCGCGTCACCCGAGCCAGCGCCGTCAAAGCACGTACACAGGCCTTCAACACCCTCTGGGGAGTCATGATCGGAGCGCCATCCCCGCTGCGCGACGAACTAGCGCTGCTCACCAAGCGCACCCTGGTCAACACGTGCCTCGGACTGCGGCCCGAAACCGATGAGCTACTCAGCCTGACCAGTGACCCCGACCGCCTGCTCCTGGCAACAGTCAAGACCTCCCTGCGTGACCTGGCCCGCCGCTGGCGGGCACTCGATACCGAGATCACGGCCCTCAACCGTCAGATCGAAGCCATGGTCGAGGCCACCGCGCCAGAGCTCGTCGAACTCCACGGCGTCGGAGCCGAGATCGCCGGCCAGTTCCTTGTCACCGCTGGCGACAACGCCGATCGCATCCGCAACGAGGCAGCCTTCGCCAAACTCTGCGGTGTCGCACCACAGCCCGCGAGCAGCGGTCGAACCACCGGCCGGCATCGACTCAGCCGGAGCGGGGACCGAGCGGCCAACAGCGCGCTCTACATCGTCACTATCGTCCGGATGCGGCGTCACCAACCCACCCGCGACTACGTCGAACGCCGCACCGCCGAGGGGCTCAGCAAACGAGACATCATCCGCTGCCTCAAGCGATACATCGCCCGCGAGATCTACGCCAACCTGCCGAAGCCAACCGCAGACCAGCCACGGCTGACACGCGTTCAAGATGCGGCTTGACGAACATAGGAGCATCGAACGCT
>NZ_FZNW01000075.1 GCF_900188115.1 Haloechinothrix alba | reverse complement strand
TGAACCGCCCCGGGGTGTCCGGAGACTCATCGGTGTGGCAGCTCAGCAGTGGGCTGGGCTTGCTGGTTGAGCGTAGTACGCGGTTTCGAGTTCGGCTGGTGGGATGTCGCCGCAGTACTCGTAGAGTCGGCGGTGGTTGTACCAGTCGACCCATTCGGCGGTGGCGAGTTCGACGTGTTCGACGGTGCGCCAGGGTTTGCGTGGTTTGATCAGTTCGGTCTTGTAGAGGCCGTTGATCGTCTCGGCTAGCGCGTTATCGTAGCTGTCACCCACGGTGCCGATCGACGCGTCGATACCGGCCTCGGCGAGCCGCTCGGTGAACGTGATCGACGTGTACTGGCTGCCGGCGTCGTGGTGGTGCACGAGTCCAGTCAGATCCGTTGTTCCGCAACGGTTTCTGGTCCAGATGGCCTGCTCGACCGCATCCAGCACAAGGCTGGTGGTCATGCTGGTACTCGTGCGCCAACCGAGGATGCGGCGAGCGTAGGCATCGATCACGAAGGCGACGTAGACCCAGCCCGACCACGTCGACACGTACGTGAAGTCGGCTACCCACAACACATTGGGTGCCGCCGGGGCGAACCGGCGCTGCACCAGATCAGCGGCCCGCGAAGCTTGCGGGTCCGCGACGGTGGTGCGCTTGACCTTCCCCCGCACCGCGCCGCGTAGGCCAAGCGCACGCATCAGTCGTTCCACGGTGCAGCGGGCCACCGTGATCTGCTCCCGGTTGAGCTGCAACCACACCTTCCTGGCCCCATAGACGCCGAAGTTGACCTCATGCACCCGTGTGATCTCGGCTTTGAGCTGCTCGTCACGACGGGTCCGTGCTGAAGGGGTACGGGCCAGGTGGTCGTAGTAGGTCGATGGGGCGATCCGGCACCCGTGCTCGGTCAGCACGGCACAGATCGACTCGACGCCCCATCGCAGACCATCACCGTCGCGATGGCCCTGATGCTCGTAGATGAACGCCACGATCACCGAGACGGCCGGTCGAGTTCGGCCGCGAAGAAAGCCGAGGCGGCCTTCAAGATCCCGTTCGCCCGCTTGAGCTCGGCATTCTCCCGGCGCAGCCGCTTGAGCTCAGCAGACTCCTCACTGGTGACCCCCGGACGGGCACCGTCATCGACCGCAGCCTGGCGCACCCACTTACGGACTGTCTCCGGCGTACCTACCCCGAGCAGCTCGGCCACCGCGGTCATCGCGGCCCACTCCGACTCATGCTGGCCGCGCACCTC
>NZ_FZNW01000076.1 GCF_900188115.1 Haloechinothrix alba | reverse complement strand
TACGGCCACCACAGCCCCACCGCCCTCATCGCCATGATCTACCTCTGCGCCGGAGGCATCACCATCACACTCCCCACACAAACCTGAGGAGTCCCTCATTTGACGCGACCGGTGTCCTAGGTGTAGTGCCCGGGGAGGTTGTGAACGGGTGACACAGGGCTAGATGATCTTGAAGTGAGGGAGGACCTCCGGTTTCGGTGTGGATCACCACATCTGCACCCGAAACGATCGGAGGTCCTCGTGCCCCACAGTAATGCCCCGTTGACCGAGACTGGCCGGTTGCGTCTGGCCCGGTGCGTCGTGGAGCAGCGGTGGCCGCTGCGGCGCGCGGCGGAGCGCTTTCAGGTGGCGACGGCGACGGCGCACCGGTGGTCGGTCCGCTACCGGGAGCACGGCGCGGCGGGGTTGGCCGACCGATCCAGCCGCCCGCGTCGCTGCCCACGGCGGACGCCGACCCGGCGCGAGCGACGGGTGCTCCAGGTGCGGGTGTCGCGGCGCTGGGGCCCGGCGCGAATCGCCGGGCTGCTGGGCATGCCGGCCTCCACGGTGCATCGGATCCTGGTGCGTTATGGCGCCCCGCGGCTGACCCAGCTCGACCGGGCCACCGTGCGGGTAGTGCGCCGCTACGAGAAGGCCACGCCGGGCGAGTTGGTGCACGTCGACATCAAGAAACTGGGCAACATCCCCGACGGCGGTGGGCACCGGGTTCTCGGCCGCGCCGCTGGCCGCCAGATCCGCTCCGCGATGGGCTATGCCTACCTGCATAACGCCGTCGATGACCATTCGCGGCTGGCCTACACCGAGATCCTGCCTGACGAACGCACCGACACCGCCGTGGCCTTCTGGTAGCGGGCCCACGCGTTCTTCGCCTCCGCCGGGATCACCGTGCAGCGCGTCATGACAGACAACGGTTCCTGCTACCGCTCCCGCACCTGGCGCGACATGCTTGCCGACCAGCACATCGCCCACACGCGGACCCGGGCCTACCGGCCACAGACCACCGGCAAGGCAGAACGGTACAACCGGGTTCTCCTCGACGAATGGGCCTACGCCAACCCCTACCGCTCAGAGAGCGCACGCCGCGCCGCCTTGCCCGACTTCCTCCACCGCTACAACCATTGTGAGTCTTCAGGTGGCTGGTCTGGGACTGGCTGGCAGGGTGAGCGTCGTGTCGCTCCGCGCCCTGGTCGTGACTCTTACAACTATTCGCCCCT
>NZ_FZNW01000077.1 GCF_900188115.1 Haloechinothrix alba | reverse complement strand
TACGGACACACCGACCTGGATCGGGCGCTGGGCACCGCCGCGCTGGCCGGGCGATTCGGCGAGGCCGACCTGGCCTCCATCCTGGCCCACCACCGGCAGCACCGCGAACCCGACGGGACCGAGCCGATCCGCGCCTCCGAAGACCACTCCCTGCAAGCCGGCACCCGGGCCTGGGCCGAGTTCGGAAAGGAGATCCCCTGATGAGCACCACACCGGCCACCGGCACCGCGACCACCCCCACCAATGTCACCGGCGATCCGTCCGAGCAGGTCGCCGCGCTGGCCAAGAAACTGCGCATGCCCTACCTGCGTCGCGCGGCCGCCGAGGTGATCCCCACCGCCCGCGCCCAACGCTGGGACCCGGCAGAAACGCTGCGCGTGCTGCTGGCCGAGGAAACCAGCGGGCGGGCAACCTCGGCCATCCACAACCGCCGCCGCAAAGCCGGATTCCCCGCCGGCAAAACCTTCGACTCCTGGGACGAGAACGCCAGCTCCATCCTCACCCCCACACAACAAGCACTCGCCACCCTGGAATGGATCCACCGCGGGGAAAACCTCTGCGTCTGCGGACCCTCTGGCACCGGCAAATCCCACTTCTGCGAAGCACTCGGCCAACGCGCCATCGACACCGGCCTGACCGTGTCCTGGTTCTCCATCGAAGACCTCGGCAGCCTGGTCACCCGCCACCGCGCCGACGACTCAGTGACCAAAGCCATCACCCGCATTATCCGCGCCGACCTCGTCATCGTCGACGACATCGGCATGCTCCCCATGAGCCACGACGCCGCCGAAGGCTTCTACCGCCTCGTCGACGCCGCCTACGAACGCCGCGCCCTAGCCATCTCCAGCAACCTGCACCCCTCCGGATTCGACGAACTCATGCCCAAAACCCTCGCCACCGCCACCGTCGACCGGCTACTACACCACGCACACATCGTCGTCACCAGCGGCGACTCCTACCGCCTCGCCGAAGCCACCGCCGGAAACGGAGTCACACCCCTCACCTAACCCCCACCGGGCAAGATCACTGGCCACCACCGGGGAAACCGTGGCCACCACCGGGGAGAAAGCATGACCACCAACGGGGAACACTCACTGACCATTGACAGCGAGTGGCTGCCGCAGTGTCCAGGCAGTCGGTGACCAGTTCGGTGCGCAGGTGGCTGGCCATCGCATAGCCCAGCACCCGGCGCGAGCCGACAT
>NZ_FZNW01000078.1 GCF_900188115.1 Haloechinothrix alba | reverse complement strand
CACTTCTTCGCGGTCCGCCAGCAGACGTCGTAGCGCTCCGCGGCGCGCCCGATCGGCCAGCCGCCATCGACAATCAGACGCGCCAACCGCACACGTGCACGCGGGGTCAGGGCAGCATTGGCATGAGTAGCGTGGGACACGAAGGCCTCCTTGGTGTGAAGCGGTTACTCGACAGCTCCACTCCACACCGGGAGGCCTTCACCCATCCACGACCTCAGACCGTGTCGTCACAACACCTCAACCAACCTGCCTGGACATCACACCTAGTAAGTCGGACAGCCTGTTGCGACGGCTGACAGAGGAGGCAACGACGAGGCCGAGCCATAATTGGGGGCGAGGCGTGACGACCGAAGCAATCGCCGGTAACCTGCCCTGTTCAGAGCCAGTATTTCCCGACTTGTGTCGGGTTAGCGGTGTCGTGGTCGGGTTGGCCGCCCGTAGCGTGCCGCAGGAGTCCGGGCAGGCTGGCTGTCTTTGGGTGTCTCGTTTGCCCGGGTTCCGTTCGCGGCTTCACTCAACAGAGGCGTGAGCTGCGAGGCCACCCTGGTTTTCGAAGTCGGACTGTCGGCCGCGGATCCCCCGACCCCGACCATGCGAGAACGGAGGCTGCCGCCGATGATGCTGATTGGTATCGGCCCGCACAAGCACACTCATACTGCGACGACCGTGGCTCCGGACACCAACCAGGACGTTGCCTGGCTCTGGCGTATATTTGGTGGTGACGTTGGGTAGCGTTGGCCGAGCAGTATGCGGTGGCGGAGGAGGTGGAAGCCTGCCCGGCCGTACATCTGCCGTTTGATCATCTTCGTTTTGGTGTTCAGTCCTTCTGTTCGTCCATTGTGGAATGTATGGGTGAGGGCGGCGCCACGGCGTGGCGGTCGAACTCGATCCGCGAGTGAACGCGTGCAGGTGAGGTAGATCCTCGGCCCGGGCCTGGTCGATCCAGCGGGTCAGGCGCTCATCGTTGCCAGCGACTGGGGCGAGCAGGGCGGCGAAGTCGCCGACGAGGGCAGCGAGCCCCGTCATCTCGGGGCAGGCGCCGGTAGTGGCGTCGATCCGCTCCCGCTGGTGGTCTGTGAGCTTGTCCGGGCGGGTGAGCAGGTGTAGCGGGTGAGGCGCTTGGGCGAGATCGCGGGCCGGTCGGCCTCGACCCTG